>NZ_CP100445.1:1314167-2628335 GCF_024227435.1 Natrinema caseinilyticum
GCGAGAGGTTGATGACGCAGTTCGAGATGACGACGTCGATCGTTTCGTCCGAGACGGGGAGGTGTTCGATTTCGCCGAGGCGGAACTCGACGTTCGTCGCGTCGTTCTTCACGACGTTCTCTCGTGCTTTATCTACCATCTCGGGGGTCATATCGACGCCGATCACCCGTCCCGACTCGCCCACCTCGCGGGCCGCGAGGAAACAATCGAATCCAGCCCCCGACCCGAGGTCGAGGACCGTTTCACCATCGTCGAGTGACGCGATAGCCGTCGGGTTCCCGCACCCGAGCCCCAAGTCGGCACCCTCCTCCACCGCGTTCAGATCAGCGTCTTCGTAGCCGAGTTTCTGGGACCCTGATTCAGCAGTGTCATCGTCACAGCAACTACCCGAGTCGGTGCCACAGTCCGCGTTCGCTCCGGATGCGGTGGCGATTCGAGCGTACCGATTGCGAACGGCACGTCGCTGTTCTGCGGCGTCGAGGTTTCCGCGTTCGTCGGCTGATGCCGTCGATTCCTCACTCATCACGATTCGCCTCTATTTCATCGAATAGCTCCGTGATTTCGTCCCGGATCTCCCTGACACGGTCGATGTCTCGTCCGCTCGGGTCGTCGAGTGCCCAATCACGAACCTCCACGCCCGCAAACGTGTCCGAATTGTCGATCATTTTTGGTTAGTATCTCCTCGTGAGACGTCGAGCGCTTCAACCAGTTGATCGGCACTCTCGGTCGTTCGGTAGTATCGCCACGTTCCCTCCTTTCGCCGGGTCAAGAGCCCGGCGTCGGCAAGATCAGAGAGCGCGTGACTGACGGCGCTCTCGCTTACGTCGAACACCGGTGTGATTTCGCACACACAGAGTTCGTCTTCAGCGGCGGCGAGGAGCCGAACGATCCGATAGCGAGTCTCGTTTCCGAGGGCCTTCAGCGCGGCTAGGTCCCGCTCGTAATCCTCCGGAATCGCCGCCGTGAGGGAGACGAGGTCGTTCAATCTCGCCTCGACGTCCGCGTCACAGCAGTCGCCGACATCGTCTTCGATATAGCGCCGGAGCCTGGTCGTGTCTCGAGTCACGCTTGATTAATTGAACAACTCCTCATATATCCTTTTCGGAGGCTTGTACGAGCCTCTACAAGTGTCTGTACCCTCGCAGCACACTTCGTGGCTCGAGGCGCTTCCGTTTCTCTGGCGGCCACCACCTCGGTGAAATTCAGACGCGGGTCGCTCGAATCTGGTGGTGTGACGGCGCGTGAAACACCTCGAGGTCAGGTCGTTCGAGAATCTCCAATTCTCGTGATCTCGGAGAGATTCGATTTTCGGATGACTCCCGAAGCACTCGGCCTGCTCCGTCCGTAGACCGTCGGCGACGACAAACTCGGTCGACGTCTACTGCGCCTCCGGACGGTCGACCGGATCGGCAGGGAATAGCCGGCGAGTCCGTCTGGACCCGTGATAGTCTGACTCTCGCGTTGCTCAGTCAGCGAACACACGACGTCGCGTGATGAATCGTTGCGAGACACGACTCACCGCTACTTCGATTACGAAAACGCATATACTATCGACTCCGAAGTATCGAAGGACGTTCGGTGACTGAAAGCGTTCTCGAGAGGACACGGCACTCGGCTGTACCGACTCGCAAGGTGGAACGTGAGGCGATTAGGCGTCCGTCGAGAGTCTGTCGTCGACCGACGAGACGATGACCTCGAGGTCCAATTCGATGCCGTGAACGGCTCTGTCCCAGATCGTCTCACCGTCGGCAGTGACGGTGAACACCCCGCCATGGCTCGGAGCGAGCGTCACACCCTCTAACTCCTGTCCGAATTCGTCGAGGAGTCGGGTCTGGGTCTCGATCGCTGGATCGAGCAGTCCACAGGGAACACAGTATTCGATTTCGACTGTTGTCACGTCTCTCTCGTGGACTCATGTCGCCATAAGGCTAGGACAAGGGTTCACTGAGCAGGTTACCGAGACCTAACCTATCGCTCATCGATTGGCGTTGTGCGAGACTCCGCCGGCGAGGGAAACCTAACCGAGTATCTGTCCGGCAAACTGCCGGAGGGAATCGGGGTCACGTTCCACGATCAGAACCGCGAGAGCACCGATCAATACGCCGAGGTTCTTCCAATCCGGGCCGACGTACACTATCGCGACGAGCATCACTGGGACGAGCGAGACGGCAGCGAGTCGCTCTTTAACTCCGACGAGGAGGAGCACGACCGCGCCCACTTCGACGATTCCTGCAACGACGACCATGACCGTCGGCGCAGGTATCCCGTACGCATCGAAGAAGGCAACCGAACTTCCGTACGTGAGGAATTTGCTCAGGGCTGGTCTCGCAACGAGTGCGGCGAGGAGGAGACGAAGGCAGACGAGGACCCAGCCCGGAATCGACCGGCGAATCGTCTGCACGCGATCCGTATATGTGTCGTCCATAGGGGCTGGTGAGCAGGAAATCGAATAAGGGTAAGCGAAGGCGTGACTGAGTGGGTCCGGTTTCCGTATCGACTACTGAAACAGGACCTGCTGCGGAACACTGTGTTAGTAGTATGGTAATAATACCGCCGCGTTCAGTACGCACTGGTTGGAATGAGTAACGAAGTCGAAAAAACGTGTGTCGCGTCGTGGTGTGCCGACGACGACTGGTGTTCAGTAACGTGTACGGCCCATCTTATCGGGAAGAAATGGCATCCAGTCATCGTCCATCGATTGCTCGAACGAGGTCCGCTCGGGTTCAACGCACTCAAGGCCGAAATCGACGACATCTCCGCCACCGTACTCTCGAGCAGTCTGGAGGATTTATCGGAGAACGGGCTCGTGAATCGCGCGATCGTGAGCGAAAAACCGTTCCGAGTCGAGTATTCGTTGACCGAACACGGAGCCTCGCTGGAGCCGGTGATCGAAGCGATGGACGAATGGGGCAACGGGTATCTTCGGGAAACATCGTCCCGTGACTAACACCAAACGCGATTCTGAGTGAGACACGCCTCCGATGAGAAGCGGGAACCGATCAGTCGGGGTGCCCCTGTCGGTGTGAGGCCCTGCTGACGGCGCGCGTCGTTTCAGTACCTCACGTTGGAGACGGTGCTCCGGAACGAGAACGCAGACGAGACCACAGCCACCCTCGCGGTCGGGCGTTCGTCCATCGTCTCTACCACTCTGACCGGCACGTTTCGACACGAACGGTCACACACCGTGAACTGCTCCGACTATTCGTTTCGTATCGCCGTCGATTATGTGTCTCGGCTTCAATTACCGCCATGGCAATCGTCGCTGAAATTTTGCTCGAGGATCACACGCTCCCGTTAGTCGGCCTCGCGAATTCGATTCCGAGCGGAGAGATCGCAGTCTCTGACTCGGTGGCCCTCGAAGACGGCCACTACCTTCTCACGGTCCGCGTCGACGACGAGTCGCGTGAAGCCTTCGAGCGCGGAGTAGACGCCCAATCGGAGGTCGTCGACACGGCGGAGGTCGGGCAGACGGCGGATGGATGGTTCTACCAGGTGACCATCGACAGCGGATCCGATCTCTTCGCCTCCCACGATCCGGAGCAATTCGAAGGTGTCCTCCTGGACGCGACGGTTACCGGCGACGGAGTACAGGAGTCGAAGGTGTTCTCGGACTACGAGGCGTTCAGACACCTTCGGGACCGATGTGAGATCCACGACATCCCGTTCGAGTTGCTGACTATCGCCGCCGATCCAGAACGTCCCGGTGAACGCGATACCTTCGGACTCACGGAGAGACAGTACACGGCGCTCTCGGTCGCGTTCTCACGCGGCTACTACGACTCACTGCGTCGCATGACGACGCAGGAACTCGCCGACGAACTCGGGATCTCCGCCCCGTCCGCGTCCGATCTGCTCCGTCGGGCCGAGCGCCGACTCATCGGTCAACTGTTTGGGCCGAAGCAGTATTTAAACGAACTTACCCATTAGCATGACGCTCTCCAGTCCGACGCTCGTATCGATACGTGATGTCAGAAACGACAGCTTCGACGAGCGGGACTCGAGAAACGTGGCAATTCGACGACACGGTTGCGGTCGTGACAGGTGCGTCCTCCGGAATCGGAGAGGAAACCGCCGCGGCGCTGGCGGATGAAGGCGCGCGTGTCGTCCTTGCGGCCCGTCGCACCGACGAACTGGAGGCGCTCGCGGACCGAATCGAGACGGCGGGTGGCGACGCACTCGTCGTGCCGACCGACGTAACCGTCGAAGACGATATCGACTCGCTGGTCGAAACGGTCGTCGACGAGTTCGGACGGATCGACATCCTCGTCAACAATGCCGGCGTGATGCTCCTCGAACCGCTCGAACGTGCCGAGCGGTCGAACCTCCGGCAGATGGTCGAGGTCAATCTACTCGGGTTGATGAACCTCACGCACGCCGTGCTTCCGCTCATGCAAGAGCAGGACGCGGGCCACATCGTGAACGTCTCCTCGGTTGCGGGCCGTCGAGCATCGGCCACCGTCAGCGGGTACAACGCGACGAAGTTCGGGGTGAATGCCTTCACCGAAGCGCTTCGACAGGAGGTCACGACCGACGGGATCCGGACGACCGTCATCGAACCCGGTGCAGTCGACACCGAACTCCCGACCCACATCACCGACGAACAGATACTGGAACAGTTCGCCGAGATGGACATGCCCACGCTTTCACCGGAGGACATCGCCCGTTCCATCGTTTTCGCGACTACGCAACCCCAACACGTGAGCGTGAACGAACTCCTCGTCACGCCGACCGGCCAGACGTAGGCCGGACGCGCCACCGCCATCTCCGCCTCCGTATCGACGTCCCCGGCCGCTCGACGTTCCCGGCCGCCGTACGGACAGTCGGCGTTCAGCAACCGGTGCACGATCGTGACGGGGCTCGCGTCTCTCCGTTTCAGTTCCGAGGCACGGGAACGACGCGGAACCGACGGCGAACGCCCGTTTCACGAACGGATTTCCGTTCGTCAGCGATCACGGGTACGGTGGCGCTGTCGCCGCGGGCTTTCGGTATCCGTCGCCGCGTGCCACCCGCTCGAGCGGGGATGGAGGAGATCAGCGTGGCGTTGGTCCCCGAGTCCGGTACTGCGAGCGCTCGCCCGAATCGGTGGCCTTCGCACGTTCGATCCGGTATTGCGACCGGACCGAGACGTCCCCGATAGTGGGACGGCGGCCATCCCTTTATCGGCTCGACGGGCGTATTGCTAGTAACTTCTCATGGTTTCGATTCTCATCCCGTACGGAACTGGAGAGGGACAGACCGCGACGGTCGCCGATCGTATCGCCGACGTCCTCGACGAACGCGGCCACGACGCGACTGCGATCGACGCCGAGGAACTCCCGCCCGACCTCGAGGTCGACGGGTTCGACGCGGTCTGTATCGGCGCCTCGATACACATGGGGAAACACCAGTCGGCCGTTCGGGACTTCGTGGAGGCAAACCGGGACGCACTGGCGTCCAGGCCGACCGCGTTCTTTCAGTTGTCGATGTCGTCGGCGGTCGCAGACGAGACGCGACAGGCCGAGGCTGCCGGCTACGTCGACGAGTTCCTCGAGGAAACGGGCTGGCACCCCGACCGGATCGGGCTCTTCGGCGGCGCGCTCCGCTACTCGAAGTACGGCTTTCTCAAACGGCTGCTAATGAAGCGAATCGCCGGGGATGCGACCGGGGATACGGACACGTCACGGGATTACGAGTACACAGACTGGCACGAGGTCGACGCCTTCGCAGCCGACTACGCCGCGTTCGTCGAGAGTCGCCTCGGCGTGCGACCGGCCGATCCACGGGACGCCGACCCGAGTAACGTGGACTCGAGTGGCGAGGAGACGCTCGAATGACTGCGTCTCGAAGCGGATGCTGACCCCCGCGTTCGTCCATCCTCGCAACGGTCGCGACGCTGGCACTGACAATCGTTGCGACGCTCGTCGGATTGTTCGTTCCGGGCTTCTACAGGCGGAGCAGGCCGAGTGCCTCGGGGCTTGACCCCGAGGGTGAAGGCCGTACGCACGGCTAAACGTGTTCCGTTCGCTCGATATACTGTTCAATCGTGTCGGTCGAAACATCGCCTGCTGTCCCCACATAGTACGATTCCTCCCAGAATCCACCGCCCCACAAGTAGTCCTCCAAGAACGGTTCGTGCTGGTTCCAGATTTCCCGTGCCGTGATGCTCTTGACGGTTCGTACAATCTTGCTCGGTGCGTGCTTCGGGTGGGCAGAGACGAATAGGTGTACGTGGTCGGGAGAACTGTGGAGCGACAGTATCTCGTACCCGTACTCGTCGCACACGTTGCGGACACCCTCCTCCAGAGATTCCTCGATTGGTTCGAGTATCACGTGGCGGTACTTCGGACACCACACGAAATGGTAGTTGACGTTGTATACCGTATCGTTCGACCGCTTCTCCCCCATATCGAACCCACACCACCAACACAGTTAAGTATATACAAAATATATACACAGGTATGGTGAATCGCTTTGAAATCGACGGCGAGGAAGTTCTCGACGGCGAGGTCAAACCATTCGGGAACAGTGCCCACGTCACCGTCCCCAAACGCTGGCGTGGAGCCGACGTGAAAGTCGTCCGAACCTCAGAACCAACCGAACAAGACGAAGAATGACCGACGAACAGGCTCTCGTCAAGACGCTTGACTTCCAACTCAACATCCAGAGTGACAACGAGGGCCTGCTGTACGACGCTACACTCGAAGCCCGCGAGGTGTACAACGAAACCATCCGTCTCGCCAAAGGTGGCGTGGACTGGGACGCAATTCCCGACCGCGTGGCCGATGACGCCAACCTCGTGAAGAACACGACTCAGCGCGTCGGTGCGAAGGCACTCAGTGCGATGGAGAACTACTACGAGTACGACGACTTCGGACTTCCGAGTCACACTAAGGACGGTGCGTACCCGCTTCGTGCGAACTACGAGGAAGGATACAATTTGTCTCTCACCGACAACGGCGACGTAGCGTTCCGTATCAGCGCGAAACCCTACAAGCACGTTAAGGGCGTCCTCGACGGGAGTGACGCCCACCTCGACATTCTCAAGACTGCCCTCGAAAGTGACGAGTGGAAGATTGGGACGGCAGAAGCCCTGTTCCACGACGACAACCCCGAGTTGCACGTCAACGTCACCAACACCGAGCAGACCGTTCGAGACAAGCACGACTCACGGACGGTCATCGGCGTGGACGTGAACGAGGACAACGTGGCACTCACCGCCCTCTCCGAAGATGGCGTCGAGGACACGTTGGTTATCGACTTCCCCGAAATCAAGTTCGAGCGCCACCGCTACTTCACGATGCGAAAGCGCGTGCAGAACGCGGGGAAAGGCAGTATCCACGACACGCTCGAAGGGCGCGAGGAACGGTTCGTTCGTGACCGACTACACAAGGTGAGCCGTCACATCGTGGAGTGGAGCCGTCAGTTCGAGAAGCCGTGTATCGTCTTTGAAGACCTCAAAGAGATGCGCGATAGTATCGACTACGGTACGCGGATGAATCGACGTTTGCACCACCTCCCGTTCCGCGCCCTTCAATACTACACGTCGTACAAGGCGTCGTTTGAGGGCATCCCGACCGCGTGGATTAACCCTGAGTACACCAGCCAGCGGTGTCCAATGTGTGGACACACGGAGCGAGCGAACCGCAACAAGAAGCGATTCAAGTGTAAAGACTGTGAGCATCAAGACCACAGTGACCGTGGTGCAAGCGTCAATATCGCCGTGAAAGGTGTGAAGAAACTCGATTGGAATGTGCCTGCTCTCAACAGCCTCCCCGTTGTTCGGAAGGTGCGACGGCAGGCATCGGGGGCCGTGGACGCCCCGACCGTGACCCAGCCGACCGTTCGAGGCTATCAGGCCGATGGTCGGATGGGAGTGTCCGACTAAACCACGGGAAGCCTCGGGGCGTGACCCCGAGGTGGTTCACTCGCTGGACCTCGGTGTGGTCGTGCCGGGCGCCGCGCTCTCGGCGTACTGGCTCTGGAACCAGCGACCGTGGGGATACGCGTTCACCGCAGTCCTTCTCGTCAAAATCGCAACGCTCGGCGGGGCCGTGTTGGCGATGGCGGTCTTCATGATCCGGGACGGGCACCCGGTTCCGGTGGCGCAAATCGGTATCTTCGCCGCGTTGACCCTCCTTAGCACACTCCTACTCGTTCGGTTTTTCCTCGCGATCGGTCCGGAGTCGAATCGGCCGCCGGTCGATTCGACGACCGAAACCAAGACCGAGGCGTAACCGGCAACCTGTGGGGATCTGCGATCGTCGGAATCGGATGTGGTCGGCGTGCGCGGTCGTCGATCGCCTCGGTGTCCCGTCGTCGTACTCGCCGTTTTCGACCCGTCGGGAGGGGACGAAATAAGAGGCTCTGTGAACCACTAGCAGCCCATATTTCTTCCGCCTCCGATCCGAACTAACTGATATGGCCTGGCTCGAGAACTGCGTCACCGACATCCCAGTGCAGGACGGTGGATAGCGTGGCTGATTCGGATCCAGAGCCGCCCGTCGTCGGCAAGCAAACGCCGTCGAGGGCCATCCTCAAGTCCGCCATCGAGGCCGGGCAACACGAGATGGAGCGCGAAACGGAGGGGCTCTTGCTATCGGGGTTTTCGGCCGGTCTCGACATCGGGTTCGGACCGTTGCTCATGGCGGTCCTGCTCACGCTCTCCGACGGTGGCTACGGCGAACTCGGCACGGAACTCCTGCTGGCGAACGCCTACGCCGTCGGATTCATTTTCGTCATCATCGCCCGCTCCGCGCTGTTCACCGAACACACGACCCTCGCGGTGATGCCCGTCCTCGCCGGCCGCGCGTCGCTCGAGAATCTCGCTCGAGTCTGGGGGCTGGTCTGGATCAGTAACGTCGTGGGCGGGGCGGTGTTCACCGTCTTCATCGTCGTCCTGTTGCCAGGACTGGGAGTCGCCTCGCCGGAAGCGTTCGTCACGATCGCACACGAACTCGTCGCTCACAACGTCAGATGGCTGTTCATCGCCGGCATCCTCGCGGGCTGGCTCATGGGCCTAGCGGCGTGGCTGCTCGCCGCCGCACAGGAGACGATCAGCCGGTTGCTCATCATCTGGCTCGTCACCGCGTTGATCGGCCTGCTCCACCTCCCCCACTCGATCGCCGGGAACGTCGAGGTGCTGTTCGGACTCTTCCTCACGGCGGACGTCACGGTCGTCGACTACGTAAAATTCCTCGCGATGTCGACCGCCGGTAATGCGGTCGGCGGTGGCGTCTTCGTCGCAATCCTGAAGTACGGCCACGTCGTCCGCGGTGGCGACTGACCGGCCACTCGACGGCCGCGGAACGCCGACCGTCAGTAGTCCCAGAGCCGCTCGATCCTCGAGTCGATCTCCGGGTACTCGGTTCGCAGCGCGTCGACGCTCGTTTCTCCGTTGACGTTGATGACGTGGACGTCCCCCCGGCGACCGCCGTAGACGTCCTGGAAATCGTATACGACGCCGATCACGTCGACGTCATCGGGAACGTCGTCGCTCCCCTCTATGAACTCGACCTGTCGGTCCACGTTGTACTCGACGAGCCGGTTGATGGCGTCCGTTCGGTCCACGTCCGACGGGAGGCGTTCGACGCCCGACTCGAGGAACGGCTTCAGCAACTCGATGCAGTGGGTGATTCCCGCGGGCTCGGAGACGCCCTCGGTCAACGCGTCGTAGGTCGCCGTTACGGCTCCGCACCCGGTGTGTCCCACGACCACGATCGTCTCCGTTCCCGTGTGTTCGACCGGATAGAGCACGTCTCCCGAGACGACTCGTCCGGCGTCGGTCAGCTGGACGACTCGATTGCCGATGTTCCCGCAAGTGAAGGTTCGTCCGGGTTCGTCGTTGCCCCACATGTGATCCTGGAGGACACGAGAGTCCGAACAACAGACAGTGACGACGTCGGGTCGCTGGGAGTCCTGCACGTCGTCGAATTCGGATTGGAACGCGTCGGCGTGGTCCGAATTGCGTTGCAGCATCTCGATGAATTCCTCGCGCATACGTACCCCGGCGGCGGCGTCGATAATAATTCCAATCGTTTGGAACGGGGAATCGGACGGCCGTGGATCGTCTCAGCTGTCGGACGGCCGTGGATCTGCTCGTGGTGATTCCCGACCCTGAGACACGTCCTCATCGATGGTCTGCGGTCGTCACGCGGTGGCCGGGAATCGTGCGGGTGGACCCGTTCGTCGCGCTCGAGCGCGACGCCGAACGGGGCGACGGACGCAGGTCGTGTACGACGGACGCAGGTCGTGTACGACGGACGCAGGTCGTGTACGACGGACGCAGGTCGTGTACGACGGTTCAGGAGAAAGGAGGAAGAACGGTGTCTCCGCCTTCAGCCGTCGGAGTTGCCACACCGTGATAGAGACTGGGGACCAAACCCAACACTCACAACCCCGTCTCTCCTGTCACCCAGGTATGAACGTCTCCATCGTCGGCAGCGGCTACGTCGGGACGACCGTCGCCGCCTGCCTCGCGGACCTCGGTCACGACGTGCTCAACGTCGAGATCGACGCGGACATCGTCGACAGCATCAACGCCGGCGACGCCCCGATCCACGAGTCGGGTCTCGAGGAGCGAATCGCAACTCACGCTGGCACGTCCCTTCGCGCGACGACGGACTACGACGAGATCCGGACGACGGACGTCACCTTCCTCTGTCTGCCCACGCCGCAGTCCGACGACGGGAGCCTCGACCTCGCGATCATGCGCGCCGGGGCGGAATCGCTCGGTCGCGCGCTCGAGAGCAAAGACGACGATCACCTCGTGGTGGTCAAGAGCACGGTCCTGCCGGGCACGACCGAGGACGTCGTCGCGCCGATCCTCGAGGCCGAATCGGGGACCGCCATCGGCGACGGAATCGAGGTCGCGATGAACCCCGAATTCCTCCGGATGGGGACCGCCGTCCGGGACTTCCTCGAGCCGGACAAGGTCGTCCTCGGGACCGCAACCGACGAGGCGGCGGCCACCCTTCGCGAACTGTACGCACCCATTCTCGACGGCGAGGCGCGTCGCGCTTCGAATACCGCGAGCGGCGACGAGCCGCGAGCCCGCGACGGGGCGACTCTCGTCGAGACCGACGTCCGCGAGGCCGAACTCATCAAGTACGCGAACAACGCGTTCCTCGCGGCCAAGGTCTCGCTGGTCAACGAACTCGGGAACATCGCAGCGGAGTACGACGCGGACGCCTACGAGGTCCTCGAGGCGGTAGGACTCGACGACCGCATTTCCGAGCGATTCATGCGTTCGGGGCTGGGCTGGGGCGGTTCCTGTTTCCCGAAGGACGTCAACGCGCTCAGAGCCGGCGCCCGCGAGCAGGGCTACGAGCCCGAACTGCTCGACGCGGTCGTCGCTGTCAACGACGCCCAGCCGCGGCGACTGGTCGATCTGCTGGAGCCCCACGTCGACCTCGAGGGGGCCCGCATCGCGGTCCTCGGCCTGTCGTTCAAACCCGGCACCGACGACGTCCGCAAGTCGCGCGCGCTCGACGTGATCGACCACCTCCAGAAGCGGGATGCGACGGTCGTCGCGTACGACCCGGTGGCGATCGAAGCCGTTCGGTCCGATTACCCGACTGTCGAGTACGCCGACTCGGCCGAGGGCGCACTCGCGGGCGCGGACGGCGCCGTCGTCGCGACCGACTGGCCGGCGTTCGACGACCTGTCGTTCGAGGGCATGACTCGATCGATCGTCGTCGATGGCCGGCGGATCGACGTCGACGAGTCCGCCCTCGAGGTCTACGAGGGACTCACCTGGTAGTTCGACGACGAGGCGACCCGGTCGTTCTCCGAGGGGCCGACCCGGAGTCAACCACCGGTTACGTACCCGCATCGGAACAATCACTTCAACGTAGATATCGACGATATAAGCCACCCACTGGTCAATCAGTAGCCTTTTGCAGATCGGCGGGGGAGTATCCCCCGATGGAAGACGACGCGGTTCGTGCGGATTCGAGCGTCCTCTCGGACGGTGGTAAAAGCGTCGCCGTCACGGAGGGATCGAGGGAGATTTCGCCCGACGAGGTCTGCGTCCTCATCCCCACGCTCGACGAAGCCGCCACGATCGGCGACGTAATCGAGGGATTCTCCGATGAGGGTTACACGAACGTGGTCGTCGTCGACGGGGACTCCTCGGACGACACCCGCGAGATCGCCCGCGAATACGGCGCAGAAGTGCTGGTCCAGTCGGGCGACGGGAAGGGCCAGGCCGTTCGTGAGGCCCTCGAGCACGTAACGGTCCCGTACGTGTTGATGCTCGACGGCGACGGGACCTACGACCCGGCCGACGCCGATACGATGATCGAACCGCTCTCGCGCGGGTACGAACACGTCATCGGCAACCGCTTTGCGGATATGGACGACGACGCGATGCGAGCGTTGAACGGCGTCGGCAACCGACTGATCAACCATGCGTTCGGGTTCGTCCACGGCGCCAACTACGAGGACATCCTCTCGGGCTACCGGGCGTTTACCGTCGATTCGTTCGAGCGGCTGTCGCTTGACTCCGACGGATTCACGCTCGAAACCGAACTGGCCGTCGAGTGCGTCAAACACGGCATCGAGACGACGGTCGTGCCGATCAGTTACACGGCTCGGCCCGACGAGTCGGAGACGAACCTCCATCCGATCAGAGACGGCGGGACGATCATCCTGGCGCTGTACTCGCTGGCGAAGACGAACAACCCGCTGTTCTATTTCGGAAGCCTCGGCGTCATCGGCATCGTATCCGGGAGTCTCATTGCGGTCTACGTGCTCTGGGAGTGGATCCAGTACACCCAGAGCCACGAGATCATGGCGGTCGTCTCGGCCGCCGCCATCCTGCTCGGCGTTCAGTTACTCATGTTCGGGGTCCTCTCGGACATGCTCGTGACGCTCCACCGCGAGCAACGACGGCGACTCGAGCGCATCGCACGCGAATCCCGCGAAGACTAGCGCGGTAGCAGACTCGAGACCGCAGTCAGAACGCGACTCCGCGGACGAAATTCGAACGGCCAGTCGGAACGGAACCGGTAGTCAGAACGGCAACAAGGAGCGGACCTGCGCGACGACGCCGCCGGATCGGTTCCGACGGTACTTCTCGAAGGGTTGATGGAGCTGGTTGAGCAGTTCCTGTCGGGAATCGAACTGGGTCGTCGGAACACGATCGAGCATTTCGCTCAACGGAACGTCGTTTCCGTGGACGTCGTACGGGATGCGCTCGTGGCCGAGTTCGGCCTTGACGTCGTCTTTCGTGGCCGGAAAGGAGAGATCAGCGTCTTTGAGGCGGGCGTCGACGGCGGCGATGCCGAACTCGATACTGTCGGGTGTCTCGTCGTCTCCGCTCGATGGTGGCCGGACTCCCATACCTATACCTCACGGTACGGAGCCGGATATAAAATGGCTGTGAAGACGGTCACCGCTGCAAACGACCGGCGTCGAACCGAAAGCGACCCCCGTCCCTGAACCGACGGGAACCCAGCCCCCGGTCCCGGAGCGACACCGCCCACGAACCGACAGTGACGGCAAACTGTCGACATGCATTTGGGGACCGGGACGGAGTATGGCGTATGACCGAATACACCACGGTGTCGATACCGAAGGACCTCGCGGACCGCGTCGAGGAGACCATCGAGGGAACGAGCTTCCAGAGCACCAGCGATCTCGTCCGATTCCTGCTGCGCAGCATCGTCATCCAGCACCAGAAGGAGGGCCAGCTCACCGAAGCCGAGTTCGAGGAGATCACCGAACAGCTCCGCGGACTCGGCTACCTCGAGTGAGCAACCGACGAACAACGGGCTCCGCAGGTAGCGAGCCGGGGGCTTTCGCACGGGTAGGGGCCAGTGTGTCCGGCGTGTCCGGCTTTGCTTGTCCGGCTCGTTCGAGGGTCTTGCGCGCCCGCGAAACGCGGGCAAGCGCTTTTCCGACTCGAGCCGGTTAGCTTCGCTCGGAGGGCCGAAATGCATGCCCCACATTCCGAATTTCCCGTCCGACGACGCTGACGACGACGGGCGCGATCGGTCTCCCGGAAGCATCATCGACCGAATTATCGGCGACGACGAGTTTCCGGTACCGAACGCGGGATAACGCCCCGACTTGCATTTTTTCGGTCGCGGGGACGCTGGATGCATCGGCGACGAAACCACCGGCGGCTGGCCGCGAACGACGCTCGAACCAACACGGCGAAGACCGGGCTCTACCGTCGGCGATCGTCCGCCCGATCAGTCCATCAACGATTGCCCCGGCGGCGCAGCGTCGACGATCTCGAGGGGTTGGCGCACGCCGCTGCGGTCGAACGCGGCGAACGAGCGCTCGTCGATCTCCCACGGCGGGACGGCGACGAAGACGACTTCGGCCAGGTCGTCCCGTCTCGTCACCTCGAGTTCACCGACGGGGTGCGAGACGAATCGGCCCTGGGCCTGGCGCGCGGGCGTCGAGAGGTCGACGCCGAAGACGGCATTGACCGGGTTGTCGGTGGTCGGGAAGAAGAAGTCCGTAAAGACGGGGGTGTCGGGAGGGAGTCCGCTCGCGCCCTCGAGTTCGCTCGCGGCGGTGACCGAGACGCCGGTCGTCAGGGACGTCGGATCGGCGTCGCTGGCCAGGTCCACCAGCACGTCGACGAGCGCACGAGTTACGTAGACCACACCGCTGCTTTGGGTGCGTGGTAGTTAGATGTATGCCACGAAATCGGACCGTTCCGCTCCTGCCACCCGTCAGACCGGAAGTAGGTCCCGGACCGTCGACGCGTACAGTCTTGGCGCACCGCGACGGGACCGTTCGAGGGCGTCATCGAGCGCTCTCGCGGCGTCTTCCATCACGCCGGCGCCGTGACCGACGAGCACGCGCTCGGGTGCGACGCCGCGGAAGGCGGACTGGGGCGGCGTCAGTCGCAGCATCGGGTGAACGCCGAGTCTCTCGTCGCCGGCCAGGAAGTAGTCGACCGTCCCGACCGTTTCGGGGACGACGAGGGTTCCGTCGGCCGGGTTGTAGAGGGCGACCTCCTGCCAGAAGCGGTTGTCGACCACCGTCAGGGATCGGACGCCGGTATCGGAGAGTTCGTCGTCGAATCGGGCGACCGCGGCGTCGACGTCCTCGGTGACGCCCTCGAAAAACTCGGGGAGGTAGACGGGGACGTCGTGGCGGTCGGCGACGGCGGCGGCGTCGCGTTTGTGCCGGTCGAGCATCACGACGACGCCGGCGACGTCGCCGAACTCCGCGAACAGGTCGTCGATTCCCTCCGCGTCGACCGGGTCGAGGACCCAGACCTCGCCGTCGACCGCGATCGCGTGACTCGCGCGTTGCATCGTTTCGTCGGGGTGGGCGATCCAGCCGACGCCGTCGTCGAACCGATCGATCTCGCGGTACTCGGTCGCTCGCTCGTCGGCGCGGAAGCTCATATCTAACGTACAGGCGACACGCGTATAAACTCCGACGGATGCGGAAATCCGACGATCAGCGGAAACCGTCCACCTCCGACGTCTCGGGGCGATTGAATCGTGTTCGGGACGGCCTCGAACTCGACTCGAGAGTCGGTTCGATTCGACGATCGGACGATAATCCTTTTTCCCGACCGTCTCGTCGATCGATCCAGATCGAATGGGAATGCCGACCCCGGAATTCGTCGCATCGTACGCTGCAATCACGTTCGCCCAACAACTCGAGCAGACCATCAGTCTCGGAATCTTCCTCCTGGGCGCGACGCTAGCGGCGCTCAGCGTTCTGGCGTGGCGACGGGAGCGCGACCGACGAATGGGAATCGTCGCCGTCGGCTACCTCATGTTCGCGATATACGGCGGCGTCGTCTTCCTCGAGTACTACCTCCTCCCGTACCTCTCGTTTCGGACCGTGGAGTTGCTGGAACACGGCGTGGCCGCACTCATCCTCGTGGGGCTACTCGCGTTCTTCGTCGCGCTTTCCCGGGGCTGAGCATGACGGACGGCGACCAGAACCGGGAACCGGAACCCGAAGCGGAACTGGAGCTCCGTTCCCGACGGACGATCTATCAACACGTGCGTGCGAACCCGGGCATCCACTTTCGCGCCCTGCTCGACGAACTCGAGTACGCACAGGGAACGCTCCAGTATCATCTCCGCTGGCTGACTGATCGGGGGTTGCTCGAGGAATCGGACGACGGGAAGTACACCCGATACTATCCGGCGGAGGAGTTCGACGAGGCCGATCAGGCCGTGATGAACGCGCTGCGACGCGAGTACGCCCGCCGGATCGTCGCCCACCTCGCCGTCGAAGGAGCGCTGTCGACGGCCGAACTGAGCGAGCGGCTCGACAGGTCGCCCTCGACCGTGTCGTGGCACCTTTCGAAGCTCGAGGACGCGGATCTCGTAACGAAGGAGCGACGGGGGAGGAGCGTCGAGTACCAGTTGCGAGACCCCGAGCGCGTCCAGTACCTGTACGCGGTCCACCGGCGGACGTTCACAGATCGGGTCGTCGATCGGCTCTTCGAGCTGTGGGACAGCTACTGAGCTACTGTTCCGCCGGCGCGGGCGTCGACAGTCGGCCGCTGTCCACCAGCAGGCGCAACAGCAGGGCGTATACGAGGAACACGATCGCCGGGCCGAAGACCGGTCGAATCAATCCCGCGACGTCGGTCCCGATAGCGGCCGCGTGAATCGTGGCGAAGCCGAAGCCGCCGTAGGCGAACGCGTGGACGACCCGGGGCCCCCAGGGACGCTCGAACCGGCGTGCGTCCAGGAAGCCCAGCACCGCGACGACGAGCAACTGGAGCGCCCCGACGCCGACGACGACGCCGGCGAGCAAGTACGTCGTCGAGTACGCGGGCTGCGGGGCCGCTCCGGAGACGATGAACCAGGTGTCGAGGACGCCGAGGACGCCGTGGAGAAGCGTCACGAGCATGGCGAACACGGACACCTCGATGTGGACCGAGCGGGCGAGGCGGTGGAGCGGGCCGAACGACCGCGCGCTATAGAAGATTCCCGTCAGGACGGCCAGATACAGGGCGGGATAGGCCACGAGCGCGGCCGCGCGGTCGAGATACCAGATGAGTTCCATCACGAGGCCCCCGTCGTCGCGACGACGTCCGGACAGCCGTCACCGTCCTGGTAACCGTTCGACACCTCCGGCCGCGTCGGACATCGATCCGCGGCGTCGCGAACTCCGTCACCATCGTAATCGGCCGGTGCCTGTCTCGTCGCCACCGTGCCATCGACGAGGTCCGCCTTCTCTCGTTCGACGGCCTGTGTGTCGCGAACGTCGGCGATTCCCCACACGAGCGGAACGGCGAGGACGAAGAAGACGATCGCGACGATAGTAATCGTCTGACTATGCGACGTGGTCATCGAACCCCTCCGTGGTGTGAAAGACGCCCTGGTGTACCAGGAACGCCTCGAGGCCGGACCACTCCGCCGCGAACTCGAGCGCGTCCGACAGCGGTAACGCGGCGAGCGTCGTCGCGAGCGCGTCGGCCTCCAGACAGTCCCGTTCCGTGACCACGGTGACAGTCTCGTGTCTCGAGCCGATCCGCTCTGTGGTGGGGTCGTAGACGTGGTCAATGCCGTCGCGCCGACGACGGTAGCCGCCCGAGGTGGCGACGTTCCACTCCGTCTCGAGGATTTTGAGCGGACGCGCGTCCCCGTACGGACTCTCGACTGCCACCGGGCCGGTCGGCGGCGACATATCGCCGCCACCGCTGACGAACCCGCGCCGGCCCGGACCCGACGCTGCGGCTGCCGCGCGGTCGACGATGTACCCCTTTGCGAGGCCGTTGAGGTCGAGTTCGACATCGGTGACGACCCGGTGGCCGTCGACGCGCACCGATCCCGAATCGAACGACTCCGACGGCGCGTCTCGGTCGCCCCGGAGGTACGCCTTCAGGTCGTGTTCGACCGCGCCTTGCTGAATGTCGAAGACGCCTCCGGTTCGTTCGTGGTATTCGAGGCCCCGTCGAACCAGCCGGGCGACGTGTTCGTTTTCGACGCGTCCCGTTCGGTTGAGACGCGACACGTCGCTCTCGGAATCGAAGGCGTCGAGTTCTGACTCGAGCGACAGCGCGACCCTCCGCGCGTGATCGGCCCCGGTGTCGGCGCGGTAGCCGATCGTTTTGACCACGAAGTCAGTGTCACAGCACCGGAAGGTCGAGCGAGCGTCGCCCAGTCGCGTGCGAGCGGCGATGACCGTGTCCGATAGGCTCATGGCTACTCGTCCTCCGATTCTTCGCGTTCCTCGTGGTCGTCATCGTCACCTCCCCGCTCCTCGTGTTCTTCGTACTCGTCGTCCTCGTATTCGCCGCCACCTTGCGTATCGACCGCCGGGGTAAAGTCCGGGTTCGGAGTCGGCGCGTCGCTCGCGACCGAATCGGGGTTCCGATCGTCGGTCAACGAATCACCGGCGAGTCCGAGTCCGGGAGCCGCCAGTGCGAGCGCGACGACGCCCGTCAGTATCGCGCCTGCGAGCGTCAGCGAGACGAGTCTGTTCGTCGGTATGGGTATTCTCATGGGACAGGTGAAGGTAGCGCAGGTCCGTATCTATCGCTTCGCGTCCATCCTTCGAATGTTCGTCCAACCGTCGAATCGTCCGACTCGTCGGCGATCGTTTCGTATCGACCGCCGACGATTCTTTATCCCCGCTTCGAGTACTTCGAGCCATGCTTACGGGGCTTTCCTGGCTGGCGCTCGAGACCAAGTACGTAGAACGGGCGAGCGCGTTCTACGAGGCGGAACTGGGACTGTCCGTCCGCGAGCGTCGGGACGCGGACCTCGTCCTCGCAGCGGGCGAGACGGACCTCGTCCTGCGGCGGCCCGACGCGCTCCCGCGAGGCGGGCTCCACACGCACTTCGCGTTCGCGATTCCCGAACCCGAGTACGACGACTGGTGGGACCGACTCTCGGAAGCGCACGACCTCGAAGAGGCGCAATTCGGCTCCGCTCGGTCGCTGTACCTGTACGATCCCGACGGAAACTGCGTCGAACTCGGCCAGCAGGACGTGGCCGGGCCGGGCATCGACGGGATTTTCGAGGTCGTTCTCGAGGTCGAAGACCTCGAGCGGGCGCGGGCGTTCTACGAGGAACTGGGTTTCGAACCCGTCGACGTGGGCGAGACCCGAAAGCGCGTCCGGCTTCACGGCCCGATGGCACTCGAGCTCTGGGAACCTCACCTCGGAATCGCCGATGCCAGGGGTGGCGTCCACGTCGACCTCGGGTTCGAAACCGCAGCGCCGGCCGCTGCGCTCGACGCGGTCAGCGACCGCATTCGATCGCTCGAGCGGGAGACGACCGACGAAATCGTCGTTCGGGACCCCGACGGCCACTTCCTGACGTTCGTCGCGTCTTCGTCGTAGGACTCCGCCGGCCATCGCCTCGCGTCCGTCTCTTCCGGCCGTCGCTTTCCGTCCGCTGGTCGCGGATTCGTCTCGGCCACTCGTCGCTTCGCGTCTCGACCAGCGGTCCGCAGCGACCGCAGCCGAACCGGTCGTCGACGCTGAGAGTGATCCGTGTGAGAACGTACCCTGGAATCCTAATACCGTCCCCATCGAGAGACTGCAATCGACTGTATACAAATGGGAAGGTCGACACTGGAGTCCGTCGCAGAACGAACGTCTCGTCGACGGGTCCGAACCGTCTTTCTACTCCTGCTCGTCGGAAGCGGTGCGTGGATCGCCTACGGCGCGGTCGCCGATTCCACGACGGGGACCGGCGGCACTGTTCGGTCCGTACAGCCGGCCGACAATCACACGGTTATCACGCAGTCGGGGCGGATCGGCACGATAGCGGCGTACGCGCCGAACGGGAGCCTCATCTACGAGAACGACACGCATACGAAGTACTACGACGTCGACCCCGTAGCGAACGAATCGATGACGGTCGAGTACACCGCGACCGACACGCTGGTCGAGAACAGCCCCCGATGCCGGGACCCGCCCTGCGCTCGAAACGTCGTCGAACGGGTGAACCTCTCGACCGGCGAAGTGACCGAAGTGTACGGCCAGTACGTCTACCGGGAGTCGGCCGGGGAGTGGCACGATGCCGATCGGATCGACGACCGACACCTCGTCGTCGCCGATATCGCCGCCGATCAGGTGTTCGTGGTCGATACCGAAACGGAGATGATCGAGTGGACGTGGGACGCCCAGAGCGACTTCCCCGTCGACGGCGGCGGATCGTATCCCGGCAACTGGGCGCACCTCAACGACGTGGAAGTACTCGAGAACGGGCTCGTGCTGGTCAGCCTCCGAAATCAGGACCAGGTCGTCTTTATCGACTCGGAGACCGGGCTGATCGAAAACTGGACGCTCGGCGCGGAAGACGATCACTCGGTCCTGTACGAGCAACACAATCCGGACTACATCCCGGCGACTCGCGGCGGCCCGGCCGTCGTCGTCGCGGACTCCGAGAACGGACGCGTCCAGGAGTTCCAGCGCGAAAACGGCGAGTGGAACCGCTCGTGGGTCTGGTCCGACGACCGAATGCAGTGGCCACGAGACGCCGATCGGCTCCCGAACGGCAACACGCTGATCACCGACACTGGCGGGGAGCGAGTGCTCGAGGTGAACCGGAGCGGGCGTCTCGTCTGGCAGGTCGAACTCCCCCATCCGTACGACGCCGAACGGCTGGAAACGGGCGACGAGAGCGCCGGCGGACGGAGCGCGGCCGCACTCGGTCTCGAGTCGCGCGTGAGCGACGCTGACGAGGGCGGCCGAACCGACGACCCACGGGCTCTCGGCCCGTTCCTCGACGCAGTCGAAACCCTCCTTCCGCCTCGCGTCGTCCACCCCCTCGTACAGGCGAGTCCGGCGTGGGTGTCCCCGTCCGATCTCGGACCCGTGATCGTCGCTCTCGGGACTGGGATAACGTGGGGACTCGTCGAACTCCGGTGGTACCTCCGCTCCCGCGGGATCCGATTTCGCTGGCCCGTCGATCGACGCGAGAAGTGAACCGGCCCCGTCCCTCGCACCGGTACCCGCCGCAGTCGCTGTCGGTCACAGTCAGCCGAGTTGTGGAGCGCCGAGCGGGACGGGACGGCCGGTCGGGTTACAGCGGGAACAGCGCGAACGCCCACGAGTTCACTCGTGGGATGAAGCGCGTAAGGCTTGATTATCGCGCAGTACGAACCGTGATTGCCGAGTTCCGGGCAAGGACGCGAGAGCCCGCTGTCCGGGACAGGGGCGGTACTGGCTCCGCCCACAACTGGACCGCGTAGCGCCAGTTCCCGTCACTGTCTGTGACAGCGGAGATCGGACGAGCGAGTTCGGAACTCCCACCGTCGTGGATGCGATCTGTGACCGCACAACCCCACGACTTCAGTCGTGGGAGAAGTCAGGGGGTCGTCACAACCGCTCCGTGCTCACGTCGACGCCGGGTGGCGTCACCAGCAGAAAGCCACGGAAGTGAACGAGGTTGCCGCCCGACTCCTTGACGTCGCGTGCGAATCCGGCGGCCAGTTCGTTGACGTCGCCGTCGACGTTGAGAACGAGGACGTTCCCCTTCGAGATCGTCTCGGTCCACTCGTCGGCGGATGTCGTCCCGTCCAGTACGCCGAGGACGATGCTCCCCTCGAGTTCCAGTTCGTCGTCCATGTGTTCCTCGACGGCCCGAAGGTCGAGGTCGAAATCGCTCATACGGGTCGGTCGAACTGAGACGAGAAAAACGTTCCTCTCCCCCGAGTTTCGGCGAGGCTAGTCCGACGGGAACTCCTTCTGAAACCCGCGGAATTCCGTGTGGTGTGCCTCCTCGTCGGCGAGAATCGTCACCGCGACGTCCTCCGTGACGGGGTCGTTTGCGTCGGCGGCGGCCTCGACCAGCGAGCGGTACGTCTCGATCGCGTCGTCCTCGGCCTCGAGAACGCCCTCGATGACCGACTGGACGTCCGTCGTGTCCGCCGGCGGCTGGAGGCTGTGCTGATCGGCCTCGAACGATTCCGAGCCGGGCGGGGACTCGTCGAGTTGTTTCAGGCGCTCGCCTAAGATCTGTGCGTGGTCGAGTTCCTCCTGAATATCCTGCTGGAGGCTCTCTTTGACCTCTTCGGCGTGGATGCCGTCGAGGACGATCGCGTTGGTGAGGTAGTTCATCACGGTCTCGAGTTCGTCGATGTACGCTTCCGTCAGCAGGTCGGTTATCTCGTCGGTCGTCATGCGGGTGGCCATCCCACGGCCGGGTATAAAGTTCTCATACGTGCGTCTGCGAGCGCGGGATCGAATCGCCTCGAGCGACGGCCGGTCGAGGAGAGCGGACGTCCTCCGGGTGGCGAGATCCGATCGATTCGGGCTGGGTCAGCGTCGGTCCGACGATCGGACATCGCGATAGCCTCGGCCGCAGTTCACTACCGAATCCCCCGTCCCTCTATACGCTACCAACAATATTCCCGGAGGAAAAACACACTCGTATACATCCGGCGGCGATCCGTGACCGAAACCGACCGAACGACCATCCGGGTGCGCGCGCCAGCGCTCGAGCGGACAGATACGGAGCCGATCCACCGAATAAAAAGGATCGTACGCCGGTGGTGGGACCGATAGGCCACTGATCCCCATACTGTATTAGGACGTATATCTTACTTATACAGCATCGCCCTCGTGCGATTTTCGGCCGTAATGTAGAATTGACGTCGGTTCGAAGAGCGTCGCCCCAGCCCGGACAGCGGTAGATTTATATACCTCCTCGCACCTCGGATTCAGATACAATGTCTTCACAAGACAACCCGTCCTCTGACACCAGTCAGGGGGGTCGAGTTCTTCCAGGGCACGTTAGATTCCACTGACGAAATAGAGTCAGCACGTGTCTTCGATACGACCCTCCGGGACGGCGAACAGTCGCCCGGCACTTCGTTTTCCTACGACGATAAACGGCAGATCGCGTCCGTTCTGGACGACATGGGGACCCACGTCATAGAGGCTGGATTCCCCGTCAACTCGGACGCCGAGTTCGAGGCCGTTCGTGATATCGCTTCGTCCACCAGTTCGACGACCGCTGGCCTCGCCCGCGTCGTCGAGGGGGACATCGAAGCGGCACTCGATTCCGGCGTCGAGATGGTGCACGTGTTCGTCAGCACCAGCGACGTCCAGATAGAGGATTCGATGCATGCCACCCGGGAGGAAGTCGTACAGCGCGCAGTCGAGTCGGTCGAACGCGTCAAAGAGGCGGGCGTGACCTGCATGTTCTCGCCGATGGATTCGACGCGAACCGACGAGGAATACCTGATCGAAGTCATCGAAGCCGTTTCCGACGCGGGAACCGACTGGATCAACATCCCGGACACCTGCGGCGTCGCAACGCCGACCAGGTTCAGGGCCATGATCGAGAAGGTCTGTGACCACACCGACGCGAAGGTGGACGTCCACACTCACGACGACTTCGGACTGGCCACCGCCAACGCACTGGCGGGCATCGAAGCGGGCGCATCCCAGGCGCAAGTGTCGATCAACTCCATCGGGGAGCGGGCCGGGAACGCCGCCTACGAGGAGTTCGTGATGGCCGTCGAGTCGCTCTACCAGACCGACACCGGCATCGACACGACGCGCATCACCGAAGTCTCCGAGGTCGTCGAGGAAAAAAGCGGGATGGCGACGCCGGGCAACAAGCCCGTCGTGGGCGACAACGCGTTCTCCCACGAGAGCGGCATCCACGCGGCCGGCGTCATCGAAAACTCCGACACCTTCGAACCGGGCGTCATGACCCCCGAGATGGTCGGTGCCGAACGCAAGCTCGTCATGGGCAAGCACACCGGCACCCACTCCGTCCGGGAACGACTCGTCGAGTGCGGGTACGACCCCACCGACGATCAGGTCCGAGCGGTCACCCGTCGCGTCAAAGATTACGGGGCAGAGAAGCGCCGCGTCACGGTCGACGTCCTGGAGCGCTTCGCCGAGGAGGCTGGCGTCGAACGCCAGCAGGATCAGGAGGAGGTGCGCGCCTGAGGAATGTCCTCCCCGTTTGCCACCGCTCGCGAGCACCAGCTATCGCGTTCGAACGATCGCACTCGTAAGGATTATCACCCTCGAGGGAGCTACGTTGTCAGTAATGACGGTCCGCGCTCCCCTGTCGACGTCCGCTCGCACGGTCGGCAACAGCGCGCTCGCTCCGATTCGTATTGTAGGGGCGTCCTAGCCCCATCTTCAGTACCTCGTAGCTTCCGACCTGAACCCGTATCGTTCTCCGAGCGATCAGCAATCCAGCAGATGACACACTACCGCACACCACCCGATCGCCGCACGACGGCAGGAGGCAATCGATGAGCGAACGCGCAGCAAAGATCACACCAGCCGACGACGAACAGCACGACGATCAGATCGCCGACGGCGCTGCCCCCGACGCAGCGACCGAGACCGATGCCGAATCGGAGCGGACGCCCGTCACGACGGGTGCCGAAGCGGTCGTCCGCGCACTCGAGAACGCGGGCGTCGAATACGCGTTCGGCGTGCAAGGCGGTGCGATCATGCCCGTGTACGACGCGCTCTACGATTCGGACATCACCCACGTGACGATGGCCCACGAACAGGGTGCGGCCCACGCGGCGGACGCCTACGGCATCGTCTCGGGCGATCCTGGAGTCTGCCTCGCGACGTCGGGGCCGGGAGCGACCAACCTGGTCACCGGCATCGCGGACGCCGACATGGATTCGGACCCGCTGTTGGCCCTGACGGGACAGGTCCCGACGGAGTTCGTCGGCAACGACGCCTTCCAGGAAACCGATACGACGGGCGTGACGACCCCGATCACGAAGGACAACACCTTCTCGAGCGATTCGGACCGGGTCGGCACCGACGTCAGCGAAGCGTTCGCACTGGCCCGCGAAGGCCGACCGGGACCGACCCTGGTCGACCTCCCCAAAGACGTCACCAACGGCGAGACCGACCGCGAACCCGACGCACCGAGGGTGCCCGACACCTACGAGGTCCAAGAGCGGGCCGACTCCGACATCGTCGCGGCTGCTGCCGAGCGAATCGAAACGGCCGCGCGGCCGGTGTTGCTGCTCGGCGGCGGGGTCATCAAGGGAGGCGCCAGCGAGGCCTGTCGCGAGTTCGCGATCGAACACGACATTCCGGTCATCACCACGATGCCCGGCCTCGGCTCGTTCCCCGAGGACCACGAGCTCTCCCTCGAGATGGCGGGGATGCACGGGACCGGATACGCCAACATGGCGATCACCCACTGCGACACGTTGATCGGAATCGGCACGCGGTTCGACGACCGATTGACGGGCGGAATCGAGACCTTCGCGCCGGACGCGGAGGTCATCCACGTCGACATCGATCCCGCGGAGATCTCGAAGAACATCCACGCGGACTACCCGCTGGTCGGCGACGCCGAAACCGTCGTCGAACAGCTGTCCGAGGCCGTCGACTCGTCGCCGGAAGCGACGAAGTGGCGCGCGCAGTGCCAGCAGTGGAAATCCGACTACTCGATGGCCTACGACGCGCCCACGGACGGACCGGTCCAGCCGGAATTCGTCGTGGAAGCGCTGGACGAGGCCACGAGCGACCACGCCATCGTCACCACCGGCGTCGGCCAACACCAGATGTGGGCCTGCCAGTACTGGACGTTCACCGAGCCCCGCACCTGGGTCTCGAGTCACGGCCTCGGCACGATGGGATACGGCCTCCCGTCGGCGATCGGCGCGCGGCTGGCGGCCGACGACGACCAGGAAGTCGTCTGTGTCGACGGCGACGGATCGTTCCTGATGACGCTTCAGGGCCTCTCGGTCGCCGTTCGCGAGAACCTGGACATCACGGTCGCCGTCCTCAACAACGAATACATCGGCATGGTCCGGCAGTGGCAAGACGCCTTCTTCGAGGGACGTCACTCCGCGTCGGATTACCACTGGATGCCCGAGTTCGACAAGCTCGCCGAAGCATTCGGCGCGAAGGGCTTCCGGATCGACGACTACGACGACGTCGCGGAGTCGATCGACGCCGCGGTCGCCTACGACGGCCCGTCAGTGATCGACGTTCACATCGACCCCGACGCCAACGTCTACCCGATGGTTCCGAGCGGCGGCGACAACGGTCAGTTCGCGCTGACGGAGGATCAACTATGAAACGCGGACTCGACGGCCCGGCACCGGAAGAACGACCCACCCCGGCGGGTCGACGGAACAAGCAGGGCATTCGGATCGACCCCGAGGTCGAAGCGACCCACGAGCCGCGACGCACCGTCATCTCCGCGCTGGTCGAACACGAACCCGGCGTCCTCTCGGACGTCTCCGGGTTGTTCTCCCGGCGGCAGTTCAACATCGAGAGCCTGACCGTCGGCCCCACGGAAGACGAGGATCTCGCACGCATCACGATCGTCGTCGAGGAGCCCGATCCCGGGATCGACCAGGTCGAAAAACAGCTGCGGAAGCTGGTCCCGGTGATCTCCGTGCGCGAACTCGAGCCCGACGCGATGCGCCGCGAACTCGCGCTGATCAAAGTCGAGGCGGACCGACCCGACCAGGTCGCCGCCGTCGCGGACATGTACGACGGCAACACCGTCGACTCGAGCCCGGAAACGGCGACGATCGAGGTGACGGGCGCGCGCCAGAAAATCGAGGCCGCGGTCGATACCTTCAGCCAGTTCGGGATTCGAGAGATTTCCCGAACGGGAACGACGGCACTGGCACGCGGCACCGACCAGACCGCCGCGTTCGGCACGGCACAGCCCGCCACCGAGGCGAACCACGACCGACAATCCACACAATCAGCTGACGATGACTGACGAATTTACCACCGACATCTACTACGACGACGACGCGGACGTATCGACGCTCGACGACGACACCGTTGCCGTCCTCGGCTACGGGAGCCAGGGCCACGCACACGCGCTGAACCTTCACGAAAGCGGGGTCGACGTCGTCGTCGGCCTGCGCGAGGATTCGTCCTCGCGGTCGGCTGCCGAAGCCGACGGCCTCACGGTGACGACGCCCGACGAGGCGGTCTCGCGGGCCTCCTACGTCTCCGTGCTCGTGCCCGACACCGTCCAGGCCTCGGTTTACGAGAACGATATCGAACCGAACCTCGAGGCGGGCGACACGCTGCAGTTCGCCCACGGGCTGAACATTCACTACAACCAGATCGAACCGCCGACGGACGTCGACGTGACGATGGTCGCGCCCAAGAGCCCGGGACACCTCGTCCGGCGCAACTACGAGAACGACGAGGGGACGCCCGGCCTGCTGGCGGTCTACCAGGACACCACGGGCGACGCACAGGAACACGCCCTCGCGTACGCGAAGGGAATCGGCTGCACTCGCGCGGGCGTCATCGAGACGACGTTCCAGGAGGAAGTCGAATCCGACCTCTTCGGGGAGCAGGCCGTCCTCTGTGGCGGCGTCACCTCGCTGGTCAAACACGGCTACGAGACGCTGGTCGACGCCGGCTACTCGCCGGAAATCGCCTACTTCGAGTGTCTCAACGAACTCAAGCTCATCGTCGACCTGATGTACGAGGGCGGCCACGCCGAGATGTGGGACTCGGTCTCCGATACGGCCGAATACGGCGGTCTGAGTCGCGGCGACCGGATCGTCGACGAGACCGTCCGCGAGAACATGGAAGAGACCTTAGCGGAGATTCAAAACGGCGAGTTCACCCGCGAGTGGATCCTCGAGAACCAGGCCGGTCGCCCGAGCTACCACCAGCTCCGGGAGGCCGAGAAGAACCACGAGATCGAGCAGGTCGGCGAGCGCCTGCGCGATCTGTTCGCGTGGGCCGAGGACGAAGAGACCGAAGACGAGTCAGTCCCGGTCCAGGCGGACGACTAACGGAAGACGATGACAGCAAACGACGACACACCGAACGAGACGATGGCCGACGTCGGCCACACGAACCCCTACACCGGGGAGGCGGTTGGCCAGTTGTTCAGCCGCGGTCCGACCGTCGCCGCAGACGGCGGGATGCCGGAGACCGATGCCGACGCGGTCGAGGGGAGTACCGACGCGAAACCGACGATGCGCGACGTCGACCACACGCCGCCGAATAGCGCGGACGACGCGAACCGCGTCTTCGAACGCGGGACCGAGTACGGTCGCCGCGGCGTACGCAGCGCCAGCGTAGAGGACGACACATGAGCGAAGGCACACTGTACGACAAGGTCTGGGATCGCCACAAGGTAACGCGCCTGCCGACCGGACAGGATCAGCTGTTCGTCGGCCTCCACCTCATCCACGAGGTGACCAGCCCCCAGGCGTTCGGGATGCTCCGCGAGCGCGACCTCGAGGTCGCCTATCCCGAACTGACCCACGCGACGGTCGACCACATCGTCCCGACGGCCGACCAGTCCCGGCCCTACGAGGAGGACGCGGCCGAGGAGATGATGGCCGAACTCGAGGAGAACGTCCGCGAGGCGGGCATCGACTTTTCGGACCCGACGTCGGGCGATCAGGGGATCGTCCACGTCATCGGACCGGAGCAAGGGCTCACCCAGCCCGGCAAGACGATCGTCTGCGGTGACTCTCACACCTCGACCCACGGTGCCTTCGGCGCGCTCGCGTTCGGCATCGGGACCTCCCAGATTCGCGACGTGCTCGCGACGGGCACCGTTGCCATGGAGAAACAGAAGGTCCGCAAAATTCAGGTCGACGGCGAACTCGGCGAGGGGGTCGAAGCGAAAGACGTCATCCTCGAGATCATCCGCCGCCTCGGAACGGAAGGCGGCGTCGGCTACGTCTACGAGTACGCGGGCGAGGCCATCGAGAGTCTCGGCATGGAGGGTCGGATGTCGATCTGTAACATGTCGATCGAGGGCGGCGCTCGCGCGGGCTACGTCAACCCCGACGAGACCACCTACGAGTGGCTCGAGGGGACCGACTACTTCCAGGAAAATCCGGAGAAGTTCGACGAACTGAAGCCCTACTGGGAGTCGATCCGCTCCGACGAGGACGCGGAATACGACGATATCGTCCGGATCGACGCGAACGAACTCGAGCCGGTCGTCACCTGGGGCACGACGCCCGGGCAGGGTGTCGGCGTCACCGAGCCGATTCCGGCACCGGGGGACCTCCCCGCGGACAAGCAAGACACCGCCCGACGCGCGCAAGAACACATGCGCGTCGAGCCCGGCGACACGATGGAGGGATACGACATCGACGTCGCCTTCCTCGGTTCCTGTACGAACTCGCGACTCCCGGACCTGCGACGCGCCGCCCGGATCGTCGAGGGCCGCGAGGTTCACGACGACGTCCGCGCGATGGTCGTCCCCGGCAGCCAGCGCGTTCAGGACGCCGCCGAGAAGGAAGGGCTGAAGGACGTCTTCGAGGAGGCCGGCTTCGAGTGGCGAAACGCCGGCTGTTCGATGTGTCTCGGCATGAACGAGGATCAACTCGAGGGCGACGAGGCCAGCGCCTCTTCCTCGAACCGGAATTTCGTCGGCCGCCAGGGGAGCAAGGACGGACGGACCGTCCTGATGAACCCGCGGATGGTCGCCGCGGCGGCGATCACCGGGGAAGTCACTGACGTGCGCGACCTGAAGGAGGTGAGTTTGGCATGAGCGACGACGTGGAGATTCCGGAAGTCAACTTCGTCGCAGGGTCGGGTGTTCCGATCCGCGGGAACGACATCGACACCGACCAGATCATTCCCGCACGGTTCATGAAGGTCGTCACCTTCGACGGACTGGGCGAGTTCGCGTTCTTCGATCTGCGCTTCGACGACGACGACGACCCCAAAGCGCACCCGTTCAACGAGGATCGCTATCAGGACTCCTCGGTGATGGTCGTCAACTCGAACTTCGGCTGCGGATCCTCGCGCGAGCACGCCCCCCAGGCGCTGATGCGCTGGGGGATCGACGCGATCATCGGCGAGAGTTTCGCGGAAATCTTCGCGGGGAACTGCCTCGCGCTCGGCATCCCGACCGTGACCGCCGACAGCGAAACGATCGAGCAACTGCAGGACTGGGTCGACGAGAACCCCGACGGCGAGATCGAGATCGACGTCGAGGACGAGACGGTGACGTACGGCGATCGAACGATCGACGTCTCCGTCGACGACGCCCAGCGCAAGGCGCTCGTGGAAGGCGTCTGGGACACGACGGCGCTGATGAAGTCCAACGCCGGCGAGGTCCGAAAAACGGCCCGGGAGCTGCCGTACGTCAATAGCACGGCGGTTCCCGAAGCGGAATAAGGACGGACCCCACCGTCACTGCTCGTTTTCGACCGTTCGACTCGCTCAGTTCCGTCCGTTCGCCGGTCGAAGCCGGCACACATTGTTTCATGTTGACATACCGGAAGCGGCAGGAGACCGACGTCACCGCGAGATATTTCGGCGCAAGCCCGATACAGTACCCTATGTCCAGGTCCCTCGACGCGCCGTTTTTTCTGTTGCTCGCCGTGCTGTGGGGCTTGTCGTTTCCCGCGATCTCGGTCGGTCTCGAGTCGCTCCCGCCGCTGCTGTTTGCGGCCTTCCGGTACGACATCGCGGCGCTACTCTTGCTTTCGTACGCTGTCGTTCGCGTGGACGACTGGCTCCCGACCCGCCGGAACGACGTCGTGGCCGTCGCGGGCGGCGGCGTGTTTCTGGTCGGCGGGAACGGATTGCTCTTTCTCGGCCAACAGACCGTTCCGAGCGGCGTCGCCGCGATCATCCAGGGGCTGGTTCCCATCGCCACCGCGCTGTGGGCGATCGCTCTCCTGGGGGAGCGGCTGTCACCGGTCGGTACCGTCGGTGCAGCGATCGGGTTTCTCGGCGTGGGACTGGTCGTTCAGCCGGATCCGGCGACCCTCTTCGCGGGAGATACCGCCGGTCGACTGTTGATCGTCGCGCAGGTGTGTAGCGTCTCGCTCGGCGGCGTGTTGATCCAGCGCGCCGGCCCGACCGTCGACCAACCGGTGCTCGTCGGGTGGTCCATGTTCGTCGGCGGGGTCGTCTTGCACGCCGTCAGCCTCGGCGCCGGTGAACTCCCATCGGCGGACGTCGTCGGCCCGACTGCGGTCGGCGCACTGCTCTATCTCGGCATCTTCGCGACCGCCATCGCCTTCCTGATCTACTTCAGAATCCTCGAGGACCACGGCGCGTTCGAGGCGTCGCTGATCGGGTATCTGGTGCCGATCGTCGCCGCGGTCGCGGGCACGGTCCTGCTCGACGAGTCGGTCGGGGCGACGACGGTCGCCGGATTCGGACTGATCGTCGTCGGGTTCGTCCTGCTGAAGCGACGCGCGATCGCCGACGCGGTCGGGACCAGTACCGCCGTGGGAAGCCCCTGAGCCGGAAACATCGACGACTGCTCGGGTCTCGACTCACATTCGAGACCCGAGGCTCGAGATCGGCGTCACTCGCCTCGCGTTCCCGCTCCGACTCTCGGGCCACGGGCCGGTCCTCGAACGATGGTATCGATACCCTCTTTTCTGCCCCACGCTGATGTAGGTGCATGACTCACGAAATCGCCGTCATTCCGGGCGACGGAATCGGACAGGAAGTGACACCGGCCGCGGTCGACGTCCTCGAGTCCCTCGAGATCGGCTTCGAATTCGTCGAGGCCGAGGCCGGCGACGCGGTCGAGGAGGCGACCGGCGAGGCGCTCCCGCAGGAGACGTACGACCTGGCGGCGTCGGCCGACGCGACGCTGTTCGGCGCAGCGGGCGATTCGGCCGCGGACGTCATCCTGCCGCTGCGAACGGCGGTCGACTCGTTCGTCAACGTCCGCCCGGCGAAGGCGTATCCGGGAATCGAGGCGGTGCGGCCCGAGACGGACCTGGTCTTCCTCAGAGAGAATACGGAAGGCGTCTACGCCGGACACGAGGACCGCCTGAGCGAGAACATCTCGACGCTGACGCGCGTGGTGACGGACTCGGCCTCCGAGCGACTGGCCGAGTTCGCCTGTGACTACGTCGACGGGAACGACCACGACGGCTTTACGATCGCCCACAAGGCGAACGTCATGCGCGAGACGGACGGCCGCTTTCGCGACACCGTCACGTCGGTCGCCGAGGACAACGGCGTCGAAACCGAGGAAGTGCTGATGGACGCCTTCGCGACGCACGTCTGTCTCGACCCCGACCAGTTCGACGTCGTCGTCTGTCCGAACCTCGCGGGCGACGTCCTCTCGGACCTCGCGGCGGGGCTCGTCGGCGGACTCGGTCTGCTCCCGTCGGCCAACATCGGCCCCGACCGCGGCCTGTTCGAACCGGTCCACGGCACCGCGCCCGACATCGCCGGCGAGAGCGTCGCGAACCCGGCTGCGACGATCCTCTCCGCCGCCATGATGCTCGAGTACCTCGGCTACGACGACCAGGGGGCGGCCGTCACCGAGGCCGTCGAGTCGACGCTCGCCGAGGGTCCCCGCACGCCCGATCTGGGCGGCGACGCCTCGACCGAGGACGTGACTGAGGCGGTCATCGATCGGCTCTAGGGCACCTTCTGATTCCAAATCGCCCGACATGAAACGGGCCGGGCACGGCCCGGTCTCGACCGGCGAGACACGGCCCGGGAGTTATCCGATCCCTCGTGGTACCAGGCGCAATGCCTCGAGACGACACCCTCGCTGGCGTGGACTCGCGAATCGCCGACACTGACCGGCTCCGGACGCATTTTCTCGAGTCGGGGGAGTCCGGTCGGACTGCTGACCGGGGCCAACCAGGTCGCGCCGATGACGGACGCGAGACGGTGGTCTTTCTCCACGGAAACGTCTCTTCCTCGCGGTTCTTCGAAGACGTACTGGTCGATCTCCCGGATCGTCACCGCGCGATCGCACCCGATCTCAGAGGGTACGGCGATTCGGAGACGAAACCGGTCGATGCGACGAACGGGCTCGGCGACTTCGAAGGCGATTTGCACGCGTTCGTCGAGGCCCTCGACCTCGAGCGGCCGTTCGTCCTCGTCGGGTGGTCGAACGGGGGCGGCATCGCGATGCGATACGCGATCGACCATCCCGAAGCGGTCGCGGCGCTCGTCCTCGTCAATCCGCTCTCGCCGTACGGGTTCGGCGGTACCAAAGACGTTCACGGAACGCCCTGCTTCGACGACTACGCCGGTTCCGGTGGTGGAACTGCAAACTGGGAGTTCGTCTCGGGTCTCGAGCACCGCGTTCGCGACGGCGCGACGGAGGCATCGCCGCGGAAAATCCTGCGAACCTACTACGTCGATCCGACGCACGACTTCGACGAGGACCGCGAGGAATCGTACCTCACCGGCATGCTCGATACGGCCACCGGCGACGAGAACTACCCGGGATCGACGACCGAGAGCGACAACTGGCCCGGCACGGCCCCCGGTGAAACCGGCGTGAACAACGCCATCTCGCCGAAGTACTGCACGCTCGAGGAGATAATCGACATAGACTCCGACCGCAAGCCGCCGATCACGTGGATTCGGGGCGACTCCGACCAGATCGTCTCGAACGCGTCCCTGTTCGACGTCGCCACGTTGGGTCGGATGGGCCACCTTCCGGACTGGCCCGGCGAGGACGTCTTCCCGCCGCAGCCGATGGTCGACCAGACCCGTGCGATCCTCGAGACCTACGCCGACCGCGGGGGGGAGTACGAGGAAATCGTCTTCGGGAACACCGGACACGCGCCCCACGTCGAAGTACCCGGCGAATTCAGAGAGCGGCTCGCGGAAGTTCTCGAGTGACCGCCGACGCTCCGATGTCTCCCGCCGTCGAAAGAGAACACGGTGCCGGTCGACGACCGACCGGACCGAAACGATGGCCGGGTCGGACGAGACGGCGATCGCCACCTTCAGGCGATGTCGAGCGATTCTCGATCGGCACCGGCGAGTTCGACCAGCGCGTCGGCCTCGAGGAGGTGACACTCACCCGGAACGACCAGCAGATGGAGTGGATCGCCGAACGTCCGCGTTGCGAGTTCGGTCATCGTCCCGGCTTCGACGAGCGGATCGGGACTGCCCGCGCGGGCGACGACGACACCGACGAGGTCGGGATACGCCTCGGCGAGGAGTTCGGCACCGACGTCGGCGGTCATGAACTCGTCCCGTTCGGCTTTGATATCGAGGTACACGACCGTGTGAAGGCCGGCAGATCGGTTGTCGTCGATCGTTTCGGTCACGCTCGCGGGGAGGCCGTCGGCACCGTGGGCGTAGGGAAACGGGAGGGTCGTCGCTTTGCCGAAGCGATAGTTCTGGAGCCCCGTCAGCGCGCTGGTGGCCGTTTGAGCGGTGACGCCGTGGAGTAGCCGCGTTTCGATACCGCGCTCGTGAGCCCGCAACCGGAGGTCGACGTGGGTCGTCGAGATCATCGTATCGCCGGCGGTCAGGAAGGCCACGTCTTCGGACTCGGCGGCCGCGAGGATGTCCTCGGGCCGCTGTTCGACACCCGCGCGGTCCCGCACCTCGACCTCGATGTCGTGGTAGGACTCGAGGTCGTCGACCGTCGTCCCGACGAGCGTACTGGTGTAGAACTCCGCGTAGACGCGGTCCGCCGCCCGGAGTGCGTCCCGGCCCTCGAGGGTGATCGATCGTTCGTCGTAGAGCCCGAGGCCGATGAAGGTGAGCATGGCCGTGATACTCGCACCACCGGGAATACGCTTTCGAGACGGATCGTCCCTCACTCGGACTCGAGACGGCCCGTCGAACCGTGTGGCGACCGCGGCTGCGATCGCGTCGGGCGACGCGCCGGGGGACTCGATCAAAACCCGATGTGCGAGGTCGATTCGGGACCCTCGTCGTCTCCGTCGTCGATACCGCCCTCGTGGGCGAAACTCACGTCGTCGTCGGTGAGATAGACGACGTCGTCGTCCACGGTCACGTCGACGGACGGGAGCGTCGTGTCGGCCGCCTCACCGTTGTCGCAGTAGCCCGAACAGGAGTCGAACAGCGAGCCGTGTTTCGGGCAGACGATCTGGCCGTCGCGCATCGCCGCGCCGCGACCGGTGTCGAACCGCTGTGCTTCGTGCGTACAGCGATTGATCCACGCTTCGACGCCGTCATCACAGGGCACGAGGAGGACTTCGTCCGGTTCGCCATACTCGTCTCGGATCGTGAACAACCACGATCGGTCCTCGTGAACCGTCTCGACGGTCGTAAGCTCCGTTCGCTCCGTCATCTCCCCACGGTAGACGCGCCGAACGGAAAACGCTCCCGACGAGCGTTTCGTCGGCCGTCGACGTTGGGCGCCCCTAGAGAACGAACGCGACGGGGAGGGCCGGCCGAGCGACGAGGACGAGGACCCCGGCGAAGATCGAGACGAGACCGGTTCCGACCGCGAGCTCTTCGCCCCAGGTCGGGAGTCGCTCGATCGTCACCACTCCGGTCAGTGCGACCATCCAGACGAGATTCATCTCACCGAAGAACACCATCACCAGGAAGAAGACGCCGAAACAGGTGAGGACGCACCGCACTCCGTGGTCGAGGCCCCTTCTGACCGCCCGTCGCGGCCCATCCACGTGCGGGGCGACCGATTCACAGCACGTCCGCAGGAGCGACCGTTTGAACCGCGAGAGCTGGTAGAGCCCGGTGCAAACGAGGGCACCCCCGATGACCAAGTGCGTGTACTCCCGGGTGAATCCGTAAATACCGCCGGGCAGGACCGCATTGGAGAGCAGGGGGACGAACGCGGAGACCAGCCAGACGGCGTAATAGCTGACGAGAAACGACGCGAGCGCCCGGATCGCGCCGGTCGTCGATCCCCGATAGGCGGCGGCGTACTCCCGCGTGAAGCGCGTCATCGCCGGCTGCATCATCGCCCACATCATCACGCCCCACGTGATCGCGTATCCGACGACGGCCTCGAGCGTCCCCGCGTGGAAGACGGCCCGTTCGATCGCCCCGGGTGCCGCCATCGGTATCTCCGCCGTCATCATCAGCCACTTCATTCCCGGCATGGGGACGTGACCGCCGTACAGGAGCGCCCACCAGACGACGTCGAGACCGAGCATGGCGGCGACGACGGCGGTCGTTCGATCGGGATCGACCGAGAGGCGGTCCGTCGCACCCTCGAGCGCAGATCGAAGTCGAAGCGATGGGGTCATCGGCGGATCCCCCGTTCTCGAACGCGGCCAGTCGACCGTGCTCCGGTGTTCGATGGGATCATATCGTTCTGCAAGAGCAGTGAAGTGGATCCGGTCGGCACTATTCGAGCACGTCGTACCCGGCTTCCTCGATCGCGTCCCGAACACGAGATTCGGCCCACGGGTCGCCGTGGACGGTCACGCGTCCGTCAGCAGCGTCGGCATCGACTTTTCCGACGCCAGCGAGGGGCGACACCGCGCCGGTGATAACTATCTCACAGCCTTCGCACGTCATACCAGGAACCGATAGCGTGTATTCGTCCATGCTGCAACCGGACGACGGGTCGACGGAACATAAATTGACTAAATACTGATATTTTGTGGAAGAAACGGTGCAGAAGACTATACCCTGGACCCCACCGGTTCCGAATCGGCCGCTGTGCTCGCCTCCCGATTCCGACAGGAGCGTATTCCGGATAGCTACCCTCAGCGTCTCCGGAGACGGGACCCCCACCACGGAAGCGTCAGCGTTACGGCGACTCGTCCGCCAATTCGTGTATGGAAGTGCCGTGCGTCCGCGTCGCGCTCGAGGACGGGGAAGCGACGCGAACGACGCTCGCCGACGCGGATCTGATCGACGATCGGTACGAGATCGCCGTCGAGGACGGCCGACTCTACATCCCGGTGACGGACCCCGAGACCGTGCGAACGGTCCACGACCTCGACGACGGCGAAATTGTCTCGCGGGCGGTCGCCGAGCGAGACACGCAGACGACGCCTGCGGACCTTCTCGCGTTCGAACCCTCCTACGAGCGACTCGGGGAGGCTGCACTCATCGACGAGGACGATTCCGAACGCGCTCGAGCGATCGCGAACGCCATCCTCGAATCGGATCTCCCCGTCGACACGGTGCTGAACAAGGCCTCGAAGGTCAAAGGCGAGACGCGCGTGCGCGACTGGGAGCTTCTCGCTGGCGAAACGACCGAGGTCGTTCACCGAGAATACGGCTGTGAGTTCGCACTCGATCTCGCGGCGGTGTACTTTTCGCCGCGGCTCGCGACCGAGCGCCACCGGGTCACGGAGCAGGTCGAGGCGGGCGAACGCGCCTTCGACATGTTCGCGGGCGTGGGCCCCTTCGTGATCCCGTTCGCGAAACGCGGCGCGGAGTGCGTCGGCGTGGACATCAACCCCGAGGCGATCGCGTACCTGCGCGAGAACGCGCGCCGAAACGGGGTTGCAGACCGCGTCACCGCCGTCAACGGAGACGTCCGCGACCTCGCAGACGAGTACGGCGGCCGGGCCGACCGGCTCGTGATGAACCTTCCCCACAGCGCCGACGAATTCCTCGAGTCGGCCGTGACCATCGCCGGCGACGACTGCGTCCTCCACTATTACGACATCCAACACGAGGACGACCCCTTCGGACCGGGCGAGCGCGCGATCCGCGCGGCCGCAGAACCCGAGTACGTCGTCGACGTCGAGACCCGTCACACCGTCCGATCGTACGCCCCTCACGAGTTGAACGTCTGTCTCGACGTGCGACTCGAGCGATGATCCGTCGATTCGGCTCGGCTCGAGATTCCGTCGGCGCGGCAGTCGCGGTTCGATACTGGGACCCCTTCACACGAGCGCCTCGATTCGCAATCCTTATGCCCGGTATCGGCCCTACAAATAAACGCACGGCGCCGGTGTAGCTCAGACTGGCAGAGCGAATCCTTCGTAAGGATTAGGTCGAGGGTTCAAATCCCTCCACCGGCTCCTACCAAATTACTTATAATCCCATGGCCAAGGGTCGGACCACCCCGGCACCTGCGATGGGTTTTCCAATCCCTGTAGTACCCCCAGGAGATGTCATAAACCGGCTGTCGCGATAGTAAGTGGAGGTGCCGCGGCATGATCGGGCGTCGGTCAGTGCATTTTCTCGACACCCAATGCACAGGAGTTCGGGGCCTCCGTTCGCGACCAGATGAACGAGCAGGTGTTCGATTCTGACGATTATCCGGGGAAATACGAGATCACACTCGGAGGTGTGCAGGACGAGAGTAGCGGCCCGCTCTTGTCGCACAAAGTGGGTGCTGATCTCGAGGCACAGGGCATTCTGTTCGAGACTGCACGGCCAGGACGACCCTTTCCGATCGTATTGCGTGGACTCGAACGGCTGTTGTGCTGGCTCTCGATGCGCTCGGTCTCGAGTTCGAGGAATCGATCGCTCTCGTAGAGTGACGACCAATTCAAGGGATGTCTGGGCTGGCACCGGGTCGTGATCGACCAGACACACCTGACCGGACATCTCAGCCCACATCTGGAACGCCGAGGCTGGGTAGCATAAGTCGAGTCTCGAGACCAGTGGCGGCAGTGGAATCTGGAATAACGATGACTTCAGTCTGTGGACAAACGACCATGCTAAGGTTTATCTAGGCTATCTCCATCTGATCGAGTTGGATGACTACACTGTCGGGAGAGATCTGTGATTCATTATTCGTCGTTTCTGGGAAGGTCAATAGAGAATGGGGGATCATCGAGATTAACAAAGTTGCTCCAATTGTAGTGATCTGATGTTTGTGTAATTACGTACGCCGTGGATTCAGTGACTTCGAAGACAATAACGACTCGTTTGGGAGGACCTGTGTGAGTTGGTTTGATTGTCCGCAGATAGAACATCCCGTCTTCCCGCTGAAAAAGCGTCCCATCGAGGGTATCCAGCTTTTCACGAATTGCCGCAGGCCCATAATACCGGCCGACTTTTGACTGAGCCCGGAAGGATATCTCGACGTCTCCAATCATCACTCAGTGTTGGTTCAGAGGGAGCTAACTGGTATAATCTCTCACCAAATATTCAATAATAACTCATCATGAATTGAATTCCCCCGCCATCCCTGACTTTCGGGGAGGGTGATATCAACCTATTGGCCAACGAACACTGGCCAAAAATACCAATAGTTATTACCACAAATAATTTTGATACCTCCGATGCCCGAAGCCCATACGGAGGTGCTACCCCACATGCTTTCCCCCTTTCACTATCTACCCAGATGTTTCGGTAACGACCCAATCAGGGACTCGTGGCAGAATGAACCCTCCCTCCTGCGTGAAATCAGATATCGGAAGTTTCGGAACCCGCCCTCGAACAGTTAACTCTTCAGACAATCCAGTCGGGGATATGGGTAGGAACACAGACATCGTATCGTCGATCGACCAGATCCCCGACCTTCCGTCCCTCGAGGAAGGTATCACGCTCCTGGAATCATCCTCACGAGGAGTGTTCCATGCACTCGTCGTCGACCAGCTCCTCCTCGAGCGACCGGAAACGGCGTGGTGGATCGACACGCATGGCCACGCACAGACCGCGCCGCTTGCAGACGTCGCACCGAGTCGGCGCGCTATCGACAGTTGACTCGGTTGCCGTCTTGTGCTGACGGTCGTGCTGAACGTATGCTCTGTATCTTGCACATTGCTTTTGACAGCGGCTCGGTAGCTCGTTGTGTCCCTGCGAGATACAATGCGCACCTGAAACACAGTGCGAAGTAGCAGGTGCGAACGTACCGATGTCCTCGATTAGCAACAACCGCTTTCGTCGGGATTCCACTCACACGCATCGCCCGTCGTAAGGCTGTTCTCGTCTATGTGTGCCGAGAGGCAGGCATAGTTACAGAAGTACACGGGCGATCTACAATCGTCGTCACAGTCACGTACACAGATTGGGTCGTGGTCGAAGATACGCGACTCACAGTAGGCACACTCCTCGTCTGCGTCAGGTGTTGCAACGGTCGTGGACATACCTGTGCTATGAGATAGGGCACCGAAAGCGTTCCGTGAAGATTCCCACAAACTCCCAAATTAGTCTCCGTTTCAGTTTTCAGTTGGGGACGAAGGTTCCACACCCACACCAGATGATAGGCTGGTCGACCTCCTCTGCAATGCGCTCAGCAGCTATCTTTCCCTACTCGAGTACACCGATTTCTGAAATAAGCATTCGATGGTTTGGGTCCTCTATAAAGCGATCTCACCACTATCCCTCGTTTCGAAAGTATCGGAGATTAGGTTCCGCAACTTATTGTGGCACAGCCAAACAGTCGGGATATAATACAAGATGGATGGGTGTCCGATGACCAATATGCGACGCCAATCCTCGATCGACACGATGAACTCACTTCCATATCGAAAGTCCTCGAGCCAGCCCTGTACGACAACCGCACCGGTGACGTCTCGAGTCACGGCCCTCGCGGGGTCGAGAAGACAGCGTCGGTTCGGTGGATGCTCCGCGACCGCCGTCGACGCGCGTCCGTGAACGCGGCGATAATCACGTCTTCGGACAAGGCGGGCTTCGACATCGTCCACGGGGCGATCGACACGTATCTCGAGGAACTCTAACGGTGTGATACGATATTCATCTGAACGTGCTGTGAGGAAGTGGCCGTGCCTTTATGTCTCTGGGTGGTGGCATCGAATCATACCCTCCGAATCAAACTCGATCAGCTCGGTTTAGTACTCTCGGAGGGAGATGAAGCCGCTATCCCGGTCGAGGGTCGCACTGGCACGGCCCATGCCCCCCGTCGAAGAGTGGGAAACCTCCCGACGTGGGACAACCGGTCTATGACTGGTAACCCCACGACTGTAGTCGTGGGGGGATGTCGGTGTCCTGAAAACCATGTCCAAAAACAACGACCACGACCACGACGAAACTGGATTGAAGCGCCGTGAGCTCTTGCAACGCGGTGGCGTCACGGTGGGAGCTCTCACGATCGGAGGGTCTGCAGTGAGTGGCCAAGGGGCAGCCCAGGAGCGTGGCCCGCCACCTGGGGTCCGCTCCAAGCGTGCAGAAAAGAACCAGTGTGTGTATTACGCGGAAACAGAGTACTATCGGGAATCACCTGCTTGCCCGGCGGGATGTCGGGATTACGTTCAAATTGGAGGGATGGCCCACAGTGCTGAGGGAGAATGGGCGACACTCCGTCTGACTGTCTACGGAAAAAGGTGTGACGGGAAGCCCTTCACCAAAACGGTCACTTCCAGAGGGAAAGGGTGTGAGCAGGATCTTAGCCTGGACCGTGTTCGCTCACAAAATGTGAATAAAATCACGGCCCAAGGGTGTTATTGTCCACCATATGCCTTCGATTGGGACTGATTTTCGACCGAATGAAATATAATCAAAACGTATTATTTCGGCCCTGTTCAAACTGCAAGCGGTGATAGGCTCCGGTGGCCGTGCTGAATACGTCCTCTATATTCAGCACCCTGATCGCGATAAAAGTCGACGGGATCGAAAGCCACTCCGTTACGAAATCACGCAGCACTCTTTTATTCGTCTGGGTTCACGAGCGAACCGTGGTTCGACTCTCGACTATCGTGATCCTCGTCGGAATCGTGAGGTTCACGCCACTACCACCGCCACTGGGGATACTTCTCGGTGTCTTCCTGATACTCCTCGGGACCGTGCTCAGAGTTTTCACGGACCGGTGAGTCACCATCCCTGGAGTGACTCGGTTGGCGAGTGTTCCCTGCTCGTTGCCGGTCGTTTTGCCTCGAGTCGAGCGGCCGACTCACGACCAGAGGCCACCCCCGAGGCGAGTCCGTTTTGCGAATCGTTTTGCGGGTGTCGAAGAACGATTCGCACGGCATCGATCTCACTTCTGTTTCGTCGAACGAGCCGAGAGGGCGACCTGCGAACGTACCATCCGAGATTCTACGAGTTGCAGATGACGGTTTTCGAGCCGTGCTTCGTCTGAAGCGCGAATGTACCACGCGAGAATGGTGGTCGATAACGTGGCCCTGACACCGAACGAGTCGTCGTTTATCGCCTTCTAACGTGGACGCGGCGTCGAGACAGATAGTAGGTGAGTGCCGGAACTGAGACGAACAGCAGTTCTGTGAATACGACCCCGCCGAGGTGGACGACACCCGCGAGTCCCCAAAAGAGACTCGGTGACCACGTTTGGTCCACGCTCAGCGTCCGTAGATCCGCGAGCAAGCAAAGGAGCACGATCACCGCCACGAGAACACCGGTCCAGAACGAGAGCGTCTGGAGTACGAACCATGCAACGTCCATACCAGTGGTAGAATCAGGAGAGTGAGCAGCGGCGAAAAACGCACGGGAGGAGAGATGAGAGATCAGCGACGTCAGAATCACGATTGGGAACAGAACGATGCCGTACCACCACGGTGAACGCGACATACGATATCGTCGCAGTGGCGGTGCATTAATTTGAACACTGTTGGTCGGAATAACGAGGGTCGAAACGCGAGAGCACGAGGGTGACGAACTCCATCTCTCTTTCACGACGTAATTTGACACGGCACACCCGCTACGTTCGCAGCTGTCTGTATCGGCTGGTTCTGACCTGAATGTGTGAAACGAACGAAGTTGCCGTGTCGCAACCGGCCGCTGTATTCCGCCCGTAGCGCAGACTGCGACCGACCACCGCGTCCGGGAACGTGCTAACGGCAGGAGTCGATTGGAGTGACCGCTCTCGAGCGCGTGGAATCGTCCGGTTTCAGCCCGTGGCGGACGTCGAATCGGTCGGCGGGAATTGTGGGATCACGACCCGGGGAGAGAACTCGATGGCTCACACGACGTCTGCCGACCGACGCGATTCACGCCCGTCCCCACAGAACGCTACGCGTTCTGGTGTGCGAACGAGACGCAACGCGTCTCGTCAACGCCGTAACGGCGGGATTCTCTCGCTGCTCAAAGATAGAACGTCGAGAGTCCGAGCGCGAGTGCGAAGAGGAGAACGGGATAGTCGATTCGCGAGAAGGCAAGCGGCGGGAGCGTCGGGTTCCAGGCGAAACACCGCGCCTGCAGCGCGAGCGAGAGTCGATCCGCTCGGTCGAACGCGCGGGTGAGGCCGAGGACGCCGATCGCGCTGGCACGGTCGACCGCGCTTCGTTCGGTTCCCAGCCGAGCGGCCATCGCCTCGCGAATCGTCCGGAGGTCGCCCCGAAGCACGGGCAGAAAGCGGAATACGAGTCCGACGCCGACGCCGAGAAGCTGGCCCGGCTTTCCGGGAACCGTCCGCTGAATCGCGGCTCGAGATTCCCGCACCGGCGTCGACCGGACGTAGGCGGCGCTGACGAGCAGGATCAGCAACACGCGGTAGCTCGCCAGCCCCGAAGTGACAGCGGCTGAACGATCGAACCAGGGCGAACCGAGCGTGACGCCCGCGAGCAGCGGCGCGATCACGAGAACGACCAGCGCGAACCGGTACGCGGAGACGGTCCGTCGGATCGGAACCCCCGCCGCGGCCATCGCGACCGCCGTCAAACCCGAAAATGCGACGAGCGCGCGCGGGGTCGTGTGCGACAGCGCGGTGGCGGCGAATCCGATCTGGACCGCCAGCTTGGTCCGCGGATCGAGCCGGTGGGCGACGGTATCGTCGGGTTCGTACGTCAGCATCGTGTGGCGTCCGGCACTCGTACCTCGAGGCCCTCGAGTTCACCCAGTACCGGTTCCGGCGGCCCGTTTACGGCGATCCGACCGTCTCGCATGGCGATCACGCGGTCGGCGAGCACGGAGACGTCCCGCAGATCGTGGGTGGCGAGGAGTATCCCTGTCCCGTCCCGTGACAGCGACTCGAGCCGATCGAGGACCGACTGCCGAGCGGGGTCGTCCAACCCGGTAAACGGTTCGTCGAGGACGAGATGGGAGGGTTCCATCGCGAGCGCACCGGCGATCGCCACGCGAGACTGCTCGCCACCCGAGAGCGAGTCGATCCGGGCGTTCTCTCGACCGGCCAGGTTCACGGCGTCGAGCGCGGCCGTCACGCGGCGGTCGATCTCCCCGCGATCGAGGCCGAGATTCTCGGGGCCGAACGCGACGTCCGCGCCGACGGTCGCCGAGACGAACTGGTCGCGAGGATGCTGGAAGACCATGCCGACGCTCGAGCGGGCGGCGATCAGGTCCTCCGCAACGGGCGTTCCGTCGACCAGAACCTCGCCGGAGTCGGGTTCCAGGAGGCCGTTGCAGTGTCGCAACAGCGTCGTCTTCCCGCTGCCGTTTGCCCCCGCCAGGAGGACGAACTCGCCGTCGTCGATCGTCAGCGAGACGTCCTCGAGAACCGGGACGTCCTCGAACGCGTACGAGACGGACTGGAATTCGATCATTCGTGCCGGATGCGACGAGCGTTCCTCATGCGGTCGTGATACGGCCTGCCTCGACGATGGCGACCGCGGCTGCGATCTTGACGAGGTCGCCCGGGACGAACGGGACGACGCCGAGTTCGACCGCTTTGACCGCACTGAGTTCGAGAACGTAGCCGAGCCAGGCGGCCCCGAGCAGATAGATGACGGCCAGTGCCGCAAGCAGCGTCACGACGAGGACCGGCCTCGATAGATCGGCGGGATCGCCGAATTCGCTCCGCCAGTGAACGACGGCGCCGACCAGCAGGGCGGCGATCGGATACGACCAGAGGTAGCCCGCACTGTCGCCGACGAGGACGCCGATCCCCGCAGCGCCAGTGGCGAAGACGGGAAGCCCGACCGCGCCTGCAGTCAGATACAGCAGGACCGAGAATGGCCCCCAGTACGGGCCGAGGTACAGTCCCGCGAGATAGACGACGAGCACCTGCAGCGTCACCGGCACCGGCGAGAGCGGGATCGGGATCGATCCGACGAACGCGGCCGCCCCCAGCAGCGCTGCGAGGACGGCCGCTCGAGCGAACGGCCTGATAACGTCGTCATCGACGAGTTCGACCGAATTCTGATCGGTTTCCATACTCCCGTTCGTTCGTAAACCGGGATCAAAACTTCGGTTTCCGAGACGGAACAGAAGTTCGGAACGGCTCCGAAACAGAAGGCTTCCTTCCAGTTACGCTGACGGTTTCGGTCGGCGATTCTCGTATCGAAATGCACGACACTCACCGGTCAGACTGTCATCTGTCCGGGTTTCGCAGTCGCTCGGGAAGAGTAATAGCCTATTGTCTCGTTTCGCTAACCGTAACGGACAGCGGTCTTATCAGCTCGTTCACCACCGTGGAGGGAAAATGCGAACCGGAAATACGCGGGCTGACAGTCCGGGGTATCGCGGCGCACCGGCGGGGGCGAAATGGCGAGACGACGAGACGAACCCTGGTCGGGCCGGGCGAGACGGCCGGTCGACGTCGGGCCGTGCGGCCCAGCATCCGATCGAAGCGGGAGCCGTAGCGCAAGCCGCCGAGCGAAATCGTACGGAACGGAGACGCGTCGACCGATGAGACGACGATCCGTCGGAGCAATCGTGCTGATCGTCTCCGCAGTGGTCGGAAGCGCCGTCGTACTACCGATCCTCGCCGGCGGGGCCGGACCGTTCACCGATGCTGACGACGGAATCGAGAGGAGAACCGACGGATCGACGGCCGCGCTCGAGGCGGCCGTCGCCCAGGACGACGCGCAACCGACCAACTGGTCCGAATTCGAGCCGGTGACGGTCGATCGACCGGCAGCAACACCCGGCGCCGACGGGCGGGCGGCGGTCCAGGGTGAGCGCGAGGACGCCGTCGAAGCGGGCGTCGAGGAGGGGATCGAACTCGTGCAGTCCCAGGGAGTCACCGTGACGCAGGAACAGCGGGCAGCGGCCCTCGAGGGCGCTCGGACAGCTGTGTCCCAAAATCAGACTGCGGCAGTCGAACAGGTCCAGGCGGCGACGGCCGGAGCCGTCCACGGCGCGTTGATCCAGACGCAATCGGCGAACGTGAGCCAGCTTCAGGCCGCGGTGGCCGGCGCGACCGGCGGGGGGCTCTCCCAGTCCCAGTCGGCGAACGCGACCCAACTTCAGAGTGCGACCTGGGGCGCAGCACACGGGGCGATCGCCCAGAGTCAGAACGTCTCCGTCGAACAGATCCAGGTCGCGAGCAGCGGGGCGGCCGCGGGTGCCGCGAGCGAGGCGGGCGCGAAAGACGTCGGCGCCGTCCCGAAGATTCAGGAAGCCGCCCAGGGATCGGCGTACGGCGCCCTGACCCAGTACCAGACGATCACGGTCGAACAGCGCCAGCGGGTGACGCTCGAGCACGTCCAACACGCCGCCGCGGGAGCGGCCGCCGGCGCGCTCGAGGGGAGTACGCGCGCCGGGTTCGAGCAGGCCCAGCGGATCCAGGTGCGACAGGAACAGCGCCTCGACGTCGAGCAGCGCCAGCGGGTGACGATCAAGCAGATCCAAAAAGCCGCCGCCGGTGCGGCGACGGGTGCACTCGTTCAGGAACAGTCGGTTTCGGTCGAGCAGACCCAGGCCGCGGCCCGCGGCGCGAGCCGCGGATCGCTGACGCAGGTTCAGTTCGTTCGCATCGAGCAGAGACAGCGGATTTCGATCACGCAGGTACAGCAGGCGTCCTTCGGCGCGGCGACGGGCGCGATTTCACAGAGTCAGGACGCGACCGTCGAGCAGATCCAGGCCGCCGCGACGGGGAGCGCAGGCGGCGTGCTCGTACAGCGCCAGGAGATTTCGATCACGCAGATCCAGTACGCTGCGATCGGTGCCGCAGACGGCGCGATCTCGTCCGCGATTCAGCGCCAATCGGTATCCGTCGAGCAGGTTCAGGCCGCCGCGTTCGGCGCCGGCGAGGGAGCGGTGAGCCAGACGCAACTCGTCGAAATAACGCAGGTCCAGCGCCTCGCGAGCGGCGCCGCGAGCGGTGCGCTCTCCCAGGCCCAGGGGGCGTCGGTCACGCAGGTTCAGACCGCGGCGCGAGTCGCCTGCCAGGAGACGGCCACCGTCGTCCAGTCACAGCGGATCAGCATCACGCAACTGCAGCGCCTGACCGAGGAGGCCGCGTCGGAGGCGATCGCCCTCGCAGTTCGGGACGAAACCGACGACGTGACGGTGATCTCACAGCGCGTCGAGGTCACCGTCGTCCAGCGACTCGAGACGATCGATCGGCTCGAGGGGACGGCGACGGTCGACGTCCCCGACCAGACGACCGACGGGGAGCGCGTTACCGTCGAAGAGGTGTCCCTCTCAGAGGGCGGCTACGTGGCCGTCTACGATGGAATCGCCGTCGATACCGACCCGGAGGACGTCCTCGGCGTCTCGGGCTCCCTCGAACCCGGGTCGCACGAGAACGTCACGATCGAACTCGACGACCCGCTCGAGGAGAGCGGGGCGGTCGTCGCGGTCGCACACCACGAGACGACCGGCGACGAAACGTTCGGGTACGTCGAATCCGATGGCGAGGCGGATCCGCCGTACGTCACCGGCGCCGGCGCGCCGGTTCTCGACGGCGCGTTCGTGACGATCACGGACGAACCCGGCGAACCCGCTGCGACGCTGTCCGTGACCGATCAGACCGGCAACGGCTCGACGCTGACGGTCGACGAGGCGAACGCGTCCGTTCCCTACACCGTGACTGCGACGGTCGACGGCGAAACGGTCGGAAACGAGTCGTTCGGGGCCGGTGAATCGGTGACAAATCTCTCGCTCGACCTCGAGCCACCGCTCGAGGGGAACGCGACCGTGGACGTCGCGGTCCTCGACGAGGATGGGGCGACGCTCGCGAACGAAACGATCAGCTACACCGTCGTAAACGAGACTGGCCCGGACGGTCCCGAGGGGTCGATCTCGGTCGACGACCAGACTGGCGACGGCGAAACGCTCGAAATCGACGCGGCGAGCGCGTCCGTTCCCTACGTCATCGCCGCCAGGTACGGCGGCGAACGCGTCGACAGCGAGCAATTCGAAGCGAACACGACGGTCACCGACGAGACCCTCGAGTTGGACCCGCCGCTCGAGGAGAACGCGACCGTGGGCGTCTCAGTTCGGGCCGTAACGGACGACGCAATACTGGCGAACGAGTCGGTCGAATACGGGATCGTCCGACCGGATCCGGACCGACCGACGGCGAACCTTTCGGTCGCGGACCAGACGGGAGACGGGCGGACGCTCACCGTCACTCAGGCGAACGCGTCCGTCGAGTACGCGATCACCGTGACCGACCAAAACGGCACGCAGCGCCTGGCGAGCGACTCGTTCAGGCCCAACGAGACGATCGGTCCCCGGGAGTTTTCACTCGAGCCGCCGCTCGAGGAGAACGCGACGCTCGAGGTGGCGGTCGTCGACGTGGAGAACGATTCCGTGCTGGAACGGAACACCGTCGAGTACACGGTCGATGGAACGCTCGAGGGGTTCGAGGTCGAGTTTGCGAGCTGTTCGCGAGCGGAAGTCACCGCGTCCCTCGAGGCGGGCGACCAGGTGGCCGCGAGCACGGGCTTTTACACGACCGCCGGATTCGGGAACACGATCCTGGACGACCTGATCACCGTCGGGGAAGACGTCCCGGCGCCCTTCGACGGAACGATCGTCTTCGAAATCGGTGACGAACGCCGCGTCACGACCGATGGCGATCGTGTTTCGGTCACCGTACCGGACTACGGCACCTTCGGCACCTACATCTCCGGAATCAGCTCGCCGGAAGCGGCGCCCGTCGGTGGGATAGATTACCCGAATCCGTCGGCAACGTGTCGAGACGAGGTTCGGCCGGAGTTGCCCTCGATCTCCGTCGTCGAAACGGCCCCCAGCGAAGACGGAAACGCCATCGATGTGACGTTCGGCTACGAGAACCCGAACGACGCGCCGGTGGCTGCGAACAGCGCTTTCGTCGAGGGAACGACGAGCGACCGACCGCCGAGCGAACTCGAGCCGGGTCGGCAGACGTTCACCGTCGAGTGGACGCCGGAACGCGACGACGAGCGCCTCGTCTGGCGGGTCGACCTCTCGAACTTCGACTACGACGAGCCGCTGACTGCGACGACGCCACCGGCGGGCGAACTCGAGCCGTCGGAGCCGGCTTCGTTCGGCGTCTCGATTGCGGGGACGAACAGTCCGGTCGAACGGGGTGACCCCATCGCGGTCGAGGCCATCGTCGAGAACGTCGGCGGGCGGGCGGGCACCCAGAACGTCTCGATCGCCGTCGGCGGTACCACCGGTGAGGCCGCCACGGTGTCGCTCGAGTCCGGTGAGACCCGGTCGGTGACGCTGAATTACGAGACGGCGGACCTCGATCCCGGTGAGTACCCGGTCGAAATCGCGACGGCGAACGAGACGGCGGAGACGACGGTCGCCGTCGAGCCGAGTGGCGACCCGGCCGCGTTCGCGATCACCGACGTATCAGCGCCCGAGACGGGCCGGGCCGGAGCGGCGGTGACGGTTGCGGTGACGATTCGGAACCAGGGCGACCGCGAGGGGACGCAGACGGTAACCTACTCCATCGACGGGCGGCAGGCTGCGGAGGCGTCGGTAACGCTTGCGGGGGGACAGGCGACGACCCTTTCGTTTACGCCGACACTCCCGACTGGAACCTCGACGCACACGATCGCGACCGAGGACGATCAGGAATCGGTGACGATCGAGGCGACCGAACCGGCGTCGGACGAGGAAACCGAGCCGGCGGGTCAATCCGCACCTGAGCGCCCGGAACCGCCGGAGCCGCCCGAACAACCCACCGCACCGGGAGGACCTGGTACCGACGGCGCGCTCGAGCAACCGGGAGCCGACGGCGCGAACGAATCGGCGCCGAATCCCGGGGGTCCCGAGACGCCAGGCGACGGACCCGACGAAACGCCCGACGGGAACGGTGCGGCGGCCGGAGAGGAGGACACGGCAGCTCCCGAAACGGAACCCGATGCCGACGAGAACGAAACTGCTGGCGCCGGCTAGTTCACTCGGAGAACGCCACCGGCCTCGCGTCCCGATTCGGACCCCAGCCAGCGCTCACGACGAGCGCGGACAGCGAACCCGACACTGGTCGGCGCGCGTCGGACGTCAGTGCTGGTGACCCGTCGCTTCGCCGAACGTGACGCCGAATCGTTCCTCGAACAGGTCCATCACTTTCGACTCCTGGGCCTCGAGTTCGTCGTCGTCGGAATCGCCGTGATGAACGACGTGGTGGGCGCGACTGGCGAAGGAGAGCAACATGACGTCGCCGATCGTTTCGGCGTCGGTCTGATCACCTTCGGCGACGAGGTCGACGAGGCCGGCCGGAATGGTCACGTCGTCCGTCGCGCCATCTTCGGAACTGATCGAGAAGGTCGTCGTCTTGACTTCGTCGCTCATACTCCTACGCTCGGGAACCGTCCCTATAGATGCTGTGGCTTGCGTCGGAGACGCCGTCGGCAGCGACGCTGCTCGAGACGGTCGGCCCCCGCGTCGGTTTGCCCGTCGGCGACGACCGTCTCCGCGTGCCATCCGTCGACCTCGAGGCGGAGCCGATCGGACAGGAGACGGACCGTGCGTCGAGGACGCGAGGACGAGTCCGACGGCGACCTCGGTTCGGAACCGACGACCGGGGACGAAGCCAGCGAGTACGCGACGACCCACATCAGCGACTGGTCGGCCGCGAGTAGCACCGCGGCGGCGAATTGCGCGACCCGGGGACCGGATTACCCGCCGTCGGCTGCGCTGCGTCGAACCGACTCCCACCGCCCTTTCGTCTCGAGGTGAGACTGCAGTTCCTCGGCGTACTCCTGGGTGAGACGTTCGGCGGCTTCGCGTTGTTCCGCCTCCGACGAGCCACCGTTTCCGCCCATTCCGAGCGCGCCCTTGATCGAGTCGACGATGCCGCCGCCCGAGGACTTCGATCCGCCGCTCGCTCCCTGACTGGCCATCGCGCCCATCCCCGATTGGATGTTGTCGAGTTCGGGAATGATGCCGTCGATTTTGTCCGTGTTGGCGACGATCCGGGCTTCGTCGGGGTCGTCGGGACGGTCGATCTCGAACTCGGTCGCCGTCATGATCAGGCTCCACTGCTGGTTGGAAAACCGCGACTCCTCGATCCGCGTCGAAAACTCCTGATCGACGGTCATCCGCTCGCCGACGATCCGATCGGTCCACGGGTTGTCGCTCATGGCCCCCGGTTCGGTCGGTGGCTGTATCAGCGTTTCCCTCCCACGGCGGTTCCCGACGGCTCGTGGCCGAGCCGCCACCGAAATCGTTCGTCGAACTGACGGTCGCTCGCAGCGGGATAACGCTCTTATACGCTCTTGTTGTATGCTATCATGTATCGCAATGTATGACCGCATCCTCGTTCCGACCGACGGCTCGCCGGAAGTCGAAGACGCCCTCGAGTACGCGTTCGATCTCGCGCGGACCCACGACGCGACCCTTCGGACGCTCTACGTCGTCAACGCGGCCGGCTACAGCGGGCTGCCGATGGAAACCGCGCTCGAAGGGATCACCGACGCGCTCCACGGAAAGGGACGGTCGGCGGTCGACCGCGTCGAAGAACGCGCGCCGGACGACGTCGCGGTCGAACGCGAGGTACGCGAAGGGTCCCCGAGTCACGTCATCGTCGACGAAGCCGACCCCGACGAGTGCGACCTCGTGGTGATGGCCACCCACGGCCGCGGTGGGATCGGTCGGCTGCTACTCGGCAGCGTCACCGAGCGAGTCGTCCGCCGCGCGTCGGTACCCGTCCTGACGGTACAGGTCGATCCAGAGGGCGCCGGCGATCGGTCCGGAGAGCCGCGACTCGCCGCGGAGTGACCGAACCGTTCTCGACCGCCGGCCGGACGCCGTTCGGCGACGTCCGGGACCAACGGCGCCCACTGCGACGTCTGCGAGGCACGGCTCCGCGCGCCGATGCTCACTCGTCCCGGAACGATTCGGGGAGGAACGGCGTCACGTCGCCGTGGACGAACTCGACGTAGTCGTCGTTCAGCCGCCTGCAGAACAGTCGGAGCTCGCCGTCCGCCCGGACGGTCTCGAGTTTCGCGCGGCTGGATCCGGCATCGTAGTAGGCGGGAACGAAGACGGCCGTCTCGCCGTCCGGATCTTTCTCGACGACGAGCAGGTAGACCATGCCGCCGTGGCCCCCGCGGAAGACGTCCACGTCGGTGAACGCGTGGTCCGCGGTCAGCGACTCGAGGTCCTCGTACTCCGGGCCCGGCAGGACCACGTCGAGGCCCGTCCGCGCGTCGGAGTCCACGAGCACGGAGTCCCCGGGGTGGAGCTCGAGTGTCGTCCAGCCGCGGTCGCGATACTCGTCGGCGGTCGCCGCCATGTCCCGGAGGACGGATCGCCAGCCGGATCGAATTTCGGTGTCGCCGGGCGCGGAGCCCGCTGGATTCTCGCCCATGCCTGCACCGCAGGTATCGCCGAAGATAAGCGTTGTCAAGTCTCGCAAGATATTTGATCGCAGGCTCGAGAACTGCAGGCAGTGACTGATCTCCTGTCTCTCTCCGGACTCCGCACGCAGTTCGACACCAACCGCGGTGCGGTGAAAGCCGTCGACGGCATCGACCTCACCATCGAGGAGGGAGAGACCGTCGGCCTCGTCGGCGAGTCCGGTTCCGGCAAGAGCGTGACCGCACTCTCAGCGATGGATCTCGTCGACGATCCCGGCGAGGTCGTGGACGGGCGCGTGTCCCTGCGGCGCGCGGACCTGGCCGCGGAACTCGCGAACGAATTCGACGACGCCGTCGTCCCGTACCCCTTCGAACTCGTGGGGGCGATCCGAGCGATCGTCGCGGACCTCCGCGCCGGCGACGGGGACGACGCGGCCGCGTCGGAACTGCGCGCCATTGCCGCCGACCTGACCGGCCGCGACGACCCGGCGGGGCTCGCACCGTCGATCCGTGACGGCGCCGACCGACTCGTGGACGGTGCGACGGAATCCGCGGTCGCAGACGCGCTCGAGGACGCCGTCGAGGACGCCGCCGAGGGGTTCGTCTACGTGGACGATGCCGCGCGCGAACAGTTCGAGCGCGGTGCGAGCGCCGACAAGGTGGCGATCGAGGACGGCATCGTCGACCTGACGGACGCGCCCGAGGAGGCGATGCGGAAGGTCCGCGGCGGCGAGATGGGGATGATCTTTCAGGATCCGATGACGTCCCTGAATCCCGCCGTGACCGTCGGCGAGCAGGTCGCAGAGTCCCTGCGACTCCACCGGTACGGCGAACGGAAACGGGACACGTGGCTGAACGCCGTCCGGGAGATCCTCCCGAAGATCGGCGGGGACGAACACGACGAGGACGTCGTCGCGGACGTCGTCGACATCCTCACCGAGGTCGGGATTCCGGAGGCGCCCACTCGCCTCGAGGAGTATCCCCACGAATTCTCCGGTGGCATGCGCCAGCGCGTCCTCATCGCCATCGCGCTCGCGTGCCGGCCGAGTCTCCTCATCGCCGACGAGCCGACGACCGCCCTCGACGTGACCATCCAGGCGCAAATACTCGAGCTCATCGACGATTTACAAGCGGAGTTCGGGATGTCGGTGCTGATGATCACCCACGATCTCGGGGTGGTCGCGGAGACCTGCGACCGGGTCGCGGTGATGTACGCCGGCGAAATCGTCGAGGAAGGTCCCGTCGAAGAGATCTTCCACAACCCGAGTCACCCGTACACGTACACGCTCCTCGAGTCGATTCCGACGGAAGAGAAAGACCGCCTGACCCCCATCGAGGGGAACGTTCCGGACCTCATCGACATGCCGAACGGCTGTCATTTCGCGGACCGCTGTCCGTGGGCTCAGCCCGAGTGTCGGGAGGGTGAGATTCCGTTCCGCCAGCACGGGCCGGACGACGTCGACCACCGGTCGAAGTGCGTCCTCGAGGACTTCGACGAAAGCGAATACGGCGACGAGGGGGTCGCGACCGCGACCGACCGCGACGTCGGCGAACCGCTCGTCGAACTCCGCGGGATGCGCAAGTACTACGAGCAAGAAGACGGGTTCCTGGACCGATTCGTCGGCGAGAAACCGAGCGTGAAGGCCGTCGACGGCGTGAGCTTCGACGTTCGCGAAGGCGAGACCCTCGGACTCGTCGGCGAATCCGGGTGCGGCAAGTCGACCGCGGGCCGTGCGATCCTCCACCTCAACCCGCCGACGGACGGGACGGTGGTGTTCGCCGGTGAGGACCTCGGCGACCTCTCGAAGTCGGGGATCCAGGAGAAACGCAAGGACATGCAGATGGTGTTCCAGGATCCGATGTCGAGTCTCGATCCGCGGATGACCGTCGGCCAGACCGTCATGGAGCCGCTGAAGATACACGGCCTCCCGGAGGCCGACCCCGACGTGGCGACGCGCGCGGACGTCTCGACGGCTGGCATCCCGGCGGACGCGGTGTCCGTCGACGTCGCAGATAACGCGGATGCGTTACTCGGAAACGGCGATCAGGACGTCGTCGTTCCGGTACACGTGGCTGTGACGGACGGCGACGTTACCGTGGACGTCGAGGAACCGCTCGACGTGACGACGGACGTGACGCGCGACGGCGGCCGCGTCACGAGCGTGCACGTGGACGTCGCCACGGGCGACTCGAAGCGCGCGCTCCGCCGCCGCCGCGTCGTTCAGCTCCTCGAGGAGGTTGGACTCGACGAGAGCCAGTACGGCCGCTACCCCCACGAACTCTCCGGCGGGCAACGCCAGCGCGTCGGCATCGCGCGCGCCCTCGCGGTGGACCCGGATTTCATCGTCGCCGACGAGCCGGTGTCGGCCCTCGACGTCTCCGTGCAGGCACAGATAATCAACCTTTTAGAGGACCTACAGGAGGAGTTCGGATTGACGTACCTGTTCATCGCCCACGACCTTTCGGTCGTCCGGCACATCTCGGACCGCGTGGCGGTGATGTACCTCGGCGAGATCGTCGAGAGCGCGGAAACCGACGACCTGTTCGCGGACCCGAAGCACCCGTACACGAACGCGTTGCTGTCCGCGATCCCCGAGCCGGATCCGCTGGCGGACACCGACGACCGGACCATACTGCAGGGTGACGTGCCGTCCCCGATCGACCCGCCGTCCGGCTGTCACTTCCGGACGCGGTGTCCGTCGATCATCCCGCCAGAGGACCTCGACATCGAGCAGGAGCGCTACCGCGAGGTCATGTTCTACCGACAGCGCGTGGCGTCCCGAGACATCGACCTCGAGGCAGCCAGGGAGGCGACCGCCGGCGAGAACCCGCCGGCGCGCGCGGTCGCCGACGGGGGGAGCGATCTCTCCGCCGTGCTCGACGCGCAGTTCTTCGACGGTCCGCTGACGGGCCGCGCCCGCGAGGCCGTCGACGAGTCCTATCGTCACCTCGACGACGGCGACTGGGAGGCCGCCGAGGCCGTCCTCGAGGAGGCGTTCGAGAGCGTCTGCGAGAGGAGGGACCCCGAACCCGGCGGTGGCGAACACCCGGCAGCCTGTCATCTCTTCACCGACGCCGAGTAGACGGGGTCGCCATCGGCGGGATTTTGAATCTGTTTCCGGTCACGCTGCCCAAAACCGCGGCCGATGGTGCGGAATTTTGATAAGTCGACTAGAACTCTGGATACAACTGCGACTTCGTATAAATCGTTCTCGTTAGTATTATGTATGCAGAGGCAAGGCATAGTGTTATGCCAGATCACGCTTCCAGACGAAGCTTTCTGAAGGCGGCAGGTAGCACGACGGTCATCGCGACCGCAGCGAGCTCCCTCTCGGGGTGTCTCGGGGGCGGTGGCGACGGCGGCGGTCCGCTCCGGTACGGGCGCAGTTCACACTCGGACACCCTCGACCCGCAGAATACGACCAGCGGCGAAGTCGCGAAGGTCACGAACCAGATCTACGACGGGCTCATCGACTTCGAGCCCGGCGAGGCGGTGATCACGGAGAGCCTCGCGACCGACTGGACGATGGACGGCGAAACCGTCACGATCCAACTGCGCGAGGACGCGCAGTTCGACGACGGGACCGACTTCACCGCCGACGACTTCGTCGCGACCTACCGACGGTTCGTCGACGAGGAGTACGAGTACTACTTCGAGGAGGCCTCCGCGTACGGTCCGTTCACGCTCGGAAACTGGATCGACTCCGTCGAGGCCGACGGTGACTACACGCTGAACATCACGCTCACGCAGCAGTACGCGCCGTTCCTGCGCAACCTCGCGATGTTCGCCGCCGTCGTCCTGCCGAAAGACGGCATCGAAGGCGGCTTCGACTTCAACGCGGACGCCAACGGCACCGGTCCGTTCCAACTCGAGGAACTCGACAACTCGAACGGCCGCATCCTGCTCACCCCGAACGACAACTACTGGGGCGACGGGCCGAACGTGGACGAACTCCTGTTCCTCGAGCGTGGGGAGAACTCCACGCGTACCCAGGCCCTCGTCGAGGGCGAACTCGAGATCATCGACAACCTCGGACCCGACAACGTCGGGACGGTCGAGGACTCCGATGCCGCCGAGATCCAGTCAGGACAGGGGATCAACATCGGATACATGTCGTTCAACCAGTCCCGCGTCGAGGAGTTCCGCGATCCCCAGGTTCGACAGGCCATCAGTTACGCCATCGACACCGAATCGATCGTCAACGAGGTCTACTCCGGCATCGCCCAGCAGGCCGATCAGCCGTGCCCGCCGGCGCTGTTCGGACACAACGACGACCTCAGCCCGTACTCGTACGACCCCGACCAGGCCCAGTCACTGCTGGAGGAGGCTGGATACGGCGACGGCTTCTCCTTCGAGTTGACGACCTTCCAGAACGCACGCGGCTACAACCCGGCCCCGCTCCCGACGGCGGAGACCATCCGGACGAACCTCGGAGACATCGGCATCGACGTCACGATCGACGAGCGGCAGTTCTCGGATTACCTCACCTACACGTCCGAGGGCCGACACGACGCGTCCCTGGCCGGCTGGTACACGGACAACGCCGACCCGGACAACTTCTACTACGTCCTGCTCCACCCGCAAGTCGAGTCCCCCAGCGGACAGGACTGGGTCGAGTGGGACACGGAGGACTACAACACGTCCAATCGGAGCGCGTGGGCGAACCAGGAGTACATGAACCTCATCGAGGAAGCCCAGCGAACGACGGACGAGGACGAGCGCGCCGAACTCTATCACGAGGCGGCACAAATCGCCCACGACGAGGCGCCCTGGGTCTACATCGACTACGCCGACGAGGTCCGCGGCGTTCGCAATAATGTCAGCAATTATGAAGTGTCCGCCATCGGCGGCCCCCACCTCCACCTGGTCGAACTCGAGTAAGGCGTCCCCGTGACGAGAGATTTTTAAGAACTTATGCTCATATCCGAACGATGATATCAAAGCGGTTCGTCGTCAAACGACTGCTGTTGCTCGGTCCGGTGCTGTTCGGAGTGGCGACGGTGGTCTTCGGTATCCTCCACCTCTCGCCGGGGGACCCCGCAGTCGCCATCGCGGGTCAGCGCGCAAGTCCGGAATTCGTCGAACAGATACGATCCGATCTCGGACTCGACGACCCGCTCTGGCAGCAGTACCTCCGATTCCTCGCCGACACCGCGACGCTCGAGTTTGGGGAGTCCTACCAGATCCGGCGCGGCACCGACGTCAGCGCGATCCTCGCCGACCGACTCCCCATCACCATCGAACTCGCGATTCTCGGCGCGATCGCGGGGCTGCTGTTCGGGTTGCCGCTCGGAATCGTCAGCGCCGTCAAGCAGGACACCCTGACCGATCACCTCTCCCGGGTCGGCGCGCTCGCGGGTATCAGCATCCCGATCTACTGGAGCGGCCCGCTCCTCATCCTGTTGTTCGCACAGATTCTGGGGATTCTCCCCACGAGCGGTCGCATCGGGTCGACGCACTTCATCGACTCGAAAACCGGGTTCATCCTCGTCGACACACTGCTGGCCGGCGATATGGCGGCGTTTCAGTCCGCGGTCAGTCACCTGGCCATGCCCGTCGCCGTCCTCGGTATCTACTCGATGGCCTTTATCTCTCGGATGATGCGCTCGTCGATGCTCGAGGTCGTTCGCCAGGACTACATGCGAACGGCGCGCGCGAAGGGCCAGGGCGCGAAGACGACGATCATGAAACACGGGCTCAGGAACGCGTTCATCCCCGTCATCACCATCATCGGGATCCAGTTCGGATCGATGCTCGGCGGCTCCGTGTTGACCGAGACCGTCTTCCAGATCAACGGTATCGGAACGCTGCTCGTCGAAGCCATCAACAAGAGCGACTATCCGGTAGTGCAGGCGACCGTCCTCGTGTTCGCGTTCATGTACACGGTCGTCAATCTCCTCGTCGACATCACCTACTCGATTCTCGACCCACGGATCGACCAATGAGCACGGAAACACAAACCCAATCGTCAGACTTCGAGCGAAGCACCGTCGAGCGCATCCGCGCGAACCCGTTCCTCACGGAGCTTCTGTCGAACCGCATCGCCGTCGTCGGCCTCACCATCATCATCGGAATGGTCGCCGTCGCCGTCTACGCCCGATTCGCGTACGACCTCGACGCCATCGTCAGAACCAGCTTCGAGACGAACCCGACGAAAGCGCCGCCGAGTAGCCAGTTCTGGTTCGGCACCGACGGGCAGGCTCGGGACATCTTCCCGCGCGTCCTGTACGGCGCGTGGTACGCGATGAAGTTCGGGACCGTGACCGTCCTCGCGTCCACGGTACTCGGCATCACCGCCGGCATCGTTTCGGCGTACTACGGCGACCTCACGGACAACGTCATCATGCGGACGATGGACGTGCTCCTGTCGTTCCCGTCGCTGCTGCTGGCGCTCGCACTCGTCACCATCTTCCCCCAGTCGCTGGGGCTGTGGAGCGCGGTCGCCGCCCTCACGCTCGTGTACACGCCGCGGTTCGCCCGCGTCGTCCGCGGCGCCGCGCTGAAAGTGCTCGAGGACGAGTACATCGAGGCGACGCGTGCGCTCGGTGCGAACGACCTGCGGCTGCTGGTTCGCCACGTCCTGCCGAACTGCCTGGCGCCGATCACCGTTCAGTCGACGCTGAACTACGGCCTTGCCATCATCGACATCGCGGCGCTGTCGTTCCTCGGGTTCGGCGCGAGCCCCGGCGATCCGTCGTGGGGGATGATGCTCTCCGAAGGCGTCGAGCGCGGCCTGTTCTCGGGCGCGTGGTGGTGGTCGTTCTTCCCCGGCCTCTTCCTCGCTCTCACCGTGCTCGGCTTCAACCTGCTCGGCGACGGGATGCGCGATGCCCTCGATCCCCGGATGCGAGATGCCGTCGACTGATTCCGACGACCGCGTCCCGAGGGCCGCCCTCGGGCACACCCGCCGACTCGTGATCGCTGCCGCCCGCTGGGCGGCCGTCGGAGCCGCGCTCGGAGTGGCCGTCTCGCTGGGCCTACTGCTGGTCTGGACGCCGCGAGCCGCGACCGACACGGCGTTTGCGCTCGGCGCGCTCGTCCTCGGGTTCGGCGTCACCGCGTGGTCGGCGGCGGTCGGCCTCGGACGAACCATCGAAGGGATGCAGGATCACCTCGACGTAAGTTCCGGCTGGACGGAGGCCGGCGCTCGCGAGGCGTTTTTCGTGCTGTCGTGGACGGGCGCGGGCTGGGTCGTCGCCGCGGCCGCCAGTTCGATCGCGCTCGGCGTCTGAAACCCGACACCGCGACCGACGTTCTCCGACGGATTCCCCCCTTCGAGTCGCGACCGACGTCGCGAATCGTTCGCGAGTTCCGCGATCGTCCCCGAACCGTCCGGTGTCGTACCGGTCAGACCGGCCGCAAGTGTTCACAGTCTCCCGCAGAAACCGTCACCCGCCCGTCGTCGGTCTCGACCTCGAGCGCGCCGAACTCCGTGATGTCGACCGCCTCTCCGACGAGTTCGCCGGACGGGCGATCGACCCTGACGCGCTGGCCGAGCGTCAGCGCCAGGTCGCGCCAGGCGGGGACCACGGCCTCGATATCGGTCCGATAGCGCTCGAACTCCTCGAGAAGTCGCTGGACGAAGCGTCGACGATCGACGTCGCCCGCCTCCTCGCGGATACTCGTCGCGCCCGCCGGGAGGTCGGCGGCGTCGATGTTGGCGTTGACGCCGATGCCGGGGACGACCCAATCGACCCGATCCGGCTGTCCCTCCATCTCCGTGAGGATTCCCGCGAGTTTTCGATAGTCGCCGTCGTCCCCGACCGGGACGACCACGTCGTTCGGCCACTTGATCCCGGCGTCGACGCCGGCCTCTCGAGCGACCGTCGCCGTCGCGACCGCCGCCGCGAGCGTGTACAGCGGCGCCTGTGCGGTCGTGATCGTCGGTCGAGTGACGATGCTCACCCAGACCCCGCCGACCGGCGCGGTCCACTCGCGCTCGAGGCGACCGCGCCCGCCGGTCTGCTCGCCGGCGACGACGGCCACGTTCGCTGCGCCCTCTGCCGCCAGCTGACGCGCACGATCGTTCGTGCTACCGACGGCGTCGTGATACTCGATCGAAAACGGCGCCTCGAGTCCGAATTCGATCGCCGGAGCGTTGTACGCCGTGACGTCGGCGAGTTCGTAGCCGGTCGGTCCGCTCTCGATGTCGAAGTTCGACTCGCGCAGCGCCTCGATGTGCTTCCAGACGGCCGCCCGCGAGACGTCGAGGTCGGCTGCCAGCTCGGGCCCCGACACCGGCCCGCCCGAGAGCGCCTCGAGGATCGCCCGTCGCGTCTCGTTCATGGCCTCGAGAGGGGAGCGCTCGTACTTCAATCGGCATGGTCCAGCCGCCTACCGGTATGCGTCGCTCCTCTCGAGATCAGAGAAGGTGACCGGCGATGATGTTCTTCTGTATTTCGCTCGTCCCGTCGTAGATCTTCGTGATCCGAGCGTCGCGGTAGAAGCGTTCGACCGAGTGATCCGAGACGTATCCCGCACCGCCGTGTACCTGCAGTGCTTCGTCGGTGACGTCGACCGCACGCTCACTCGCGAACAGCTTCGCCATCGAGGCCAGCCGCGTCGCACGGCCCTCGTCGCCCGACTCGAGGGCGGCCCCGGCGCGGTACGCGAGCGAACGCGCTGCTTCCACGCTGGTTGCCATCTCCGCGATCTGGTGGCGTATCGCCTGGAACTCCGAAATCCGTCGATCGAACTGCTCGCGCTCGGTGGCGTAGGCGATCGAATCCTCGAGAGCCGCCCGTGCGACGCCGACCGCCTGAGCCGCCACGTCGGCACGCGCACTCGCAAAAAACCGCATTAACTGATAGAAGCCCCGGTCGATCTCGCCAACGACGTTACGTTCGGGGACGCGGAGTCCGTCGAGGACGATCTCTGCGGTGTCCTGCGCTTCGATCCCGAGTTTGTTCGTGATCCTCGTCGCCTCGTAGCCGTCGACGTCAGTGGGCGTGAGGAAGGCGGTGATACCACCGTGCCCGTTCTCGGGCGACGTTTTGGCCATGATAATCGTCACGTCGGCCACGCTGCCGTTCGTGATCCACATCTTCCGACCGTCGATCACCCACTCGTCGCCATCTTTCGTCGCACGAGTCTCCATCCCCGCCACGTTCGACCCGTGCGCGGGCTCCGAGATACCGGTCGCGATCGGGGTCTCGCCGGCGGTAATCTTCGGCAACCACTCCTCGCACTGGCGCTCGTCACCGTACTCGACGAGCATTCCGGTACCGAAATCCGCTGCCGAAATCGAGCCACCGATTCCCGGATCCGCGCGCCAGAGCTCCTCCGTGACGATCAGCGTCGAAATCGGGCCCATCCCGGCACCGCCGTACGATTCCGGAACGTGCGGTGCCACGAAGTCGAGTTCGGCCGCTTTCGCCAGGAGATCAGAGGGATATCGCTGGTCGGCCTCGTACTCCTCAGCGACGGGTCGGATCTCGGCCTCCCCGAACTCCCGGACCGCGTCTCGAATTGCCTGTTGTTCCGCAGTGAGCTGGAATGACATACGTCGTTCTCGAGAGTAGAGGTCGTCAAACCTTGGGAGGCGGAAAGCGGGAGAGAGGCGAATCGACCGACGGTCGTCGTCACTCTCGCAGTTCGCGCAACGTCTCTCGACCCGGGGCGATCAGTTCGTCGAGAGCGCTCGCGAGCGTTCCCTTCGCGTCCGCGGGGTGGAGTTCGCCCGACTCGAGGTCCGCGGCCAGTTCGTCGTACGCATCGTAGGTCAGGTCGCCGCCGTACTTCTCGGGCCGCTCGACGACGACCTCGTCGAAGCGCGGGAAGACGTGGTACTCGAAGAGTTCGAGGACGGGGTTCTCGAGGTCGCCCTCCGGATCGCGGGTCGGCGGGCAAAAGGCCGCGTTGACCTTCTCTTCGATGTCCTCGGTGGAGTCCTCCATCGAGATGGTGACGCCCTCGCTCGAGGACATCTTCCCGTCGCCGCTGGTGAGGTCAGCGATGATGGGCGTGTGAAGGGCCGGCCGAACCTCGTACCCGAGTTCGGGGAGCTTCTCGCGGGCGAGCATGTGAACCTTGCGCTGGTCCAACCCGCCGACGGCCAGATCGAGATCGAGATACTCGATGTCCAGCGTCTGCATCAGCGGGTAGACGAGGTGACTCACCTTGGCCGTCTCGCCGCCCTGAATCTCCGCCATCGCGCGCTGGGCGCGATTCATCGTCGTCTCGACTTCGAGAGTGTGGAGGTCGAGCACGTAGTCCTCGTCGAGTTGGAACTCGGAGCCGTAGACGAACTCCGTGGTCTCTTCCTCGAGACCGTACGCGAGGAACTGGGCTTTCATCTGCTCGGCGGTGTCGCGAATCTCCTCGAACGTCCCCTTCCCGTTGAGGTAGGCGTGGACGTCCGCCAGCAGAATAACGACGTCCAGTCCGGCGTCCTGGAGATCGATGAGCTTGTTCGCCGTCAGCAAGTGGCCCAGGTGGAGTACGCCGGAGGGCTCGTAACCGACGTAGACCCGTTTCCCCGCGGGCTCCGCCGCGAGGTCGCGGACCTCCTCGTCGGTAACGACCTCCTCGGCGTTTCGCGTGATCAACTCGTAGGCGTCCATGTGTGGACTGAAACCGGAGGAGGAATTTATACCTCCTGAAAGGCGTTCGTCCCGACGCGGTTCGGACGCATCGCGGAGGCGCTCGGTGACACGGAGATGGGGCCCCGGCCCGCGGCGAGCGATCTACGCACGATACCCGAGATCGACCAGTCGCTCGGTGGCTCGCTCGCCGACCGAACCGGCCGCGTTGATGGGGCCCTCCGTAATCGATCGCCGAGGGCCGTTTTCGACGACGGCCCACGGGACCGTCGTGAGCCCCGCAGTCCGCACGCCTTCCGGATGGCCGTAGATCCGGATCGGGATCGGCCACGCGCGCTCGCCGATCGCGTTCCCGTGATCGGCTGTGATCACACAGCGACCCTCGATGGCGGCGACGAGATCGGTCACGGCCGGAAGCGCGTGGGCCAAGTTCTCACCGTACGCCGTCCACACCGAGTCCAGGTCGACGAGGCCGTGTCTGAGCGCGTCCCACGGGGTGTGGATCGGGTTACGATCCGTGCCCTCCGAAATTTCGTTCGGGTCCCACCCCTCGAATCTGAGATCGGACCGGACGAAGGGGTAGTGCGGTTGCATGAAGTGAGCGATGATCCGCTTGTGCGGATACTCGCGATGGGCACGTTTCGCGGCGGCCGCCACGTCGCCCGGGAGGACGGTTCGTTCCTCCTCGTCGAACGACTCCTTCCAGACCTCGACGAGTTCGTGGAACGAGTCCCCGGCGCGTTTCGAGATGAACGGATTCGCGGTTACGTAGACGGTATCCCCGAATCGCTCCGACGAGAAGGTACGGTCGGCCCACTCCATCGTGGCACTGGCGTTACTCGTCACACGACGGTACGAATCGAACGTCGAGACGTCGGCGTGCGCTTCGAACAGATCCGCTCGACACGCGTCGAGTACGACCAGCGTATCCCAGTCTTCGGCCATCACGTCGATCGCACCGTCGGAGGTGGGATAGACGTGCTCGTGGACGGGGTTGATGATCCGGTCGCGAATCCGGCCGCGCCGCCACCTCGGGTCGTCGTAGTTCGATCGAAGTTCCCGATATGCGGTTCTCAGCGTTTTGCCGAGGGGAGGCATCTGCCGATACTATCGGCGTCTGATCGGATAAAACGAACGGGGGCTCGCAGGTACGAACGACCCGACGTCACGACGAACGGGGGACCAGGCGGATCGAACCCGAGGCGGAGGCGAATCCGATTCCCCCAGGTCGTCGCCGCGAGCGACTCGAGCCAATCGACCGTCGCGGTCGCGACTGTCCCGACCGTCCGGAGCGATGTGACGGGCGCACTCCCGGTTCGACGACGCCACGACGGTTCAGAGGTCGCCCGACCGGATCCGCTCTTCGGCGTTCTCGAGCGCGCGGTCCCGGTCGAAGTCCGCGACGATCGCCTCGAGGTCGGCCTCGTCGACGTCGGCCAGTTCCCGGGCGTGCTCGGTCACGTTCGGCACCGCACGGATGATGTTGTCGACGATCGGCACGTCGGCCACCTGCGGCGAGCGCGACAGCGGGTTGAGGTCGATCACGATCTCGGTCTTGCCCATCTCGTCTAGCGCCTCGGCGCGATCGCCGTCCTCGAGCGGGACGAGTACCACGTCCGCCTCGTAGATTCCGTCGGCGTCGACCTTCGACCGTTCGTGGTCCAGATTCGGGATGTGAGCGTCGGCCTCGAGTCCTTTCACCTCGTCCGCGCCGTGCTCGCGCAGGTGGTCGGCGATGGCCTCGATCCGCTCGGGAGTCCGATTGAAGAGATTTACCTCGAGGTCGGCGCTCGTGGCAGCGGCGAGGTCGACCATCTCGCCGGGAACCAGCGCCGCGACGTTGCCGTTGATCGAGAGGACGGGACGGTCCGCGAGGAGGAGGTGGGCTGCGGCCGCTCGTTCTGCGTCGTCGGCGCTGGGGATGGTCTCCTCGCCCAGCAGGTAGTCGAACGCGCTGCCCCGACCCTCGGCGTGCATCCCCTGGAGGTGCGTGATTCCCTTCTCGACGCCCGCCTCGATTCGATGGCGGGTGAGCAGGTCCTGGTATCTGGGATGGTCCTCCGGGATCTCCTCTTCGTGCTCGACGTCGGCGGAGACGGTGTCGTAATCGCTCACGATCGATCACTGGATTCGGTCGATAAAAAACGGCCCGATCGGTCGTCGTCCGGGTGCCGTCGCCGCCGCGGGGCGCTTCGACGCCGAGTCGTTCGAATCGTCGTCCGCCTCGGAGCGCGGAGACCGGTACCGTTTCGGCGATCCCGCCGCCCGTATAAATAGGCGATAGGGTTCGTGCTCAGATACACGTTCGTCTCGACCCCACTCGAGAACATGGCCACACAACAGCGGGAGCAACGCGGGGACACGCCGAACGGCGACGACTCGACCGACGATGGGTACGAGGACCACCTCGAGCGCAGTCGGACGGTGTGGGATCGCTGGAGCGACCACTACACGATGAGCGAGAACGATTTCGAACCGATCCGCGAGCGGGCGATCGATCGACTGGCCCTCGAACCCGGAGATCGCGTGCTCGAGGTCGGCTGCGGTCCGGGCGTTAACTTCGAGCGAGTGCGTGGCGAAATCGGCGCGGACGGCGAACTCGTCGCCGTCGATTACAGCCCGGGAATGCTCGCAAACGCGCGAGAGCGGGTCGAGGGTCGCGGCTGGGAGAACGTTCGGCTGCGACGAGCCGACGCGACGACGGCCGAGTTCGACGAGCCGTTCGATGCGGCACTCGCGACGCTTTCTCTCTCCGTCATGCCCGACGTCCGCCGTGCCACGAAGACCGTTTACCGGTCGCTGGTCCCCGGCGGACGGGCCGCGGTCGTCGACGTCCGGCCGGTTCCGAGCGGTCCCGCTCGAGTCTTGAACCCCCTCATCTGGCGGTTCTTTCGCTGGTATGCGAACTGGAACCCCGACGGCGATGTCACGGCGTCGATCGCCGCCGTCTTCGACGACTTCGAGATCGTCGACACCGCCTTGGCCGGCACCGCGTACGCGGCGATCTGTACGAAACGAAACGGGGACTGATCCGTCCCGACCGATAACAGTCGTCGAAACGATGTACCCTCGGCTCACCGGACGGCGGCCAGCGAGAACCCGCCGGCCGCGAATTCGCGAGCGGGGTGTGTACTGCCTTTCAACGACTACTACGGCCCTCCCTCGAGCACTCGTTCGACCGCGTTCGCTTCGCCGCGACGGACCAGTTCCGAGGCGGTCGAGACGGCACACCCGAGTTCGTCCGCGACGGCCTCGATCCCCTCCCGCCGGGGGATTTCGTAGAATCCGACGTTTCGGGCGGCCTGGAGCGCTGTCAACTGTCGATCGGAAACGGGCGTCTCGGTAACCGTTACGTCGTCGCTCACCCAGCGGACGTCGACCGTCACGTCCGCGGAGAGGTCGTCGACGACGCCGGTTAGATCCGCCGCACAGCCGACGATCGTCATCCGAACCGACCGATCGGACCGGATCTCGATCGGCGGCACGACCACGACGGTGTCCTGAGAGAGCGCGTTCAGCAACGACAGCCCCTCGGACTGGAGTTCGCGACGGAGATACAGAAAGAACCCGTCCTCGGACGGCGTCATGTCGTACTCGACGACCGGTTCGTGCTCGAGCAACAGCGCCTCGTAGGTCTCAGGGTCGCCGTAGACGAACGAGGTTATCGTCTCCACGCCGTCCACCGCTTGCCCGCCGACGATGATCTCGCGATCGAGATCCGGGGACGAACAGATGCCGTCGTGTATCGGAGGCGTCGTCTCTCTCGTGAACGCGAGTTCGAGACGCATCGATTTCATGATTCGAAATCGCGCTCGTTTGCTATAAATTCACGATCGGTATCGCCTTCGAACGGCTATCCGACGATCTACACCGTCTCCTCGAGCGTCCGCTCGAGAGCCGTTTCGAGCCGATGACACACGTCGTCCATCCGAATCGGCCTCGCCGAGTCGCGGAGCGTCGATCGAAAGCAGAATAGTTCGGTTGGCAGGCGGCTTCTCGCGCCGAAGGTGGCGTTACTCCGTGAACGTGATCCAGCCTTCGGGCGCCTGTGCCTTCACGTCGTTCATCGCCTCCCGGGCGGCGGTCCGGGTCTCGTAGGTCTGCGTGCTCTCTGCCATCGTGGACCCGAACCCGTCGATCAGCTGCCAGACCCAGCCGTCTTCGTCGGTGTGGAGTTCGAACGAGACGCTGTCGATCTCGAGGATGCTCGCCGACTCGATTAGCTCGCGCACGTCCGCCAAGGCCTCGCGGGCGTCGTCGGACGTCTCGTGTGCCTCCGACCCGGTCGCGACGGTCCGGCCGTCTTCGTCGATGAGCCGCCAGCGCCAGCGGTCGTCCTCGTCGGCGACGAGTTCGAACGAGGCGACGTCGAAGTCCACCCGGCCGGCCATCGGTGCGAGCTGGCGGACGACCTCGATCTCGATCACGTCGGCTTCGGGGCCGCGATCCTTCAGGAAGCTCACCGACTCCTCGGCACCGTCGCGCCGGTCGAACTCGCCGGCACAGGCGCCGACGATCGAACCGTCTTCGCGCGCGAGCGTCCACTGCCACGTTCCGTCGCGGTCCTCGTAGAGCCGGAACGCCGACGTCGTCAGCTCCATCAGGCCAGCGGAGCTGATCTGGGACTTGACGCACTCGATGCCCTCCGTGGCGTCCGGCCGCGTCACCGCACTTTCGTTGCTCTGTGACAGCGCCTCGAGGTGAAGCACGTGCCACTTCCAGTCGCCGTTCTCGTCCCGGAAGACGGCGAACTGAGCGCTTTCCATGGCATCGCCGGTGAGAATCGGCGGGTCCTCGGTCTGTCCTTCCTCCTCGACGAACATCCCTCGCTGTCCCGTGAGGACGGGAACGAGAGCCGTGACCCCCGCGACGATCCCGATCCCGAACGTGTAGACGGAAATTACTTCCACGCTGTAGTCCGTCCCGAGGGCTCGCCAGTTGTACGGGTAGGCCCACCCGAAGAACCCCACGCCCGCAAACGAGACGAGCAGGCCGACGAAACTGGCCTGGATCCCTCGCTTTCGCACCGGCAACATCAGTACGATACCGAACAGGCAAAACGCGAGCCCAGTCGCCGCCGTGATACCGGAAATCTTGATCAGCGTGTAGGAGTTCGCTTCGCCCGCGTATCCGACGACGAAGGTTGCGACGCCGGCTGCCCCGACGATGTACCCGACGATGAACAGCCAATAGCCGTACACGTCCTTGCTCGAGTCGGGTTCACCGACGTAGTGTTCGTACAACTGAAACAAGCTTTGGTGAATGTCAGTTCGTGAAGCCATCGCCAGACTTGACCGGATAACTTGAACGCACCATAATGAAGTTCTGGCCACCAATTTATTATCTGTCATATAAGATGGGAGTAACATCGATGGCGCTCGCCAATTACCGCCGAAAACGGATTCGGTCGGTTAACGGACTCAATTCGGCGGGAAAAGCCTTCTAACGGCCAAGAGTATCAGTCAAGATATGGAGTTTTCGGAGTGAGGGGATTCCCTCAGAAGTCGTCCCGCGAACGGCGTGTCGAACGAACCAAATTACATGTCCGTCTATCAATTCGACTGCGACACGTATGCTCGAGTTGATAGATGCCGGACGGTTCTACCGCAACATGGCACCGGCCGGATGGGTCGCACAGACGGACGGGTCGTAGCCGGCGTCGGACAGCCCCGTCCCGAGCGCGAACACGGTCTCCCCGAGCATGGCCATCGAGGCCTGGCCGTCGACGTCCGACACGTCGGCGATCGTCTCCGTGACGCGCTCGGTAAGCAGGTCCGCATCGCGGGCGAACAGCCGTGAGGCGTACACGAACGACAGAAGGGTCGGCTCCTCGACGATCCTGGCGAGGGCCTCCCTCCCGGCGGCCGTCAGCTGGTCCGTGTCCTCGGAGAGGACGTCGGCCGTCGACAGTCCGCCGAACGAAACGTATTCCACGCGCGCCCGCTCCGGAATCGCGTCCAGTTGGTTGTTCTGTGGACCGCCGGGCTCCAGGCGGATCGGGACGCCGCCGTGAGCCTGCGCGACCACGTCGCCGAGCCCGGTCCCCGCCTGTACCTCCGCGCCGTGGGCGATCGTCACGAGTTCGTTCATCGAGAGCGTGCGCTCGAACACCCGGTTCGCCGCGAGCGCCGTCCCGAGCGCCAACGCACCCGAGACGCCGAATCCCGCCCCCAGCGGTAACTCGGATTCGGCCTCGACGCGTGCGGTCGCGTCGAGCGTCTCGAGAACGGTCGTCACCGGTTCGACGTCGATTTCAGTCCCGTCGAGTACGACGGTCGATTCGTCTCCTGTCGCTGGTTCGACCGTCAATTCGACACCGTCCGTCAGCGTCAGTCCCGCACCTCGGGAACCGGCTCTGGTCGGATCCTCGTCCGGGTGAGCGCTGAAAAAGCCGGTGATGTGTCCGGGTACGAACGCCGTCGCCTCCTCACGCATTACGCCTCCGCGTTTCGGCCCAAACGGTATAACGTTGAAGATTCCCGCGTCGGAATACGCGCGGTCCAGGACGAACGCCGACGCCGGTGATCTCGCGGGGAGAGGGGGATCGGAGGCCCCACGCGCTCCCGCTCGACGGGTCGCGGTGAGCCCGACGGGCTCAGCCGCTGGCGGTCTCGCGAGACGTCTTCGTCTAGGGACTCAGACGCTGCCGATCTCGCGGGAAGAGGACGGCTTCCCGGATGTTCTCGAGGTCGAGAAGCGTCATGACGAGTCGCTCGCCGCCGAGGCCGAAGCCGGCGTGGGGCGGCATGCCGTACTTGAACATCTTCGTGTAGTATTCGAACTGGTCGGGATCGAGCCCCTGCTGTTCGAAGCCCTCGATGAGGGTATCGTACCGGTGTTCGCGCTGCCCGCCGGACACCAGTTCCATGCGGGGGTGCATCAGATCGAACCCGGTCGACAGGTCCGGATCGTCGTCGTGATCCTTGATGTAGAACGGCTTGATTTCGCTCGGCCAGTCCGTGATGAAGTAGTGACCGCCGACGTCCTTCCCGAGGGCCTTTTCGCCTTCCGTCGGGAGGTCGTCCCCCCAGACCAGTTGCTCGTCGAGTTCGCCCGTCGCGTTGATCCGCTCGATCGCCTCCTCGTAGCTGAGACGCGGGAACGCCTCGTCAGGGACGTCGAACTCGTCTTCGAGACCCATCGCCTCGAGTTGGCGACCGCAGTTCTCCTCGACCGCTTCGTAGGCGGCCGTTACGACACCCTCGACGACGTCCATGGCATCGTTCTGGTCGCAGAACGCCCCCTCGAAGTCGATCGAGGTCGCCTCGTTCAGGTGTCGGGGCGTGTTGTGCTCCTCCGCGCGGAAGATCGGTCCGATCTCGAAGACGCGTTCGACGTTCGAGCCCGCGATGAGCTGCTTGAACAGTTGCGGGGACTGGTTCATGAACGCCTCTTCGCCGAAGTAGGTGATCGGGAAGAGTTCCGTGCCGCCTTCGGTCCCGGTGGCGACGATCTTCGGCGTGTTGATCTCCGTACAGTCGAACTCCCGGAACCGCTCGCGGACCGCGCGCAGGATCTCCGCGCGGACCTCGAAGACTGCCTGGACGTCGTCCTTGCGCAGATCGAGCGTGCGGTTGTCCAGACGCGTCGAGAGGTCGGCGTCGACCTTGCCGGACGGATCGAGCGGCAGTTCGGGATCGGCGGGCGCGACGACCTCGACCGACTCAGGCGAGATCTCGACGCCCGTCGGCGCGCGCGGTTCCTCTTCGACCGATCCGGAAACCGTGACGACGCTTTCGCGGGACGCGTCGAGGCCCGTCTCGACCAGTTCGTCGTCCATCTCGTCTTTCTCGAATTTGATCTGGATCTTGCCGGTGGTATCCCGGAGGATCAGGAACGCGATGCCCCCGAGGTCGCGAATCTCGTGGACCCAGCCGGCGACGGTGACCTCGTCGCCCGGCTCGGCGTCGGCAGTATAGGTTCTGTCCTGCATACCTCCCGGTTATCGTAGCCGGAACTTAAGCGCAGTCGTTCCGACTCGAGAGTTCGCCGACGGTTCGGTCAGTACGGCGTCACCGAGGCGTTCGTCCGTTGGAACTCGCCGACGTTTCTGGTGACCACGGGTTTGTTCGCCTCGACGGCCGTCGCCGCGATCATCACGTCGATCGCACCGATCTGTCGGCCTCGGTCTCTGAGTTCCCGCTGTTCTTCCATCGCTCGACGGGATTCCGCAAGGCCATACGGAAGGACGTCTACTCGCTGTACGATCGACTCGAACCGGTCTCGGTCGGTGGCCGAGAGGCCGAATCCGACCTCCGAAACGGTGAGCGTCGAAACTGACGCACTTCGCCAGTCGAATTCGTCCAGTTTCGCGATCGCGGCCGCGTCTTCGGCGAAGAGATCGATGAGAAAGCAGCTGTCTAAGACGACCATCTACTGGTTCTCCTCAGGCCGTCTCGACTCAGAGTCATCGAACCGCTCGTTTACGTCCGCACGAAACTCCTCTGACCGTCTTCTGACCGCCGCTGCTTCGTCGTTATCGAGGAGACCGATCAGTTCACGCAGCGGATTCGTGTCGTCCTCGGCGAGCAGGCGATCGATAGCGTCGCTGAAGCTCTCACCGTCCCGTTTCTCTCTATCGAGACGGCGATAGGTTTCATCTTTCAGGCTGACCGTCTTGCTTCCCATCTGTGCATCTATTGTTTCTCAGTTGTGCTTATGTATATTTCGCTGCTACCCCTTACCGACCATACCGTATTTGAGTTTTGACGACGGCCGTTCGATATGGACGAACTCGAGCGACTCGCGACCGAGGTACAGCGCGCGGAGACGGTCGTCGCGTTTACCGGCGCGGGGATCTCGGCACCCTCCGGCGTGCCGACCTTCCGGGGCGACGACGGCGTCTGGGAGAACTTCGACGAGGGGCAGTTCGCCTACGGTCGGTTCCAGCGCGACCCCGAGGGGTTCTGGGCGGACCGCGTCGAGTTACAGCGCGAACTGTTCGGCGAGGAGTACCGACCCAACGCGGCTCACGAGGCGCTCGCCTCGATGGGGCGAGACGGCCATCTCGAGGCCATCCTCACGCAGAACACGGACGGCTTACACGCCGAGGCCGCGGCATCGATCGACGACGGATCGGGGTCTGGCGGGGACGGAACAGACACCGCAGACGGGCGCGAAACGACCATCCTCGAGATTCACGGCAACTCCCAGCGGGTTCGCTGTATCGAGTGTGGGACCCACAGCGACGCCGATCCGATCTTCGAGCGCGTCGTCGGGGGCGAACGCCCGCCGACGTGCGAGTGCGGCGGCGTCTTCAAACCCGACGTCGTCCTCTTCGGGGAGCGACTTCCCGAGGCGGTCTTCCAGCGCGCCCGCTCGCTCGCCCGCGAGAGCGACGTCTTCCTCGCGATCGGCTCCTCGCTCGTCGTCGAGCCCGCCGCCTCGCTGCCGCGACTCGCCGCGTCCTCGGGAGCGACGGTCGGACTCGTCAACCTCGAATCGACCCCGTGTGACGACACCGCCGACGTGGTCATCCGCGACGACGTGACGGCTGCCCTCCCGCGGCTCCGAGACCGCCTCGAGCGGCTGAGCGAGTGAGCGGGACCGTCGCGGCTCGAACGGGTGCCCGGACGTCGGGATGCGCGTTCCGGACCGCGAGCCGGTCGGCCGGTATCACGACTTCCACCCGGTCGGGAGCGTACTGGCGCTCGAGGTCGACATCCGCCGGCGGCAGCGTCGAGGGTCGGTCCGGGTACGAGCGCGGGCGACGACGCCTCGAACGCTGCGAAGGGCTCGAGCGCGGTCGTGCGCCGCGAAGAGACAGAACGGTTCAGGCCGCCGATCAGGATGCTGATCGAGAACGAGCGATCGGAATCTACGCGTCGTTGGCCGCGGCCACGGTTTCCCGAACCGCCTCGATTCCTTCGTCGTGTGCGAGATCGCCGACGACGATGACGTCTGCGTACTGAGCCATCGAATACGCCGAATCGTAGTCGTGGATTCCACCGCCGTAGAACACCGTCGCTTCGTCGGTCGCGTTTGCGGCCGCCTCGACGACGCCTTCGTCGCCGAGCATACCGGAGTACTCGACGTAGACGATTTCCTGACCGAACATGCGCTCGGCGACCGTCGCGTAGGCAGCGACGTCGTCGGCGCCGAGATCACAGTTCGCCTCCGTCAACGTCGCCACGTCGGCTTCGGGATTCAACACGATGTACGCCTCGGTCGTCGTCCGTTCCCAGTCGAGTTCGCCCTCGAGCCGGACCCACTCCTTGTGGGCTTCGGTGATCCAGAACGGAGAGCCGGCGTTGAACACGGTCGGAATGAGATAGCCGTCCAGCACGTCGTCGTCGAGGACGACGTCGGGGCTCGAGGGTTCCAGATAGAGGGCGACGTCGTGTTCGGCACAGGCCTCGATGACGGCGCTCATGTTCTCTCGGGTGACGCCCAACGTGCCGCCGACTTCGATGGCGTCGGTGCCGGTCGCACAGAGATCGCCGTAGGTCACACCCTCGGGTAACTCCTTGTCGGGATCGATCTTGAGAATGTGGTTCCAGTCCTCCCAGGGGGTAGTCATACCGCGTCGTTTCCCGACAACCAGCAAAAACGCTACGGAACGACCCCGTCTCGGACCGTCGCGGTCAGCCACCGTACCCGAGCGGCCTCGACGAGCGGTCTCGAGGACCGTCCGGGCGGGTATTCACGGCGACGACGGTTCGCGATCGAACCGATTCGATCGGCCGCCGCGACCGAGGGGCCGGGGCCCACCCCGGACGGTTGCGGAGCAGTCGGTAGCCGACGCGACCAGCGTGCCGTGTCCTGTGGGCCTGCGCGCGGGCTGGTGGTCAGAGTTGTTCGGCGCTGACAGCCCTGAGCGAACTGTCGTTTTCGACCTCCCAGATCCGCAGGACGAGGTGAGCCTTGCAGTAGTACTCGGCGATCTCGAGTCCGGTGTTGCCGTTCTCGAGGACGAGTTGGCACGTGGCCCCGTTCGAACACTCTGGTGAATGTTCACACATTGGTACTCGTCCCGTCTACTCGGTTCGCAGTCAAGGCTCTGTCGGTGGACGGGGTCGGTCGGCGCAGGCGACGGCCACCCCTGCTATCGATTAGACCCGGTACACTGGGCGATACCACCGACTGCACGTTCAGACACCCTGTCCCATCAGGTGGCTGCGCAGTACGTCCGCTTCCTTGTTTCCCGCCCCCGTGTTGACGATGACGACCGTCTCGTCGCCCGCGAACGCCCCTCGCTCGGCGAGTTCCCACGCACCGCTGGCCGCCGCTGCGGCGCTCGGAATCATCTCGAGTCCGGTCGCCTGGGCGACCCGCACCGCGGCCTCGAGAACGTCCGGGTCGTCCGTCGCGACCGCGCCGCCATCGGTCCGGCGGATCGCCTCGAGGACGCGCGAACTCGCGCCGGGATCGGGTATCTCGAGTTCCCCGCAAATCGTATCGGGGTGCTCGACGGGGTCGTGGTCGTCACGATCGTCGTCGAACGCCGTGACGATCGGCGCACAACCGGACGCCTGGGCGACGTAGAGTGCGGGAAGATCGTCGATCAGGCCCAGTTCACGGAACTCGGTCGCGCCCTTTGCGAGTCCGACGATCCCGGTGCCGGCACCGGTGGGAGACACGATCACGTCCGGAACGGCCCACTCGAGTTGTTCGACGATTTCGTAGAAGACCGTCTTCGCACCCTCGTGGCGGTACGGGGTCTCGGACGCGCGCAGGGAGTACCAGTCGTCGTGTTCGGCCAGTCCCTCCTCGAAGGCCCCGACCGCAGCGTCGAATCGGCCGCCGACGACGTTCATGTCGCCGCCGTGGACGTTGACCATCGCTTTGTTCGTAAATCCGGACCGGGAGGGGAGATACACGTGCGCGTCGAGTCCCGCCCGGCCCGCGTACGCCGCGACGGCCTGACCGCCGTTCCCGGTCGACGGAAGTGCAACGTCGGTCGCGCCGCTCCGAGCGGCCGCCGTCACGGCTACCGATGCCCCGCGGTCTTTGCTCGTCCCCGTCGAATTCCGGCCCTCGTCTTTGAGGAGAACGCGACCGACGCCGAGTTCGTCGGCCAGTTGGGGGCACTCGACGAGCGGAGTCGCTCCCTCGCTCGTCGACACGGCCGACTCGCGTGAAAACGGCAGCAGCTCCGCGTACCGCCACTGCGAGTCGAACGGTCGATCGGCGAGCGCCTCGCGATCGATGTCGATCGCGTCGTACTCGTAGGTCGACTCGAGCGAGCCCCCGCAGTCCGGACAGCGGTGAGATTCCTCGAATGCGTCGACGACGGCCCCGCAGTCGACACACTCGAGTCCGGCGAACGCGTCTGTCGTCTCCATATGCGACTGTACGCGGCTCGGAACTAATGGCTGTCCATCGCCGAGTTGTCACCGGACGAGTCGATCGGCGTCCAGCCAGTAGTCACCGAACGGGTCGATTGGGGCCGGTCGGCCCGGCCCGTCGGCGTCGCTGGGCGCGAGACGCAACGGGCAACGACGAATACAAACGAGAGAACGGAGAGATCAGTTGTCGCCGGTCTTCGACTGCCACTCGTAGTCGCGTCGTTTGGCGGACTTGCCGAACCCACACGACGAACACTCCTTTTTCTTCACGTGATAGGACTTCTCACCGCAGCGACGACACTTGACGTGTGTCGTCTTGTTCTTCTTTCCTTGTGTCGGGGTTCCTGCACCAGTCATGGAGTGATCGACACGACGTTATCGCCGCGTATAATGGTTGTGTCTTCGACCGGCGCTTCCGCTTCGACACCGCCCTCGACGGGGATCGTCACGTCTTCGAGCACCAGATTCATGTGCTGATCGTAGCCGGCGAGGTCGCCGACGTACTCGTCGCCACTTTTGAGCCGTACCGCGACGCGTTCGCCGAGTGACGCCTCGAGTACATCCAGCGGTCGTCCACTCATACGAAACACCGCAGGTGATGGACACTTAATCGTACCGGTCCGGCCGCCGATCCGGGACGGTCGCGGGGAACGTCAGGAACCGCCTACACCCGGTCGAACCGAAAGGGATCGAACGAGGACGAAGACCGGACGGGAAACGGGCAGAACGGCTCTGCGGATGCGGTAATATACTCTTAGCCATCCGTTAGCCATCGCGGGAGACGGATCGGAAACTCCGTCTCACCCGCTCGTCGTCCGTCGCGACTCCGTGAGGGGCGCCTCACGTTCCGACGATCCAACCAAACGGCTAAGTACACACTCGTTGACCGTCGGCGCATGGGCGACAGGAAATTCACCCTCATCGAGTTACACTTCGACGGCGAGGCAGAGTTCGAACTCGGATCGATCGGCAGCGCGCTGCCGATCGGCGGCGCAGAATCCACAGACGTGGAACGCGAACCCGACACCGAAGAGACCGCGGTCGCGGACGAAGAGGCGGGCGGCTCAGGCACGAGCGCCGTCGGTGCGCTGGTCGCGCTCGCCGTTCTCGTCGGCATCGCCGTCGCCGCCAGAAAGTACCGCAGCGACGACGACGAACGACCGGGCCTCGAGACCGAAGAGGAGCCGGACGTCATCGTTAACTGAGTTCTCTCGGTCCGAGGGCCGACCGGCTCGGCGTCGAGCCGCGACTCCCCGTTCCCGCGGTCGGCGCGAGAGCCAGCCCTGGGCGACGATCGTCTCGACCTCCAACCGGCCGACGGCGTCGAGCCATCGGACGCGAGGGAACCGGGCCGAACGCTTTTGCGCTTCCTTCCCGTATCCACAGTCGTGAATCTCTATCGTAGCGCCCGGGTCGTTGCCGGTGCGTCCGGGACCAACGCGATCGACTGGCGGTCGGCCGCCGACGCCGCCAAGGCGGCCACGGAACCCGGTTCACTCGCTCTCGAGCCGGGTGAACGCGAGGCCTACGCCCGCGACGTCCGGGAGGCTCGAGACGCAGTACGGACAGTCTCGGGCGTGGATTTCGACGTCCCCGAGACCGTCGAAATTCAGAATCGCCACCACTGGATCGATGCCAACGTCGCCACGTTCGAGCGGGTCATGAGCGCCCTCGAGACCCACACCGGAACCTTTCCCGGCATCGCCCGAACGATCAACACCGGGACGATGACCGTCATGCTCGCCTTTCTCGGACGGAACGTACTCGGCCAGTACGACCCGCTGCTGCTGGCGGAGACGCCCGCGGACGACCACGCGCTGTACTTCGTCCGGCCGAACATCCTCTCGGCCGCCCACAAACTCGACGTCGATTCCGACCGGTTCCGCCGCTGGATCGCGTTCCACGAGGTCACCCACGCCGCCGAATTCGGCGCCGCACCGTGGCTTTCCGACCACCTCGAGCGGCGCATGCAAGACGGGATCGCGACGCTCTCCGAGGGCTCTTTCAACCGGGAGGCGTTCCGGGACCTCGATGCGGCGATGACCGTCGTGGAAGGGTACGCGGAACTCCTGATGGATCACGCCTTCGACGACGAGTACGAGGACCTCCGCCGCAAACTCGACCAACGTCGCAAGGGACGGGGACCGCTCCAGCGTCTGGTCCGTCGCCTGCTCGGCCTCGGCCTCAAAGAACGGCAGTACGAACGCGGCAAACGCTTCTTCGAACACGTCGTCGCCGTTCGAGACCTCGAGACGGCGAGTCTGGTCTGGGCACACCCGGAGAACCTCCCGTCACAGGACGAACTCGAAGCGCCGGGGACGTGGATCCAGCGCGTCGAACGATAACGGACACTCGATCCTCGAGACGGCCAACGGACACTCGATCCTCGAGACGACGGTGCAGAGAGCCATCTCGAAAATTCGGTCATCGATCGGTCGCTATCCGGAGCAGATACCACAACAACGCGCCACCGGCGACGGAACCGCCGAGTATCGCCGCGGCGATGACCGACAGCGAGGCGCCGCTCTGGAGGGCGATCAGCCCGCCCGACAGCCCGACCAGCAGGACGAACGCGGCTTTGAGTCGATCGGCCCCGTTCGCTCGATTCCACCATCGCGAGGGGCCGCGACGGGGCCCGGGACCGCGGCTCATAACTCATGCGGGGCGCTCACGTGCATCTGCGCGAATTGCCAGTTCGGACCGCCGTTCCGACCGCTGGCGTCCGCCGATCGGTCGATCAGCGTCCCGCTCCATCGGCTGTCGAATCGGTTTCGATCGCCGCCGTCCGTGTCCGTCCACGCCATCGTTACCTCGTCGGCGAACGTCGCGAATCCGTTTCGCTCCGTAACCACGAGATGCCTGCTCTCGATCGTCCAGTTATCGGTCGTTTCCGTCTGCTCTGCGAGGGCGGTGGCCACGTCCGCACCACCGAACAGGGAGTCGCTGATGCCAAATTTGACGGTCGATTCGTCCCGGAGAAAGTAGGGCTCGAGCGGGGCGCCGTCCCGAAGTGCATCGTAGTACTCGCGGACGACCGCCGCGGCGCGTTCGGTCGATACCATGGCCGTGTGGTCGGAGGCCGATCGCAAAGAGTCATCGGGCGCAAACGCATGTGGACCGTCTCGCATACGTGCTCGACGGCAGCGGACTCGAGCGACGCGGCCGCTTCACATGAACCCGCGATCGACTTCGTCCGTCTCGATCAGGTCGTCGAGTTCCGAATTCAGCAACTCCTCGGCCTCCTCAAACTGCTCCGACAGGTCGTCGAGTTCGTCCGGGCGATCGTACTGATCGTACTCCATCGGTCCGAAGGCGGGGCTCTCGACGGCCTCCATCACGTCGTCGAACAAATCCTGTGGACGGGTCGGCGCGTCCGCGTGGGTCTCGAGGACGGTCTGGAGACGCTTCGAGACCGTCTCGGCTTGCGCTTCGTCCTCGGGTGGCGACTGGACCGCAAAGCGGCCGCCCGAGTCCTGTGCCGGAAGGAACGAGCCGATCTCGTCGTCTAGGTTGCGTGCGACGTGCGTCCCGACACCGCGGACCTCGAAGGGGTTTTTCGCGTACGTTTTCAGGAAGAAGACGCCGGCCCGTGGATGCGCAAGGTACATGTCTTCGCCGACACCGCCGGCCCGGTCACCGGCGACCGCACGCCAGTCTTCGGGGTCGACGTCCCGTTCGGTGACGTCCTCGAGTATGTCCTGCCACTCGCGAATCCGCATGGGAGACGGTTGGGACGCCGGAAGAATGAACGTATCGATCGACCCGAAAAACCCCGCGGGCGAATTGGACGCCCCCGCCGGGGCTCTCGAACCAAAAGGAATACGACGGCGCCCCTACCAGATGACGTAACTGACGCTTTCCCCATGTCCGGCCGTCACAAACTCTCGTTCGTCGAACTGTTTCGCGCCGCACCGGCGAAGAGTTCGCTGTTGACGCTCGCACCCATCGCGCTGGCTCTCGGCCAGTTATGCAACAGTTACGTCAACGGCGTTTCGCCGACCGTCGCGATGGGCTTTGCCGTCGTCATGGTAACGTTCGCCGTCGTCGCGACGAGACATCACGCCGCGGAACTCCGTATTCAGTCGCTCGAGGCGGATCACGGGCCCGAGCAAGCCTGACACACGGTATCGGCGTTCGAGGGCACCGAGATCCGAGGGATGGCCCGCCGGGCGCACGGCCGACCGACTCCACTCTTCTCGTGCGTCCGGCTCGAGACGTTGCTCTCGTGCGTCCGGCTCGAGACGCTGCTCTCGTGCGTCCGGCTCGAGACGCTGCTCTCGTGCGTCCGGCTCGAGACAAGACTACGCGCCCGGCCCGGGTTCGGTCACAACCGTCCGCGCTTCGCGGGCTTCGTAGGCGTTGTATCCCGCGACGGCGGTGATCAACAGCCCGGCGACGAGCGTACTCCAGAACAGTCCGCCGGTCATGCCGAGCAACGCGGTCGAGACGATCAGCCAGATGCCGAGGATGGCGATCAGGGACGCGATACCGGTACTGATCGGGATGTCGTTGGTCAACCGGTAGTAGTTGTACCCGGAAGCCGCCAGCACGACGAGGCCGACGAGGACGTCGTTCCACAGCGGCGCCGCTGTGGCCTCGAAAACGAGAACCGACAGGACGACCCACCCGCCGAGGCCGGCGACGAGCAGGCTGAGAACGGACGTCTTTCGCCGGCGTTCCTCGATCGCGATCTGGGTCTGCTCGTCGCGCGGATCGCGGCCGGCGGACGGGAGGGTGTCGTCGCCGGGTTCGGACTCGATGTCGGCGACCGTCTCGTCCCGCCGGTCGATGGGAGCGTCGCCGGTTTCAGCCCCGGTATCGGGTTCGGTCTCGGACCCGCCACTCGTCCGAGGATCGTCGCCGTTGGGGTCACTCATGGCACCGAGCGTACGGTTTACGCTCTCAAAAACTCCCTGTCCGTTGCACCGCTCGAAATCTCTCGAGTGGCTCCGGAAACGGTGGAAAAACGGGATTACCGCCTCGAAAGAGACGATCGGACGAATCGGGGGCGTCGAACGGACGCGGGCCGTCTCCCCCACCGGCCACCGATTCGATCGATCCCGACTCGACGACCGATAGCATTTTTGATCGCTCGCTCGTGACGGTAGGCTGTGTACGTACGCGGAACCGTCGCGGGGGAAGTCGAGGTGCGGACGGTATCGACGAGCTACGGCGAAACCGACCTCGCCGACGTCCCGCTTCGGCTTGCCGACGACGCGCGAACCGACACCACAGCCCCCGCTCGAGGAGACGGAGGGACGCCAGCGGTCGTCGACGGTCGCGAGACGACGACGGTGACGCTCTGGAACAAGTGGACCGAGTCGGCCGAGATGCTCGACCCCGGGATGGAATTGCTCGTGACGAACGCGAAACAAGAGGAGTACCAGGGCGAAACGAAGTTCGCGACGACGGGCGACTCCTACGTCGTCGTGGAACCCTCGTTTCTCGTCAGCGTGACGTCGATCCGAAACTGGGTCCAGTGTCCTCGGCTGTACTACCTGAACAAGCTCTCCGGGGTGCCGTTGAATTATCCCGTCGTGAAGGGGACGCTCGTCCACGAGGTCTTCGGCGACCTGCTGCGCGGCCGAGAGCTCGAGGAGTCGATCGACGCCCGTATCGAGGAGCGGGGGCTCGAACTCGGGCTGCTCGGCGAGACGCCGGACGCCGTCGCCGCCGACGTCCGAGAAAACGCGAAAGCGATCGAGGGCTGGCTCGAGCAGGGCCGGTTGCCCGACGGAGAGCGGGCGGCTGCTACCGCCGAAGATGGGGCCGCCGCCGACAGCACGAAGCGGGCGTTCAGGCCCGCGGAGAGCAGTTGGCGGTCGGAACAGCTTCTCATCAGCGAAACGTTCGGCATCCGCGGGCGGGCCGACGCCGTCCGCCGGGGCGCTCCCGTCGAACTCAAGACGGGCAAGAACCTGCGAAAGGAACCCCGATTCAAGGACAAGGTGCAGGCCGCCTGCTACGCGCTGTTGCTCGAGGAACACGGGGGCGACGTCGATACCGGGACGCTGCTCTACACGAAGAACTCGGCGCTCGATCGCAACGAGGAGACCGGCGACCTCACCCCGGCGAAGGAGTTCTCGATGGGCGACGGCCTCCTGAAGTACGTCGTGCGGTTGCGCAACGAGATCGCGGCGATGGAGACGGCGGGCGATATTCCGACCGGCTACGAGGCCGATTCGAAGTGCGAGTACTGCTTCGAACAGGACACCTGCATGGTCGTCTCCGGCCGACTCGATCAGGAGTCGAAAGCCGGCCAGATCGGGCAGTCGTTGCCCGACGAGGAACTCGAGTACTTCGATCGATTCTACCGCGCGATCGAAGACGAACGCCGGGCGGTCCACCGCGAGTACGCCAAACTCTGGGAGCAAAGCGCACGGGAGCGCGCCGACGACGACCGCGCGCTGATCGACCTCGAGTTCGTCGAGAAACGACCGCTCGAGGGCGGCCGGTGGGAACTCAGAGCGCGCCGGACCGGCGGCGCGACGTCGAAACTGCGAGAGGGGGATCTGGTACTGGCGAGCGACGGCCACCCGGTTCGGGGCGATTCGGAGTTGGCGATGATCGAACGATTAGACGACGTCGTCGTGCTCACGGCAGACGAGCCGGTCGAAGTCACCCGGCTCGACGTCTACCCATCCGAACTGACGACCGACCGGCTGCTCGTCGCGATGCACGACGCGCTCCTGAAAGGTGACGAGCGGCGCAAGGACGTCCTGTTCGGACGTGCGAAACCTGAATTCGGGGCGTGCGACGAAACGTTCATCGACAACAACGATGCCCAGAACGAGGCCGTGCGAAAGGCCGTGAGCGCGCGGGACTGTGCACTGATTCACGGGCCGCCGGGAACGGGAAAGACCTACACGATCGCCCGGGCCATCCGCGCGATGGTCGCGCGCGGTGAGCGCGTCCTGCTGTCGGCGTTTACGAACCGCGCGGTGGACAACGCACTCGAGGCCGTTCTCGATCAACTCGAGGACGAGGTCGACGAAGAACGAGTCGTCCGCGTGGGCTCCGAAAGCGGCGTCCGCGACGACATGCAATCGTATCGCCTCGAGCGGTCGGGGGACCCCGACGACCGGGTGAAAGCCCTGCAGAACGCGCGCGTCGTCGCGGCGACCACGGCGACGTGCGGCTCGCGGGTGATGAAAGAGCAAGCGTTCGACGTCGCGCTCGTCGACGAAGCCGCCCAACTCACGGAACCGGGGACCTGTGCGGCGATCAATCTGGCCGAGCGATTCGTCCTCGTCGGCGACCACGAGCAACTACCGCCGGTGGTTCGTGCCGAGGGCGGGACCGGGAACGACCCGGATTCGCCGAACGGTGACGAGCCGCCTGCGCAGGACCTCACCGAATCGCTGTTCGAACGGCTTGTCGACCGCTACCCCGCGGCCGGCGTCATGCTCGATCGCCAGTACCGGATGAACCAGCGTATCCAGGTGTTCTCGTCGAACGAGTTCTACGACGGCCAGCTCCGGCCCGCGGCGCCCGAGGTCGCAGGCCGAACCCTCGACGATCTCGAGGGCGTCTCCCGCGACGAGTTACCCGAACCGCTCCGAGACCCGGTTTCGTTCGTCGACGTCCGAGGCGACGGCGGTCAGTACACCGATAGCGAGGAGGCTGCGCGGATCGCCGACCTGATCGAGTCGTACGAGTCGGCCGGCCTCGAGCGCGCTCAGATCGGCGTCATCGCTCCCTTCAGGGCGCAGGTCTCGGAGATCTCGAACCACGTCCCCGACGACGTCGCGGTCGACACGGTCGACCGATTCCAGGGCTCGAGCCAGGAAGTGATCGTCGTTTCCTTTACGGCCACCGGCTCGCTCGAGGGGCCGATCTTCGAGGATTACCGCCGGATCAACGTGGCGCTGACCCGGCCCAAACGCGCCCTCGTACTCGTCGGCGATTCCCGGGCGCTCGCGTCCGATTCCGTCTACGAGCGGATGCTCGAGTGGGCGCGTCGGTGACGGGAGCGGCGGGCGGTCACGGCACCTGAAGGAACGTGAAACCGTTCGTACAGGCGACCCCGTATACGTCGGTTACCGTCGTCCCAAAGCGCTTTGGAACACAGCGGCGGCGGCCGTCGGTCCACGCCGAAAGGCCCGTCGAGACGGTTTCGTCGACCGGACGTGATCGAAACACGACCCGTGCGTGAGGAACTAGCTCTTGGTGGAAGAGCGACGTATCAGGGGTCCATCCGGTGGTACCTGCTTCTCGCGAAGACGGACACGCAAAAACGAACGTTCACGTTCCGGACGAACGAACGGTGGCTCACAGATGCGACTCGAGGACGGAAGTGCAACACTTCGGAACGCCATCCCGGCGGAGTACGGCGAATTCGTCGCAGTCGTCACCGAACTCGGCGGGACGACGGTTCTCACGCTCCTCCTCGCGGTATTGTTCTGGTGCTCGGATCGACGCCGGAGCGCCCTCGTGATCAGCTATGCGGTGGCCGGGCTCGGGCTCTTGCTGTCGATCAAAACGCTGATGGCCCTCCCGCGACCGCCGGAAGACGCGATGCTCGTGGCACTCGAGGGCGAACGCGACGGGTACGGTTTTCCGAGCGGTCACGCGTTCGCGGCGACGGTCGTCTACGGTGGCCTCGTCGCGGCGTACGACCGCCTGGGCGACTGGCGGGCCGTCGCCGGGGCGAGCACGCTCGTCGCCGCCGTCTCGCTCTCTCGAGTCGTCCTCGGGGTTCACTACCTGGGCGATGTGATCGTCGGCGTCGCGCTCGGAATCGCGTTCGTGATCGCGATGAATCGACTCACGGGCGGCGATCCGACGAACGGGTTCACGATCGCGGTCTGCCTCTCGATCCCCGCTGTCTTCATCGTCGGTGGCACCGAGGACGCGCTGCTCGGCCTCGGTGGCTCGGTCGGCGGCCTCGTCGCCTCGCGCCGGCTCGCAGCGCTTCCGGAACTGCGCTCCCGACTCGAGGGGGGTGTCCTCGTCGGCGTCGGCGGGTCGTTCGTCGCCGTTGTCCGCGAACTCGAATCCGTCGTCGCGCCGGTCGACCCGCTGCTCGTCGTCCTCTAGGGCGTCTTCCTCGCACCGGCCGCCGTCGGTCGACTCGAGTTCGACGCGCTCGAGTCGCCGGGGACGTGAGGCGACGACGGACCGCCGGGTGCGAAATCGACACCCGTGTCGGACTGTCCGCGATAACCAGCGGCGCTTTTACCGGTCGGCGTCCGACCTACGGGCATGAAAATTCCGCTGGGAACGGGCACGATCGACGTGCGATTTCCCGACTGCGACGTGACGGTCGCCAGACCGCCGGGCGGCGAGGGTGTCGACGTTCGCACAGCCGCCGAACGCGCGCTCGAGGACCCGCTCGGTCCGCCGCTCGAAGATCGCCTCGATCCGGACGACGAGATCGCGATCGTCGTCACGGATATCACGCGCAAAGTGCCGGACGACGTCCTGTTGGACGTCCTGCTCGAACGCCTCGAAGACAGCGGGGTCGACCGCGAGCAGGTGACGGTCGTGATCGGACTCGGACTCCATCGGCCGATGGCCGACGACGAGATCGAGGCGATGCTCGGCCCCCACGCCGATCTGGCGATCAATCACGATCCAGACTCGGTCGTCGAAGTCGGACGGGTCGGTGACGGGGTTCCCGTCGAAATCGGCGATCCGGTCGCAACCGCGGACGCCGTCCTCTCGACGGGCGTCGTCGAACCGCACCAGTACGCGGGGTTCAGCGGCGGCGCGAAAACCGTCGTGATCGGCGCCGGCAGCGAATCGATCATCCGCTACACGCACGGCCCCGACATGCTCTCCCGCGAGGGCGTCCGCCTCGGCCGCATCGACGGGAATCCGTTCCGCGAAACGGTCGATCGGGCGGGCGACCTCGCCGGCATCGACTTCTCGCTGAACCTGACCCACGGCCCCGCCGGCGTCCTCGGCGTTCGCGCCGGCGACGGCCGCCGCGTCGTCGACGAACTCGCAACGATCGCTCGCGCCGCGCTCTCGGTTCCCATCGACCGCGAGTTCGACGCGGTGATCTGCGGCGTCGGCGCGCCCAAGGACGCGAACCTCTATCAGGCGACGCGAGCAGCGACCTACGTCGCGCTCGGCGATCGGAATCCGGTGTGCGAGGGCGGCCGACTCGTCGTCCCCGCGGAACTACCCGAGGGAGCCGGAGAGGGAACCGGCGAACGTCGCTTCTACCGCCGTCTGCGCGAGGCGGCCGACGCCGGCTCGCTGTACGAAACGATGCGCGAGGGATACGAACCCGGCGCCCAGCGGGCGTTCGTCGTGGCGCGCGTCCTCCGCGATCACGACCTCTACGTGACGAACAGTGCGACACCGGACGTCGTCGACGAGTGTCTCATGCACCCGGCGAACGACGTCACGGACGCGCTCGAGGACGGCACCGAGGTACTCGTGGTCCCCGACGCGATGAATACGCTCCTCGTCGACGGTGCGCGGTAACCGATCGCACCACCTGGAACGGGAACGGACGTGAGACGGTGGAGGAACGGAGACACCGTCGTCTCTGCTCCGAGAGGGCACGGCAGCGGATCGGGACCGCTTCATCTGCAGTCCGCACAATGGGATCGCAGCGGGCGACTGGTCTCCCTTCCCCCGGGGTGCTAACTTTAAGAATCTAGAGATAGTTCTCGGATATATGACAGTAGAGCGGCATAAGAACGGAAAACGGGTTATTCGGAGATGGGACGACGTGTTCAAAGCCCTCTCGGCGGAACCGCGCCGCCAGCTAATCGTCTCGCTGGCAGATGCACCCGCGACGCAGACGGTGTCACTCCCGGAGAGCGCAATAAACCCGAACGCTCCCGCCGATCCTGCGGTGCTCACGCAGGAGTTGTGCCACCGACACCTTCCGCTGTTGGCCGATTTCGAATTCGTCGAGTGGGAGCCCGACCCGTTGGTCGCATCCCGCGGCTCACGGTTCGACGAAGTCGCCGTGGTCTTCGACTCCCTGCACTCGGCGGCGACCGATATTCCGGATTCGCTGGTCGTCGGCTGTCAGCGATTGGAATGGGAACAGCAACTGTCGGCCGAGGACTGACCGGTCGACGGGGCCGGTCAGTCCGAGTCCACCCCGCGCAACCGTGTCCTCGTCGGTACGTCGGATACACGCGAGGGAACCGACGGTCCCGAATCAGTCCTCCTCGTCGGCCGCCTCCCAGAGCGGATAGAGGTCGTCCTCGACCGGTTCCGTAATCGAGTCCGTGCCGAGCAGAAGTTCCGGTCCCTCGCCGTCGAGTTCACGGACGGTTCCGATCTCGGCCGCCTCGAGGCCCGTTTCCTCGAGGGACGCGAGACAGTCGTCCAGTTCGTCCGCGGGCACGGTCGCGATCAGCGCGCCGGAGCCGAAAATTCGCATCGGGTCGACGCCGGCCGCCTCGCACAGCCGTTCCGTCTCCTCGCGTATCGCCACCGCGTCGCGATCCACCTCGAGTCTGACGTTCGACGCCCGAGCCACCTCGAGCAACCCCGCCGCGACACCGCCCTCGGTCGGGTCGTGCATCGCGGTCGCGTACTCGCGGACGACGCGGGCGTCGGGAACGACGCTGATCTCCTCGAGGAACGTGGCGGCGCGCTCGCAGACGTCGGGGTCGACCCCGAGTTCCGCGCCGAAGTCGGCCGCGAGGATCGCCGTGCCCTCGAGACCCGCTGCCTTGGTGAGCACGATCGCATCGCCGACCTCCGCACCCGCGGTCGGGACGAATCGATCGGTCGTTCCCATCGCCGTCAGGGAGAGCAGCGGGCGCTCGAGCTGGTCGACGTATTCCGAGTGGCCGCCGACGATCGACGCGCCGACGCGGCGAGCGGCCGCATCGAGATCGCCGGTGATCGATTCGATATCGCTCTCGTCGGCTCCGCCGGGGAGCAACACGACCGCCGTCAGCCATCGCGGATCGGCTCCCGAAACCGCGACGTCGTTCGTCGCGACGGAGACGCCGAGGTCTCCGACCTGCGAGGCGGCCAACGAGATCGGGTCGGAGCTGACCACGAGCGTGCCGTCGCCGTCCGGCCAGTCGATCGCGGCGGCGTCTTCGCCGTCAGCGGGCCCCTGCAGTACCGTCTCGTCGAACTCGGTCGCCCCCGTCCGGTCGAAGACGTGTGCGAGCAGGTCGTCCGGACTCACCTTGCCGGGCATACCACGAACTGGGACGATCCACGGCTTGTACCTGTCGAAGAATCGACCGTCGATTGCGATCGGATGCCGTCGGGAACGCCGCGAGGGTTCGGTTCGTCCCGATGGATCGTTCCGAGCCGGATTCACAGTCGGACCGGCGAGACCGCTCAGTTGGTCGGCGCCACTGCCTCCATCGTCTGTCGGACTTGCTCCTCGTTGGCACCCCGCGGGAAGCTAACGGCGATGGCGTCGATGCCGTCGACCGCCTCGTAGCGCTCGAGCGTCTCCCGAACCGTTTCCGGTTCGCCCGCGGCACAGAGGTCGTCCAAAATGTGCTCCTCGACCAGTTCCAGGGCGCGCTCGCGGTCGCCCTCCTGCCAGGCGTCGTAGATGTCCACCGCCTCGTCGTAGCCCTGTCGCTCGAGTGCGTCCCGGTAGAACGTTCCCATCCCACCGATGTAGAACCCGATGTGCTGACGGGTCAGCGCGCGGGCCTCCTCGGGGTCGGAGAGCGCACAGCAGGTTACCCCCGCGGTGACCTGGACCTCGTCCGGATCGCGGTCGCCGAGTTCGGCGCCGCGCTCGACGTCTTCGATCCGATCTCTCATCCCGTCGGGGGTGAGCATGATACCGTGCCAGCCGTCGGAAAACCGACCGGCGAGTTCGACGGCTTTCGGACCCATCCCGGTGACCTCGACGGGGGGCACCGTCTCCGGCGGCTCACAGCGCAGCCGGAACCCGGACAGGTCGAAATCGTCGCCGTCGTAATCGACGGTCTCGCCCGAAAGGACCTGCTGGACGATTTCGACCGTTTCGCGCGTTCGCCTGAGGGGATTTCCGTACTCCATCCCGTGCCAGTTTTCGATCACGATGGGGCCGCTCGGACCGAGTCCGAGTCGGAAGCGGCCGTCCGAAAGTTCCTGGAGCGTCGCCGCCGTCTGGCCCAGCAGCGCTGGCGACCGCGAATAGGTATTGAGAATGCTCGAGCCGATATCGATCGACTCCGTTCGTTCGGCCATCGCCGAAAGCACTGTGACGCCGTCACGACCCCACGTCTCCGGAAGCCACGCGCAGTCGTAGCCGGCCGCTTCGGCCGTCCGCGTGTAGTCTGCGATCGAGTCGATCGTCGGCTGGGCAGCGACCGGTAAGTGGACATCTCTGTCAGTCATCGTCTTCCACAGATGGAGCGCCACCTTTTGGCTGTATGGGAACCGGAGGCACGGAGTATACCGTTTATCCTCCATCTGCCTGGCTCGCGCGATGGGAACCGCACGAAATGATTTTAGACCTCGAGGTCTTCGCCGATCTGCGGGACGCCGCGGACCGTGATGGTTTCGCCGACGACGTACGACGAGGCGGGACTCGAGAGGAACTGTGCGACGTCGGCGATTTCGTCGACGGTTCCGATCCGGCGGGCGACCTCCTCGCGGTCGATGGCGTCCGCGGAGACGCCCATCTGGCTCTCGACGCCCGGCGTCGCGACGTACCCCGGCGCGATGCAGTTGACGCGGACGTCGTCGCCGGCCCACTCGTTGGAGAGGCTGGTCGTGAAGTTGATGACGGCCGCCTTCGCCGCGCCGTAGGGACTCATGAGTGGCGAACCGTCTTGGCCGGCCACGCTGGCCAGGTTGATCACGGACCCGCCGCCGTCTTTCAGGTACTCGGCCGCGGCGTGGGTACAGTGGTAGGTACCCGTGACGTTGATGTCGATGATCGTCTGCCAGCCGTTCGGCGAGATATCGTCGAAATCGGCCATGAACGACGCGCCCGCGTTGTTGACGAGGACGTCGAGACCGCCGAACTCCTCGACGGTGGCTTCGACGAGCGCGTCGACCGCATCGCGGTCCGTGACGTCGCACTCGACCGCCAGAGCCCGGCCGGGACGGTCGCTGTCGTTGATTTCCGCGGCGACCGGATCGACGTTCTCCTGTGCTCGCGAGCAGACGACGACGTCCACGCCGTCGTCGGCGAACCGCTCGGCGATCGCCTTCCCGATCCCGCTCGAGGACCCCGTAACGAGCGCGACGTCGCCGTCGACGCTGAACTGCCGGGTGCTCACGATCGATCACCGTCGACCGTCGTGTTATTTACCATTGTTAACCACAGTGAGATATTTACAGCAGTCGTTAATAAAGATAGCCATCGATACCGTACCGTTAAGTGAATGGCAACGCCGGAAACTGATACGGCGACGTCGAACGACCGTCGTCGCGGACGAATCAACGATCCATGACAGCGGAGACACCACAGAGAGAGCGCGTGAGCCAGCCCGGCAGCGAAACGGGCCTGTCGCTCGAACGGCGCCAGTCGACGACCCGGGGGACAGACCGATGACCGAGCGTACCGAAGACGACGGCGGCACAGGCGTGCCTGGCCGTACCGACTGGGACGCCGTCTTCTGGGACATCGGCGGCGTCATCCTCGCGCTCGACACCGTTCAGGCCGCCCACGCCGACTTCATCGGGGACGTCCTCGAGCGTCACGACGTCGACGCGACGCTCGAGGAGGCCATCGAGACGTGGCGAACGACCGTCGGCGACTACTTCCGCGAGCGCGACGGGACCGAGTTTCGCTCCGCCCGCGACGGCTACCACCGGGGAATCGCATCCATCGTCGGCGAGCCAGTGCCGCGGGAGGAGTGGGAACCACGTTTCGACACCGTCGTTCGATCGTCGATCGAACCGGTGCCCGGAGCGCCGGAGACGATCGCGCGCCTCGCCGACCGGACGCTCCACGTCGGCGTCATCAGCGACGTCGACGACGCGGAGGGCCGACAGATGCTCGAGCAATTCGGCGTCCGGAAATACTTCGACTCGATAACCACCTCGGAAGAGGTCGGACGAACCAAGCCCGATCCCGCTATCTTCGAGACGGCACTCGAGAAGGCCGACGTCGATCCCGAACGGTCGCTGATGATCGGCGACCGGTACGAACACGACGTCGAAGGGGCAGCGGAGATGGGGATACACGGCGTGGCGTTCGGAGCCGACGACGGACCGGCGGTCTCGTATCGGATCGAGTCACCCGAAGACGTACTCGAGATCGTTTCGGGACGGGGAGAGCGGCTCTATCGTCCCTGAGGGGACCATCCACGCGGCCGACGAGTCGGCCGAGAGCGGACCGAAAACCGTGTTAACTGGTTGAACATTGTACAATACGAGTAACAGCGTAACTATTTTCGTTAGGCAGCGTAGTTGTGATACCGTATACCATGTCGAGCGCGAACCGTGATCCGACGGCTGTCACCGCATCGACTCATCGAACCACATGAGCGAGAACTACTACGAGCGTCTCGTCGACGAGGACGCGCTGGTCGCGTATCTGGAAGAACACCTGGGCACCGCGGACACGTACGACATCGCCCGGCACAAGGAGGGCCACTCGAACGAAACCCTGTTCGTCACGTGGGGTGACCGTGAACTCGTCATCCGGCGGCCGCCACCGGGCGAAACCGCCGATACGGCCCACGACGTGCTCCGGGAGTATCGCGTGACGAGCGCCGTCGCCGAAACCGACGTTCCCGTTCCGACCCCGGTCCTCGCCTGTGACGATCACGACGTCATCGGGAGCGACTTCTACGTGATGGAGCAACTCGAGGGTGACGTCCTCCGCGAGGACGAACCGGAGCGTTTTGCCACCCCGGAACACCGCACGCGGATCGGCGAGGAACTCGTCGATAATCTGGCGAAGATTCACGACCTCGACTACGAGGCGATCGGCCTCGACGAATTCGGCCGTCCGGAGGGGTACACTCAGCGTCAGGTCGACCGCTGGGGGAAGCAACTCGCGTGGGCGTTCGAGGTCACCGAGGATGAGCGCGAAGTACCGGACCTCCACGAGGTCGGCGACTGGCTCCAGGAGTCCGTTCCCGACGAGCACCCGCACACGCTCGTTCACGGCGACTACAAACTCGACAACGTCATGTTCGCGCCGGGAACGCCGCCGGAACTCGTCGGCGTCTTCGACTGGGAGATGGCCACGCTCGGCGACCCGCGTGCGGATCTCGGCTGGATGCTCTCGTACTGGCGCGACGCGAAAGACCCCGAGCCGTCGATTCCCGAGTTGACGACCCAGTTCATGGAGCGAGAGGGCTACTCGAACCGAACCGAACTGGTCGAACGCTGGGAGGACCGGACCGGCTACGAATTCGAACAGGAACGATTCTACCGAACGCTCGCGGTCTACAAGCTCGCCGGGCTCGGTGAAATGTTCTTCCGGCGCTACCTCGAGGGCAACAGCGACGATCCGATGTATCCGCTGATGCGCGAACGCGTACCGGCGCTTGCCGCGCGAGCGAAGCGGATCATCGAAGGCGACGAACCGTTGTAGGAACTCGAATTCGCACCTGTGGCACTTTTCTCGAATCTCGTCGACGGACGATGACCCGCCCCGAGCGAACCGGTAGAACCGGGACGGCCGGGAGAAACGAAAGAAAACATTACAAGAGTTTTGGCGGGACGGGAATTTGTATACGGTTTGTGGTGGGTTTGATTGAACTCTTAACAATGGTAAGGACGTGTCGGTGGTATTAAGACATTCCAGGTCGACGACACGCCCATGTCACTCGAAAACATTGACCGCGTTGCGGTTCTCGGCGCGGGGAACATGGGACACGGAATCACCGAAGTAACGGCGATGGCCGGCTACGACGTCACGATGCGGGACATCAAAGACGAGTTCGTCGACGACGGCTACGAGTCGATCGAGTGGAGCCTCCGAAAACTCGAGGAAAAGGAGATGATCGACGAACCGGCCGACGAGGTCCTCTCGCGGATCGAGACGACGACGGATCTCGAGGAAGCGGTCGTCGACGCCGACCTCGTGATCGAGGCCGCGCCCGAAGAACTCGACCTGAAACACGACATCTTCAGCGACCTCGAGGAGTACACGAGCGACGACACGCTGCTCGCGACGAACACCTCGAGTCTGCCGATTACGGACATCGCGGAGGTCGTCGATTCCGCCGAGCGCGTCCTCGGCCTCCACTTCTTCAACCCGCCGGTGAAGATGGATCTCGTGGAGGTCATCTACGGCGAAGAGACCGGCGACGAAGCGGCCGAAGCCGGCTACGAGTGGGTCGAGTCGATCGACAAGACGCCGATCTACGTCCGCAAGGACGTCCGCGGATTCGTCGTCAACACGATCGTCGGCCCGTTCGGCGGCGAGCCGGCCTGGATGGTCTCCGAGGGCGAGGCCACGGTCCGACAGGCCGACGCCGCGATGGTCCACCAGCGCGGGTACCCCATGGGTCCGTTCGAACTCGGCGATCTCACCGGCATCGACGTCGGCTATCACGTCCGCAAGGAAGGCGGGAGCCCGATCCCACCGATCACGGAGGAGAAAGTCGAAGCGGGCGAACTCGGACAGAAAACCGGCAAGGGCTTCTACGACTACGAGGACGGCGATGGCGCCGACTACGAGCGCGGTGACGGCGACGGGTTCGATACGCTCCGCGTCGAAGCGCGCATGATCAATCGCGCGGCCTACCTCGTGGGCGAGGGCGTCGCCAAACCCGAGGAAGTCGATACGGGCGTCCAGCTCGGCCTCGGGTTCCCCGAGGGCATCTGCCGACGTGCCGACAAGATCGGCCTCGACACCGTCCTCGAGAAACTCGAAACCCTCCACGAGGAAACGGGCGCCGAGCGCTTCGAACCCCACCCCTACCTCGAGGAACTCGTCGAAGACGGCGACACCGGCGAGGACGCCGGCGCCGGCTTCTACGACTACGACGACGACGGCGGACTCGGTCCGTTCCACAACCTGAACTACGAACTCGAGGACGGCCTCCTGCAGGTCGAACTCGACCGGCCGTCCCGGCTGAACGCGCTCTCGGCCGATCTGCTCGCCGAGGTCGACGACCTCTTCGCTTCGGTCGACACCGACGAGGTTCGGTGTGCGACGATCGAGGGGGCGGGCGATCAGGCGTTCAGTGCAGGCGCCGACATCTCCGGCTTCAGCGACGCGGACCCGACCGATCTGATGGACGTCACGCCCGCCTTCGAGACGGTCAACGACTTCCCCCGCCCGGTCGTCGCGAAGATCGACGGCTTCTGTCTCGGCGGCGGCCTCGAGCTCGCGCTGGCCTGTGACCTGCGGATCGCCACCGAACGCTCGTCGTTCGGCGCACCCGAGATCGGGCTCGGTCTGATCCCCGGCGGCGGCGGCACGCAGCGGCTCACCCGGATCCTGGGGGAAACGCGCGCGAAGGAACTGGTCTTCCGAGGCAACCACATCGACGCCGACCGCGCCGAAGACTGGGGGCTGATCAACCGCTCGGTCGACCGGTCCGAATTCGACGACACCGTCGGCGAGTTCGTCGACGACCTGCGAACGGGGCCGCCGATCGGTCTCAAGGTCGCCAAGAAGGTCATGAACGAGGGCCAGGACGCGAGCCTCGATGCCGCGCTCGCCCTCGAGAGCCAGGGCTTCGGCCTCCTTTCGAGCACCGACGACGTCGTCGAGGGGACCGTCGCGTTCGCCGAGGACCGCGAGCCCGAATTCGAGGGCGAGTGAGATGACCGGTGGACCGGACGACCCGTCCGGGTGGCCCGAATGGGAGTCGTTCGTCGCGCGTCACGGCTACCTGTCGTGGCTCGATCTCGAGGTCGAACACCTCGAGGACGGACGGGCGGCCCTCGTCCTCTCACAGAACGAGGACTTCGAGAACCCGATCGGTAGCGACGGACACGATCCGGTCCACGGCGGTATCGTCGCGACGTTGATCGATACCTCGAGCGCCTTCGCGCTCCGCACCACGTTCGACGACCCGTCGGAAGCCTTCCTGACGACGACCGACCTCAACGTGTCGTACCTCCGTCCGGCAACCGGCGAACTGCGAGCCGAGGCCGAAGTGCTCCGTGCGGGCGGTTCGACCGGCGTCACCGACGTCACCGTCGCGGGTGCGGACGGCGAGGCCGCCGTCGGACGAACCACCTATCGGCTGTTCCGTAACGGACGGGGCGACGACTAACGGTCTCGATCGCGTTCGAAGCGAATACTCGACGGGGACGTGGTCACTCGGTCCCGGGATCGTCGCCGAGTTCCTCGAAGATTCGCGGATCGGTCTGGAACTTGAGGACGTTGTGAACCGCCGAATTACGAATGTTCGTGACGGCTTTGCCGTAGTCCCTGTAGCAGTTGTGAATCCACCGCGAGATTTCCTCGCGATCGCGAAACATCATCACCGTTTTCCACTGGTACTCCCCGTCCGAGAGGAAGAAAAACAGGGTGTGTTTGTCCGCCTTGATGTATTCCATCGCCTCTCGCCAGTAGTCGGCGAAGTGCTCGGGATTGAATTTGAATTCGAACAGCGCGAAGATGTAGTACTCCTCGTTCGGGATGATCGCCTCGCGGAAGACGCCCTCGTCGCGCATCCGCCGGATCGACTCGCTGACGGTGACGTGGGAGACCTCGATGTCGTACTCGGACTCGAGGACCTGCGTGAGTTCCCGCGACGATAACTGTGGATCGTTCGAGAGTTCGCTGAGGATCGCGATGTCGCGATCTTTGAACTCCCAGTTCGGTGGTTCCTTACTCATACTAACGTGCCTCTCATGTGAACCTGCATCTTATGACCTTCCATCGGTCAGGAACTCGCGAAGGCGGTCGGCGTAAGCGTCCGACCGATCCTCCGGAACCCAGTGGTAGGACTCCGACAGCGGCGCGAGTTCGGTATCGGCGATATCGTCTGCCAATCGTTCGGCGTAGGTGTACGGCTGCATCACGTCGTCTTCCCCCCACAGGAGCAACGTCTCGGCGGTGATCGCACCGTAATCGATCTCGGTCGTGTGGTTCGTGTTCGTCGCGACGGCGTTGCGGACCAGCGACACGTGGCCCTCGTCGGTCAGCCACGGTGCTTTCATTCCGTCGACGAACTCGGGATCGGCCTCGCCGTACGCTCCCTCGACGAAGGCCGACTCGAGACGCCCCTCGAGTTCCTCGCGTTCGATGTCCGCGGTCGACGGCAGACCCAGGTTCGAGACGAATTCGACGGGCCAGGAGTCGTAACAGACGGCGTTCGAAAGCACGAGTCGCTCGACGACGTCGGGATTGTGCGCGGCAACGCGCAGCGCGACGCCGCCGCCGATATCGTGACCGACGAGTGCGACCCGATCGGCGCCGAGGTCGTCGAGCAGGGCGTCCAGCATCAGTTCCTGGGCGCGGATCGAACGGTCGAAGTCGTCGCTCATCGCGGAGTTGCCGTAGCCCAGCATGTCGGGCGCGATGGTCCGCCGGTCCGTGGCGACGGCATCGACGACGTCCCGCCAGAGGAACGACCAGGTCGGAATGCCGTGAACGAAGACCACAGGCGGTTCCTCGCCCTCGTCGGCCCCGTCATCGTGGTAGGCGACCTCGAGGTCGTGGCCATCGACGGAAACCGTCGTCGTCGATTGCTGGTCGCTCCAGGTATCGTGGTCGACCATCTAGGTCCCTCCGTTCGGACTGACGCGCCACAGCGGGGCCGTTGCGTCGTCGCTCTCGTTGCGCCAACTGTCACGGCGTCTCTGAGAGACTGCATCACACGCCATCATCGGTGACATACCTCACATTCAGTTTCCATCATAAAACCATTTTGGGAGTGAGCTACCGTTGTTAACGATCGGCCGCGAGCGAACGGCGAAAATCGGACGAGTCGATGGGAGTGACCGTTTCGGACCGACGGCGAGCCGTGGCCGCCGTTACTCGTCCTTCGAACCGGTCGCGAGCCCGGCCAGCGACTCCTCGCCGATTTCCTCGAGAACGTGATCGTGAAACGCCTGCAGTGCGGCACTCTCGTCTTCGGCGAGGACGACGTCGCTCGCCGACAGCGTCGCCAGGCCGAACGCTCGCGGTGTCGGCGAGTCGAGCAGCCGTCGCGAAATCGCGAGCGAGCCGCCATCGATCGCGTCGACGACGTCCTCGATCTCCGCGACGTTCAGTTTATCCTCAAGGATTTCGCGATACGTTTCCTCGATCACCGCGAAGTTTTCGAGACCCTCGGCGAACCCGAGCAGCATCTCGCTCGAGACCTGCTGTTCGCTCGCGGATTTCTCGTAGCCCTTGTACCGTTTGAGGATCATGAGCGAGCGGGTCGCGTTGATCCGGAAGTATCGCTGGAGCAAGTCGGTACCGGCGAGGGACGCACGGAGGTCGTCGCGAACGTCCGCGGCCTCGAGGTCGGCGACGATCCCCTCCATATCGACTTTGCGGTTCAGCGGCATCGAGAGGACGAAGCCGTTGTCCGCGACCGCGACGCGGACGTTCGCGGTCGCCTCCTGCGCACAGCGGTACGCGAGCAGTCGAGAGAGCCCGTCGTTTACCTTGCGACCGTACGACGAGTGGACGTAGTAGTGACGTTCGTACTCCTCCCGGTCGCGGACGACCTCGATCGCGAGTCGGTCGGGCGTGCTGACGCTCTCGGGTCCGGCGTACTGACACTGGTAATCGAACAGGCGAGCGATAGCGCGCACGCTGTCGTCGTCCAGGGGGAACTGCCGAAGCCACGCGCGGACTCGCGGCGGCCCGCCGCCCTCGTAGCGTTCGAGGAGTTCGTCCTGAAAGGCGAGGATCTCACAGCCCAGGTCGTACGAGAGCGGAAGTCGCTCCGAGTACCACGATGGAACGGTCGGACGCGCCGTCGTACGATCGACGTAGACGTTCGACCCCCGCCGATATCGGTACTCGAAGTGGTTGCCCCCGAGGACGAAGACGTCGCCCTTCTCTAAGGTGTCGAGGTACTGTTCGTCCAGTTGACCGACCCACTCGTCGCTCGCGCGCGTCTTGACGTCGCAGGTAAACGAGTCCGGGATCGTCCCGATGTTCGTCATGTAGATGACCCGCGCGAGGCGGCCGCGCTTGCCGATCAATCGCTCCCCGACCGGGTATTCCTCGTGGTGGTGTTCGCCCGTCGGCGGATCGTTGCCGTCGCGCCAGACTTTCGCGTAGACGTTTCGGTCCTCGAGACCGGCGTACTCTGCCGTCAGATACCGCATGAGCGACTCGTACTCCGCTTCGGTGTAGTCGCGATAGGGATACGCGCGTCTGAGGATCGCTTTGAGTTCGGACTCGGGCCGAATCTCTGCGATCGCCATCCCGTAGACGTGCTGGGCAGCGACATCCTGTGCGTTTTCGGGAATCGACACCGAGTCGACGAACCCCTCCTGGGCCTTTTTGAGCATCACCGCGCACTCGAGCAGTTCGTCGCGGTCGAGGGCGATGACGCGACCGGTCACGGTCTGGCCGACGCGGTGGCCGGCCCGGCCGACCCGCTGGAGCAAGGCGGCGACCGACTTCGGCGAGCCAACCTGTACGACCAGATCGACGTGGGGCATGTCGATCCCTAACTCGAGGCTGGTCGAGGAGGTGACGACGTCGAGATCGCCCGCTTTCAGCCGCCCCTCGATGTCCTGGCGGACCTCCTTCGAGAGGCTCCCGTGGTGACAGCCCGAATTGTCCTCGCCGTACTCGTCGAAGCGTTCCCGGAGATTGTGGAGGACTCGCTCCGCGCCCGAGCGCGTGTTGGTGAACACGAGGGTGTTCGTGTGGTCCTGAATGTGGTCGTGGAGGGACCGATAGAACCGTTCCTGGACGATATCGCGGGGCGTGTTGATCAAATCGTCGGTCGGACATTCGAGTTGCAGGTCGAACTCGCGGGCGAATCGGGCGTCGACGATTTCGTAGTCACGATACCTGTCGCCGGGTTCATCGCCCGCTCGCGAGTCGCTTCGTTTCTCGTCGACTCGCGGCTCGCTTCGCCCGCCGTCCGCTGGCGGGCCGTCGATCCGATCGGTCGGATCGGTGGTCGCAGCGCCGTCCTCGCGGCTCGTGTCGTCGGTCACGCGTGGCGTCTCGCACCCGACGAGAAACTCCGCGACGCGGGACAGCGGTTCGATCGTCGCCGAACACCCGATCCTGGTGATCTCGCCGTCGACCATCGCCTCGAGTCGCTCGAGGCTCACCGCGAGGTGCGTTCCCCGTTTGCCCGACGCCAACGAGTGGATCTCGTCGACGATGACGTATTCGACGGTGCGGAGTTTCTCCCGGAACTTGGGGGAGTTGAGGAGGATAGCGAGCGTCTCGGGCGTCGTATTGAGGATGTGTGGCGTCTCCTCGAGCATCTTCTGGCGCTCGGCCGAGTCGGTGTCGCCGTGGCGGATCGCGTGGCGGATCTCCCCCATCGATCCGTCGCCGTCGCGCCGTGCCACGATTTCCTCGATCCCTTCGAGGGGCACCTCGAGGTTGCGATGGATGTCGTTCGCGAGGGACTTCAGCGGGGACACGTAGAGACAGTAGACGGAATTCTCGAGGCCGGCGGGAGACTCCGACTCCCGGTCAGACGAACTGGGCCCGTCCGCATCGGCAGATTCCCGGTCGCGTTCGTAGAGCGTATTCAGTATCGAGAGAAAGCTGGCTAGCGTCTTTCCCGACCCCGTCGGCGCACAGATCAGCGTGTTCGTCCCCTCGTGTATCTTCGGGATCGCACCGCGTTGCGGTGGCGTAAAGAAGCCGCCGTTCTCGGGGACGAACTCACCGAACTCTTCGAGCCACCACTCCTGTACGGCAGGCTCGAGGAGATCGAACACGTGGCCGTCTTCGATCGTCACACCGTCGGCGTCGAAGGGGAGGGCGTCGTCGGAAACCGGCAACTCGAGGCGCTCGTTCCCGTCCATTACGGTCGTCTGCGGGACCGGCGTGTAAGAGGGTTTGGACAGCGGAACGAAAGTGAACGAGAAGTGGATCCTCGCGCCCGAAGTCGCGATTCGGGCGACTCCCGTCCGGGATATCGACCGGACGCTTGCGACGGCCGTAATTTAATTACCCTCGTATTCGTGACGTTCACGAAATGCAACTATCGCGGCTGGCTGGTCTCGTTTTCGCGCTCGGTCTCCTCACGACCGGGCTCGTCGGCGGAACGACGGTCGTCGATCCCGACGGCGACGGCGTTCCCCCACTGACCGAACTCCGCCACGGGACCGCCGTCCTGGCCGCAGATACGGACGGGGACGGTGTCGACGACGGTGACGAAACCCGATACGGCACCGATCCGACCGCGAACGATACCGATGGCGACGGATTCGACGACGGCGCGGAGGTCACCGCACACGAAACCGATCCGCTCGAGGCGGATACCGACGGCGATGGGATCACCGACGTGGCGGAAGTGCTCGACCACGAAACGGACCCGCGCGCGTCGGATTCGGACGCCGACGGACTGTCCGATGGCGACGAACTCGAGCAGTCCGAAACCGATCCGCGTCGGGCCGATACGGACGGGGACGGGCTCGCGGACGGGACGGAGGTTCTCGAGTACGACACCGATCCGAAGGCATCGGACACCGACGCCGACGGCCTCACGGACGGTGCGGAGACGAAGCGTCAGGATCTCTTTCCCGGCGCCGACCCGCTCAGAACCGATATCTACGTCGAGGTCGACACCATGGAGCGAACCGCGTTCGAGCAGGCGGAAGCCGATCGAATCGTCAGAGAGTTCGAGACCGCGCCCCTCGAAAATCCCAACGGTTCGACCGGTGCGTCGCTGCACTTCGTCGTCGACGAGACCCTCCCCTGGACATCGGCAACCGACGTCGGCGATCTGAACGAGTATCGGAGGCGTAATTTCGACCGCGCGGACCACGGGTATCACTATCTGGTCATCGTCGAGAACGTCGCCGGCGATTCGGGACTGCAGAATATCATCGGGAAAGCCGGTCTCGGAACCCTGATGGTCGAATCCCAGCCGGAGCGCGACGAAACGGGTTCGACGGTGATGCACGAACTCGGTCACTCGCTCGGGTTGTCGAACGCCGATTTCGAGGGCATCGACTCCACGGAATACGCCTTCTGGCGGTACCGGAGCGTCATGAATTACAACGCACCCGCGGATTACTACGGGTTCTCCGGGGGGAGCCTCACCGGATTCGACGACTGGGAGTACATCGACGACCACATGTTTACGCCGTCGACGTCGGCCGTCACCGTCGACGGATGACTCGAATCGCTCACGTCTCCAGCAGTCGGTCCCCGATCGAGTCGAGGCGCGAACCCGGGCTCGGAATCGAACGACGAGCGGGGACCGAAGCGACGTTCCGTTCGGTACCCTACCGACCGGGAGTCGTCGAGGCCCCCGACTCGGCGGAGCGGGCCAACACGTCGACGTTGCCCCGGCTGTCGATACATACCTGATTCCCACGGTAGGTGAATTCGACGGACCTGGCGAGACTGCTCGAGTCGGCGCCCCCCGACGGGAACAGGTCGTCGAGTGCATCCGCATCGACGACCGCGTGAAGCGGCGGTTGCAGTTCGGCCGGATCCACGTCTTCCTGAGCCGCCACTGCATGGACAACCCGCATACTGGTCGACATTGTTTTCGGCATGTCACCCTCGGCAACGAGGACCCAAATAATACCCTCGATACTTTACTGACGCGCGACTGACGGACGTCGGACGAAGCGGACAGTTGTCCTCAGTCCAACCGTCGATGCAACGTATTAAAGTGCAATCGGGACGCGGAAAGGGATCGCTCGATCCGAATGCCCGAACCGTTGGTCGCGGTCAGTGCTCCCGCGAACCGGTTCCCGATCCGAACGGAACGGGGACCCGTCGTCCAGGACCTCGCGAGCGGGTCGCGACCGGATCGGACGTCGCGCTGGCCGACCGGGTTCGCGAACGACACGGGCGCCTCCGGGCGGGCCGACGGGTCCCGGAACGCGTCCCGCACTCGAGAATCGAACGTTCGCCGACTCGAGGGACGGAGGACCGTCGAGTCGAGCACGTTGGCGATAGCGAGCGAAAGCTGGTCTACAGCATGCGTTCGAGCGACTACGTTGGCCGTTTCTCTCGGACACGGTCGTCCGCATCGCGCCGAAAATACCGGTTCGGTGTTGCGTGTGAACCTGGGACAAAGTTTTACTGCGGTGGAAATGGTTTCGGTAGCCGCAGTCGGTGCGACTAATTCGGTTCGAACACCATATAGCCGACGAGTTCGCCAACGTGGCTGACTTCGTCGTCGGCGCTTTGTTCTTCTTCGACGAACACCTCCACGCTCGAACTCGTGAGGTTTCGGTAGCGCAGTCCGGCCGTATTTGCGCCCTCGTAGGTCTGAATATCGGCGAGGAAATGGGGATTGTCGTAGGTCTCGGAGAAGTGGATCGTCGTCCACTGATCGTCCACCTCCCTTCGTCCGGCTTCGAATTCTCGTTGCACTCCATTATATTCGTACGTCTTCGGCCCACCGATGGTCATTTCAGTTGCAACGAATCCGATCGTCTCGCCTCTGTGTACACCGTTGTTCCCCTCTTCTTCCTGGACGCAGACGTCTACGCTATCGGAACCGAGATTCCGCTGACGCGAGACGATCGCTTGCGACCCGTTGTACGTCTGTGGCTGTGTGAGTACGACCGGATAGCTGTTGAATTCGTGCCCGAACGGGATCGTATGGAACGCCTCGTCGACGCCGTCCAACCGGCCAGCGATCATCAGCGAGCCGTCGGTGAGCTCGTGATGCCCCGGTTCGATCAGTAACCCGTTGACCGATTCCGCGCGGTGAACACCGTTCTGGTACTCCCACTCTTCGATCTGAACCTCGGGCACGGACCCGTCACGGACACGCACGTGGCTCGGCTGTGGGCCGTCGTACGAGAGCGGCCCGAAGAACGACACCGGATCGCTGACCGGATGGGAGTCGATCGATTCCGAAACGTCGTCTATCATTCGATCCTCGAGGTGGAGTTTCTCACCGAGATCGTCTGGACTGATATCAGGCACCGAGCCGTCGGGGACCTCGATTCTGAACGATCTCGAATATCCCGGGACGGGGACCGAGTATATCGAGTCGTGATCGTCCACCGGCTTGGCCATGACCGTATTGACGTCCGATTCGATGGTGAACTCGGCCGACTCGCCCGGATAGAGATCAATTTCGAACTTCTTGAACGCGTTAATTTCAGATTTCGGTTTGTGGTAATATTTTTCGAATTCGGTCTCCGTGTCCGTGTCGGCGAGTTCGTTCAATTTCGCCAACAGTTCGGCAGTGTCCTTTACGAGGGACATCGTAGAGAGGAGACTGCTTTCCAGCACGTCAGCCCCGTAATCGAGCAAGAGACCCGCGGCCGTTTTGTTGAAATCTCTGACGTCCGCATCGATACCGTTGTGCCACACTCCGCCCCACTCCGGTCGTTCAGACGCCGTTCTGACGTCGAAATTCCCGCCAGTGATTTCATCCTTGAACAGGGAGAGTTCGAGGTCTCTGATCGCGGGAATCTTCTTGTGATATTTGCTGTACTCACGGTATCCATACTGCGTCGTGGACTGAACACTCATCGCCACGTACATGCGCACCGCGATCTGGTAGTACCCCTGCGACTCCTTTTCCTGTTGGAAGTCTATCACTTCCACTTCGACGATGTTCGTGAGCGCCCGCAGCGACTCCTCGGCGTCCGGGACGAAGTCGTCGTGAAAGTACACTTCGTCGCTGTAGTCCCACACGTCGCGCTTCGTCTCTCCGTATTCCGAAAATAGCCACGTGTTGTCGGCCGCCGAGGCCTCCGACACGACGTCGCTCGAGGAGAGAGCGAGGCCGGCAACCGGAAGCGTCCCGAGAGACCTGAGTACATTTCGTCGCGATTCGCCGACCGATTCGGTTCCGTCCTCGTCACCCATGCAACAACACGATTAGCACATAGTTCATATAGATCTTTTTACCGAAAAATAATAGGAATCGAGCTGATGCCCCCGCCTCTGTCGGCCGGGCCCGAGACGGGTCGTGATTCACACTGTGAGGATCGATCCCGCCGTCGCGCTCCCCATCCGTCCGATCAGTACGAGTAACGCAAGTCGAACACGACCGCACCTCGCTTCGACGTCCGGTATCGATACCGAAGTCGCAACGGGATTGCGCTGTCACGAAACCGTCCCAGTACCGAGTGACCGAGTCGACGGCCGACGGTCCCGGGACGGTCCTCGCGCCAACCAGTTCGTGACAGGTTACCGGCAATGTGGACGCGGACCGAAACCGGAAACTGGGTTTTCGGGCGGCTCGGGGGGACGAGCCGCCAAGTGTCGAATACGGAGAGGATCTCGATCGGTAGCAGCGGCCGGCGGCCATTCGAGTCAGTCCGTTCGACACGATATACGTCGACGTATTCTTGAACTCGGTTGGCTACAGACTGCAAGATCGCTATCGGCCGCTCTTCTTGCCGTTTGTTCTTCAACGGCGTCTCGGCTCGGTGTCGAAAGTAGACGAACGGAATGTCGACTTCCTTGAGCACCGCCTGATCGATGCCGTCCTGGTGTCGGAGTCGCTCGAGATTAGACGCGTCGAAATAACAGTCTCGAAGGTCGGCAACTCGGAGACCATCCAAGCTGACAACCAGTATGCCAGAGGAGTTCGAACATCACCTGTTGACGCGATGCGCGCGAATACTGGCTTAACTTCTCTCGGATCTTCAGGCCGAAGAGTTAGAGTAAAAAAACAGTATGGATATCACTCATCTTAGGTTGCGATAATAAATTGAAATCGTGAAATAGGCTTAGAGAAATTAAGGAACTATCACGGGTTCCAGGTTTGGACTGTCGATTCTTCCCCTTGGTACGTTCCGACGATAGTTACTGTTTCATCGTCATGATCGCAACTGACTGTTTCCCCAACGTCTGTCAATGTAGGATTGGTCGCATTTCCTTCACAATTGACAGTAAGGGATGTGCCATCGTCAATTCGGTCCTTTGAAATTAGAGAGACTTCAACAACGCCACTTGGCGCAGCTGCTTTATCGAACTGTGCGCCTGCTGATGCAGATGCGCTTTGGCTTTGTCCTAAATCAAGGACAAAAGCCGCAATCACGGCTGCGAGGATGACCGTAATCGCTACCATGAGGATAACCCCTATGACAGGCGATACGGCTCGTTCATCCTGTTCTCCGATCAACTTTCGTTGTATTGCTTTTCCGTCCGTCATTATCATGACACATCCGGCATCGACGGCGAGAAAGCTTATCAGCACCCTACCCAAACCGAGGCTTGCGGACCAGGGGGATTGATAGCAACCTGCGTCCCCGCTTTCTCGAGCCGTCTTACCGATGCTAACGAAGAGGCGTCACCGGACCCATATATACGTAAGGGAAAGTCAGATTCGTCTGACCTGGAAACACTTTCAATCGTGATAATTAGCCACTGACGGAAGGGTTACAACAGGTACTTGAACCGGTTCCGTCTGCCGATTTTGTCGGAAATTCAGGGCTAATAGAACTTGTGGCCCATCGAACAAATCCAACCGTATGTCAAAATCGACTACAGTCACTCGCCTGCGCGGTCTCGCGCGCACCGCCGACGGCGGTCCCGGAGACGACGCGTGGCCGCTCGAGAACTAGTACCGACGGGCCGTTCTATACCAGACCGACAATACGGATGCCGAAATCGAAGAGATCGACGACGGGTCGGTGTCGCCTCGAGTCGAGACCACCTCGGTGATCTCCGGGGGACCGTCTCGACGTTCTCCAGAAAACCATCTCGGCGGTCTCCCGGCGCTGCTCGAGTCCGCGGGTACCCGTCAGTTCGACGGCTGGTCCGCTCGGCCAACGAGATGATGGGTGATCGCGAGCGTGCCCGCGCGGGACGGCCGCGAGGTGTTCAGTAAGCTATAAGTAACCAATGATAATCACCTAAATTAGAGGCACAGGACGGCCGATACGAAATCGGCCGGGTGTAAGGGCACCCGACCTGTGTCCTCGCATCCATTGAGGACAATGTATACTCACACACCACCCTACGAAAGAATTTCGGAAGCTGAGGCCGAGAAAACGTCCGGAGAGCGCCTGCTACGCAGTTTTGCGGCATCACTCGAGGCCGAGCGAACGCCGTCTCCCGCGGTGTGCGTCGCCGCGGCAGATAGACCGACGGGCCCCGCCGATGACCGTCACGCGGAGGGCGACCGCACATGACGGATGGCCACCAGTTCACGCGCGTTCGACTCGAGGAGGTTCTCGGCGAGGTCAAGACGCTCGACAAGGAGCTTCCCGAGCCGATCACGATGCGGCCGTCGATCAAGAACATCGAGTCCACGATCGAGCTGTTCGAACGGGTCGATTCCACGGGCGCCACTGCACGGGAGCGGACTCGCTGACGAACTCGATTACCGACTCAGTCAGTCTCCCCGATCAGGTCGGCGTCACCACGTCACGGGCGTCTGAACGTCCGCGAAGCTGTCGGCCGTCGGCCTCGAGCGAATCGCCTCGATTCGCATCCGACGGGACTCACTCTGGCCGTCGAACGGCAGATCGGAGCCGGTTCTCGCGAGCCACCGCTCGAACGGTGAATCGACGACGTGATCGGCCGTGTGAACGCCTTTTCCAGTGGAAGCAGGCCCTTTCTCGAGCGTTGCCAAACGTTGTCGTATGTAACTTCCCCCCACCCTGCTCGCGTGTGTAACTGGTCGTCGATTCGGCCAGGTGGTTCTATGGTACGTACGACGCTGGCGAGAACGTCCAACTGCTCGAGGAGGCCAAAGAGAGCCGCGCAGAGAGACAAACGCCGCTCGAGTGCGGTAGTGCCGGCGAAGTGGCGATCGGTGGCCCGAGACTCAGGACGGTGAGCACGAGGAGCGATAGACGCAGTCGAGGCGATAACCGGATGACGGCGGCGACCTGTCCGCGTCCGGGAGCCCCCGACGTACTGTAGAGGGCGGTCAATCCCTGGCTCATCGCTCGCTCCCGGCGGGAGCGAGGCGACCGATGGGCGGGCGGCAGAATATGGCGGGGATCTGATTGATAAGACGCGCGTGAGGCGCGCACGCTCGCGGAATCGACCGCAATGCCGAGTCACAAGGCGAACAAACACGGGACCGCAGCGGAGTACCACCTGGCGGAAAAGTATTGCGGCGATCTCGTCGATAGCGATGGAAAACGGATCGACACGACGTGGTACGACGGGAAGAAAGGGCACACCCCGTGGGAGTTCAAAGCGACCGCCCACCGACACGCAGACGGCCAGCCGGGGAACTTCAAGGTCTACGAGCAGTACCACTCGCAGCTGGTGCGAGCCGTCGGCATGTGCAGTTTCGCGATCTACCGGCGACGGGGGACCAGAACGCAGATTCTCAAGACGAAAGCTGTCGCCGCCTCGAGCCTGCCCATGCTCCGGTGGCACGGAGACGGGGACCATCGACACACGAAACAGGCGAAAATAGCGATTTCAGATTTTTTCGGCTCTGCCGAAATCCTCAGCAGATGATACGAATAGCGTGCTGAATAGAGAAGATGGATTCACCACCCACTGATAGGCGTAGTGAAATCACGAAACCGACAAACTTCCTTTGATGCTTGACTCTCTCAGAGTGCCAGTCAGCCCTCGGAGAACTGGACGAGTTCGACGTCTTCGTCGACGATAATGCCAACACCGGGTGCGAAAATTTTCTCGTCTCCCCACGAATTTGGGACGTCCTCCGGCAGGGGATCAGGCAAGGGTGAGGGAGGTCCTGTTTGTCCCTCGATCGGATTCCACTCGAAGACTCTGATACAGTCTTCGAACGTGGCGGAGTTTTCGTTCTCGAGATCAACAGCCAATCCAGCCTCGACGATGGCGGCCTCGTCCAGGGCTGCCTCAGGGGCAACCTCCTGTTGCCAACGCGAACCCACGACCGGCCACGTGGTCATCAGAATGCCCGGCGCACTGGCAGAATCGTCTGCGCGCCACGCTCCGACGTCTGCCCCACCGTTCTCTACCGGTTCGCCGTCGAAGACGAGAAGTTCCTCGCCGAAATACCATACCGTCCCGTCACACGTCTGGGCAGCGTAGTTCTCCGAAACTTCGATGAGGTCGAAGTCATCGGGGAAGGTCGGGTCTTCCGCCTCAGACTCCCATTCACGCTCTTCGAACACACGAGTTGTAATACCGGCGACGTCCTCCGTCTCGTCGAAGACGGTGACCTGCACTCTGACGGTCACTCCTTCGTCGTCGGTCCCTTGCAAGACCGACTGCTGACCCACCTGGAGTGGAAAATAGGGATTGTCGATGGACAATGAGTAGCATCTCCGGTTCCGGTTCTGGCCTTGCTCACCATCTGACTGTGCCGCTCCTGACCCGGTCGATGCACCAAGCAGACCGATTGTCGCACCGGCACCTCCGGCAATTTCGAGCACTGTTCGTCTCCGAAAGCCGTGGCCATCCGTCGATTCCGTATTATGCTCTGTCATACCTCTATCCTCCCGTCTCTACGGGCAACGCAGGATCGTAATAATGTTATACGCCGATCAGTTGACTCACTGGAAAACGCCACAGTCATGTCGAGATGACCGATTCACGCCCTGTATTCAGCACAACCGCTGAAACCTATCACCGTATGAGGGTTTCAACGAGGCAGCCTCGTTCCTGTTCTGAGTCGGCCTTCGCGACGACCTCAGTGTCGACCTCGAACGCCATCGTTCGAGTCGAGAGCGTCTCGGCGATCTCCCGACGCTGCTCAAGCGTGAGGTCATCGCACTCGAGGACGCGGCGGGCGGCTTGAACGAATTTCGGAACATCGTCGCAGGCGCTCACCACGGCCTTCGTCTTGTTGCAGTCGTAGAAGGCAGGTGCACGTTCAATCGCATCCCGTCGATACGCGTAATCACCGTCGGTCCTGATTCGCATGCTCGTACACACGACCCTCGAAACCCTAGTTTTTTCGACTCACTGACCGGCCCATTTCAGCCCGAAATCAGCTGAGCATGTCGGACAGTCAGAGAAGAACGACGATTCGAGCGATGGATCGACTCGAGATATGCACACGACGAGTCGCGGCTCGTGTGCATATTCGGAGATCGAATTCTGCTGACGGGCGACCCCTGGGGTCGGATCAGAATGGTACTTCACCGTCTTCTATTCACTCAGAGATAACTGAACACCGCGTATGACTACAGGTGCGCATATGCTATCGAGAGGCTGTTATCACGTCACTCGTGAGATGCCGCGTCCTCATACCCCTGGTGTCATTAATAGTCAAAAAAATTTCAAATGACGTTTGATTCGATCGGCCAGTAAATGGAAGGTATGAAAACACAAACCGATAGCGTTCATCATAGAAATATCCGTTCTGTCTGGTTTGGAGGAACTGTTTTATTCGCTCGTTGTGTCTCTATCGCATGGCTGGCGAACCTGACCCGGATGAGGAAGCATCATTCGACGTGTCTGCGTCACCCGAAAAGCAACTGCCGCCGCCGAGCATTTTGGAGATAGAGCCGGTGTACGAGGCGTTGGGGCACCCCCGACGGCGCTACCTGTGCTACACCCTTCTCGAAGACACCGAATGGTCGCTGAGTGACTTGGCGACGAAAATCGCCGCCTGGGAGAACGAGGTTCCGGAACACGCCGTAACGGAAGACCAGCGCGAAGAGGTGTACGTCTCGCTGTACCACGCCCACGTCCCGAAACTGATTGACGAAGACGTGGTTGCGTTCGATGAAGCGACCGAGACGATTACGACCGCCGAACACGCCGAACAGGTCTTGGCCGCCCTCGAAGGGATGGGTGCCAGCCTCGACACGAACCAGGAAACTCACGCACGGAGTGATATGGATGAGCAAGAGGAGTAACGATGGAACTATCGACGGAGACGACCCCACCAGTGGTTCCGATATGCACCAGACGCAGGTGGCACAGCGACACTACGAATCCAACGGACAGGGAGAACTCACGACCGCAATCGTATACGCCATCGCAGAGGCCGAAGGCGTCTCTCCGAGAGAGGTAAAGTCGCCACCGCTGTACGAATCTGTGGATGTACCGTCGATTGAAGACGCGTTCTTCGGATCAGACGTAGCCGGAGGTTCTCGGCAGGGCATTGGGACTGTCGAGTTTCAGTATACCAACTACCTCGTGAAAGTCCGAAGCGACGGATGGATACAGGTGTACGAACAGACCGAAACAGGCCTATCGTAGAAAGGCACTCCGGAGCCATTGTGGGATCACACGCCGGATACTCGACCGGCCAACGTATTTGTAAGTCAACCTTTTGCTCGTCGCCCTCCCTCGTTCGCTTCGCTCGCGGATGCTCGCGCATTCAGCACTCGGCCTGTACCGAACGGTCGGTGTCTTGTCCGTAAGTGCTCGAGGACGTCGTCCCATTCAGAGACGTGTGGGGGCTCTCCGCGGTCGACACCCGCGTAGGAAGCTTCGAGCTTCGGGTGGTGGAACGGATCGCTTTTCGACTTCTTGTGCCACTGGTTCGCCTGATAGATTTTCACCTCCGTACTGTAGCGCTGGGGCTTGAATCCGAGCAGGTGCCAGCGGCCACTCTCGATGAGTGCTTCGAGCCACCCTTCGCGCTGCCGGCGCTGGTGGGCGTCGATCTCGCTTTCGCCGCCCCAGCCGATGAGCTGCTTCGACTGCTCGGGAGTCTCGATCGCGGCGTTCTTCTTCGCGATCCCAAACCGAATGTGCGCCTCGGCTTTCGGAACCCGGCGTGCATCGTCAACGCGATCGTCAAGGTCAACCGTGTCGGCTCGGTAGACGGCTCGAAGCGCATCGTACATCCGGCGTTCGATCTCGAAGGGGTCCTCGGCCCATGTCGTCCAGGCGAGCAACCGCGTTCCTTCGCCGTACGGGCACTCGAGGGAGTCACCGCTCTTGTAGACCATCTCGCGGAACTGGGGCATGATCTCGACATGCAACGCCAGCGCGGGCTTCCGGAGCTCGCGCTCGCCGTCGTCTGTGTATCCCCACTCGCGGAGCTTCAGGTGTTGCTCGTAGTACGACCGATAATCGTCACCGTGACCGGTCCCGGCCTTCCACCGCGACAATGTGAGCACCAAGGCGTAGTCGCCCGGCGGCAACCAGTCGGCCTCGAAGTCGTCGACGGCGACGTACGGCTCGAGGTCGCGGTCGACGATGTGCTCGCGCCAGTAGGACAGCGACCGATCATACAGCGTCCCACGATCACTGCTCCGATCGGCGTGAGGAACCTGAACATCGGCGAGGTGATTCATCACCGCGGCGCCGTGAGCGCGGGGTTCCGGAAAGGTGTCGGACTCAGACCCGGTGACATCGTCAAACTACACCGGATCGTCAGCAGCATCAACGCTCACAACAGTCCCTCACGTGCGTCGCGAACGTCGCGCGGACACTCTGCACATAGTCGGCGAAGCCCGTCGACGGCCTCGTCACAGCGCTCACACACGCTGCTCTCGACGAGTCGAGTCACGCTGCCCCCACCTCGAGTTTGGCTTCGGCTCGCGAAAGGAGATTCCCGATCGTCCCCGGCCGGCGATCGGTCCGCCGGGCGAGTTCGCGGACCCCGACGCCGTTCTCTCGACAGGCGACGTAGGCCTCGCGCTCGGCCTCAGTGAGCGCGGAGAGATCCGACCAAAGTCGACCTGTAGCCTGCTCACTCGACACGCTCGCTCAGCTCCCGTTTAGGGATTGCAACGTGGCGAACGTGCTCATCAGCGAAGCGGATCTCGACGCCGGTCCAACCGTCGACGAACGCGCTCGCGTCCGCATCGCCGACCCGCATCGGCAGTACGATCTCGTAGGGATGGCGTTCACACCGCCAGCCGAACGTGACGAGTTCGTCGAATGTGCCGGCGAGGGCGACATGAACGAGGTCGGGTTTCTCGATCCGCTGCGACCCCTTCGAATTCGCAACGGGATGGCCGCATTCCGGGCAAATTGGGATGTCTTGGCCGTCCCGAGCAGGCTCGCGAACGACCGTCGGGGGCATGAAACCGAACCGCTGCCTCACCTCGGTTTTCGAACCTCTGCCGAACGTCCGCGTCGGTCGCTTGATAGGCTGGATGGGCGATGGCGTCCGACTGTCGGCATCGTATAGCCGACTCGCACGCACGAAGTCGGCCTTACGCATCGGCTTCACCTCCGTGACGGCCGAGCGACGTTTCTGGATCGAGAATCGATACGTCGACGCCAGCCGCGGAGCCGCGGCTCAGTCGCGCGTTGGTATCGCAGTCGCCACAGCGGAGGGCTCGATCGTCGTCGTCACCGAAGACGCGGCGGAACCGGTCGGTAACGTGGGCTCCGCAGTGACGACACGTCGAATTGTCGACCAACGGCCACGGTGCGACCGTCACGCCGACCACCCCCACACAGCCTGTCGGCTATGTGGAAATATATCGAAGCCGAGAATTGGATTTTCCGCCGTATCAGAGGTATGAGACACTAAGAGTTGAACACGTAGATAATTTCGAGTGGGACCGCCGAGAATTGAACTCGGGTCCTACGGACCCCATCCGCAGAGGATACCACTACCCCACGGTCCCGCACGTGGACCGATGAGCGTCTGCTGTTTAAGGATGTCGTTTTCACCCGACGGGTGTCGGCCGGACGGGCCGTGCTGGGACGCGGCGACACCGGTTCGCGCCCCCGCTCGAGGGAATTCGCTCTCCGCTCGGATCAGTGCCGATATCGCTCGAGTCGATCGCCCACCGCCGTCCCGACGGTGTCGCCGAGTCGATCACGGACCGTGCCGAGCAGCCCGTTGGGGACGAACAGCACGAACAGCACGAAGACGATGCCGAGATACAGCGGGGCGCGGCCGGCGATGGCCGTGTTGATCACGTCGGCGACGTCGGTCGTCAGGATCCCGTCCGGAAGCGTCGCCCGGAGATAGGGGGCCAGCCCGCCCTGTTCGGACGAGAGCACGTCCTCGAGCCACTCGTAGGAGACAGTACCGAAGAACGGGCCGGCGAGGGTGCCGATACCGCCGATGATCGTGACGATCAGGGCGTCGGCAGTCACGAGGAAGTGGAAGGTCTCGTTGGGCGGGGCCGTGCCGACGTAGGCGGCGAACAGCGCACCGGCGATCGCGGCGAAGAACCCGCTGAAGCCGAACGCGGCCATCTTGTACCAGAAGACGTTGTATCCGATGGCCCGCGCCCGTTCTTCGTTCTCGCGAATCGCGATCATGACGCGACCGAACGGCGAGTGGATGATCCGCTGCATCGCGAAGTAACTGAGGAGGACGACCAGTCCGATCGCGTAGTAGGTGGTCAGCGTCGCCGAGATATCGATGCCGAGGCCGAGGACGTTCTCGAAGCTGTCACCGGCGAGCCGTCCGAGCGCGACGGAGAGCGAATCGACGTACGGCACGCCGATTTCGGGCGTCGGGCCGCCGATCGTCGGGCCGCTCTGTGGATTCACCGCGACGTAATCCCAATTGCGAACGAGTTCGTACACCACCTGCGCGAAGCCGAGGGTAATCATCGCGAAGTAGACGCCGGTGAGCCGGAAGGAAACGGCGCCGATCGCCAGCGCGAGCGCGAACGCGACCAGGCCGCCGAGGACCATCGTGATCATGAACGGCGTTCCCTCGGAAATCCCAGGCACCTTCCCGTTGGCCGCGAGGACGACGACGTACGCGCCGACGCCGAAGAAGGTGGCGTGGCCGAACGAGAGATAGCCGGTGTAGCCGCTGATGAAGTCGAAGCTCATCGCGAACAGGCCGAGGTAGAGCATCCCGATGAGGAACGTCGTCCCCGGCAGGAACGCGTCGAACTCGGCACCCAGCGGCGTCCGGAGCAGGATACCGTACAGCGGCGGGTAGAGTACGAAGAGGGCGACCACCGACGCGTGCGCGAGGTGATCACGGAGGTAGCGACGGATCCAGGTCTCGTCTCGAGCGGTCCCAACTGCGCCGGGCGTCGGTTCACCGGCGTCCGGTTCGGCAGACTCCTCGAAGTCGATATCGGCGTTCGAACCGCCATCCTCCCGGACGCGGCCGTCGTCCCCGTCCCGGACGTCGTCGCGGGCGGGGCTAATGGCCGCCCACCTCCTCGACGCCGTACAGTCCCTGTGGCCGAACGACGAGTGCGATCACCAGCAACAGGAAGATCGTGACCTCCGAGAGTCCCGGGAAGTCGACGAGACCGGTGTTGAACACCCACGTCGTCAGCGAGTCGGCGCTCCCGACGAGTACCGCCGCGGCGAGCGTGCCCTTGAACGAGCCGAGCCCGCCGATGACGACCACGACGAAGGCGTACAGCAGGACCTCGATGTTGAGCAGCACGCTCGGTCCCTGCGTCGGATCCCACATCAGGAAGACGCCGCCGACGGCCGCGAGACCGGTTCCGAGGCCGAAGACGATCGTGAACGCCTTCCGGACGTCGATGCCGAGGGCCTCGACCATCTCGTCGTCCTCGCTGCCGGCGCGGATGTACAGGCCGTACAGCGTCCGCGTCAGGAACGCCCAGACGACAGCCGCGATCAGGATCCCGGCGACGATCGCGAACAGGTAGAACCCGCGAATGTTCGCGCCGAAAATCGAGTAGAACCGCTCCAGCGACGCGGGGATCGTCGCCGCCGCGCCCGTCCAGGTCGGTTCCGGCTGGATGCCGCGCGCGGAGGTGACGATTCGAGTCAGTTCCTCGAGGATCAGACCGACGCCGAAAGTTAACAGGATCTGGTACATCGGCGTCCGGTCGTAGATCGGACGAACAAGCCCGATCTCGAGGACGGAACCGAACGCGGTCAACAGCGCGAAGATGACCGCCGCAACGGCGATGAAGAGGGCGAACCTGGCCACCGGTGACGTTCCGCTCGAGATCGTGACGACCATCAGGATGCCGCCCAGATACGCCCACAGCATCGCGAACGCCCCGTGGGCGAAGTTGAGAACTCCCATGAGGCCGAAGACGATGGTCAGCCCGACGGCGATGATGAAGTAGATCGCCGCTTTGCCGAATCCCTCGATGATGATCCGCGCGAGCGTGTCGAACTGGAGCAATCGCCCGATAGCATCGACGGCCAACGGAGTATCCACCAGCGGCGCGAGGCCCGTCGTCGTCCCCATCATGCGGAGAGGTACCTCCGGATGGTCTCGTCGTTCGCCGTGACGCCCTCGGTCGAACCGGACTCGACGACCGTTCCGTGATCGAGCAGGTAGAACCGGTCGGCGAGGTCCATCGCCAGCGGGAAGTTCTGTTCGACGAGGACCATCGTCGTCTCGGCGGACGCCTCCCGGAGCGCCTCGACGACCTGTTCGACGATCTGGGGCGCCAGCCCCTCGCTGGGTTCGTCGACTAACAGGAGGTCGTTGTCGCCGACCATGCCGCGTGCGATCGCGACCATCTGCTGCTGGCCGCCGCTCAGGTTCCGCGCTTCCTTCTCCCGGAACCGCTCGAGGTCGGGAAACAGCGAGAACGCGTACTCGCGCATGGCCTCGAAGTCGTCGTCGGGAGCGACCGCGACGCGGAGGTTCTCCTCGACGGTGAGGTAGCCGAACATCCGCCGTTCTTCCGGGACCCAGCCGATTCCGCCCGCGGCGACGTCGTGGGTCGGCGCCCCGGTGATGTCCTCGCCCTCGAAGCGGACGATTCCCGTCCGCGGCGGGGTCAGTTGCAAGATCGACCGGAGCGTCGTCGTCTTTCCGACCCCGTTTCGCCCGAGGAGCGCGACGATCTCACCGTCTTCGACGGCGAGGTCGACGCCCTGCAGGATGTGGCTCTCGCCGTAGTAGGTGTGAACGCCCTCGAGTTCGAGGAGGGTCATCGACGGATCACCGCCGCGATCATCCGGCGGACACCCCCGGTTCGCCACCGTCGTCAGCGTTCGTTTCGGACCCCGCATCGGCACCGCCGGGATCGTATCCGCCCAGATACGCTCGCTGTACGGCTTCGCTCTCGCGTACCGACTCGGGATCGTCCTGTGCGATCAACTCGCCCTGATTCAACACGGCGACGCGGTCGCTGATCCCCATCACGACGTCCATGTTGTGCTCGATCAGCATGACCGCGTGATCGGCGGCGATGTCCTCGATGATCGCCGTGACCTGACTCACGTCCTCGCTCGAGACGCCCGCCGTCGGTTCGTCGAGCAAGAGCAGATCCGGATCGCCGGCGAGGGCGATGCCGATCTCGAGCGTTCGTTTCTCGCCGTGGCTCAGCGTCTCGGCGGCCCGGTCGGCCGCGGCGGCGAGTCCGATGCGCTGCAGAATTCGTTCGGTCTCCGCGACGTGTTCGTCGAACGCGCCGACGTTCCGCCAGAACTTCCACGAGTCCCTGCCTCGATGGGCCTGAACGGCGATGCGGACGTTCTCGCGGACCGATACCGTCGGAAAAATATTGGTTATCTGGTACGAACGGTGGAGCCCGAGCAACGCCGTCTCGTGGGGGGAGGCGGCAGTAATATCGACGCTGTCGTCGCGGCGGTCGCCCTCGAAATCGGACGGCGCAAACTCGATCGACCCCGCCGTCGGTTCGAGAACGCCGGTTAGCAGGTTGAAAAGCGTCGTTTTGCCCGCCCCGTTCGGTCCGATGACGGAACAGAGTTCCCCCTCCTCGAGCGTGAAGTCGACGCCGTCGACTGCGGTGATTCCGCCGAATTCCTTCGTGAGGTCGTGCGTTGAGAGTAACATGAGATCACCTCAGCTGAGATCGCAACTGACCTCCTCGGCCGGGACCGTAACCTCGTCGGCGCCGTACGTCTCGATCGGTTCGCCGGGCATCACCGCGGCGTCCCAGGTCTCCTCGAACTCGGAACCGGTCGGCACCGGCCAGGCGACGGTCATCTCGGAGGCGGCCTGATTGTTGTGCTCCTGGAAGGTGTAGGCACCCTCGCCCTTCGGCGTGTCTTCGACGGTCATTCCGCGCATCGCGTCGGCGATGTCGCCTCCGCCGGTCGAGCCGCTCTCCTCGATCGCCTGTGCGAGGGCCGAGCCGCCGACGAACGTACCGGCACTGAACAGGTCCGGCACTTGCCCGTAGGCGTCGATGTGCATCTCGATGAACTCGTCGTTGATCTCGTTGTCGTACTGGTTCCAGTGGTATCGCGTTGTGAACGGGCCGAGTCCAGCGTTCTGGATGTCCTCTGCGGTGAAGTCCTCACCGAGCGCTTCCCGGACCGCCTTCCCGGTGATCTGCGTCGTGACGAGTTCCGCGAAACCGCCGAAGACCTGCATGTCTTCGTACGCCATCGCCGTCGGGAGAAATTCGGGAAGCGTGATGAACGTGAATCCGCCCACGACACCGTCGGCACCCTGGTCGATAGCGTCGTCGAACATCCCCCCGAATTCGCTGTACCCCGGCTCGACGAACCGGGGTTCGAGGACTTCGATGCCCTCCGCCTCGAGTACGTCCCGGTAGTTGGTCGCGACCCCTCTCCGAACGCCCCCTCGGCGGCGAAGATGGCGACCGTCGACACGTCGCCTTGTTGGGCGACGTGTCGGCCGCCGGCGCGAGCGTCCATCGCCGTGTGTTCGCTGGCCCGGAAGGCCAGTTCGTGACAGTACTCGCTGGACGCGGTAATGTCCGCATCAGCGGCGGGGCCGATGATGTAGGGGATGTCCGCCTCGTCGACGACGTTCGGGATGATCTGTCGCGTCGAGTCCGACGAGGAGGCGCCGAACAGCAGATCGATGTCCTCGTCGACGACGAGGTCCTCGGCGACCCGCTGTGCCGTCGAGGGATCGAACTCCATGTCCTGGACGATGATCTCGATGGACGGGCCGTCGTCCGGCTCGAGTTCGTACCGCCCCGTCGTCAGTTCCTCGATCGGATCGAGATCGAACCTGTAGGCCAGCCCGGAGTAAAACCCCATGAGGCTGATCTGACCGTAGTACTTGAGGTCGCCGGAGACGGGTTGGATCGCACCGATTCGCAGCCCGTCACCACCGGACACCTGCTCGTCCAGACATCCTGCGATCCCGATCGCACCAGCCGTCGTCAGTGCACCCGACCGCCTCAGTACCGCCCGCCGATTGATATTAGCCACCATATCGAACGAAGAATCGGGCAAACGGAACATGACATACAAGGTTGACATGTGAACCCGGCCTGTGCGAACGGCCAGCCGTCTACGAAGTCAGCGAACCGGCCGAGCGATCTGAGAGAGGGGTCTAATCCCCCGACAGCGACCGCGAACTCGGTGTGAGTCTCGTTTCCCACGAGCGCATCGCTCGCACTTTCGCCGTCGTCGAAACCGATCGTCCACCGCCCGTTCCCGTCGAATTTCTCGACCAGCGTCCATTCGTACGCGTTCGGATGATCGCGCAGCGCCGACGACTCGAGCCCCGCTCGTCCCGCTTCGTCGACGAGACTCCGCTCTCGAGCCGACGGTGGCGGGGACCGAACCGCCACTGCACAGGGAAACCGAAACGTCGTGATCCCTCGTCGTATCGACGAACAGACGGTCGTGGTCCTTCGTCGTATCGACGAACGGTCGTCCTCTCCGTGTTCAGGGTACGGTCGAGTATTCCGATACGCCGAGTCCTCGCATCTCAGACGAGGACGCGCTCGAGATCGACCACGAGTCCGCGCTCCGCGTCCACGCGCCCGGTCAGTTCGCCGAGGCAGACGACGGCGCCGTTGGGCGTATAACAGGCCACGAGCTCCCCCTGATCGATCCCGTCGTCGGCCTCGAGTATTCCCGGCGCGTAAACCGGTGCGCCCTCCGACACCTCCCGAGCCGCGCTGTCCGCGATGACGACGCGTGGAATCCCCTCGAGGATCCGTTCGGCGGGGTCGACGACGTCGTACAGAGGGTCGGGATCGTCGTCTTCGAGCCAGAACGCCAGGGCGTCGAGGAAGTCGGACGGGCTGTGGAGCGTTCGATCGTCGAACGGGTCCGTGGCCGTCCGACGCAGGTGACCCATGTGGCCGCCGGTACCGAGGGCGAGTCCCAGGTCGTGACAGAGCTTGCGGACGTACGTCCCGCTCTCGCAGCGAATGCGCAACAGGAGCCGCCGTTTCTCGGCCTCGAGAACCTCGAGCTCGTAAATGTCCCTGATACGCAGCCGTCGAGAGACGGCGCTCTTGCGCGGGGGCTTCTGGTAGATTGGGCCCTCGAACTCGGCGACGATGGACTCGGCATCGACGGGGACCGGCGCGTGACATTCGAGGACGGCGACGTACTCCTTGCCACCCTCGAGAAAGACCGGTGCGAGCCGAGTCGCGTCCCCGAGCATGACCGGCAGACAGCCGGTCACTTTGGGGTCGAGCGTCCCGGCGTGAGCGGCTCGGTCGATCGTCTCGTCGGCGCCGCGTTCGGCGAGGGTTTCGTCGACGGCGTCCCGCAACCACCCGCTGATCTGGTGAGAGGAGGGACCCGGCGGCTTGTCGAGGTTGACGACGCCGAAGGCGAGCAACTCGGCGGGCGACCGATCCGCTGGTGGGCCACGGAGAGCCATCAGAAATTCGACTCGAGGTCGACGAGTGCTTTTCCTTCGTCGCCGTCGGCGTCGTAGCGTTCGACCGCGGTGACGAGCATGTCGAGGACGGCATCGGGCTCCCAGCGGGCCGTGTTCACCGAGAGATCGTAGATGGTCAGATCCTGGATATCGATCCCGTAATACTCCTGATACCGCTGTGCCTCGCTGGCCTCGCGGGCTCTCGTCTCTTCGGTCGCCCTGTCGGGGTCTTTGTCCTCTCGGTCGGCGATGCGCTCCCCGCGAACACGAACTGGGGCGTCCAACCAGAATCGAAAGTCGGCTTCGTCGCCCGCCAGCCACCCGGCGAGCCTGGACTCGAGTACCAGTTCGTCACTCTCGACGGCGATTTCGCGCAACCGTCGGTCGAGGTCGCGGTCGATCTGATCGTTCTCTTCGGCGAGTTTGTTGAACTCGAGGGGGGTGTAGCCTCGTTCGTCGGCGAGCGTCCGAAAGATGTCCCCGCCGCTGACGTGATCGAAATCGAAGGCCTCGGCGAGTAGCTCTGCGGTGGTACTCTTGCCGCTTCCCGGCGGGCCGGAGACTGTAAGTAACATAGTTGGTTTGCGAGGGGGCCGGTAAAATGGGTTTTGAATCCGCGTATGCGTTCTTTCACCGCGTCGGTAAGTAGCCGCCATCGTCCGTAAGACACCGGATTCGACGACGGAGAAAGCCGAGAATCAGCCGTGGTTGGTCACGGTGACATATCGATGTTCAGTGACTTGCGAAGCATCTGGGAGAACCCCATGGAACACAGGAAGTACCAGACGATCCACGCCGGCATCGGACCGAGGAGTCCCGCTTGCCAGGACGTTTCCCCGACCATCGGCATGACGACGGTGGCCTGTGCGCCGTGGAGACCGACGCTCTGGATTCGCCAGTACATCCAGAGGAACAGTGGAATGGTCAACAGCATGATCCAGACCATGGGGCGGAGTTGCAGTTTGAACATCCCGAGATTTTCCGCCATCGCTTCCATTTGTTCCTCGCGGGCGCGCTCTAACTCGTTCTCCAGACGTTCGATTTCGGCGTCGCTCGCGCCGCGTTCTTCGGCGTCTTTCTTGCGCTGACGGAGGTCCTTTTGTTCCTCCTGGACCGCTTTCATCCGCTCTTGATACTTGCCCATGACCTCGGTATTCATCAGATTCGCCTGCAGCAACGACGAGTAGAGACCGGTGATGAGTGCGACAATCAAGATTACGGCATAAAACGGTAATACCGCATCGAGGGGGCCGAGCGCGATGTCGACCGTGCTCCCCACGACGTTCCGAATGGAGTTGAACCAGTACCCGGGCATCAACAGAAGCGCACCGATACCGGCCAGTTTGTCCCACTGCGACCAACTCGACTCGTCCTCGTCGATATCGACGTCTGCTGCGGCGGTACCGACGCTGTCGCCGTCACCGTCGAGGGCTCGATCGAAGGCATCGCGATCGGCTATCACGAACCCCTCGTCGCCGTCGACCAGTACGCCCTTCTCGATGAGTCGTCCCCACTGACCGCTCGTCAGCTCGTCGTTGACGTCGGCCCAGTGGACTTCGCCGGCGTCCCTGTCGGCTTCCTCGCGGATTGACTCGAGGGCGTCCGCCATCGCGGGATCCTCGCGAACGAGGGCGTCGATCTTCTCGGCTGTACGCGTCATCTGGTTGTGCTAGGCATCGTCCGGTATACAAGTGTTTTTCTTCGGTCGGCAGTTGGTGACGGTGTCAGCGCGAAACCAATAGTCTATTTCGGGCGTGAGTTGGTCGATTTGTATCCTCACCGCCCTCGGCAGTCGTCGCACTCGACGGATCAGACCGTTTATTATTGTTTCCTCCGCGAGAATAATAGGCCAAGAAACGTTCGACAGTTTATTACCGCCCATAAATATAAGATTCATATACCCATCGGTTTTTTATAAGTTGGGTGGAAAAGGCTAGTCCAACCAATGGGGAGAAAGGGGCCGAAACTACTGACGGGGGAGTCACGGGAACGGGGAGCCAGTCCGCAGTTAGCGACGTGTTGCTGATCGGGCTGGTGATCGTGAGCGCCGCCCTCGTCATCGCCGTGGGAATGGGGCTCTCGACGCGATTCAGATGCAAGCGACGGGCGAGCGCGGGGAGCAGGTCATGCGGCAGTTCGACAACGATCTTCAGACGGCGATGCTGGACAACACTACCAGCGGTTCCGTCTATCTCGACGAAAACGGGAAGTACGACGTCGTCACCGACGGACGCATAAAAGTCACTGCCGTCAACGACTACGCGGAAACGAGCACCGAAATATCGTTGGGGACGCTCCGATACGAGGACGAGACGGGGAACAAATTTGCGCATCAGGCGGGCGGGGTCTGGAAGGGGGAGGGCGAAGACTCGACGGTCGTGTCCAAGCCGGCGATACGGTACTACGAACACGGAAGCAAAGGGCGAGTGGAACTTTCCATCACGAACCTGAGTGGGAGCATCGACACCGGGCACAATCGAGTAGTCAGACGGCCGGCGGCGGGGAAAACCAGCGATTTGACGAGCGACCTCGGCTTCGTCAACTACGTCGAGATAACGGTGTCGGACACCTCCTACCAAAACGCCTGGGTCGAATCCTTCACCGACGAATTCGGCGCCTCGAGTCGGAACGATCTGAGCGACTGTGACGTCGGCGGCAACGTGAGCGAGGCGACGGTCTGTCACGAAGGGGAGACGGTCACCGTCGTCGCACCGATCGAGGGTGAGAATCCGTTCGCGAGTCACGTCGGCATCAACCCGACGATATACGGCGGTCTCTACGTCGACGATGACGATCTGACCGTCGATGACCCGGTGTTGGTAGACAGGTACAACGGCAGCGTCGGCTGGGTCGACGACGGAAACGTCACGGAGGATCTGCTCGTCGCCGACGCCGGCTTCGACCTGGGATCGAGCGGGAATATCACCGGCGTGCCCGTGGTAAACGGGCAACTCACGGGATCGGCCGGTGCAACGACCTCGAGTATCGCCTTCGCGACTGCCCCGGACGGGGATACAATCGACGTCGTCGACGGGACCGAAGTGTACAACGTGACCGGCACCGATCCGCCGGACGTCTTCGGAGCGAAAATGGCGCGACCGTTCGAGGGAATCGACGCCATCGACGAGCAGACCGGTCGCGCGATCAATTCTACTCGGCGTCTCTCGGAACTGCGTACTGCGCAGCGACACTGCTCGAGAGACCGACGACGACCCCCTCGAGTTCGTATCCCTGTCCTGATGGTTTCCGACACAGCCACAGAGACGACGTCGGCCGTCCGAGCCGCGAACCTGTTCGCTTTCTGGTGAAAACGTCACCGATGAACGGAAATAAACGATTCTGAACGGACGTGATCGAACGAGCGTATTATCAACGAAAGTGAAAATATTCTGTGTATGGATTTTCCCCAGAAAGAAAGGGGTGTAAGGATTCGAGGGCAGTCCTCCATACTGGCCGTCGTTTTGCTGATCGGAATGGTGGCGACGATCAGCGTCGGTATCTTTCTCGTCGGCGCCGAAATGATGGCGAACGCGGAGCACCAGTCCGAGCAGGAGAAGATCGAACAGTCGTTCGTTAAATTGAGCCGGCAGATGTCGTCGGCCGCGATCAACGACGACGTTACGCACTCGATGACGTTCGAATCCGGCCAGTCAGGTGCGATCACCAAGACTAACGCGGGTTCGATAGAAATTCAATCGAGTGACTTCAGTAAGACGATCCAGCTCGGCGCGATCGAATACAGAGGCGACGACGGGAGCATCGTCGCCTACCAGGCCGGCGGCGTCTGGCGGGAACGCGGGAACAAAACGCGGATGCTTTCCGCACCGCCGATCAATTACGACGCCGCGAAGGAAACGCTGTGGCTCTCCGTCTCGGACATCAGCGAAGAGCAGGAACTATCGTCGGGTGAGGTAACGATGGTTCATCAAGAGACGGTCCCGTTACAGGACTTCGTCCAGAACGAGAAGGTCACGATGACCATCACGAGCGACTACTACCGCGGCTGGGAGTCGTATTTCAGACACCAAGCGGGCGACGCCGTGGTCCGGAACGTCGATCACTCGAACCGAACGGTGACGGTAGAACTCGGATACCTGGAAGCGGACTCGGCGTTCGATTCAGGCGTGACCTATTCTGACGACTACACTGTTGACAAGAACGCGGACGTCGACGGGCCGACCAGTCAGGGGAACTTGCCGCCGCTCGATACCGTCATCAGTGACATGATCAACGACACGGAAACGGGCGAAATGACCGTCGACGAGGATCTCGGGACGGTCGACACGACTCTCACGAAGGGGGACGGGACGTACGTCGCCGACAGTATCGAAGAGGCGGGACACCTCCGATTCAATCTCACGGAGGGCAACGCCACGCTCATCGTCGACGGCGACATCAACGCGGGCGGGTCGACGATTACGGTCACCGACTGGGACGGAACTCACTCACTAAAGGTATACACGACGGGTGATTTAGACGCCAGCAATTCTGGGGACATCTGCGTCGATCCCTGCGACACGGACGTCAGCGCGGAACTGATCCAGGTGTTCGGGACGTCCGAAATGCAAGTCGACTTCGGGCCGGGTGGCAACTCCCGCTTCGAAGGTGTCCTCTACGCTGCGAGCAACGAGGACGATTGGCCGGAACGAAACGGCTGTGAAAGCCAGGTCTGTATCCATTCGAACCCCGACGTGTACGGCTCGATCGTCGCGTCGTCGGTGAAAATTCACGCCGCGAGCGCGGAACTGTCATACGATTCGAGTCTCGATACAGCCGATATTCCGTTGCATCCGGAATCGTACACGTTACCGCCTCGGATCACGTACCTGAACATCGCCCACCACAAAATCGACGTGGCGAACGGGTAGTCCGGGTTCTTACGCGCTGCTCGCGATAGTATCCTTCACGTCCTCCCAGACGCCGTCGGGTGCCTGATCACCGTCGACGCGCTCGAGGACTCCCTGTTCGTCGTAGTACTCGATGACGGGTTCGGTGTTCTCGTGGAAAACCGACAGTCGCTCTTTGACCGTCTCCTCGGTGTCGTCGTCGCGCTGGACGAGTCGCTCTTCGACCGCCGGGTCTTCGGGCGGGTTGTACTCGACGTGGTAGATGTCGCCGGTCTCGGGGTCGAGTCGCCGGCCGGTCAGCCGGTGGACGAGTTCCTCCTCGCCGACCTCGAGATAGAGGACGACGTCGAGTTCGGACATGTCCTCGAGTTCCTCAGCCTGCTCCAGGTTTCGAGGGTAGCCGTCGAGGACGAAGCCGTCGGCCTGGTTGAGTGCCTCGTCGACGATGGCGTTGACGACGTCGTCGGGGACGAGTTCGCCCCGATCCATGTACTCGGCCGGCGTGTCGTACTCGGTGTCCATGTCGGAGATGTCCATCTCCTTGTTCGCTCGCAGCGCATCCCCGGTGGTGATGTGGTCGACGTCGAACTCCTCGGTGATCTTTGCACTCTGGGTTCCTTTGCCGGCCCCGGGCGCCCCCAGGATCAGGATTCGTGGCTGAGCCATATCGGATCGTTCAGGGGCGGTACATAAAGGCTTAAAGAATCGGGCCCGTCCGTTCGATATGACTCGCTTCGACGCCGCCGAACCCACCGAGCGACGGAAACTGTACGTCGATGCCATTACCGCTCACCGGCAACGCGAAAGCGGATTTCTGACGCTCGAGGCCGACGGTGCCGTCGTGGATGCGGCGGCGAGCGATGCCGACGAGACGGTCGATGGACCAGACGCCGGAAGCGACGCAGACGACCAGAGCGCCGAACTCGGCGCTCCCTGGGTCCAGTTCGGAGACGGCACGGTCAACCTGGACTGCACCGAGTCGGAACTCGACGCACTGAAATCCCTCCTCGAAGAGTTTCCGGCGTTCAAGATCGACGACCTGATCCGACCCGAAGACGCCGACGGGATCAACGTCCGGATCAGCGCGAAAGCGGATCCGAACCGGATCGCCCAGTTCGTCGATGCGGTCTTCCTCGAGGTTTACGAACTGCCGGCGACGAGTCGCGTGTGGGTGGCCGAAGTATAGCAGTGGCTACATCTAACCGAGGTGGGACCGGGAACGAAAGAACGGATGAGCCGGCTGCTGACGGATGGAACGGCTGCCAGCGGGTCGTTCGGCTCCCAGATGCCGACGGCGAACAGTATCGAGAAGCTATAATACGATGAGTAGTAAGTACCGGTATGGATATATCCCGAAGTGACGACCAACTTGTTCGCGGTACGGGACAGGTCATGAGACAATCACGAGCGTCGAGAGCCCGGTGCTGGGGGCCGCCACGGGCGATCGTTCGACGATCAGTAATCGGCGTTCAATCCGCTTCCGATGAGTGACGAAGAATTAGCGAAGGACCTCGGACCGTTGGCCGCGCTGACAATCGGCGTCGGGACGATGATCGGGGCCGGTATCTTCGTGTTGCCCGGCGAGGCCGTCGCGGCGGCGGGGCCGCTGGCTGCAATCGCGTTCGTCCTCGGCGGCGGAATCGCCCTGCTGACGGCGTTTTCGGCGAGCGAACTCGGGACGGCCATGCCGAAATCGGGCGGTGCGTACTTCTACGTCAACCGGGCGCTCGGTCCCCTGTTCGGATCGATCGCGGGCTGGGGGAACTGGATCGGCCTCGCGTTCGCATCGGCGTTTTACGTCTACGGATTCGGCGAGTACATCGTTCGCATGGCCGGCATCTCGTTCGGACCGGTCGAACTGTACGTTCTCTCGTTGTCCGCCGCACAGTTGATCGGGCTCGGGGCGGCGTTTCTCTTTATCACCGTCAACTACGTCGGCGCGAAGGAAACCGGTACCCTCCAGAACGTCATCGTCATCACGCTCGTCGCCATTTTGACGGTCTTTACCGCGTTCGGAGTCCTGAACGCCGACCTCCAGACACTTCGGCCGATCGTCCCACCGGACGAGGGGTTTACCCCCCTCCTCCCGGTGACCGGACTGATCTTCGTCTCGTATCTCGGCTTCGTCCAGATCACGTCCGTCGCCGAAGAGATCAAGGATCCCGGTCGAAACCTCCCTCGAGCGGTCATCGGCAGCGTCGTCCTCGTGACGGCCATCTACGCCCTGGTCCTGCTCGCCGTACTCGCCGCCGTCGAGACCTCCCTCGTCGCCAACAACGATACGGCGGTCGTCGACGTCGCGAGCCGGCTCATCGGACCGATCGGTGCCGCAGCACTCCTGCTCGGAGGCCTGCTAGCGACGGCATCCTCCGCGAACGCGTCCATCCTCGCATCGTCACGGATCAACTTCGCGATGGGACGGAACAAGCTCGTCAGTCCGGAACTGAACGAGATCCACCCCCGGTACGGGACTCCCTACCGGTCGATCGCGGTCACGGGCGGCTTCATCGTTCTGTTCCTGTTGATCGGAGATATCCGAACGCTCTCGACGGCCGGCAGCGTTCTCCACCTCGTCATCTACGGGCTGTTGAACGTCGCGTTGATCGTGATGCGCGAAGTCGGACCGGAGGAGTACGATCCGGACTACCGCGTTCCGTTCTACCCGGTGACGCCGATTCTCGGTGCGGTGTTGTCGGTCGCCCTGATCGCGTTCATCGATCCGCGCGTGATCGGCCTCTGTGCCGCGTTCGTGGTCGTCGCGGCGCTGTGGTATCTCGTCTACGCCCGGGACAAGACCGAAGACCAGGGCGTCCTCGGCGAGTTTATCCTCCACCGGGCCGACGAAATGCCCGAACCAGCGGTCACCGCGGCCACGACCGTCAAACCCGACGGCGGCGCCTACCGCGTGATGGTTCCGCTCGCCAACCCTGATCACGAAACGGATCTGATCACGCTCGCGAGTGCGATCGCGAACCAGCGCGACGGCACGGTCGTCGCGACCCACATCGTCCAGGTTCCCGATCAGACGCCGCTCGAGAAGGGTGCCGATCGCGTCGACCAGCTCGACGCCGAATCCGAGCAGTTGCTCGATCGCGCCCGTCGAGACGCCGAGACGTTCGGTGTCGACGTCGAGACGAAAACGATCCTCTCACACCGTACGTTCGAAGAAGTCTTCGACGCCGCACGGACGAACGAGGCGGACCTCGTCGTGATGGGATGGGGCCCGCACGCACACGGGCGGGCCGAACAACGGATAGACGAACTCACCGGCGGCCTCCCCTGTGACTTCCTCGTTCTCAAGGACCGAGGATTCGACGCCTCGCGAATCCTCGTTCCGACGGCCGGCGGGCCCGACTCGGAACTCGGCGCCAGCGTCGCCCGGCTGCTCGCGGCCGAGTACGACGGAGACGTATCGCTGTTGTACGTTCGCGACGACGACGAATCGATGGCCGAGGCCGAATCGTTCCTCGAGGAGTGGGCGATCGACAACGATCTCGAGTCCGCGAACAGAGTGGTCGAGAGCGGCGATCCCCGGAGCGCGATCGAACGAGCGGCCGACGACCACACGATGCTGGTGATCGGCGCGACCGAACGAGGGCTCCTCTCGCGCCTCGTGAGCCATTCGATAATCAGCGACGTCACCGAAGCCGTCGACTGTTCGGTTCTGCTCGCCGAGAAACGACACGACCGATCGCTTCGCGAACGGTTGTTCGGCTGGCGATAGTAATCGACCCGGACTGGGTGGGACCCGACGATCGAGCGCCCCTCGCACTCGAAACGGGTTCCGTTCCCAGACGGAACGTTCGACCGCGCGGAACGAAAACGGAAACGGAAACGGAGACCGACTGGAAACGCTGCCCGAGAGACAGCGACAGACAGAAGGGGATCGGCTCCAACGAGGGAGTGATGGAGCAGGAACGTCCGACAGTATTCAGTCCAGGAAGTGACAGCGCGTTTTATCGTATCGGCGGCCGGCAGACGGCAGCAGCAGGGCGGTTTCCAAATAGATAAGTGGCCCCGGCAATCATCGTCCGACATATAAGCGACCTTCAAAAGAGGTGAATACAATCTACAGCGCACTTACGACCCCGCTGCAGCAGGCTCGCACTCGAGTTGACGTGTTCCAGGAGATCTTTCTGGTCTTCCTCGCACTCGGGACGCTCGTCGGCATCGTCGTCGTCGCGTATACATTGTACAACGCGTACAAGTATCGCGATACCGGCGAGAGCGACACCGACGAGAACCTGCCATCGGTCGGGGAGTTACCGACAGGCGGAAAGGGCGGCAAGAAACTGTTTCTCTCGTTCGGCATCAGCGCGATCATCGTCATTTCGCTGGTCGTCTGGACGTACAGCATGCTGTTGTACGTCGAAGATCCCGGTCAGCAGGAGGAGAAATTCAACGTCGAAGTCACCGGAGACGGCTTCGCGTGGTTCTTCGAGTACGAAAACGGAATCCAGACGACGAGTACGCTCCGCGTTCCAGCCGACGAACGAATCTGGGTGAACGTGACGTCAGGTGACGTCTGGCACGCGTTCGGTATACCCGATCAACGGGTGAAAGCCGACGCGATTCCGGGCGAGTACGACACCACCTGGTTCGAAGCGGAAGATGCTGGCGAAACCCACGAGATCAAGTGCTACGAGCTCTGTGGCGAGTTCCACACGTCGATGACCGGTGAGGTTCGGGTCATGGAACCCGACGCGTTCGACGAGTGGATGAACAGTCAGCTGACGATGTCCTACACGGTCGAGGACGCGAACGAGACACCCGTGACGGAGGGGTACGAGCTGACCGTCGAACATCAGGAGCGTGGCTTCGAGCAGACGTACTCGGCCGACCAGTTCGAGAACGGGACGATCGAGATCACCGAAATCGAGTACGGAGGTCGCTACAACGCGACGCTCACGTCGACCGACGGCCAGTTCGAACCGATCACGAAAGAGATCGATATGACCGGCCCGGTCAGCGAAACCTTCACGCTCGAGGGAATGAATACGACTGACAGTAACACGAATGGAAACGAAACGCAATCGAATGACGGAGGTGGGAACTGATGAGTGACCTTCCGCCGAAGCGATCGATCAAGCGGTGGCTGGTTACGACGAATCACAAGGACGTGGGAATCCTGTACCTGGGGACGGCCATGTTCTTCCTGTTGTTCGGCGGCGTTCTCGCGCTGCTGTTTCGCGCACACCTGTGGGTGCCCGGCGGGACGGGGCTGCTCTCGAACGACCAGTACTACCAGGCGGTGACCGGTCACGGTCTGTTGATGGTCTTCTGGTTCCTCTCGCCGATCGCGTCCGGCTTTGCGAACTACTTCATCCCGCTGCAGATCGGGGCGAAGGACCTCGCGTTCCCCCGCCTGAACGCCCTGAGTTACTGGTTCTACCTGTTCTCGGGCGTCCTCATGGGAATCTCGTTCTTCCAGGGTGGATCGTTCTCCGGCGGCTGGACGATGTACTCACCGCTGAACGTTCCCATGTACAACTCCGTGATGGAGGTGACGGCGGGCAGTAACGGAACCATCCTCGCGTTGACCCTGTTCGTCATCTCGATTACGATGGGGACGGTCAACTTCCTGACGACGATGCATCGGTCCCGCGCCGAGGGCCTCGGCCTGTGGAACATGCCGATGTTCTCCTGGTCGTGGCTGCTGACGATCTGGATGATGCTGTTCGCCTTCGCGGCGCTGCTGGCGGCGGTTCTGCTGCTGTCGATCGACCGCCTGTTCCTCACGCAGTACTTCGCGACGAACGAGGGCTCGAGCCTGATGTGGGCGCACGTGTTCTGGTTCTTCGGCCACCCGGAGGTGTACATCGTCTTCTTCCCCGCGCTCGGGATCATGTTCGAGACGTTCCAGACGTTCACCGGTCGGCGACTCGTCGGCCGCAAGTGGGTCATCATCGCGATGGTTCTCGTCGCGGTCCAGTCGTTCCTCGTCTGGATGCACCACATGTTCCTGTCGACGATCAACCTCCCGATCAAGACGCTGTTCATGGCGACGACGATCGGGATCTCGCTGCCGTTCGACCTGATGGTCTTCGCGATGATCTACACGATGGTCAAGGGGCGCGTCCGATTTACGACGCCGTTCCTGTTCTCGCTCGGTGCGCTCTTGCTGTTCATCCTGGGCGGGATTACGGGCGTCTTCCTGGGTGCCGTCGTCCTCGACTACGAGTTCCGGGGCACCTACTGGGTCGTCGCCCACTTCCACTACGTGATGGTCTCGGGCGTCACGGCGCTGGTCGGCGGCCTCTACTACTGGTGGCCCAAGATGACCGGCAAGATGTACTCCGAGACGCTCGGGAAACTCAGCTTCGCCGTCTACTTCGTCGGGTTCAACCTGCTTTACTTCCCGATGTTCCTCGCCTGGGAGACGCCGCGGCGGGTCTTCCACTACCCCGAGGGAACGCAGTTGTTCCACCAGCTAGCGACGGTCGGGTCGTTCGTCCTCGGCGCAGCGTTCCTCCTCGTGTTCATCACGCTCGGAAAGAGCCTCGTGGACGGCCCCGACGCGCCCGACAACCCGTGGACGTACTCCCGAACGGCCGAGTGGGCGATTCCCTCGCCACCGCCGCTCGAGAACTGGCCTGACCGGCCCAGCTACGCCAGCGGATCGCTCGAGTTCGTCGACGACGCGGCGACTGCGACCGACGGCGGCGTCGCGCACGGAAAAGAAGCGGCCGGAGCGGTGACGGTCAGCCACGAGGAAGAACACGCCGATCACGCGAGTATCTGGCCGTTCGGCATCGGGGTCGCCACCGCGACGTTCTTCCTCGGCTTGAGCGGGATGACGCCGTACATCTACTCGTTCGTCAGCGAGCACATGCACGCCGGCGATTTCGTGACGCTGTCGGACTCGGCACCGGCAAAGAGCATCGTCTACCCGGCGCTGACCGCGATCGGGATCGGCCTCCTCGGGGTCACGCTGTTCCAGTTCGGACGCGAGCAGTTCGACGCTCCGGAGATGGGGGTCGCCGAGCGATGGCCGTTCGGCGGCATCAACAACGGGAAGCTCGGCGTCTGGTTCTTCCTGGCGTCGGACGTCGTGGTCTTCGGTGCCGCGATCGGTGCGTTCATCTTCATGCGCATCCACGGCGGCTGGGGTAACTGGCATCTCGAGTCGATCACCATGGCCGGCCTGTTCAACACGTACGTCCTGTTGACCTCGAGTTTCGCGGTCGTCCTGGCGCACGTGATGGCCGAACGCGGAAACAAGAAGGGACTGCTCGCATCGCTCAGTGTCACGGTCCTCCTCGGACTCGTGTTCATGAGCGTCAAGGCCTTCGAGTACAGCAGCAAGTTCGCAGACGGTCACTACTGGTTCAGCGGGATCGAGTACTCGCTGTACTTCGTGACGACCGGCCTGCACGCGCTGCACGTCATCCTCGGGCTGTTGATCGCCCTGTTCATGATCTATCGCGTCGTCTCGATCGACGCCTACCTCGAGGATCACATGCCGGTCGAGTACTTCGGGCTCTACTGGCACTTCGTGGACATCGTCTGGGTGTTCCTCTTCCCGCTGTTCTACCTGATGTAGCGCCTCGGCGCTACACCGGGTTCCGGTCGTGCGAATTCGTGAAGACCGCTCGATTCTGCCGTCGCAATTCCGTTCGTTTCTCCGTCGTTCGTCTCTCCGTCGTTTCAGAGCGCCTCGGTAACCGTCGGATCGTCCATCTCGATCGGGCTCCACTCGAGGAGTCGACAGACGGACGGTGGCGAGTCACCGTCGGTTGTGCGTGCGCCGCGTGTGATTCGAAAACCAGACAAATAACGGCACTCGAGACGCTGTCACGGAACGGTACTCGAGAACGGTCGCTCTCGGCAGGGACGTCGCAAAATCGCGTGCCCGGCGGCCGGAACGGGAGCGACGACGGACGGCTGCACTGGAGGCCGAGGGCCGCTCGAGTCCCGGTTTCTCACTCTGCCGGTCTCTTTCCAGCCGGTACTCTTACCCCGCCCAGACGAGGGCATAGACGAACGTAAACAGGAAGTAGACCAGAAAGACGGAGATGGCCGCCTTGAAGTGGAACGTAAACAGTTCGTATTCCTCGTCGTCCCGTTCGTCGTCGAACGCCTCACGTTCGTCTGGGGAGCAAACGTCGGCGTGTTCGACACCGATGTGAAACGTCACGTATCGCTCGGATCGAAACGGCCGACTGCAGTACGGACAGGTCGCGCCGGGCGTTTCGTCCGCGGGGACGTCGTACTCTCGCTCGAGCGTTCCGTCGATCGCCATTCGGTCGACCATTGCGGCGGTGCGAGGAAGTGTTTGCCGGTTCGACGTGGGAGTTCAGCTCGGGACGTACGGCGGACTCATCGAACCCTGGGAGACGAGATAGAGGCTCACCATCGTGAAAAAGACCATGACGACGATGAGCGGAAACTGGCTCCTGATCGCCTGCAGTTTGCCGGGGAACAGTTCGAAGGAGACGGTGTGTGCGATCCACACCGCGAGGATGTGTCCGACGAGGATGCCGGCGATCTCGACGTAGCCGAACCAGCCCGGCAGCGCGTACTGGGTCGGGTTCGGCGGCGGGGAAAGCGGCATCGCCAGGGCATCGAGCAGCGACGGCCACAGCGAGAGCCCGAAGCCGACGTAGTGGGCGAGATGGTAGCCGGCTGCGATCGCCAGCAGCGGCGCGGCAAATCGGAGCCCGAGGTAGTGTCGTGAGAGGTACGTCTCGGCTCGCTCGCGGGTTCGGTCGATGGCGAGCCAGTACACCTTCCAGAACAGACCGAAGCCGCCGACGAGCAAGCCCAGATAGACGAGGACCGGCGGTATTCCGAGTCCGACCAGTGCTTCGATAGTCCCGACGCCGAGTGGCGTGACGATGAACCCGCTGAAGGTCAGTTCCCAGACCAGCGCGAGGACGAACGCGACGAGCGAACTGTCGGTGATGAGGTCGTCGTCGCTCAGCGCCGATCCCGGGTATCGCAGTTTCAACCCGTCGTCCGTGCGCTGGATCGGTGCGACCGCGCCGTAGCAGCGAAACCACAGCGAGAGCGGATCGCCGCGGCGAAACCACGTTTCTGGCGAGTAGATGACCGCACTCGAGATCGTAAACAGCGAGTAGACGGCGAGAATCGCGAGAAGCACGTCCGGGGACGTCGTCAGCGGCGCGACGATCTCGAGCCAGACGAACGTCAACAGGGCCACGACGGCGGGCCAGGAGCGGTACGAGTCGGGATACGATTCGTAGCCGTTCGGCAGCGCCGCCGCGATCCGGCGCCAGGGGTTCAGCGCCGGCCACGGGTTCCCGACCGTGTAGGTCACGATCGTCAGCAGCGCGCGCCCGCCGACGAACGTCACCAGGACGGTCGCACTGACCAGCCCGATGTTCGGCCCGGCGATCCCGGCGGCGGCGATGACCGCGAGTCCGAGGAGACCGACCGCGCCGAGAAGAACCGACCCTGCGGCCGCCAGTCGTCGTACCGGCGCCTCGAGCGCGCGGTCGTGGTAGGTCCCGATCACGTCGCGGTCGGTGACGAGCATCGTCAGCAGCGCCGAGGCGCCGACGGTGCCGCCGCCAGTCGCGAGATACAGCCACGTCGGCACCGACACGTCGGTCGACCCGGTGAGACCCGCGGCGACGTTGCTCGCGGCGACGACGCCGATCCCCCCCGGAAGGGCCGCAAGCGCGAGTGCCAGTACGATGCCGGTCCGGCGAACGAGAGCCGAACGTTCACTCATTGCGAGCTAGTTACGCTGGCGACCCATCTACGTGTCGCTTCGCGATTTTCGACCGATCGATTCAGGTCGGGTGTCGCGGTCCGTTCGATCGCATGAGGAAGGTATAAGTAGCCATCACCCACATTCCCCACCAATGACGAGCGTTCGGACCTACGCCCTGGTCTACGTGGCACTGATGCTGTTAGCGACGGGGAAATTCGTCTTCTTCCACTTCGAGGGGATCTTCACCTACGGGATGGCGGTCACCGGAACGTTGATCTTGGCTGCCACCAAGACGTCGCTGATCGCGGGCTATTTCCAGCACCTGAAAGACGAACCGCGCTCGATCACCTACCTGATGCTCACGGCGCTGTTCATGGTGCTCCTGTTGACCCTCGCCGCAGGGTACTCGATCCAGTAAAGGGTGGTTCCGATCTCCTCGGGCTGTCAGGCGCTACTCGATTCTTGGCCGTTCCGCTGTCGTATTTTGTCCGCGTGCTCGACCCGTACGACGGTATCGAACCGACCGCCATTTTGTCGTACGCGTCGGTACTGGACCGGTCGCGTTTTCGACGACCGAAGATATCGTCGCCGTCCCGGGTTCCGTCCTCGATCGCGGCATTCGCGTCTCGAGTGTCCTGCGGTGTCCGAATCCGTGATGGACGGCGGCTCCGGTCCGCTCGCCTCACCGCTGACCGGGATCGCGGGGGGCGTCGAAGTCGGTGGACGGGTCCTGTGGGTGCTGTCCGACCGGTGTCTCGGGATCGAGTGGGGGTGATTCGACCGTCGGCGAGAGACGGCCACCGGCACTGGCCGCTCTCGCGTCGCCGAGCCGGCGCCGTATCTCGTCGAACCCGTCGTAGAGGACGGAGAGCCGGTCGACTTTTTCGCGGGGGTTCGCGTGGAAGCGCCAGGGGCTTCCCGTCTCGAAGTGGACGTCGATCTGTCTCACGAGCGAGTGGCCGAGGTACGTGGCGAACGTCCGCGGTCGGATGCCGATCGCATCGCAGTACGCGACGATGGATTCGGCGACGCGGACCGAATACGGCGTGTCCTCGAGCAGGGTCGCTCGAACGCCGGTCTCGAAGCCCCCGAACGCGAACGCGGCGAGTTTCAGCGTGAAGAAGCCCGGATCGGCGGCGGGATTCGACTCGAGGGCGCTGTACTCCCAGTCGATGACGCGCTCGATCGAGCCGTCGTCGGCGACGAGCACGTTTCCCGGGTGATAATCCCCGTGGGCGGGAACCGCGGGGAACTCGAGCGGGTCGGAGACGGTCGGCGGCGCGACGTCGAATCGGTCCGGCGCGAGTTCCCGACGTGCGGCGCCCGGCGACCGCCTCCGGCGCGGGCCCGCGTGGGCCAGTTGTAGCGTTCGGATCCAGCCCAGTCCCGTCTCGAGGACGCGGACGAACGCGTCCGGATCCGGAGGGGTCGGCCATCGAGTGACGACGTCCATGAGCGGCGTTCCAGAAGCGGGAGATTCAGACAGCACTGGGCCGAGCGCCGACTCCTCGAGTGCCACGTCGGGGAGCGTTCCCGCGATCGGTTCGCCCGAGGCAGTGAGTTCCGAGAGAGTCGATGCCGCCCGTTCGTTGTATCGGCTGTGTGTCGGGGTGTTGGGCACTTTTCGGACGGTCTCGACGTCGCCGTCCGAGAGTTCGAAGACGATCGATCTGTTCGCACCCCGACGCAGTACCCGCGTCGTGTCGGGTTCGTCGGCCGACGGCGCATCGGATTCCGCCGACGAATCCGTTCGACAGACCGCGACGTAGCTCGGATAGGACTGTGCGACGAGTCCGAGTTCGGTGGCCAGGGTCGCACCGCGGCGAACCAACCCGGAGCCGGTCGAATCCGTCTCGATCGAATCGAGCACCCACTCGATCGCGTCGGGATCGTCCGCCGGAACCGCCCACCGGTACCGTGATCCGCCGGGAAGCAATCCGAAGAGGTCGACGTCGTCGAATCCGCGGGTCTCGAGTGCAGCGACGAACCGCGAGGGAATCGATCGCCAGACGGCAGTCGGCGAGAGACCGGTGTCACGTTCGGATTCCGACTCGAGGCCGACGAGATCGGTCACGCCGCTCGTCCGAGGCCACCCGTCGATCTCGGTCACGAGCGTTCCGCCGTCGGCGAGCGACGCGGCGAGTCGATCGACGTGGTCGAAGAACTCGCGGTCCGGTGGCCGCGGTCCCGTCGCGACGACCGTGTCGAACGAGCGACCGTCGATGGCCGACGCAATATCGTCGCCGACGATCGAAACGACGTCGGCGCCGTCGAGTTCCGGTCTGGACTCGAGGAGCCGACGGCCCGTATCCGTGGGCTGGTAGCTGGAGACCCTATCGGCGAGTGACAGGAGAAGCGGCGTCGTCCGTCCCCAGCCGGGCGTGCAGTCGAGGCAGTGGCCGGAGATGTCGTCCGCGACGAGCGCGTACCAGCTGTCGTATCCGACGCCGAAGAGGGACGTCAGTACCGAACGGGGCTCCGAGGCCGCCTCGAGCAGCGAATCGACCGCAGCGTTGGGTTCGTCCCGTGCGAACCGGTCGACGAACGACCGAACGGCCGGCGCATCGGTATCGGAGTGGACGGGGTTCGAGTGCACATTCCCGCTACTGACTGTATCGTATATTGATATGACCGTATTACCGGTATATAGTGCTCAATAATGGTATTGTTACCCGCCGCTGACGACGGCGAAAGACGGGAGAACGGGCGTCGGTGGCGCGGCTCGTGGTACTCGACGGTGGTGGGAACGAGGTCGATCGCTCGAACACGGTGGCGACCGATCAGGTGAGCAAGGCGAGCGTTTTCCGCGGGTCGACCAGTCCGCTCAGCGTCACGAGAACGCCCCAGATGAGGACGCCGAGACCGATGACGCCGGCGAGGGCGACGATGTTCGACACGTGCGGGACGAAAAACAGCACCGCGAGGCCCATACTCGCGGAAATAACGGAAATGAGCGCGACGGAGCGGGCGACCCGAGCGTAATCGAACTCGATCTCCCGATACATCACGGCGACGTTGACCGTCGTATAAATGCCGTAGGTGACCACGGTCGCGAACGCGGCGCCCGGAACACCGAAACGCGGGATCAGAACCACGTTGAGACAGGCATTAGCGGCGGACGTCACCCCCTTCGCGACCGCACGGTCGGACGCCCGTCCCAGGTAGTCCAGGGCGTTGGTCGTCACGTTGGTGATCGCCTGAAAGACGACGTAGACCGCCATCAGCTGGAGGACGGGGGCGGCCCCGGCGTAGTCGGCACCGAACACCAGTCGGACGGCGGGATCGGCGACGAGGATCAACCCGACGGCCGCGGGAACGTAGAGGAGGAGGACGTACTGCAGCGTCGACTCGTAGATCCGGGCCGACTCCTCGAGCGCGTCGGTCGCTTTCTGCTCGCCGTAGGTAGGCGAGACAGAGAAACCGAGCGAACCGGCGGGGACGAGGACGAACTGGGAAATTTGCTTGCTGAGAACGTAGTAACTCACCGCGAGCGGAGTGAGGAAGAATCCGACGAGGATCGTGTCGATTCGGTTGTCGAGGATACTCGCGCTGGTCGACGCGGTCAGCGGGATGCTGTACCTGAACATCCGGTTACGAAGGGATTTCTCCCCACCGTCGTCGTCGTAGGCCGTGTAGAATCGGCGGTAGAGAGCGACCAGTGTGACGATCGCCGCGAGAGCCGCGCCGACCACGTACCCGAGCATCGCACCGACCACGCCCAGTCCGAAGACGGTCAGTGCGATGACGAAAGCGACCCGCGTGACGTTGTTGACGACGCTGACGAGCGCGCTGAGTTCGACCCGATTGAACCCCTGAAAGAGCGTCTGGCCGTAGGAGTTCAGCGACTGAAAGACGAGGTAGACGCCGCCGACCGCCAACAGCGTCGCTGCCTCCGGCGTGTTGAGGAGGCCCGCGAGACGCTCGTGGCCGACGACCATCGTACTGGTGACGATGGCGATCAACACCAGGCGATATCCCAGCGACGTCCGGAGGATGTACGGAATTTTCCCGTCGTCGGTCTCCTTGTACTCGGAGATATAGCGCGCAGCCGAGCGAGCGCTTCCGAGGTCGGTCACCATGCCCGCGACGCCCAGGACCGCGACGACGAAGAAAAACAGCCCGTACTCGTCGGGGGTGAGCAGGAACCGTGCGAGCAACAACATCAACGCCCCGTTGGCGACGTTCGTGACGAGGCGAGCCCCGAGCGTCGCCTTGAAGCCGTCGACGATTCGCTCAGTGACCGACATCGGTCGATGAAATCGTCAGATCGGTCACGTGACGACGATGGGTCGGTGTCGTCGGTCTCGCCCTCACGAACCGAGCGCGGACTGATTGACTGTCCCGTCGGTATCGACGTGCGAAGACGTTCCTGATCACTGCCCGGACGGTCACTGACCGACGACATTGTTATCGCCATCCTACCGCAAATCGCGGTCGGTGGGCACGACGAAGGAGACTCGTAACCGGCACGTCGACCCTCGAGTCCCGATATCTCCCCCCCGAGTCGGCCGACCGTCTCAGGTCGAACTCGAGGCGGTGAAATCGGGCCGCGGACGGTGATCGACGATCGATGGACGACGATCCGACCGACTGCCCCGCTCACGGCGGCTCGAGCCCGTCAAACCGCTTCGAGAGCCGTCGCGAGATCCGATTCGAGCGCGTTGACCTTACTGCGGTCGTACAGCGCAGCTGCGGGGTGGAACGCCGGAACGACGATCCGCTCTTCGCGCCCTCGCGACCCTCCTCCGCTCGAGGACGCCGACGACCGGGGCATCTCCCGCTCGAACACCCGACCGTGGAGATCCGTGATCGTCTCGTCGGTGTCGAGGAGTTCGTCCGTCGCGAAGCTCCCCAGCGGGACGAGAACGCTCGGATCGACGCGCTCGATCTCGGCTTCGAGGACCGGCCACCAGGCCTCGATCTCGGCGACGTACGGATCGCGGTTCTCGGGCGGACGAACCTTGACGAGGTTCGTGACGTACAGCTTCGAACGGTCGTGCCCGATCTCCTCGAGCGCCCGATCGAGTTGCGTCCCCGCCCGGCCGACGAACGGCTCGCCTCGCTTCACCTCTTGCTCGCCCGGAGCTTCGCCGACGAGCATCACGTCCGCGGACAGCGGCCCGACGCCGGGAACGAACCGGGTCCGATCGTCGTGCTCGTCTGGCACCGACTCGAGCGCGTCCGCGAACTCCGTCTCGAACACCCACTCGGTCTGGTCGATCATCGCGCGGGGCTACACCGGTGCCAGCAAACACCTTTTGCCAACGATTACCCGACACTCTCTCGAGTTGAACCGTCTCACCCATCTCGTCACGGTCCAGGGCGCCGGCCGCGGTGAGTCCCCGCCTGTGAAACGCGGACGGCACGAGCGTCCACGTGTTCCGGGCCGGACAGGGACAGGATCGAGGCCGGCCGACGACCGGCGTGCGACGATATCGCACCCCGCCAGGTGACGGCCGGGTTCGATTCCGGTTCAGCGGCTGGCGGCCGCTGTGAAGCCGTCGTGAAACCGTCAGTCGCGCACCGCCGCGAGCGCTCGCGCTCCGTGTTCGAGCGACGCGGCGGGGTCCGTCGGATCGTCGTGCTCGTAGATCAGCCACTCCGTTCCCGCGTCGCGAGCGGCGGCGATACAGGCCTCGAGATCGACCGCTCCGTCGCCGAGTTCGACCGGCCTGCCGTCGGCGACGTCCTTTAGGTGGACCAGCGGCGCGCGTCCCGCGAGTCTGCCGAGTAGGTCGACGGGGTCGCGGCCCGCCGCGGCCGTCCACCCGACGTCGAGTTCGATCGCCAGGTCGTCGTCCGTCTCGTCGATCAAGAGATCGAACCCGCTCCGGTCGTCACCGGCGAGGGTGGTGAATTCGTGATCGTGATTGTGGTAGCCGAGTGTCAGACCGCGCTCGCCGAGGCGATCGGCGAGCGCCGAGAGCCGGTTTGCCGTCTCTCTGACCGTCACCGCGCTCTCGAAGTGGGCTTCGGCCAGGTACGGAACGACGACGTAGTCGCACCCGAGGGACGTACAGCGTTCGCAGACGGCGTCGAAATCGGCCTCGAGCGCGTCGATCCCGACGTGCGCTCCCGCGGCCGACAGCCCGATCTCGTCGAGTACGGTGGCGGTCGCCTGCGGCGACGTCTCGCCGAATCCGGCAAACTCCACGCCCTCGAACGCCGTCTCACCGACGCGCCGAAGCTGCGTCGAGAACTCGTCCTCGAGGCCCCGGAGCGTGTACAACTGGATGGCGATTCGCACCATGTCGTCGGTGATCGGACGCGGCGGCGATAAATCGTCCCGTCTCCGTCTCGCTGCGTGATCGCTCGCCGCGTATGCCCGTCACCGCACCGTCGCGTACCGTGTCCCCGAGCGTCGTGTCTCGAGCGTCACCGCGTGCCGTTTACTCACCGTCGTCGACCGTGTACGCTGGAATCCATGGCGACATCGACCGGTCCGTCGACCAGCTGAACAGGTGTCGCTTCTCGTTCGCGTAGTAGTACCGGTAGGCGTCGACGTAGTCATCCGCCCGCCACTCCCCCGTGAACTGGGGCGGATCGTCGCGACCTTCGGTCGGCCACTCGAGGGCGAGGACGGCCGTCCCATCCAGAGAGCGGACACCGTCCCAGCAGCCGTGGTGCGCTGTCGAGTCGTGATCCCAGCGATAGCGCCACTCCTCGTGGGCCGCCTCAGTGTCGTCCCGTAGGGACCGCCAGTTGGCGGCCGACCGCGTCGCCCAGCGGGTCAGCGGATGATCCTGATGAGGAAATACGGCGCGTCGGATTCAGAGTGAACGTAGCGCGAGCGCGAACGCGGGAGGAGTGCGAACGCAGGCCGAATTCCTATTCCGCCGCTCGCAGAAAGTCGACCACCCGAAGTCGGAACGGGTTCGTTCACGGTCGGAGCCGGAATCGCACCATGCGAGACCTGAACATCGCGCTCCTGACGATCGGCAGCCTGACCCTCGTCTTGAGCCTCGTCTCCGGATTGCTACAGGACAGGGCCTACCTGCCCTCGGAGCCGATGGCCGCGGCGGCCCTGGGCGTCGTCCTCGGCGGCGTCAAACTGCTCGGGAGCGACGGCATTCTCGCGGTATTCGTCGCCGGACTCCTCTTTAACCGGTTCGCCGAGGCGACCGACGAAGTCGACGAACAGAAGGTCCAGGAGACGGTGCTTCGCCTGTTTACGGTCCCGATCTTCGTCCTCTTCGGCCTGGTGATGCCGTGGAACCAGTGGCTCGCCCTCGGCTGGTCGGGCGTCGCGCTCGCGGGTTGTATCCTCCTGTTCCGGCGCGTGCCCACGATGGTCGTGTTCGACCGCACCGTCGATCCGATCGGTACTCGCGGCGCGCTCTTTGCCGGCTGGTTCGGGCCGATCGGTATCGCGGCGATCTTCTATGCGACCGTCGCCCACCGATTCCTGGGCGCCGAGATCGTCTGGGCGGTGACCAGCCTCGTCGTCGCGAGTTCGATATTCGTCCACGGGATTACGGCCACGCCGCTGACGAAATTGTATGGCCGCTCGAGCGGACACGCCCAGCGACAATCGGAGGATCGAGACGAAACCGACTCGTCGTCGACGTTCGCCAACGTCTGAGATCGGCGACGCGGATGCGGGTCCGGGGCGAGCCGACGCGTTTCGGACCCGTAAACACACGGAACTGGAAGCTCCCAGAAACGATGGAACGGACGGTCGTCCTCGGGTGCGGCGAAGCGGGATTGATCGCGGCGGCGACCCTCGAACGGGCCGACGAGACGGACGTGGTCGTCGTCTCCGAGCGGGATTTCCACGTGTTCTCGTTTCTCCTTTACGACGTGCTCGAGGGGAAGCCGTTCGCCGACGCGTGCCTCGACCTCCGGAGCGTGTTTCGCGAGACGGACGTCACCTTCGTCCAGGGTGTCGCCGACGGGGTGGACGTATCGAACCACACCGTAGAACTCCGGAGCGGGGCGCTGAGTTTCGATACGCTCCTGATTGCGGTCGGCGGCGTGACGGCGTACTCGATCGACGATCGGAGACACGTCTCCGATATCCGGACCGACGCACGCGAGATACGTGACGGAGTGAGGACGCCAGACGTTCGCGACGTCGTCATCGTCGGCGGGGGACCCGTCGGTGTCGAGACGGCCGCGACGCTCTCGGCCATCTCCGAACCCGTCGACGCGACGCTCTCGGCCATCTCCGAACCCGTCGACGCGACGCTCCTCACGTCGAGTCACCGTTTGCTCCCGGACTTTCCGCCGCGGGCGAGTCGACTCGCCGAACGACACCTCCGCCGACGGTCGGTCGACGTTCGATCGGGCGCTCGAGTCAACGACGTAACGGAGAACCGCGTCGTACTCGACGGCGGCCGCGCCGAGCGAAGCGACCTGACCATCTGGGCGGGGGGCGTCCGACCGAATCCGGTGATCCAACGGTTCGGCCTCCCAGTGACCGACCGCGGCCTGCGAGTCGATCCATTCCTCCGCTGCGATGGGGCCGACGACGTGTACGCAGCCGGCGACGTGATCGATTATCCTGGAAAAGTAAACGACGGCTACTCGGCGGGACTGGAAGCCAGAACCGCTGCAAAGAACGTCGTTCGTGGCGTTCGAGGACGTCGGCCGAGAGAACACGACGTCCGATGGCATCCGAGAATCGTACACCTCGGTGGCAACGCCGCGATCATCGCGATCGACGGGATCGTTCACGCCGGTCGGGGCCCGGCACTCCTTCGAACCGTCGCGGTCGAGAGCTACCCGTTCCTCTGGAAGGCCCTCTACTGACGACGACGACGACGTTCGTCACCGGATACGTCGCCGTCCGTCTACTCGACGGCGCCGGGGTCGGCGACGGTGCCTGGGACGGAAGGGACGTATACGTCTCCGTGATTTAACCGTCGGACGGACCGTTCGTCGCGGCTGGCGGGCCACTCGGGCACCGTCTGCAAGACGTCCCGTTCGGGAGGTGCGATGTCGATACGATCGCAGCATCCGTCGAACGCGACGAACCAGCCGCCGGCCGACGAAACTGCTGCGGTCCGGACGAAAAGCCGACTCGAGCGTACTCGCTACTCGTTACCGAACATCTGGCGCATCATCGGATGCATTTCCATCATCTGCTCCTCGGCGATTTCCTCGTAGAGCTTGTACGTGATGGAGACGGCAAGTAGCAATCCGGTTCCGCTCACACCACCGATGGTACCGAGCATGTTCGCCCAGACGGCCAACAGCCCGACCAGTGCGCCGCCGATAACGGTCACTTGCGGAATGTACCGCTCCATGACTTTTTCGATGACGCCGACGTTCTGTCGGAAACCGGGGATCTGCATCCCGGAGTTCTGGATCTGCTTCGCCGTCGATTCGGGGCCCATGTCCGTGGTTTCGACCCAGAAGATGGCGAAGATCGCACCACCGACGACCATGAACGTGACGTCGATGCCGATGCGGATCATCACCTGCCACCACTCCTGGGTGATGTTCGCAGAGACCCATAGCCAGTCGTCGGGCGAGTAGATCGGGGCCACGTAGTAGAAGAACCCGCCGGTGGGTTGACCCTGCGACGAATAGGTGCCGAGCCAACCGGGCATGTTACCCCACTGACGGTTCAGAATCTGGCCCAGAAACTGGACGTTCGCTTGCACCGCGCGAACGAGGATCATCGGCAGAACGCTCGCGTAGATCAGCTTCACCGGGAAGCGTCCGCGCGCACCCTTGACTCGAGCGTGGCTCAGCGGAATCTCGACGCGGACGGATTCGGCGTAGACGACGATCCCGAAGATCAGAAGGGTCGTCACCAGGGCGATGATGTGTCCGTCGTTCATCAACAGCGTCTGCAGTCCCTCACCGGAGATGATCGATCCGATCTCGACCTTGCCGGTCAGAATTCGGTACCAATCGAAGAAGAACCCGCCCGTGGCGGGCTGGACGAATCCGGTAACCAGTCGCTGGCTCACCCCGGCGATGATGAACAGGCCGATCCCGCTGCCGACGCCCCACTTGCTGACGACCTCGTCCATGTAGAGGATGAGAATACCGCCAACGAAGATCTGGGCGAACATCAGCAACTGGACCTGCGTCTGATCGAGTGTGAGCCCGCCGAGCTGGAGCGACGGTTGGGCTGGCAGGAAGCCGCCGGCGAACACCATCGGCAGCCCGGTCAGGATCACCATCAGAACGACCAGCACCTTCTGGAGGCCCTGGTAGAGGACCTGATCCCGCGGATCGTCCGTGTCGAGGCCGAGCAAGTTCGCCCCCCCGAGTAACTGGAGGACGATGCTCGCGGTGACGATCGGTCCGATACCGACCTGCAACACCGACCCCTGTGATCCGGCCAGAATCGCACGGAACTGGCCGAAGAGATCGCCCGACCCGCCGGTCTGATATCCGAGCAGCGTGACGTTCGTCAGGAAGAAGTACAGCATGAGGATACCGGCCGTCCACATCAGCTTCCGCTTGAAGGGGACGTGCCCCTCCGGACGGCGCACTGCTGGCATCCGCGTTAAGACCGGTTCAGCGGCTTCCTTCCATCCCATATGTTATTCCTCGCTCTGTTCGGCGTCGGCTTCCGCCTCGGCTTCGGCGGCCTCCTGTGCACGCTCCGAGAGGACGGCCTCGCCGCCGGCGTCCTCGAGTTTCTCGCGTGCCGCATCCGAGAAGGCGTCCGCGGTGACCGAAAGCTGGTTGCGGACCTGTCCCGACCCGAGGACCTTGACGACGTCGGCCTCGTGGCCGTCCTCGACGATGTCTCGAGCGTCGAGTTCGTAGCCGTCGTCGGTCTCCTCGGCGAGGTCGTCCGCGACGTAGAGGATCGCGTCCTCGTCGAGTTTCTGGACGTCGATCTCCGCGACTTCCTCGCGGATGTCGTGCGGTCGCTTGAAGCCGTGTTTGCCTTTCGGTTCGTAGTTGTGGAACTCGTGTTTGCTGCGTCCGGCGCGGCCGCGGCCACCGCGGTGGCCCGCACCGCGTCGGTTCTTGTGAGAGCCGCCGCTGTGGGTTCGCGATCCGCGCTGGCGTCGTTTTTTGCTCGTCATGGTTATCGCATCGATTCTAGGAGGTTGTTAATCTCCCCCGTTGTATGTTTTCCGAGTTGGCCGCCCTCGACGGTCGGTTTTTTGATACCGTCGTGACCGCCCCGCGGGGGGTGCAGTCGAAGCGTCGGTGACAGTCCCTCGTCACGAAGCGTCGTCTCCTCGTCGACCAACGCGTCGGCCAGTTCGCCGAAGTCGTCGTACTCGGTGTTCGCCGCCAGCCACTCCTCGTCGACGTCGGACTGCTTGCCCTCGAGGGGCTCCGCGCGCTTTGCGAGGAGCGTCTCGAGGACGTCCGCGCTCGGCTCGCCGTGGGCGACGTAGTCGTTGACCTTCGCGATCATCCCCTCGTACGCGTCGGTTTCGGGGACGAGCGTGCAGTGGTTGACGCTGTGGACGTTGAGCATCGACAGGGTGTCTTCGACGTCTTCCTGTCGGTTGACTTCGCCACGAACCTGGACGATGGCCTTCATTGATCTGCCACCTCGGGTTCCTCTCGACTGCCCCGGTTCCGTCGCGGCATGCGCGACTGAGAGGCGTTCTCGAGCGCGTTGAACGTCGCTTTCGCGAGGTTAACCGTCGTTCGAGTGTTGCCGTGGCTCTTGGTCCAGGCGTTTTCGATGCCGGCCAGTTCGAGGACGGCGCGGACGGTGTCGCTCGCGGCCAGCCCGAGCCCTTCGGGGGCCGGGATGACCTCGACTTCCACGGAGCCGGCTTTGCCGGTCGTCCGTCGGGTCAGCGAGTGAGGCCGGTCCGAGCGGTCCTCCCAGGAGCCCGATCCGCGGGGCACCTGAATCATGTTCAGCTTCGCGATACCGATCGCCTTCTGGATGGCAGACCCGACCTGGTCGTCTCGCCCTTCGGCGTAGCCGACGAATCCGTCGCGGTTGCCGACGGCGACGACGCAGCGGAACTTCACGCGTCGTCCGGAGTCGGTCATCCGCTGGACCATGTTGATGTCCAGGACTTCGTCTTCCAGCCCCGGAAGGAGCTGGTCGACGAGTTCGGGTTCCTTCAGCGGGAGGCCCGAGTTCAGGGCGGTCTCCATGTCGTCGATCTCGCCCTCCTGGACCTGCCGGCCGAGACGGGTGACGGGCTGCCAGCCGTCGTCGTTGTAGTCGTTTGCGCTCATTCGAGAATCGCCTCTCGTACCTCGTCGAAGTGTTCTGGCAGTTCTGTTGCGTCGAAGTCGCCGCTGTAGAGCGGCTCGTCGAGCTGTTCGGCGTACTCGGCGATGTGTTCGCCGCGCGTGCGCGACCAGTCAGCGAGCACGCTGTCGTTGTGCGGGATCTCGAGGCCGGCGTCGATCGCCCCTTCCTGCACCGCGAACACCTTGTTCCCGGGCGTGGCCTTGTTGAGGCCGATGTCGAGAACCGCTTCCTCGAGACCGGCGTCGACCGCCCGCGCACCGGCCAGGAGGCCGGTCAGGTATGCCGCGGAGATGTTGCTCGTGGGGGCGTCCCAGCCGTACTCTTCGAGATCGCTCGAGTGTGCGCTCGCAAGCGTCTCGTCTCCCTGAGGTCCGGGAGTGATCAGCTGCGCCGTAGTGTGCTTGTTGCTCTTGCGAGCAACGAGGCGGGGCTTGCCCGATTTCAGCAGGCGCAACCTCTGGTGGTAGTCCGTCCGGACCTCACGGCGACGGCGCATCGGTACTTTGTATCGTGGTCCTGTCGCCATTATTGGTCACCGTAGTTGTCGTCGATGTAGTTCAACAGGTACCGGACGCTTCGGAACTCCCCGCCGCCAGCCTTCTTGTAGAGCTCGCGGTACTGCGTGGGCGTCAGCTCACCCTTGTCGCGGAGTTCGCGCAGCTTCCGGCGCTGTGCGCGAATCTTGTTCTGCCACTCGTCTTTCTCGTTCTGGCGGGCGCCTTTCTTGCCGCGGCGCTTGCCCTGGCCGTTCTGGTGGCCGTAGGCCCGCTTCGCATTGCGCTCGCGTGCGCGGCCCCGAGAATTACCGGTCGCATCGTCGGCTCGAATGCGCCCCTCGTCGACGAGTTCGCGGATCTCGTCTCGAGTGATCGCTTCGGCGATGTCGGCCTGCGCGTCGGGATCGAGCCAGACGCGATTTTTGCCGACGTCCAAGACGTCGGCGGCCAGTCGCTTCTGTGCGGAGAGATCAGTCATGTGATTCCACCTCGACTTCTTCGTAGGTCGGGTTCAGGACGCGGACGCCCTGCTCCTCGGCTTCCTCTTCGATTCGTTCGCGCTTTCGCGCGCCGACCGCGGAGGCGATCCGGACCGCCTCGCGGGAGCCGTCGACGCCCTCGAGGTCGGCCACGTTCTCGACGTAGACTTCCTCGAAGCCGCTGGGGTGTTTCCCTCGGACGGACTCCGGAGTGCGGTAGCCGGCCTGAACCGTCGGGCCTTTGCCCTTGACGCCGCGGCGCTGCTTCGAGAGGCCGCCGCGCGGTCGACGCCAGGATTCCGGCGTCCGCTTTTTCTTGTGGTAGTCCTGTCGATTGAATTGCGGTTTGCCCTCGCTCTGCCGACGGGCGAGCAGTCGCTGCTCGTTCTCGGAGAGATCGGGCGTCTTCTCGGTCAGCCCGCGGGGCTGCAGTTCAGTCTCCACCTCTTCGGCGGGTGCTTCTTCTTCCTCGACGCCTTCCTCTTCGATCTCGGCTTCGGTCGTCTCGGTGACCTCGAGGTCGCCGACGTCGGCCTTGATACGCGCTGCGAGCGCGTTCCCGACGCCTTCGGCATCGGCCAGGTCGGACTGATCGGCTTCCTTGACGTCTTCGATGGACTCGAATCCGGCCTCGCGGAGCGCTTCCGCCTTGCTCTCGCCGACACCGCTGATTTCGTCGAGTTCCTGCGGTCCGTCCGCGGCCGTCTCGTCGTTCGATTGCTCGTCGTCTGCCATCTATCAGACACCCCCTTTGGCGGGTTTGTTGGTGATGTAGACCCCGTCCTGGAAGATACGGGTGTCCTTTCCGCTGACCTTCGTCAACTGCTCGATGTCGGCCGCCGTCTGTCCGACGTGTTCCTTGTCGGGACCGGACAGGACGAGTTGCTCGTCGTCGACGGCAACGTCGGTCTCACCGTGGATAGTCGTTCGTCGCGCTGCCTTTTCGCCGAGGAAGTTCTCGATGACGACCTCGTCGCCCTCCACGCGGACCTGCATCGGGAAGTGAGAGTAGAAGACTTCCATCTCGTACTCCCAGCCCTCGGTCACGCCGTGGATGGCGTTCCGGATGTGGCTCTCGAAGGTGCCGACGGTCGCGTTCGTTTTCGCGTCCTCGGACTCGCTTTCGATGACCACCTGATCGTCGTCGACGTCGACGGTCACGTCGGGGTACCAGAGGCGGCGGGTTACGCTGCCTTCCGGTCCCTCGACGGTCACGTCGAACCGATCGACCTCGACTGTTACGTCGTCGGGTATTTCCAGTTCGACTCGCATTGTTAGTAGACGTACGCGATCACCTGCCCACCGATACCCTGTTCGCGCGCTTCGTAGTGGCTCATGATACCACTGCTCGTCGTGACGACGAGGGCGCCGAAGTCTCGAGCGGGGAGATACCGTTTCTCCCACTTCTCGAAGTCCTCGGAGCCAACGGCGTAGCGGGGCTTGATGGGGCCGCATTCGTTGATCGCTCCTTTCAATTCGACCTCGAACTGACCGGCTTTCCCGTCGTCGACGTACTCGAAGCCGTCGATGTACCCGCGGTCGTAGAAGACCTCGAGTACGCTGCCGATTTCGTTCGAGGCGGGCGTTACCTCGTGGGTGAGATGACCCACGCTCTCGGCGTTATCGAGGCCCGAGAGCGCGTTACTGAGTGGATCGTTTCCGGTCATGTTATCGATACTTCTTGAATCCCATGTCGCGGGCGATCTCGCGGAAGCACTGCCGGCAGAGGTTGATGTCGTACTTGCCGACAAGCCCCTGCTCGCGGCCGCAGCGCTGGCAGGACTCGATCTGTCCCGTTCGCTTCGCCGCGTGCTCGCCCGTGCGGTCGTTTTCTGGTTCTGTTTCGCTCTCACTCATCGTCTGCGCCCTCCACGCTGACGTCGAAATTCGCCTCGAGGAACGCGATGGCGTCCTCGGGGGTCAGTCGGTGGTTCGACGGGATCGATCGGGTGGCCTTGTCGCGCTTGGCGATGCGGTAGCCCGGACGCACCAGGTTGACGGTGACGTCCAGCCCGTAGATCCCGACGTTCGGATCGTACTCCTGGCTGGGGAAATCGGTGTGTTCCTCGACACCGAAGCTGAAGTTCCCCGTGTCGTCGAACTGCGCCGACGAAATCGAAGCAAGCGGCAGCGCCGTCTCGAGGAACTCGTGAGCGTCGTCGCCACGAAGGGTGACCTTCGTGCCGATCGGGTCTCCCTGGCGGATGCCGAAGTCGGGTTCGGTCCGCTTGGCCTGGGTCCGGACGCTCTGTTGTGCCGTGACCTCCTCGATGATGTCCTCGGCCTTGCCGAGTTCGCGGCCACCCTGGCCGACGCCCATGTGGACGACGACCTTCTCGACGCGCGGTTCGCGCATTTCGTGGAACTGGCCGTCGGAATCGGCGTCGCTACTCATCGTCATCACCCACGAAGTTCTCGTCGATGACCACGACGTACTCTTCGACGGTTTCGAAACCGCCATCGTCCGTCGAGACGCCGACGGTGTTCGAGCCGCTCCCGGGCGTGACGTCGATCGTGTCGATCTCGCCGATCTTTCCGCCGTGGTTTCCACGAACGGCCGTGACGAGCGCGCCCTCTTCGTACGGGAAGTGAGCGACGACGGACTTGTCGTCGTTGTCGATGACGATCGAATCCTTCGTGTTGTAGTCGTCGTCGGTGATGACGGTCGTTCCGTCGTGCAGCGTTAGCTGCGTGTCGCCACCCGGCACTTGCTGTTTCCCCTCGATCTTGCCGAGGCGGCTCTCCGCGGCGTCCTCGTCGATCTCGGTCAGCGCGAGCCGACCGCCCTCGTCGGGGAAGACGCGGTAGTACTCCTCGCGACCCGGGAAGGCGACGATATCGAACATGCCGATCGGGCGCTGTTCGTCGTTGATCGCGTCCCCGTTGACGAGGATCGCATCCTCCGACAGGGCGTATCGCGCTTCCTTTCTGGAGTCCACGTAGCCGAGGACGTCCCGCAAGAGGACGACGAGCGGCACGCCGTCTTCGCCGTGCGGGCCGGCATCGGCTTTGACCGTGAAGGTCTCGGTCTTTCGCTCGACCGGCCAGGACTTCGGTACCGACAGTCGTTTCTGGTGTTTCGTCATTCGCTATCACCTTCGAGACGCGCCTCGCGACGCTCGTCCTCGAGGTCGAGTTCCGTGATCCGGACGTTCGACGGGTCGAGCGGCCGCGGCACCTCCTCGCCGTCGGCCGTCTCGATGGTGACGTCTTCGACGTGGACCGTCCCGTCCTCGAGGATCGCACGGAGGACCTCGGCCTCTTCGCCGGCGTGGTCACCGCGCAGGACCTCGACCGTGTCGCCCGCGTTGACGCGGGTGCGTCGAGTGTCGTACTCCTCGCGGAGCTCGTCGGACAGCGTCGCGTGCAGTTGCTTCTGACGCTCGTGAAGCGGGGCACGTTCCGTCTGCGTTCGCTGTTTGTGTGGTTGCTTGCTCATATCTATACGATCATCGTCGCCGTGCTGGCGATTGCTCCGAAGCGCTCTGCGACTTCGCGGGCGATCGGCCCCTTGATCTCCGTGCCGCGGGGTTCTTCGTTCTCGTCGATGATGACCGCCGCGTTGTCCTCGAACTTCAGACGCGTCCCGTCCGGCCGACGGATCGATTTCCGCTGCCGGACGACGACGGCCTCGAGGACCTGACGGCGCATCTCGGGGGTCCCTTTGGTGACCGAAACGGTCACTTTGTCGCCGATTCCCGCCTTCGGCTGGCGGTTCTTGGTGCCGTGGTAGCCCGCGACGCTGATGATTTTCAGTTCACGCGCGCCGGTGTTGTCGGCACACGTGACCAGCGACCCCTTCTTGAGGCCCTGCGTGACGTCGGCTTTCAGTGCCTCCATCACTCCTCACCCTCGTCTTCGGTTGCGGCGAAGTCCTCGTCCGAGAGCTCCGGCTCAGGCTCGGCCTGGCTCGTCAGCTCGGCGATGTCTGCCGCAGTCGCTTCTTCGGTTACTTCGACGACCACGTGCGATTTCGTCTTCGACAGTGGTCGGGTCTCTGCGATCTTGACCGTGTCACCGACCGAGAGCGGTTCGAGCACGCCCGGTACGTGTGCCGGGATGCGCGAGCGACGTTTCATCTGACGGTCGTATTTCGGAACCGTCACGTCGTACTCTCGCTCGACGACTACGGTCTTGTCCATGTCCGTCGATACGACGGACCCCTCGAGGACCTGGCCTCGAACGGAGAGGTCGCCGTAGAACGGACACGTCTCGTAGTCGTATTCCTCCGGGTTTTCGGGTTCCGGAGGGGTTTCAACGTCTAGTCCTATTGCCATGGTGAATCACCACTTGTTTCCGTGCGTCGGGCGGGTCGTGAGAGCAGTCGCGATCCATCGACCGTAACGTAGGCTACGTCCTCGCCGGCGGCGTGGCGGTGATTCCGTCCGGAATCATCGCCACGATGGCCGGCGGCATCGCCGCCGGCCCGGTCCGCGGTTTCCGATCGCTCGAAACCCCCGGGTTGAGTGTCGGCCAGTTTGGACGCAGTCCCCGACTCCTTGGCGGAGTCGGCGGCTTCATCTGTGATCGCGAACTCGAACGTCGAGCCCGATTTCGGCACCATAACGACCCGAGACTCGCCGTTCTCTCGAATTTCTATCGAAAGGGTCTTCGTCGTCTCGATGACGACGCGGCCCGTAAGGCCCACCCGCGAGGAGTCGTCGCTCTCGACGATCCGGACGGGCAGTCCGTTGAGTTCGTGTCGCGGCAAGGTTTCGGGTGTCAGTGCCATTGGTACGTTATTCTTCGTCTCAGGCGGCTTCGCCGCCTTCGTTTCGAGACGTCTCCGACGTCTCGCTTTCGAGATCCCCTTCTTCACGCTGAATCGTCTTGATCCGCGCGATGGTACGACCCAGCTCGCCGATGCGGCCCGGGTTCTCCGGGGCCCCACCCGCGGCGAGGACGGACTTCTGGTTCAGCAGTTCCGTCTCGAGTTCCTCGAGTTCTTCCTGCCGTTCGGCGGGCGTCATGTCGCGGATCTCTTCGACGTGGAGGATCGCCATCAGGCGTCACCTCCCTCGTCCGAATCGTCCGCCTCTTCTTCGGCGTCTTCCATCTCCGCGACGAGCTCTTCGGCTTCCGCTTCGACGTCCTCTTCGAGTTCGTCGAGTTCCTCCTCGACGTCCTCGTCACCGCCGGGGACTTCGACGTCGTCGAATTCCTCGCCGGTGTCGGCCTCGATCTCCTCCTCGATGACCTCCTCGACGTCCTCCTCGACGGTCTCGACGGCCTCGTCGGCCGCGGCCTCGGCACCGCCCTCGGCGGCCTCGGCCGCTTCGGGTTCGCCCTCGAGGAGCTCTTCGACGCCCTCGGCCTCGTTGGCCTCGACGGCCTCCGGGACGAGTTCTTCCGGATCCAGATCCTCGCTAATCTGGAAGTCGTCGGGCAACTCGGCGCCCGGCGGGATGATCTTGACGTCGACGCCGATCGTGCCGAGTTTCATGACCGCGACGCCCTGGCCGTGATCGACGACCTCCTCTGCGGGCTCGCCGTTGTGCTTGATGTAGCCGCGGTTGAACTTCTCGACGCGCGACCGGGCGCCCGTGACCTTCCCCGAGAGGACGATCTCCGCGCCGAGTGCGCCGGCTTCCATGATCCGGTCGATCGTCGTGTGACCGGCCTTCCGGAAGTACCAGCCGCGCTCCAGGGCGTTGGCCAGTCGGTCCGCGACGATCCGCGCGTTGAGATCGGGTTCGTCGACCTCCTGGACGTCGATCTGGGGGTCCTCGAGGTTGAACTTCTCTTCTAGGGCCGTCGTGACCTTCCGGATGTTCTCGCCGCCTTTGCCGATGACCATCCCGGGCTTTTCGGCCTTGAGGACGATCTGCGTTCCCATCGGCGTCTTGGCGACGTCCATACCACCGTAGCCCGCGCGGCCGAGTTCTTCCTGGAAGAACTCGTCGATCTGGGACCGCTGCAGGCCGTTCTCGATGAATTGGTGTTCGTCAGCCATTAGCTATCGTCCTCCTCGTCGGTTTCGGTCCGTTCTTCGACCACGATCTCGACGTCGACCTGCGGCGTGTTCCACGACGACGCACGCCCCATCGCACGGGGTTTGCGGCCGACGGACTCGCCGACTTTGTGGGCCGCGACGTGAACGATCTCCATCGATTCGCCGTCGAATCCCTGATGGTCCGCGTTGGCCTCGACGTTCTCGAGCAGGTCGAGGAACTCCCCCGAGACCTTTTCGGGGTACTTGCCGGCATCCCAGCCGTCGACGTCGGAACGGTGCCCGGCGCCGGTGTTGTGGGACTTGAACGGCACCGACTGCGTCTCGTCGATGACGTCCTGAAGGTACGCCCGGGCGTCGCCGACGGTTCGGCCCTTGAGTTCGCGGGCGACCTCCTTGCTGTGCTTGTGGCTCATATGACGCTCCCGGAGCATCGCTTTCGCCGTAGCGTCCGGGTCCGCGTCGACTGAGTAGTTGATTCCCATGCGTGGATCACTTCAGTGGGACGAATTTCGAGGATCGGGTCGCGCCGATACCGGCCTGCCCGTGCTCGACGGAGGTCCGGGTCAGCTGGAACTCGCCGAGGTAGTGGCCGATCATTTCCGGTTCGACGCGCACGCGCTCGAACGACTGTCCGTTGTAGACCTCGAAGGTCAGCCCGACGAACTCCGGCAGGATCGGCATGTCCCGCAGGTGCGTTCGAAGCGGCGCGTTCGCCGTCTCCTCTTCTTCCGCCTCGCGGGCCTCCTCGAGAAGCTTCTCTTTCTCGACGGAGAGGCCGCGTTCGATACTTCGCCGCTGTCGCGCGGGTAGCAGTTCCACGACGTCGTCGAGCTCCATCTCCTGCAGCTCCTCGAGCGTGTGGCCGCGGTAGGTAAACTCACCTTCGCGGCCGGTTCGGTACTCCTGACTCATTTGTTTCCACCTCGACCGGTGCGCCGGGACGAGATGTCACCGACCTTCCGTCCCGGCGGGGCGTCCCGCGAGACGGACTTGGGTTTGCCGGGGTGCTGGCGGCCGCCGCCACCGAACGGGTGGTCGACGGCGTTCATCGCGACACCGCGGACGCGGGGCCACTTCGTGCCCCGGGCTTTCATCTTGTGATACTTGTTGCCGGCCTTGACCATCGGCTTCTCCGTGCGGCCGCCACCGGCGACGACGCCGATGGTGGCGCGGCACTGCGGATCGAGGCGCTTGACCTCGCCGCTTGGAAGCTGGACGACCGCGGCGTTGCGGTCGTGCGTGATCAGGTCGGCGTTGGTTCCCGAGGCGCGGGCGAACCGACCGCCGTCGCCCGGGTTCGCCTCGATGTTACAGACCGGAACGCCTTCGGGAATCTCCGCGAGCGGGAGCGTGTTGCCGGGCTTGATCTCCGCGCTCACGCCGACCTGCAACTCCTCGCCGACGGTGACGCCTTCGGGCGCGAGGATCAGCCGCTGATCGCCGTCTTCGAATTCGACGGCGGCGACCGGTGCGGATCGGGCCGGGTCGTGTTCGATGTCCACGACCGTTCCGCGCACGACGTCGTCGTCCGCTTCCTTCTTGTGGTCGAGCTTCGCCTTGTATCGGTGCGACGGGGCGCGGAAGGTGGAACTCCCGCGGCCGCGTCGTTGTCCTTGAATGCGACGTCCCATTCTCAGAACACCCCGATTCGCGAAGCGACTTCCTGTGCGTCGTCGTCCTCCGAGAGACGAACGATCGCTTTCTTCTTCCCGTTCATCGTTACTTGCGTGTTGATCTTCTGCACCGAGATCTCGAATCGCTCCTCGACCTCGTCGCGGATCTCCGGCTTGGTCGCGTCCGGATTGACGACGAACTGGAGCTTGTTCTCGAAGTCCATGTCGTTCATCGCCTTCTCGGTCACGAGGGGGTGTTCGATGACCGAACTCATCGGTCGGCCACCTCCTCGAGTGCGCTCTCGGTCCAGACGGTCAGCCGTCCGGGCTGTGCGCCGGGCGCGAGATCCTCCGCGTTGACCTCTGCGGCGGTCGTCACGTCTGCACCGGCGAGATTCCGGGCCGCACGCGACGGGCCCGCCTCGCTCGAGGTGACGAAGAGGATCGACTTGGGCTGTTTGTACTTGCGACCGCGGGTCTTCCCGCGACCCGAGCGGATGCTGCGGCCCTCGTCGGCGCGTTCGACGTCGTCCGCGAGACCCGCCGCCTCGAGGAAGGAGACGACTTCTTTCGTTTTCTCCAGGTCCTCGAATTCGTCGTCGACGACGACCGGAATATCGATGTCGCCGTCGAACTGGTGGCCGCGCTCGGCGACGAGTTCGGCGTCGGTCGTCGCGGCGATCGCGCTTCGGACGGCCAGTTTCTTTTCTTTCGTGTTGATCGATTCGGTCCAGTCCTTCTCGGCTTTCGGCGGGTGGGCCTTGCGCCCTTTGATCGTCTGGGGAACGCGCCGACCGCGTCCCTCCTGTCGTGGCACGTGAGCCATCCCGCGACCGCTTCCGAACGATTCGGCCGGCGTTCGCATGCCGGCGAACTCGTCGGCGCCGTAGTCCTGTTTTCGGTTTGCCTGGGCGGCGCGAACGGCGCGGCCGATCAGGTCCGGGCGGTACTGAGTCTCGAAGACCGCCGGGAGCTCGACCGAGCCCGCGTCGTCGCCGTCCAGGTCGCGTACTGTTGCGTCCATGTGTTATCCCTGGTTGGATGCGGTGGAGACGTAGCGCACCTCGGGGTCGAGGCGCGGCTGTCCTCCGGGTCGGATCGCCGGGCGGAAGCGCACGAGGCGCTTTTCCGGCCCGGGAAGCGAGCCCTTGATCAGCGCGTGCGGCCCGTCGACTTCGCCGTAGTTGACGAAGCCGCCGTCGACCGTCGCGTCGGCGCCGTCGCCGATGTCGACGAGGCGCTTGTTCAGTTCCGTCCGCTGGTGGTAGCCGGTCTGGCCCTGCTGTGGGACCGTCGAGCGAACGCGGCTCGGGTTCCAGGGGCCGAGGTTGCCGATGCGGCGACGCCAGCCCTGCCGGGCGTGTTTGCCCTTGCGTTTCTGGACGCCCCACCGCTTGACCGGACCCTGGGTCCCTTTCCCCTTCGTGACGCCGCTTGCGTCGACGTACTCGCCGGCGCGGAACACGTCGTTCATCACGTGCTCGCCACCGTCCTCGAGCGTCTCGAGGGCGAAGTCGACGCGTTCGTCGACGGAACCGCCGCCGACGCGCGTCTCCATCACGTCGGGTTTCTTCTTGGGTACCGAGGGAACGTCTCCTGGCACCGTGTGGGTGATGACGCGTACGTCGTCGACGCGGTCCTCCTCGTGGAGGCCACGGAGTTCGTCCGCGGCGGCGTCGGCGTCGTAGTCGTCACCGGGAAGGTCGAGGACGCGATCGAGTTCGGGAACGAACTCGTCGGTCCAGACCTCGGTTATCGGCTTCATACCGTACGGCGTGTCTTCGTACGCTCGCAGTGCGACGGCGCGCATCGGCGGCGTCTCCACGATCGTGACGGGAACGGTCTGTTCCATCCCCTCGGTCGGCGAGTTCGCTTGATCGTCGACCATCACGACGTGGGTCATGCCGGCCTTGTAGCCCGCGAAGCCCTGCAGCGTCGGCTGTCCGTCGTCGTCCGGCCACGAATTGAAGCGCGGAATCTCCGAGGAGGCGCGCTTCCGTGGGCCGAACCCGAGTGAGCCTTTGCGTGGTCTATTTGCTTGTGGCATTCTATCACTCTCTCAGTGAGAGGGGAGCGAGGGTCGCGAACAGAGCCTCCTCCGTCCGCACGACCTCGCTTCCCTGATCCGGAACCGTGTTCAGCCAGAGGTCGAACCCCGGATCGGCTGTGGGTTCGACTCCGTCATCCCCGTCGTCGGCTGCGTCCTGTGCAGCGCCGACGGCGGATGCCTCGATTCCGAGGATATCCGGCAGCCCTCTCTCGGGCGCACCGAACGCGACGGTCATCCCGTCGCCCTCGATGCGACCGGCCAGCGTCTCGAGCCGCCCGACGGTGAGTTCTTCACCGAATCGGGAGGCCGCGATGCGGACGCCGGCGTCCTCACGGCCGAGTGCTGCCCGTAGGTCCGTCTGCTCGATTGTGAGCCCCGGAAGGGGGATAGCCTCGAGCTTCGCCCGGACCGGTCGTCGCGAAGAGATCCTGACGGTCACGCGCTCCCCCTCGTCGACCGCCATTTTCGGCGGTACGTTGAGGGAGATCGGGTGTTGCAAGCCGCAATTGACCCGGACGCGCCCTTCAGGTCCGACCTCGGTCACGATCCCTTGTCTTAACGACCCCGAACCGTTCGATTCGGAGCCGGTCTGTGTCACCGCGCGGAGCGGCGGCAAGACGCCCGCGTACTCCAGCTCGTCCCGCATCCCCCAGACCTCGTTGCGGAGGTATGGCGGCGTTGCGGCGTACCGTAAGACGGTGTTTACGAACCCGCCGTCGAATCGCCCCGTCTCGCCGTCCCGGTCGGGATAGACGAGCAGGCGATCGGCCCGAAAGATCGTCGCCGCGCGGGCGACGTATCCGAGTTTGCGAGTCGCCTCGCGTTTGTCCTCGGCTTCTCGGGTGAGCGACGACGGCACGAGTACGCTGACGGTCATGCCGAAACGCTTCGGCGCCGCGTCACTAGACTGTAGCGATCTATTACGGAGAGGCTCTTAAAAGAATAGCGGATTCGATCCCGGCTGTGAACGCCTCACACTCGCGAATTCGTGCCGAACAGACACACACTCGCGTTCGGATACCCATCGGGTATCTGATACTGGCGTGTGCCGAATTCGGTCGGCGAACCGTCACCACCGACTCGTGACCGCCGGGAGAACCCGCCGACTGCGATCAGCGAAGACGGTCGAAGTGTAGCGCCGCGTTCGTACTCGAGTCGTCGGTCGAATGTCTCCGGAACCGCCGTGCGCTAGCGTGCCGAGGCGGGGTTGATTCGCAACTCTTATACATCCTTCCCGGAGTAGGTATGAGTGCAGCAGGGCGCTGGTAGTGTAGTGGTATCACGTGACCTTGCCATGGTCACAACCTGGGTTCAAATCCCAGCCAGCGCATTTCTCCGAACACAACGATCACGAGCGTCGCGGAGCAACGCGAGTATATCGTGTTCGAGGAAATGGTTTTGATTTGAAACATACCGGGGTTCTACGAGTGAAGCGAGCAGGTTCCCGGGAGCGGTTCAAATCCCAGCCAGCGCATTTTCCGCCGTCCACGGTCGACGAGTAAAGCGAGGAGACCGGACGGCGGAAATCGCTCTGGATTCGAATCAGACCAGTCGCAGCGCCGAGCGAAGCGAGGTGTTCGTCTGGGCGTGGGTCAAATCCCAGCCAGCGCATTTCTCCACCCGGGGTACTAGTCTAATCGATAGAAAAACACCAGCAACAATTCCATAGTATAGTGGACTTTTGCAGTCTAAAACAGGGTATTAGATTAACATCTGGATATATATCCGAGCATTTATTGCCCAATATAATCTCTGCCCGAGTATGAAACCGAGGGATCGGAAAAGCGTCGTCGTCCCAGCTGTGGCTCCGAGTTCCGCCGCGTGCATCCGGTCGCTCGGATCACGGGGCATACGAACGATCGCCGTCTCCGAAACCGAAGCCGCCCCCGAATTTCACTCGAGACACTGCGACGAGACGCTCGTCGTTCCGGATCCCGAGACGGATTTCCTCGGGTACAAAGACGCGCTTCTCGGACTCGCGAAACGGCCGTCCGTTCAGACGATTACCCCGCTTCGAGAGGAGGACGTCTGGGCGCTCGCGAAGTACAGGTCGGAGTTTGCGACGCACATCACGCCGCTCTGGCCGACCGTCGAGTCGCTCCGGACGGTGTACGACAGGGTGGAGCTGATGAACGCCGCCAGCGAAGCGGGAGTGGCGGTACCGGAGACGAGCACGTTCGACGAGGTCGACGACTGGGGTCACGAACAGATCGCGAAACCCCGGTACGCGATCCTCACGGACGAGTACGTCGCCTCCATGTCGTCGACCGAAGTCGTTCACCCTGGTTCGGTGTCGTTTCTCCAACCCGGCCACAGACCGGACCGCGAAGAACTGGTCTCGGAGATGGGACACGTTCCGATCGTCCAGGAGTACGTACCGGGTCCCGAATACGCGCTTTGGGCGCTCTACGACCGGGGTGACGTCGTCGCGACCTGCCAGAAACACCAGCTTCGAGGGTACTCCTACGCCGGAAACACGAGCGTGGCACGACAAACCACGTCGATTCCGGACCTCGAGACGGCGGGACGACGGTTGCTCGAGGCGCTCGACTGGCACGGCCCCGTCTCGGTTCAGTTCGTGAGAAACGAAGCGACGGGCGAGTTCACGCTCCTCGAGATCAATCCGCGGTTCTGGGTGTCGTTGGAGTGTCCCCTTCAGGCCGGGGTCGATTTCGCGTACTACTACTGGTGTCTCGCGTGCGATTTACCCGTCCGAGCCGAATCGGACTACGAACCGGGCGTCGCGACACACCTCTTGCGCGGCGAACTGTTACACATTCTCAGTATTCTGCGAGAAGAGAATCCGTTGGTCGAACCGCCATCGCTGCCGGGCACGGTATGGGACGTCGCATCGTCGATCCGTCGCCAACCGCACTTCGACTATCTCAGCGTAACCGATCCCGGCCCCTTCGTCCGCGACGTCCTCAACACGGGATACGAACTGTTCGGAACCGCTCCTGATGCGTCCAGTTCACCGTCCGGGGAACGGGCCACCGACTCGTCCGACGCGTCCAGTGCCGCGTCGAAGCCGCCGACCGACGCCTCGGCAGGGGCGATCCACAATCCCGATCGGCGCTGATTCCAGGAGAGATGTCGACCGAGGACGGCCCGGGACCCCTTCCAACGGACCGATCGAACGGCTCCGGCGAGCGAGGCCGTCAGCGAGGGGGATCGAGCGCGCGGTGAGAAATTACGCGCCGCTCGCGGCTGCCCGCCGCCCGGCTCGGACCCGTCACCGCAAGCAACGCACCGGAACGGGCGTTACTCCGTGATTGACTCGTCCCGAACCGTCAGCACCGGAATCAGTGACGTCCGAACGAGGTGTTCGGTGACGCTTCCGAGGAGATACCGGTCGAAACCCGTCCGACCGTGCGTGCCGACGACGACGAGGTCGACGTCGTTGTCCTCGACGAACGAGCGGACCGTCTGGTGAATCGAAGTTCCGTATTCGACTGTCTCAGCGACCGACTCGACGCCAGCATCCGTCGCGTAGTCGGAGGCGTCCTCGAGAATTTCGTTCGCGCTTTCCTCCAGCAACGAGATCTGAATGTCGGTCCTGACGTCGACGCCGAGAGTCCTCGTATCGATAACGGAGAGGAGGTGCAGCGCCGCGCCCTCGGCGTTCGCGACGTCGGTTCCGATCGCGAGCGCCGCCGTCGCACAATCGCTCCCGTCGGTCGGGACCAGAACGGTACGATACGGATACGTCGGCGTTTCGCCGTCGCTGTCCGGTCGTATCGTCAGCACCGGGACGGGTGATGTCCTGACGACGCGTTCCGTCGTGCTCCCGAGCATGAAACGCTCGAGGCCAGTCCGTCCGTGGGTCGGCATCGCGACGAGATCGACGTCGTTCGACTCCGCGTACTCGATGATCGAGCTGTACGGGTCCCCGTCGTAAACCGCCGTGACGACGTCGATCCCGCGTTCCCGTGCACAGTCGGCGTCGTCGCGAACGTGCCGTTCGCCCTCCCGCTCGAGGACGTCGAGAACCTCACCACCCATCCGAAGAACGGCGTCTTTCCTCGTGTTTGCTACGTTGAGGATGTGAACCGTCGACTCGTGGGCGGCCGCGATATCGAGGACGTGGTCGAACGCGACCGACGCCCCCTGGCTACCATCGGTGGGAAAGAGGATGCTGGTGAACATGGTGTCGCTCTCGAACCCGGATCACTCCCGAACGTCGAGTGCCCCTTCCTCGGCGGTCTCAGCCGCCCGCCACCAGACGAGCTCGAATTCGATGCTCTGTTTCGCCTCCGTGTCCCCGTCGGACCAGTCCGATTCTCCCTCGAGTTTGAACGTAACCGGTTCCGTCGGATCCAGTCGCACCGTCTGCCCCTCGAGTTCGAGCGTCACGTCGCCGTCGCCCTCGAGTTGGTCGGCCAGTTCGCGGAAATAGTCGGCGATTTCCGATCGCGACCGTCGCGCCTCCGTTTCGAGTTCTCCCATACGAATCGGCACACCGAAAGCGGGTATAAACGTGGAGGACACTCCTCAACCGAGTTGACTACCGGTTCGAAAGACAGGTAGCGGGGGAGTCGGCGGTTCGTCGGTCGATCGGTCCCGTTCCACGGCCGGGCGTCGAGCCGATCCGAGTCGTGACCGGGGGAGAGGCCGTCTTATTCCGAGAGATCCTGCAGCGCCAGGCTGAGGTTCCGCGTGTTGGCCTTCCAGAACGCGTCGAAGATGACACCGAGAACCGGGACGGACCCGCCGACGGCGTCGACGGCGACGACCGCGAGCATGCGGAGCAGCGTCGACCGAGAGACGCCCATCCGGGCGGATTCGGCGACGATATACAGCGAGACGACCGCGGCCGCGGAGTCGCCGGCACCCGGGAGGATCCCGGCGATCGGGTCCAGCCCGAATCGAAACTCCGTTCCCGGGACTCGGATCCCCTTGTCGAGAGCGTGAGCAACCGTCTGCATTCGGTCGAGCGCTGCCCTGTCGATGGATTCGGGGAGGTCCCCATCGAACTTCTCGAGGGTCGATCGGACTCCGTCCGTCGCGTCAGTTTCCATGACCGTTGTTCGAAGCGGACGAGGATAAACGCGACGGCGGCCGTTGCAAGCGATATGGGCCAGAGGTGCGGGAACTGGTACCGGTCCGAATCGAGCGCGACTGTCGTCCGTCGGTCTGCCGGTTGCGATCCGTCGGCCGATCGGCCGTGATACCGTCGCTCGGTGACGTGGTGTCGCTGCCGGAGACGAACCACCGTGGAACGCGGTCTCTCGCCAGTGCGAGCGAAACCAACAGACGCGAACAATGAAACGCGAACAACGAGACACGAAGAACACCACTGACACACGGCTGGCGGTCGTCGCGTGGGGCGGCGTTGGCGGCCCCCGAAGAAAACGACAGAGCGGAAGCGGACGGCAACCACGTATTTCCGGTGGAAAAGCCGATATTTCCGCCCGGGTACTGACGCATCGTCGACTCGGTACCGACAGTTCACACTAAATCGTCACTGAAGCCGTCGTTTAACGGACGCTATTCACGATCCCTTTACTTTCACAGATCGGGACTATTATTAGCGACGAGTGGCTTTTATACTATGAGTAACTACAGTCTAATACACGATTGAACGATCAGATCTAGCAATGCAGACGGAACTATCACCCGCAGACGGTACGGCCGACCTCCAGTACGACCAGCCCAACGACCGCTACGTCTTCCACCACGACAGCGACAGCACCGCGACGATCACCACGACCATCGTCCACGCGCTCGCATCAATCGCCGACACGGACGTCTCACAGGGAGAATTCTCCCTGTACGACAGCGTCGATCCGGACGCCTTGGACCGGATCTTCAGCTCCAAAGCGGACGGCACCGAGCGGACTGGTGGCCACATCGCGTTCACCGCACTGGAACACGAAGTGTACGTCTACGCGAACGGAGACGTCATCATTTACCCGCCGGCGGAGACGCCGCGGCCGACACCGTCGAACTGAATTCGGCGCCCCGGCCCCGTCACCCTGATCGTTTTTCGGAACGCGCCCGGCGACGCGCTGAGCGTCGCGGCCGAGCGGAGCGGGCCCGTCGAAAGCTTGCCGTTCGACGCGCGAACCGTCGTCGGCCGCACGGAGTCGTCGACCGCACGGAGTCGTCGACCGTACGGGTTTAGGGTCGTACGCGGCGAACGAACCGAACATGACGGTAGTCGCACTACTGAGCGTCGCACCGGTGATCGAGACGAGCATGGCGAGTGAAGTCGCGAAGGCGGTCGACGCGCTCGAGGAGTACGACGTCCGGTACGAGACGAACCCGATGGGGACGGTAATCGAAGCCGAAACGACGGACGAACTCTTCGCGGCCGCACAGGCCGCCCACGACGCCGTCGACGGCGACCGGGTGAGCACCGTCCTGAAGATCGACGACAAACGGGCCCGAACCGGCCGAGCATCGGAGAAGGTGTCGGCCGTCGAAGCGGAACTCGGTCGACCGGCTCGAAGCACCGAGGAGTGACCGCGCTGGATTCCGCCGCCTCGAGTTTCTCGGCACGAGCGCGTCTCGTCGCGACGGCCGCGGTGGAGCGGCCCGGGGAAAGTGGCGAACGCGCCGGATCCGTCGGGGAGTGTCGACCCCCGAGTGTCGGTGCGGACCCGTCGACGGCGGTCGGTCGCGAACGGACAAACGGTTTTACCACGGAGACTGAATCCAGTCGCATGGAAAGTCTCAATCGGATGGCGATCGAGCTGGTCGACGAAGCCCTCGATTACGCCGAGGAGCTGAACATCGGGGGATACGACCTCGAGAACGAATCGACGGTGCTGGACTTCGGACTCGAGTTCGAGGGCGGGATCGAGGCCGGGCTGTTGCTCACCGAGATTCAGACGGCCGGAATGGCGACGCCGAGCTACGAACTGAGCGAACTCGGTGACGCGACGATTCCCGTCGTCGAGCTATCGACGGATCAACCGGCGCTCTCGCTGCTGTGTTCGCAGAAGGCCGGCTGGGAACTGACGACGGACGATTTCGAAGGGCTCGGAAGCGGCCCGGCCAGGGCGCTCGTGGCCGAAGAAGAGGAATTCCGTCGCGTTGGATACACCGACGCGTTCGACCTGACCGCGCTGGCGGTCGAGACGGACGAGGAACCGACCGAAGCCGCGGCCCAGCAGGTCGCCGACCTCGCCGAGGTCGAATCGAGCAGCGTCTTCCTGCTCGCGTATCGGACCGCGAGCATCGTCGGCAGCATCACGAACGCCGCTCGAGCGGCCGAGCTCGCGACGTTCCGGCTCGCCGAACTGGGATACGACCCGATCGACATCGTCTCGGCGACCGGACGCGCACCGGTCGCGCCCGTCGCGGGCGACGAGCGAACCGCCATCGCGCGAACGACCGACGCGGTCGCCTACGGCGGTCGAGCGCATCTCACCGTCCGGGAAGACGCCGACGTCTTCGATTCGGTGCCGTCGACGGCCGCCGAGGATCACGGCCGCCCGTTCGGTGACGTCTTCGATGACCTCGAGTGGGAGTTCGAGGACGTGCCGTCGGATCTCTTCGCACCCGCGACGGTGACGATCGACGTGATCGGCGGGCCGACGCACGTCTACGGCGAAACCGACGAGGACGTGCTCGTCGACTCGTTCGGGCTGTAGAGCGGAGACGGCGGAGAAACGAGAAGAGCGGGCGCTAGTCGTCCGAGAGGTGACCGGGCGTCCACTCGCCGTCGAACGCCTGGTGTGTGAACGGTTTCGCGTCGTCGCCCGCGTAGGTGGCGACGAGGTGGCCGTCGCCTTCGAGGTGGTACTTGTAGGTCGTCAGCCCCTCGAGACCGACGGGACCGCGGGCGTGGATTTTGCCCGTGCTGATGCCGACCTCGGCGCCGAGCCCGAATCGGTAGCCGTCGGCGAATCGGGTCGAGGCGTTGTGGAAGACGCTGGCCGAGTCGAGGCTCCGCATGAAGGTGCTCGCGCGCTCGGCGTCCTCGGTCACGATCGAGTCGGTGTGCTTCGAGCCGTGGGTGGTGACGTGATCGATCGCCGTCTCGAGCGAGTCGACGACCCTGATCGAGACGATCAGATCGCCGTACTCGGTGTCCCAGTCGGCGTCGGTCGCCGCCTTCACGTCGACGATTTCGCGGGAGGCCCCGTCGCCGCGCATCTCGACGCCGGCGGTCTCGTACCGGTCCGCGATCGCCGGCAGGAACTCGTCGGCGACCGCCTCGTGGACGAGCAGCGTCTCGACGGCGTTGCAAACCGCGGGGTACTGGACCTTGGCGTCGTAGGCGATCTCCTCGGCCATCGAGAGATCGGCCTCGTCGTCGACGTAGACGTGACAGATCCCTTCCGTGTGTCCGAGGACGGGAATGCTCGTGTTGTCCTGGATGTAGGCGACGAACTCGGAGCTTCCCCGCGGCATGAGGAGATCGATCGACTCGTCCATCTCGAGCAGCGCGTCGACGTCCTCGCGGGCTTCGATGTGCTGTGCCCAGCCGTCCGGAATCCCGGCGTCGGCCGCGGCGTCCGTGATGATCTCGAACAGGGTCCGATTGGAGTGAAGCGCCTCGCTGCCGCCTTTCAGGATCACCGCGTTCCCGGATTTGAGGCCGAGTGCGGCGATCTGAACCAGCGCATCGGGTCGGGACTCGAAGACCGTCCCGACGACGCCGATCGGGGCGGCGACCTTGTAGAGTTCGAGGTCCTCGTCGAGTTTCCGCGCCGAGAGCGTCTTCCCGAGCGGATCGGTCTGTTCCGCGACGCTGCGGACCATCTCGGCGATGCTCTCGATCTTCGACTCGGAGAGCTTCAGCCTGTCGACCAGCGCCTGCGTGTACTCACCGTCTTCGAGCATCCGTTCGCCCTCGGCGACGTCCGTCTCGTTGGCGTCCAGGATCTCGTCGGGTCGCGCTTCGATCGCGTCGGCGATCTCGTGTAGCGCACCGCTCCGGGCCTCGTCGGACAGTTTCGCGAGCTCCAGGGCCGCGTTCTGTGCCTCCTCGACGTCTCGTTCGATGTCAGTCTCAGTCATCGCTCACACCGTTTATGGGGACGAATATGGTGCCCACCGGTTTGGCAGTAGCGATCTTCTCCAGGACGTCGGCTTCGGTCGACTTCGCGATGACGGCCGGAATGCCGTGTTCGCTGACGTCGCGTGCGCCCTCGACTTTCGTCTGGATGCCGCCGAACCCGTCGGACGTGCTCTCGGTGACGATTTCCTGGACCGTATCGTAGTTGGTCCCGACCGCCTCGATGCGCTCCGCGTCCGCGTCCTCCTTCGGGTTCCCGGTGTAGACGCCGCCGACGTCGGTCAGCGTGACCAGCAGGTCGGCGTCGACGCCCATCGTCGCCGCGGCCGAGAGCATGTCGTTGTCGCCGATCCGAATCTCCTCGGTCGCGACCGCGTCGTTCTCGTTGATTATCGGGACGACGCCCCAGTCCAGCAGCGTCTCGACGGTGTTCCGGAAATTCGTAAAGCGCTCGGGGTTCTCGAGATCGTGCTGGGTCAACAGAAGCTGAGCGACCTTCCGATCGTACCGCCCGAAGCTTTCGGTGTAGCGGTGCATGAGGTGGCTCTGACCGACGGTCGACAGGGCCTGTGACTCCTCGACGGTCCCCGTCGACGCCGCGATCCGACCCGTGCCGGCCCCGATCGCGCCCGACGAAACGAGGATGACCTCCTTGTTCCGAGTCAGGAGGGCTTCGATATCGTCGACCAGCTTGTCGAGCTTCTCGTCGTCGAGGTTCGACGCCGAGTCCGTCAGGGAGTTCGTCCCGGCCTTGACGACGACCCGCTCCGCGTCGGCCGCCACCCGTCGCGCCTTCGCGACGGTCGCGTCCTCGAGTCCCTTAGACATCGTCCTCACTGCCGAACTCGGCCGCGAGTTCCGCGGAGCGCTCTTCGGCCGCCGTCACCGCCGCGGTGACGTCCGCCCGAACGTCACTGTTCCAGAGGACTTCCATTCCCTCGATGGTCGTCCCGTTCGGCGAACAGACGGCGTCGATCAGATCGTCTACGTCCTCGTCCGACCGGAGGACGGTTTCGGCCGCCCCTTTGAACGTCTGTGCGGCCAGCGTCTCAGCGTCGTCCGCCTCGAGCCCGCCGTCGACGCCCGCCTCGGTCATCGCCTGGATGAGATAGAAGACGAACGCGGGGCCGCTGCCGTTGACGGCCGTCGCGATGTCCATCTGCGCCTCGTCGATCTCGGCGTACTCGCCGACGTCGTCGAGCAGCGCCCGTACCTCGTCGGTGACGTTCTCCCCGGCAACGGCCGCGGCCATGTCCCCCGTCTCGGCCGCGAGGTTCGGCATGAGACGGACCACGTTCGCGTCGGTTCGCGTTTCGACGTAGTCGGTCGAGACACCGGCAGCGATAGAGAGAAGCGTCTGCTCCGGAGAGAGCTCGAGATCCTCGAGGACCGCGCCGACGATATCCGGCTTCACGGCGACGACGACCACGTCGGCGTCGGCCGCCTCCGAGACGTCCGACGTGGTTCGCTCGCAGTAGTCGGCGACCGACTCGAGTGCATCGGGATCGAGGTCACACGCGGTCACCGTGTGATTCCCGCCCCGCCAGAGGCCCTTTATCAGGGCGCTCCCCATGTTTCCGCAACCGATAACGCTCGTCTGTACCATCTTGTTCTAGCCGATGAGCCGAACCGGACATACCAACTTTGGTTTCGATCGGCCGTCAGACTCGAGCGATCGATCCAGTCACGGCCAGTGTCCGCGGACCGGCTACTGCGAGAGCGAAAATAATTGGTCGACCGAACGGCGGCCAGTCATACGGACTACTGTACGTCACTGCCGGTGCAACCGCGACCGTCCTGCGGTTGCACCGGTACATCGTTACAGCAGACCGTATCAGTCGTCGCCGTGGGCCGCCGCCTGCTGTTCGCGGACGTGTTCGACGATGTGTGCCGTCTCGGACACGAACTCTTCGTGATCCACCTCCGCCCCGTGGAGGATCGTCGAGAAGTGCCGGACGTTGCCCGCGACGGCGATCGCCTCCTCCAGTTCGGCGTCCGTCACGCCCTCGAGTTTCGCTTCCTCCTTGTGGAAGTGCGTACAGTACGGACACTGGATTGCCGCTGCCGCACTGAGGGCGACGAGCGCCTTCTCTCGTCGTGCGAGGTCCGTTTCCTCGAGCTCGAGATCCCGAACGATCTCCCAGCAGTGGTCCGCGCTCGACTCCGGGAGCGCGTCGATCCAGCTCGGGACTCGGCCGAGGTACGTTTCTATCTCCGTCTCCGTCTCGTTGGATACCATTCCTCTCCCCTCTGGATTTCGTATTCGTCGACAGGCGCGGAGTTGCCGGAGTCGACGGTGGAAACCCGATCGTGAGTACGATTCCCCGAGAAATGAACGTGACACACTAGTATTTGATACCGCGTACACTGGATTTGACACCATTCGTCCCAATCACAGGGACGTCGGTTTCACCACGAACCCCATCGCACGGACGGACGGCCCGTCGCCGGTCACGGGGAACAATTACTCCGCGTGCGGAAAGCCGCTCCGGACGAGGCGATCCGGCCGAACGGATCAGTCGACGGGGTGAACGTCGGTCACGGTGCCGACGCCTTTGCTCCGACCCTCGCGGAAGACGAATTTCTGGCCTTCTTCGACGAGGTACGGGCGGAATTTGAACCTGACCGTGGTCTCGCCCGTATCACCGGGGAGGAGCCGTCCGTCTTCGGGATAGAAGGCAGCGGCCTCGCCGATCGTCTCGAGGTGGACGACGGGTTCGTAGCCGTCACCGATCCGGGTGGGATGGTTGAGAACCATGACTTCGGCCTCGAACTCCCGGACAGGATCGGGATTGGCGTCGCGGGGAAGCAAGACCATGCCGCGTTCGATCGCGCTCTCCTTGATCCCCTTCAGCGCGATGCCGACGATCCGGCCCGCCTGGGCCTTGTCGACCCGGTGGTAGTGCATCTCGATCGAACGGACCTCGACCTCCTGGAAGCGGCCGTCGTTCATCGGACCGATCAGGAGTTCGTCGCCGGCTTCGACCTCGCCAGCCATCACCGTCCCCGAGGCGACAGCGCCGACGCCCGTGACCGAATAGCTGCGGTCGACGTACATCCGAAACTCGCCGGTGTCGCTGGACGTCTTCGGGAGCCGGTCGAACAGTTCGTCCAGCGTTTCGAGACCGTCCATCGTGATGGCGCTGGTTTCGACGATCGGAACGACTCGTTCGCTTATCTCCTCGACGGCGGCATCGGTGCCGTGACGGGAGACCCGGAGCGGCGATTTGTCGACCTCCCGGAGGAGCCGTTCGACTTCGCGTTCGACCTCCTCGATGCGCTCTCGATCGACGGTATCCGCCTTCGTGATGGCGACGATGGTCGGGAGGTCGGTCGCGAGCAGGACCCCGAGGTGTTCTCGAGTCGTCCGCGTCGGGCCGTCGTCCGCCGCGACGACCAACAGGCCGTAGTCGAGTTTCTGGCCGACGAGACCGCGGATCGTCGTTCGAAGCCACGGCTCGTGGCCGACGGTGTCGACGAACGAGACGAGCCGATCGGCCTCCTGGACGACGTCGGCACGGTCGGCCTTGCGGTTCGGGTTCCTGACTCGGACCGGCCCCTCGTCGTCGAAGCCGTAGACCGCGTAGGACAGATCGGCGGAGAGGCCGCGTTCGACCTCGTGGGGCTGGACGTCGAGGAACGCGCGAGTCGCGCCGTCCCCGTCGTCGGGCTTGCCGGTCACCAGCGAGCCGACGAGCGTGCTCTTGCCGTGGTCGACGTGGCCCGCCGTTCCCACGACGACGTGTTCGTCGTCCGTCTCGAGGACGCCGCCTTCGCGGATCTGAGCGACGCCGACGAGTCCCTCGTTTATCCCCCAGGTCTGGACGTCTTCGATGTGCGCATCGGCCTCCTCCGCGAGGAGGGAGAGGACGTCCATCGTCTCCGAGAACGTGTCAGGATCGATGCCGGCGAGACCGCCGTCGTCCGTGACGCCGACCACGTACGTCGCTTCGCCGTCGCCGGAAAGGAGTCGATGTCGGAGTTGCGCAGCGAGGCTCTCCCGCCGTCCACCCTCGAGGTGGACGTCTCGTGACAGTCGTTCCTTGAACTCGACGTTGCCACCGTCCTGTTCGCCACGGTCCAGGGCTCGCTCGAGGAGAGCCCGGTCACGGCTCATATCCCCTGTTAGTTGGTCACATGGCAAAAGCCTTCCCGTACATTGACACTGTATGTCACGGTGTGGCTGTAGAGTCGGACGAAACGGTCTCGTCGGTGAGTCGGGTCGCGCGCTGACGGAGAGACGCCGCGCGCTCTATCGCGATCCGAGATGTTGCAATCGATAGAAGACGACGAAACGCGTCGTCGGCACGGTGCGGTCGGGTCGGGAACCGAACGTGCCGGGCTCGCTTTCAAGCCCCTCGAGGTCGTATTGCCGGTCATGAGCGTCAGCGGCCTCTGTCAAATCTGCGAGTCGCGCCCCGCTCAGCACCAGTGTCCCAACTGCGGGACGTTCGTGTGCGATCTCCACTACGATAACGAGTTGGGGCTGTGTGCCGACTGCGCCGCACAGGCCAGGCCGGGGCGGCCCGAGGACGTGGACGTCAATCGATTCTAGGCGGCTCACCATCGCCCCAGCGCCGTGACGGCCACCGATGGCTCGGTCACCGAGTCGTCCGATCGGTCGGCGGACGGATCGAGAGAAGGGAGGTCCCGCCGGACGAACCGCACCGACGACGGGACGGACCGCTACTTCCCCCGGTATCGGTTGAGCCGTTTTTTGAGCCGCTTTGCGGCCTGGCCGCTGGCCTTCGCGAACTCCTCGCCGTCTTCCTCCCCAGCGAAGATGATCCCGCGCGAGGAGTTGATCAGCCCGACCCCGTCGGCCAGACCGAACTCGACGGCCGCCTCGGCGTCGCCACCCTGCGCCCCGATGCCGGGGACGAGGAAGGGAATGTCGGGGACCTGTTCGCGCAGTTCCTCGAGTTCGGCGGGCTGGGTCGCGCCGACCACGAGCCCGACGTTGTCGTTTTCGTTCCAGAGATCCGCCAGGGCCGCGACCCGCTCGTAGACCGGTTCGCCGGTCTCGAGTTCGAGGTCCTGAATGTCGGCCCCGCCCGGGTTCGAGGTCCGACAGAGTACGAAGACGCCGGCTTCCTCGTCCGCCAGGAACGGTTGCAGGGAGTCTCGCCCCATGTAGGGATTGACGGTGATCGCGTCGACGGTCTCGAGCATCCGTGCGTACTGCCGGGTCGTGTTCCCGATGTCGGCGCGCTTGGCGTCGAGCAAGACGGGCACGTCCTTGCCGTGAGCGTAGGCGATCGTTTCCTCGAGGGCGCGCCACCCGTCGGGATCCTCGTAGAAGGCTGCGTTCGGCTTGAAGACGGCCGCGTGTTCGTGCGTTGCGTCGATGATGCGCCGGTTGAACGCCCACCGCGGCAGGTCGTACTCCCGGAGGTGGTCGGGGATTCGGGACGGATCGGGATCGAGGCCGACGGAGACGACGCTGTCGACCGTCCGAATGCGGTCGTGCAAGCGGTCGAAGAAGTTCATGCCGGACGTGGCCCCGCAACCGTCGAAAAGGTTGCTATACTGGTGGACGGCGGTCGCCGAGCGCTCATCGCGACCGCGTGTCGTCTCGAGCGACCGGGACGGTCGGGACGACGCCGACGGTGGACGCCGACCGTGAGACTTGTGCTCACTAACCGTTCCAAATATTTTAGACGTCACTTACTTCGTTCGGATAGTGGATAGTATGGACATGAGAATTCGAGAGACCGAGACGTCGTTCTCGACGCGCCTTCGAGAACGGGTTCGATTGACGCTGCTGGGAGCGAGCGGAGACGAGGAACCCAGCGACGATCGTCCGACGCCGGACACCGTCTCGGACAGAGTCACGGATTCGCTCGGAAATCTCTTTCAGTGCTCCCGATGCAGCGTCGTGTACATCGCCGTCGACAAACACACCTGTTCGGAGTGCGATCAGGAAGTCGAACAGGTTCGGTCGACGTTGGCCTGTCAGCGCCGCTAGCTCGCCGGGAGCCGTCGTCCGGTCGGCCCGGCGGTCGTGCGGCGCTCGTATAGTGGTCGTTGAAAGTCAGTGCACACCCCGCTCGCGAAGTCGCGGCCAGCGAGTCTTCGCTGGCCGCTTTACTGCGAGCGGTGAGTAAATCGTTTCAACGACTACTATCGGTCTCGAGTACCTCGATCAGGTTCCCCTCGGGGTCGCGAAGGAACAGGATTCGGGTGCCGCTCTCGGTCGTTCGGGGGTCGCTGATCGTCGGTACGTCCTCGGGCAGAGACGCGTAGAACGCGTCGAGGTCCTCGACGGAGAGGCCGACGTGTGCCGCTCCGGGCTGGTTCAGTCCCGTCGCCGGAGCGGCTCGCGCTGCGGGGTCGTACTCGACGAGTTCGATCCGAATGCCGTCCGCCTCGAGGTGAGCGAAGTCGGCGCGTGCCCCCTCAACGCCGACGGCGTCGGCGAAGGCCTCGCCGCCGACGCTGAATCGATCGGCGATCGAAAGGTCGAGGACGTCCCGATAGAACGCGAGCGTTGCCTCGAGATCGGCGACGGTAAGCCCGACGTGGTGTGCGCTGAGCGCTTTCATCCACTGGGCATCGAGGCCGCACGGACGAAAAACGTTCGTCCGCGTCCCGCTTCGCCCGACGACCAATCTGGCGGCCAGCGGTAAGCGGGCAGCGGCCAGCGGCCCCGATCCCGTCCGCGTTCGATCGCTGTCCGGAGGTTCCACCACGAGCGATGGCGAAGATCGCGAGGCGAAACGGCCACGGTCTCGAGGCGGAACGGGCGGGAAACGGGCGACGATCTGGGGCAGTGGCCGTCGTCTGCGCGCACCGGCGCTTTTTGACCTGCGTGGTGTACGAACGGTGCCATGACCGACGACGAGACCGTTCGACAGGAGTACGAGGTCGTCGTGATCGGGGGCGGCCCGGCCGGACAGACGGCCGGACTGTACACCACGCGACTCGGGCACGCGACGGCCGTCGTCGAACGCGGCGGCGGCCGCGCGGCGATGATGCAGGACGTCCACAACCTCCTCGGCGTCACGGAGGAGACGAGCGGTGCCGAGTTCCTCGAGACTGGCCGCGAGCAACTCGAGTCCTACGGCTGTGACGTCGTCCGCGATTTCGTCTCGTCCGTTTCGAAGACGGACGACGGACGGTACCGCGTTTGTGCCAGCGACGCGGACTACGTCGCGGAGTCGGTCGTCCTCGCGACGGGCTTCGACGACGTTCGCCCCCAGCCGCCGCTCCCGCGAACCGGACGCGGACTCCACTACTGCCTCCACTGTGACGCGTACATGTTCGTCGACCAACCGGTCTACGTGATGGGCCACGGCGACAGCGCGGCCACCGTCGCGGCGATCATGCTGAACTTCACCGACGAGGTGGATCTGCTGACGCGCGGCGACGAGCCGACGTGGAGCGACGACACCGCGGCGATGCTCGAGGGCCACCCGATCGACGTGATCCGCCAGGACGTCGCGGGCGTCCGAAACGGCGAGGACGGCTGGCTCGAGGCCCTGGAGTTCGCCGACGGGAGCGTTCGCGAGTACCGCGGCGGGTTCGCGATGTACGGCTCCGAGTACAACAACGGGCTGGCCGCCGACCTGGGCTGTGACGTAAACGACGACGGGACGGTCGCCGTCGACGACCACGGGCGGACGAGCGTCGAGAACGTCTACGCGGTCGGCGATCTCACGCCGGGGCACAACCAGGTCCCGGTCGCGCTCGGCGAGGGCGCGAAAGCCGGTATCTCGATCCACTGGTCCCTGCGGGAGTTCCCGCGCGAACTCGAGGAGACCGAGACGACCGCGGCCGTCCGCGACGAGGAAGTGCCCGGGATTCCGGACGAATTGCTCGAGCAGGCCGTCTCCTTTCACACCTACGACTAGGCGGACCCGAGACGAGCCGTGCGAGCCGCACCGATCGACGTGTCGTGGGACGTGCCGGGCGATCCGGCGATCAGCCGTCGAGCAGATCGCTCGCGAGGTCGGGAAAGACGTCGTGGGCGAAGTGGACCGCGAGGACGACGACGATCGGCCCGAGGAACAGTCCGTACCAGCCGAACGCGAGGGTGCCGAGGAAATAGCCGAGGAGGACCAGCCCCATGTGGACGCCGCTGCGCGCGGACAGGAACGATCGCGCGAAGAAGTCGGGAATCGTATCGACGACCACGAACGTGAGGACGAGAAACGCGATCGGATGCCAGAACGGCGTCGGCGTCGCCACCGCGAGTCCGAACAGAATCAGCCCGTAGGGGACGTACACGATCTTCATCCCGACGGCCGGTATGAGCGTCCCGATGCCGATGAGCAGCGAGAGCAACACCGGCGTTCCGACGACGGGGCCGCTCGAGGCCAGCACGTTGAGGCCGTAGTACGTGACGGCCGCGACGGTGGCTGCGACCAGAATAACCGCGAGGTTGCTAACGAAGACGGTCTCGAGGTCGTCGTCGACGGCGGTCGCGTACTCGACGATCCCCTGTCGGTCGTCGATACTGTCGTCGAACCACCGACGGAGCTTGTGGTCGTCTCGCAGGAGATAAAAGAGCATCGTGAGCATGAGGAAGAATCGAGCGAGGACCGAGAAGACGAAGCCGGCGGCAGCGGTCACCTGCTGGAGGGTGCTCGGGAGGCCCTGACGGACGACCGTCGCGACCGAGCCGCCGGAGCTGGATCGCAGCGATTCGATCAATCGACCCACATTTCCTTGGCGGGCCAGTCGCAGGTAGGGCTGGAAGAACGACCGATACGCGTGGAGGTCGCTCGCGGCGAGGAACTGATTGAGTTCCTGGAGGGCGACGAAGCCGGCGTACGCGACGACGGCGACCATGGGAAGAACGGCGAACAGAATCGTGGCCGTCGCCGTCACGTTCGGATACTCGATGTACTGATCGAGCCAGCGGTACAGCGGCCGCGTCGCGTAGTAGACGAAGATCGCAAAGAGGAGCGTTCCCACGTACCTGAAGAGCGCAAGTGCGATCAGCGCCGTAATGAGAACCCCGAGTGCGATCCAGACGAGGCGCACACCGTCGCGCCCACGGAAATCGCCCATACTCACTTCGATGGGTCTGAGGGGGAAAAGTGCCCGTCTTGAGAACTAATGCGCCGGTCGACAGTGACGACGAAATCGGCGTCGGCGAGGGACGTCGCAACCTCGAGCGTGGTCGCGGCCCGCCAGTCCGCTTGGAGCCTGGAGTTACGTGTGTCGGGCCGCCACGCTCGTCCGGAGCGCGACCTCGTACGTGTCGGACGATCGGTGTCCGACGTCGATCCCGACGACGGTCCGTGGGGACGGACTCGAGGCCTGCGGGGTGGACCTGCCAGCGGCCGGCGTGAGAGCACCGGCGACCGACTTCCGACCAGCAGACCGATTAACGGGATGCTCGTCACCGAAACCGACGAACGCGGGCCCCGACCCGGCGGCTCACGAACACGGTTTAGTTACTCGCCCCCGTCCGGACGGTATGACACGAACGGCCGTCATCGCCGGCGTCGGTCCCGGACTCGGTGCGTCGATCGCGCGAAGATTCGTCGCGGAAGGCTGTCGCGTCGGACTGTTCGCCCGCTCGGCCGACTACCTCGAGGAACTGGCGACCGAACTGGGCGAGGACGCGCTCGCGGTTCCGACGGACGTCACCGATCCCGAGCAGGTAGCGGCGGGATTCCGCGAGGTTCGAGACGCGTTCGGTCCCGTCGATGTCCTCGTCAACAACGCGAGCGGTGGCGCGTGGTCTGGCCTTCGGGACATTACGCCCGACGAGTTCGAACGCGCGTGGCGCGTCTCCGCCTACGGTGCGCTCCTGTGCTCGCGAGCGGCCGTCGACGACATGCTCGCGGACGACGGCGACGGCGGGACGATCATCTTCACCGGTGCGACGTCGTCGGTTCGCGGCCGCGGCGGCGCGCTGGGCTTTACCGGGGCCAAGTTTGCCGTCCGAGGGATGGCCGAATCCATGGCCAGGGAACTCGGGCCGGACGGGATTCACGTCGCCCACGTCGTCATCGACGGCCAGATCGAGACGCCGTCGGTTCGCGAGGCTCACCCAGACCGCGACAGCGAGGAGTACCTCGATCCGGACGCCATCGCCGACACGTACTGGCATCTCGTCACGCAGGACCGATCCGCGTGGACGCTCGAGGCGGACGTCCGGCCCCACGTCGAAGCGTTCTGACCGTTTCGCGAGCCGCGTGCCGTGTGGCCCTCGGGTTCCCACCGACGAACGGCACGCACCCGAACCACCGATCGGAGGCGACCGCCGTCCGGAACCGGACAGTTCGGTCGGACGAGGACTTATTTTTCTCGAGGGACAGTGGCCAATTATGACTCGTATCGCGTTGATCGCCCACGACGAGAAGAAGCCGGACCTCATCGAATTCGCACGGACGCACCAATCGCAACTGCGGGAATACGAACTGGTCGCAACCGGAACCACCGGAAAACGACTGCTCGAGGGAACGGACCTCGAGGTCGAACGCAAGGAGTCGGGCCCGCTCGGCGGGGATCTGATGATTGGCGCGGAGGTTGCGGCGGGAACCCTCGACGGAATCGTCTTCCTCCGTGATCCGCTCCGGGCCCAGCCCCACGAGCCCGATATCTCCGCGCTCCTTCGGATCTGTGACGTCCACGATACGGCGCTCGCGACGAATCTCGCCTCCGCGACGTTCCTCATCGAGGGGTTCGCCGAGTGAACCGGTTCGGCCGAACTGCCCCGCTCGTCAACCGCCTCGGGGTCACGCCCCGTGGCATCCGCCTCGACAACCTGTGAACGCGAGCGACGACCGGCGGACCGGCACACACCGGTCGAAGGGACCAGCCGTTTAATAGCGCGCGCTTCCCTTTCTGACGTATGACCATTTACGAGAGCGACCTCCCCGGCGTCGGAAAGAAGTTCGAGGTCGAACTCGAGGACGGCGAACGCCTCGTCATCGTGACCCACAACACCGGGAAACGGGAGGTGTTCCTGAAGCCGGACGCGGACGCCGACGGCGACAAGTTGTTCGACCTGTCGGATCGACTCGCCCGAACGGTCGGCACGATCCTCGAGGGCGCGTACTTCCAGCCGGTGCAGACCGAACAGGTCGAAACCATGCTCGGCGACGAGACGTACCTCGAGTGGTACGGCGTGACGGACGAATCCGATTTCGCGGGCCAGAGACTCGCAGAATCGAACATCCGCGAGCGAACCGGCGTCTCCATCGTCGCCATTCAGCGCGATGACGAACTGATCTCGCCGCCGACTCCGGAGACCGTCATCGAAGTCGGCGACACGCTGGTCGTGATCGGCGACCGCGAGGACTGCGCCGAGTTCGAGGAGTTGCTCGGTGACGGATACGAGGGAGAGTGATCTGAACGGATGCACTACGCACGGGGTGAGGGCTAGTGGCAACTGAAACCGCCCTCGTCGACGTCGGTCTCCTCTTTGCGGCGGTCGCGCTCGCCGGATTCCTCGCCGATCGAATCGATCAGTCGGTGATCCCGTTTTACATCGTCGTCGGGATGCTTCTCGGCTCGAACGTCCTCGGCGAACTACCCGCGCTCGCCGGCAGCGACGTCACCGTCGGCGGCGCGTCGATCGTCGTTCCCGAAATCACGGTCGGCGGCACCGACGTCCTGACGGCGCTCGGCGGACTCGCGCTTACGGACACCGACTTCGTCGTCGTCGGCGCTGAGATCGGGATCGTCCTGTTGCTGTTCTTTCTCGGCCTCGAGTTCAATCTCGACCGGCTCCTCGCGAGCAAGAATCGGATCGGGAAGGCGGGCACCGTCGATCTCGTCGTCAACTTCGGGATCGGACTCCTGGTCGGCTATCTCGTCTTCGGGGGCCTGCTGGCCGCCGTTCTGGTCGCCGGAATCGTCTACATCTCCTCGAGTGCGATCATCACCAAGTCGCTGATCGATCTCGGCTGGATCGCGAACGACGAGGCCGAGCCGCTGTTAGGGACGCTCGTCTACGAAGACCTGTTCATCGCGGTCTACCTCGCGATCGTTTCCGCGCTCGTTCTCGGCGGCGACGACCTCGGCGCGGCCGCTGGCGAGGTCGCGATCGCGGTCGGCTTCATCGTCGCGTTGCTCGGGCTCGTTACCGTCGGAAGCGGGTTCTTCCAGCGCGTTCTCGCGGGGGCCACCACCGAGTTCGTCGTCGTTCGATCCCTCGGGGTCACGATCCTCGTCGCCGGCATCGCGCTCGCGCTGGGCGTCAGCGAGGCCGTCGCCGCGTTCTTCGTCGGCATGGCCTTCTCGTCGACCGATCACGTCCACGACCTCGAGCGGTTGCTCGAGCCGCTCAGAGATGCGTTCGCCGCGATCTTCTTCTTCTGGATCGGGCTCGTCACGGACCCGGCGCTGTTCTCGCTGTCGGTTCTCGGGACCATCCTCGCGGCCGCGATCGTAACGACGCCGGCGAAGGCCGTTAGCGGCTACCTCGGCGGGCGAATTTACGATCTCGACACTCGCCGTTCGATCCGCGTCGGGCTCGGAATGACCACTCGCGGGGAATTCTCGCTGATTATCGCGAGTCTCGCGTTGTCGGGTGCCGGAACCGGTCTCGAGACGCCCGTTGCCGATCAGATCTACGCCTTCTCGGTCGGCTACGTCCTCGTCATGAGCGTTCTCGGGACGTCGCTCATGCAGCACTCGAGCCGAATCGAACCCGTCGCCGTTCCGCTGCTCGAAGGGCGATTCGGGGATTCGCCCCGGGCGTCCGACGATTGATACGGACTACTGTACGTCATTGCCGGTGCAACCGCAGGTCGGTCGCGGTTGCACCGGTACATCGGTACCGCAGACCGTGTGAGTCCCACGCTCGACCGGAAGGGATAGCTTCAACCCGTTCGAGCCCTCTGTCACGTCTATGCCACGGGCGGTCGTCTTCGATCTCGATTACACTCTCGCCGTCCCTCGACGCGATCGGGCGACCATACTCGCGGAGGCCACGGCCGTCACGGGAGCGCCGACGCTCACGCGCGACGAGTATCTCGCCGCTCATCGCCGGAACCTCACCACCGAAACGCGCGAGCCGATCTTCGCCGACCTGCTCGCCGGAAGCGACGCCGATCCGGCCGCCGTCGCGACGGCGTACCGGGAAACGATCGCCGACGATCTCGAGCCGGTTACGGGCGTCGAAGCCATGCTTTCGGAGATCCGTGGGGACTACCGGGTCGGCCTGCTGACGAACGGCCCCGTCCGGGCTCAGAGGGACAAACTCGAGACGCTGGGGTGGGAAGACGCCTTCGACGCCGCGCTGGTCACCGGCGAACTCGAGGCCGGAAAACCCGATCCGCGCGCGTTCGAGGCGATCGTCGGCGAACTCGACGTCGCACCCGCCGACGCGGTCTACGTCGGTGACGAGGTCGAGGCCGACGTTGTGGGCGCGACCGGAGCCGGTCTGCATGCGGTGCAGGTTCTGCTCGAAGACGGGCCTGGGCCGGACCCGCGCGCGATCGACCACCTGGAACAAACGGAGCTCGCGACCGCACTGCCCGAGATCGTCGCCGCACTCGAGTGAGCGGCGTCCGCCGTCGACGCGAGCGATCGCGACCGAACCCTCGACCCGACGGCGTTCCTATTCTGACGGTGTTCCTATCCTGACGGCGACTGATCCGACGAGTCGGTGTCGGCGAGTCGACGACTCACGACTTGCAATACGTCGGTCGCCCGCTTGACTTCCGCCCCGCTTTCGACGAAAACGAGCGTGCGCGGCGGCGTCGACGCCTTCGGACGCACCCGGAGGCCGACGTCGGGTGCTGTCGCAGCCGCCACGTCCCGTCCTGCCTCGAACTCGAGGTGGACCCGGTCCTCGTGGATGAACACGCGGGCGATACGGTCGCCACTCCGGACGACGTCGTAGGCGCGAGCGCCGTCGACGGCCGGTTCGACGTCTCGATCGGCGTTTGCCACCGCGAAGTACTCGAGTTCGCCGTCCGATCGACCGTCGATCTCGCTCGCGAGGAGTTCGGCGATCCGGCGACCGTCGGTGATTCGATCCTCGACCATACCCGTCGTCGGCACGCCTGGGATTAACCGTCTTCGGCTTCGAGGATGGCCGCTCGAGCGATCGGCACGAGGTCCCCGACCGCGATCCCCTCGCGGCGAGCGTAGACGACGGCAGCGGCCTCGATCGTCAGCCCGAGGTCCCGCTGGAGGGAGTTGATCGCGCCGACCGCCTCGTGTTTCTCCATCCCGTCCGCGACCAGCGAATCGAGGACGCGTTCGAACGCCGACCGCTCTCGAAGGAGGTCTTCGTCGGGGACGAACGTCTCCGGCACCGTCGTCTCCGTCGGGTCGAACGTGACCGTGAGACCGTCGTCGTCGCGTACGAGCAGCCCTTCCTGGGTCGCGACGTCGATCAGCCGCTTCGACTGGTCGGGAGAGAACCAGTCTCGGTCGAGCGAGAGGGCGACGACGAACTCGTTTTCCTCGAGGCGACGGGTTCCGTTCTGGATGAACGGGGCGGCAACCGCGACGCGAAGGCTCATCGGAGACGACTCTCTCGAGGGGTGAAATAACGATGACGGTTCCGTCCGACTGGCGGGAGACGACGGCCGGACGCGGTCGATCAGTCCGAGGCACGGCCACCGCCGTTCCGATCGGCTCGGGACGGCGGTGGGAACTCCGTTGGGGTCGGATCGGGCGTTTCGGGGAGGACACAGCGGTCGGGTTCGCGGTTGACGTGGCGGTACTGATCCGGTGCGTTCGCGAGCGGGTGAGCGGGGTTCTGGTCGCTGTCGATGCGGGCGGCGCGCACCTCGTTGAATCCGTTGAGACGGGCCTGGATCCCGCGCCAGTGATACCGTGTCGCGGTCGGGACCGAAACCGGACGGGGCGATTTGCCGTCGGGGTGTTGCGTCGCCAGAATCGCGTTGTTGACGTTGCTGGCGAGCGCGTCGTGGTCGATGAGGACGCCGACGGAGGCGTCTGTCGGCGCGCGCGCAGCGAGGACGTCCAGACCGAGGTGCAACGCTCGATACTCGGCGACGTTGTTATCCGGTGGCGTATCTGCGGTCGAAACGCGTGCGACACGGGTGCCATCGCGCGTCTCGATTACGGCACCCAACCCGCCGCCCGAGTCCCTGAAAGACCCATCGGTGGCGACGTAGAAATCACGATGATGAGTCCGAGGGGGATGGGCGATATGGGGTGTGGGCGACTCGTCGAACAGATCTCGCAGTGCGGGCCGGCCGTGGGCGGCCATGTAAGGAAGTAGGCCAGTCGCGCACTTAAGTATATCGTCCGTGATAACAAATAACAATAATGAGCGAGGAACCGATCCGTTCACCACTATAGTGTTCCATAGTCGTTCACGGGAAATAAAACGTTCCTCGATCGAACCAAAGCGGTACGTCTCCCCGCTATTAGGGCTGAAAATTCCACATTCGGGCGCGCTTCGAAATCGATCGTTCGCTCGACGGATTCGGCCCCAATCTGTGTTGGCGGTAGGTGTAATACCACGGGATACGTGGAGGCAATATGAACGAGACGAACGCCAGTCGGATGGAAGCAGCTTGCTCCCTTCTCGCGAAATCCGAGCGGCGGTTTCTCCTGTACCAGCTCGTCGACGACCGACGGGCGAACCTGGAGGACCTCGTCACCCAGGTCGCAGTCTGGGAACTCGACATCCACAGGACGGCGATCGACAAAGAGACCAGACAGCGCGTCTACGTCTCGTTGGTCCACAACCACCTACCGCGACTCGCCGATTACGACATCATCGACTACGATCTGCGAAGCGGCGACGTCGTCCTCGCGGACGGGTTCGAAGACGTCAAACCCCTGCTCGAGCAGTTCAGGCAGACCGAAGACGAGCCCGAAATCCGCGAACTGCCACCGCTCTGAGAGGAGTTCGACGTCGGGAGTTCGAAACCGAAACCGCCGACCACGGACTGCGTCGTTCTCGGCTGGCCACTCTCGTCGCCCCTACTCCGTTCTCGTCGCCCCTACTCCGTTCTCGTCGCCCCTACCCTATCGAGGAGCTCACCGTTGGACGGCTCCCTGGTTCGAGCCGGATCGACGGTCGTAGGAGTTCCGTACTGGAACACCGATCGTGAGCCGGTATCGAAACGCGTCACTGATTCCGTCGCTCGCTCCGCTGTGGACGCCGCGTTCGCCGCATCGGTGCCGAACGTCCGTCTTTCTCGCCGGTTCCGCGTGGGGCCCGCAGGCACTCACTGCGCGACGAGGCACGACCCAGCGGTCTGCGCCGTCGGTCCCCGGTCGTCTCGAGGAGACGGACGGAGTGATTCCGGATGGCCGTCGGCCCGTGCTCGAACTCGGCCGTGCCCGTAAGAACTAATTACCGGGCTTTCGGTCCGTCAAACGGCAGAACACGACGGCTGCGCCAGCGTCGATTACGACCGGCACTCGTCGATCCGACGGCGCGGTCCGTGCGCGTCGCGGGCCTCCCGGTCGGTGACGCCCTCGAGCCGACTGCGAGGATCGTCCCCCAGCCATCGGCGCGCCGGTCACCCGCTCACTCGGCGGGGGCGCAATCGGGTGTCTCGTCTACTTCGACTGCTCGAGCGCCGGGTGCCGCGGAGCGCACACCGATTTCGTCCGTCGCACTGATCGGGACCGCCGCGGTCGGCTGGCGCTCCCGGCGACGGAGCCGACCGTCGGATTCGAACCCGCTCCGAACCCGCTACCCGCTCTGAGGGGGTTTCCACTCTTCGAGCGACCCGCGATTCGGCCCCGTTCCTCGGGAAACTCGCACGAGGGAGCGATCGAGCGGAGACGGGGCGGTCACCGACGATGCGCGTGACCGACGTACAAGGCGAGGAGATGTCCGACAACCAGGCAGAGGAACAGAACGCCGTCGACGGACGACGACAATCCGGTCGCGAGCAGCGGAAAGTACAGGATCGGCATGGCGATCGCGGACCAGAACCCGGCCGCGCGAATCGTCGTCGCGAGCCGCGGCGCCGCTCGCTCGAGTACCCCGTGCTGGCTATTGCGACGATCTCTGGGCGGGCTCGAACTGCCTGATCGCTGGCCGGAGATGGAGGGTGGTTTTGCCATCGGAGGTCCGTTTGCCGAATCCTTCGCGACAGCGACCCAAATACCGGCCCGACCGTTTCGGACGGTTATCACGGATTCAACGGAATCCGGTCGCCTGAACGATTCATTTACAGTGAAAAGATCCTGTTCCGTTCGCGGAACGGCGACGGTACTGTCCAGCGACCACGAGAATGAGTAGCATACCGATGCCGAACATCGGTGACGGACCGAGTCGCGAAGACGCCGCCAGGCCCGCGAAACGCGTTATTCGTCTCGGCCGTCGACGCCGGTACCGAGGTCGAACTCACCGCCGGACGTCGCGGGTGGTGACTCGAGAACCACGGTTTCCCCTGCGGTCATCGAATCGCCGATATCGACCGCGACGTCCGCCACTTCGACCGACTTCGGAAAGAGGAGATCCACGCGACTGCCGAACGCGATGTGGCCGATGCGGTCGCCGCGTTCGACGTCGTCATCGCGTTCGACGTACGGATGGATGCGCCGGGCGAACGCACCGGCGATCAGCGTCACCGCTGCGTCGGGCGCCGGTTCGGTCGGCGAGGCACCTCGCGTGGTGCTATCGGTATGGTCCTCGTCCGATTCCTCGCCGTCGACCGCGCTTGCGTTCGACTTCCCGTCCGAGACCGACACCGCCCCCCCATCGCCGTCGGCCGGGAGGTTCGATGACTCGGTCGCAAAGCGGACGTGGACTCGCTCGTTGCGGTCGGACTCCTTCGAGAAGGCGGGCCGATTCGCCCCAGAAACGTGCTCGACGTCGGTGATGCGTCCCGCGAACGGCGAACGGACGACGTGAACGTGCCAGACGTTCATGAAAACGCCGAGCCGAACCCGATCGCCTTCCTCGCGGAGAACGGAAACGGTTCCATCGGCCGGTGAGACGACACCGGTCGGCGGGGGAGAACGGTCGGGGTCGCGGAAAAACGCGAGCGTTCCGACGCCGATCGCGAGCGCCACGAGACTCGCCGTGACGCTGATGAGGAGTGCAAACGGGGCGGCGAGCAGGGGGAGGACGGCGTACTTCCACCCCCCCGGCGCGATGTTCATGGACCGACTGAGGGAATCGAATCGTATGGCCGTTACGATCGGAAAGCCCTCACGGATCGATACCTCCGAGACAGCGACGCTTCGAGGCTATCGCAGCGGCTTCTGACTCGACGAGGTGTGCCAATCACACCCTGCCAAGCGTCGATACGTACTGGATTACGGCGGTAACGGACGCGACCCGGTGTCGCTAGGCGGTCACAAACGAAATCCGTGTCACGGCGGATCGAATATTCTGCGGCTACAACCGTCCCACCGCGTCCTCGTTCCATTTCGAAGGAAAATCCACGTTTCCGAAGAGTAGGCCGTCTCGAGAAGGTGTTTTATCGAACCTGGTGGTGGTAACATATTGTTGATACTCGAGAATAACAATATGCTGTTCCGTGGCGCAAGCGGTCGCCTGCCATGAAACGACGAACGTATCTCAGCGCCGCCATCGCGACCGCTCTCGCCGGGTGTTCGAGTTCCGAAGAATCGGGTAACGAGGGGCCGAACGACGAGCAAGAGGGATCGGACAAAAACGGGGAATCAATCGCGTTCGACGACTTCGAAAATCTCGAGGCGTGGTCCGCGCCGCTCGGAACGCTTTCTGCGGACGAGTCGCGAACGTACGCGGGATCGCAATCGGCGAAACTCGAGTCGGGTTCCGACAACCAGTTCAGGATCGTTCGAGAGCTGTCCGAACCGACAGATCTCTCCGGAATGCGTCCCAGCCTGGCGATGTCGACGGAACACGAGGCGGACGTGGTCGTCCAGTTGCTCGACGACGACGAAAATCGAATGGTCTTCAGACAGCAGGTTCACAGCGGAACGCCGCTCGTACAGACCAATTTCGGCGTCGCCACGGTCGACGGTGACCCCGACCTGAGCGCGATACGCGAGGTACAACTCCTCCGTTGGACCGGCGACGACGACAAGGGTGCGGTGTGGGTCGACGACCTGCGATTCGTCTCGGCGCCGGATACTGGCAAGGTCATGCTCCAGTTCGACGGTGGCTACGAAAGCGACTACACGCACGCACTCCCCGTCCTTCGGGAACACGACTATCCGGCCGTCTCGTTTATCACACCGAGCCGGATTCGCGACGACGAACGCGCTACGGGCGACCACCTCCTCCGCGGACAACTCGACGAACTCGCCGACGCCGGCTGGACGATCGCGAGCCACTCGATGCACGGGCTCGATCTCACCAGTCTGTCGGGTCGCGACCCGGAGGCGGAGATTCTCGACGCGAAGGAGTGGCTCGAAGAGGAGGGATTCGAGGACGGAGCGCAGTATTTCGCCTACCCACTGGGAATGTACAACGGAGACACGCTGGAACTCGTCTCGGAGCATCACGATCTCGCGTTCGCCGGGCTCTATCCGTCCCAGGGGATCGCGACGAACCCGCACCTCTGCTCGCGGGTCAGCGGTCCGGACGCCGGTGCCGCAAAATCCATGCTCGATCTGACCGCCGAGGTGGGCGGCATCACGTCGCTGGCCTTCGGCCGACTCGACGAGGGATCCCGATCCACGCTGGCTGAGGTGATCGGTCACCTGAGCGAACTCGAGTCCGCGGGCGATCTCGAGGTCATCGGGCCGTCGGACATGGTCGAATCGTACGTTCGCTGACTCGTCGGATTCGATTCTCGAGTCGACGGATTACTCGCAGCCGTCGACGAGGAGACGCCGAAGGCGGAGCGATGGTACCGGATGGCGCTCGTCGTGCTTGTCGTGGCGTTTCCGGTGCTGGCCGTGACGTTTCTGGTGCTGGTCGTGGCGTTTTCGGTGCTTGATCGGTGTGATCGTACCGCTCGCGCTGGTCGGTGTGTCGCGCCGCCCGTACTGGGCGGATGCCGGTGGCAGAAAACCGCGTCGCCGACCGCCGTCAGTCCCAGAACGCCTGAGTCCGGGCGTACTCGCGTTCTTTCGTGAGAATATCCCGGTAAAAGTCGTCTTCGTTCTCCCGAAGTTTGTTGATGATCCGCGCGGCGTTGTGTGGCCCGACGCCGCGGGCCGCCATCGCGATCACGGCCTGCTTGCCGTGGCTCTGGACGAGGCTCGCGCTGCGAAACGCGCGTTCGGTCATCGTCCGTTGGTCGTCGTCTTTCTCCTGTGCGCGGACCGCCTGTACGACCTCGTCGGCCCACGGGTTCAGCGATGCGATGCGGGTCGACCCACACTCCGGACACTCCGGCTGATCGGGAACCCGCTTGACCACCGTCTTCACCTTCCAGTCCTCGCAGTGCGTACAGAGCAGGATGACGCGATCGTTCCGAATTCGCTCCCGGACCGTCTTGATGACGCTCGCGTCGGCGTTCTCCGGTGCGAGCAACTCCTGGCCCGACGAGCGACCACCGGCGCCGACCGGCGTGCGACCGCGGTGCGTGACGAGTTCCAGATCGCCAGCCTGTACCGATTCGAGGATCGCGCCGGCGCGCTCGACGTCTAAATCCTCGTGGAACACCTCACGGATCGCCTCCTCGTACATGGGAGTTTCCTCGAGCGCCGACAGCAATCGGTCGTTCGAGATGCGGCCCGATCCCTGCCCCTGCCAGCGCTTGAGCGCGCCGAATTTCGCAGACACCTGCGCGAGTCGGAAGGCGAGTGCGTCCGAGCGCTTGAGTCCGAGTTCGACGATCGCCTCGACGTGGTCGGGATCGGTCTCCTCGACGACCTCGATCACGTCGCTGGTCGCGATCGAGTTCGGAACCTCGAGTTCGATCCGATAGGGATCGGTCTCGAGGCCGACCGAGGAACCGGCTCGCTGACCCAGTAGCGCAGAGAGGATTCGACCGAGCGTCTCGTTGGCCGTGTGACCGAACGGGGCGTTCAAGACGATCGTTCGGCCCTGGCGCTCTACGACGAGCCGATCGGCCGTCGGCATCGGCGCGTCGGCGTCGACCTGCCGTTCGAGTTGGGTACACGCTTCCGTGAGCGTGTGCTCGTCGGCCGGGTACCGGCGTGTGAGGTCGCGACCGACCACGGCGGCGTCGGCGCCGGCGGTGAGCTGCGGTTCCGCGACGGCCCGTATGTCGCCGACTTCGCCCGCGACTGCGGCGGGGACGGGTATCTCCTGGCCGATCCAGGAGGGGACCTCGCCGGCGGGGTCCTCGATCGGGCTGACTTTGACCCGGCCCTCGTCGTCGTCGATCTCGGCGATCCGCCACATTTCGCCGCGCTGGATGAACACCTCACCGGGCTGGGCGAAGTTGACGACGAACCGTTCGTCGAGCGTTCCGATCTGACTCCCCGAGGCGATGTCGTGGACCTCGTACGTCTCCTCGTCGGGGATCATCGAGAGGTTCGCGTAGACGTACTGCCAGGTGCCGCCCGTGGTTTCGACGCGGTCTTCCCCCTCGTCGAACCAGACGACCCGGTTCCGGTGGAGTTCCGAGAGTATCTCGCGGACGGTCGCCGCGGGAACGTTTCGGAACGGGTACGCACGCGTGACGGTTTCGATAGCGTCGTCGACGGGCGTGTCACCGCGGCTCTGAACGATGGCCGGCAGCTGGTTCGCGACCACGTCCAGGCTCCCCTCGTGAATGGCCGCCGGTTCGACCTCGCCGTCGCGGGCGCGGCGGGCGATCGCCAGCGCCTCGAACGTGTCGTCGGGGCGCGTCGTCACGATCGTCCCGCTCGAGACCTCGTCCTGGCGGTGGCCCGCGCGACCGATCCGCTGGAGGAGCCGCGTGACCTGGCGGGGACTCTTGTACTGGACCACGTGATCGACCTGTCCGACGTCTATTCCGAGCTCCATAGACGACGTACACAGCAGCCCGTCCAGCTCGCCGTCTTTGAACCGATCCTCGACGTCGATCCGGGCCTCCTTCGAGAGCGACCCGTGATGGACGCCGATCGGCGCGTCGAGTTCCGTGAATCGCGATCCCAGCGCCTCGGCGGTCTGACGGGTGTTGACGAAAATCAGCGTCGACTCGTGGTCGTCGACCAGATCCCGGATCAACCGCACGTGGCTGGCCGTGTCGGGTTCGGTCATGAGTTCGCCGGCCAGGCGCTCGTCCGCGTCGGTGACCTCGGGCTCGCGGACCGTCACGTCGACGTTGCTTCCCACGTCGATTTCGCGGATCTCGCAGGGGCGTCCGCCCGTGAGGAACCGCCCGACTTCCGACGGGTCGCCGACGGTCGCCGAGAGCCCGACCCGCTGAAACGGCCCGGACAGATCGCGGAGTCGCTCGAGGCCGATCGCCAACTGCGCGCCTCGTTTCGACGCCGCGAGTTCGTGGACTTCGTCGACTACCACGTGCGAGACGTCCGCGAGCGCCTCCCGAAGCCGGTCGCCGGTGAGCATCGCCTGCAGCGTCTCGGGCGTCGTGATCAGGACGTCCGGCGGATTCTCGGCCTGTTTCCCGCGCTGATACCGAGTCGTGTCGCCGTGGCGGACGTCGACCGTGAGATCGAGGTAGTCGCCCCACCACTCGAGGCGATCGCGCATGTCGCGGTTGAGCGCCCGCAGCGGGGTGACGTAGAGCGCGCCGAACCCCGCCGGCGGGCCGTCGTCGTCGATCAGGTGATCGAAAACGGGTAACATCGCCGTCTCGGTCTTGCCGCTCCCGGTGGGCGCGATCACGAGCGTGTTCTCCCCGGCCGACAGCGGCGGAATCGCCAGTCGCTGCGGTGCCGTCGGCCGCGAAAAGCCGCGTTCGGAGAGCGCCCCGCGAACCGTCGCGCCGAGGTGCGTAAAGGCCGCGACGTCACCCTCTGTCATCGACCGGTCGTACGGGCGAACGGCGGATAAGGGCCACGTTTTCGGTGAACTCGAGCAGCCGAATGCGATCCGGGATGGCGGGCGGCCGGTCACTCACTCGTCGGGTCCGCGACGGTCCGCTCGTCGCTCACTCGCCACCGTCGCCTTCGCGTTCGATGTCCGCTTCCGTGTCGGTATCGTCGTCGGTGATCGCGTCACTCGTCGTATCCGCGTCGGCATCCGCTCCCGTCTCGGTGTCGGCATCCGCTCCCGTCTCTGTGTCGGCATCCGCTCCCGTCTCTGTGTCGGCATCCGCTCCCGTCTCTGTGTCGGCATCCGCTCCCGTCTCGGTGTCGGCCTCCCCCTCGGTGCCAGTGCTGCCATCGCTCTCGAGTAGTTCCTCGGCGACGTCTTCCGCGACCGCCATCTCGCCCGGCTCCGCCGGCTCCGTCCGAACGTTCGATTCCGCGCGCTCGGCGATCTCCTCGTCCGAGCGTTCGTCGGTGTACTCGGCATTCGCCGTCTCTTCTCGGCCCTCCGCGTCGGTCCGGTCCGCGACTGCTTCGTCGCCGGCGTCGCGTTCATCGTCCGCGCGCCCCCCGATCGGGATCGAGACGGCGGGCTCCGACAGTTCGTCGGGCACGGCGTCCGCCGCCCGGTCACGAAACTCGTCGACGGGCTCGCTTCCGTCCTCGCGCGAGCCGCGGAGTCGACGCACGAGATAGCCGAGCCCGATGACGACGCCCGCGACGAGCAGAACTCTTGCGAGCCGACTCCCGAACGAGGAGTCCGCCGTCGCGGCCGATTTCGCGGTCGGGTCCCGGCCGCGGGTCCGGCCCGTCCGTGACGCCGAATTCGCTCGATCGGGATCGGGTGTTCGAATTCGCATCGCGGTTCCTACGGGCCCGGACGGCAAGTGGGTTCGGGATGAGCAAGCCGGGGCCGACCGTAACGAGGGTTCGAAACGACCAGCGCTCGACGCCCGTCCGGAAACGCGGCCCTCGAACGTCGGCCGGGATCTCACCCCTCGAGGTGGGTGATTCGCGCGTACCGACCGGCTCGCCATCCCGCGACCAGCGCGACCACGGTGCCGACACAGATCGCCAGGGCGAAGCCGCCGGCGTAGACCTCCGGCGGCGTCCGGAGGAGGTGTTCGAAGCCGAGAACCGAAGTCGAGAACCGGTTCAATCCGACCACCGCGGGCGGCGTCGCGGCGAGCCCGACGAGTCCACCGAGGAGACCGATTATCAGCCCCTGTGCGCCGACCGTCCCGGCGAGGATGCGCCGGGAGAGTCCGATCGCTCGAAGGGCCGCCAGTTGCTCTCGTTGCTGGTGTGCCACGAGTGCGAACAGATTCGCCGTCAGGATGATACCGCCGACGATCGCGAGCCCGACGAGCGTCACGCCGCTCGCGAGGACGACCGTCCGTTCTCCGATCATGCCTTCGACCTGCTCCTCGCTGGTTCGGACCGTGTATTCGGGATACTGGTCGCGGAGTTCGTCCCGGACGGCATCGTGGTCGGCGTCGTCCGCCACGTCGGCGGTGAGGAACGTGGCCCGATCGGTCCCCGACGTGCCGGCGACCGCCTGGAGGTCACCCAGCGGGACCGTCATCGCCGGCGAGCCGAGATACTGGGAGTAGTAGTCGGACGTCCCGATGACGGTAAACTCGTGTTCGGAGGCCGTGTGCCTGCTCGTCCCGACGTACACCGTGTCCCCGACCGAAACGTCGAGTTCGTCGGCGGTCCGCGGATCGATCACGATCGTCCCGGTCCTCGGCTCGTCTGACGGCGGAGTCGCGGCCATCTCGGCGCTGAGTTCGAATCCGTGCCCCGCCTCGAAATCGAACCCCTCGTGGGTCTCCTGGACGCCGACCGCGGGTCTTCGCCGCACGTTCGACGGATTCGAACCGATGTACACGTCGTACATCGCGATCGGGGAGGCGCTTTTGATGTCCTCTCGCTGGGTGAGAGCGACCGCCATCCCGTGGGCGCCCACGATCGGATTTTCGGTCCCGCTCGCCGCCGGATTGACCGGATCCCGCGAGATCCAGATATCTCGGTCCGCCTTGTCCAGTCCCCGCTCGCCCTTCTCGACAACGCCGATCCCGAGGCTCGCGAGGATCGTCACCGAGAGGACGGCCAGGGTGACCGCGAGGACTGTCAGTACGGTCCGACCCGGTGACCGCCGGAGCTGTGCGAGCGCGAGCCCGGCGACGGCTCGCGTCCGCACCGCCTCCCGTCGCACGGTCATCGTCCCACCTCGTCGAGGACCGTCGTTCGCGCGGCCACGGCAAGCGGATACGGAACGGCCACCAGCCCCGACAGGACGCCAACGACGATCGCGTACGGGACGAACACCGGGTGAAAGTGCGCGACAGCACCCGGTGCGACGGTCGCGCCGGCGACGGCATTGACACCGACGATACCCAGCGCACCGAGACAGATTCCCGCGAGCGAACCCACGAGCGTCGTGATCCCCGTCGATACCGTAATGACAGCGAGTCGGCCGCTGGTGGGAAAGCCGACCGACTCGAGGACGGCGAGCGTGCGACGGTCCTCGTCGACGGTCATTCCCATGGTCGTCGCGACGAACGAGGCGCAGATCGTGACGCCGACTAACAGCGCGATGACGCTCGTCGCAAACGCCAGTCCGTCGTCGAACAGCGACGACGGGTCGGTACTTCCGGCGACGTCGACCGCCGCGTCGGGGTACGTGTCGATCGCTGCCGCCCGCGCTGCGTCCGGATCGCCCCAGATCAGCACTCTGTCGGCGAGTTCGCCGTCGTCGGCACCGGCGACCGACTGGAGTTCGCTCAAATGGACGAGGCCGACCGGCGCGTTCGTCCCACCCCCACCAGTCCCGCCTTTCGCGACGGCCGCGACCGAAAGCGACCGCGCGCTGGTGTTCGTCCACCCGACCGAGACGGTGAGTTCGTCGCCTCGCGACGCGTTGAGGCGCTCCGCTGCGACGGGCGAAAGGACGATTCCCCCCGCCGGCGAGCCGTTGTACGTCCCGTTTGCGTACTGTGGATCACCCGGTTCGAGAGCGGTGGTCGGCAGTCCCGCAACCGTCCGCGATTCGGAATCTGGGACGATACCGACGAGACGGACCGTTCGTCGGTCACCGCCTGCGGCCTCGAGCCGAACCGTTTCGACCAGCACCGGGGATGCGTGAGCCACACCGTCGCGCGATCGGATCGTCCCAGCCCGTTCGTTGGTCGCACCGAGGCGCGGTCCCTCGACGCCGTCGACAGACGACAACGTGTTACTCTCCGCCGCGGAGATGCGAACCGCCGCGTCGTCCTCGCTCATCACACCGCCGTCGGCGAGCGCCAGCGCGACGCCCGTTACAACCAGCAACAGCGCGATGGTAAGCGCGACTGCGGCGATCGTCGACGTGATTCGACCCGTCGTCGTTCGCGTCGCTCGCTTCCACCACCTGACGAGCGAAAAGCGAACGAGCCCCGCCCACCGAGTTCGCCACCGGTCGTCGTCCCCGTCGGGTCCCCCCTCGCCGTCACCGGTCATCGTCGACCACCTGTCCGTCGCACAGCGTGACGACCCGGTCGGCAACGGACAGTGTGGATTCGTCGTGTGATGCGACCAAAACCGCCCGTTCGCGCCCGATGTCGGTCAACAACTCGAGGACGTCCGCACCCGTTGCCGTATCGAGTTCCCCCGTGGGTTCGTCCGCGACGATCACGTCCGGATCGGCCGCCAGGGCCCGCGCGATCGCGACCCGCTGGCGCTCCCCACCGCTGAGTTCCCCCGGGAGGTGAGTGACGCGGTCGGCGAGACCGACCGCCTCGAGCAGTTCCGTCGCACGGGCGCGCCGGTCGGATCGCGGAACGCCCGTCTGAACGAGTGGCAACGCGACGTTCGCTCGCGCGGACAGCGACGGCAACAGATGGAACCGCTGAAAGACGATCCCGATGTGCTGTCGACGGAGCCGCGTTCGCTGTGCGTCTGACAGCGCAGCGAGGTCGGTACCGCGCAATTCGACGCTGCCGGCCGTCGGGACCAGCAACCCCGAAACCACGTGCAGTATAGTCGACTTACCGCTCCCGCTCGGCCCCTCGAGCCCGACGATCGTTCCCATCGGCACCTCGAAAGAGACGTCGCGAAGCGCTGTCACCGTCCGCTCGGTGGTCGATCGAAATCGGCCACTAGTCGACCCGTACTGGTGGCTGATTCCGTCGAGCCGAACGGCCGGCGTCGATTCGCGATCACCGTCGCCGTCGTCCCCCACCGAGGAACGCGAATCGCTAACTGAGTGGTCAAACATACTCACAGGGATCTCACTTCCATTGAACGGCCCACCGAAACATTGTTTCGACCCGCATACCCTTACAAGATGCCTGTTAACCGGGTTTCGACTGGCGCAACTATTTCGAGTGTATCGGCTAAATCCGCCGCTCAGCGGCTGAGGGCTCCGTCACCGACCGGCCCAAATTCGACGCGGCGACGCGGTCTGACTCGATCAGTCGCCGAACGGTAGGGGCGAGTTGCCCATCGAACGCCGTCTGAAACGAACCCGTACAGGACGGTGAGAGGGACCGTAGTGTGAGTCTGTCGTCGATCGGTTCACTGAATCGCCGCTCCGGTTCGATGGTTCCACACCGACCACCCGCGTCCGGTTCGATGGTTCCGCACCGAACAGCGGCGTTCTCGGTTTCGGTCCGTCGTGCCCTCGATGCCGTTCGAGACGGTTCGGGTCGCTCTCGACTCGAGAATGTGTGAGAACCGGTTCTCGCGGGAACCTGCCCGCAGGCCGGCGACCGACGGTACATCCGGAACGACCGCTCGCGGTGTACGACGACGGATGTCACCACTCCTCGGTGTCGAGAATATCGTTGGCCGCCGCTTCGTAGACGTGGCTCGCGCTGACGGTGGAAACCGATCGTGTCACGGAACGGTGTCCACGTGCGGTCGATCTCGAACGATTGCGGTCGGTTCCGGTGCGACGAACACCGGGATACTTCGTCGGCGTCGCGCCACCGGCTCTGAGACGTACTGGAGTCGGAGGCCCAGGGACCCGAACGCACCCGTCGCGAGCCCACCTCGGTTCACGACGGATCGCCGCGGAGACGCTCGAGGCCGGTCGGATAGACTGTGTAACGCGTCTACCGGAAGCGTCTCCCTCCAGCGAGCGTCGGGACCGACGCGGTGACGAAAGCACCTTCGCGCGAACCGGACAGGTCGTCCAGAATGCGGGACGGTGGCGTGTGGTTCGCAACCGCTTATCGACCGCATAAACGTCGCCGCAGGCAACTGAGACTGCGTTCCCCAGTAGATGGGTGTCGCTTCGGACAGGACCTCACGTCGATATCGAACTCGGTGACGTGAGGGTGACAGAATCGAAGGGGCCGGGGCAACACCGAGTCGCTCGCCGAACCGAGGCGACCCCACAAAAGCGCGTTCGGCGAACTCCCTCGCGGAAATCGAATCCGCCAGAACGAACCGCCCCCGACGATGACGGCACGGCGACGGAAAGCGGGCGGGAACGCGTCGCGTGATGCCGACGATGGCGTACGATAGCTCTCGAAATCGGCCTACTCGTCCACTTCAGGCGCCGTCTCGCGTGACGTGTCCTCGACAGATCCGATGCCCGTGAGTTCGAACCGAGCGCCACCATCCGTGCCGTTCCCCGCGGTGATCCCCCAGCCGTGAGCGCGGACGATGTCGGTCACGATCGACAGACCGAGTCCCGTTCCCTGCTCGGCCGTCGAGTAGCCGTGCTCGAGCACCTCGTCGAGGCGGTCCGCTCGTATTCCCGACCCGTCGTCTTCGACGTACAGGCCGTTCCCATCCGGGAGGCGGCCGACCTCGACGGTCACGTCCTCCCCGCCGTGCTCGATCGCGTTCCGAAAGAGGTTTTCGAAGACGTTCAACAACCGATCGCGATCAGCGTCGAAGGCGACGTCGGCCGTACACCGGAGGGTCGCATCCGTCGTCTCCACGTTTTCCCAGGCGCTCGTCGCGATCGCCGCCAACGTCACCGTCTCGGTTGCCGTGATCGCTTTTCCCTGCCGGGCTAGCAACAGGGCGTCTTCGATGATCGATTCGATTCGCTGGTGCGAGTGAGAGACCTCCGCGAAGTAGGAATCGTCGATGGGCGCGTCGTCGGGGAGTTCGTTCGCCTGTTGCTCGAGAACGTCGAGGTACCCCTGGGCGACGGTAAGCGGGTTCCGAAGGTCGTGAGAGACGATGCTCGCGAACTGATCGAGGCGTTCGTTCTGGTACGCGAGTTGTTCCGTCTGCTGTTCGAGTTCGGCTTTCTGCTTCTCTAATTCGCGTTCCCGTTCCTCGAGCCGTTGCTCGCGGTATTTCTGTTCGGTGATGTCGTGTAACAGGATCACGTGTCCGGCACGTTCGTCACCCTCGGTGAGCACGGAGATCCACACGTCGTAGCATCGACGACCGTTGTCCGTCTGAACCCAGGCGGTCTCTTTGAGTTCGTGTACCGGTTTCTCGCCGGTGATGATGGGCTCGAGAGCGCCAGGGTCCTCGATCGGACCCACAGTCGTAACCTCGGCGAGCGTCTTTCCGACCGGCCGATCCAGGCCCAGCATCTTCTTTGCCGTCCGATTCACGTCGACGATTCGACCGCTTTCGTCGAGGACGATGAAGCCGTTGTCGACTTCTTCGACGACGAAATCACGGGCGAGCGTGACGAGACCGCCAAACCGCGAACTGAAGAGAGAGACGGCACGGTCGATCGGTAACAGATGGGCGAACCTGGCGCTCGTCGCGATTAGCAGTTGCGCTCCACCCAGGACCAGATGAACGTGTGGGACGATCAAAAAATATGGCAGGGGACTCCGCTGAAGGACCGACGGGACGGTAGCGAGCACTGTTGCGATGTGTACCAGAAAAAACGTGAAACTCAGCTTTCGATACACGTTTCGCGAGTGAAGAACCTTCTTGAGTAACAACCAGTTGTTAGCGCTGGTTAGCACGTAGCCGACCCCGAAGATGAGTTTCACCACTTTTTCCGGTGGTTGCCATCGTTCCACGGGCAGTCAGTATCGTCGCCAGGCGTGTCTCTGTCCGGTGGATTCCGGACGGGTGGGCAGTCGTCACCTGGGGGGTTTCTCGGCGGATTTTCGGGCGGATTTCGGACCGGGGGGCAATCGTCGCCTGGGGGATTCTTCGGCGGGTTTTCGGGCGGGTTCTCGGGTGGATTTTCGGGCGGGTTCTCGGGTGGATTTTCGGGTGGGTTCTCGGGTGAATTTCCCTCTCCAGGGCAGTCGTCGGGTTCGTCACCCGGTGGATTGTCGTTACCCAGGGTGTCATCCCCTGGCGGATCTTCGTCGTCGGGACAATCATCATCCGGGGGAGTCTCGTCGCCGGGGTTGTCGTCCGGACAGTCCTCGCCCGGATTATCCTCATCCGGTGGGTTTTCGTTACCGGGGGTTTCCTCGTCGGGACAATCTCCGTCCGAAGTATTCCCCGAAGACGTAGATCTCGCTCGCGCGATCAGCGAAAGCCATCGAATAGTATCCGCAGTACGCGCCGACTTCCCAAAAGACAGTATCGCTGTCGATATGAGACGACACTACGTCTACGACCGGAGATTCATACTCTCCGGTGACTTTCGCTCGGTTGGCGGGGGCACCATTATCGATTATAATTTTGAATGGATCCACGGGTTGGTCTCGAATAGTCACCGTGTGAGTGCCGGCGGGCGAGAACGTTCCCACTTCGAGATACGAGAACAGGGGACGGCTTACTCTCCGATACAACTCGAATAAATACGATAAAAAGGGGATTTTTTGAACACGGGGGGCGTGACGACGAACCTGGTAGTCGATATCCATTTGCAGAATTTTCCAGGTTCGTCTCTATAAAAGCGCGAGTCATTTCGTAAAGAGTGAAATGAGAAACGGCGATGAATCAGACGAGAACCTGTATTGAATTTCGATACCATCGGGGATGTGATTACCGACGTCCCCATTGGCATCCCGTCGGACGTCCGGATCCGTCCTTCGATAGCCACGGTTCGTTTCTGCTCGCACACTCCCACTGCAATCGGGCGAGTTCCAAACGGAGGTTTCCGGAACCCTCCTCGCTACGGACCTGCGCGGACCACCGATTGCCGATGGCCGGGGTGCAGGGTGTGGACAGTCTCAGGCCGGAACGGTCGCCGTCGATGGCTTGAACTCGCTCGTGACTTCCTCCCCACCTTACTCGCTCACGGCTCACACCGTTCGCTCCGTGAGGGGACTTCCTGTTTCCACGACGTTGTCAGACAACGTCTGACAGCCCGTGAGATTACGTCTCACGAACGCGCTTTGCAGGAACCGAATGGGTTCCCGTAGGGAGCGCAGTCTCCGCAGGCGCAGATTCGGGACAGCCCGTCCCGACGTGCTTCAGGCCGCGTACCAAGATGTTGTAGGCCGCGTTCCAGTCCCTGTCCGCCGTGAAGCCACAGGAAGGACACGAGTGTTCGCGGACCCACAACGGCTTGTCGGTCGAGACACCTCAGGCTGCACACTCTTTGGTCGTCCCTGCCGGATCGACGGCGACGAAATGCGTTCCTTCGCGGTCGCACTTGTACTCGAGCATCCGGAGGAACGTTCCCCACGCCGCTCCGGCACGGTTGCGGCTGTTCGACGGGAGTTCCATCAACCCCTTGGCGTCGAGATCTTCGACTGCCACGAGGTCGTACTCGCGAGCGTCGTGGTTCGAGCGTTTGTGCAAGAAGTCCCGACGCTTCCGTTGCAGGTCGGCGTGGCGTTTGGCGACGACCCGCTGTTGCTTGCGGTAGTTCGACGAGCCGTGTTCTTTCTGCGAGAGTTTACATTGCTCGCATTCCAGCCGCTTCCGTTCGTCGGAAAGGTCCGGCGACTCGACGGCTGTTCCGTCGCTGTCGTGAGCATACTTGAGGATGCCCACGTCGATCCCGACACAGTCCTCGAGTTTCTTGGGCTTCGACGGCACGTCGTCTTCGGTTTCGATTCCGAGAACGGCGAACCACTCGCCGGTCGGCTCCTGCTTCACGACGACTTCTTTGATCGTGGAGTCGTCCCCAGAAATCGGAGATTTCTGATGGGCTGTACAAGAGCTGTCGCTCTTGTAAACGCTGTATCCCCTCCCTGCTCGCGTCTTCGACGCTCGCTGAGGATAGCGCGGGACCTTCGGTCCCGCTGACCATGCGAACGGCGGAGCCGTGAGCAGAAGGGGGCATTAGCGCCTCGATTTAGGTAAAACGGACGGCAGGCAAGGCCTGGACGATCGATCGAGAACAGAACCCGTCATCGGACCGAACAGTGCTGGCAGCTCCCACACGTCCGACTGTGCGCGAACGGACGGACGGCGAACACTCGAGTCAGGTAATCCGTTGAACTCACACGGAGAGATGGAAGGCCACGACAACGCGACTCCGCTCTATTCTGGTTCGACAGGGAGCTACGTCCGTCCTCCCCGATTTGAACGCCGTGAGACGTGCTCGCTCCGCTGCGCGCGACTCACAAGCTCGAATCGTCTCGGTCGGATTTGTAAAACGAATCCGCCCTCCCCGTATGGAGGACCGTCGCGGTCGATGCCTCTCGTCGGTCAAGGTGATAGCGTCCGTTCATAGTTCGAAAGACTTCCGTCGCTGCTCCGCTTTCTGTCGCTCGCTGCGTCTGTCGTAGTGTTTGCCCAGGATCTCCTCGCTCGCGTTCATCCGATCGGACACGAGCGAACCTTTGAAATCGAAGGCAGAAACGCAAGCAAACTACTCCGGTGAAGAACCTGCTAAACTGGACCATTTGGCGGCACGGCCGATGAATCAACTTCTCGAACTCGGACCGAGCACAGCACAGATGGATCAGCGTCCGAAGAACCCTTTCTCTCCTGGCGATCGAGTGCAGAAACGGGATGGAACGGGCGACGAGGCGATCGTCATTGAGCGGGTCCCTCCGGAAAACTTGATTATGAAGCAGTCGCTGTCGCGTTCATTCCCCAACTCGAAGGTGGACCCGGCGATTGGGAGGAAATCCATCCAGCGAAGTTAACATCATACTGTGATGAGCAGAACATCAGAACGTACCCGTACAAGTATTCGAATATAGAACTCACCGAATAACGCGGCTATTCAACTGCCTCTGTTGAAACCCTCGGCAATTGAGACAAATGGCCTGCTAAATACAGAGCATGTATTCAGCAGGCCTTGTGCTGCGATAACAGCTAACGTGATTCGTGTGGTAGGGGAACGTAGGTCATGGAACCAGTATCCGACTTCCGGGAAACGCTTCGGGGCACCCTGATCCGACCCCACGACGAGAGCTACCACGAGGCCCGTGCGGTCTGGAACGGGACGATCGACCGCTATCCTGCGGTCATCAGTAAGTGTACAGGCACCGCGGACGTGATCGCGGCTGTGAACTTCGCGCGGGAGTGCAACCTCGAAATCGCGGTCCGCGGCGGCGGCCACAATGTCGCGGGAACCGCCGTCTGCGACGACGGGATCGTCATCGACCTCTCAGACATGCGAGCCGTATGGGTCGACCCTCACGCGCGGATCGCCCGGGTTCAGGGCGGTGCCCTGTGGGGTGATGTCGACCACGAGACCCAGGCCCACGGCCTGGCAACCACGGGCGGTATCGTCAGCCACACCGGCGTCGCCGGACTCACACTCGGTGGTGGAATCGGCTGGCTGATGCGCAAGCACGGCCTCACCGCCGACGACTTGCACTCCGCCGACGTGGTGACCGCCGGTGGCGAGTTCATCCGAGCCTCGGACGACGAGCACTCGGACCTGTTCTGGGCGCTCCGAGGCGGCGGCGGAAACTTCGGAATCGTGACTTCTTTCGAGTTCGACCTCCACCCTGTCGGTCCCACTGTCCTCGCCGGTCCCGTGTTCTGGGCGGCGGACGACACTGCCGACGTGTTACGCTTCTATCGCGACTTCGCGCGGGATGCTCCCGACGAGCTTGGCACCGTCATCAGGTTCGGGACTATTCCTCCCCTCCCAGCCGTCCCCGAGGAACTTCACTGGCGACCCGCCATGGCCATCAACGTCTGCTACGCCGGGTCAGTTGAGGAGGGTAAAGACGTCCTCCGACCGTTGCGTGAGCAGGGCACACCGCTTCTCGATCTGGTCTGCCCCAAGCCCTATTTGGTGCACCAGAGTGGGTTCGACAGCACCGTTCTCCATGGATGGCACTACTACTGGAAGTCGACCGATCTGCCGGAGCTGTCCGACGACCTGATCGACGTGTTCGTCGACCACGCCTTCTCGGCGGCGTCACCTCGCTCGTACTCGGTGCTATTCCATCTCGGCGGAGCGGTGAGCCGCGTCGACGATGATGCCACCGCCTACACCGGTCGGAACTCGCCTCACAACATCAACATCAACGGCGTGTGGCGTCCCGACGAGGAGGAGAAGTACGCCGAGTCGGAGACGACGTGGACCCGTCGGTTCTTCGACGCCCTCGAACCCCATCGAGAGGGAGTCTACGTGAATTTCCTCGACGCCGATGACAGCATCCCACGGGTTCGCGAATCATATGGTGAGGACACCTACCGGCGTCTCGCCGAGATTAAGACCGAATACGATCCCGAGAACGTATTCCACCGCAACCAGAATATTGAGCCTACCGTCTGAGAAGTTCTCTCCTCGACATTTCTTCGAAGTACCGGTTGATCTGACAACCTTGCTGAATACGCGCTGTGTATTCAGCAGGACTCCTGAGACATATCACCGACTAAGTATTCCAACAGAGCTATTCAACTCTCTTTTGGACTAGACTCCTCGAGGAGATCGAGCAGTTCGTGCCAATCGACGTCCTTCTGAAAGAGTCCGGATTCAAGATTCCATGCCCACGGTGCTGAGTCGTCAGGGTCATAGCCGTCGTACTTTTCGAATTTCTTCACCGAATCAGGGAACAACGGATCGGACGGTCGATCAGCATCAGCACCCCATTCCTGGAAGAACTCCGCTTCAGATTTCTCTTCCTTCCAGAACGCCAGCGTCGTGAGGCGCTTTCCTTCTGGGTGATAGTCTCGGCCGGAATGGGAGATGTTCCCGCAGGCGTAGACGCCGATCTTCGCGAAGCGCTTTGCCAACGGAGTCCACTGATTCGCAACCTCGTAGTTGTACGTACGCGTGTCGAAGTGCGTCGACGACTCGTCGATGACGATGAACTTCGGTTTCGTTCGATGGCGAAGGCAGGTAACAGCGAGATCGTGAGCCGAGGTACAGACCTCATCGGTTCGTTCCCACGATCGAGAGTTCGAGATCACCATGAGTTCGTCAGGGAAATCATCGATCAACTCGAACGCGCGATCGGTCAGTTCGACGAGCTTGTACATCGTGTTCGTCTTCCCCGTCTCCGGATTACCTGCACCGGCCACGAACGCCGGAGCACCGTTGTTGTGGAGTTCTTCGAGGAGCCGCAGCGCGACAGTCATGTTCGAACCGTCGAACTCCTGTTCGGTCACACCGACGAGATAGCTCGCGAGCGACGCATCGCCAGTGTCAACCGCTCGAGATGCTGCGTCAGTGAGGAAATTCGGATACAGAACGCCACCGAGATCGGTATCGGCGAACGCGGTTCCGTCGAGATCGTCACGCTCGGAAACCACGTCGTCGACGAAACTGAGCGAGCGACGATCGCGACCGCTCTCGACGATACCAGCATGGGACTTGATCCGATTTTCGCCCTCGAGGTCGCCGGTGATCTGTTCGCGAAGCTTCGCCAGTGTCAGAAGGTTCTCGTCAATATCAGTCATCGTCAGCTGTCAGCGCGGGGAGTCCGCTCCGATCGGACCGCCCCTCGGGTTGTTCACCGCTCGGTTCGTCCTAGTCGTCGAGATCGTGATCGGCCGCCTCGAGGACGTCGCCGAGTTCCTCCAGGTCAACGTCCAGCTCCTCGAGCGCATCACCGTCGGAGCTGTACCGTCGCTCGAGGCCGAACTGATCGAGCGCATTGTTGATCGAGTCGTCCAGTCCGTCGCCCTCGTCGGGGAGCGATCCTTTCTCGAACGTTTTGATGACGGACGCGACAGCATCCTTCGAGGCCGTGCGGACGATGGACCAGAGAGTATTCTCTATCGCGAAGGCTTTCTTCGCATCCTCCTCGAGCATGTTGCGGCACTCGTACACTGCCTGAAGCGAGGCGATCAACTGCCGGTCGTCCATCGTTCCGCGCCACGTCCCTTCGACGGTCATCGTCTCGAGATCGACGTTACTGCCGGCGTAGAGGATCGGTCCCCACTGCTCGAGCGAGCCGTCGGTCACCTCGAGTTCCGACCAGTCCGTCTGTGGGAATCGGTAAACCGCGCCGTCGACGATCCGTGCGTCGACGTCGACGAGCCAGATGTGCGTCGGTTCGGGAACCCACGACATGAGGCGATCGCCGACGATCGACGCCACGGGTAGGGAGGTCGACGTGATCTTTGCAAACACCGGCCCAGGTCGCCAGCTCATCGGACCGATTGATACACTGTGTCCGACACCACGGGTGACGACACCGATAGCTGAAGTAGCGAGTGTAGTACGTCCTCTCGAACGGATTCACGAGAGAACACCCAGTTGAGGTGGTAATCTGCGTGTTCAGGGGGCTTTCGTCTCTCGAGGTTGTCGGGCGAGTTGTTCCATCGATCCTCGTCGACGTGATGGACGTGGTACTCAGACCACAGAGAATCGATTTCTCCGTGCGCGAATGCCGTCAGCCGGTGGAGGTAGACATACCTATCGTGGCCGGCTCGCGAATCCCAGACGCGAATGCGGGGGTAGTGATCGGGATCGAACTCGATCCGCGGGCCGACGATCACGCCGACCACCCCACCATTCGCTACGAAATTCGCGCGCGAGCGTGGGCCCGGCACTGGAAACCAGTTCCACACCAGATTTTGCGCCCCAATTCGAAAAACCAAAATCGGCAGTAGAGTGCCCCTTAGTGGCGAATGCGCCACCATCCGATTCAACTGCACTTCGGCGAGAATCCAGGTCCGCCCTCCCCGATTTGAACGGGGGACAAGTCGATCTACAGTCGACTGCTCTACCAGTCTGAGCTAAGGGCGGGCAATAAATCGTAGCCCCCGAAGGGGACATAAGGGTTATTATTCGAATTGGGCGAAACGTGTAAGCGATCGCGAACGGCAGAATGATTGATATAGGTGGGCTTATAACACGGAAGTACTCCGGCTATGAGCAAGATCACGTTCCGCGCCGATGACGACCTCGTCGAACAACTCGAGGCCCTCGACGCTTCCAAGAGCGAAGCGATGCGAGACGCCCTCCGATCGTATCTCGAGGAGGACGGAACCGGAAACGACGAGACGAATTCGGGGCTGGATCGTGATCGGGAGAGCGAGATAGAGAAACTGGTTCGAGAACTGGTCGACGAACGGTTGGCAGAGCAACTGCGCGGAACCGCGCTTGGACCAGAGCGCGCGAACGCGGGCGGACGCGATGCGGTTTCGTCGCCCGAACCCCAGGACGTAAACGTCACGGTTTCGCTCGAGGGGGCAGCCGTCCGATCGGCAGAGCGTGCAGAGAGTTCCCGTGTCAGCGCCGGTGAATCGGCGGACGGTGACCGACCGGCGGCCCGACCACGGGACCAGACGGGGACGCAGATCCGCGACCGCGAAGGAGACCGGCAGTGTAATCAGTGTGGCGACCACCTCAGCGGGAACCACGTATACTGTCCCAACTGCGGTGAAAAAGCCTCGCGGCGGCTGTTCTGTGACTGCGGCGACGAGATTCGCTCCGACTGGTCTTTCTGTCCAGGCTGTGGCCGACGAACGCCAGCAGCGGACGTTCTCGAGTCTGACGGGACGCAGTACTGACCAGTGTAAGACGCGGAAAGTCACTTTGGACGAAAGTTTTATTATCTAAGCCAAACATCGCCTTAGTCGCGTAAGACGGATTGTCTTACACCCGTCGACAGGACGGGAAATCGCCCGACGTCGGGTGGTTCGGACGTAAGACACGCCGCGTCTGACAGGGGCGCGCCTCCGTCTTACCCCCAACGGGGAATACAACAATGGAGCGTGTGACACTGCGAATCCCGAAACAGCAGATCGAAGAAGTCGAACAGTTAGTCGACTCGGGCGAGTTCCCGAACCGGAGCGAAGCGATCCGGTCGGCCGTCCGTGAGATGGTCAACGATCAACAGGACGGACCGAACGAGCAGTCCGGCAAACGTAACTGGGCCAAGGTATAACGATGCAGGATATCGTTCAAGATGCCTTAGACAACGCGGAGGAAGAGGCCCGGGAGATGGACGTCTCGATGGACGGCGACGAGTTCGGGGACCCCCGAATCGTCATCGTCGGTTGCGGCGGCGCCGGAAACAATACGATCAATCGACTGTACAACATCGGCGTCGACGGCGCCGACACCGTGGCGATCAACACGGACAAGCAGCACCTCAAGATGATCGAGGCCAACACGAAGATCCTCGTGGGCAAATCGCTCACGAACGGGCTCGGTGCTGGCGGCGACCCGTCGATGGGCGAGCGCGCCACCGAGATGGCCCAGAGCACGATCAAAGAGGTACTCGGCGACGCAGACCTCGTGTTCGTGACCGCCGGAATGGGCGGTGGCACCGGGACGGGTGCAGCCCCCGTCGTCTCGAAAATCGCTAAAGAGCAGGGTGCCATCGTCGTCGGCATGGTCTCGACGCCGTTTAACGTCGAACGTGCCCGCACGGTCAAAGCCGAGGAAGGCCTCGAGAAGTTGCGCGAGCAGGCCGACTCGATCATCGTGTTGGACAACAACCGACTGCTCGATTACGTCCCGAATCTGCCAATCGGAAAGGCGTTCTCGGTGATGGACCAGATCATCGCCGAAACCGTCAAGGGGATCTCGGAGACGATCACCCAGCCGTCGCTAATCAACCTGGACTACGCCGACATGTCCACCATTATGAACCAGGGCGGCGTCGCCGTCATGTTGGTCGGCGAGACCCAGGACAAGAACAAGACAGACGAAGTCGTCAAGGACGCGATGAACCACCCGCTTCTAGACGTCGATTACCGCGGCGCCTCGGGCGGGCTCGTCCACATCACCGGCGGCCCCGACCTCACGCTGAAAGAGGCCGAGGGCATCGCCGACAACATCACCGAGCGTCTCGAGGCCAGTGCAAACGTGATCTGGGGCGCCCGGATTCAGGAGAACTACAAGGGCAAAGTCCGCGTCATGGCGATCATGACCGGCGTCCAGAGTGCCCAGGTCCTCGGGCCGACGACGCAGAAGCAAGCGGACAAGTCCCGCGCGAGCATCGAAGGGCTGAACGATGCCGACTTCGACGCGAGCAACAACGTCGAAGGTCAGCGGTCCGGGTTCGGCGCACAGAGTGACGGCGGTCGCGACAAAGTCGAACAACAGAACGGCGTCGACGTCATCCGATAACCGCGGAGGCACTCGAGCGAACTGCTCGAACAACCCGCTTTTCTGCCGCTGACGAGGAACAACCGATACAGCGGGTGCCGCAGGGAGACGGTCCGAAAAAAGGCACAGCCGTCGCGTCGGACGGCGACGGTATCGAAATGCACCAGCGTGCGAAAACGGCGCGTAAACGCACTCTAATCGGAGATATTCCGAACGGTAATTCAGACGAGTGACTCGAGTAGCGAACACTTTCGACAGACGTCTCGAGTAGTGGTCGAACCGCACTCGACGCACTCTCTGAGGTCGGCGCCGTCGTCGCCGGCGTAGCGTTCGGCCGCAATTTCGGCCAGTTCTTCGTACCCCGAAAGGATCGAGTGGCGCGTTCCGGGGTGGTTTTCCTCCAGTCCGTAGAGGAGTTGCTGTATCTCGCCGCGATACGCCTCGCTCGCGTGGGGGCACTCGGTGATGTGTGCGGGGAGATCGTTAACGTGGGCGTAGAGGGCGACTTCTTTCTCGGGGACGTCGCGCAGCGGTTTCGCGCGCGGGACGAACTCGTCCTGGTCCTCGCGGGCCGAAAGCGGCCCGAGACTGGCGTCGAAGTGTTTCGCGATCTGTTCGACGTCGCCCTCGAGGACGTTCATCAGCGCGGTCTGGGCTTCGTCGTCCAGGTTGTGGCCCGTCAGCAGGAGGTCGGCGTCGAGTTCGGTGGCGTAGTTCGAAAGCAGATCCCGCCGAAAGACGCCGCAGTAGGCGCAGGCGGCCATGTTTTCCGGGTCGTCCTCGACGACGTCGTCCATTCGGACGCCGAACTCGTCCTCGTAGCTGACGAGTTCGTGGCGGATTCCCAACTCCTCGCTGAGTTCGACGCACGCGTCGACCGATTTGTCCCGGTATCCCTCGATGCCTTCGTGGATCGTCAGGCCGACGAGTTCGATGCGGGGATCCTCGGCGAAGGTCTCGTGGAGAATCTGGGTGAGGACGACGCTATCCTTGCCCCCCGAGAGGCCGATCACCCACGTCTGGGGGTCCTCTGGAGTCGCGTCGTGCGGGACGAGATCGTCCCGTCGGATCCGGCGGCGAACACGCTTTTCGACCGACTCGCGGAAGTGATCGCCACAGAGGTGTGCCCCCGAGTAGGCGGCGTGCATAATCGCCTCCTCGTCGCACCGGTTGCAGTCCATCGCGGTGACGTTGCGGTCGAACGCGTATGTCCGTTTCGTCTTTTTACCCCCTGATCGTCGTCACACCGTCGCTCGGAACTGGCGTGGCAGGCCCCGGGATCCCATCGATTGGGACGTCTACCGGCCCGCAGAACGACGACACGCGACGTCCTTCGAGCGGTCGCGGGCGTCGGAGTTTCGGCTCGACGACTTCGGCGACGGTGTCGACCGGGTGGCCCACCCGAACGAGACGGGACGTCGCGCCAGCCGCGCTTTCTCGGTGACGAAGGTGACGTCTGGCAGTTCGCCCCGCTCGAGCCCACGGAGAGAACGGCGGAGACCGAGGACGTCGGCGACGAGCGACTCGCGGTATATCTACTCGATCGGACCGTGGACCCGGCTGGCGTCTTCGAGGGCGTCGGGACCGAATCGATACTCGTCGACCCCGGCGCAACGCCTCAAGCCGGGACTGTCGGACGCTCCTCGACGGCGTCAGACCCCTCTTCGATAGCGGCTAGCAGGAGGTCCACGTACCGGTCGCGATCCGCGGCGGAGAACAGTTCGTGACCGCCGTCGTACAGGACGACGTGTTCCGCGGGGACCCGCTCGCCGATGGGACGGAGGCTAACGACCGGATCGCGAAGCGAGCAGAAGACGACGGCGTCGTGATCGATCGTCAGCAGCTCGCGCTGTGCGCGGCGAGTTTCCCGGATGAACGCCGGCGAGATCCACGACGGCGTCGTCTCTATCTGGTGGTCAGTCGCCCGCGGGCCGAGTGCATCTCTGTCCAGATCGCCGAGCGGAACCCACGGGAACGTGGTCGGAATCGTCGACACCGCGTCCAGAATCGGCCCGGGGTAGGCGTCGCTGTACCCCCACCACGGACTCAGGTACACGTGGTTGTCCGCACCGTCGAGGGCCTGCCCCACGAGGGAGCCGGCGCTGTGGCCCAGCAACTGGTACTCATCGAGGTCCCGGACGTACTCCGCGATCGGCTCGAGCCAGTCGGCTTTGAAGTCGTCGATGTTCGTCGGCAGTTCGAACGCGTGGACACGGTAGTCGGCACCCGTCAGCTGTCCGATGAGCCAGCTGACGTTCTCGTGGGTCCAGCGGTTTCCCCAGCCCATGACGAACACGAGTTCCTCGTCGCCGTCCTCGTTGAAGATCCGGTGTCGCATAGGATTCCGTTCGCCGGGAACGGATAAAAACCTGATCTCCCGACAGTGGCGCCGACACCAGCGTCTCCGTGCGGTCGATCCCGCGAACCGATCCCGCTCGAGCGGGTCCGGGCGCGGTCGAAGGGGGTCGGTCCGCGACTCGGGTGAGCTGAGAAACGACTTTGCGCGTCGAGTCCCAAGTCGGACCGATGAGTGGAATCGACCGGACCGACGCGGTCGACCGTCTCGAGCAGCTCGTGGACACCGTCGAGGACGAGCGAATGCCGGTGCCCGTCCGCGAGGTGTGGGCCGTCGGTGACGTCGCGCTCGGGCTCGATCCGGTCGAGCGGCTGGACGTGTACCTCACCAAGGACGTTCTCGTACGCGACGATAGCGAATCGACCCCCTCGCGCACCGACGGTGACCGGGACGAAGCCGACCCGGACGCTCGCTTCCGCGAGTCTCACGGTGTTCGGGGCGTCGGCAAGTCCGTCAGGGCGGACTGGGCAGCCGAATATCCACACCACCTCAGGGCCAACGAAAACGGCCACGCCGCCCCCGAACGGTGTCTCGCGGCCCACCTCCTGGGGAACGACGAACCGATCCATCTCGAAGTCTGTAACTCGTCGTTCGAAGACAACGTCACACAGCGGCTCCGCGGCGCGCGAGCGCGCGAGGACTACACCCAGTTGCTCGACCCGCGCGGGGTCTGTCTCTGGGCGGACGGTATCAGAAGCGACGAGGCGTTTCGCAAGCTCCGGGAGAGCGAACTCGCCCTCCCGACGCTGTCTGCGGCCCTCGAGATGCTTGGGATGGACGACGACGAGGCCGAAACGGCGGCCCGGGAACTACACGCCTGGCGCGAGCGCCAGGACGGTGTGACGGTGCGCGGCGACGTCGTCTAGGGCCGATCGGTTGTGGGATCCGTCGAGCCGATTCTGTCTCGTTCATCGCTACCCGCCTCCCCTGCGTCTTCGATTCCCGCCACGAGCGTCGTGGGATCCTCGCCGCGAGCGTCGTGGTATCGACCGCAAGAGACGGTCCTCGAGAACTCGATATATCGCGACGACGAGGCGGCGAGAAACGGCGGTTCTCGACCGAAACCGCATCGATCAGTCGATGTCGATTCGTGCGAACCACAGCTGCGCAGCGACGAGGAACACGAGGGTCATCGCGACGAGGATCCCCGCACCGGCGAAATCGTAACTTCCCTCGAGCAGGACCGCGTTTGGATCGTAGTACCGCATCGGAGCCACGGCGCCGACGATCTCGGCGTCGGTTCCGGTCAGGAGCGATTCGGACAGAAACAGTGCGAACGTGACGCCGAGGGCGACTCGCTGGGCGACCCCCGCCCGGTCGAATGCGACCGATGCGAGCAGGCCGATTCCCGCACAGGCAAAGAGGTACGGGATCGAAAATAGGTGGACCGCGAGGACGTCCGCCGCGGCCAGCGGCTCGTTGATGAGTTCGGCACCGACGTAGACGACGATCGGCGGGAGGATGTTCGCGACGACGACCGTGACGGACACCGCGGCGAACCGCTCGCCGATGAGGCGTTTTCGAGAGATCGGCATCGCCAGGAGGACGTCCATTCGGCCGCGGTCGACGTCCTCGGCGATCGTCCCCGCGGTGCTGTAGGCCAGGTAGAGTCCGAGCAGGATCACCCAACCGAACGTATAGAGTTCGAAGGAGAGAAACCCGCCCAGACTCGCCATCGTCTGAATGCCCATCACCTGCAGGATCGGCTCGGGATAGGCCGAGATCAACTGTTCCAGATCGATTTCGGTCCGAAACGACGGGTAGACCCAAATGACCATCGCCGCGAGCAAGGAGAGCCCGATCGAGAGATAGACACTTCCCCGGACCCGACGGCGACCGTCGTATCGAGTCAGCTCAAACATCGTCGCCACCCCCGACACTGGTGCCGGCAGCGACGGGATCCGATCCCGTCGATTCGCCCACCGAATCGTTCTCGCCGTAGAACCGCATGAAAACGTCCTCGAGCGGCGCTTCCTCGATCGAGAGATCGTGTAGCCGATGCTCCCGAAGCTGCTCGAGGAGGACGTTCACGTCGCCGGTGAACGTGAACGTAACCGTGTATTCGGTCTCCGGCGTCCCAGGCTCGCCACTCCCCGTTCCGTCCCGTTCGGATTCACCATCCGCCGTCGCGTCCGATCCGGAAGCGGCGTGGCGCTCGACATCGTGAACACCAGCGATCGCGAGGTCGTCGGGGGAAATCGGCTCGGCGGCGTCCAGGCGGACGACCTTTCCGCTTCGATCCAGCAGCGACTCGACGGGTTCGACCGTGACGAGTCGGCCGTTCCGGATGATTCCGACCCTGTCGCACAGTCGACGCACCTCGCTCAGAATGTGCGAAGAGAAGAACACGGTCACGCCCGCTTCTCGTTCGGCGCGAACGAACTCCATAAAACGCTGTTGTAACAGCGGATCCAGCCCGCTCGTCGGCTCGTCTAAGATCACCAGCTCGGGATCGTGCATGAACGTCGTCACGAGTCCGAGTTTCTGGACGTTCCCCGAGGAGTAATCCCGAATTTCGCGATCCAACGGCGGCTCGAACAGTTCGAGCAGTTCCTCGCTTCGTTCGTCACCCTTGATCGACGCGTGGAGGTCGAGGATCTCACGGCCGGTCGCCGTTTCGTCGAACGCCAGATTATCGGGCAGATACCCGAGGTCGCGTTTGGCTTCGAGGAGTTGGCGCTCGTCGGTTATCTCGTGTCCCAACAGCCGCGCGGTCCCGGCGGTCGGCGAGATTAACCCGAGCAGCGTACGGATCGTCGTCGTCTTCCCGGCTCCGTTCGGTCCGAGATACCCGAAGATTTCGCCGCGTTCTACGTCGAACGAAATTCCGTCGTTGGCGAGGACCTCGCCGTAATCTTTCGTGAGTCCCTCGAGTTCGATCGCACCCATACGTCGTATTGACGGCGTGATACCTTTGATGTGATGGTTTTTACCACGGCGTGGGAGCCGGAGCCGACGAGTTCCCCGGGAGAGAACGAACCGGGCGAAGCCGTCCGACAGGGGTCACGCGGGCGGAGTCCGTGTTCCGACCGACGATAGTATTTCAGTCACCGACCCGTGAGCGTCCGGCCTGGAACGCGGACAGCCACACGAGAGCGACGGTGGCAAGCGACACGATGCCGCTCGAGGCGAAGGCCGATGTCGACGGACTGCTATCTATTTATCGTCCACCTTCCCCGCGCGGATCTTCGACGAGCCGCCACAGTGCTGTCGGCTCGTGTACGTACTCGATCTTTTCGGCGGCGTAGAGCCGGTCGAGGCGCTTCGTGACGGTCGGTCTCGAGTAGCCCGTTTCATCAACGAGCATCCCCGTCGTTGCGTACCCGTGTTGTGCCAATACATCGAGAACGTCGTCCGTCGTCTCGTCGATCCGCAGTCCCATTTCTTGGTGTTCCATTCATAGTCCCCGTGTTTAGTTTCTCGCGCTACCACCCATCTTTATTGGTAGTTGTACGAATAGCATTTACGAATAGTTAAGATTAATAGGCTGGCGAATAGAGGTGTAACTGAGCACGGGACGCCTCGGAAAATCTGAGGCCGGTGTTAGTGCACCGACCTCCCGTGCTGGCAGGAAACCAGCGTATGAGTGTACAACACCCAACAGATGAAACCGTTTCGACTGAACGTGCACAGACCGACGATGTCGTCCTCGAGCGCCGCTCGTGGAACTACGGCTACATCGGCGAAGACACCAACGGCCGACACCACCACGTCGACCGAAAACACGAACGCATCGTCGTCACGAACTCTCGAGCCGACCGTGACGATTCCGGTGCCGTCCCAGTGTTCTCATTCCAGAACCCAATCCTGCACACCGAGGCCATCGAGCTCGGCCCACTGGGTGAAGGTGGCGAGGACCTCCGACGATGGATTCAGTTCATCGACCAGGAGTGTGGCGGCTGGACCGACCGACCAGTCTCCGCAGCTGACCACGCACAGAACATCCTCGAGGAGGTGCGCTGAGCATGTCAGCCGCCAGAGACCGCCACCGGAGCCTCCGCAGCGAGCAACTCGAGCACAAAGCTGCACGCCAAACCCACCTCTTAGCAGACGCGAAAGCAGTCGCCGATCCAGAGACAAACGATTCCACTCCCTCATTCAACGAGAACAGCACTGCTGAATCGAACCCGGAGGTCGAAGCATGACGTCAGGACCAGAGCATCCGATCCGCGTCCGTCTCGAGGAGGTCCTCGCAGACGTGTGGATGCTCGAGGGGGAGATAATCGAGCCGCTGTCGCTCGAGCCGGCGATGAAGAATATCGAGGAGACGATCGAGGTGTACAAGCGCCTCGAAGCTGACGACTCCTATTCTACGGAGGACGACCAATGACGGACTCCTCCGGCTGGCTGGCGTCGGTCTGTGACGATCCCGACCGGCGGCCGACCGACCATCTACAGCAGACGTCGACCGAGACCCACCATCAGTATCTCATAGAGCAACAGTTCGAGGGCGCCCGCATCGCTGCAGGCGAGACCGTCCCCTGCGACGACTGCGGTGACTGCCTCTACGAAGGTCGTCCGGTAAGCGCTCGAGCCTGCCGGTACTCCGACGAGCCCACCTACACGATCGCGGCCGTCTACTGTGCCGGCTGCGCTCCCACTGATCTAACGGAGACGGCACCAGGTCGAGACGACGTCCTCCTCGAGGCCGACTCGGGCTCGCGATGGCCAGGCAGACACACTGGACGATCCTCGTCGAGCCGACGGTCGTGGCCACCGCCTGAGCACCACTCTCTCCTCTCGCATCGCCTCCCGGAATGGTGCTCCCTTCACGAACGGCCAGCCACCGGTGGCAACGCCGGCGGCAATCGCCGTGCGCTCGAGACGGACAGTCCACCCGTCACGATAGCGGGAGCGCTGTAGCTTCTGGTTGGCCGCCGAACTCGAGCTCCGTTCTGGCGACCAATCCCCACGTCTTCCACTTCCCAATTCCCGATTCCCGATGACACCACCCAGTTCCAACAGCGACGCATCGATTCACGACCAACTTGCACAGTTCGAGGCTCGTATCGACGATCTCGAAAATGAGAACGATGCCCTTCGAGAGACCGTCTCCCACCAGACTGACCAGATCGACGCACAGAACGAACAGATCGACGCTCTCGAGGAAGAGAACAGTCGCCTGGAGACAGTCGCACAGGCAGCCCTGAAGAAAGCAGGTGCGAACAAAGACCGCATTGCAGAACTCCAGACACGGGAACTCGAGAAAGGCGCGCATTTCCTCGCCGATCACGTCGACCCCGACTCGCTCGTGGACCGTGTCGAGCGTCTCGAGCGATTCTCCAAGGAGGACGATACCTACATGCGGATCCCCAACTCGGATGATCCACTCGACCGGGGTGGATCGGTCGCGCTCGCCCACGGCGACCTCCTGCCGATCCAGCAACTGGCACAGATGGACGACGATATGCTTCGCTCGTCGACGAACTCACTCCCAGCTCGATTAGCCGCGAAACTCTGGCGGGCACGGACTGATCCCAGTGTCGGCGATAATCCCTGGCAGAAGGGGTGCAAGAGTGTCTGTGAATACGTGAAAGCGGGCGAGATGAAACACTGGATCCGACGGCAAGAGAGCGGTGTCAGCGACGCCGACGCGAAGAAACTCGTCTCGAGGACGATCGACGCGCTGCTCGAATTGTCGAAGAACCGGCTGGCCATTCGAAGGCAAACCGAACGAAAGAACGGACTGCCATACACCGAGCGACGAGTACTGTTGAAGACGGATGCTTCGATACCCGGTGAGACCACTGAAACGATGGTCTCAACAGAGACGCCTGGTGTCCACGGATAGGTGTAGCCATAGGGATAGAACATCGCCCAACCGGGCTCATTCAGGTCCACGAAACGACTGACCCACTGCGATCGCGGTTGTACGTGTGGGTTCGTTACTAGCTGGTCTCTCGTTCGATCGGTCGACGACGGTCCGAACTCGAGACGGGGTTTAGCATGTTCCCCGAGGACATCAGGTGTCTCTCGACTCAAACATGACTATCAGGATGTCACAGCATGAACGCTGTCGTCCTCGCGGGTGGGTTTGCTACGCGAATGTGGCCGCTGACGAAGGAGTTGCCGAAGATGTTCCTTCCAATTGGCGAGTCGACCGTCATCGATCGTATCTTCACGGAACTCGAGGCAGACGATCGGATCGACGACGTCTACGTCAGTACAAACGAGCGGTTCGCCCCCGACTTCGAGGCGCACCTCGCCGACAGCGAGTTCGACAAGCCGAGTCTCTCGATCGAGGAGACAGTCGACGAAGACGAAAAATTCGGCGTCGTCGGTGCGCTCGCACAGCTCGTCGACCGAGAGGGAATCGACGACGATCTGCTCGTCATCGCCGGCGATAACTTGATCAGCTTCGACGTCTCGGAGTTCATCGATACCTTCGAGGAGCGCGACGCTCCGACGCTCGCCGCCTACGACGTCGGCTCACGCGAAAAGGCGAAATCCTACGGCCTCGTCGAACTCGAGGGTGACCGCGTCGTCGACTTCCAGGAGAAACCCGACGATCCCAAGAGCACGCTCGTCTCGATCGCCTGCTATGCCTTCCCGCAGGGTTCGTCCAGTGGCTGCAGGACCGCGAACCGACCTACGCCTATACGTTCGAAGGTGCGTGGTTCGACATCGGAACGCCGGCGAGTTACCTCGATGCCGTCGCCTGGCATCTAGACGGTGAGTCACACATTGGGGATGGTGTAACGCTCGAGAACACCTCGGTTGGTAAGAACGTCCACGTGATGAACGGCGCGACGCTCGTTGATGCGTCGGTTGCGGATATGGTTGTCTTTCCTGGTGTGACACTCGAAGGCGCGGACCTAGAGCGGACGATCGTCGGCGAGGACACGCAACTCGACGACGACTCGCTCGACGGAGTACTACTCGGGCCAGAACTCGAGATCACGACCAGTTCTGCGTTGTCATCGGACTAACGTACGGATAGTCTGATACTTTTCTTGGCGTTTTCTTAGTGACGTTTCACCCTTCGACTGGTGAGTATCAGCATCTGTGCAGTAGCAGATTTGAACTGTGAACTGACAGTAACGGCGTGCAATACTTAGAGCATCAATGCAGCACCACGACTTCGTTTGTTTCACGTCGAAACCAGTGAACCATCTGCTCACTACACCTGCGAATCTATCGTCATATGACGGAACAGGTGAATTCGAGTAAGAAGGCAAATCAACCGATTTTTGAGAGCGGTATGGATAGTGATACATATGCCCTCTGAAAAGACGTGTCCGGACTGTCAGGAGCCGTTAGAGCAAATGGAACTGCAAGGAACTGACGCCTTAGGATCGCTCTCTATCGTCTCTCCGGCTTCAGACGACAAGTTTCTTAGCAGCATCCGCGCAGATGAAACCTTCACACCAGTTCCATACGTCTGTCCCGAGTGCCGACGAACTCTCGTGTATGCGGAATAGTGACCGAGATCCAGACTCAAGACACCCATGAGCAGCATCATATGAGAGAATTGTGGCCCATTTGCTGTAATATCACTGTGACTACGTGATTAGTGGATATTCTGTACTTACCGATCAGTAGTCTCGTAGATCGCTTCTCACCAAGTGGCACATTCGCGCTATCTATTCAGCAGAAGCATCGTGAACTACCGAAATGCTGTCAAGTGGTGCCTGCGAGATACAGAGCGCGAGTGTCGCGCAGGATCTGGCTCGATTGGCGAAGGCGATGATCGCTCACTGCAGGAGAAAATGACCGCGGTGCTTACAATCGTGTCGACGGTCAGTTCACAGGTTTTCGAGTACCCGCTCGAATCGGTCAGCAACTTCCTCGGAGATTGAGTCAAGTTCGGAGTTATCCGTGATGCCGACGAGCTGTTGCGGATCGACTGCACTTACCATAGTTTCGCCGTCATCAGTTTCGTAGACGATTACGTTACACGGGAGGAGTGCGCCGAGTTCAATCTCTTCGTTCAGCCCCTCGTGTGCGAGCGCTGGATTGCACGCACCGAGGATGCGGTACTGTCGAAACTCTTCACCGAGTTTCTCCTCGAGCGTCGCCTGCACGTCGATGTCGCAAAGGACGCCGAATCCCTCGTCTTTGAGCGCGTCGGTCGTGGTCTCAACCACCTGATCGAACTCACCGGATACGGACGTTTGTATTGTATAGCTCACCCAAAATAATACACTGCTGGAGGACTTAATAGTGGGGATCCAAGATGGCCGTTGCAGAATAACATATCTCATCTGTGTTAAAAAATGGATCAGTGGGGTCATCCGGCACGTTCCAGCTGTTCACGCCGCCGTTCGAATTCCTCGTCAGAGAGTTCTCCGCGTGCATAGCGTTCTCGAAGGACCGACAGCGGCCGTTCGTCGGTTTTTCCTCCTCGACGCCTCGCGAGCGCGAAGATTAGATAGAGCGGAACCGTGAGCAGTAGCCCCATCCAGAGGAGCCCCCAGAGGCTCATCGTTCCTCCGAAGAGTCCCCAGCCGCCGCCCATCATGCCGCCGGAGCTCCTGCCACCGTGGGCAGCAGCCGTGCCAGTCGCCGCGACCAGCAGCGGGACAGCGAGTATCGTGAGTTGACGAACAGTGCGTCCGATATGAGCGGTGAGTTGTGTCATTGTCGTGGTTTGGTGAGTGGGGTGTTTGGTTGAAGCGATCGAAACGGTCAGGGGCCGTCAGCAGTGGCCCTGCCCGCCCATTCCGCCGTTGTAGTTGTCGTGGGTCATGTCCTGAGCCATCTCGCCGACGGTCACACCCGTGTGGTCCTCCATCCAGTCGACGCCATCAGGGCCCATGTGCTCGGTCATGTGCGTCCCCATCCAGTCCGCCCAATCGTCGGCGGTCCCGTCGAACGGAGGCACATCGTCAGCGGCCGGTTCGGTGCCGTGTGCGCTAACCACGGGGGCGGCGACCGCGAATCCGACGATTGCGAGCGCCACGAGCAGCCAGCGGCCGAGTTTGAAGTTGGTCATTGTCCTTCTCCTCGGTTACTCGTAGGACGGGCCGGAAGTTATCACGATGGGTGTGAACTCGCCCAGGAGAACGTCCGAGAACGTTTATAGAGCGATCTAATCGTTTTTCAGAGAACGGACCGTTCATTTGGCTTGAATTCGGCAGGTTGGCGCTCAACCCTTTCTCTCCCGTGACAGGACCAAGACCACACGACGGTGTGAATCGTCCCGAACCGGGGTTTCAACCCGGTCACTCGACGTATTTCACGACGCGCGCCATCCCTACGTCGAGATGGTACAGGGTATGACAGTGGAACAACCATCGGCCGGGATTACCCGCGTGGAAATTTAATGGTACCTGCCCTCTGTGTCCAGGGACCATGACGGTGTCTTTGATAGCGTTCGCAACTTGGAAGAGGTGGCCGTGGAGGTGCCTCGACGTTCGAAGAGTTCTGGACTCGACCGTCTTCCTTGTCGTAGGACGGGGTGAAGTTGTCCTCGAGGAACTCCTCCATGTGGCTCGTGAGTTGCTGGCCGTACGCGACGCCCATCACCCGCGGTGTCGCCATCGGGAAGAACGTGTACAGTTGGCCGAGCGTGAACTCGCCAGGCGGGATGGCGGTCCCATACCGGAATCCGTGCGAGACGGCGAGGTCGGTGTCGAAGTGCGTCCGGAATGCGTCGTTGAACAGCATGTTCCACGCACTCTCGAGGAACGACTGCCGGTAGAGCGGCGTTTTCGTCTCCTCGACGATCGTATCGAGGGGACAGTCGAGTGTTCCGGCTTCCCGCTCGGACCAGGGGTCGTCAGCAAAGAACGGCTCGCGAACGGCTTCGACCGTCTCCTGTCCATCGGCGTCCGGTTCGGCGTGTGCTCGCCGTCCTCGGTGAGACAGTAGAGGTGGTGTCGGAACTGCACGTCACCGTCGACCACGCGGAGGTCGACACGGCCGAGTGCCTCGCCCATCCCCGACTCGACGACCACCGTCTCGGTCTCCTCGACGACGATAGAGTCGTATGTGTATTCGTGGGTGTGCGCGCTGAACATCGCGTCGACGCTCGGGCAGTCCTTGGCGGCCTGTTCCATCCACGGGAAGCCGATCTCGGTGACGGCGACCACGACATCCGCGCCGTCTTCATGGGCGGCATGCGCTGACTCTTCGAGCAACGCGGGGCGTTTGCCGAAGCGGTATTTCCACTCGTGAACCACCTCGGGGTCAAGCCCCGAGGCACTCGGCCTGCTCCGCCTGTAGACCGCGGGTGGCATTCGGTCGACGTAGACGTTCGTCATCCCGACGACGCCCACGGAGAGACCGCCGACCTCGAGGCGTTCGTCGGCGTCGTACAGTCGGTCGTCGGTCTCCCAGTCGTAGAGGTTGTTCGGCGAGGACAGGGGCGTCGAGTTCGTCCATCAGTTCCACGAAATTGCCGTCCTCGGCGGCCTCATTCGAGTAATCCCAGTTCCCTGGGACGTAGACGTCGGGGTCGATGTACTCGTTGATGGGATCGAGCATCGCCCGACTGTCGGTGTAGGACGTCACGGCGGAGCCATGGAACGTGTCGTCGCTCACCAGAGTACAGATGTCGTGGTCCGTGCGGAGTTCGTCGAGTTTGGCTGCGAGGAGCGGAATACCGCCCCCGTGCTTGATGACACAGTCGTCGTCTCTGAACTCGAAGTTCGGTTTCGACGTCGGGTTCTCGTAGTATACCTGGTAGCGTGGCGTGAGCTGCCCATGGAGGTCGCTTACGTGCGCGAAGATGATGTCTGGGTCGCCCGCGCCAACACTGGTCAGATTGCCGCTGAGAGATTGCCACTCGCTGACGGGTGTCTCGTTCCCGTTTATCGTGGCGCGACTGCAGATACGACCTCTGGCTGTTCATGAGTTGTGATTGGAATTCGAAATGCCGTGCAAGACTAGCTACGAGTCCCAGATCTGCCATATGTCTGATTAGACTGTGAGAATTGTCGAGTATAGCTTTCAAAACAAATTCATCGCGCGTTCTAGCGGTGGGTGCGAAATGTGAGGGGAAATTGGCCTTACGCTTCTTAGGGAGAATTCGCCTAAGTCAGGAAGCCATAGTCTTGGTTGGACAGATGCGAACACTGACTCGCTCGTGGAGGCGGTACCGATGACGAGTAACTGGGTAATGACGGGGTTGTCTGCGGTCGTCATTCTGGTCGCGTCCGTCATTCACGGGATCGCTGGGTTCGGCTTCGCGCAGGTATCGATGGGTCTGATGCCGCTGTTCCGGTCGCCTTCGAGCGCCTCGATCATCTTCACGGCGACGGCGGTCGTGAGTAACGCCCGCGTCTGGTGGAGCGTCCGCGACGCGTTCGACTGGGAGAAGTGGATCGTCCCTGTCGGCGGCCTCGTCGTCGGGATGCCGCTTGGCATCTACGTGTTCAGCCAGTTCAACAAAGCACAGATGCGCGTCGCCATCGGCGCAGTTCTCGTGCTGGCGGTCATCATCGTCGGCGCGACCCAGCAACTCGATACCGTCACGGACTGGATCGAGGACAAGGACTACAGACCGGGGAAGATAGTTGGCGCGACGGCTGGTCTCCTCGCGGGGATTTTCGGCGGTGCCGTCGCCGTCCCCGGTCCGCCGATGATCGTCTACGGGGCGTTCATGTCTGCAAGCGGGTTCTGGAGCGACGAAGAGATGAAGGCTACGTTTACCGCGTTCTTCGGGACGCTCATGCTGTATCGTCTCGGGAGCCTCACGTACACAGGAGCAGTCACGACGCCGCTAATAATTGAGGCCGCCATCGCGATCCCGATGGTGTTCCTCGGTGCGTGGGTCGGCGTCTACATCTTCGATAACATCCCCGAGCGGATCTTCCAGTGGGTCGTGCTGACGCTGCTGACCGTGAACGCGTTCATTCTCCTGTTCACGGCGATTCCGGAGCTCTAACCACATCCAGCTGTCACCAGTTCGGGGAGGGGGTTCCGTCGCCTCGCCCTCATCGTCGATGGCTCTTTGCTGGTGTTGATGGCGATAACTATCTCGCAGTTCGGGGCTTTTCCGGAGCGTTCTCGGTCAACCGCTCGACAAACGCTTCGCGGTCGAGCCTGAGAAGGTTGAGGACCTCACGCAGGTCGTGCTCTCCTTCGAGCTGCCGTTCGTCTTCATTCTGCTTCTCTAGTTCACTCGTGCGGAGGGTCTCATGGGGTCGTTCGTCAACTGCACGAGCGTCTTTGCGGTCATCATTGTCGGTGCGACCCAGCAGCTCGAGATCTGCGGTAACAATTGCTAGTGTGCCTGATTCTGCTGCAAGTCGTCGCTCGGATAGATGCGATACGTCCGTCCTTGACGCTCGCGGTACAGTAAACCGCGCTTCTCGAGGGCGCTAACTGTTTGGCTCACCTTGCTCTTCGAAAAGTCCGAGCGATCCCGAAGTTCGATCTGTGTGATTCCAGGCGAGGAGAGGACTGGTTCGAGAATCCGGCTTTCATCGTCCGGCAAGAGATCAAGGACACGGGCTCGAGGCTGTTCTTCCGGATCCATCGCGCCATCCGATTGAACGTCACCTTCCGGCGAGCCGTTGACCTCCATGTTGGCCGCGCTTGGTGACTCGTTCAGCGGTTGGTCACTTGCATCAGCTACTGAGAGATCGTCACGGACGGCAAAATATAGCCCACCGACGATAGCGGCGACGAGCAGTGTCCCGAGGACGTACCAGAGCGGATTCGTCCCGTGGACCGCTCCCATCGATGTCCCCATCATCGATCCCATCTGGTCGAAGGCCCGCTGCTGCTGGTACGCTTGCCAGCTGAGCGCTCCACCGATGATAACGATGGCAGCGACGAGGAGCCCGACTACTGCATCGACTTGCCGTCGATTCATCCATTCCACCTCGATTTACCGGAGTACTTGTTCATACCTGAGAGTAAGCAAGACATCACTGTACCAGTTGTGATTGGTCGAAGCAAAAATCGAGGTCGCCTGGTACGATACCCGGTATCGCGATACAGAGTTCGACAGAATTCGAGGTCAACCGCCTCGGGGTCACGCCCCGAGGCTTGTCAGTGAATTCCCGTTCTCCCCGAGTAACTCGGTAGGCGTGTACTCGCCGTTCACGTTCAGCGTCCCCGACTTGAGGGCCAGGTGACTGGTAGTTCATCCATCGTGAGACGTCTGCCCGCGATAGATAGCCCGCGACAGACGGTCTACGACGTGATCGTGGTCCGGTAACTGTACTCCTGATCGTGGCGGTGCCGGTCAGTCGTATTCGAACACGCGAGCCATCCCCCGCTCAAGGTGGTAGACATTGTGGCAGTGGAACAGCCAGTCGCCGGGGTTGTCCGCCAGGAAGTCGAACGTCACCTGGTCGCCGTGAGGCGCGACGAGAACAGTGTCCTTGATCGCATCGCCGACCTGAAAGAAGTGACCGTGGAGGTGCATCGGGTGGATTGCCGGGCTGCGGTTTACCATCCGTACGCGGACGTGGTCGCCCTCACTGATTTCGAACGGGTCAGCGTCGGGATATATTTCGCCGTTGATGGTCCATGCGTCAGAATCGGCACCTCCCATCATCCCGCCCGACAACGTGAGGTCGAACGTTCGATCCGGGTCCCCGTCGAGAGCCAGCGGTTCAAGCGTCTCGAGATCCTCATACTCGAGTTCATTGCCGTCGAACTGCGGCCCTTCGGCGGACTCGTCCCCGGACGCGTCTTCATACCGCAGTCTCGCCTCCGCGGGATCCTCTTCGCCGACGACGGGTTCTGCGACGACAGCCCACTCGCCGGGGGAGTCGGCCTCAAGGATTGCGTCGTAGCGCTCGCCCATGCTCATCACGAACGAGTCCACATCGACGGGTTCGACCGGACGACCGTCGGCATGCGTGACCGTCAGCGAGTGGCCGCCGACGCCGACGCGATAGGTAGTGGCGCTGCTCGGGTTGATGAACCGCAGTCGAACGTGCTCGCCCTCCTCAACCTCGAACACCGGTGGATCCGATGGAAGGCGGCCGTTGACGAGCAGTCCCTCGTACGGCGGTCGCTGACTCATCATCTGACTTCCCGGTCCCATGCCGTCACCGGGTCCCATCCCATCGCCAGGTCTGCGGTCGCCGTCAGACCCACCGTTGCCGGGATCCATTCCATCGCTGTCACCACCATGACCCATTCCGTTACCTGGTCTGCGACCGCCGCCCCCTCTGTCGCCATCGCCGGGATCTGTCCTATTTCCGTCTCCGTCCGGTCCCCCGCCGGGGCCCATTTCATCACTCCCGCTCGGCGGAGCTTCGATCGAATCGAGTGTCGGCTCTTCCCCAAGGTGATCGTCGAGCTGCAGCGTGTACTCATGGTCGTACTCGACGTGCGGCGACTCCTCCTCGACGATCAGTGGTCCGTAGAGCCCCCTGTCGAGTTGCAACCCGACGTGGCTATGATAGACGTACGTCCCCGCCGGTGACGCCTCGTACTCATACTCGAACGTCTCCTCCGACGAGACGGGTTCTTGCGTGACGTCCGGAACGCCGTCCATCGGATTCGGCACGGGAACACCATGCCAGTGAATCGTCGTCTCCTCGGGCAACCCGTTCTCGAGCGAGACGCGAAGCGTCTCTCCCTCGCTCACGCGAAGTTCCGGCCCGGGGAACTGCTCCTCGTACAGCCACGTCTCGACGCTCTCGTCCGCTCCGATGTCGACTTCCTCGCTCGAGGCGGCCAGCGTTTCCTGCTGCGTGGCGCCGTCGTCCTCCTGTGCAGGCCGCTCAAGGGTCGCCGATCCGATTCCGCTCGCGAGTCCCGAAATTCCGACCAGCGTCGCGCCGCCGATGCGAACCACCTGTCGGCGCGGGACGGTTCGATTGTTGTCGGCCATCACAGAATCGCCCACAACTGCAGTGAAAAATGACGGGCATTTCAGTTCATGGCAGCCTCGATTGACGTCTGAGAAACGCAGCCTCGGCCCGGCCGAAAACTGCGTTCGAGCAGGCTGCCGGACCGTCACTCGAGCATTGCAATCAGCAGGACCGTCTCTGGTCGGGCGGCCTCGTGTTCGCTCGCCAATCCAACGTCGTGGAGGGCGTTCAACGCCTCGTCGGTGCTGTATCATTCATCGGCCGGCGGCCCGTCCGCACCGGTGCCGGGCAGTGCCCAGTTCACGACAGGCTCGGATTCGATATTGTAGAGCTTTCGAGCGGATTCCTCGCAATTGGGACCGACGACATGGTACGGATGACTGAAGTCGTGGCGAGTGACTACGAACTCGATCCGAAACCGGAGATCAACGTCCAGTTCTGAGCAGGTGGCGCTACCGACCCCGAGGTTCTCGAGGAGCAGGGCCAACAGGACTCCTTGCAGACCATCGAGGAGAGCCGTCGCCACTTAGATGCCGGCGCCGAGTTACTGATGCTCGAGGCCGAGGGCATCACTGAGGAGGTGACTGAGCGACGAACCGACGTCGCCTACCAGGTCGCGAACGAACCGGAATCGAGAATCTCGTGTTCGAGGTGCCGGGCCCCAAGATGTTCGAGTGAGACATCAAGAACTTCAGCTCTGAGATCAACCTGTTTGTGGACAACTCCCAGATCGTCGAACTGGAATGTATGCGCTCTGGCCGCTGGGGAAAGGCAACCACCTGGGGGCGGGCCGTTACCTGAAAGGGTAATGACTAGTTGCCAGACTCTATATTTGTCGGGCAACAGCAATCAGCACTCACTACGATAGTTTCGGTACGAACCTTCATTCTACACATTGTGTCAATCAGCAGAACGGGTTAGGTTACGTGACGTTCCGACCGGAGTCTCTTGTCGATTCGGTGTGACGGGAGACAAATTAATTGCTCTTAAAAATTTAAGGTCGTTCCCACTCTTCACTGTGGATTCCAAGATACAGTCGATTCTCGACTATGGACTATTCTTCGGAGACCGCACCTCTGGATATCGATCTCTGACGGTCACTGGTTCCCGTTGTTGATCGCTGCTAACTCATCTGAGAAAAGGAGAACACAGACACGGATGTCGTGTCGTCCTTATTCCACTCGATTCCCGCGCATCGGTCGAAATTGACCCTGCTTTCGAATAGTAAGAGAAAGTCGATTAAATGAGTTGAGCGTATCTCGAACCATGAGTACTACTACCACAAACCAAGACGTATACGAGATGGACTCGACTAGTCGTGTGATGTACCTCGATGCACTGGCACTCGCCGGAGCGGCGGCTGTGGTCTCTGCGGTCGTAATGCTCCTACTCGGCGTGTTCGGTGCGATCGGTGTCTATGAGGGCGCGGTCGAGATGATGGAACAGTGGCATCTGTTCTTCGAGCCGACCGTCGTCGGGACCGTTGCGGGTATGGTCGAGGCAGCGGTGATCAGCTTCGTCCTCGCGTACCCCTTCGCGTGGCTGTACAACGTCTTCGCGCGCTAGGGGAGACGGAGACACCCATGTACGTCACCGACAAAGCCAAAATCGTCATCGAAGCCACTCCCGAGGAAATCTGGGAGTACGTGACCGACCCAGTCCACTGGACGGCGTCGAATCCCGAGGAACACTACGGGCTCGAGTACGACACGCCTGACAATCGCCCACGCGAGGGCGCGACGTTTCACCAGCACGAAGAGGTCGCCGGCATATACGCCGACCTGCACGGTCGGTTCTCCTACATCGATTATCCGAACGTGGCGGTTTGGACGGGGATGGCGTACTATCCTTTCCTTCGCGGCCTCGTCACAGTTCGAATTCCCGAGGGCGGCACCATTCGGCTCGAAGAGACCGAGGATGGAACCCGGATGTCACACGCCGTCTGGATGGATTTCCCGAACAACCGTCGTGGTCGTTTCCTGAAGTGGTTGTTCACCACTTTCCTCGACGGGAAGGCGAAGCTTTACGACCACACCAACAAGGAACTCGTCTTCTTCAAAGAGCGGCTCGATTCCGACGCTACCACGCCGACGTCGTAATTGCCACTAATAGGTCGATCTCCCGATTGTGAACCGGAAGCTGATCGATGGATCGACAGAGAAGACGATTTTCAACGCCAGATCGAAGCAATCGGTAAATCCGTAGCAACCCATTGCTAGTCTATGGCGAATCACTCCGAACACGGGAGCCACAGTCCACCTGAGGGATATAATCCTAGTGGACACGCTACATTGGGCGGACTCTCGGTCGACGCAGATGGACTCCGCTTCGTCCCGACGGACACGCGCCTTACTCCAGGTGACCCGCTCAACTGGAGCTTCCAGGTCGTCACGTCGAATGGCAACATCGTGACCGAGTTCGACGAGGCTCACGGGCAGCGTGGCCACTTGATCGTCGTTCGTCGCGACCTGACTCGATTCCAGCATCTCCATCCGACGCTTGACGCCGATGGAACGTGGCGTGTTGAGGCGTTCTCCCTCCCTGATCCCGGTGTTTACCGAGCGTTCATCGACCTCGTAGTCGACGGTCGACCGACGACACTTGGATTTGACCTCTTCGTCTCGGGAGAAATGGAGGTTGCCCCGCGCTCAGATACGTCACGACGTGCGACGGCAGATGGATACGTCGTTGACCTCCAGACCAACGAGGTCCTCGCCGGTGAGCCGGTTGAGCTAGCGTTCGAAATCAGTCGTGATGGTGAGCCCGTGTCGCGTCTAGACCCGTATCTGGGAGCGCTCGGCCATCTCGTTACGCTCCGTGAAGGCGATCTCGCCTATCTGCACGTCCACCCCAAAGAGACGAGTCCCGACAGCGGGCGTGTCGAATTCGGCGCGCAGTTTCCTACGCCCGGGAGATACCGGCTGTTCCTTCAATCGAAACCGGACGGGACACTCATCACAACTCGGCACGATATTCGGATCGACCGCTGACGGTACGACGAACGACAATCCCCTAGAACCGTTCACCGAAGCCATTCGATCGGTTGCAGGACGGTTCTATCGTTCCCAGACATCACTCGCCAAGGTGACTTCTTAATATATACTCGTGAACTATTCTACAATATGGCATCACACGAGGTAACGCTGGAGAGCACCATCTGGGGCTTCACCGCGACCGGAAAACTCCACACGTTGAGTGTCTGGTTCATCTTGGCACTTCGATTGATGATGGGCATCGCCTTCTTCCAAAGCGGCCTCGACAAAGTCCTCTCCGGAAAATTCAGTGCCGGAGGGTATTTGACTGGAGCCGTCCCGAACAGCGGAAGTCCACTCGCAGATCTGTTCGTCGCAATAGGGAACACGCCATGGTTCGTCGACTTCGTGAACGTCGCTGTCCCGTGGGGGGAAGTGTTCATCGGGCTTGGACTACTATTCGGTGTACTCACTCGCCTCGCCGCGTTCTGGGGGGCGTTCATGATGCTTCTGTTTTATTTCGGGAACTGGGACGTTTCGCACGGCTACATCAACGGAGATTTTGCGTACATGCTCGTGTTCCTCTCTGTCGCCGCGTTCGGGGCAGGCCGAATACTCGGCCTGGACGCGTATATCGAACAGTACGAAATCCGCGGCGAACCACTCATCGAACGATACCCGTGGACGGGATACTTTCTTGGCTGATCTCGAGCACCGTTCGTAGCCACTTGGGGCAGATCAACAACGAACGAGGAAGCTGTGGCCAGCGGAGTCATCCGAGCAGTTCGTAGTCGTGATCAGGGATGTACCGCCGGAACAGCAGGCTGTTCGACAGCACTGACACGCTGGAGAACGCCATCGCGCCGGCGACGACGGGGCCGCCCGCGACGAGCCCCCACAGCGGGAGCAACTCGACGAATTCGGCGAGGGTGCCGGGGAAGAAGTACCAGATGACGCCCCAGAAGAGGGCGTTCACGATGACCGCGGGCACGAAGACGCCGAGATGCGGTCGGCGAGGTTCTGGATGTCAGGCCGGCGAGACTGCGCTTCCTTGACGGTCTGGATGATCTGCTGGAGGACAGTGTTTTTCCCGATCTTCGTCGCTTCGACGACGAGCACGCCGTTCTCATTGATCGTGGAGCCGACCACCTCGTCATCATCGCTCTTCTCGACGGGGTCAGACTCGCCGGTGACCATCGGCTCGTCGACAGCGCTCTGCCCATCGACGACGACGCCGTCGGTTGGAATCTGTTCGCCGGGTCGGACCTTCATCCGGTCACCAACCTCGACATCTTCGAGAGGAATTTCTTCCTCGTTACCCTCTTCGTCGATGACGGTAGCCGTCTCGGCCTCCATCTCCAGCAGTTTCCGAAGCGCCTCGTCGGCTTACCCCTTCGAACGGGCCTCGCCTCGAGGTCATTCCCGAGCGTGATGGACACGAGGATGAGCACTGCCGTATCGAAGTACAGTCCCCCGGCGATCACCTCGAGCAATACTGCGACGGAGTAGACGTACGCGGTGGTCGACCCCAGCGCGATGAGCACGTCCATGTTGGCGCGGCCGCTCTTGACGAGCGCCTTATAGGAGTTCTTGTGGAATGGCCAGCCGAGCACCAGCTGGACGGGCGTCGCCAATAGGAACTCGTCCCAACCGAATTCGATGCCGGAGGCCGTCTCCGGAAGAACGCTACCGCCGAGCAGGAACTTCTCGACGAGGAAGAACAGCAGGGGGCAGAAAGCGCTGCTCCGAACAAGGTCAACCGCAATTGTCGTCCGATCTCCTCTTGTCTGGCAGCCTCTTGGGCCTCACCTCCCGGCCCATCTTCGGTCTCAGCGTCCTCGTGGACGGGCGAATAGCCAGCGTCCTTGATGGCGTCGTAGAGGTCTGTGAGACCCGCCTCGGCTGGGTTGTACGTATCCGGCGTGACCGATGCAACCGCCGATCGTGAGGTGGAGTAAGCGAATGTAGATGGTGACGCTGACGTCACGGCACTCGTACAGGCTGTTGAGGACACTGGGTACACCGCCCATGCCTGAGAGAAACCAGAACATTCGTAGACGAACGCCATGCTCTTCTCCTCCAATTCTGTCTCCCCAACAGGCGGACTACGATCTGTCTCGAGTCGCCCAAGCTTCGTTGGCAGCTGCATCCTATTTCAGGTTCCAGCCCGTACCTACACTAATGATGGCGCAGCATTCGTGTTTCTATAGTTGCGATCTGCAGATGCATCGAGCCCTATTGAGCGACCTATTCCGGATCTATTAGAAGTAAGTAAAACCAATGGTAGTTATCGAGTCAGAAGCGTTATTCTTTGTTGGGTTTGGATTTCTAGTCGGCATTCTCTTCGGCTTCTTCGGACTGGGTGGGAGCTTCTTCGTCACCCCTGCACTCCTCGTGCTCGGGCACCCCACCGAAGCTGCTGTTGGCTCTGGTCTCGTATTTGTCTTCGGAACGTCCATCGCTGCGGCGGTTACCCACCGGTCAGCTGGACACATCAACTACACTCTCGGAACGCTTCTCATCGTCGGGATGGCAGTTGGCATTGAGGCCGGCAGGCGAGTGCTGTTCTGGCTCGCCAGGAGAGGGATATCGGATCTCGTCATTAGCATTGCCTACGTTGTTCTGTTGGCAGTAGTTGGTGTCCTCATTCTCCGTCGAGTTCACACTGACCTCACCGCGATTTCCGGTGAACGACGCGGTCAACCAGCTTTCGAGCAGTTTCCCCTTACCCAATTCCCACCGGCAATCAAGGTGCATCCTGGTGTGCAGGTGTCCGTTTGGCTCATCCTCTTCGTCGGTGTCGCTATCGGAACTCTGTCTGGATTCCTCGGGGTTGGAGGTGGCTTCCTGATGGTCCCCAGTCTCGTCTATGGAGTAGGAATCGCGAAAACGATAGCCGTCGGCACCGATATCTTTCAAATCGCAGGGTCGAGCGCGTTCGGATCGGTTCGCTACTTTCAGGAAGGAGCCGTCCATTTCTCGGTCGTACTCCCACTGCTCGGTGGGAGTGTCTTTGGATCCTTTGTCGGATCTCGATTGACTGATATTGTCGACGAAAGCGCACTGATGAGCTACTTTGCTGTGATGCTACTCCTCGACAGCATCGCAGTAGCGAGTAAGACGATCAGCCACGCCTATGATATCCGAATCCTCCACTACCTCAGTATCACGATTCTTTTCGGGACTGCGTTCGTCCTCGCAGCGATAATCGTCTATCGGGGAGGGCGAACAGCCTACCGCGACTTGGGTGGATGAGACTCCTCGTTTGTTTCCGATTAGAAATTGTGAGATTTATCCGCCAGGCAAGCCACACACCTATTTTCTGTGAGATCCTACTCGCGCTAACGAGGGCATCTTATGGACGATCACGGGAAGACACCTGACGACGGTGATGCCTCGACTCACCACGGTGGCCACCACGATGCCAAAGACGAGCCACAGCCACCTGCTGGCGAAGAGGAATCGCGCGTCGAACAGTCGATACTAGAGGAAGAAGCCGAAGACGCAGACGAGGGCGAGCGCGAGGTCGACGAACAGTACGAACATAGGGCGAGCCATGGTTCAGGGGGTTCTGACCACGGCGGTCATGACGGTCATGAAGGAGACGGTGGTATGCACGAGGGCCACGAGCAGATGTTCCGACGGCGCTTTTTCATCTCGACGTTACTCTCGATTCCCGTCCTCCTGTACAGCGAGACACTACAGGCGTGGCTTGGTTTTTCAGTACCGGCGTTCCCCGGGAGTGAATTGATCAACCCTGTGTTCGCGGTGATCGTCTTCGCGTACGGTGGTGTCCCGTTCCTCCGGATGGCCCGTCCGGAACTCGAGGACCAAGCACCAGGAATGATGACGCTCATCTCAATGGCGATCACGGTCGCGTTCGTCTACAGTCTCGCGAGCGTCGTCTTCCCAACGGCATCGACGTTCTTCTGGGAGCTGGTTACGCTGATCGACATCATGCTGCTCGGACACTGGATCGAAATGCGTTCCGTTCGACGGGCCTCCAGTGCGCTCGACGAACTCGCAAAACTTCTCCCAGACACCGCCGAGCGAATCACAGAAAACGGTGATACCGAAAAGGTGCCTGTGAGTGACCTTTCCGAAGGTGATCTCGTTCTCGTCCGGCCCGGTGCGAGCGTTCCTGCCGACGGCATCGTCGAAGAGGGAGACTCCGACGTCAACGAATCGATGATTACTGGTGAATCGAGGCCAGTTTCGAAGGAACCAGGCGACGAGGTGATCGGTGGTACCATCAACGGTGACGGGAGCCTTCGGGTCCAGATCAGTGCGACGGGTGACGAGACGACGCTGGCAGGAATCATGCGCCTCGTCGAGGAAGCTCAAGAGAGCAAGTCCCAAACGCAGATGCTCGCCGACAGAGCGGCAGGCTGGCTCTTCTATGTCGCTCTCTCAGTAGCGATCGTGACCGCAATCGCCTGGACCGTCGCCGTTTCGTTTAACGCCACAGTCATCGAACGGGTCGTGACCGTCCTTGTGATTGCTTGTCCGCACGCACTCGGACTCGCCATACCACTCGTCGTTGCGATCAACACGTCGCTCGCAGCGCGAAATGGAATGCTGATCCGCGATCGGATCGCCATGGAACAGGCCCGAGAACTTGACACGGTTATCTTCGACAAAACGGGGACGCTCACGAAGGGCGAGCAGGGTATCGTCGACGTCGAAACCGTCAGCGATCTCGAGGAGGACGAAGCACTTGCACTCGCGGCAGCAGTCGAGAGTGATTCGGAACACATGATCGCCCAGGCGATTCGCGAGGCCGCTGACGAGCGGGGCGTCACGCCAGAAACCGCAACCAGCTTTGAGGCAGTCAAAGGCCGCGGTGTTCGCGCGACGGTCGACGGTGAAACAGTGTACGTTGGCGGACCAAACCTCCTCCCACACCTCGAGATAGACATTCCGCCCAAACTGGCGTCGTTCGCAGATCGAGCTGGTGAAAGTGCCCAAACAGTCGTGTATCTCGTTCGTGAGGATGAACCGGTCGCCGCATTTGCGCTCGCGGACGTCGTTCGCGACGAGAGCTATCAGGTCGTGGACGCGCTTCACGAACTCGGTCTCGAAGTCGCGATGCTGACCGGGGACTCCGAGGACGTCGCTCGCGCCGTCGCCGACGACCTCGGTATCGACACGGTTTTCGCAGAGGTGCTGCCCGAGGACAAGGACAAGAAGGTGACCGAACTGCAGGATCAGGGTAAGTTCGTGGCGATGGTCGGCGACGGCGTCAACGACGCACCGGCACTGACGCGGTCCGACATCGGGATCGCTATTGGCTCCGGGACGGACGTCGCCGTCCAGTCGGCTGACATCATCCTCGTCCAGAACAACCCGATGGACGTCGTCCGCCTCGTAAAGCTGAGCAAAGCGAGTTATCGGAAGATGCAGCAGAACCTCGTCTGGGCCGCCGGCTACAACGTCTTTGCACTGCCACTTGCGGCGGGTATTCTTGCCCCGATCGGCATCCTCCTCTCTCCCGCAGTCGGCGCCTTACTCATGTCGCTCAGTACCGTGATCGTCGCGATCAATGCGCAGTTCCTCCGTCGCGTTGATCTCGACCTCCCAAGCCTGCCGGGCGTGTCTGCGCCACAGAAGTCACAGCTAGCAGACTGAAAAAGCCGACGAATCTGGCAACTGAGACGTTTGTCGATCCCGCCGACAACACTCCACCACTGCCTCAGATAGATCTTCTCCGGGACCGGGATATGCCAACCGTTTCCGATGACGAATTCGCCTCGTCTCTCGAGGAGTTAAGTGATCGTCGTACAATGTTGCTCGGACTTGTCAACGCCGATAGGCGGCAATGGCCCGCTCAAGAATGATGTAGATATTTGATCTTCCGAACGATATCAGAGAGTGACAAAAGAGTTCTCAAATCGGTAGGTACTCGTCTCTATTCAAATCACTTTTCTCCTAGCGGTCTCATAGGTAGTAGTACGATTGTCCGGAGATCTCAAATCTGAGATTCCTATCTCATGATGAAAACCGCATCCAACAGTGACCACAGGAGACGTCTTCTCACGAGAGGTACTCGGTTTAATCTTCTATTCGCGATCCAACTGTTCGCCGGCCTCGCTTTCGCATACAGGACGGGTGACATGGGGAGTCGACTCACTTACTTCTTCATTCCGTTCATTTGGACCACGGTCTCTATCTGGGTCATCTGGCATACACGACCTGCACAGGCCCGACGTCTCTTCCAGATCCTTGCAGCCGTGATTTCTTTTGCTTATCTCCTGATATTGCTGTATCTCACGGGTATCCTTGGATCCAGCGTACAGCACCTTTCGCAATTAACGGGACCACACGGAGTCGGATTGACTTGGGGCCGATCGCTCGGGTGGAGTCCCGTCCTCATCTACACTGGAGAATGGATCACGTTGACCCTCGTTCCGTATCAGACAATCGGTCTCATAGCACTCTCATACCTCGTCTACGATGCATTGCTCGATTTCGCTCGATCGGCGATCGGCGGTATCGTCGGAATTGCGGCCTGTCCAGCCTGTGTCGGTCCATTATTTGCACCTTTGCTGCTTGGTGGCTCTAGTGGTTCCTCTCTGGTTCTCCTACTGGGAGTCTACGGGTATGAGATTGCGACCGTTTTATTCATTATTACTGTAGGGATACTCTATTACCGACGTTGGATTTCAAAACTTTTTCTTCATTTGCGACGATGATGGATTAATTGGACGATTCAGCATCTGATACACGCACAAACGAAAACAATCGCTACGAGCGACTACCAGCAGGTGTCCTTCAACGATTCGGACACCAGGCGTGACGAGATGCAGAGCACGATCGAAGCGTGGGTCGAAGACCTCCGCGCGGACGTCACCGACGCAGTCTCGAGCGACGAGTTCCAGCGATGGCTCGATACCCAGAGCCGCTTTCACGACTGTTCGCATCGAAATACGTTGCTGATCACCAAGCAGTGTCCGCATGCGACTCGAGTCGCCGGCTATCGAACCTGGCTGGAGGAACAGGCGATGTCGCCCAGCTGAACGGGCACGAACTCGTCGCAGTCGATGAGTGGCTGCCTGGCAAAGGCCGCCACCATACGAGATTGATCTCACCGACAGCTACGAATACAAGACGCGCTACTGGTGCTGCCGGAACTGTGGCCAGGAACGGAATCAACGCAACGAGTTTGTCGAACACTGCGAAACGCCATCGCCACCGACTCCACTCGAGAGCGGTGTGAAATAGGCCAGACCCGCCAACAAGCGTGGAGGGCGTTACTCCCGAAACTCCATCTCAAACTCATCTGCGTGTTCGTCGATGGTTCTCGTAATGTTGTTACGTGGGCGTTCGATAAGCGATTCTCAGCCGGTCAGAAGGGCGCTTATCTTGCGGTTACATTTCATCGTGTATACGAGTGGTTGTCGCGGATCGTATTCCCGGTCGAGTTCGGCCCCTCGAAAATGCCTTGCGAGTTGACGATGACGTTCTCACTCACCAGGCAGTCGTATCCGTTATCGAGGACGATCGACCCCGAGAGTCCGCTCGTCTCCGACGAGTGCTCGATCCGGTTGTTCTGGATCTGGACGCCGGTCGCGTCCTCCGTGTTGATCGCCCAGAAATCATAGTCGATGAACTCGTTACCCCGGATCTGGACGTCGGTCGCCCCGCCTGCAACCCGGACCCGCTCGCCGTCAATAAATGTATTGTTTAGAATCTTGATGTTCTGTGTGTCGTCGTACGTGCGGAGGGCACCATAGTTACCGCCCGACACAGTGTTGTGAGCGAACGTGACGTTACTTGCCATATCCTCAAACGAGACAAGGATGGTTGCCGTATCATCGCCCTCGATCGTGTTGTTGACAATTTTGATGTTATCCGTATCGTTGTAGAGCATCAGTCCCTTCGACCCGACGCCGGTATTGGAGTAGATTTGGTTCCCGTCGACGACCGCATCGTAGACGCCCGAATGGAGCTGGATTCCGAGTTGCTCCGTATTGATGTGGTTCCCCCGGATCGTAATATCGTCCCCCGTATGGATCGTAATGCCGACGATCGTGTGCTCGCCGCCGACGATTTCGTTATCGCGGAAGATCGTCCGCTGGGACTCGACGCTGTCGAGTGACGCCCGTGGGTTGTTCGCGTGGCCGTTATCTTCGACGTAGCAGTCGACGATCCGGTTCCCGAAGCGCCCGGCCTCGGCGGGGAGCGAGGCGTTCGCAACCCCGAGATCGTTGTTCCATCGCCAGACGATGATCGAGTGCGACTGTGCCCGGTAGACGTCCACGTTGCGGATCGTGCAGTTATCCGCGTAGATACCGATCCCGTCCGCGTGTTGAAGGTCGGATTTGCTGTACACCGAGAGGTCCTGGTTATCCCGATTCCCATCGATTGTGAGGTCCTTGACGACGACATCGTCGCCGGTAATCGTAAGCACCTGCGACGGCTCGTCCATCCCGTCGGGCAGCGTGAGCGTCGTCGACTTACTCTGGCCTCGGAGCGTAATGTTGCTCTCGGTGATCGCCCACTCGTCGGCGAACGTGCCGTCGGGGAGGATGATCTCGCCACCATCGTAGTCGGTCGTAAGATAGTCGACGGCCGCGTCAATGTCGGCTTGCGTGACTGGCGACTCGAGGTAGACGGTCGTGTCGTTGATTATTTCGGCTTGTAAGCCACCCTCATCACCAATACTTGACATCTCGTTATCGTCACTCGCCACACAGCCTGCAAGTGCCACCACAGCCCCCATACTGAGATACCCCCGTCGTCTCATGCTGGTGAGACATGTTCAAGTCTATATAAAGATACCTAACTTATCGGATTTTCCAACCCTTGAATGGACAGCGTTGGTATGAACTCTTCTGGTTCATCGGCCTCGAAATTGAGAATATCGCCACTCATAAGAGCGTGAAGCTGTTCGGTCGCTGCTTCAGCCTAATTCAAGGTGGAGCCTCCGACCTCAAGGAGCGACCGAAGGGAGCGAGTAGGGTGGGGTAGTTCACCCAGTCCGTTCAGTCGTCCTGGTCATCGCTGCCAGCGTGCCACAGTCGTACGGCCCGCGACTATGTTAGGGAGTAGCATGCGCCGGCGGACGTACATTACCGGTGAGGCAGCGTCGGAGCGACATATATCGGCGGGCTGTAGTTGGTCCGCCGGCAGCTGTCACGCTCGGCAGCCGGACGCGGCCCCAAATTGCCCGAATTTGTCAGGGTCCACGACTCACCCTGCAGTGTGTTTCCGCTCGGCCATCTCGCCTTCGCGTATCTCTGGTACGTCGCGTACGCGGCCCTCACGCGCCGGCCGTTGCCAGCTCGCTGGGCGCCAGTCCCGGTGGCGATCGGCAGTCAATTCCCCGACCTGATCGATAAACCACTGGCGTATTACGGCGTCCTCGCGAGCGGCCGGTCGGTCGCCCATTCGCTCCTGATCACCGTACTCATCGCCGGCCTCGTCACCTGGGGCGCCCACGCGCTCCACCGCCGGCGCCCTGCGCACCGCTGGGTCGGGCGTCTATGTGTCGTCACTCCGGCGGGTTCAGCATCGGCTACCTGTCGCATCTGGTTGGCGATAGTCTCGGGCCGCTGCGCGCGGGCGCCTACGACGGCCTGACCTATCTGGGCTGGCCGCTGCTCGCCGCGCCCCGGTATGCGGGCGACAGCGTCGCTCCCTGGATTCGCATCCTCGAGCTATACCGCCAGTCAGGGTCCCACCCGGAACGTCCCTTGATCGTGACGGCGCTGCTCGTGTTCATCTCGCTGCGCGTCTGGGCCCGGGTCGGCCCGCCACGGCCCGCCGACGCCTGACCGCTGGTGGCGTCGGGCTGCGAGGCGCGTCGCCGACCAGCCCGCCACTCTCGAGTGGGCGGCGCTGGCCACGCGGGCGGGCGCTGGGGGCGGATTCACACGACGGGCTGGGCGACGGAGGGGCCCACCGACTCCACAACCGTTTGGTACCCCTCGGTCGACGGCACGCCCTGCTTCGCAAGCCGCACCTGCCACCGGCACTCCTGCCGGCTGGCGTCGGCGAGTGACGACCGGTGGAAGCTCCAGCGGCTGGTCTGGGCGGCGCCCCACTATCCCCGACCACCATGGACCGGCTACTGCACACGGCTGGCCGACTGCTCGAGCGACCGGATCCCCGCACATTCGAGGGTAGCACTCGTCGCCACCTCCTCGAGTCCGAGCGTCGAATGAGCAGTACAGTAATAGAACACACTCGCCGCGCCCGATGTCGTATTGATCACGTCAATCCGGTAGGTTGCGGCATCATCACAGGTCGGCCACCATTCGCAGGTCATGCAATATGTCAACTATTACCACGACATAGTTGTTTGCTGCCAGTCTCGGGTTAATCGCCTCCTAACAGGTAGTTTCGGCTTGAATGGAGTGCCTTTCTCGAGCAGCCCTCGACAGTCCACACAGTGAGACGTCCTCGAGTTCATCATCATCGACGACAGGTATCTGCGGTACCAGTAACTGCAAACGCACTCGAGGAACGCGAGATGACAGATGACTTCTAACCATCCCCGAGAACAGTTCACCTGATACCAAGATTGAAGCGATAGTATCACTGAGAGACTCAATATCCTGCCGTTTCGAGTTCGTCTAGAAACGCCGGCCGGTTCGAGTGTTTCTCACGGAGATGTTCAATGAGTGGTGCCAGCTCCTTGTCAAATCCGAGGTCCTCTATGTCACGCAAATGTTCGATAACGGTCCTGTAGTGGTCGCGTCCGGTATCGGCCGCCAGAGACGGTTCCGGCAGGTCCCGATATGCCTCGAAGTACGCTTCTGGATCGACCTCGGCGACGGGCTCTCGATACCGCCGAAGCATCTCGAGGTCATCACTCTCCAGAACCTTCTCGAAGGCCGCCTCGAGGTCGTCCTCGCGGACGTACAGCTCGATCAGTCGGTCGGGATCGATTCGGCCGAGTTGGGTTCGCAACCCGTGGGAGATCGATTCCCACTCCTCGGCGGAACTGGCCGATCGTAGATCATCGTAGGCGTCCCAGTCCTCGAAGCGGACGAACAGGGTCCGGAGCATCTCTCGATAGCGCTCGTCGTCGCGTCCACGGTAGAACTCGGCTGCCAGCTGATGGACGTCGACAGAGTGTGGAAACTCCTCCAGTCCGTCCTCAACGACCTCATGTGCTCGCTCGTCCTGTCCATCGGCTCGTAGCACGTCGATGTATTGGCGATAAAACTCGCTCCGTTCAATATAGACGTCCTCGAGAACAGCGGCTAGTTGCTCGCGTTCCTCGAGTTCTGAGAGGATCCACAGATAGGTCGACAGGAGCTGTTGTTCGTCCACAGAGAGATTCGGTTGTTGCTCAGGACGACCATCGCCACCTCGAGACCCGGTCGTCTCCCCATTCTCGTCCGGTCGCGACTCCATCTCCTCGAGGATCGTCGTGAGCGTCTCTCCGACGAAGTCAGTCACCTCAAGCGGGCCGACATCAAGGTGTTCGACATCCAGTTCGCCACCGGTGAACAATTCGACCTCGAGTCGCCACTGGGTCGGATCTGGAACTCTCTCATCTGTCTCGACGGCATTGTCGATGTCTGTCTGTGGTGTCCCGCTTTCTGATCCGGACCCGGCTGCAACGACCGCTCCCGTCTCGTTACTGGCGATGCCGTCCAGCGCTGGAAGGTCTGATTGCACAAGTGAGAGCAGGTACTCGAGATCATCAGCTGTGGTACACACTTCACGGAGCGCTGTCGTAGTAGTCCCGGACGAAACGAAACTCGGCAGTTCTGTACTGCTCGTAGAGGTATTCGAGGTGCTCACACACTGTCTCGAGTCGAAGCCCCCCTCGCAAAGACACGCGGCGTCGGCATCGATAGCAGACTCGAGTTGACGACCGTAGTGGCCACTACTGTCGTCGATCCGTTCCAAGTTTTCGCGTATCGCCTCCGCCAGAGCCCGGTAGATTTCGAGGGCACGCTCGTACTCGCCGTTCTCCCGGTAGGTCGCTGCGAGGTCGTCGTATTCGGTAAACTCGAGGTGGGTGTCGTACTCAATGATCCCGCGGCGGTCGGTGGCGTTCCCGAACCGGCGGTCAATATCACGCTTATGACATCCTCCGCGCCGTAAACGACGCGGTTTCCTCTGTGGAAGTCTCAGCCGGTCTACGTCTCCCCAGAGGCAACATTCCCGTCACGCTGGACGGTACTCGGGTCTGTGCGCTGTTCGTTGGGACGGTGAGAGCGTGATGACTCCGACCAGTCGTGGTCGTCCCACTGGAACCGCACGGGCCGTGCCATCGGCCTGACTGTGTTGCTCGTCTGCCGCTCTAGGAACGTCTTTGACGCCGTGAGGTCGGCGTGGCCCTCGAACCCACACGGACAGGTGAGCGTGTCCTGATACCGTGTTGTTCGATCAGTCGACCCACACTGCGGGCATTCCTGGCTGGTCCACGCTTCCGACCGAACCTCAACCCCAATACCGTATTCCTCGGCAGTACACGCGAGTCGGTCGGTGAAGTGCTTGAACGCCCAGAAGTTGTGGGTCTTTGCATTCGTTTCGACCGCCCAGTGTGTTTCCAGCACGTCGGTCAACCCACCAATATACACCGTGTCTACGCCCTCGGCGTACAGTCGTTCGATCAGGTCACGACACAACGCATCTTGGGCGTGGTTCCGGCGACGGGTTTGTTTGCGGTACAAGCGTCGGATGCGCTCACAACTGTAGCGACCGTCTTCGAGTTTCGACTGGAGTCGGGCGATTTCTCGTGTCGTGTCACGGAACCGCTGGAATAGGTTACGACCCTCGTACAGATACTGCCCGCCGGTCGTTGTGGTACAGGCGACGAGATTGTTGGCACCAATATCCAGAGCGGCCGTTTTGTCGGCCAGTGGAGTGTCCCGTGCATCGGCAGAAACAGTCACGGGTTGCGAAGCTCGGAAGGTGCTGTCTGTCTCATCGTACCACAGGTCTAACCGGCCCTGTCTGTCGTAGTCGGGCCAATTCAGGTCGCCAGCGATTTCAAGCCGGAGACGTCCGGTGTAGTCGTAGCGGTCTTTCAACTCTTTGCCGACCAGTATCTCAAGCCGGGAGCGGTCGCCCCATTCGACGGTGTACGACATGTTTCGAATGACGGTCTTGAGTCGGCGTCCATCGTCCTCGTTCCCACGGAAGCCCGGTGGTTCCGGGTGGTCCGTAACCGACGTGTTCGACTCGTCGTGGTATTGTTCTTTCAGCCGGAAGAATCCGCGCCACGCTTCGCTGTTCTTCCGTATCACCTGTTGGGCGGTGGATGCGCCGACCACGCCTTTGTATTGGCCTTCGAGTCGGCCTGTATCGACGTCCCACACGCCGCTCTCAAAGCCGTCTTCGTCGATGTACCGCATGAGGCGCTGGTAGTTGACTTCGTTCCAGAGAGCGGCGGAAGCGTCCAACAGGTCCCGTAGCAGTTGCTCTTCGGTATCAGAGAGCGGTCGCACGGCGAACGTGTTGGTGCGCTTCACGCCACAACTATTTTCACGTCGCCGAGTCAAATAAGACCTGTGCGACAATGCGACCAGCAATAGATATTTCGTATGGACTCCACGGACGGGTGAAAGACCACGCTGAAGCAAACGACCTGTCGCTCGATGAGGCGTATATCGAGGTGCTGGAAACCGGACTCGAGACGTTGGAGACCCAGAACGAGCAGTAACACGGTGGTTTCTCGTCAAGGGTTACGCGATTCACGCCCGCCCTGTTCGGTGCTCGGTTCCGACAGCAGCGTGTCGGAACACTCTCGCCTCACGGGAAGGGCGGGGACTCTCTCGCTGTTACAGGTCGTCGGCGACGCTTTTTTCGATCGGCTGGCCGACCGTGGCGAGAAACCGCTCTCGAAGAGACTCGTTGTCGGCAAGGACCGCACGCAGAAAGTCCCGAAGCGTCTCGACGTCCGCGGTCTCGAGTGCTGACTCGAGGTCGTTGCCCGGTATCGACGTCTCGAGGGACACGGAATCCGACGTACTCGATAGTTCGTCCTGAGTCGTATTCTCCTGAAACTGATCAGTTACCTCGTCGTATCGGTCTCGTACCGCCAGCAACACTGCAACGATGTGTTTGCAGTCGCCCGCGTAGTCGTACGGACAGGAACACCAGCCGTCGAAGTTCTCGGCAGAGAGGTCCACCGTCGTCCGGTATTCCCGGCTCCCTCGTACTTTTGCAGTTACCTCATATCCCTCGACCGTCAGCTCCCACACACGCCCTTCTTCGAAGTAGGAGACGCCGCGCTGGAACGACTGTGCGGTACAGATATCCCGAATCGCGTCGCGGGTTGGTTCGTAAATCTCGGCGACGGGCAGGTCGGTGCTGGTCCCGTCTCGAGACCCGGAACGCGAGTCTGAACCGGAACCAGACGAGTCAGGTGACCACGACCAGTCCTCAAGTGGCACACGCTCGGCTACTGCGGGCATCCCTCTCGCCCCAACGTCCTCGAGAAAGCCGATGACGGTTTTCGTTGGGTCGACGTTCCCCCAGCCGTGGTGAGTACCCCAGAACTCCGTTGCCCACACGAGCTCGTCGTCGACGACGATGCCGACGTTCCCCAGGATGTCCTCTTGGTCGCGATACCGCTTGGAGGGGGCACCGCCGAGCCCTTTCTGGAGTGTCTGGTTGTACGTGAAATCGTCCCAGGCATCCTCGAGCGATCGGGTCTCGGCCTCACCGACGAACTCCGGCGGCGGCGCTCGCTGTGGTTTGACCTGGACGACTGACTGGAATCGCGTGTTCCTCGTGGATCGACTCGAGTAACTCGAGTGTCCGACGGTGATCGACCCCGACGTCTGCTTCAGCGTAGTAACGTAGTATCATTGTCGTCTCGAGTGGGCGGGCCGTCGTCCGGGTCGGAGGGCGCATACCGTCCGTATCGTCGGCCACCTCGGCTTTCGTATCGCCCCCTCGAGCGCCTGTCTGTACCCGCTGGCGACCGGGCGTGAATTGCCTCGGGATCAAGCCCCGAGGTATGCTCCGATACCGTCTGATAAATGCCCGCGTATGGCTGGAGAAACCACGACGGGAGTTCACGATGATCGCAGCAATACGTCGGGTTCCGAGGCCCGGCCGCCACACATGATTACACGACGACTTCGACCGACCGAGCAGTATTTTCCGACCGAACCGTGGCTCGAAGCGTATCGAGACGCGATCAATGCGAGCGCCGAGTACGCCGAACGGGCCGACGGCTGGGGCGTCGATTTCGACGGGTCGTTCGTCTTTCAGATCGAGAACGTGCCCCTCGAGAGCAAAACGGTAGCCGATCTGCCGCCGGAAATCGTCGAGTCAGTCGAACACCACGCGAATCGGACTGCGCGGTCGACCGAATCTATCCTGGAGGACGCGCCTGAAGACGTCCGCGAGCGCATCGAATCCCGCAGCGGCCCGCTCGAGGAACGGGTCGCAGAGGAGGTCCTGACGACCACCCTCGCGGACGTCCCCGACCGGATGTGGCCGGAGCTCAGAGCGACGCTTCCCGACCCCATAGACGACCTGATCGCGCAACTCGAGGAGAACGTCGCGGCCGACGGCACGATATACGCGTATCTGGATCTCTTCGACACCGAGTGTCGAGGCGTCGATACGCTAACCGACCTCGAGGAGCGACGCCACGGGTTTCGCCTCGTCGGCGATTACGAGCAGTGGCGAACGCTCGTTCGGGGCAACGGCGACGTCATCGACATGCTGATGGCCGGCGATTTCGAGCTCGACGGCGACATTCAGGCGATTCTGAAGTATTCCGACGCGGCGGTGGCTCTCGCCGAGGTTTCCGCAGACCTCGACTCGAGGTTCATCGTGTAAGCTCCGTCGCGAGACGTTCTGCCGGCCACCGATTGCGCTGCAGCGCTGCGTCGCGCCGCCGGTCAGCGGGCGTCTGCGACCGGTGATGCGCTCCCGTCGTACCGTCCCGTTTTCGCGTCCGATCGTCTCCGTCCCCGGGGACGAACTGCGCTGTGCCGAGAATCGGAACGAACGACGCTGTGCCGGGGATCGGGACGAACTGTACCGGACCGCGAGCACGTCGTCGACGCTATCGGTACTCGAGGACCGATCCGTATACCAGGCCGAGCGTGGCGCCGTAGGTCGTCCACGCGACGACGCCCACCACACCGGCGACCGTCGCGGTATGGGTGGCCGTCGACGTGCCCGTGGTGATCGCCACCCAGATCGGAAGCAAAACGAGTACACCGAGGACGAACCCGTATCCGGTACCGAGACCGAACGTGGTCGTCGCGAGCGCGGACCGCTCGAGTAGCGGACGGAGGATCCGTCGGGAAGAGTCCGAGCGCCTCGTGAACACGAGTCCCTTCGCGACGACCGCGTCGAGCGATCCCGAGGTGAAAACGTGAAACGGCACCGCGAACAGCACGCCGAGCGCGAACATCGCGAGCCACCCGCCGTCCAGGGTCGGCGCGCCGGCGACCGCACCGACCCGTTTGATCGCATCCGTGTCGTACAGTTGGACCACCAGCGCCGCCTGAAATCCTCCGGCGAGCCCGGCAGCGACAACCGCTTCCAGTGCGGGCCCGTCGACCCGGAGCGATTCGACGATGCCCAGGAACCGGGCCAACGCGGCCCGATACGGGGTCACGTCGGTATCGACGCCCGAATCGGCGTCGGAGTCAGTGCTGGCATCGAGTCCCGTGCCAGCATCGGGGCCACTACCAGCATCGGGATCGGACATACCCGTAGCAATACGTTCAATGGTGACACGCCTCAGCATTGTTCCGCGTATCCGCGGTCGTTTATACCACGCGGTGGCTACGCCGGCACGACCGGATTCCGTCTGGCCTGTCGACGATAGTGTGACAGTCTCTCGGCGGTGAATCGAACCCAGGTCGGGCTGTCGAATCGGCGTACTCGAGAGGCGATGTCGGAGCGATGCGGGGTCACCCCCTCGTTTTCTCGTGCGGTCTTTGATCGGATTTCGTGACCAAAATTATTTACTATCGGATGTGGGCCGAATCCATATGCGCGAGATACTAGCACGAAATCTCGGCGGCAAACCGATCGTTGGAATCGACGGGACCGATTTCGGTATCCTGGCTACCATCACGATGGACCCCAAGTCCGGCGCTCTCCGGGACCTCGTGGTCGAAACCGGTCGGCCGTCGGCCGTATCCGTTCGATCCGACGGCGATAATCGACTGCGGATTCCGGTCAGCAACGTCGAGACGGTAAACGATCAGATCGTCGTCCGGACCGACGACTGAACCCCGACCGTCACTCGAGCGTCTCAGCCGGTTCCGGTCGGACCTGTTCGGACAGCGAGTCCATGATCGGTGCGAGGCGGGTCCCTTTGTGAACCGGCCCGTCCATATCGTACTGCTGCTGTATGTAGCCGCGAATCGGGTGAACGGTTCCGACGATCAGGCCGACGAGCGTCTCCGCCGGTCCCGTTATTTCCAGCATCGGATCGTCGAGTCGACCCGGACCGCCGTACATCGTCCGCTCGGCTTCGTCGACGACGAGATAGCCCGTCATCGGGCAGTCCGTGGCCTCGAGGGAGGCGGTAATGTCGTCGTCGATAGTTGCTCGGACGTCCGGTGACGATTCGACGAGCACGGCGGTCCGCGTCCAGATCAGTTCCTGGACCAGTCGGGCGATCTCGGGAGTGTCCGAGACGACCGACGCGAAATCCACGGACCCTATCCGATCGATCACGCGACGGACCGTCGCCGGATTATTGCGGACGAGCGCCTCGGTGTTACCGTCCATTGCGTCGAACAGCCGAGGGAGGTCGGCTTCGAATTCGTCGTCAGATTTCTCGAGCGATGCGTCGATTTCCTGGAGTAGATCGTCACTCGGCATGGCTTTCGGTAGTGGGTCAGCCGGAGAGTCCCGCTGGTAGCACCGAAGCGACGAGCGGCGAACAGTCTACTCCATGGAATACGCGGACATTTATACCCGGCCTTGCGACGAACGGGAACCGAAATCGGGGCTCGTCGCGAGAGCGGCCGAGGCAGATCCGACGGACGGGTTCGATGCAGTCCCACCCCTCGCCAGCCGCGGCCGCGTCGACTTCCTCCCCCTGGAGGGGGCTTCCGTCCGCCACGTGTCACGCCGTCCGGGTCCGTGGTTTCGAATCCGAGTCACGGGACGATCTGCGAGAGCAGTTTCGATTCGATTTTCCGCAGGTGACCGCCGACCGTTCCCCCTGTACACCCGAGTTCGTCGCCGATATCTTCGTGCGTAACGGCCCGCGGCACGTCGTAGTACCCCATATCGACAGCGGTCCGAAGAATCTCCTGCTGGCGATCGGTAAGTTGGGAGAACAACCGATCCGTATCCGGTTCGTAGGTCCCCGTCTTGAGGAGTTTGAGCCGGATCCCGTCGGGAACGTCCGGAATAGCCTTCTGGAAGCTCTTTACGTCGCCGATCATCGTGACGCACAACCCCCCACGGCGCGTAAACTCGAGCGGCGTATCGAAGATGAACTCGAACTTCTTGAGCATATTCAGCAGACCGACGAGTTTCTCGTCCGACTCGACGTGGATATACGCGTGTATCACGTCGTCGACTCCCGAAAGCTGATACTTATACACCATCGGAGAGTCCTCCAAGATGGACGCGAGGGCGTCTCTATCGCCCGAAAATTGATAGATCGTGACGATCGTTTCGTCCGCGAGGAGATTGACGTTGTGAAGGAGTTCGCGGTTGATATCGGGGTGTTCTGCGATCTGCTGATCGACAGGATGGAGACCCTCGTCGTCCGGAATGATGATGCATTTCGCGTATCTCATTTCACGATGGTCGCCACATTTCGAACGTACTTCTTGTTACCGATTATCAGGGAAGGTATAGACCGAGGCCGGAGCCCGGTGCCGGCTTCGGAATCCAGCTTACCCGTCCGTCGTCGGACGCGTCGTCCGGTGCAGAGTCGTCGGCTGATCGAACGAGACGGCATCGGCGTCTACGCGGACAGGTCGGCGGTGAAGTCGCCGTGGATGGCGATTCCGCGCTCGATGACGTCGTACTGGTGATAGAGCGTCACGCCCTGATCGACCGACGACTCGCTCTTGATGCCGAGCGCGGCTGCGACCATGAGCAGGGGCGTAACGAAAATCGAGAGCCACCGCTGGCGCCGTGATGACGGGATGATCTGTTCGTAGTGGTCGTCGAACGTCACGTTCGCGAAGCCGAGGTCCTCGAGGGCGTCCCGGAACTCGCCGACGTGCGCGAAGTCTGGAACCGCCCACCCGTCGAGGACGGTTCGCAGTTTCGCCGCTTCCGACTCCGTCAACACGGGCCGACCCACGAAGCCGTCGGAGATCATGAGCCGACCGCCAGGCTTGAGGACGCGGCGGACCTCCTCGAGAACCCGTTCTTTGCGCTCCGAGTGACAGACCGTCTCGATGCCGGAGACCGCGTCGAAGGTCCCGTCGGGGTACGGAATGTCGTGGTAGTTCCCGATGCTGAACTCGGTCGATTCAGAAACGCCGCGCTTTCGAGCGTTTTCTTCTGCTTCGCTGACGTGTTGCGGATCGATATCGATGCCGTGGACCTCGGCGCCGTACTCGGCCGCGACGTGCGTGGGAAAGCCGCCGCGTCCCGTCCCAATGTCCAGTACCGTATCCGTCACGTCCACCTCGAGTTTGTCGGCATAGACGCTGTTGGAGTTCGCCATGGCGTCCTGGTGGGTCGTTGCTTCGTCGTCGTAGAACCCGTAGTGGAGATTCACGTCGCTCCACAAGACGCGGTATTCCCACGCGGTCTCGTTATAGAAATCGACTATTTCGTCGGTGTCGAACTGTCGCGTTTCCATTAAGCTGACGGGCGCGACTTTCGGTAATAGTCCTTATCCCGCGTTTCCACGCTCCTTTATAACGCTCGAGGGGCGTCTCGGATCGGGCCGTCTCGACGTATTGTTTCCGTCCTACAGGGGCGATAGCGGCCGGATCCACTATCAACCATATAGTAATTTCGATCGGCTTCCATATAAACAGCCTCGCATACAAAGAGGTGGAATAATTGCAAATCGTGTGGGTGTGTTTATGTGGCATGTATGATGCAACACCTGCTCGGGCGGCTCGAGCACGATGCAGGTTTGAATGCGGCGAATCGGACCGAAATGACGGAAACAACACTCGATAAGGGATACTATGTACAATAGAAAGCGATTGGTGGGCGGAACCGGTGCATCGTTTCTGGTCGTCGCGTTAGTCGGACTCGTCGTTCTCTCGTCGGGAACGGCCTACGCTGCGCCGCTGGCGGCCGGCAGCGGGTTCACCGTCGAGGCCGACGAAATCAGATCCGACGAGTTCCTCCTCTACCCGGGCGCCGGACAGAACGACGCTGGGCAGACGCCGGTCGTCGTCGTCGAGCAACGCGGCGTCGAGATCGACGGGCTGGTTTTGACGAGAGAGCAGGAAGTGCCGATGATGGACGGCACGATGGAGATCAAGTTCACCGCCTCCGAGACAGTCAAGGCGGACCAACAGTTCATCAAACTCACCGGAATGGAAGCGAAGAGCGCGGAGTTCAACGGACAGGTCATCAACGCCCAACCCAGCGACAATCCGGAACAGCAGTTCCAGCAGACAGCCGGTGAGAACGCCGACCCTGAACAGGGATACCTCACCAACATCAGCGGCGAAGCGCCCGGAACGGTGCAGAAAGACGTCAAGATCGATATGGCGTACCTCGCCTCGAACGAGATTACCCTCCCCGGACTCGACGTCAGCGTGGATTACAACTCCGGCGGCACTGACGATTCCGGAAACACTGACGAATCCAGTAGTTCCAACGAATCCAGCAAGTGATTTCCGATGGAAATCCAAGATAGCCAGAACGACTCCGGAGCCGTTCCCGATCGGGCCAAAAGGCGATGGGACCGGTTCAACGAATGGCGGTCGCAGCGCCCGTTTCTGGGCGGCGTCTTGCTCTGTCTGGCCGGTCTGCTCATCACCTGGGTCCCGATGCAGATCCTGCCCGACCTCTTCTTCATCGGCGGCCAGATGGCAGGCTTTCTCACCATCGGAGCCATGTTCGGCGTGTTCGTCTTCCTGACGGGCGTGTACGCGCTGTACAAGCCAGAACACTCTCACACGATCGGCGTCATCGGTGTGGTCCTCTCGATCTTCTCGCTGTTCGGATCGCTTGGGGGGTTGTTCATAGGGATGCTGCTCGGCATCCTCGGCGGCAATCTCTGCATCGCGTGGAAACCCGACGACGTCGTCGACGACGCTGTGGCGGAACCGAGCAAGGTCGACAGAGCGATCGCGCGAATTCACGAACGCGTCGAACGTACTGCCGAGAAAACGAGCGCACGTTTCCGCGAGGGCGTCGAAACCGACAAAGGACGGAGCGGCGACGAATGACACCGGCGCGAACGCGACACGGAGCAACCTGAGACATGAACCGAACGTGCGCACTCGCCATCGCGGTGCTGGTCGTCATCGGCAGTATGTCGGCAGGGATCAGCGCGTTGCCGGCAGCCGCCCAGGAGGACGACCGCCCCACCACGGTGGAACTCGGCGTGGACGAAGGCGCGACCGTCTGTGTCCAGCAGGTCGGGTCGGACACCAATCAGCTGATCGTCCAGAACGACGACTACGGAGACGTTACCCTCTATCTCGACGAAAACAGGCGAGTCGAGTTCGAGCAGACCCAGCCCGAGGCGACGGTCATCCTGGAGACCGACCGTCAGAACGAGGCCCTGAACAAGCTCGCCGAGGCCGGCAAGTGTCTCGCTACCAACCAAACCGACATCGTCGTCGACGCCAGCTCGATCTCGATGCGAGGGCTCTCGGCAACCGAATACGCGATCGAAGTGGGCCCGGACAGCGAGATTCCCGAGTCCACCGTCTTCGACGCGCCTAACGAGAGCGACGACGATCCGGACGGCATCGGCGACTTGATAGACGGGAACGACGAATCTGACGGAATGGGGAACGGTACCGAAAACGGGTTGACCGACCCGATCAACGACACCGAGGAGACCCCCGATCCTCCGATGGAGGCGGTCGAAAACACCACTAATCAGACCGAAGGAACGGTTAGCGATACCGTCGATCAGACCGAGGAAACAGTCAGCGATACCGTCGATCAGACCGAGGAAACGGTCAGCGATACCGTCAATCACACCGAAGAGACGGTCAACGACACCGCCGACCACGTCGAAAACACCACCGGAGACGTGACGGAGACGGTCACCAACGATCCGAACGAGACCGACGAACAACTCGCTGAAACGACCGAAGAAACCGGCGAGTACGCCGGCGAACAGGTCGACAATACCAGCGACTTCCTTCGAGAAACGACCGCGGGGACGACGGGATCGGTGATCTAGTGATGCAGCAAAACGCGATCGACACGAGCGTTCCGGTAGCCGACGGAGATAGCCATGAGTGAATACAAGACGGTCGGGTTCGAAGCGAGCGACCTCACGCTCGAGGCGGTCGACACGTGGATTATCGCCGGCGCGACTACCGCCGGCGTGCTCGTCAATCTCAACGCGTTGATGGTGCCGCTGCTCACCCGTCTCGGCGGCGGCGTCGTCGCCGGCTTCGTCGCCTCGTACGCCGTCAGACGGATCGTACCCGGAATCGTGCATGCGATACTCGCGAGTGCGCTCGTCGGCGGGTTCGCGGGAACGGTGACGGCGACTCTGGGAACCCTTCTCGGGCTGTACAACGAACCGCCGCTGCTGGTACTGTCCTCCATCGGCCCGATCAGCCCGATGCTGTCGGGGCTCGGACTGCCGAGCTTCGTCCTGATCGTTCTCGCCTTCTCGCTGCTGACCGCCGTCGACGGCGTCGTCGGCGGACTGCTAGGCGGCGGACTGCGAGCGCTCGTTCCCTGGTGACGGACGTGACCGACGCGGATACTCGCACCTCTCGTCCGGACGAAACTGGACTGGAGCTGCCACTGAAACGGTTTACACACCGAACAGCTGTCGTGCAATCGGAAGTACACCGACGTTCATTCGCGACGGGAGTCGACCCGGCCGACGGTGACGAAGAAGGGAATCGCCTCCTCGCGATGATACTGCCGCGCTTCCATCTGCTCGACGACGGCGCGTCCCATCTCCCGCCACGAACCCCGGAGGTCATCGTACTCGGCCTCGGTTAGCGTCCCCGACAGCATCGTCCGACGGTCGTCGGAAAGTCCCGCCCCGGTCGCTTTCCGCCGGGCTGCAACCAGCGCCGACTCACTGTAGGGTGGTTCGATCGTTCGGACGTGATCGTACCGACGAGTCTCGAGCGCTTCGAGGCCCACCGCCTCGAAGGCACTGCAGGCGTCGGCGCCGAGCGTGACGTCCGTGTCGACGCCGTCGAGGTAGGCCTGCCTCGCTCGGCGCTCGAGTCTGTCTTCCGCGTCGACGCTCGAGTCGATCGCGACCGCGGCGTTGTTCGGTTCGACGGCCGCGACGAGATCACTCGAGACGCGGGCGAACTCGGCCAGCGCAGTCGCTGGGTCGGGCAAGTTGATCAACAGCGCCTGACAGACGACCAGATCGAACGCGTCGTCGGGAAACGGCAACGTCAGGGCGTCGCCGGCTACGACAGGGACGTGCTCACCGGCGGTCGCGAGCAGGTCGATATCGACGTCGCATCCGATCACGTCGCCCGCGGATTCGGCCGCGAGGACGCGGCTCAACTCGCCGGTCCCACAGCCCACGTCCAAAATTCGCGCGCGCGAATCGAGGGCCAGCGGCTCGAGGGCAGTCCGGGAGTCGTCCCACATCCCGTCGCGCGTCCGGCTGAGGTACGATTCGGAAAACTCTCGCACGGGGATCGGTACGAACGTGGCGAGTATAAGGGGGTCGATCTTCGGCTCCCTGGGCGGACCGGAACCGGACCCGCTCGGTGGCCGGAAACCGCGCCCCTAGGGGCACTCGCGGAGTTCTTTGACTTTCTGGATGTTCCACGCGAATCCCCGGCCGTCCTCTGTCGGGGTCTCGAGCGCGAACGGCAGGTCCCGCAGGTTGGGGTGGTTTACGATCGCGCGCATGCCGTCCTCACCGATGTAGCCCTCGCCGATGTGCGCGTGTTCGTCCTTGTGGGTACCAACGTCGTGTTTCGAGTCGTTGAGGTGGATGTACTCGAGGTGCTCGAGGCCGACGACGTCGTCGAAGCGGCCGACGGTCTCGTCGACCGCGTCGGGCGTCGTGAGATCGTTCCCCGCGACGAGGGTGTGGGCGGTATCGATGCACACGCCGATGTCGGTCTCGGTGCGATCGATGATCCCCGCGAGGTGTTCGAACTCGCCGCCCAGTTTCGTCCCGCTGCCCGCGTCGGATTCGATGAGAATCGCGACGTCGTCGGGAACGTCGAGGTCGTCGATGACGCTCGCGGCGTTCTTGAGACCGCCCTCGACGCCGGCACCGGTATGTGCGCCGAGGTGGACGTTGACGTACGGAATTCTGAGCGTTTCGGCGGCGTCGAGTTCCGCCTGCATGCTCTCTTTCGATTTCCGGCGGAGATCCGCTTTGGGCGTACAGAGATTCACGAGGTACGACGAGTGGATCACCCACGGTCCCTCGAGGGCCTCCTCGGTCTCCTTCCGAAAGCCCTCGGCGGCCTCGTCGCTGATTTCGGGCTGGGCCCAGACCTGCGGCGAGGTCGTGAAGATCTGCCCGCAGTTGCCCCCGAACGCGAGCTGGCGGGGGATCGCGTTGCGAACGTCGTCGTACGGCGGCGTTGCCTCGTCGGAGGAAACGCGCGAACCGGAGATCGAAACGTGTGCGCCGACCTTCATCGTCATGGATTTCCGTCAGTACCGGTTCGTGATAGGTATGTCGGACCCGAACGGCCCGTGATTGCGGCCCCGATCGGGCGGCGGTCGTTCGGCACAGATTCCGGCGGCCCTCGAATCGAAACTGCCAATGACGAGGACGGAATACATCGACCAAGTGACAGCGTACGATACGGTCGTCTTCGACAACGATGGGGTCCTCGTCACCCCACCCGCCTACGAAACGCAGGCAGAGGCGACGCGGGACGCGTTTCGGGAGGTGGGAGCCGCCGATGTCGCCCGACACCATCTCGATGCGATCGTGACCGGGGTGACTATCGACGGTCTTCGGGACATCTGTGCGACCTACGACCTCGATGCCGAAACGTTCTGGGAGGCGCGCGAGCGCCACGACGAACGGTCCCAGATCGACAAATTCGAAGCCGGTGCTCGAGATTGCTACGACGACGTCGGCTGTCTCACCGACCTCTCTCAGAACTGCGGGGTGGTGAGCAACAACCACCACAGTACGCTCGAGTTCGTTCTCGACCGGTTCGAACTGAGGCCGCTGTTCGGTACCTACTACGGTCGCGAGAAAACGATCGAGAGCCTCCGGCTGAAGAAGCCGAATCCACACTATCTCGAGCGGGCGTTCGCCGACCTCGAGGCCGAGTCGGCGCTCTACGTCGGCGACAGCGAATCCGACGTACTCGCCGCCGAGCGGGCCGATATCGATTCGGTGTTCGTCCGTCGGTCGCACTGTCGTGACGCGGATCTCGACGTGACGCCGACCTACGACGTGACGACGCTACGCGACGTCGTGCGGATCGCGAACGGGCAGCCGAGCGGCGACGCTCCGAGCGGCTAACCGCGGGTGCAGCCGGGTACGGCCGTCACCCATCAGTTATCGCCCGCCTCGAGTACCTCCCGGTCGCGGACCCACGCGTCGGTGCCGAACTTTCGATCGGCGAGTCGCCGGGCCGCCTCGAGTTCGCCGTCCCGCCAGGTCGACTCGTCGGCGTCGCACCAGTCCTGCAGCGCGCTCGCGACCGAGTCGACGGCCTCGTCGCGGTCGATCCCCGCCTCGTCGCGTATGCTCGTCACCCGATCGGTGAACGTCGACTCGTCGACGTCGGCATCGAAGACGCCGACGTGGGCTCGGGGCGCCGTGTCGTAGCTGATCGAGCCGTGCTGGATGACGACGTCGCGCTGGCGGTACTGCGCGTTGCCGCTGATCTTCTTCGCCCGGTCGTCCGTCCCCGCCGCGACGATGTCGTGGGCCGGGTTGATATCCCGCAGGTAACACGAGGGGTGATAGATCGCGTCCTGCTCGGTCGAGGCGAAGGCGGCGTCGACGCCCATTCGATCGAGCGCCTCGAGGATCGGGTCGCAGAACAGTTCGTAACAGTCCATTAGGTTCCCGGGGACTTCGTCGGCGGGTGCGACGATGGTGTAGGAGAGGTCCGCATCGCGGTCGTGATAGATCCCGCCGCCGCCGGTCTGTCGGCGCGTTACGTCGATACCCTCGCGCTCGCAGAAATCCCAGTCGACCGTCGCCGAGTCCTGGCGGTACCCGAGCGAGAGCGTACTCGGCTCCCACGAGTAGACCCGGACCGTTCGCAGGTCGTCTTCGAGCGCCGTTTTCGCGGCGATTTCCTCGATCGCCATCTGAGTCGCACCGTCTCGAGGGGCGTCTCGGATCAGCCGCCAGTCCCGGTCGGCCAGTGCCGTCATACGCGAGTGAACGCCCAGGAGATGGATAGGGATTCCGACTGGAGTACCGGGATTCCGACCCGATTCGTCGAAGCAAGTGGTCGGCCGAGAGACCGGCGGTCTTACGAATCGGGTACCGATCGTTCGGGAGCGGTTCGTGCCGGCGCTGGCGGTTCGTGCGTACCGAAGTCGGGATGCGTCTCCTCCATCCAGACGTAGACGACTCCGCCCGAGAGAAACATCAGGAACGCCGTCGCGTAGAACGCAGCTTCGAGGGACACGAACTCCATCGAGAGTCCGATCAGAATCGCTCCGACGCCGTAACCGGCGTCGCGCCACATGCGATAGACGCCCATCCCCGACGCGCGCCACGACGGATGCGCCGCGTCACTGGGGACCGTCATCAGGTTCGGATAGAGCAACGCCATTCCGAGCCCGGATGCGCCGGCGAGGACGACCCACGGACGGTACCCGTCGACGAGGACCATTCCGAGGACGCCGGCACCGGCGAGGAACATGCCCCAGATGACGGGTGGGCGCCGGCCGATCCGATCGGCGAGTCCGCCGGTCGCGATCTGGAGGAAGTACATCGCGCTGTGGACGCCGACGACGACCCCGACGGTCGCGATTCCGACCCCCTGGCTCGTGAGGTAGAGCGGAACCGCGATCCAGAACAACGTGTCCACGAAGTTCTCGACGTGACCGGCCTGGGCCGCCGCGAACAGCGTCCTGTCGCCGTACGTCGCCCGCTTCAGGACCTCGTCGAACGGCAAGTCGGCGTCGTGGTGGTCCTCGTCACCCTCGGCCTGGGCGTACTGAACGGTCTCCGTGATCAAGAAGATGGAGATGAGGAACGCGAGCACGACGACCACGGCGAGGAAGTAAAACGGCTCCGGGCGAAGGCCCGACCGGCCGGCGATGACGCCGGTAATCCACGCGCCGACGGCGACACCGGTGTAGCCGAACGCCTCGTCGATGCCGACGGCTAGCCCGCGCTGGTCCGGGCCCGCGAGATCGATTTTCGCGTTGATCGCCATGCTCCAGGTCAGCGCCTGATTGATGCCAAGCAGCACGTTACCGACGGTGATCCAGCCCCAACTGGGCGCGAAGACGAGAATAACCGGCAGTGGCAGCGCGGTCGCCCACCCGAGAACGAGCACCGGCTTCCGGCCGTACTCCTCGCCCCACTTTCCGGCATAGAGGTTGAGCAGCGCCTTGACGAAACCAAAGGAGACGACGAACGATCCGATGACGAGGAACGATTCGACGCCGAGCACGTCGCGTCCCAGCACGGGGACCACGGCCCGTTCGGAGCCGATCGTCAGTCCGGTCGCGAACACCAGTAAGACGTGCAACGAGAACTGACCGAGGTGCTCGCGGATCCCCTGCGTGATGGGTTCCGTCTCACTCATGTCCCACCCTGCGGCGTGCGCTCGGCGCGCGTCTCGCGGCCGGGACGTACTCGACGGATCGCTCGCGGCCGAGGTTTCGTGCCGTCAGGTCGACGGCGTCTCCCGGCCGGTCTCTGGCACTCGAGACGTCCGGCGAACGTGGCGGCGTTTTCGTCGCGGAAGAGACCTCGCGACTCGATTCGACGAGATCGTTCGAACTCAGATAGATCACTGTGTCCGTCGATAGGGACCAGAGTAGGGTATGGGCAATGCCGGTCATGACCGGCACCGTTAATTTGCGGTGGACCGAACGCGTCCGTATGAGCTTACACGAGGCCTCGTTCCGGGTGAAACACGACTGCCCGTATCGCGAGATTTCGGAACGCCATCCGGCTCTCACGATACGAGAGTGGTACCTGAACGATTGCCAGGTCCTCGAAATCGTTTCCCCGGAAGCGCCGACGGACGACCTGCTCGAGGAAATCGGCGAACTGGGAACGATCCTTCACGAGTCGATCGACGAGTCCGGGCTTCACGTCGTGACGCAGTCCTGTCTCTGCTCGCTCGAAGATTCGCTCATCGAGCGGTTCGAGGAGTACAACTGCCTGTACCAACCGCCGACGATCCACCGCCAGGGCTGGGAGCATTACACGGTGATCGCGTTCGACGAAACGGACGCTCGAGCGTTGCTTCGAGAGCTGGAGGGTGATCGAGACATCGACGTGCTGTCGAAAACCGCGATCACAGACCAGGAGATCCCACACAGTATGTTAGCCCCGGTCGACCGACTGTTCGACGAGATCACCGAGCGACAGCTGGCGGCGCTGCGGCTGGCACTCGAGAGCGGGTATTACGAGCAGCCGCGGAAAACGACGCTCCGCGAACTGGCCGACGTGACGTCGGTTGCTCGCTCCACGTACGAAGAACATCTTCGAAAAGCGGAGAACAAACTTCTCACGAACGCGGGCGAATTCTTGCGGTTGGTCACCGCGACGTCGTCGAACCCCTTGCGGGTCGACCAGGCCGGCACGGCCGAGCAGTGGGCCGACTGAGCGGTGGCGTCCACCGGTTCACTGTTCGCTCGGTGACCGATCGCCACGGCGTGACCGAGCGGTTCGTTCCGACACTCGACCGACGATTTGGTATATCGACATGCAGTTTGTACAGGGAGCGATCCGACCAGAGTCGGATCGAGACGCGATCGTGAGGGTCGTGTCGAGGAACGATAGGGCGAATCGGCGAGATGCGGGCACCGTGAGTCGAACCGGTGCGAACACCGGGTCGCTGGGACGCGAGTCGGATACGCTTCGAGACGCCGCGGCGTCCGTCACGCCGTTTTTACGTACCCGCCGGCTACCCCGTTGTATGGTGCGAAACGTCGCCGGATTGCTTCCGGAACTCGAGGCGGAGGACTTCTATCTCCTCTCGGGGGTCGAACAGGGAATGCGCTTTTCGGAGTGGGTCCAGCGGGAAAAGCTCCCGAAGTTCGCCTCGCTCTCCGAAGAGGAGGTCGACTACCGACTCGAGCGCTGTCTCAAGCGCGGGCTCGTCGAGAAGAAGACGATCCAGTACGAAGGGTACACGCTCCAGTTCGAAGGCTACGACGCGCTGGCGCTCCGCGCGCTCGTCGAGCGGGATACGATCTCGGAATTCGGCTCGCCACTCGGCGTCGGCAAGGAGAGCGACGTCTACGAGGTTCGCTCGTACAAGCCGCTCGCGCTGAAGTACCACCGGGAGGGGTACACGAACTTTCGGGAAGTCCACAAGGAACGGGATTACACCGCCGACAAGGAGCACGTCTCGTGGATGTACACCGCCAGGAAGGCCGCCGAACGCGAATTCGGCATTCTCGAGGAACTGTACCCGGACGTCGCGGTCCCACAGCCGATCGGCCAGAACCGCCACGCGATCGTCATGGAGAAGATGAACGGGGTGGAACTCTCGCGGACGCGACTCGAGGACGAACAGGTACTCGGCGTCCTCGATCTGTTACTATCGGAAATCTCGCGCGCGTACGCGAGGGGGTACGTCCACGCCGATATGAGCGAGTACAACGTCTTCGTCGACGCGGAGGGGGTGACGATATTCGACTGGCCCCAGGCCGTCCCGACCGACCACGAAAACGCCGACGAGTTCCTCCGGCGAGACCTGCGAAACGTCGTGGGCTACTTCCGCCGGAAGTACCCCCAGCACGTTCCCGAGGACCTCGAGAGCGGCGATCTGGTGGGATCGATCGGCGACGGCTCGTTCGAGACGGTTTCCGAGTTCGTCTGAGGACGACCGACGCGTTTGGCCGGAGTGGTCGTCTTTCTGGGCGACGTGGCGCTGTCCTCGAAGTCGATCGATCGAATAGCGCCGAGACGCCGGCTACCGCCCTCCGTGAGACGATCACGAGACGGCGTTCGAGCGATTCCGTCGGCTCGTCACCGAGGTGCGGTCGCGAATCGGTCCGCGAGGTCTTCTCGAAGTCAGTCGCTCAGTCGGTGATACGCGAGTCGCGTCGTCCGGGCGGGTCAATAAATCGTATTATGATATATCAAACCCAGGTGGCGCGACCGAGACTCACTCGAGCGGAGACTGCTCGGAGGGGACCGGGTTCTCGACGTGTGGGCCGGACGGGCCCTGGCGATAGCCCCGCTTCCGTGGACCGGGTCGGAAGCGATGGCGGAATCGGTCGATCAGATTGAACTACTGGACCGATCTACCTTCAGTCAGCGAGAGAGTCCCCGTCGTGTACGGCGTTGACGAGACGTGTTGCGTCTCGTACGCACACCGGAACGCTATGCGTTCTGGGGACGGGCGTGAATCGCGTGAATTCGGTTAGTGTACCGCCACGTTACTACTGGCCCTGAGTCTACAACGAAACGGGCCGAGTTTTACGTTCACTGTGGATGGCTGACAGACAAGACCGGAGCGAGTGTATGCTGCAGTGGCTGATGAAGCGTCCCAACACGTTTGCCGTACGCCCGGTTTCCGATACCGGAGAGCAACCGCTACGGGACCTGTTGGACGCTTCCCCCGCTCTCTGGAACGAAGTCAACTATCAGCGCCTCATGCGGTACAACGACGAGGACGGATTCGAGGGAGACGTATGGGACGCCGATACAGGCCAACTCGAAGGCAAATACAAAGACGTTCTCGGTGCGTCTACCGCCCAACAGGTGATACGGAAGAACAGCGAAGCGTGGCGCAGGTTCTTCCGCCCGAAAGACCAGTATCACGACGAGTCGAACACGTCGGTCACGGAACACCCCGAACCGCCGGGCTTCCGTGGAAACGAGGACGATGGGCGACAACTCAAGACTGTCATTCGTAACACGTCGTACACCGTCGAATGGGGCGACCGCTCCCGGCTTGAGATACTGGTCGGGAGCGAGTTGAAAGACCGATACGACCACACCGGGCGTCTCCGGCTTGAAATCGCTGGCAACCCGAACTGGCCCGACTACGACAAACAGGGTCGGTTATATTTGTGGTACGACGAGACAGATTGCACGTTCAGGGCTTCGCAACCCGTGACTGTTTCCGACGATACACGGGACACTCCGCTGGCCGGCGAAAAGGCCGCTCTGGACAGTGGTACGAACGATCTCGTCGCCTGTACCACCACGACCGGCGAGCAATATCTGTACGAAGGTCGGGACCTGTTCGCCCGCTTCCGCGAGACGACGCGAGAAATCGCCCGACTCCAGTCGAAACTTGAAGACGGTCGCTACAGTTGTGAGCGTATCCGGCGGTTGTACCGCAAGCGAACCCATCGCCGCGACCACGCTCTCACGAACGTCCCAAAGAACAGCGCACAGACCCGAGTACCGCCCACCGTGACGGGAATGTTGCTTCCGGGGAAACGGCATAGCCGAGACTCCCACGGAGGAAACCCCGTCGTCGACGGCGCTTTGCGCCGTCTGCTCGGGAGACGACGTCTCCCGGTGTTCACGTCGGGGAGGATGTCATACTCACAGATCCTGGTCAATGATCAAATTAATCAGACTCGCACGCGTAGCGTGAAACATGGGTGTTAATGACACGCATAACCTCGACGGTGTCGGCGTGTGGGGCGGTGGCCTCACTGGCGGGCTCGTCGCCGGTATCGCGATGGGACTGGTCCTCCACTTCGGCGGGAACCAGATCGAGTTACTCGGCGGGCTCGCGGCGGAGCCGGGAACGGCGGTCGGCGTCGGCTGGGTCATTCACCTGATGGTGAGCATCGTGTTCGGGCTCCTGTTCGCCGCCATCGCCTCGAGGGAGGCGGTCCAGGAGAGCGTGGAAAACTTCAGTGACTACCTGATCCTTGGGCTCGTCTTCGGGGCGGTCATCGGGCTCTTCGCCGGTGGCGTCCTGTTCCCGCTCGCGATGGCGCGAGCCGACGTCGCAACGTTGCCGCTGCCGTTTCTGCCGATCCCAGGGCTGGCGGCGGAACTGTTCGGCGCGCTCCTGTTCGGTATCGGCCACCTCGTCTACGGGCTGGTACTCGGTGCCGTGTTCGCGACGGTCAACGGGATTACGCCGAGTGGAGTGCGCGAACACGTCCCCGTACGATAACGGGCGTTCCAGTGTGTCCCGTTCGGTAACGGGCGCCACAGTGCGACGACTGGTGTCGGACACAGCGGTCGACCGCATCGGGCATCGCGAGTGCGATCGCGCTCTCGAAGTTCGAAGCTCTTATACTCGAGAGTTGGGAAGAACAGGTAGACTCGCCGGTTCGCGGGCATCGGCGGGCACCTGCACGGCACGTCGCCACAGGTCGGGATGTGATCCGCGGGGCGCCGGCCCCGGTCTGGATTGAACCAGGAAACGCCCGCGGTGAATACAATGGCACGAAGCTTCTATTCCCACATCAAAGACGCATGGAAGGACCCCGACGACGGCAAACTCGGGGAATTGCAGTGGCAGCGCAAGCAGGAGTGGCGCAAACAGGGCGCGATCGAACGGATCGATCGACCGACGCGACTCGACAAGGCACGCGAACTCGGCTACAAGGCGAAACAGGGTATCATCGTCGCCCGGGTATCGGTTCGCAAAGGGACTGCCCGAAAGCAGCGACACAAGGCCGGTCGACGCTCGAAGCGCCAGGGCGTCAACCGCATCGGACGACGCAAGAACATCCAGCGCATCGGTGAGGAGCGCGTCTCTCGAAAGTACCCCAACCTGCGGGTGCTCAACAGCTACTGGGTCGGTGAAGACGGCAGCCAGAAGTGGTTCGAAGTGATCCTCGTCGATCCGGATCACCCCGCCATTCAGAACGACGACGATCTCAACTGGATCTGCAGCGACGACCATCAGAACCGCGCGTTCCGCGGACTCACCAATGCCGGGAAGGCCAACCGCGGCCTCAACAACCGCGGCAAAGGCGCCGAAAAGGTCCGTCCGTCCAACACCGGCGGTCGTGGCCGCGCCAAGTAACGACGACAGCGGACACGGCAGGCGGTTTCACGACGGTATTTTTCGGCTTCCCTCGAACCTCGAGCGGTCACCGGCGGGTACGACGGTTCAGGAGCCCACGCGACGATGGAGACGGCGTCGCCTCCTCGTTCCCGTTTGCGTGGGGCGAGAGGTGGACTTATTCCAGCAGCCGACGTATCGGCGAATATGACACGACACGTCTTAGTGGCGGTGGACGATTCGGCGCAGTCGGCTGAGGCCCTCGAGTTCGCCTGCACGGAGTATCCTGACGCGACGATCACCGGGTTGCACGTCCTCGATCCGGGTGACTTCTACGCAGTCGGCGGCATCGAGGGGACGACGATGGCAAACTACGAGGAAGTACAGAGCCACTACGAGGAGCGAGCCGAGGAGATCCTCCAGGATGCGCGTGAACGAGCGGCCGAGCACGACGTCGAGATCGACACGGATCACGTCATCGGCGGCATCTCGCGGTCGATCGTCGAGTACGCCGACGATCGGGACGTCGATCACATCATCATCGGCAGTCACGGACGAATGGGTGCGAGCCGAATTCTCCTGGGCAGCGTCGCCGAGACCGTCGCCCGTCGATCGCCGGTTCCGGTGACGATCGTCCGCTAACCGGCTGTCGGACGGAGTCGAACGAGTGCAGCCGAATAGGGAGAACAGAAACGTTAGGAACCGGATCCGGGGGTGGGCCGAAATGCGATGTGACTGCATCGATTTCACGGCGGCCGATCGGAGCCGGAGCCAGGGGCGATCAGGCTGAGACGGTCTGTCCCTCTCGCTCGGTCGAGCGCATGTCGAGATCCGCCCGCAGGGACTCGATGGCGTCCTCGGGATCGGTCTCCGAGTCGAAGACCCGGTCGAATCCCATCTTGCGGAAGAACGATCGCGTCTCCTCGAAGTCGTCCTGGCCGACGGCGAGGTTGCCTCCGATGTAGGTCGTGACGTCGAGGTCGGCCTCCGCGATCCGCTGGTGAAAGCCCTCACAGTCCTGTTTGGCGTGGCCGTAGAGTGACGAGACGAGTACAGCCTCGGCGTCGTTGGCTTCGGCGGCTTCGACGAACTCCGACTGAGAACTCTGGACTCCCAGGTTGACGACGTCGAATCCGGCTGCCGAAAGCGCCTGATCCAGGATCGTAATCCCGACGACGTGCGCATCAGAGCCGATCACACCGAGGATGACTGTCTTCGTCATGTGCGTACCACCACCGACGACCGGGACCACCATAAACCTAATGATTAATAATGTGCCAATCGTTCGCACGGTCTCCCGCTTGCGATCAGCCGGTGTGTCACCGCCGTCGGACCGCCGGTCAGATCGAGAGAAGGGACCGTTGCTCGAGCCGTCGGCTGACCGTCTCTCGAGTCGCGTCCCTTCAGACGGTCGTCAGCGCACCGACCGGTGCGTCGGTTCGCTCGCGCGCGCGGCCGATGCCGTCTTCGCCGGCCGCGATGAGTGCGAAGACGCCCGCCACGTCCGCATCGGCGGTGTGGACGATGTCTAAGAGGAGTTCCTGGGTTTCGCCCGACCGAATGAGGTCGTCGACCACGAGGACCGATTCGCCCGGATCGATTGCGGACGCGGGCAGATAGTACGTGAGTTCGATACCCGACTGGAGACGCTGGCGCGCCTCGATGAACTCCTCGACGGCGGTTTCCTTTCGCTTTTTCGCGTAGGCACACCGGACGCCGTAGTAGCTCGCGAGTGCCGCGGCGAGCGTGATCCCGTCCGTCGCGGCGGTCAGGACGACGTCCGGGCGCTCGAAATCGAAGCCGTTGGCCACGACCGACGCCGCGAGATCGAGAAACGGTTGATCGAAGACGGTCGCGGAGTTGTCGACGTATCCCTCGTGATCGACGCGGATTCGCGCATCGAGTTCCCCAGCCAACGCCTCCCGGCCGAGTTCGTCGACGACTTCTCGCGCGCGCTCGGTACCCGGAAGGACGTGTCCGTTGACGTACCGATTGAGATCGCCAGCCGGGAGCCCCGTGGTATCCGCGAGTTCGTCGTAGGTTCGGGTCTCCTTCAACATCCGCAACACGTCGACGGCCCGCAGCTGGAGGGCTGCTTTCTCGGCTCTGTTCATACAGCTATGCACGATTCCACAAATATGCCTATTTCGGTTGTCGATTCGGCGAAGGTAACGCAGATACGTGGTGTCCCCGTCGATGTCTGGCCGACCGACGACTGGCGGCGAACGCCGATAACCAATGGATCTTTCCGAGTGAGTTCGGATGGGAATTTTTAAATGTAGCTCGAGTAACTATTGCAACGTCGACATTTGCAGAGCGATTTGGAACGGCCTACTGATCGGTCATGACTGACAACAACCCCTACCGACGGCGTGAATTCCTCGGAACCGCTCTTGGGTCCGCTTTCGTCGCGACTGCCGGTTGTCTAGCGCAGTTCCGTGGCGGGACGGACACCCACAGGAAGAAGGTCCGAATTACCCTCATCAACACTCACTACGAGAACGAGACGACCACGTTCGAATTGACGGCCAAAGCACGGGACGGCGCCGTCATCTACGAAGACGAGAGAGGCGTGAGAAAGGGTCACTCGTTCACCACCGATCCGCTCCCGAACGAGATTCGCACCATCACGTACAGAACCGACACCGGCGCGGAGGGAACCGTCTCTATCCCACCGAGATCGGACTGTCCACCGGAGCCGAGCGTCCCGCGCGAGATCGAACTCTACTATCGAGAGGAACGGGAGATGGCGTACAGAGAGGAACTGCCCAGTTGTGAATAACGGCCGAAAACGGGATCGGGCTAGTCCTGCAGGAAGTCCGGTTCCGTCCGCTGCTCGTCGCGCTCGGCCTCGAGGTGAGCGCTGAACTCGTCGATTTCGACGTCGTACTCCTGGTCCTCGAAGCGATCCCGAACCGAGATGGTGCCGGCCTCTTCCTCGTTGTCGCCGACGATGATCTGGTAGGGGACGCGGTCGTCGTGGGCCGCGCGGATCTTGCGCTCTAAGGTGCTATCGCGGTCGTCGACCTCGACGCGGAAGTCGTCGAACTCGCTTGCGACCCGGTGGGCGTAGCCGAGGTTGTCGTCGGAGATCGGCAGGACGCGGATCTGTTCGGGCGCGAGCCACAGCGGGAACCGACCTTCGTAATGCTCGATGAGCATCATGAAGAACCGCTCGTAGCTACCGTACAGCGCTCGATGGATCATAACCGGGCGATGCTCCTCGTTGTCCTCGCCCACGTAGGTCAGGTCGAACCGTTCGGGCATGTTGAAGTCGAGTTGAACCGTCGGGCCGTCCCAGTCCCGCCCGATGGCGTCCTCGAACGCGAAGTCGATCTTGGGTCCGTAGAACGCGCCGTCACCCTCTTCGACCTCGTAGTCCAGCTTTCGGGCCTCGAGGACGCTTTCGAGTTGCGATTCGGCCCGCTCCCAGATTTCGTCGCTCCCGACGCTCTTTTCGGGGCGCGTGGCCAGTGCCATCTCGTACTCGAGGTCGAACGTCTCGAGCACTTCGACGATCATATCCATGATCTCCTCGACCTCGCGTTCGATCTGGTCGGGCTTGACGAAGAGGTGGCCGTCGTCGATGGTGAACGCCCAGACGCGGGAGAGCCCGGAGAGTTCGCCGCGTTGCTCCTTTCGATACACCTTCCCGTTCTCGGCGTATCGGATGGGGAGGTCGCGGTAGCTCCAGGAATGATCCTGGAAGATGGCGGCGTGGCCGGGGCAGTTCATCGGCTTCAGACCGAACTCGTCGTCGCCGACGTCGAAGATGAACATGTCGTCGGCGTAGTTCTCGTAGTGGCCCGAGCGGTGCCAGAGGTCCGTCTTGAAGACGTGGGGCGTCTCGACGTAGTCGTACCCGGCGTCCTCGTTCAGGTCGGCGACGAAGTCCTCGAGTTCCTTCAGGATCGTCTTGCCCGGCGGGTGGTACAGCGGCAATCCGGGGCCGGTGACGTCCTGAATGGAAAAGAGGTCCATCTCGTTTCCGATCCGACGGTGGTCGCGCTTTTCGGCCTCCCGTTTGCGCTCTATGAACGCCTCCAGATCGCTCTCGTCTTCGAACGCCGTGCCGTAGATGCGCGTCTGCATCGGGTTCTCCTCGTCGCCCCGCCAGTAGGCGCCGGCGATCTCGAGCAGTTCGATCGCCCCGATCTCACCCGTCGAATCGACGTGAGGGCCGGCACAGAGGTCCTCCCACTCGCCCTGACTGTAGAACGTGACCGTGTCGGCCTCCTCGGCGAACTCCTCGAGCAACTCGAGTTTGTACGGTTCGTCGGCCAGGCGCTGCTCCGCCTCGTCGATCGAGACCTCCTCGCGCTCGATCTCGTAGTCCTCGGCGATGATGTCCTCCATTTCGCGCTCGAGGTCGGCGAGATCGTCCTCGTCGACGTCGAGGTTGTCGAAGTCGTAGTAAAAGCCCTCGTCCGTTGGCGGACCGATGGCGAGGTCGACGTCGTCGTAGTGCCGGCAGACGGCCTGTGCGAGGCAGTGGGCCGCGGAGTGGCGCATGACCTCAAGGTACTCCGCCGAGCCGTCGGTGACGATCTCGAGTTCGGCGCCGTCGTAGACGGGTTGTTCTTTGGCGACGAGGTCGCCGTCGAGTTTGCCGGCGACCGTGTCGCTGCCGAGACCGGGGCCGATCTCGTACGCGCAGTCTTCGACCGTCGCGTCCGCGTCGACTGCGAGTTCCGAGCCGTCCGGCAGTACGACCGCTATCTGCTCCTGTGAATCTGGTTCTGACATGGCTGTGGATGTGGTGAAAGGTCCGGTTGCGCGTCCGCGCGTCCCGCACACTGGTCGACGGGTGCCGACGCAATACGCGGTAGGTGGGAATTAAAAACGGGCAAACGCCCCTGTAAAGCGGACACCTACCATCTGTGGCTACGGGTAGTCTCGAGCGGGATAAAAGCGTTGTGATGGGCTGCGGTCCGGTGACGGCGTCGGTACTCGAGCGGCGCCTGGGTCCGGCCCCAGAGACGGGGACGGAGGTCACGATCGGGAGTGAAGCACTCTCTCCGCGGCCCGCGAATAGTTCAGACGTCGGGACTATCGTCAATAGAACAACTAATGAGTGCCGAGACGAGAGGTGCAGGTAATGATTCTCGGAGGGGTCCTCCCGGATAGGCCCATCGTCTCTGCGCTCGTCATCGTCGTCGCGACCGGCTTCATCTGGTTCGGGAGCGGCTGGCTCGAAGAATCCGCCGAACAGCTCTCGGCGTACTACGGATTGCCGGCGGTCGTCCAGGGATCGATCGTCGTCGCCGTGGGCTCGAGTTTCCCGGAGTTAGCGGCCGTCGTGTTCACGGCGATCGACGGCACGTTCAACATGGGTATCGGCGCGATCGTCGGCTCCGCGATATTCAATATCCTCGTGATTCCGGCGCTGTCCGGCATCGTGACCGACGGCGAACTGGATACGAATCGGACCATCGTCTACAAGGAGGCACAGTTCTACATGATCGCCGTCTCCGCGCTCGTCGTCACCCTCGCGCTCGCCGTCATCTACGTCCCCGATCCCGACGGTCCCGAACTCTCGGGCACGCTCACGCGTCCGCTGGCGTTGCTGCCGCTTCTGCTGTACGGCCTCTATCTCTTCATCCAGTGGCAGGACGTCAGCGACCACGACGCCGAGGGGATCACGGACGGAATCGACATCGGTCGCGAGTGGGGAAAGCTCGCCGTCGGCCTCGTCGTCATCCTCGTCGCGGTCGAACAACTGGTCGGGAGCGTCGAATCGCTCAGCCACACGGTCGGCATTCCGGCGTTCCTCGCCGGGGTGACCATCATCGCGGCGGCGACGAGCCTCCCGGACACGCTCGTGAGCGTGCGGTCCGCACAGACCGGCAAGGGGATTACGAGTATCGGAAACGTCCTCGGATCGAACACGTTCGACCTCCTGGTAGCGATTCCGATCGGCGTGCTCATCGCCGAGTCCGCCACCGTGGACTTCGCGGCGGCCGTCCCGATGCTCGGCGTGTTGACGCTCGCGACCGTCCTGCTGTTCTCGTTTCTGCGCACCGATCTCTCGATCACCGACCTCGAGTCCTACGTGCTACTTCTGGCCTACGGGCTGTTCGTCGCGTGGATGATCGCCGAATCCGCGGGCCTCACAGAGCTGATCAAGGGAACCTGATTTCCGATCGAGACGGCCAGAATCCAGCAGAAACCGCCTATCGATATCCGACAGTCGACGCGCGGGCTCGAGAGACGGGAACGGGCTACCGGTTCTCGAGCAACTCGCTCGCGGTCACCAGGGATTCCATCTCGAGACCCGCGTCCTCGACGTTCTCCCGGCCGCCCTCCTCGCGGTCGACGACGACGAGGGCGCGCTCGACGGTCGCGCCGGCGTCCCTGAGCGCCTCGACGGCTTCGACGAGGCTCGTTCCCGTCGTGACGATGTCCTCGACGACGACGACCGCCTCGCCCTCGGCGAGGCGGCCCTCGATCAGGTTGCCGGTGCCGTACTCCTTGCGTTGCTTGCGCGCGATGACGTACGGAACGTCGGCGGCGACGCTGGTCGCGGCCGCGAGCGGGACGCCGCCGAGTGCGACGCCACCGAGTTTGTCGTCCGCGTCGAGCCTGTCGGCGAAGGCCTCGGCGATCAGTTCGAGGCAGTCGGGGTCGGTCTCGAAGAGATACTTGTCGACGTAGTACTCGCTGGTGCCGCCGTGTGAGAGTTCGAATTCGCCGAACTGAACGGCGTCGGCCGCCCGGAGGGCGTCGATGAGGTCCCGGTTCGTCATGCTCGAGAGAGCGCGCCCGACCGAAATAAGCGGTGTGGAACGGAACGCGCGGACCGGCGGACGTGAGCCGACGATCGGCTCGGGACTCCACGCATCCGCGCTCCTCGGGAAGGTCCTGCCGGACGTATGTTTTTTATCCCCGCCAACAAGTGTGGTGTATGATGACACCAGACAGTGCGGCCGAACCACATCCCGACGTGCAAGCGTTTCTCGAGCTATACGAGTCCCTCGACGCGCCGTCGTTCGACGAGGTGTCGCCCGACGAGGCCCGTCGGATGTTCGACGAGATGCGCGTCGGGGGGGAGCCGGACGTCGAACTCGAATCCGTCGAAGATCGGGCCATCGACGGCCCGCACGGCGACCTGCCGATACGGATCTACGATCCTGGAACCGACGGTGACGACCGGCCGCTGCTCCTCTACATCCACGGCGGCGGCTGGGTCATCGGTAGCGTCGAGACACACGACGGCACCTGCCGAAAGCTGGCGGCCGATTCGGGCTATCCCGTCGTCAGCGTCGACTACGGGCTCGCACCCGAACATCCCTTCCCGGAGGGGCTCGAGGACTGTTATGCCGCCCTCGAGTGGGCGGCCGATGCCGCACCCGATCTGGACGCGGATCCGGATCGGATCGTCGTCGCGGGGGACAGCGCCGGCGGGAACCTCGCGGCCGGGCTGTCGCTGCTCGCGCGGGATCGCGGCGGCCCCGAAATCGCCCATCAGCTGCTGATCTACCCCAGTACCGGCAGGGCGGAGCAAACCGAGGCCTACGAGGAGAACGGCGAAGGCTACTTCCTCACGAAAGCCGAGATGGAGTGGTTCCGCGGTCACCGATACGACTCCGAGTTCGATCAGGGGAACGTCTACGCGATGCCCCAGCTCGCCCACGACCTCTCGGATCTCCCGCCGGCGACGATCATCACGGCCGGCTTCGACCCGCTACGCGACGACGGGGCGAACCTCGCCGAGCGACTCGAAGAAGACGGCGTCCCGGTCGAGTACCACCACTACGACGACGTGATCCACGGCTTCTTCAACATGATCTCCGAGCCAGTGAATCTCGAGCGGGCCCACGAGGCCTACGACGACGCCGTCGCGGATCTGCATGCAGCGTTCGACTGAGCCTGGATCGACGACTGCACAGTGACCGTCCTGGCTCGCCATCCGACGATGAGACAGGTGACGGAAGTCGGTTTCCCGACCGCGAGGCGACTACCACGGTTCGTTTTTCAGCCCGAGTTTGTACGCGATCATATTCGTCGTCACGTGGAGGATCGGCGTGATGACGACAACGACGAAGAGTACCTCGAGCGTGAACCAGGTGATGAACCACTCGAACGCCAGCAGAGCGGTCAGGAGGAGCGAGACGACGACGAAGTCCAGTTGGTCGACGCCGGGGAACATCGCGCCGCGCTGGCGGCCGGTGCGGCGCTTGAGGAACGAGGCGAGGATGTCGCCGAGCATCGCGCCGCCGGCGAGACCGACCGCCGCGAGCGGCGTGAACTCGGGGACCGCAAAGCCGAGTGCGTCACGGACGCCGGGCGCGAGGACGGTGAGGATCGCCGCGAGCGCCACGCCCGCGAGGATTCCCATCGCCGTCCCGCGCCAGGTCTTTCCGTCGCCCAGCACCCGCCTGTCCCCCCACGTCCGGCCGCCGTCGATCGGTCGGCCACCGCCTGCCAGCACCGCCGCGTTGTTGGGGACGTAGGCCGGTAACATCGCCCAGAACGCGATCACGACTGTCTCGAGTACTGCCATATTCGCCCGGACGAACCGGTGTGTCTTAACCGCCGGTGGTTTGTCCCAGCCCGACGGTGCGTTTCATAAACGTCGAGGGGACGCGTTTTTGCCCACCCTATACACACAATCTGTTTCTACCATACACGAAAAACTTTTATCTCTTCTGATGGACGGTTCGATAGAGGCCCTGTTACCATGCCCCAGGACGTTTTCGACGAACGCGAGTACGACCGTCGAGTCGACAGGACGAGAGAGCGATTGCGCGAGGAGGACCTCGATGCCATCGTCGTCGCCGATCCGGCGAACATGAACTACCTGACGGGGTACGACGGCTGGTCGTTTTACGTCCACCAGGCCGTCGTCGTCACTCCCGACCGCGACGAGCCCGTCTGGATCGGACGCGAGATGGACGCCAACGGCGCACGAGCGACGACTCACCTCGCGGAGGAGAGCATCCGCGCGTACAGCGACGACCACGTCCACTCCCCCCACGACCTCCACCCGATGGACTACGTCGCGGGCATCCTCGACGAACTGGACGTCGCCGACGGCCGGATCGGACTCGAGATGGACGCCGCTTACTTCACCGCGAAGTCGTACACGCGTCTGCAGGAGAACCTTCCGGCGGCCGAATTCGAGGACGCGACGCTGCTTGTCGGCTGGGTTCGGATCAAGAAATCCGAGCGGGAACTCGAGTACATGCGCGAAGCCGCCCGGATCTCGGAGAACGCCATGCGAGCCGGCCTGGACGCGATCGAGGCCGGGGTGCCGGAGTACGAGGCCGCCGCGGCGATCTACGACGCGCTGATCACCGGCACCGACGAGTACGGCGGGGACTATCCCTCTATCGTCCCGCTCATGCCCTCCGGCGATCACACGGGGACGCCGCACCTGACGTGGACCGACCGGCCGTTCGAGGACGGCGACCCCGTCATCATCGAACTCTCCGGCTGTCGCCACCGATACCACTCCCCGCTCGCGCGGACGACGTTCGTCGGCGATCCGCCCGCGGAACTCGAGCGCACCGCCGATATCGTCGTCGAAGGACTGGAGGCCGCGCTCGACGCCGCCGAACCCGGCGTCACGTGCGAATCCGTCGAGACGGCCTGGCGCGAGACGATCGCACAGTACGGCCTCGAGAAAGAGGACCGAATCGGGTATTCGATGGGACTCGGGTATCCGCCGGACTGGGGCGAACACACCGCGAGCCTCCGGCCCGGGGACGAAACGGTGCTCGAAGAAGACATGACGTTCCACATGATCCCTGGCATCTGGACGGACGAGATCGGCATGGAGATCAGCGAGACGTTCCACGTCACCCGCGACGGGGCGGAGACGCTGGCCGATTTCCCGCGTCGGCTGTTCACCGCGTGACCGCGCGCGACTCACACCCGACGTCGACCGCCGCGTTTCCGACCGCCCCGTCCGACCGCCCCGTCCGACCGCCCCGTCCGACCGACCATATCGACCCCGCGCGACCCCAATGAAAATAAACGCACCCACCCAAGTTCGATGACGATGACACCAGTGACGGAGACCGAAACGGAAGAGGAACTCGACTCGGCACTGATCACGGCGCGACGACAACTCGAGCGCGCGGCGACGCACGTCGACGTCGATCCCGGCGTCGTCGAGCGCCTGAAGCACCCGACCCGGGTCCAGCAGGTATCGGTCCCGCTCGAGCGCGACGACGGCGATGTAGAGGTTTTCACCGGCTATCGGGCCCAGCACGACGACGTTCGCGGCCCGTACAAGGGCGGGCTTCGGTACCACCCCGACGTGACCAGCGACGAGTGTGTCGGCCTCTCGATGTGGATGACCTGGAAGTGCGCGGTGCTCGACCTCCCCTTCGGCGGCGCGAAAGGCGGCGTCACCGTCGATCCGAAGGAACTGACCACCGACGAGACCGAACGGCTCACCCGCCGGTTCGCCGAGGAACTGCGCGACGTCGTCGGTCCGACGAAGGACGTCCCCGCGCCGGACATGGGAACCGACGCCCAGACGATGGCCTGGTTCATGGACGCCTACTCGATGCAGCAAGGCGAGACGATACCCGGCGTCGTCACCGGAAAGCCGCCGGTCATCGGCGGCTCCTACGGCCGCGAGGAAGCCCCCGGTCGTTCGACCGCGATCGTCGTGCGCGAGGCCGTAGACTACTACGAGGGCGACCTGTCCGATACCACGGTCGCCGTGCAGGGATTCGGGAGCGTCGGCGCGAACGCCGCCCGCCTACTCGAGGACTGGGGCGCGACGGTCGTCTCCGTCAGCGACGTCAACGGCGCGATTTACGACCCCGACGGCCTCGAGACGCACGCGATCCCGACCCACGACGAGGAACCCGAAGCCGTCCTCCAGCAAGACGCGCCGGAAACGCTATCCAACGAAGAGATCCTCGAACTCGACGTCGACGTTCTCGTGCCGGCGGCCGTCGGCAACGTCATCACCGCGGACAACGCCGACGCCATCGAAGCGGACATCGTCGTCGAGGGCGCCAACGGCCCGACGACGTTCGCGGCGGACGCTATTCTCGAGGAACGGAACGTGCCGGTGGTTCCCGACATCCTCGCGAACGCGGGCGGCGTGACCGTCTCGTACTTCGAGTGGCTGCAGGACATCAACCGCCGGCAGTGGAAACTCGAGCGCGTCAACGAGGAACTCGAGACCCACATGCTCGAGGCGTGGGATCACGTCCGTGCGGTGGTCGACGAAGAGGGGCTGACGTGGCGGGACGCAGCCTACGTCGTGGCGCTGTCCCGGATCGCCGAGGCGAAGGAGGCGCGCGGACTCTGGCCGTGACGTTCTCGCGGAACGGCCACCGTGGGCACCGGTACCGGTCATCGACGTCGCAGACCGCGCGCTGTAGATACCAGCGATCGGCGTCGCAAACCGCGTGCCGCGGATGCCGGTGATCGGTGCGAAGAGAACAGAAGACCTCATCACGGAGCAGTCAGAAAGTTGTACCATGGCGTCGTGGAAGCGGGTCTTCGCGAGCGGACTCATCCTCATCGGGCCGATACTCGTGACGCTGTATGCGATCTATCGATTCTACGCGATTATAACCGGTGTGACGCCGATATTCCTGTTCGACGAGGAGATGCTGAGCGGATTGATCGGCCACGAGACGACGCGATTGCTGGTCGCCCGCGTCATCCGCGTCGTCGTTTCCCTGAGCTTCTTCTGTCTGGTGACGTTCGTGATCGGCACCCTGATGCGAACGACGATCGGTGACGTCTTCTCCAGAGGCATCGATCGAATCGCGAACGGCCTCCCCGGACTCCGTGTCGTCTACAACGCCTCGAAGGTCGCCGCCGAGACCACGCTCGGCGAGGAACAGGCGCTCCAGGAACCCGTCAAGGTCACGAGTTGGGACGAAAAGCAGATGACGGCCTTCAAGACCGGAAACGTCACCGAGGACGGGCGAGAGGTCCTGTTCATTCCCACGGCACCGAACTTCACGTCCGGGTTCGTCGTCGAGGCGGAACCCGAACGCGTCATCGAGACCGGCGAACGGGTCGAAGAGGCGCTCGCGCGCGTTCTGAGTGGTGGTTTCGGCCACGACGAGGATCAGAACGGACCGGGTTCGACCGTGCCGCTGAACACGTCGAAGGATCGATCGACGGACGAGACGTAAGTCGAGAGCGGCCGACTACCGCGACAGCGCGGCCGCGACCGTCTCGATCGGGTGCGGCGGTTCACCACGCTCCGCACGATCGGACAACTGCGACCGACAGGAGGCCCCCGGTGCGACGACGCGGTCGCCGTCGCTCTCCTCGATCTGTTCGAAGAGGACCGCGCCGATCGCCCGGCTCAGCGAGTAGTGTTCGGCCTCGTAGCCGAAGCTGCCGGCCATCCCACAGCAGCCCGAATCGAGCGCGTCCACCTCGTACCCGACTGCTCGCAGGACCGCGACCGCGTGGCCGTCCTTCGCGGTCGCCTTCTGATGGCAGTGGCCGTGGTAGGTGAGCCGTTCGTCTCCCTCGTCGGTCGGGAGCCCGGCAGCCAGATCGAACCGGTCTAGATACTCCATGACGCCGTAGGCGTTCGCCGCGATCCGCTCTACGTCACGGCCGTCGAGAAGGTCGAGGTAGTCGGACTGGAACATGACCGCGTCCGACGGTTCGACCAGGACGACGTCCCGGCCATCCTCGACCGTCGGGATCAACGCCTCGACGTTCGTCCGGGCGCGTTCGCGCGCGAGATCGAGGAACCCCTTCGAATGGGCCGGTCGGCCGGTCGCCGTCACGCCGTCGGGAATCTCGACGCGGACGCCCGCCGTCTCGAGGACCTGAACGGCCGCCTTCCCCGCTCGAGGGTGGTTGTAGTTCGTGGACGTATCGGGGACGAGCAGGACCGTCCGGTCGGCGTCCGCGAGCGACACGCGGGATCCGCCGCGGCGTTCGAACCACGCTTCGAAGCTCTCGCGTGCGAAGGTCGGGAACTCCCGTTCGCGCGCGATGCCGACCGTCTTCTCGGCGACGAGACCGGCGCCGGGAAGCGAGGCGGCCCAGTTCGAGAGCGGCGCGAGCGCGGAGCCGACCGCGTTCAGCCGGTCGACGTTCGCGAACAGTCGATCGCGGAGGGGCGCGCCGTTTTCCCGGTGATTCGCGTGTTCGACCTCGGCTTTGAGCTTGGCCATGTCGACCTCGCTCGGGCAATCCCGCGCACAGCCCTTGCAGCCGATACAGAGGTCCATCACCTCGGCGACGAACTCCGGGTCGGCGGCGTCGGCATCGAGTTCGCCGTTCATCGCGCTCCGGAGCATATTTGCGCGTCCCCGAGTGCTCAGACTCTCCTCGTCGGCCGCGCGGTAGGTCGGACACATCACGCCGCCGGTGGTCTCCTGAGAGCCCCGACAGCCGCCGCAGCCGTGACAGAGTTCGACCATGCCCTGCAACCCGTTGTCGACGTCCCACTCGAGGGCGGATTCGAATCCCGCGTCGAACTCGTAGCCCGGTGAGTATCGGAGGTGCGCCGTCATGTCGTGGTCGCCACAGACGGTTCCCGGATTGAGGAGCCAGTCCGGATCGAACGCCGATTTCAGGTCCCGAAAGAGCGACCAGACGGACTCGCCGTAGAGTTTTCGGTTCCACTGGGTTCGAGCGCGTCCGTCGCCGTGTTCGCCCGAGACCGAGCCGCCGTAGCGGACGACGAGATCGGTAACGGCGTCCGAGATCGCCTCGAACTGGGTCAGCCCGGCCGGACTCTTGGTGTCGACCAGCGGCCGCATGTGCATACAGCCCGGTCCCGCGTGAGCGTAGAAGCTCGCGAACGTGTCGTTGTCCGCGAGGACCTCCTGGAAGTCGTCGACGTAGTCAGCGAGGTTCTCCGTCGGAACGGCCGTGTCCTCGATGAACGAGATGTGCTTTGCGTCGGAGGTCCGAGAGAGGAGGATCGGCGCGGCGCTCTTGCGGAGCTTCCAGAGTTCGGCCCGTTCGTCGGAGTCGTAGGCCTCGAGGGCGTCGAACGCGTGGACGGGGTCGGCCGCGTCGGGTTCGGTGGGCCCATCGGAATCGACAGATTCGTCGGGGTCGACCGTCGGATCCGCACCGACCGCCCCGGCCCCGCCGTTCGGTGCCGGCGACCGCGACGGCGGGAGCCGATCCGCGAGCAGTGCCCGGATCTGTTCCCGGGCGTCGCTCTCGGCGTCGGCGTAAACCTCCACGAGCAGCGCCGTCTCCGTCCCGTCGGGGAGGTTCGCCGCGACGTCGGCGAACTCCTCGGTATCGCGAGCGAGGTCGAGCAACACGTCGTCGATCGCTTCGACGGCCGCGGGGTCGTGCCTGCGAACGATGGTGTCGACGTCGGCCATCGCCTCGCGCAGGTCGTGGTAGGTGAGCAGGGCGACGGCCTTCGTCTCCGGAACGGGCTCGAGCGAGACGGTGGCCTCCGTGATGACGCCGAGGGTCCCCTCGCTGCCGGCGAGGACGCGAGCGAGATTGACGGTCGCGTCGGGATCGGGGTCGGTCGCGACCGAGCCGGCAGTAGACTCGTCGAACGCGTCGGGATCTCCGTAGGCTTCCCCGACCAGTCGATCGAGGTTGTAGCCGGAGACGTTGCGCTTCAACTGGGGGAAGACGTCGCGGATCGCGTCGGCCTCCTCGTCGACGACCCGGCGAAGGGCCTCGTAGATGCGCTCGAGGGGGTCGCCGTCCGGGTCGGCCGTCTCGCGGAGGTCGGCGACGGTCACCTCGCCGAAGCGCTTGACGGAGCCGTCGGCGAGGACGACCTCGCACTCCTCGACGTACGCGTCGGTCTTGCCGTACTGCAGCGAGTGGGCGCCGGTCGAATTGTTGCCGATCGCGCCGCCGATCGTGCTGCGATTCCCCGCCGCTGGGTCCGGCGCGAACTTCAGGCCGTGGGACTCGAGTGCACCGTTCAGGTCCGCGAGGACGGTGCCCGCCTGGACCGTCGCGCGGCGCTCCTCGGGTGCGACGGAGAGCAGGCCGTCCATGTGTGCGGTAAAGTCGAGGACGACGGCCTCGTTGACCGCCTGACCGGCGAGGCTCGTGCCGCCGCCCCGCGGGAGGATCGGAATCCCGGTCTCGGCACAGTATTCGACGACGCTGGCCACGTCCGCGGTCGAGCGCGGCAGGACGACGCCGACGGGCGTCACCTCGTACGCGCTCGCGTCGGTCGCGTACAGTCGCCGGCTGTACTCGTCGAATCGGACCTCGCCGTCGATGCGTTCGTCGAGCGCCGCGACGAGCGCCGGGCGGTCCACGTCGCCGCCGACGTAGTCGTAATCGGCCCGCGGGTCCGCCGCCGGATCGGTCGTGGAACGCGAGTTGTCGGTGGCCATCGGTCTCAACTCGAGTCGGGTCGGATCACGGCGTTCTCGAGGTCGCCGCCGGTCTCGAGGGCGTCGACGTTCGCGGCGACGATGTCGGCCAACCGGTCCCAGTGTTTCGGCGTGTGGCCGCCGGTGTGGGGAGTGATCAGGCAGTTCTCGAGATTCCAGAGCGGGTGGTCGGCGGGGAGCGGTTCGGGATCGGTGACGTCGAGGGCGGCCCCGCGGATCCCTTCGGACTGGAGCGCCTCGACGAGCGCGTCGGTGTCGACGATCCCGCCGCGGGCCGCGTTGACGACGACCGCGGTCGGCGGGAGCGTGGCGAGTTCCGCCTCGCCGACGAGTCCGCGAGTTAGATCGGTAAGCGGGCACGCGAGGACGACGTAGTCGCTCCGGGCGAAGGCGTCGTGGACGTCCTCCTCACCGAAGCCGAGGACCTCGTCGGTCGGCCCGCCTTTGTCGGGCGTGTAGCGGATGCCGATCGTCTCGACCTCGAAGCCCGCGAGGCGCTGGGAGATTTCCCGTCCGATCGACCCGAGGCCGACGATCGTGACGGTGCTGTCGGTGAACTCGAACGACTGGAAGTGACGCCACTCGCGGCGTTCCGATCGGCGCCACCCCTCGTGCAGACGGCGCGCGAACACGAGCATGTTTCCGATGGACTGTTCGGCGATGCCGGGCGCGTGGATTCCGCCGGCGTTCGTCACGGCGACGCCGCGGTCCGCCAGCGCGTCCATCGGCACGTGGTCCGTTCCGGCGAACGTACAGGCGAACAGCTCGAGCCGATTCGCGATCTCGAGGAGGTCCTCGTCGATCGAAATCCCGGTCACGACCCGCGCGTTTCGGACGAGCTCGCGTTCCGCCGTCGGCGTCCGAGCGAGCGCGACCGCGTGATCCGACAGTCGTTCGCGCAGTGTTTCGGCGTACGACTCCATCGACAGCCCTTCCGTTCCCTCTCTGAGAACGACGATATCTGGGTTCGTGTCCATATCGGTGACTCCCGCGCATCCGTGGCGCGTCTCGTAGTCTACCGTACGATTACCATCGGGTCCCTTATCCTTTTTGTGTACACATCGTCAACAACAACTGTGTATAGTTAAGGTGGTGGCTCGCGTTAGCGCCACACATGTCCGAACCGATTCAGGATCGACTCGTCACGGTTCGACGTCGCTTCCACCGCCATCCCGAGCCCGCGTGGCGCGAGTACCTCACCACCGCTCGGCTCGTCGAGGAGATACGAGGGATCGGCGTCGACGAACTCGCCGTCGGACCGAACGCCTACGACCCGGCCGACAGGATGGCCGTCCCCGACGAGGACACGGAGCCGTGGCTCGAGCGCGCCCGCGAACGCGGTGCGGACGAAGCGGTGCTCGAGCGCGTCGCCGGCGGCACCACCGGCGCGATCGCCACCCTCGAGCGCGGCGAGGGGCCGGCGATCGGCCTGCGCGTCGACATCGACGGGCTGTTCATCGAAGAATCGGCCGACGCGGAACACGCACCTGCCGCCGAGGGCTTTCGCTCGGAGATCGACGGGACGATGCACGCCTGCGGCCACGATGCGCACATGACGTGGGGGCTGGCCGCGCTCGAGGCGATCGCCGAGAGCGACTTTTCCGGCCGGCTAGTCGTCTTCTTCCAGCCGGCCGAGGAGACGGGTGGCGGCGGCTGCCCGATGGCGAAAAGCGAGTACGCGGCCGACCTGGACTACCTGCTCGCGATCCACGTCGGGCTCGATCACCCGACCGGCGAGGTCGTCGCCGGCATCGAGAAGCCGCTCGCGATGTGCCACGTCGACGCGACGATCGAGGGGACCTCCGCGCACGCGGGGAAGGCGCCGAACGAGGGGGACAACGCCATGCACGCGATGGGGACCGCGATCGAGACCGCCTACGGCATCCCGCGACACAGCGACGGGATGACCCGCGTGAACGTCGGAAAAGCCGAGGCGGGTACCGCGAGCAACGTCGTCGCCGAGGAGGCCCACATGGAGTGTGAAGCCCGCGGCGAGACCACCGAGCTGATGGAGTACATGAAGCGGCGGCTCGAACGCGCGGTGCGATCGGCAGCGACGATGCACGGGTGCACGGCCGAGGTCGACGTCGTCAGCGAGTCGCCGCGCGCGGACAGCGATCCCGCGCTTCGAGAGATCGTCGGCGAGGTCGCGAGCGGCGTCGCCGGCATCGAGCGCGTGGTGCCGGCCGCGGACTTCGGGGCGAGCGAGGACGCGACGTTCCTGATGGAGCGCGTCCAGAACGATGGCGGACTGGCGACGTACGTGATCGTCGGCACGGATCACCCGACGAGCCACCACACGCCGACGTTCGACGTCGACGAGGAGAGCCTCGAGCACGGCGTCTCGGTCCTCGTCGAGACGATTCGGGAACTCGAGCGGCGGCATCCGGTCTCGCGCAGCGAGGAGGAGGGATGAGCAGGGGGCGCGAGGACCTCGTTTCTCTCGCGGACGTCGAGGCGGCTCGAGAGCGCATCGCGGACGTCGTCCACCGGACGCCACTCGATACGTCCCGGACGTTCGCCGAGATGAGCGGCGCGGCGTCGGTCGGCCTCAAACTCGAGAACGTCCAGCGGACGGGTTCGTTCAAGATCCGCGGCGCGTACAACAAGATGGCCCAGCTCTCGACCGCGGAGCGCGACGCGGGGGTCATCGCCTCGAGCGCGGGCAACCACGCCCAGGGAGTGGCGCTGGCCGGCGACCTGCTCGACGTCGAGACGACGATCGTCGTCCCCGAGGTCACCCCGGCCGCGAAGATCGAGGCGACCCGCAGCTACGGCGCCGAAGTCGTCGTCCAGGGCGACATCTACGAGCGTTCCTACGAGTACGCCATAGAGCGGGCCGATGAGACCGGAGCGACGTTCGTCCACCCCTTCGACGACGAGGCGATCGTCGCCGGCCAGGGGACGATCGGGCTCGAGTTGCTCGAGCAGTATCCCGACCTCGACACCGTGCTGGTGGCGATCGGCGGCGGCGGACTCGTCGCCGGAATCGGAACGGTTCTCGACGCCGCCGAGCGCGGCATTCGGGTCATCGGAGTGCAGCCGGACGGGGCGTCGCACGCGAAACCGTCGCTCGAGGCCGGCGAGATCCGCGAACTCGCGGACGTCGACACCGTCGCGGAGGGGATCGCCGACACCCGGATGCTCGAGACGACCTTCGAGATCGCTCGCGAGGTCGTCGACGACGTGGTGAGCGTCGGCGACCGCGAAATCGCCGCGGCGGTGACCCTGCTGGCCGAACGGGCGAAGACGATCGCGGAGAGCGCCGGCGCAGCCCCCCTCGCCGCCGCGTTGTCCGACGAGATCGACCTCGAGGGAGAGACCGTCGCCGTCGTGATTTCCGGCGGGAACGTAAACCTCACCGAACACGCGGAACTGACGCGGACCGGACTCCACGAACTCGAGCGCTACGCCGAGGCCCGCCTCGCGCTCGCGGACTGGCCGACGGCCGTCGGCGACGTGGTCGAGACGGTCGAGTCGCAGGGTGCCGAATTGGACGTTCTCGAGCGCGCCCGCTACACCGCGGTCGATCACCCGAATCGAACGCCCGTGACGCTCGGACTCGCGGGAAGCGGCCCGGCGCATCTCGACGGGGTCCTCGAGGCGCTGGAAGCGCTCGAAGGAGTTTCCGTCGTCGACCGATCGCTCGAGATCGAGTAACTGTGCCGGGAGTAGCCCCGGCACAGGGAAGCGGGTGAGTGGCGCCGTTATTCCTCGGAGAACGGACGGGAACGTCCTCCCGCGAGCATCGGATGGAGTAACGCACGCACGCCGAATCGGTGAAACGATATTCGTTTACGAGGCCTGCCAGAGACGAGAGCCACCCGAGCGATGCGCCGGGGGAAAAACGAAAATTGATCGCGGGTACTCGGAACGTCTACGCGACCGTCGGACTCGCACCGACCGCCTCGATCGCTTCGAGGAAGACGCCGATCCCGAGTTCGATCTCGCGCTCGGTCGAATCCAGCGGCGGGAGCAACCGGATCGTCTTCTTCCCGCACCCGAGCGTCAGGAGGCCGCGCTCGAGGGCGCTCTGGACGACCGCGGTTCGCCGCGCCGGCGTATCGAACTCGACCGCGAGCATCAGGCCCTTGCCGCGAACGTCCTGGACGAACTCCGGCGCGTCGTCTGCGAGGAGTTGTTTGGCCTGCTCGCCGCGACGGGTCGCGTTGTCGAGCAGGTCGTACTCGTCGATGGCCTCGAGCGTGAACGCGCCCATCATCGACCCGAGCAGGTCGCCGCCGCCGAAGGTCGACCCGAGGCGATTCTTCTCGTCCGGGAAGACCTCGGAGCGGGAGATCGTGGCGCCGACGCGCAGGGCCTTCGCGCTGGCGATGACGTCGGGTTCGATCGGATAGTGGTCGGCCGCCCAGATCTCGCCGGTGCGCCCGATGCCGGCCTGAATCTCGTCGACGATCAGCGGGATGTCGTAGGTGTCGGTGACGTCCGCGACCTCCTGCATGAACGCCTCGCTGGGGAAGCGGTATCCGCCGACGCCCTGGATCGGCTCGAGGGTGAGGAAGGCGATCTCGTCGGGGTCGACGTAGCCGCCTTCGGGCGCGAGCATGGACCGCAATTGCGAGCCGTCGCCCGCGAAGAAGCCGCAGTCGCAGCTCTCGGCGTCACAGCCCCGGTCGTCGCAGAAGGGGACCGTCTCGATCCCGCTGATTTCGGGGTAGTGACGGGTGTAGACCTCCTTGGACTTCGTGATCGAGAGCGTCCCGAGCGTGCGGCCGTGAAAGCTCCCGGAAAAGGCCACCCCGTACTTCGAGGGGGCGCGGTAATCGCTCGTAATCTTCATCGCGTTCTCCATCGCCTCCGCGCCGGAGTTCGAGAGGAAGACGGTGTCCATTCCGTACTGACTCGAGACCTCGGTCAGCTTCTCCATGAGGTGGCTCGAGCCGGGGACGTCGGCTTCTTTCGGGTCCGGACCGGCGCCGAAGTAGAGGTCCTGTCCGGCGATCTTCATCGGCTCGACGAGGTCGAACTCCCGGACGTTTCCGAGGATCTTCTCGTTGTTGTACCCGAGCGGCGCGGCGCCGATGTGGCACGTAAAATCGAGCAACACGTTGCCGTCGACGTCGGTGACGAACGGTCCGTCGGCTTCCCGTGTGACGTCCCAGACGAACTCGTGGGAGTACTCGCTGGGCGCCGAGTACTCCTGATGGAAGTCGACCCACCGCTGCGCGTTCGGACCCGGAAGCGCGTCCGCGTCGGGTTCGGCCGTGTCCCTATCCATACACAGTTTATGTGTACCTCATACATTAAAACTTGTTATGGGCTGTCGATGGAGCCGCGAAAAAACCGGACAGCATGACGGCCGAAGCGAACGGCCAGCGGAGATGGGCGGCGGACAGGTCAGTCGTCGTCCGATTCGACGGGACCGCCGGGACCGGCCGGCGATTCGGACTCGGTCGCCGTACTCGAGCCGACGAGGACGGTTTCGTCCTGAAGGAGCACCCGACCGTAGTTCGACCCGAAGTCCTTGATCAGGGCGAGCATCGAGAGGAAACAGATGAACGCGAAGGGCGTCCCCGTGATGATCGCGGCCTGCTGGAGCGTGTTCGCGCTCCCCGTGCCGCCGAGGATCATCAGAATCGCCGCGGTCATACCGAGGACGACGCCCCAGAAGATCCGGTTGATGGTCGACGGACGGGCTTTACCGCCGGTCGTCATCATCGAGACCGCAAGCGTCGAGGAGTCCGCGGACGTGACGAAGAACGTCGTCACGAGGATCATGAACGCCAGCATGAAGACAGTTCCCATGGGGAACGCCTCGAACAGGATGAAGCCGGAGACCTCAGCACCGGCCTCGCCCGCGATCACCGCACCGAAGTCGGCGACACCGTTGTGGTGGGCCCACACGGAAGTCCCACCGACGAACGTGAACCACGGGATGGTGGCGGCGGACGTCGCGACGATTCCGGTGAAGGCCACCTCACGGACGGTGCGTCCCTTGGAAATGCGGGCGATGAACAGACCCGCGAACGGGGACCACGAGAGCGCCCAGGCCCAGTAGAAGACGGTCCAGGCGTTCATCCAGCTCGTGGCCTCGGAATTCCCCGCGCCCATCGGTCCCGCTCCGGTAAAGAGGCTCATCGAGACGAAGTCGGAGATCATCCCGCCGAAGGCCTGCGTGCCGAGCAGAATGAGAAACAGCGTCGGGCCGACGATGAACGTCGCGAACATGAGGATAACGAAGAGGACCATGTTGAAGTTCGACAACCGGCGGATCCCCTTGTTCACCCCGAGCACCATCGAGGTCGTAAACAGCAGCGTCATCATCGTCACCACGAGGAGGATACCGATGTTCCCCATGCTGATATTCCACTGGTACTCGAGGCCGGTGACGAACTGGCTCCCGATGAAACCGAGCGAGGTCGCGACGCCACCGATCGTCGCGAAGACGGCGAGGATGTCGACGACCTTCGCGAACGGACCGTCGAGGTTGTCAGCACCGATGATCGGCGTCAGCGCCGACGAGACTCGCAGCGGGACGTTCTCGTAGTTGTACGCGAAGTACCCGATCGCGATCCCCATTATCGTAAACACTGCGAGCTGGGGAAGCGCCCAGTGGAACAGCGTCTGCTGGACGGCGATCGTCATCGCCTCGGCCGATCCGCCCTCGACACCCTCGAACAGCGGTGACGGATTGGCGTAATAGAACAACGCCTCTGTCGGACCCCAGAAGACGACCCCCGCCGCGAAACCTGCCGAGTACAGCATCGCGAAGAACGAAAGGAAACTGTACTCGGGCGACTCGTCGCCCATCCTGATCGACCCCCACGGGCCGACGATCAGGAACAACAGAAAGACGACGATCAGGAACACGATCAACAACAGTGCCCAATTGAACGCCCCGAGCAGTTGATCGTTCAGCGACGAGATCCCTTTCTCGACGGTGCTCGGGCTGATGAAGAACGCCGCGATCACGCCGACTGTGAGCAACGCTCCGAACAGGAAGACCGTCGTATCGATCTCCTCGCGGAATTCGTCGACCATCCCCTTCTCGGCGCCGCTCATGGTCTCACCTCCCGAATCGGACGTCCGCTGGGTGATTGTCTGTGCCTCCACCTGCCATTCGCCATGCTGCGTGATGGCATACCGAGATCATTGACGTCGTATACAATAAGTGTTTCTCACTCGCGGAATTCATCCACAGATTGTGTTTACCGTATGCGAGCTCGAGGGGATGGCCGCCCCTGGAGGAAAACGGCCACGGGCACGACTATAATTATTTTTGTAGGACTTTCTGCTCGTTACGGACGGATCGAAAGACAGTCACCGGGCCGTGTACTCGTTTTCGCTCCGTTCCAACGGCAACGTTCGTGCAGAGAGGTTTCTGGGGAAACGGCTGGCGCTGTCGGGACGATCGCTCGAGGGTCGAGACGGGGCCCGACGGGAACGCGGAGCAAACGACGGTGACCGACGATTTCGGCTGCTGCTCGGGGGAGCACCGATCGACCCACTCGTCGAAACGAGAGCAATCACCGTCGGACCGAGAGCCGAAGAAGAATTTCCAGATCGAGTGACTCGTCGACCGTCAGTCCGTCAATTCTTCGAACGTCCGCTTGCGAGACGTGGCGCTCTCGGTCACTCGCTCCGAGAACTCGTCGACGCGACTCTTGATCTCGTCGCGGGTCTCTTCCGGCGAAAACGCATCAGACATCGTCAGTAACCGGACGAACGCGCGGAGTTCCTCGTCGGTGAGTTGGGCGAACTCCTCGTTCTCGAGTTTCTCGATGACCTCGTCGACGTCGATCTGGCCGACTGGTTCGACGTTGAACTCGACGTTGACCATTCGGTAGTTCGACCCGGCGAGGCGCTGTTCGGCCTTCCCGACGCCCTCAGAGAGCATGTCCTTGAACGGGGTGTAGTATCCCATCGTTCCGAGGTGGAGGAACGCGAGCATGTCGGTGATTCCCTGCGTGTACGCGTCGCGTTCGTCGTCGTTCGGGTCGAAAACCGTCTCCCGGTCGCGTTCTTCCATGTACTCGAAGAGAATACTGAAATCGAGAACCGCGTTCCTGACCCGGCGTCGAATTCGGTTTCGCTTCTGTTTTTTCGAGTGGTCAGTATAGTCGGTTTTCCGGCCGAGCAAGAAGTCGCGGTCGGAGGGCGTCAGAATGCCGCGCGGGCGGTCCGAATCCGCCGCCGTCTGGAGCGACTCCGGCACGTCGTCCTGGCTCATATAGCATACAGTGTGTCTGCGCGCGAATTAACGTTTCCCATCCCCCAATCGTGGCTGGGAAAGGACAGTTCGTCGGACGAGGGAAGCCGAGTTACGGCCGGCGACGGGAGAGTTCGATCGCCGTCTCGGAGAGGACCGCGACCCCGATCTCGAGGCACTCCTCGTCGACGTCGAACGTCGGCGTGTGGTGGCTCGTCGGGTGATCCGTGCCGACGAGGACGTAGGAGGCGAGGCCGCCGCCGTCCTGGACGCGCTCCATCAGGTACGTTACGTCCTCGCTCGCGCCGAAATCCTCACTCGGGACCACCCGTTCGACGCCCTCGACCTCCCAGGCGACGTTTCCGATGAGATCACGAAGCGCGGGATGGCTGTCGACGCGCGGCGACTCGCCGAGTACTCGCGGCGTGACGTCACAATCGTGCATCTCGGCGGCGGCATACAGGACGCGCTCGAGTTCGGTGCGTGTATACTCCATCAGCGCCGTCGTCTCGCCGCGCACTTCGGCGTCGATGGAGACCTCCTCGGCGATGACGTTGCTCGCGGTTCCGCCCTCGATGCGGCCGACGTTCACGCGGGTCATCCCGTCGCTGTGTCGCGGGATGGCGTAGGCGTTCTGGATCGCCGTGGCAGCCGCCTGCATCGCGTTCGCACCTTCGCTCGGGGCTTTGCCGGCGTGGGCGCTCGCACCCTCGAACGTCGCGGTCAGGTGGGCCATCGCGAGCGGCTTCTCGACGCCCGCGACGATTTCGCCGGTCGGGTGATCGAGCCCGACGTGGATCGCGAGCAGGTAGTCGACGTCGTCTACGTACCCGCTCTCGGCCATCGCCTTTCCACCGCCCGAGATCTCCTCGGCCGGCTGGAAGAAGACCTTCAGCGTTCCCTCGAACGCGCCGCCTTTGATGGCCTCGATCGTGCCGAGCGCGATCGCGAGATGGGCGTCGTGACCGCAGGCGTGCATGTAGCCGTCGTGTTCGGATCGAAATCCCTCGGCGGCCGGCCGGTGGTCGCGATCGGTCGACTCCCGCATCGAAATCGCGTCGAGATCGACGCGCAATCCGACGCACGGTCCCACCCCTTGCTCGAGGACCGCGACGACTCCCGTGTGGCCGTCGGCCGTGCGCTCTAAGACGTCGGATCGAACGCCGGCCTCACGAGCGCGTTCGACCCAGGGCTCGAGTTCCGACGCGGAGGGGACGGCCATGCGCTCGTCGGTCGCCAGCGCCTCACGGCCGACGGCGAGTTCGTCGACGCCGATTCGCTCGAGTTCCTCCACGATTCGGGCCGTCGTTTTGAACTCGCGCCAGCCGGGTTCCGGGTGGCGGTGAAACGCCCGACGTAACTCGCGCAGTCTGTTTCGTGGCTCGTGAGACATTCGTTAGCAGAAAATAGGGCGAGGTGCTACTTAACCGTGATCGATCACCGGGCCGGCCCGTACCCGATCGAACCGGACGTACGCTTGAGTCGGAGACCGACATCGCGGACCACCGGCGCGGGCGATCAGCCCAGATACGCGGTCGCGTCCATTTCGATGCGAACGTCCTCGGGCAACCGAGCGGCCTCGACGCACACTCTCGCCGGCGGGACCGCCCCGAATCGGGCGCCGTACGCCTCGTTGACCCGGTCGTAGTCCTCGAGATCGGTTAGATAGACGGTGATTTTGACGACGTCTGCGAGTCCGTCGCCGCCGGCTTCGTCGACGACAGCGGCGACGTTGTCGAGCACCCGATCGGTCTGCGCCTCGATGTCGCCGTCGACGGCCTCACCCGTCTCCGGGTCGACCGGGCCGTAGCCGGAGACGTAGAGCGTGTCGCCGGCCCGAACGCCCTGCGAATACGGGTTGTCGGTGTTCGGTGCGTCGTCCGTTCGAATTCGGTGAGCGTCCGACATTTGTTCTCGGGGACCGTCTCGCTCAGGCGGTCCGTTTGGATTCCGCGAAGACGTGTTCGATCGCCTCCTCGACGACGTCCAGTGCAGTCTCGGCCAGGTCTCTCGTGAGCACGAGCGGCGGGATGACTCGCAGGACGTTGCCGTGGCGGCCGGCCGTCCAGACGAGGACCCCGTGTTCGAAGCAGTACTGCTGGACGGCGTCGACGGCGTCGCCGTCCGGGGTACCGTCTGCGTCCACGAACTCGGCGCCGATGAACAGGCCCCTGCCGCGGACGTCGGCGAGGCGTTCGTTTCCGTCGGCGACGTCGCGAAGCCGACCGCGAATGTATTCGCCGAGGTCACGCGCGTGAGCCAGCAAATCGTGATCCTGGATGTACTCGATGGCGCGGGTTCCGGCCCGCATCCCGACGACGTGACCGCGGTACGTGCCGGCGTGGTCGCCCGCGCCCCACGTATCGAGGTCTTCGTGATACATCGTCGCAGAGAGCGGGAAGCCGACGCCGCCGAGCGCTTTCGCCGAGGTCATCACGTCCGGCGTGACGCCTTCCCAGTCGCTGGCCCACCACTGGCCGGTGCGTCCGAGTCCGCTCTGAATCTCGTCGAAGACGAGCACGACGTCGTTGTCGTCGGCGATATCGCGCAGCCCCTGGAGGAAGCCCTCCGGCGGCGCGACGATCCCGCCTTCCCCCAGGATCGGTTCGACGACGATCCCCGCCGGGTTCGCCAGTCCGCCGTACGGATCCTCCACGATGGCCTGAACCTCCTCGAGGGCGTGGTCGACGGCCTCTTCGGGCGTCTTGTCCTGGTGGAACGGGTACGGATACGGCGCGTGGACGACGTCGGGGAGCAGCGGCACGTACGGGCCCTTGAACTTCTTGTTCGACGTGACGCTCATCGCGCCCGTCGTCGCGCCGTGGTAGGACCCGCGGAAGGCGATCAGGCCGTCGCCGCCGGTGTTGTACTTGGCGAGTTTGATCGACGCCTCGATCGCGTCGCTGCCGGTCGGCCCGCCGAAAACGACCCTGTTTTGTCCCTGCAGACCGGCGGGTGCGATCTCGTCTAACTTCTCGATCAGTTCGAGGCGCGCGTCGGTCGGAAAGTCGACCGTGTGGACGAACTTGTCGGCCTGTTCGTGGACGGCCTCGAGAACGTACGGGTTCGAGTGACCGACGTTGAGGACGCCGATCCCCGCGAAGAGGTCGATGTACGTATTGCCGTCCACGTCGCGAACCGTTGCGCCCTTCCCCTCCTCGAACGCGATCGGAATGTCGTTCGGATAGGCCACCGCACTACTGTCGATTCGGTCCTGTTTCTCGAGGAGGTCCCGCGTCTTCGGGCCGGGAACGGAATCGACAGTCGGTGCATCCTGGAAGTGGAGTTCGTCTATCGGCGGTCCTGCCGTCATACGTAGGGGGAGGAGGAACAATCATAAATAACTTGTCCACAGTAACCATAAAAACAGTATACAGTAATTGACTACGTTTTCGTCCGAATCGGTCTCGAGTGGGCCGGCGGACCGCGCAGACGGGATGGCGGTCGTATTCCAGTGTCGGCGGTCATCGGCCTTCGAACGGTTCGAAACGGGTTCGTCGCCGTCGCTATAGAGCGGGTCGAAACGAATTCGACGGGACGGAGGCTCACAAAAAGCGGGTTCTCAGGCCGCAGGCTCGATGTTCTGGTTCACGTGGAAGAAGTTATCCGGGTCGTAGACGGCTTTGACCGCTCGCAGTCGGTCGTGATTATCGCCGTACGTGGCCCGGATCCGATCGTCTCCCTCGTCCATCATGAAGTTGACGTACGAGCCCCCGGCCGAGTGCGGGTGGAGCGCCTCCCAGTACTCGTGGGCCCAGTCGGTGATCACGTCGTCGTTGTCGGCGTCCGAATCGACGCCCGCGACGACCATCGACCAGGTCGCGTCGCGGTAGTTCCAGGCAGTTTCGTCCGCATCGACGCGGCTGGCGGCCCCGTCGATCGGGTAGAGGTGCATGAACGATTGCGTCGTCGGAACCGCCGCGAACCGCTCGTGGACGGCGATGGCGTCGTCCGTGAGTTCCGCGACGAAGTCTCCTTTCCAGTACCACCGGTCGCCGGGCGGGTAGATGTCGTCGAAGACGCTCTGAATGGCCGGGTACGGCATCGGATCGACGTGCTCGAAGAGCGGTTCGGCGACGGTCCGCGCCTCCCGGAGTGCAGCGTTGGCCCGCTCTTCCGTTCCCGTACAGCACCAGACGAGGCCACAGACCGTCTCGCCGTGAATCTCCGGGGGGAACGGCGCGCCCGGAACCTCACCCGTCAGGTAGAACGCGGAGACGTCTTCGGGTGCCTGCGGGAGCCAGTCGCGGTACCATCGCATCGTCGACTCGAGTCGGTCGATCGGCCAGAACATCGGTCCGGCGATCACGGTCTCGACCGGATGGAGCCGGAATTCGAAGGACGTGACCACGCCGAAGTTACCGCCGCCGCCTCGCAGCGCCCAGAAGAGGTCCGGATTCTCCTCGCTGCTGGCGCGGACCAGCCGTCCGTCGGCCAGGACGACGTCGGCGGAAAGCAGGTTGTCGATCGTCAGTCCGTACTGCCGCGTCAGATACCCGTGCCCGCCGCCGAGGGTGAGGCCGCCGACGCCGGTCGTCGAGACGACGCCGCTTACGGTCGCCAGTCCGAACGCGTGCGTCGCGTGGTCGACGTCGCCCCAGGTACACCCGGGTTCGACCCGCACCGTCTTCGCGTCAGGATCGACGCGGACGCCGTCCATCCCGGAGAGATCGATCACGAGACCGTCGTCGACGAGCGCGTGGCCGGCGCCGTTGTGGCCGCCGCTACGGATCGCCGTTTCGAGACCGTGTTCGCGACCGAGGGTTACGGCCGCGATGACGTCGGCGACGTCGGTACAGCGAACGATTACCCGCGGCTCTTTGTCGATCATGCCGTTGTAGATCGCTCGAGCCGCGTCGTATTCGTCGCCCGCGGCCGGGTGGACCACGGGACCGCGGGTGGCCGCTTCGAAGGCCTCGACGACCGGATCGTCGCTCGAGTCGGCGTGTGACGACATCCGCTCACACCCCCCGTGATGCGCCGCGGTGGCTCGTCGATTCCATCGAATCCATCGATTCCATGGTCGGTTCGGTAGTCGGTAACGTGCCTCTCGGTGGGCAGGCGTGCTCGAGGGGGTGGTCGGTCGGGCCGAGGGGACCGGCACCGCCAGTTTCCGTTGGAATTCGGCGGACGACGTCGTCGTTCGCTTCGGTCGTTCGGTAGCGGACAGTCATGTTGGATCTCCGAACGAAGAGACGAGTGCCGCCGACGTGTAAATTCCTCGTGAAATATTTCACCCCGTGAAAGCAGGTGCCGCCGATGGGAAACGAAACTCCGACGAACACGGGACCGACGGACATGGGACAGACCGACACGGGACTGATAAACACGAGACCGACGGACGAACGAATGCGGCGGGTGGGCCAGCGGCGCTCAGGAAAGCAGTTCCGGCGGGAACAGCGACGCTTTCTCCTCGTGACTGACCGGTCGAGCGTCGGCCCGGTGGTGTTCGAATACCGAGAGCGCCCACTCGCGGGCTTCTCGGCTATCGGTATCGATCACGGCCTCGAGCAGGCCCGTCTCCGGATCGTGACAGCAGATCCCGATTCGATCGTCGAAGATGCCGAGTCCACACCGGTCTTCGTCGGGGAGCGCGTCGTGCAAGAGGATGGTGCAGTTATCGCACGCGGTCGCTTCCGCGACCCGTTTCGGCTTCCACGCGACGGTCGCCTCGAGAACCGCCGGCGAGTAAATGTACTCGTAGTCCATGCCGTCGATCACCGACGAGCAGACGGTCTCGTTGTTGATCGATTTGAAGACGGTCGTTCCGAACCCGCACATCGCGGTCGTCTCTTCGATCAACTCTCTGACGCGCTGGACGGGTTCGTAGGGGTAGTTTGGACCGGGATAGGAGACGACTGCGTCGTCGAACAGGTCGACCGAAAATCCCTCCATCTCGCGCGGAAGCCAGCGCCAGACGTCGCGCAGCGTTCGCTCCGTTTCCATCGCGTCACAGAGGGTTCCGAACCGCTCGGCGACGTACTCTCCGAGCGGCGTGAGTTCGTAGGTCGGCCCGTCCCTGACGATCCATCGCCTGTCCTCGAAATCGCCGAGTATTCGCCCCATCGTCGGCGAGGACGCGCCCGTCGCCGCGCGCAGGTCGTTGCGATCCCGCGGGCCCTCGAGCAGCGCCTCGAGGACGCCCGTTCGGTGGGCCGAGCGCGCGAGGAATTCGATCTCGTCGAGTCGACAATCCATGCGAACTGTACGCACAGATCGGTAAAAAGTGTGTCCGGCCCCGAACAGATAGCGCCATCCGGCGAGATGCGCGCGCCGAAAAACGGAGGAACTACCTTACCGTTGGCCTTCCTCTCGGGTGGTATGATCCCGCCGATAGCGAGTCGGTTCGTCGCGGGAGAGTCTCCGGCGAAAGCCCTCGAGCACGTCCGTCAACTGAACGAACGCGACGTGGGCGCGATCGTCAACCTCCTGGGAGAACACTACGACGAGCGCGACCCCGTCGCCGACGACGCGGCCGAGTACCGGACGCTCGTCGAGGACATCGCGAACTCGGGACTCGAGGCGGCCGTCTCCGTCAAGCCCTCGCAGTTGGGACTGGACATCAGCGAGGACGTGTTTCGGGCGGAACTGACCGAGATCGTCGACGCGGCGGCCGACCGCGGCGTCTTCGTCTGGATCGACATGGAAGATCACACGACCACCGACGCGACCCTGGACGCGTTCGAGACGGTCGCCCGCGAGCACGGCGGCGGCGTCGGGGTCTGCGTGCAGGCGAACCTCCGTCGGACGCGCGCGGACGTCAGACGACTCGCCGACGTCCCCGGGAAGGTCCGCTTCGTCAAGGGGGCGTACGATCCGCCGGCCGACGTCGGCTACACCGACGGCGCTCGCGTCGACCGGGAGTATCGGACCCTGCTCGAGTACGCGTTCGAGCACTACGACGGCGGCATCGGCGTCGGAAGCCACGATCCGGCGATGGTCGAATACGCGAAAGCGTTGCACGACCGGTACGGGACTGACTTCGAGATCCAGATGCTCATGGGCGTGCGCGATGACGCCCAGTACGAGTTGGCCGGGGAGTACGAGGTCTGGCAGTACGTTCCCTACGGCGACCGGTGGAAATCGTACTTCTACCGCCGGGTCACCGAACGGACCGACAACCTCAAATTCGCGCTCCGGGCGGTCCTCACCGGGTGACGAGGTACTCGAGAGCTGATCACCGCAGCGGTGTTCCCACCTCGTCAAGCGCGAGCGCGCAGTCGTCGCAGAGCCACCAGCCGACGAGGGGATCTTTTTGCGGAATCTCGGCCCCACAATCCGGGCACCGCCTGGACCCGCGGTCTCGAACCCCGATCATTCCTTCTTCCGCTTCTCTCGAGCGGCCGTCTCAGTCGCGGTCTCGGTCTCGACGGTTCGGATGCCACAAATTTCCGCGAGGCGTTCGGCGCGCTGCAACAGGAGGGCGCGACCCTCGTCCGCGAGGCGGTACTCGGTCGTTCGTTCGGCGGGTCGCACGCGCCTCGAGAGGAGGCCGCGACCGACGAGAACCATCAGATCCGCGTAGAGGCGCGTTCGATCGGCGATGAGCGACCGACGCTCGAGCGCGCGTAGTATCTGGCGTTCGTCGCAGGGCTGTCCGCCGTTTTCGCGGCGGAACACGATCTCGAGGCAATCGCGTTGAATCGCGGTGAGGTCGGTCCACGTCGTCCGTATGGCGACCGAGAGGTGATGATCGTACTCGAGCGATGCGTCTGATCGGTCGGGACTTTCAAGGCCCCGCGAATTGTCATCTTGCATGGCTTGCCTTGCCTGATTACGCGAGCCGCACAGGGCCGGTGTCACTACCACCGAACCCAATTTCCGCGATTGGCTCCCCGGTTAAACGGGCCGTTGCAACTCACGTTGACAGATCAGTCTTCGCCCTGCTGTCTTAAATCTTCTACTATATCGTATAATTTAATCTACGGAAGCATTGAACGAGATCGTCGATTCGAACGATGTAAGAAGGCCGTTGAAAATGGACAATCAATGAGAAAACCCGGTTCATGGATGCAAAATCCGACTGATGAGCGGATTCTCGAAGTGCTCGATACTGGGTTGGAACTCGGGCCGACGGCGATCGGGAGGAATATCGACCGTGACAGAACCGGCGTCAGTCGTCGACTCTCGATGTTGGTCGATTACGGCCTCGTGAATAGGGTCGACGAAGGATATTACGAAATAACTGAACTGGGGAGACGGTACCTGGCCGGCGAACTCGATGCGGACAACCTCGAGTCAGACGAGGAATGATTTGACCGACCGTCGGCCATCCGCCAGTTGGAACCGTGTCGCTGCACTCACAGTGTTGTTAGTGACCACAACAACTATTATGTTGGATCGGATAACAACGACCGATGGCCGGTGACGAAGACGATGACGAAGCCGTGCGGGTGCTGTCCATTCAGGAAGATTTCGGCGACACGTACGTCGAAGTCGAAGCCTGGTCGGTGCCCGAAACGAAGCGGTATCCGGACGGGATGAAGTATTCGATGCAGTACGGAACCATCGACGGCGATACGATACTCAGGTACGATAACTTCCCCGATCACCCCGACGTCGATATCCATCACAGGCACCAATCCGACGACCCCGCCGACGTCGAACGCGTAGACTACCCGGGCCTAGAATCGCTGTACAAACGCTTCAAACGGGAGGTAAGAGATCATGGAGAACCCTGGTAACAAGACAGACGACGATCGGACGATGTATATCCGGTTCGAACGCGGCGACGAACAGGCCACCCTCGAGACGCTTCGCGCGCTGGATCGGGGGGACGAACCGGAACCGCACTTCGAGGTGGTCTACCACGATCCGGACGACCTGCATCGAGTGGTTCGACCGAAGAACCTGGAACTGCTCAGGACGATCGCCCAGCACGATCCAGAGAGCATCCGCGACACGGCCCGCCTCGTCGACCGGGACGTAAAGCAGGTACACGGAAACCTCGAAGAACTCGAGGCATTGCACCTGATCGAATTCGAGCGCGACGGGCGATCGAAGCGGCCGACGGTCTGGTACGACGCGATCGAGGTGGATCTGCCGCTTACCGACGCGGATCCCGACGCCGTTCGGGCCTGAGTAATTTCACGTCACGGAGTCCCCGTCGTCGTCGACCGCGAGTCCGCAGTCGTCACAGAGCCACCAGCCGACGAGCGGATCTTTTTCGGGGATCTCGCCCCCGCAATCCGGGCATCGCCTCGAGTCGTCGCCTCGAGCCCTGTTCATCCGTTCTCCCGCTTCTCTCGAGCGGGGGGTTCGGACTCGACGGTTCGGATGCCACAGACCTCCGCGAGGCGCTCGGCGCGCTGTAACAGGAGTGCGTGGCCCTCATCCGTGAGGCGGTATTCGGTCGTGCGTTCGGAAGGGTGACTCTCTCTCTCGAGAGAAGTCCCCGACCGACGAGAACCATCAGATCCGCGTACAGGTGCGTTCGCTTGGTGATGGGTGACCGGCGCTCGAGCGCGCGTAGTATATCGCGTTCGTCAACCGGACTCGCGTCGTTCTCGCGACGGAACACGATCTCGAGGCAATCGCGTCGAATCGCGGTGAGGTCGGTCCACGTCGTCTTGCAAGCAGACGGGAGGTGACGATCGTGCTCGAGCGAAGCATCCGATCGGGCGGGGAGTTCGGGGGTTCGTGTGTCGTCTTGGTCCATGACGTTTCACAGCGTGGTGACGGCACTGTTGTGACATCCTCGGCAGGTCCGGCCGACGAGATTCGAGTCGTATATTGCACAGCAAGTAACCCTATCCGTTGCATTGTCAATAAAAGTAACCCCATATGTTGCATATTGCAACATATAGGGCTATTCGTAAGACTCCTGATTATTTAATCGTCGGAAAACAAGCAGACAACCGTGCAACCGAGCTGGTGGAGCAAGTACGACGGGCCGATACTCGAGATGCTCTCCGAGAGCGGGAAGGCCCTTCCACCACGCGTTATTTTGTTCAATCTCGAATACGAAGAACGGGCCTCGCCCCACCGATCAACGGTAAAGCGACGTCTAAAGCGCCTCACGGATCACGGGCTCGTGGAGAAAATTGACGATTCGGGATATTACATTCTCACTGACAGGGGTCGGTCGTGGATCGAAGGGGAACTGGACAGCAGTAAATTGGAGTCGGATCAGTAAGACACAGTTCGAACTGACCGGTCGACATCCGAGCGTAGTTACGCCACCGTCGCCATCCGGGCTAGCGGAATCCCCGAGATCAAAGGATAGTATAAAGACGAACGGGTTCAACGTGAGGGACATGACGACGACGCTCGGAACGGCGAGCGCGGGGCCCGGCGAGATCGATACGGGCCGTCTCGAGGTCGGCGAAACGCGGGATGGGAGCCCGTTTGGGCTCCCCGTCGCCGTGATTAATGGCGACTCTCCCGGACGGACTCTCTACATGCAGGCGGCCAGTGATGGGGACGAACTCAACGGCGTGGGCGTGATCCAGCGCGTCGTGCCGCAACTCGATCCCGCCGAACTCTCGGGAACGATTCTGATCGTCGGGATCGTAAACTATCACGCGTTTCAAGTCGCCGAACACCGGAATCCGATCGACGACACGAAGATGAACCGGGCCTACCCCGGCAACGAAGAGGGCACCTCGAGCGAGCGGATCGCGGCCGCGACCTTCGAGGCCGCGACTCGAGCCGATTTGATCCTCGATCTCCACCAGGGATCGACCAGCCGAATGCTCGACGAGGTTCGCGTCCGCTGCGGAAAGCGCCACCGACTCCACGAGCAGTGTCTCGAACTCGCGAAGGCCTTCGGCTGTGGCTACGTGCTCGACCAGAAGGGGCCGGACGGCCAACTCGCCCGCGCGGCGCCCGACGAGGGAATTCCGACCGTCGATCCCGAACTCGGCGGTGCGGTCGGCTGGGACGAAGAGAGCATTCGAACGGGCGTCGAGGGCGTGTTCAACGTGCTCCAGTACTTCAACTTCCTCGAGGGCGACCAGTCCCTCGAACCACAGACCCGCGCCGGCGGATTCGAACAGTACGGTGCGCCGGCGGGCGGGCTCGTGACCATGCGAAAGGAACTCGGCGACCGCGTTCGTCCGGGCGAGACGATCTTCGAAGTGACGACGCCCTTCGGCGACCCGAAAGGCGAAGTGACGGCCGACGGCGACGGCATCCTCTGGCGGGCGCGTCGGCTCCCACAGGTCGCGACGGGCGAGTACGTCTGCTCGGTCGGCACCGAGATCGGTGAATACTGAGATGGCCTCCGATCTCACCTGCCCCGAGTGCGGAGCCGTCTACGAGGCCGGCCCGGACGAACCGTGGCGCTGTGCCTGCGGCCACGCCCTCGAGTTCACCGAACGGCCCCACCCGGAGGGTAAGCCGTTGCCGCTTCACAGCCTCGATACCAGCGACGGGCTCTGGACGTTCTTCGAGTTCCTCCCGATCGAACAGCACGTCACCTTCTACGAGGGGTTCACGCCGATGGTCGACGCCCCCGACTGGGACGCCCAGTTCAAACTCGAGTACGTCTTCCCCACGGGGTCGTTCAAAGACCGCGGCGCGACGACGACCCTCTCGCGGGCCGTCGAACTCGGCGTCGAGAGGGTCATCGAAGACTCGTCGGGGAACGCCGGCGCGTCGATCGCGACGTACGCGGCCCGGGCGGGGCTCGAGGCGGACATCTACGTCCCGTCCGACGTCAAACAGTCGAAGCTGATGACGATTCAGCGGGCTGACGCCCGTCCCGTCCGCATCGATGGAACGCGATCGGACGTCACGGCGGCCTGTCTCGAAGCCGTCGAGGGCGACGCCGACGCCGCGGCGGACGCGAGCGAGGACGACACCGCCCCGAGACAGACGGGCGAAGGCTGGTACGCCAGCCACGCCTGGAATCCCGCGTTCCTCGCCGGAACGATGACGTTCGCCTTCGAAGTGGCCGCCCAGCAAGGCTGGTCCGTCCCGGACGCGATCGTCCTCCCGATCGGGCAGGGGACGCTGTTCCTCGGGGCCTATCGAGGATTCTCGCTGCTCAACGAGGCCGGTATCGTCGACGGCATGCCCCGACTGCTCGGCGCGCAGGCGGCCGGCTACGCACCGATCGTCGACGCGCTCGGCGGCGAGACGACGGACGAAGACGGTCACGGAACGACCATCGCCGACGGGATTCAGATCACCGACCCGGCACGACGGGCCGAAATACTGGAGGCGATCGAGGAGACCGGCGGCGACGCGATCGCGCTCGGCGGCGATCCGATCGAGACCGCACTCGATCGACTCCACCGGAACGGGTTCTACGTCGAACCGACCTGTGCGGTCGCACCGGCCGCCCTCCACCAGTACCGCGAAGACGGCGTCCTCGAGGCGGACGACGACGTCGTCGTTCCGCTGACCGGGAGCGGACTGAAAACCCTTTGAACCGCCAGTCCCGAACACTCGGCTAGATGGTCAGCCGACCGCCGACGTTTTGCCCCGATTGCGGTACTCGACTCGAGCCGATCACGTTCGACGATCGCGATCGCATGCGCTGTCCGACCTGCGAGTCCATCGTCTGGCACAACCCGGTCCCCTGTGCCGGCGTCGCAGTAGTCGATTCGTCCCGTTCCGATCCCGCCGTCCTCTGTGTCGAACGCGGCGTCCCGCCGGGAGTGGGCGAGTGGACGATCCCCGGCGGCCACATGGAGATCGGGGAGGAACCGCCCGCGGCGGCCGCCCGGGAACTCGCCGAGGAGACCGGCGTGGTCGTCGACCCCGCCGACCTCGAGATACTGGCCGCGTCGGCGATGCCGCCCCGCACCGGCAAGTACGTCGTCACGGTCCACTACGTGGCCGACCGGGCCGACGCGGAGGGCCGACTGGCGGCCGGGAGTGACGCGACGGACGCGCGATTCTGGACGCCGAGCGAGTTCGACGACTCTGACGAGCGCTTTCGGCCGGTCCACGAAAACCGGTTCCGCGAGGCTGCGGCGCTGTTCGAGTGAGCGGGGCGGCGCGATGGGGGCTGGTATAGTCCGCGGCTCGCGTCGGACCGATCGACCGAGCGGCGACGAGACGAAACCCGACATTCCTTTACTCGAGCCCTGAATACGGGCGGGTATGTTCCTCTCCCTACGCGCAGAGGTCGAAGACGCCCTGGACGGGGCGCTCTCGACGCTCGGCTTTCCGACGGACGATCTGGGGCTCGAAGAACCACCGGACGACGTCGACAGCGTTCTCGCCTCGAGCGTCGCGTTCCGGCTGGCCGGCGAGGCGGGCGCGGCGCCGCCGCAGGTCGCGGACCAGATCGCAGCCGAGATCGACGCCGAGCAGTTGACGCACGTCTCCGACGTGGAGACCCAGGGCCCCTACCTCAATTTCCTCCCGAGCGACGCGTACCTCGCGGCGACGCTCGAGGAAGCGACGGACGATTCCTACGGTACCCTCCCGGATCGCGAGGAGTCGGTCGTCGTCGAACACACCAGCGCGAACCCGACGGGACCCGTCCACGTCGGCCGCGCCCGAAACCCGATCATCGGCGACGCCGTCGCGAACGTCCTCGCCTTTGCGGGCTACGACGTCGACCGCCACTACTACGTCAACGACGCCGGACGGCAGATGGCCGTCTTCACGTGGGCCTACGAAACGTTCGACGAGGAGGACTTAGAGAACGCGCCCGAGCGCGACCGCATCGAATACGATCTCGTGCGCTACTACCGGAAGGGCAACGCGTTCCTCGAGAACGCGCCCGAAGCCGACGTCGAGGCGGCCGAAGCGGAGATCGAATCGATCATGCGAGGGCTCGAAGCGGGCGACGACGAGGCCTACGAGCGCGTCAGCGAGGTCGTCGACCAGGTTCTCGGCGGGATGACGGAGTGTCTCGCGCGCCTGCCCGCCAAGTTCGACGAGTTCGTCAAGGAGACGCGATTCATGCGCAACGGCGCGACCGAGGCGCTCGTCGACCGACTCCAGGACCTCGACGAGGCGGTGTACGAGGAGGACGCCTGGCAACTCGAACTCGAAGACCACGGCATCGACAAGAACCTGGTCTTCCTGCGGTCGGACGGCACCTCGCTGTACGTCACCCGCGACCTGGCCCACCACGAGTGGAAGTTCGACGAGTACGACCGCGCGGTGACCGTCCTCGGCGAGGACCACAAACTCCAGGCGAGACAGCTCCGGACGACCCTCGAGTTACTGGGCAACGATACCGATCAGCTGCAGCAGGTCCTGTATTCGTACGTCAACCTCCCCGAGGGGAAGATGAGCACGCGCCGCGGGACCGGCGTCGACCTCGACGACCTGCTCGACGAGGCCATCGACCGCGCCCGCGGGGAGGTCGAAGACCGGCTGGACGACCGCATCCGCGACGACGACCTCGACGAGGCGGACATCGAGCGGATCGCCCATCAGGTCGGGATCGGCGCCGTCCGCTACGACATCGTCTCCAAGCAGCCGACGAAGGCGATTACCTTCGAGTGGGATCGGGCACTCGACTTCGAAGCCCAGTCAGCCCCCTACGTGCAGTACGTCCACGCGCGCTGCTGTGGCATTCTAGAAGAGGCCGGAATCGACCCCGAGACCGGCATGGACGACGTCGAAACGGCCGTCGACGCCGACCGTCTCGAGACGCCCGAAGAACGGGACCTCCTCGAGACGATCGCGCGGTTCCCGGCGGTCGTCGACGAGGCCGCGGACGACCTCGAGCCCCACCAGGTCGCGACCTACACCCGCGAGTTCGCCGACCGGTTCAACGGCTTCTACCGCGAGTGTCCGGTGCTGGCCGACGACGTCGATCCGGCGGTCCGCGAGGCGCGACTGGCGCTGGTGGCCGCTTCGAAGCACACGGTCGCCAACGCCCTGTCGATCCTGGGCGTGGCAGCGCCGCGCTCGATGTGAGTCGTCCGAGCCACGTCGACCTCGTCCGACGAAGACGCCTCGTTCCGCTCGGTTGCACGGACCCGTCCCTCATCGCGTCCCGCGGCCAGCCAAAAGAACGATAGCCACTCGGGCTCTCCGGCGAACGTTAGCGAGCCTCGTCCGCGGTCTCGAGGACGCGGTCGAGGAACTCTTCCCGGTCCATCTCGTCGTTGATGAACTTGATCGCCCACGACACGTCGACGTAGAACGACATCACCATCGCGCCGTCCTTCTCGAGGACCCACGTGACGCTGTCGACCGCGGCCGCGAACGCCTGTGGGTCGGTGATCGCCCGCCGCAGATCGGCGGCGAGGGTTTCGAGTTCCGTGAACAGCGTCTCGGGGTCGGTCGTCGTCGTCGTGGCGACGACGTCGACCTCTTTGTCGTTTTTGTTGACGTCCTCGATCGTCAGCTTCTGGCTGCTGAGTTTCAGTTTGTCCCGGTCGAGGCCTGGAATGTCGGCTTTCTTGTCGGAGTCGCCGGAATCGTCGTTGCCGTTGCCGTTCCCGTTGCCGTCGCCGTCGAGCGAGTCGTCGGAGCCGTCTCCGTTCTGATTTGATTCGTCGCCAGTCTGGTCGCTGGAACAGCCGGCGAGGACGGTTGCGATCGCTGCGCCACTACCGAGGAGGATCTTTCGTCGCTCCATGGACGAGCCATCGAGAACGGTTATGATTAGTAATCAGTTCGTTATGCTTTCCATCGACAACGACGACGAATTTAGGTGGTAATCACCCCGAAACAGGCTCGAGAAATGACCAACAAACCGGTCGAAACTGTATCCGTATCGGGATTTCCCGGTCGTTACGACGGCCGTGACGGTCACAGAGAAAAGAGAGTCACGAACGGACGGTATTCACTCCATTCGATAGAAGCGGAGACGATGTCCGCAGACGCAACGGTAGAAAGCAGTCCGTACCGGCCGACGACGTCACCGGCCGCGTCCGAGCGGCCGATCAGGAGTCGGTTTCGGCATCCGTAATGGCGCTCGAAACGTCGTCGTGTGCCGCTTCGCGGCCCGTCGAATCGCCTTTCGGGTCGACCGGCGGGTTCGAACGGGAGCCGGTCGGCGGTCGTCTGTTCGTGCCGCCATCGGTGGCGGGCTCTGCGATGTCGACGCCCGTCAAATCCGACGCGAGCCGGCGGTAGGCGACGGCACCCGGCCCGTTCGGTTCGAACACGACGAGCGGCGTGCCGGCGTAGATGCTGTCTCGAGCGGCGGGATCCTCGGGAACGATCCCGAGCAGCGACACCCCGAGGCGGTCCGCGAGTTCCTCGTGGGAGATGTCGCTGTCGGGTCGGGTCCGGGTGAGGACGAGGCCGGCGACGGAGCCACCGGCGCGATCGGTCAACTCGAGGGTCTTTTTCGAATCGTGGATAGCGGCGGGTTCGGGCGTCGAGACGATGACGACGGCGTCGGCCAGTCCCAGCGGGAGGACCGTCTCGTGGCTGATACCCGCGCCGACGTCGAGAAAGACGTAATCGAATTTCGTCCGAAGCGTGGCGACGGCCGTACCGAGCCCTTCGGGTGAGGTTTCGGCGTACTCGTCGAGGCTGGTCCCGCTGGGAACAGCGAAGATGTTGTCCGCCAATCGGTACGTGGCGTCGTCGACCGATGCGTTGCCCGCCAAGACGTCGTATAGGGTCGTCGAGTCGGGAGAGAGGCTGACGAACCCGGCGAGGTTCGCCATGCCGAGATCCGCGTCGACGATGGCGACGCGCTTTCCGGCCTCGGCCAGCGCCGTCCCGAGATTGACCGTCGTCGTCGTCTTCCCGACACCACCTTTCCCGCTCGCGATAGCGTAGACCGTCTCCTGAGACATACTCGATTACTGTCCTGACCCTAGAACGGCAACACCTTAAATCGTCACCTAACCTCTCGGCTCGTTATGGCGCGCCGACACGTCTCGCATAGTCGGAAAAACGACGCCACGACTCCGCCAGCGCTCGGTTGCACGACGAGGGGTGTGTCAAAGGATTCTTACCCACAGCAGCGTTTTGTTCGACTAATGAGCCAGGAGAGGGAACAGGAGCAATCCGACCGGAAGAAATACGAGTTCCGGAAGGTCATCGAGGATCTCAAGAACTACGACGGCTCCGGAACGCAGCTCGTGACGATCTACGTTCCCGAGGATAGACAGATCAGCGACGTCGTCCAGCACGTCACACAGGAACACAGCGAAGCGGCCAACATCAAATCCAAGCAGACCCGAACCGCCGTCCAGGACGCGCTGACGAGCATCAAAGACCGGCTCCGATACTACGACACCTATCCACCCGAAAACGGCATCGTCCTCTTCTCGGGTGCCGTCGACTCCGGCGGCGGGCAAACAGAGATGGTCACCAACGTCCTCGAGAGTCCGCCCCAGCCTATCGAGTCCTTTCGGTATCACTGCGACTCGGACTTTCTGACCGAACCGCTCGAGGAGATGCTCGCCGACAAGGGACTCTACGGCCTGGTCGTCCTCGACCGCCGCGAGGCCAACGTCGGCTGGCTGAAGGGCAAACGAATCGAACCGGTCAAATCCGCGTCCTCGCTCGTTCCCGGCAAGCAGCGCAAAGGTGGCCAGTCCGCACAGCGATTCGCTCGCCTGCGCCTCGAGGCGATCGACAACTTCTATCAGGAGGTCGCAGGAATGGCGAACGACCTGTTCGTCCCGAAGCGCCACGAACTCGACGGAATCCTCGTCGGCGGCCCCTCGCCGACCAAAGACGAGTTCTTGGACGGCGACTACCTCCACCACGAGATTCAGGACAACGTCATCGGGAAGTTCGACGTCGCGTACACGGACGAATCGGGACTGAAGGATCTGGTCGACAACGCCGAGGACGCCCTGGCCGACGCCGAGGTGATGAAAGACAAGCAGGTGATGGAGGAGTTCTTCGAGGAACTCAACGCCGGGGACCTGGCGACCTACGGCTTCGAGCAGACGCGTCGAAACCTGATGATGGGCGCGGTCGACCGCCTGTTGATCAGCGAGGACCTCCGGAAGGACGTCGTCACCTACGACTGTCCGGAGTGTGGCGCAACCGAGCGCGAGGTGATCGACCGGCGAAAGTCGACGCCGACGCACACCTGCACCGAGTGTGGAACCGACGTCGAGGCGACCGAAGAGGACCGCGAGGACGCGATCGACCACCTCATCGACATCGCCGAACAGCGCGGGACCGAGACGAAGTTCATCTCGACGGACTTCGAGAAGGGTGAACAGCTCTACAACGCCTTCGGCGGCTTCGCCGGGATTCTGCGGTATTCGACCGGCGTCTAAGCGGATTCTTCGAACGGACGTCCCGGTCGTCCGGACCGAAATCGGAGAGCGGAACCGACGTCGAGAAACGGGAACCGATAGCAGGGAAAGCGAACAGTCTCCGGAGAACGCCAATCGACCGCAGGGGACGCGAAATCCGTCGACTGGCCGGCGAAACCCAACAGGATTAACCGCTCGCCGAGTGAGTATCGCGTATGCCCCTCTCGAATCGACGGATCCTCGTCACGGGTGGCGCTGGGTTCATCGGCTCGCACCTCTCGGAGCGACTGCTCGCGGACGGTGCCGACGTCCTCGTCGTCGACAACTTTTCGAACGGTGATCGCGATCGCATCCCCGACGACGCGGACTTTCTCGAGGCCGACCTCACCGAACCCACCGCACTCGAGGGCCACCTCGACGACGTCGACCTCGTCGTCCACCTGGCGGCGTCGAAGCACGTCGACACGGACCGCCCGCACGGCCAGTTCGACGACAACACGCGGATGACCCGAAATATCCTCGAGTCGATGGCCGACGCGGACGTCACGGAAATCGCCTACACCTCCTCCTCGACGGTCTACGGCGAAGCCCCGCGACCGACGCCGGAGGATTACGCCCCGCTCGAGCCGATCAGCGCCTACGGAGCCAGCAAGCTGGCGGACGAAGGGTTACTTTCCGCGCGGGCCCACAGCCACGACCTCACCGTTTGGAATTTCAGGTTCGCGAACGTGGTCGGCCCCCGCCTCAGGGGAGCGGTGATCCCCGATTTCGTCGAGAAACTACGGGCCGATCCCGAGACGCTTTCGATCCTCGGTGACGGCCGCCAGGAGAAGTCCTACCTTCACGTCGAGGACTGCCTCGACGCCATGCTCCACGTCGTCGAGCACGCCGACGACGCGATGAACACGTACAACCTCGGCACGCGCACGACGACCTCGGTCGACCGGATCGCGACTATTGCCGCAGAGGAACTCGGCGTGGAACCCGATCGGGAGTATACCGGCGGCGAACGGGGCTGGACCGGTGACGTCCCGAAGATGCGCCTCTCCATCGAGAAGCTGTCCGCGCTGGGTTTCGAACCCCGTCTCTCGAGCGACGAGGCGGTGCGACGGTCGACGCGGGAGATCGTCGAAGAGGTACGATAGCCGGCGGTCGAAGACGGGAACCGACGACGACCGAGGACGACCGGCAACGGTCGGCGGTAGGTGGAAGCCAAAACGGCCCCGAGAACGACCCGATCCCGCGATCGCGAGTGTTTTAGGTGGGCTTAAATATCTGGGCCGGGAGGATAGGGCCATGGAAGGCGAGGGTGAGCGGACCGGTCCGTCCGCTCCCGATGCCGGCTCGGTCTCGAGCGCCGAAAGCGACGGGACGGGCGCGGAGAGTGTCGGTCGCGGTGCGAGCCGGGAAAACGCCTGCGAGGGATCGCCGGGTCACAGATTCACCGCCGCCCTGACTCGCCGCCGACTGACGGTGGCCGGGACGATGGTCGTGCTTCTCGGACTCGTCGTCGTGATACGGGAACTCGACGTGCGGACGGTCGCGTCCGAGATCTCGAGTGCAGATCCGCTCGTGCTCGCCGGCGCGGTCGCCGTCTACGCCGTCTCGTGGCCGCTCCGTGGTCGCCGGTATCGCGACGTGCTCGCGGCGATGGACCACCGCAGCGACACCGCGTTTGCCACGATCGCGATCTTCGTCAGTCAGACGGCGAACCTCGCGGTCCCGGCGCGAGCCGGCGACGCGGTGCGCGCACACGTACTGCGGACGAACCGCGACGTACCGTATTCCGCCGGGTTCGCGTCGTTGGCCGTCGAGCGGGTGTTCGACCTGACGACGATCGCGGCGCTCGCGGCGCTCGCCGCGGCGTGGCTCGCGCTGGGCGATGCGGCCGGGACGCTCCGGACGGTCGCGTCGGCCGACGGGGCGAGGATTACCGTCCTGTCCGCGGCGACGGTGAGTCTCGCGGCTGCAGGTGTCGGCCTCGCGGTCGTCACGTCCGCTCGAGCGGATCACGGACTCGGTGCGTGGGTGCGGGATGGGGTCGGCGGCCGGCCGCGGCTCGAACGGGCCGTCACGGCCGGGCTCCGGTTCGCGACGGCGGTCCAGACGGTCGCCCGGCAGCCGCGCGCGCTCGGACGAATCGGGGCCGGGAGTCTCGCCGTGTGGTCGCTCGACGTGTGTACCGCAGTTCTCGTTCTGGCTGCGCTCGGAAGCGACCTCGCGTTCGCCACGCTGGTGGCGGTCGGAACGCTCGCGGTTAGCGTGGGGAACCTCGCGAAAGTTCTTCCCCTCTCCCAGGGCGGCGTCGGGCTCTACGAGGCCGCCTTTACGGCGCTGATCGTCGGGCTCACGCCGATCGGTGCGAGTACGGCGCTCGCCGCGGCGATCGTCGATCACGCGCTGAAAAACGCCGTGACGCTGGTCGGCGGCGCCGGCGGGACTCTCGCGCTCGGTCTCTCCCTCTCGGACGCGACGGGGGAGCCGGATCCGACGCGAAATAACGGTAGTTTTTTAGGCGAGCCTAAAAGATAGTGGCACAATGGATCAGGATATCTGCGTCGTCGTGCCGACGATTCGGGAGTACGAGTGTCTCCGCTCGTACTTCGGAAACGCGCGGGAACACGGATTCGACCTCTCGCGGCTCCACGTGGTTCTCGTCACCGAGAACTTCTGCGAGACGAAAGCGATGGAAACGATGCTCGCCGAGGAGGGCGTTTCGGGCGAGGTTTTCGACGGGAGCCGTCGCGAGGAGTGGTACGCCGACCACGACGTCGCGGAGTACTCCCACGTCGTCCCGGCGGCGAGCCACGCCGAGACGAGTTTCGGCCTGCTCTACATGTGGGCCCACGACGAGTTCGACTACGGCTTCTTCATCGACGACGACACCCTTCCGCACCCCGACGAGGACTTCTTCGGGACGCACATGGGGAACCTGGCTTTCGAAGGCGACGTCGAATCGGTCGCCTCCGACGAGCGGTGGGTCAACGTGTTGTACCAGAACGCGGACGACCACGGCCTCTACCCGCGGGGGTACCCGTACTCGGCGATGGGCGAGACCGTAGAGACCGCTACCGCCCACGTCGACGCCGGCGACGTCGTCGCCTCGCAGGGCCTGTGGACGAACGTGCCCGACCTCGACGCCGTTCGCATCCTGATGGACGGCGACCTCGAGGGGCAGGCCCAGACCCGGACCGCGAGCGAGGACTTCGGCGACGACTTCGTCGCCGCTCGCGGCAATTACCTCACGGTCTGCTCGATGAACCTCGCCTTCCGGCGCGAGGTGATTCCCGCGTTCTACCAGCTGCCGATGGACGACAACGAGTGGAACGTCGGCCGGTTCGACGACATCTGGTCGGGGGTCTTCCTCAAGCGAGCCTGCGACGTGCTCGGCAAGCGCATCTACAACGGCGCGCCGCTTTGCGAACACAACAAGGCCCCTCGAAGCACCTTCGACGACCTCAACAACGAGGTTCCGGGACTCGAGCTCAACGAACACCTCTGGCGGGTGATCGACGGCGTGGAACCGGAGGGTCCACGGGCCGTTCAGCCGGCGGAGCCGTCCGAGGACGATGGTAGCGGCGACGCGGACGACTACGCGGCCGTCTTCGAGGCGATGGGCCGCGAACTCGCCGACGGTGAGTGGGAGGAGTACAACAACGGCGCGTTCTTCAACTACGTCGGCGAACACATGCTCGACTGGCTCGAGTGCCTCGCGGCGCTCGGATCGGGCGCCGGCCCCGAAACGGACCGCGCACAGGTCGTCGCCGACGACTGAATCGTCAACTATAAGGTTTTAGGTCAGCCTAAACCGAGTATGAACGGAGACAGCGGAGAGCGCGCGGTTACGCGCAGGAACGCGTTGCGAATCGGGTCCGCCCTGGGCGTCACCTCGCTCGCGGGCTGTCTGGGATTCTTCAACGACGATCAAGACGTCGAGATACCGTCACTCTCCGAGTTCCGAGGCTCCGGGACGCTCGTGGAAGGTCGACCGGCACCGGGAGGGACGTCGATAGAGGAACTCCCGGATCTCTCGGGCGACCTCGCGCTCTACATCGGCGGCGGCGAGGGTGGGATCTACTACGAGTTCGTCGAGATGTTGCAGAACATCTATCCCGATTTCACGGTCCATCCGAACGACAACGACTCGGCGTCGCTGGCCCAGACGATCGTCGAGGAAGTCGACGCCGGCGCGGCCCAGGCGGACGTGTTCTGGTCGATCGACGCCAGCTCGCTGGGGTTCGTCGCGGACAACGACGCCTACGAACCGCTCTCGGACGCTGCGGTCGACCCGGTCGCGAACGACCAGTTCGTCGGATCCGACGAGGCGTGGGCCGGCGTCGCCGGACGTGCGCGTTCCGTGCCGTACAACATCGACCAGCTGAGCGGCTCGGACGTTCCGAGCACCGTCATGGAGTTCCCGTCGACCGACGCCCTGCAGGGAACGATGGGCTGGGCACCGACGTACGGTGCGTTCAAATCGTTCGTGACGGCCATGCGGCTGATCGAAGGCGACGAGGCGACCCGTACCTGGCTGGTCGACATGCGAGACGCCGGTACCGAGCGCCGTGGCAACGAGTACGCCGTCTCCCAGGCCGTGGCTAACGGCTCCCTGGCGGCCGGGTTCGCGAACCACTACTACGCGATGCGCGTCAAAAATCAACAGCCGGACGCGCCGATCGATCTCGCCTTCACCGAAAGCGATGCCGGCGCGCTGATAAACGTCGCAGGCGCGCTGAAAGTGAAAGGGACCCAGCGGGGCGAACTCGTCGACGATTTCGTCCGCCACTTGCTCTCCTCGGAGGCACAGGAGTACTTCGCGACGATCAGTTTCGCCTACCCGATGATCGAGGGCGTCGCCCCGGTCGGTGGTCTCCCGACGATCGACGAGCTGAGCCCGCCGGATATCGACCTCGCGGAGCTATCGAACCTGGAACCGACCCTCGACCTGATGGACGACGCCGGCGTCTCAGGATGACGATCCGAGAGCAGGTCGCACGAACGGTCGAACGCGGGACGAACGGAGACGACTCTCCCGTCGACGTCGGCCTCACGCTGCTCGCTGCTGCCATCGCAGCCGTTCTGGTCCTTCCGCTTTCCTGGCTCGTCGTCGACGCCGCCGGGCTCGGGTCTCGAGCGCTCGAACTGACCGTCGACTCCCAGACCGTCGAGGTGCTGCTCCGGAGCGTCGCGCTGGTCGCGGTGGTCACCGGCGCGAGCGTCGTCATCGGCGTCCCCCTCGCGGTGTTGACCGTTCAGGGAGAGATCCCGTTTCCTCGGTTCTGGACCGTCCTCGCCGCACTGCCACTCGCCGTCCCGAGTTATCTCGGGGCGTTCGCGTTCGTCTCGGCGTTCGGACCACAGGGAGAGCTCGCCGACCTCCTCGCTCCGCTCGGCATCGACTCGATCCCGTCCGTCTACGGGTTCGCCGGGGCCGCGTTCGTGCTAACGCTGTACACCTACCCCTACGTGTTCCTGACGACGCGGGCGGCGTTGCTCTCGTTCGACGGGTCGCTCGTCGAGGCGGCGCGAACGCTCAACACCGGCCGTTGGGAGGCGTTTCGACGGGTCACGCTCCCGCAGATCCTTCCGGGGATCACGGCGGGCGCGCTGCTCGTGGCGCTGTACGCGCTCGCCGACTTCGGCACGCCAAACATCATGCGGGTCGAGGTGTTCACGCAGTTCATCTACGCTCGATACAACGCGTTCGCCCGCGACTACGCCGCGTTGCTGTCGCTCCAGTTGTTGACCGTGACGGCGATCATCCTCGCGATCGAATCCCGAATCGGCGTCGACGAGTCGGGAGCATACGAGAGCGGCGGGCACCGCGGCAGCGTCGACCTCGAGCTCGGAGCGTGGCGATACCCGGCGTTGTTGCTCCCGACCGTCGTCTCCGTGCTCGCGCTCGCGCTGCCGATCGCGATCTTCGGAATGTGGCTGTTTAGCGGTGGGCCGGGCTATCAAGTCGGACGGCTGACGTTCGAGTGGGAGTACGGTCTGAACTCGGCCTACGTCGCGCTGTTGGCCGCCGGAGCCTCCATCCTCGTCGCGCTGCCGATCGCGATCGCGTCGGCGACGGCCGATTCGCGGCTGGCGGCGCTGGCCGACCGCGCGCCGTACGTCGGGTACGCGACGCCCGGGATCGTCCTCGCGATCGCCTTACTCAGTTTCAGCCTCGACGTCATCCCCGCGATTTACAAGACGGTACCGCTGCTGGTGTTCGCGTACGTCGTCAGGTTCATGCCCCAGGCGATCGGGTCGATTCGGACGTCGACGCTGCAGGTGGATCGACAACTCCTCGAGGCGGCCCGCACGCTCGGGCGCTCGCGATTGAGTACGTTCCGGGCGGTAACGCTGCCGCTTATCTTACCGGGAGTCGCAGCCGGGGCCGCGCTGGTGTTTCTCACGACGATGAAGGAACTGCCCGCGACGCTCATGTTGCGCCCGCTGGGATTCGAGACGCTGGTGACGTACATCTGGCGGGTCGAGGAAACCGGCCTGTACGGGCAAGCGGCGGTCCCGGCGCTCGTCCTGATCGTCGTCTCCGGCCTGTCGATGGCCGTGATGCTCGCACAGGAAGGGCGGTGATGCGCCCGTGAGACTCGAACGATGAGGCGACGAACGTGGCGGGTCGCGGTCGTCGGTATCGCACTCGTCGGCGCTCTCGCCGTCTGGCTGCTCGAGACGTACACGTTTCCGTACCACTCGCTCAACCACGACGAGGGGGTCTACCTCCAGCAGGCGGCGATGGTGCTTGACGGACAGCTCTTCGTTCGACCGCCCGTCGAGGACGTCTTTCGCCCCTGGTTCTTCGTCGAAGACGGGGACCGACTGTATCCGAAGTACGCGCCCGTCCCCGCGGCCATCTTCGCGCTCGGCGAACTCCTGGGCGGGTATCGACTCGCGCTTCCGGGTATCGCGGCCGCCATACTCGCGCTCGTCGCGCTGGTCGTTCGCGAGGTTTTCGATCGGCGGACCGGCATCGCGGCCGCCGTGATCGTGCTGTGTTCGCCGCTCTTTCTGATCGAATCGGCCGTTTTCATGCCGTACGCGCCGACGACGATGCTCAACCTGACCTTCGCCTACGGCTATCTCCGAGCCGACCGAACGGACGATCGACGCTGGGCCGCGGCGGCCGGCGCGGCCATCGGATTGGCGTTTTTCTCACGACCGTACACCGCCGTGCTGTTCGCCGCGCCGTTCGTCGTCCACGCGTGCTGGACCCTTCGGGGGGATTTCCGTCAGGCCCTTCCCAGACAGACCGCGACGGCGGCGTTCGGGCTGGCGGGCGTCGGACTCGCGCTGGGTTACAACGCCGTCGTGACCGGCTCGCCGCTCGTGTTCCCCTACGAGGCGTTCGCGCCGCTGGACGGCCTCGGCTTCGGTCGCCGGCAACTTCTCGGTCCCGGAATAGAATACACCGCGGGGCTGGCGCTGCGGTCGAACGCGCTGGTACTGGCGACGTTCGCCACCGGCTGGATCGCCGGAGGAATTCTCGGCGCCGTCGTCGCCGCCGTCGGGTTCGGGGTCGCCGTCCGCCGCGGCCTCTCGCCCCGCGAATCGATCATCGCCGGACAGGTCCTCACCATCGCCGTCGGGAACGTCTACTTCTGGGGGAACCACAACATCCTCGGAGATCTCGATCGGGCCGGCGACGGCCTGATCGCCACGCACGGCCCGTACTACCACTTCGATCTCCTGGTGCCGTTCGCGGCGTTCGCCGCCGTCGGTGCACTGGCGCTCGTCGCCGCCGCCCGACGGGCGACGGATCGGAATCTCGGCCCGCAAGCGGCACGCGTCACGCTCGTCGCCGCGGTGCTCGTGAGCGCGCTCGCAGTGGGCGCCGTCACCGCGGCGAACGTCGACGAGAAAATCGATCGAAACGCGGCGGTGACCGACACCTACGAGCGGGTCTACGAGCCACTCGAGGACGCGCCGAGCGAGCGGTCGGTCGTGTTCCTTCCGACGCCGTACGGGGACTGGCTCGCCCACCCGTTCCAGGCGCTTCGCAACGATCCGGACTTCGACGGGCAGCGGGTGTACGCGATGGACGAGCGGCCGTTCGCCGTCGTCGACGAGTATCCCAACCGATCGCTGTACAGATTCGCGTATCGCGGCACCTGGGATCCGCCCGACGGGTCCCCGCGTGCGGCCCGACTGCAACCGGTCGATCACGTCGCCGGCTCGACGGTCGGACTGAACGCCACCGTCGGCGTTCCGACGGCGGCGGAGAGCGTCACCGTGACCCTCACGACGGACGAGGGGAGTGCCACGTCCGTCCTGGAGAACGTCTCGGATCGGACGAGCCTTCGGGTGATCGCCACCGACGGGGCAGTGCGATTGGGCGGGCCGGAGATCGGGGCCACCGAATCGCTCCCCCTCGACGATCGCGACGACGTCGTGCTCGACGTGTTCGTCGACCGCGGGCTCGGCGGGAGCTTCAGCTATCGGCTCGAGGTCCCGGTTCGGACGGACGGCGAGACCGTCCGTGCGCTTTCGCCCAGGGTCGAGCGGTGTAGCGGAATCCGCGATTGCGGCGGCGAAGCGGCGTACATCCCCGAGCAGTCCCCGAACGGCGTGTTCGTCCGAACCGATATCGTCGTCGTCGAAGAGTAGCGGACGCGAGCGGCGCGGCTCCAACGATCGGACGGAGCGGGATCCCCGGGGACCGGAGGAGTGAAAGCTCCGAGAGCCGCCCGGGCAGCCGTCTCGAGGGGCGGGCGACGGACACATTTCAGGCAATAGCGTTAGAGGCCGTCCGCTCCCAGCATACCTATGACCACCGAGCGGTGCGGCCACGTGACGAACAGCAGCGGGGTCGACGACGCCGGTGCGGTCTGTTGCTGGCGACCGACGTGGAGAGACGATCGGTGTCTCTGGCACACCGAGTCCGTCGTGCCGACGACTGCCTACGAGCGGCAGGCGCCCGCGCCGGGCGAGCGCCTCGACGGGGCGAACTTCGAGGGAGCGCGGCTGAACGATACCTCGATCCTCGCGGGACAGTCGCTCGTCGAGGCGGATTTTTCGAACGCGGTCGTAGACGACGCCGACCTCTCCGGGGCGGATCTCCGGCGCGCCACGTTTCGGGACGTCGACGCCCACGGCGCGTCGTTTCGGGACGCCAACCTGCACGACGCCGTGTTCGTCTTCGCCGACCTCCGCGGTGCGGACTTCCGGGGCGCACGGCTCTACCGCGCGGGCCTGACCGACGTGCGGATCAACCTCGAGACGTCGTTCAGCGAGCGCGCGGTCTACGAGGCCGAGATCGACCGAGAACTGTCGGGCGACAGCGCCGTAGAGCGTGCCGAATCCGCACAGTGGGTGTATTCGGAACTCCAGCGGCTCTACAGGGAGAACGCGTTCCCGAAGCAGGCGAACGCGTTTTACCTCCGAGAGATGGACTTTCGCCGCCGCGAGGCCTGGCGGACGGGAAACTACAGGCGCGCGATTCGGCTGGCGGGATCGCGCTGGGTCATGCGCTACGGGACGAGTCCGTGGCGCGTCGTCGCGACCTCGGTACTGCTGATTCTCGTCTGTGCGGGGCTGTACCCACTGACCGGCGGCATCCAGGAGGTCGGGACCGAGACCGCCGTGACGTACGAGATCGACGACCCCACCGAGACGCCGAGTCGCGTCCTCGGGCGGGCGTACCTGAAGAGCCTCTACTTCAGCGTGATCACCTTCGCGACGCTCGGCTACGGCGATATACAGCCGGTAGCGGGGATGGCTCGGGCCATCGCCGCGGCCGAAACCCTGCTCGGATCGCTACTGATGGCGCTGCTGGTCTTCGTCCTGACCCAGAGCGTTCGATACTGACCGTGCGCGAACGATGCGACGAACGACTGCTCCGACGTGCCCGGCCACTCAGAATCGTTCCTCGAGACAGACCGTGACGATCGACTTCGCAATCGCGGCGCCGCCCTCGATCGGGTCGAGTTTGGTCTCGCCGGCGCGTTCGCGGTACTCGATCGGGTGTTCGCGGACGTCGTAGCCTCTCAGTAGCGGCCGGATCAGGAGTTCCGCGGAGAGGCCGGTGTTTTCCGTCCATCGGATCGACTCGACGACCTCGCGGCGGTAGGCGCGCATTCCGGTCGTCGTGTCGTGGACGCGAGTGCCCATCAGGACGCTCGCGAGGGCGGCGAAGGCGTGGTTCCCGAACCGGTTGAACGCCGGCATCGCGTCGGCTCCGTGGTAGAGCCGGTCGCCGCTGACGACGTCGTAGCCCTCGTTGATCAACTCGAGGAACTCGGGGAGTTGCTCCATGGGATAGGTGTCGTCGCAGTCGGTCGTGACGACGACCGGCCTATCCGGCTCCAGGATCGCCGCGCGAACCGCGACGCCGTACCCCTGGGGGCGCTGTTCGACGACCGTCGCGCCGTGTTCGCGGGCGATTTCGGGGGTGCGGTCCGAGGAGCCGTCGACGCAGACGACCTCGGCCTTCCCGTCGGTGACGTCCTCGATATCCGATAGTACCGTGCCGATCGCCGCCTCCTCGTTGTAGGTTCCCATGACGACGCTGACGTCCTCGAACGTGTATTCCGCGTCGTGATCGCCGTGCTCGTCGCGCTCGTCGGTTCCGTCGGTCGCCTCGGTTTGCTCCCCGCTGCTCATTGGTGGAATTCGCCGCCCGCCGCACTTATGCGTTTAGGTTTGCCTAAAATGATGTCTCGAAAGTATCACGATGCCGCCGGGGCACACCGGTTACGCAGACGGGACGAGGCCGACGACTAGTACTCGACTGTATAAACCCGCCCGAATCAGAGGCGGAACCTGTAGGGAATCGTGTGACGAACCCACAACCCATGAGCGCCGGAGGACCTGGCGGCTGGATACCGCTACCGGAGCCGCTTTCGAGTCGTGACGGAAACCTCGAGCCGTTCGACTGGTTTCGAACGCAACGATCGGCACACGATCTCCGCTGGGATCCGGAACGGGAGTGCTGGGACGTCTTCACGTACGAGGCAGTCGAGCAGGTACTGTCGGACGCCGAGACGTTCGCCAACGAGCCGATCATGGGGCAGAACACGACGTTCAAGGATACGTTGCTGGCACTCGATCCGCCGGAGCACACCGAGAAACGATCGCTCGTCGAGGAGCACTTCTCATACGAGGCAGTCCAACGCTACGAGGACGACATCAGGGCGAGTGCCGACCGGTTGCTCGAGGACGCGATGGACGGTCAGTCGGGACAGTTCGATCTCGTCTCGTCGTTCGCCTATCCGTTGCCGATTTCGACCATCGCGGGGATCCTCGGGGCGTCCGAAGACGTTCGTGAGCGACTCAAGGCGGTGAGCGACGAGGCGGTGGCGGCCCCCGACTTGAGCGAGTTCGACGACGCAGACCAGTTCGTGGAAGACCAGGCCGAGGCCGTGTTCGGCATCGGCCAGTTGGTCAACGACGTCATTCTCGAGAAACGCGAGGACCCGGGCGACGATCTGGTCTCGGATCTCGCCGGATCGGACCACGGGCTCTCACACTACGAATTGCTCCGCCTGTGCGGGCTGTTGATGGTGGCCGGCCACGTCACCACCACGAACCTGATCGGGAACACGGTGCGGTGTCTGGCCGCCCGACCCGACGCGCTCGAGGCAGTGAAAGGAGCTATCGGGGATGGAGACGAGGAGCCCATCCATCGCACCGTGGAGGAGGTTCTCCGCTATCGCTCGCCAGTACAGCTAGCAGTCCGCGTCGCCACGGAAGACACCGCGGTCGCCGGACGATCGATCAGCGAGGGCGAGCCGGTCGTGGCATGGATTCAGGCCGCGAACCGGGATCCGGCGGTGTTCGACGACCCGGACACGTTCGATCACACCCGCGCTCCCAACCCGAACATCGCCTTCGGACGGGGACCGCACACGTGTCTGGGGGCCCACCTGGCGAAACTCGAGGGACGGGTCACGACCAAGGTGCTGTTCCAGCGAGTCGAGTCACTGGAGGTGATCGATACGACGCACGAACCCGTCGAGGCCCCGTTCCTGCACGGCGTCCGGGAACTGCCAGTCAGGTACGAGTGTGCCACTGGCAGGGCAGATACCTCCTGATACTGTCGGAGAGACGCGTCGACGACCGACGTTCGGGCGTTCACAGCTACGTCGGACCGACGACCGGCCCCGTTCCGTCTCGGTAGCGAAGCAACGCTCGTTCCTTCGATTTGGCTTCGAGCATCACGTCCGCGCCGTCGAGAAGCCAGTCGGGAACCGACGAGACGTACTCGGCGTGCGCCTGTGGACGCACGTCCTGCCCGTATAGCCGTGCCGGCTCGGAGTAGTGCGCGACCGGTCGCACGTCGCCCCACGTTTGCGCAGCCAGTTCGAAGGCCTCTCTGTACGTGAGTCCCCCACTCGTGAACTGGTGGTGATGGTAATCGAAGACGACGGGCACCTCGAGTGGTTCTGCGACCGCCTCGACCAGTTCGGGGACGCTCCAGAGCCCCTCCTTGTCGTCGTTTTCGACGGTGAGGCGCTTGCGGGCGGCGGGCGAGAGGCTGTTTACGGCTTCCCGGAAGTGAGCGGCCGTTGCCGCCTTGTCGTCGTAGTGGGCTCCGATGTGAACGTTGATGCTGTAGTACGGCGTTCGGGGGAGGCCGATCAAGTCGAGCCACGAGCCGTGGACTTCGAGGTCTCGAATCGAGTTCTCGACGGTCTCCGCCGACTCACTGGCGAGTTTGCACCAGTGGCTCGGGTGAAACGTAAATCGCACGTCGTTGTCTCGAATAAGCTGGCCACAGTCGGCGGCGATTCGGGCTATCTCCTCGTAGTCGGGGAGGTCGGTCAGTTCGAACTGGGAGTTCCACGGCACCAACTCCGACGTACAGCGATAGAAGGAGATGTCGTGGTCTACGTTCCAGCGCAAAATCTCAGACAGGTCGGCGAAGTTCTGAACAGCGAGTTCGGATGCGTAGGCTACGCCCCGTGACTCCCAGGTCTTCCGTTGCATCCCGCGATTGCATCGTAGCGGCGGGTCGTGTTCTCTCAACGTGAGATTCATACAGGCGTAACCCAACATCGGTGTAGCGTCTAATTCGTGCCCTGTGTAGATAACCACACGGACGAACCGAACCCGCTTCCGGCGGAAGTCAGTCTGCGGTGAGACGGGACCACGACCGTCTCCAGACTCTCGAGGCCAAAACGCTCGGGGACGCCGTCCATCGAGGGGCGGTCCGAGGACGGGCCGACCAAGCCGCTGCCCGATTCGTGCCCTGTCTCTTCCACGCGCCGAATCAGCGGCCGAGAATCTGTCAGAGTGCGCCTGCTAAACGCGGAAGATCTGGTCTGCACGAGGACCCTGCGTGATTCGAAGTCAGTACACGATGTCCCACATCGGCGTCAGCGTGATCGACTCGATATCTTCGCGATCGATATCCGTCTCGAGTTCATTTTCGCTCACCAACCGCAATACTGCCCCGCGATCGGCGTGGATCGGTTCGGCACTCGCCGCGAAGTACTCCGAGCGTCCGTCGTCCGCCGAGACTTCGACACGTAACTCCGCGCCCTCATCGTCACGGGTCCACTGATGGTCGACGTACGTCTCCCAGCACTCGCTACAGACGTCTTCGAGCTGCTCCTCGAGGTTCCCGGTGAACGAATCCGGTTCGAACGGCAAGGAATGGTGCAACACGTTTCGACAGACCGGCTCGGCTTGAACGATCGCGTCGTCCTGGTCCCTGCCGTATAGAACCAGGCAGCCATCGACGCACGCGATGGAATCGCCGTCGAAATCGGCAATCGGCTGGTCGAGTCCGTTCAGGCAATGGCTACACGTGATGTCTTCCGCCGTCACGTCCTCGTGTAATTCGAAATGTCTGTCCTCGATCGGTAATCGGACCGCATCACAGAGGCTCGACCACCCAAATCCGGTGTCTGGAGGGACGTGATTGTCGTAGAACACGTGTGTGAGACCGTCGTCAGTGGTCCAGCAGTAGGGAATCGGATGGTACATAGTGATACATCCGGGTACGAGGATATAAAAATAATTCAGTCGGCCAATCACACAACAGACGGCCTGTCGGTAGCGATTCTGCGGCTTACAGCGCCTCAGCGACGTGATCGGCGGCTTTCAACGCAAGCGCCGCGATCGTCAGCGTCGGGTTCATCGCCCCGCCAGTCGGAAAGACGCTGCTCGAGGCAATCCAGCAGTTCTCGAGGTCGTGGGTTCGGAGGGTGGGATCGACGACGCTTTCTGTCGGATCGGTTCCCATTCGGGTCGTCCCCATGTGGTGGAACGTGGGGATCGTGTTTTCGGGGCCGATCCGACCGGTGATCTCCGCGCCGAGTTCCGCGAGGATCTCCCGCTGGATTTCGTTTACCCGTTCGATCGTCCGGAGCGCGCGATCGTCCACGGACCAGTCGATGTGCGGGACGGGATTGCCCCGATCGTCGGTGCGGTCCGGATCGAGGCCGACGGAGCTGTCCTCACGGGGGAGTTGTTCGACCAGCGCGCCGATCCCGATATGGGTTCCGTAGTCGCGTCGAAGCCGCTCGAGCAGGTCGTCGCCCCAGTCGTCGCCGGAAAGCGCCATCCCGACGGGCGAGGGACCGGCGAAGTTGAAGAACTCGAGTTTGAACGGCGCGTACTGGTCGTCGGCGTCGTCGTAGAACTGGTGGGATTCGCTGGTGAGAAAGCCGACGTGATTCTGCCGGGTTGGCTCGTCTATGACGCCGTTCACGCCGGCAAAGAGGTGATCCATGAAGTACTTCCCGACGAGTCCGCTCGAGTTCGCGAGGCCGTCGGGATAGCGACTCGACTCGGAGAGCAAGAGCAGACGGGGCGTCTCGACGCCGCCACAGGCGATGACGAAGGCGTCGGCCTCCTGTCGACGCCGTTCGTCGTCGGGGGTCGCGTAGACGGCCGCCGTGACCGAGTCGGCGTCGTGCTCGAGGCGCTGGACCGGCGCGCGGTCGATCACCGTCGCGCCCGTTGCCTCGGCGCGCTCGACGTGGACGGTCGCGTCGTACTTCGCGCCGGAGGGACAGACCGGCCGACAGGTTCCGTACCCGACGCAGGCACCCCGTCCGTCGTAGGATTCGGAGTTGCGCGCGTTCGGAACGGAGTGCATCGCGATCTCGAGTTCGTCGCAGGCCTCGGCGAACAGGCCGTCGCTGTAGGACGGTGGAAACGCGGGCATCGGATGCGGCTTCTCGCGTGGCGGCGCGAACGGGTTGTCCTGGGCGCCGGCGATCCCCAGTTCTCGCTCCGCGGCGGCGTAGTAGGGGCGCAGATCGTCGTAGTCGATCGGCCAATCGGTGCCCACTCCGCGCACGCTTCGGGAGTCGAAATCGTCCTCGTGGAGTCGCATCACCATGCCCTGCCAGTGGAGCGTCGACCCGCCCACGCCCTTGACGCGGGCCAGATCGAGCGGGTAGGACCACTCGCCCGTCGTCGAGAACGCGTCGCGCTCGCCTCCGCCGTCCCAGACGTCCTGTGGGCCGTAGAACGGGCGGATCGCCCGCTCCTGTCTGGCGAGCCTGTCCGCCGAATCGAACCGCGGCCCGGCTTCCAGGATCGCGACTTTGCGGCCGGCGTCGGCGAGTCGATCCGCGACGATGCCACCCGCGGGACCGGCACCGATCACGCAGACGTCGGCGTCGTCGACCGGCGAGCGATCCGCATCGTCGTCGGTGGCACCCCCCGCCGAATCCGCGGGTGGGCGGCCGCCGCTCACGCGTCCGGCCCCCGCTGGTAGGTCTCGAGGCCGCCCGGGTAGCCCCGGGGGTTCTCGAGGCCGACCAGTTCGCCGCCCGTCGGCGAGGCGTAGAGCGCGAGCAGGAGTTCGTTGACGACGTAGTACCGAACTCGCTCGGACGGCGTCCCCTCGGGATTTTCGTCCGCGGTGTCCACGCCCACGTTCCGCAGCACCTGCTCGCGGTCGGCGACCGACAGCGCAGCGAACCCGTCCCCGTACCACACCTCGGCGTTGTCGTCCAGGTGTCCGACCGCCGCCTCCATCCCCATCGCGTGCGTTCGATCCCCGAATCGGGCCTCGAGAAACGTTTCGACGAACGTCGCCGTCCCCGAGACGTCGTCCGGGTAGACGACCGCGGCGGCCGCGATCTGTCCCTCGAGAATCCGCTCCACGTCGACCGCCGAATCGGCGCCGGGCGGGGCAACACAGCCGGACAACGACCCGCCGACACCGAGTGTTGCCAGTGCGGCGATCGCGTCTCGTCTGGTCAGCTCCATGAGATCGGATTAGGTAGACCTAAAACTTATACCCGTTGAAACGGGACTCGCCGGCGCTGATTGCACCGGTCGTGAGACCACGAATGCGACGGAGTTCGGGACGGCCCAGCCATCGAATACGCGGTGTTGGTATCGGAAATAATGTGATTTATTACCGCGGGCCTTCATTTCTCCTCGAGACGCCATGCAAACGGTCGTCGCTACGGGTCACGCGACCGGGAGTGACAGCGTTCGAGCCGGCCGGAGCGCTGCCTCCAGCGCGCTCGCCGACCTACCGTCCGATCGAGTCGACTTCTGTCACCTGTTCTGTTCGCCGGAGTACGAGTACGAGGGAGTCATCGATGGTGTCCGCGCTACGATCGGCCCCGAAGCTGAGTTGCTCGGCTGTTCTGCGGCCGGGGAGTTCACGGGGACGGACGTCGCCACCGAGAGCGTCGTCGCTGCGCTCGTTACCAGCGACTCGCTTCGCTTCTTTACGGGTCTCGGAACGGGACTCCGGACGAGCGTTCCGAACACCGTTCGCGAAGCGGTCGCCGATCTTCCGACGACCGTCAGCGGCTATCCGTATCTCTCCGCGATTAGCCTCCACGACGGGCTCAGCGGGGTCGGCGAACAGCTCGCACTGGTCGCCCAGCAGAAACTCGGCCCCAGGGTGAGCGTCGTCGGCGGCGCGGCCTCCGACCGGTACGAGCAGGATTCGACACACGTCTTCAGAAACGACACGGTCGCCGAGGACGCCATCGGAATCGCCCTCGTCGCCTCGACGGAGCGGCTCCCGATCGCGGTCGGCCACGGCCACGAGCCGATTTCTGAGCCGGTCACGGTGACGGCGGCCGACGGGTGCGTCGTCTCCGAACTCGACGGTCGGCCGGCCTACGAGGTCTGGGAGTCGGCAGTCAGAGAGCGCGTCAGGGCGGAATTCGGCGTCGAGATCGACAGCGTCCCACCGACCGGAACGGAAATGCTCAGAATTATGGGAGCCTTCGAGTTCGGCGTCGATCAGGGCGGATCGTACAAGATCAGATGGCCGAGAGTCGAGGCCGACGACGGGACGCTTCGCTTCGCCGTCGAAATCCCGGAGGGGACGGTGCTTCGAGTGATGTACGGGAGTCCCGACTCGCAGATCGAGTCGGCACGCGACACCATCCGCGAAGCGATGGGCGAGACCGACGCCGCGATCGCCGGGGCGTTCGTCTACGATTGCGCGTGTCGAGAGATCATCCTCGAGGATCGGTTCCCGGAAGCGGTCACCGCGATGCGCGAGGAACTCGGAGCGCCCCTCTGTGGGTACGAGACCTACGGAGAGATGTGTCTGCAGATGGGACAACTCAGCGGCTTTCACAACACCTCGAGCGTCGTCATGCTCCTCCCGAAATGAAAACGGATCACGAGCAACTCGTCTCGAAGTTCAGCCAGACGGTCGGCGTCGAGAAGGCCGAAGCCGTCGTCGCGGCGAGCGCTGAGACCATCGGTCTCGAGCGGAAAGAGTACTACACGCCACACGAACTCGAGGACCTCTGTTCCGTGATTGCGGACCGCTACGAGGGTTACATCGCCATCGTCGCCCAGGAGATCCGCGTCCATCAGCAGGCCCAGCAGCGATTCGAGGCGTTGCTCGAGCGGATCTCCGATCCGGTCGTCGTCGTCGAGTTCGAAGGCGACGAGCCGATCGTCACGTGGCTCAATCCGGCGTTTCAGGAGACGTTCGGCTACGGATCGAGAGCTATCGGAACGGCGCTGTCCGAACTCATCGTTCCCGGTGACGGCCCCACGAGCGGGATCGATCACTGGCTGCGGTCGTCCGAAAACGGTCAGGAACTCCGGCGAAAAACGGCGGACGGTGACGTTCGAACGTTCATCTTCCGACCCGTGACCGTCACCAGGGAGGGCGGCCGCGTCGAGGGGTACGGCATCTACGTCGATATCACGGACCGCAAACGCCGAGAACGCATGCTCGAGAATCAGACCGAGCAACTCGAGCAGTTCGCGAGCGTCGTCAGTCACGACCTCCGAAACCCGCTGAACGTCGCCCAGGGACATCTCATTCTCGCGCGAGAACACGCCGAATCGTCGCGCGTTCGCGACTCCTTGGACAGCATCGAAGAGTCACACGACCGCATGAGTTCGCTCATAGACACCCTCCTGACGCTCGCCCGCGACGGCCAGCGCGTCGAGGACCCGCGTCCGGTTTGGCTCTCGCAGGCCGTGACCGCCGCCTGGTCCCACGTCGACACCCGCGACGCGACGCTCCGGACCGAGGCGCTCGAGGAAGTCGCGGTCGCGGCCGACGAAAGTCGTCTCATCCAACTGCTCGAGAATCTCGTTCGAAATTCCGTCGAACACGGGTCATCGTCACCCACAGTCCGGATCGGGCTCCTGCGGGAGAATACCGACCCGGTCGGCTTCTACGTCGAAGACGATGGTCCCGGTATTCCGGACGAGGCTCGAGAGCGAATCTTCACGCACGGCTTTTCGACCCAGGAGGACGGGACCGGGTTCGGGCTGACCATCGTCCAGACTATCGCGGACGCACACGACTGGACCGTCACGCTCGCGGACACCGACGGCGGTGCCAGGTTCGAGGTGACCGCCGTCGAATTTCGATCCTGAATCGGCTCGCGGACCGACCACTCCCGCTATCTGACCGCGAACTGACCGCCCCTCACACCGGTTCGAGAAGCGAGGGGACGTCGTTCGATGGATCGTTTACGGCCGTCGAAACCGGATCGGCACGCATCCCTTCGGCCGGGTACGGCTCGAGCAGTTCACCTGGATCGTCGGCCGATAACCACCGCTCCTCGGCGTCGGGATCGAGGATCACCGCCATCCGGTGGTGGAAGTCCGAGACGATTTCGTTCGGCTCCGTCGTGAGTATCGTAAACGTCTCGAGCGGTCCCGTCTCGGATTCGGGTTCCGCGCCGCCGCCAAAGGCGTCGAGTCCCGTCTGGGTCGTGTCCGGTTCCCAGCGCTCCCAGAGGCCCGCCATCGCGAAGACGCGGTCGTCCTCGAAGGTGACGCGATAGGGTTGGGTTCCGTTCTCGGTGTCGACCCATTCGTAGAAGCCGTCGGCGGGCACCAGGCACCTGCGCCGGGCGTAGGTCTCGCGGAAACTCGGTTTCTCGTCGACTGATTCCGCTCGAGCGTTGATCAATCCGCCGGCGTCGTCGTCGGCCCACGACGGCACCAGCCCCCACTCGAGGCGTCGGATCGTCTCCGGGTCCTCGCCGGTGATCACCGGCAACTCCTGGCCGGGAGCCGCGTTGTATCGCGGGACGAACGCCGACGCGGACCCGGAATCGGAGGCCCGAGCCGATCGAGAATCCGAATCCGATTCGGGGCCACCATCCCGAAACCGGGCGTCGAATCGCGCCTCGAGATCGTCCTGCTCGACGACGAGCGTGTATCGGCCGCACATGTCTCCCTCGACGGTCCGGAGTGTCTTAGCCTGTCCGCCCGTCACCGACCGAGTCGAGGCGGGACGGAATCCCGGACCGACGAACCGCCGATCGCTCGATAGTCAGTATGGGGTTCTTACTCCGGTCGTCCCGTCGAGTACGGCCCCCGTTACCATATCCGATCCCGACGCAGCCATCGTCGGGGTCATCATGGAAGACCGATACGAAATGGTGGTGTGTCAGAGCGGCAATCTCCGACTCAGGGATCCGGATGACCCCGATCGCTGGATCGCGACCGACTCTCCTGTGGAGATCGAACAGTAATCCGGCGCCTCCTTCGCGTACCCCTACCTTCCGTCCGTGTCCGGCCGACTGTTGAACCGACGTTGAACGCCGTGTCCGGCCGACTATGGGTCCAGTGGGTGACGCGCCGCACGAAGGGCGCCACGAAAGCGCAAGGAGAGAGATTCGAACGGAGGCGAGACGGTCGGCCTCGCTCCGTTCGGTCGAAGGCGACTCGGTTGCTCGAACCCCGTACGCGGCGTAGTCGTGCGTTCGCGTTACTCGCGCCGCCACGCGACGCTCGGAGGATACAACTGCGAAAACGCCAGGACAGGGATTTGAACCCTGAATCCCGAAAGGGAACACGCTTTCCAGGCGTGCGCCTTACCGTTCGGCCATCCTGGCCCAGGTGATTCTTACTCCGTCCGTCGTTTAACTGTTACGAGACGAAGTCACGTCCCGCGACGCCGTCTCGCCCACGCGGCGAGTCGCGACTCGAGCAGGTACGACCCGAGCGTGGTTGCGAGCCCGACGAGCGTCGCGAGTGCGAGCCCCTGGGCCATCGTGACGATCGGCTCCCGGACGAGCGCGGCGCCCTGAACGAGGACGAGGACCGAGAGGAAGCCTATCGCGCCCCACAGGGCGGCGGATTTCGCGTACGGATCGATCCCCCTCTTCCCAGCCGGATGGCCGCTCACGCGTCGCTCACCGCCGTCACTCGAGGCTCGCGACGGCTTCGATCTCGATCCCGACGCCCTTCGGGAGGGCGGCGACCTCGACGGCGCTGCGAGCCGGCGGTTCGTCGTCGAAGTACGCGGCGTAGGTCTCGTTCATCGCGTCGAAATCGTCGATGTCATCGAGGAAGACGGTCACCGTGAGGATATCCGCGGACGTCGCGTCCGCCTCGTCGAGGACGGCGTCGAGGTTGTAGAGGGCCTGCTCCGTCTGTGCCTCGATGGATTCGTCGGCGAGTACCTCGCCGTCGGCCGTCATCGGTATCTGTCCGGCCGTAAACAGCAGCGAGTCGTTTCCTACCGCCTGGCTGTAGGCACCGACCGCAGCCGGTGCGTCGTCGGTCTCGATGATTCGTTTCATACCCGGACGGTATCGCCGGCCGCGCATAAAGCCTCGAGATCCGCGGACGTCGGCGGGGAAAATCGGGCGGTGGCTCGAGCGCCGGAACGCGGGTGGCCGCAGTTTCGTCGGCCTCGACCGCGGTCAGACCGGTCGCCGAACCGAGCGTCGGGAACGGGAGTGGCCGCGACGAGCGCGACCGCTGTCCCCGTCAGGTCACCCGCTCCAAGAACTGCGGCGCGGTCGCGTCCGCGGCAGGTCACGAGAGCGTAACCACTGCCTAACGCGACGGTGGAGCCCCTCCGACCGCGTCGATCCCCGAGCGATACGACCGATCACCGCCGCTCGCCAGGATCGATGCACGCGGGACGTCTATCCGACTTGCGAGGACTGGGTTCACCATGGACCCTTTCGGGCCCGTGCCCGGTCGAACCTATTTACTCGACGTCCGATGGGAACGCGTCGGTTCTCGAGCGACAGGAGCCGCTTCCGGCGCTACCGACGTCGCGTTTCGAGCGGGACGGAATCCGGCGACCGGACGGGCGAGATTCGGAAAGCCGATAGCGGAGCTGAACCCACTCAGGCGAGGACGTCGACCGTGTACCCCGCCTCACGAAGGTCCGAAAGGAAGGAATCGACGTGGTCGGGACCGCGCATCTCGAGTTCGATTTCGACTTCCGTGTCGCTCATTTCGACCTCGCGAGACGTTCGGTCGTGGTGGATCGCGTAGATGTTCGCCCGGTGGGCGGTGAAGATCTCGAGCAAGTCTTCGAGCGCGCCCGGCCGGTCTTTCAGAACGGTTCTGATCTTCAGATAGCGACCGGTTTCCACCAGTCCGCGGATGACGACGTTGGTCAGCGTGTTGAGGTCGATGTTTCCACCGCAAAGCGCAGGAACGATGACCTCGTCCTCCTCGTACTCGAATTTCTCGAAGAGGACCGCTGCGAGGGGAACCGCACCCGCGCCCTCGACGAGCGTCTTCGAACGCTCGAGCAGGTAGACTAGCGCGACCGCGATTTCGGGGTCCGAGACGGTGACCACTTCGTCCACGTACTCCCGGATGTACGGGAACGTCTGCTCGCCGATACTGCGGGTCGCGATCCCGTCCGCGATCGTATCGACCTCCTCGATCGAGACGCGTTCACCGGCCTCGAGCGAGTCGGCAGCGCTCGAGGCACCCTCGGCCTGGACGCCGATCACTCGCGCGTCCGGTCGCTGCTCCTTGATGGCGGTCGCGATTCCGCTGATGAGTCCGCCGCCGCCGATGGGGACGACGACCGTCTCGACATCGGGGCAATCGTCGACGATCTCGAGGCCGATCGTTCCCTGACCGGCCATCACGTACTCGTCGTCGAAGGCGTGGACGTACGTCCGTCCTTCCTCGCGTTCGATTTCGTGTGCGCGCTCGGCGGCCGCGTCGTAATCACGACCCGCGAGGACGATGTCGGCGCCGTAGCTCACGGTCGCCTTGACCTTCGAGATCGGCGCGTATTCGGGCATGACGATCTTCGAGTCGACGCCCGCTCGCGTGGCCGCGAGCGCGACGCCCTGGGCGTGGTTGCCCGCGCTCGCGGTCACGACGCCCGCGGCCTTCTGCTCCTCGGACAGCGTCGCGATCCGGTTCGTCGCGCCGCGGATCTTGAACGCCCCCGTGCGCTGGAAGTTCTCCAGTTTCAGTCGGATATCGGCTCCAGTCATCGCCGAGTACGTGTGTGAGCGCTCGAGCGGCGTCCGTCGAGAGGTTTCTCGCACCCGCTCGCGGGCCTCCAGAATATCTGTGAGTTCGAGCATACGCCCGTCTACTCGGCGGACGGAGTAAGGGTTACTGTCGGGGTTGGAAGAGCCGCGGCTCAGTGTGCAGTTGGATCACTGTCGGGGTCGGAAGAGCCGAGCGAGCGGCCCTACCGACGACCCCCAACAGGGATGTGCTGCCAACTGTGGGCAGCACGACAGGGAATACAGGGAATGCACGGCGTGTGTCGTGCGAATAAAGAAGGGAACCCATAGCATATAAATCTCATGCACCCGAGGCGAAAGTGAAAACGCAAGACTGCACGGCGAGAAGTTGCACGTCAGACGTAGGAATGACGAGTGTCATCCGCAAATGATTGCAAAAATGTATCTTATTGAAGCAAACGTTCGATACTGGTTTCGTTATCGCTCTCTCGCAATTCATATAACCTCAGTATCAAGTAAGAGATGGCCATCAACTGTTTGCCACTTCAACACACACTTCGGCCACATTACCACTATCGAGTCGAATTCGGGAAATCGATTCCGATGCGTCCGTGGACCACGGTTCTGTATCGCGGATAATGTCAGTCGGCTAATCTATCACCGGACGACGTGAGGCCCTGAACTGGGATGAGACAGCGGATATGACACTCCTCACCGTCACGAGACGGACTACGGCGACTCGAAACACGTTCGCCATACGTTTTCGATGGCCGTCTCGGGACCGCCGGCTCGAGAAACCGGACGGGTCTCTGGAATTACCGGAGGCGTTCCCGGCGACTGGAGCGAGAGAAATCGAGTCGAATCGCGGCGTGAACGCACGATTCTGTCGAGGGAGAAATCGGGTTCCCGGTTACCGGTCACCGAGCGGAACGAATTCCTGATCCTGCGGGCCGGTGTATCGGGCGCGCGGGCGGATGAGACGGTTGTCCTGCTGGTATTCGAGGACGTGTGCGATCCAGCCGCCGACGCGGCTCATCGCGAAGATCGGGGTGTACATGTCGATCGGGATGCCGAGCTGGTAGTACACCGATCCCGAATAGAAGTCGACGTTCGGCGCGATACCCTTCTCGGTGAGCCCTTTCTCCTCGGAGAGGTACTGTTCGATGGTGGTCGTGTAATCGTACCACTTGCTCTCGCCGTTTTCGGCGAGTTCCTCGCTGCGTTCCTGGAGGATCTTCGCGCGCGGGTCTTTGACGTTGTAGACGCGGTGACCGAAGCCGGGGATGCGCCGTCCCTCCTCGGTGGCTTGCTCGACCCACTCGCGGTGGTCGAGATCGCTTTCGTCGATCTCGATCAGGACTTCCATGACGTCCTGATTCGCGCCGCCGTGGAGCGGACCGGAAAGGGCACTGATGCCGCCTGTGACCGCGCTGTAGATGTCCGCCATCGTCGAGCCGATAACCATCGAGGTAAACGTCGAAGCGTTCAGACCGTGGTCCGCGTGGAGGATCAACGCCTGATCGAACGTCTCGGCTGCGATATCGTCCGGCTCCTCGCCGGACAGCATGTAGAGGAAATTCGCCGCGAGTCCCAGGTCGGGGTGGGGAGCGATCGGGTCTTCGCCGAGGCGGTAGCGCTCGAACGCGGCCAGCGCCGTCGGAATCTTGGCCGTGATCCGACGACCCTTCCGAAGCGTCGCCTCGAGGTCCTCGGGATCGGCGTCGTCTTCGGGCTCGTAGGCCGAAAACATCGACACCGCAGTCCGCAGGGCGGCCATCGGCTGTTCGTCGCTGGCCGCGAGTTTCTCCATCGTCTCCAGGACGTCGTCGTCGACCTCGCGTTCGTTCATGAGCGCGTCCGAAAACGGCTCGAGTTCGTCGTTGGATGGGAGATGACCGTTCCAGAGCAAGTAGAGGACTTCTTCGTAGCTCGCGCCGCGGGCGAGGTCCTCGATCGTGTGGCCGCGATAGATCAGGCGGCCGGCGTCACCGTCGATCGAACTGAGTTCCGATTCGGCAACCAACACACCCTCGAGCCCTTTCTTGAGGTCGTCAGACATACTCAGGGATTTCGGACCCCAATGGAAAAGTATTATCGTTTGCCCGGTGACGGTTGTCAGTCCGCCGGACGTGTGTTTTCGCCGGTTCGACTTCGGTAGCGGGAGAGCGGCCCTGGCTCGAACGAACACGCTGTCAGTCGCTCCCCGGCCGACCACCGCGGTCGTCTGCGCAACTGTTCGCCCGGCTATCGAACCGTTTCGACCGCACGGAAGAAGGCCGACCGACGCACCGAGACCGATCAGGGCTGGCCGCGTCGGTTAGCGTCGGTAACCGCCTCGGTCGGATTCGACTGCCCGAGCGTCATCTGAACGCCGTACAGGACGATGACGAGTGCAAGCGCGCCGAGTTGCACGATCCGGTCGGGGTGAACCATCGCGACGATACCGGCCGCGAAAAACACGATTCTGAGCCCGATCGTTGGCCCTCGATCGAACGGGAATCGATAGTTGATGCCGTGGATGATCGCGACCGACCCCAGCAGCGCGATGACGCCGGCGGTCAACGCGGCCGTGCTGAACTCGCCCGAGACCATCGCCGGATGGTAGACGAAGGCGAAGGGGAGGACGAAAAGCGGCGCGGATATTTTGATCGCCTCGAGACAGGTCCGCCAGAAGTTCCCGCCGGCGATCCCCGTCGCGACCGCGACACAGGTCGCGATCGGCGGCGTCAGCCCGGCCAGAATCGCCGCGTAGAAGACGAAGTAGTGCGCGGCGAGGTCAGGAACGAGGAACTGATTGATGAGCGTCGGCGCGATCAGCAGTGCGACCACCGTGTAGGACGCCGTGGTCGGCATGCCGAGGCCGAGCAGGATACAGATGACCATCGCGAGGAAGAACGCGATGAGGGGGACGCCCCCGGAGAGATCCATCAGCGTGAGCGAGATCGCCGTCGGAACGCCGGTCGCCATCAAGATGTCGACGACGCCGTTGATCGCCGCCAGAATAATCGTGATCGGCGCGACCACGATAACGCCCTGGCGGAACCCTTCGATCGTCTGCTTGAAGGTATGGACGACCGTTCCGCCGAGATCGTCGCCTTCGAGTCCTGCTTTTATCAACGGAATCACGATCCCGAGGGCGATCATCGAGACGGCGGTCTGCAGCGCCGCCGTCATCACCGTCACCTGGACGATGCCGAGCTGATACACCAGGATGACCAGCGGCACGCCGTACTTGACGGACTCGAGGAGGCCGTCCTGCCGACTCAGTTTTTCGTCGAACAGGCCGCTCATGGAGGGGTCGTCGATCTGGGGGGTCGCCACGTAGTGGACGGCGATGAAGATCGAGACCACGAGAATCGCGGCGGGGATGAGGCCCGCGATAATGACGTCGCCGTACGTGAGTCCGGTTATCAGCGAGGCCATGATGAACGCACCGGCGCCCATGACCGGGGGAAGTACCTGACCGGACGTCGAGGCGACCGCTTCGATCCCGCCGGCGGTCTCGGGTTTGATACCGCTTTTCTTCATGAGCGGGATCGTAAACGACCCGGTCATTCCGGCGTTTGCCGTCTGGCTGCCGTTGACCGAGCCGATAACCGCGCTCGCGAGGACCGCGGTCTGGGCGATCCCGGAATCGATATACGTCGCGGAGCGAACGGCGATCCGGAGGATGAGGTCGAACGCGCCGTAGGCCTTCAACAGCCCCGCGTACAACAGGAACAGCGCGATCCAAGCTGCGACGAGCTGGGTCAGGAAGCCGTAGAAACCGTCACCGCTGATGGCGAGGATCCGCAGCGTTCGCTCGGGCGTGAGCCCGCCGTGGCTGAGCGTCCCGGACAGGTACGGGCCGGCGAACCCGTACCCGATACCGCCGAGGACGACGACCAGGAACGTTACCCCGAACGACCGCCACGTGAGGTAGATCATCACGAGCGAGATCGCAAGCGCGAGCGCGATCTCGTAGCCGTAGGCCTGGCCGGCGCGAGTGTAGACCAGGTCCTGAAAGCTCGTGAACAGATACACCGTCCCGATCGTGACTACCACGCCCGACACGGCCAGCATCGCCGTCTCGAGCCAGTTCTTTTCCTCGAGCGTATCCGGAAGCTCGATCAGCAGGTACAACAGGAGAACGCCGCCGAGAAAGAGGGTGCCGTACCGGGGGCGGTCCATCATCTGCGTCTCGGAGTACCAGAAGACGAGCAGCCAGAACGGGATCGAGCCGAGAATCACAGCCCACTCGAACTTTCCGCGGAGTCCATCGGCGACGGACAGCGGGTCACCGGTTTCGAGGACGTCCGCGTCGGCGGCGGGCGAGACGTCCGCCGTCCCGTCGGCAGCATCGTCAGTGCTCGCGTTGTCGTTAGTTACCATTTGTCTGGGTTACGAAAGGGAATTGCGTTACTGGACGTCGGTCAGTTGTCGGACTCGGCGGCCTCGCCGCGCTTCCAGGCGTCGTCCCAGACGTCGTTCTCGTCGAAGAATTCGGCGACGCCCTGGTGGACCTCGAGGCCCTCCATGACGGTCTGGGTCATCAGTTCGGGCGTGAATTCGAGCGTCGTCGAGTCCGACTCGCGAAGCGTATCGTGGTGTTCGTTCGCCAGTCGGGCGATCTCTTTCGTCGCTTCTGCGGGCACGTCGGGACCGAACGCCCACTGGGCCGCGAGCGACCACGAGGTGACCGTATCGGTAACCTTCGTCACGTCCTGCTCGTAGCCGTAGGGGTCGAACTCCTCGAGCAGCGCGCCGGGATGGTCCTCGATGGTCTGTTTGAACTCGTCGTCGACCTCGAGCAGGTAGAGACCCTCCCCGCTACGGACGTCGACCTCCTGACACCAGCCGGAGAGTTCGACGCCGTTCGCGCCGTACAGACAGAGCGCGTCGACGTTCCCCTCCTCGACCTGGCCGGGAATGTCGCCGGTATCCGAGTTGTTGATCTCGTTGGGGCCCCAGATGCCGGCGCTTTTGAGAATCTCCTCCGTCAGTAGACGGGTCCCGAAGCCGGGCTGAATCGGATAGATCGTGTAGCCGCCCTCTTTGAGGTCCGCGGTCGATTCGAGACCGCTGCCTTCGAGACCGACCATGTGGATCTGCAGGGACGTGAACATGAAGCCCTGATGCGGCAGCGAATCGACGGGGTTCTCGGCGAACGGCCCCTCCTCGTTCATGGCCTTCGAGATCGAGTTGTTGTCGACACCCATCGAGGGAATGTTTCCGTCGTCGAACTCACGGAGGTTCGCCGTCCACCCTTCCGTCTCCTGGACGGAGATGTTGATCACGTCGCTGTGTTGTTGGGCGGCTCGAGCGAGGGCCTGCCCCGCGGCCTGAGTCGAGCTCCCGGTCGAGGTCCCGCCGATCGTGACGGTTATCTTGCCGTCGCCGCCACCGAGACAACCGGCTACACCGATGATACCGGCTGTCGCGGCGCCTTTCAGAACGTCTCGTCTCCGTTGGCCACTATTGGCACACATATACGGCTTCAGTTTCGAACACCCTAATAAAAACTTGTTGATCCGCGCCATAAGATAATGTAGTTTCTTTACTTATATGTGCCCCTACCCATCATGGTAATAGATAACAGCAGTTGTACTAGAATCCAACTAAAACCCAGTGTAAACGACTAATACATACACTCTATCAATTATTCTATATTTATATATAAACTATATTATAGAGATTTTGTCGACCGATATCTGGGGCGAACAGCAACCTTTTTTAAACGTTTTTCGAGAACTACCGATCGATGGAGCAATCGTACTGGCGAACCGTCTCTCTCGTCACCGTCTGGCAGATCGCAGCGAGCATCTGCTACTATACGGTCTTCGCCGCGACACCGTTCTTCCGGGATACGTTCGGCCTGTCCCGATTCTCGGTCGGCCTCGTGGTCACCACACTCACTCTCGGCTACGCCGTCTTTCTGGTGCCGCTTGGCGCGCTGACGGATCGATTCGGCGAACGACGGGCGCTGACCCTCGGCCTCGTCGGTCTGTCGGCGGGGACGCTCCTCGTCGCAGCCGCACCGTCGTCCGCGCTGTTAGTCGTGGCAGTGTTCCTCCTTGGATCGACGTACGGGACCGCGATGCCGGGGACGAACAAGGCGATCTTCGACGCAATCGAACCGGGACGACAGAATCTCGCGATGGGCATCAAGCAAATCGGCGTCACCGGTGGGAGCGGAATCAGCGCGCTCCTCGTCACCGGTCTCGCGGGCGCGCTGTTCTGGCAAGCCGGCTTTCTCGTCGCCGCGGGGTTCGGATCGCTCGTCGCCGCCGTCTTCTTTCTCCGCTACTCGAGCGGCAGTCAGAGGCGTGACGCCGGCTACCCGGATTTCGGCGCGCTGCTCTCGAACCGACCGTACGTCGTTCTGTTGATCGCCGGGCTCTTTCTCGGCGCGGCCCTGTTTACGACGACCGGATACACGGTCCTGTACGTCGAAGAATCGATCGGTGCGTCCGTCGCGTTCGGCGGCGTCGTCCTCGCGCTCGTCCAATTGTTCGGCAGCCTCGGCCGCCTCCTGGCGGGGTGGCTCGGCGACGTCCTCCCCGGCGAACCGCGCGTCAGAAACGGCCTCCTGCTCGTCGGTCAATCGCTCGGCAGCGCCGTCATGTTCGTCGTCGTCGCGTCGACGACCACCGAGCTCGGGGCCGCGATCGGGTTCGCCGTCCTGGGCTTTTTCGTCCTCGGGTACACCGGCGTCTACTACTCGGTCATGGCAACGCTCGTCAGGACCGACGAGATGGGCGGCGCCACCGCCGGAGGACAACTCGCACTTACCTGCGGCGCCCTCGTCGCCCCGCCCGCGTTCGGCTACCTCGCCGACACGGCCGGCTACCGAACCGCCTGGCTCTTCCTCGCCGCAGTCGTCGTCGTGGCGGTGGGCCTTCTCGTGCAGGTCGTCCGAACGCCGCCGTCCGTCGCGCGATCCGCCCCCTCCGAGGCCTGATCGAGCCGGTGCGACCGCGGCGGCCGTCGCTCACTCGAGTCGTTCGACCAGTTCGACGTCGTACCCGTCGGGATCCTCGACGAACGCGACGCGACAACCGATATCGGCCATCGTCGTCGGATCCATCCGTACCGGCGGATCCGCCCGGTCGACGAGCCGTTCGAGCGCGTCGTCCGTGCTGTCGACCGTCACCGCGACGTGGGCCATCGTTCCCGGGTCGATCGCCGGGCCGCCGTCTGGATCGTACTTGAACTGAAATTCGGCGTCGTCGCCGCCGATGTAGACGTTTTCGACGCCGTCGTCCCCCGTAAACGACCAGTTCTCGCGCAGTCCGAGGGCGTCGACGTAAAAGGCACGCGTTCGATCGATGTCCGAGACCCACAGCGCCGTGTGACTGACGTCCATGTGTGCATCGAGACCGTCGCACGGCAAAGTGTTACTGCCGACGCACCGCGGATACGGGACCGACTGTGCCTTCGACGTGGCTCACCGGGTGGCGTCCCCTCGAGCCCGACGCCGACGTCGACCGGATCACTGCTCGAGGATGTCGTCCATGAGTTTCGTCTGGGCCGCCGCCAGATGCTCGGTGAAAGTCGAGCGAGCGACGCCGAGACGCTCGGCGACGTCCGTCGCGTTCGCGCCCTTCGGATAGTCGAAGTAGCCCATCTCGTGGGCGGCCTCGAGGATTTCTCGCTGTCTGGCCGTGAGCCGGTCTCGGTCGACGACGACCGGATCGGTCGACGCGCTCTCGTGATCCCGTGAGAGTTCGTCGACGATCACCCCGTCGAAGGACGCCCGCAGTTCGTCGACGATGTCGGCGACCGCCGCGAGTTCGAGCGTTCGAAACGAAACGATCAGCGCACCGTCCTGTGCGCGCACCGACGAGACGGGCGTTCCCGTTCCCTCGACGACTTCGCAGGCGCAGTCGGCGCCGCCGTCGCGCTCGAATCGATAAATCGCCTCGCTGTCGTCGGACTGAATCGGCGTCAATTCGACGTCCGCACCGCCGTCGACCGAAGCGTCCGCGGCGACGCAAAATTCCTCGACGACCGTCCCGGCGGCCGTCTGTCGGGACGACCGCGAGACCGAATCGACCGGCTCGTCGGCGTGTGCCGAGACGTCGGCGACCGGACACCCCGCGGGATCGTCGATGACGACCGTTGCACGAAACCCCGTCATGGAATCCAGTTGGGCTGCAGGCGAGATAACCGACTCCGGAATTCCCGCGGGCTGAAAATTCTGTGACCCACCCACACCTCGAGAGTCGCACGCGATACTCGGCAATATCGCACCCGACGAGGCGTCGGCGAGACGTCCATCTGACGACACCGACGAGCGGGTTGCGCTATGGCGCCGGCGAGCGGTCGCACAGCAAGCGCACGAACGCGGTGCTCGAGCGAGCGCTCGATGGTCAGCGAGTGATGCTACAACTGTTGTCCCAGTTTCTCCCTGCTGATTCGGATCCCGGTCGGCGCGATGATCATCTGATCGTCACCCTTGCGGACGATATCGCCGTCTACCTCCTGGGCGACCTGTCGCAGCTCGTCGACGATGTGCTCGACCGTGCTGTCGTTGGTCCGCAGGCGCGTGATATCGGCGATGACGATGTCACCGTCGTAGACGGCGTCTTTGATGTCGATCGCGTCGGCCTGACTGCCGACCTCCGCGATGTGTACTTGCATCGTCGCCTCTGCTGACTCCGCCGAGACGTCCTCGAGATTCAGTTCGGCGTAATCCTCGACGGTCCGCGGCTGATTCCCGCCGAGAATTTTGCTCATGAGTCCCATTGGCGGTATTCACCGCCGCCGCCAGTATAGTTCTTACGTCAGACACAGTCCGGATAGCGAAACGGTCCGGGAATTCGACGGCTCTGTCACGGTCTCGGGGTGCAATCGCCGTCCGCTCGTGAGAGATTTCCCGACCGGAACCGTCTCGAGCGCTCACTCAGTCGCCCGACGCGACCGCCAGGTCGTCGGCCGACTCGAGTCGCATCGGTTCGGCTCGCCACTCGATCTCGAGGCGGTGACGCGGGAGGTACGGGGCCAGCGTCCGGGCCGAGAGCAGGCCGCGGAACCGGCCGTCGCCGACGACGGGGAGGTGCTTGACGCCGCTGGTCCGCATCGTTTCGGCCGCCTCGGACAGCGTCGCGGACGGCGAAGTCGTCGCGACCGGCGTCGACACGAGTGCTCGCACGGTGGGCCGATCGTCGGTTTCCGCGATCATCGCGACGAGATCCGACTCGGACACGACGCCGACGACGGCATCGTCCTCGAGGACGACGAGGGCGGGCACGTCGGTGCAACGAAGCCGTCGGGCCGCCTCGGTCACGGACGTCTCGGGCGCGATCGTCACCGACTGACGGAGTCCGACGGCTGCGACTGTCGTTTCGATCATGGACGTCCCACGGTAGCAGATGTCAGTACATAGTTCCTATGGACATATGAATCGTGTACCCTAGTATTGCTAGCATAATCTGAACACAGGTCCCTGATTATCTATCGTTCGTAATCGTTTTTGCAGACAAACGAACGGTTCGTGGTGATTGCAGACAAACGAAGGGATCGTGGTGATCGAGGACGTTCGAAGCCGCGACGGATCCTCGACGTTTCTCGTCGCGGACTACCCGGTAAATTCGAAGAGTTCGTCGCCGACGTGGTGGACGGAATCGACGACTTTCCCTTCGTCACCGACCATATCCGCCCCGTCGACGCGGGCGCGACCGACAGCGAGTATCTTCCCGTGGGACTCCTCCGCGATCACGACCAGGTCGTCCGGCGAGATATCGTCCGTCGCCTCGGTGATCCCCGGACGCATGACGTCCGCGCCGTCGCTGACGAACGAGACGGCACCCGCATCGACGGTCACCAGTCGCTTCTCGGGTTCGTACGCGTTCGCGCCGCGAACCGTCAGAAACGGTTCCTCGTCGAAGAACGCGACCTGGGGCTCCCCGTCGATGAGGATGACCTCGCGGTCGGCCTCTTCGAACTCGACGCGCTCGTAGACGTCACCCTCGGGCGCGACGCCAAGTTTGTCCTCGAGTTCCGCCTCGAGGTCGGAGACGGCATCGCTACGGAGATGATGTCGAGATTTGACCTGCATATCCGGCCAAACGACCGGTCTGGAGTTAAAAGGCCCGTTCCTGGAAGCGGCCGGTCCGGCGACCCGACCCGACCAACGACGGACGGGGAAGTGACGTGCCAATTGCTAAGTATCCCCACACCGTGCGAGCGAGTATGTGGCCCTCTCGGAACCGCACGGAGACGGTGACCTGTCTCGCCTGTGGCGCCGAGCGCCCGCGCGACGAGACCCGCGAGTACGACAAGTACGGCGACCGCTGGGATCGCGAGGACAAGACGTTCGAATATCTCTGTAAGTCCTGTCACCGCGAGCTCTGTCATCATCCGCGCGGTGACCTGGAGGAACTGCTGATCGATCTCGAGACCGGCGACGGAAGCCGTGATGCGTTTCTCGCGAGCTATCTCGCCGCGGTCGAGGAACGATACGGCCCGCTCGGGGAACGCTAGCCGCCGTCCGAGCGTCGACTCGATCGAGCGGGGACCACGGGCGAGCGGGCATCACTACCGGTCGTCGCGCGCTGCCCCTCGAGGGCCATCCCGACACGACTTTCACCCTTACGTTCGTAGACGACTGTATGAGCGACGACGCACAGGCCGATGCCGGCACGGCCGAAGGGCAGGGTCCCGTGGAGATCAGCGAGGACCTCGCGCGCCACCTGGAGAACAAGCGCGAGGAGTTGTTCGAGAAGCTCGAAATCCGCGACGAGTTCCCGTCCGAGGTCTTAGCGGAGGCCGAGGCACGGACGGAGGGCGTCCAGGCCGAGATCAGCGACGAAATCGACGAGCGACGAGATCTGCGGGACTTGACGACGTGGACGACGGACCCGATCGACGCCCAGGACTTCGACGACGCGCTCTCCATCGAAGAGCGCGAGGACGAGTACGTCCTCTGGGTTCACATCGCGGACGTGACCCACTACGTCAATCCCGAGACGGCGATGTGGGACGAAGCCGTCGAGCGGGGGAACACGGTCTACTTACCCGGTTACACGATCCATATGCTCCCGCCGGTGCTGGCCGAGACGGTCTGCTCGCTGGTCCCCAACGAGGAGCGCCTGGCTCACACCGTCGAGATGCACCTCGACAAGGAACACCTGAGCTACGAGACCATCGACATCTACAAGTCCGTCATCGAGTCCGACGAACGACTCACCTACTCACAGGCCGAAACCCGACTCGAGGAACCGGACGCGCCGCTCCACGAGGAGAACAAACTGGTCTACGAACTCGCGGATCGGATGCACGAACAGCGCAAAGCGGACGGCTCGCTCGTCTTGAACCCGAGTCGCGATCGGGCACACACCATCATCGAAGAGTGCATGCTGAAGGCCAACAAGGCCGTCACGCACGAACTCATGTGGAATCGGGGCGTCGAGGCCATGTACCGGGTCCACCCCCAGCCGAGTCCGGACGAGTGGTCCAAGGCGCTCCAGGAGATACAGGACCTCGACGGCGTCTCCATTCCCGGCAGCACCTGGGACGACCCGCGAAAAGCCGTCAACGCGACGCTGGAAGAGGCCCCCGGCCGCCAACTGGACAAGATTCAGTGGGCGGTCATGAAGGTGATGCCCCGGGCGAAGTACATGAACGATCCGTTCGGCGGCCACCACGCGTTGAACTTCGAGATCTACGGCCACTTCACGAGCCCCATCAGACGGCTTTCGGACCTGATCAACCACTGGATCGTCTACCAGAACGACGTGCCGGAGAACCTCATCGAACTCTGTGACCGCGCCAGCGACAAGCAAAAAGACGCCGAACAGTGCGAGCGCGAGTACAAGACCTTCCTCCAGGAGGTCGGCCTCGATCCGATGGCGGTCAACAACCGCGGAATCGAAGTGGTAGACGAAGCGGAAGCCGAAAAGACGCTGTAGGCTCTCGCTTCGGCTCGATCTCGCGACAGGCACTCGCTCGAGTACCAGTTCGGCGTCTGGGTACCACAGGGGTGCTCGACACCGACCGTCGAGGGACGGCGCTGCTCGACTCGCCGACGGTCGAGCGCCCGTGAGGCCGTCACCGCTCTGCGTCCGGCAACTGTTTCTCGTAGACGTGTTCCTCGAGCCCCGGACCCAGATCGGACGGGCGGGTTCCAACGCGGTCGAAACCGCGGGACTCGTAGAACGAAATGCCGATCTCGTTTCTCGCCAGGACGGCCAGTCGGAGCCGGTCGAACTGCCCCGAGAGGGTCGCTTCGAGACGCTCGAGCAACGCGGTCCCGACGCCCTCGTTCCAGTGGCCGGGCCGGACGTAGAGGCGCGCGAGAAACGCCACCGACGTATCCTCCGGCCAGGGGACGGCGTGGATGTAGCCGCTGAGGGGATCCTCGACCCTCGACTCGTTCGTAGCGCCGTCCGCTGACGGGGCATCGGCCACGAGGAAGACGGCGTTTTCGCGCCCGTTCGTTCCCGTAATCGCCGACTCGAGGTCCCCGATCGAGTACCAGTCAGAGACGACGTCGTCGACCCTCTCCGACCCGAGGATGTCGTCGTAGGCAGCGTGCCAGCTCTCACGGGCGACCTCGTGGATGGCCCAGACATCGTCGACCGTAGCCTGCCGGACGGCTCGAGTCACGGTGAGGCGTAAGACGGCTGCCGCCAAAAAGCGGCACCCGACAGCCACCGCATCGATACGGTCACGTCGCGATGAATCGGCGGCCCAGGGTGCATCGACGACCCGCCCGGTCGCTGACGATCGACGGTGGCGGCGAGTGACTCGAGCCATCGCTGCGATCGGTTGTGCAAGGCGCTCTACGGGCGGCGAGGGCGGTCGAAAAACGACGATCGGCGGACCTCTTACAGTCGCATCCGCGATGCGGTACCGATCAGGAGGGTACGACGGTCGTGATTCGATTCATTGCACTCGGCCGATGACAGCGGCTTATAAAGAACCTTCTGACAGATCCGTCCAATTGTGGTAGATAACCACCTTCGACCTCGGAGGTGTGTTCACACACAGGGACGCGCCCGGACACGTCCGGAACCGACGCCGCAACCTCGGGCATGACGATGGGCGGCCCACGGATCTTGAACTCGACGTGGATACTCACGGTTCTGGCTCCGTCGGATTCACAGTCTCGGTCGGCTGTCGTCCGGTCGCGCTGGCGATCAGAATCCGTCCGAGATGTTCACAGTCGCGCTCGTTCGGATGCACGTGAGCTCCGTACCCGGTCCAGCGACGGTCGGTTCCCGGATAGCGGTTCCCCGACGTCTCTCCGAACCGACTGCCTCGTCGCCGACGAAGGGGAGTCACATCCGGGGGGATACTCCATTCCATGTCACATAATACCATGAATCATATCCCGAGTTGATATTTTCCACAGAGCAGTTGACAAATGCTGGGAACGGACACGTCCGAACGAATCGACGCCTGCTCCGATCGACGTCATCCGTCCGATCCCTCGTCTCGCCATCGAGAGATCCACCGACCGATTCACCGCCCGTCGAGTGCGTGATATACCGTTCGCTCTGCGCGTCCGGTGTCGTCGACGCTAGAAACCGATCGACGCACTCGGCGGCGGGCCTGCAACCGCCCACACGAGATTCGAGAGTGCCGAATCGAGTTACCGCGAGATATCTTCGGCTTGCTCGTTGACGACGGCCTCGACCTCGTCCGCCGTCACGAGTGCCACGTCGCCGGGGATCGTCCGCTTGAGCGACGCCGTCGCGGCGGCGTACTCGAGGGCGGTCGCGACGTCGTCGCCGTCGAGACGGCGGGCGATGAACGCGCCGGTGAAGGCGTCGCCGGTCCCGATCGGATCTACGGTGTCGGTCTCGTAGGCGTCGTGATCGTGGACGACGCTGTCGTGCCAGCCGACCGCGCCCTGTGAACCGCGTGTCACGACGACCGTCGTGAAGTCGTATTGCGAGCCGAGTTTGTGCGCGAGTTGTCGCGGATCGCCCTCGAGTCCCAGGACGGTTCGCGCGTCCCGGGCGGCGATAACGAGGATGTCGATACCCGGGAACAACCGCGTCAGCGTGTCCTTGGCCTCGTCGGGCGACCAGAGTTTGCGACGGTAGTTGAAATCGAAGGCCGTCGACGTCCCCCCTTTCCGAGCCGCTTTGAGCAGGTTCGCAGTCGTATCCCGCAGCGTCGAGGAGAGCGCGGGCGTGATACCGGTCGTAAAGAAGACCTGCGCGTTCTGGATCCGATCGATGTTTAGTTCGCGGGCCTCCGCCGTCGAGACGGCGGTGTTCTCCCGGTCGTAGATCACGTTCGTCCCCCGTGGTTTCCCGGCCTGCTCGAGGTAGTACGTCCCCTGGCGGCCGCGGTGGCTCCAGACGACGTCGGTCTCGATTCCGTGTCCGCGAAGTTCCCCGACGACGCGCCGCCCGAGCGCCGTCTCCGGTACTTTCGACACCCAGGTCGCCGAAGCGCCCAGTCGACTCGCCGCGATGGCGACGTTGCTCTCGGCCCCTGCGGCACGAACCTCGAACTCGCTTGCGTCCTCGAGGCGTACGTGTCCCGGCGGCGACAACCGGAGCATCGTCTCACCGAACGTGACGATGTCGGTCTCGCTCACGGCTCGCCACCCCAGGTCGATCTGCAGTGAACGGAAACGTCTCTGTCGGCCATACCCGTCTCAACGAACGGCTCTGGTATAAGTTATGGAGGTCTGTCATTGCACAATTATGCTCGGTCGGCCACGGAAACGGACGGCAGTCGATCACGGAGGTGAAACGATCGTTTCGTCGACGGTGCCAACCGTGGTCATCGTCAGGTGGGATGGCAAATCGTGACACTGAAGCGTTCGTTTGGCATTTCGTTGATACTTTGCGCAAGGAGAATCGTGTCCCCGTACGAATCGACGGCGGTATCTCACAGCCGTCGGTAGTGCTGGCACGGTCGCGATAGCAGGGTGTAGTGCGGTGAACCACCTCGGGGTCGCGCCCCGAGGTACTCGGCCTGCTCCGCCTATAGAAGGGGCGCAAACGCTGTCTGATCCCACCCTCCACGCGGAATCCAGCGGGAGACGCAGCCTCAGTTTCACGACAGCGGGCGAAGAGATCGGATCGGTCGGCGTCGACGGAACCGTCACGTCGGGGATCGTCGATCTCCAGACCGAGATCTGGCACCGGGAGGGAACGACCGCAAAATCGATCAAGTTCAGGATATGGATGCCGACGTCAGGGACGGATTCCCCCGCAGAAGTCGCCGTCCGGTCGCCCGTGGAGGGCGATAGCTCGTCCCCGCCGTCCGTCTCGCTGTCTACGCCACGACGCGATCCGGGGACGACAATCGAAATCGACGACCTGGACGACCTCGCAGACGAGACGATCAGTACGCTCGCGTTCTTCGTCAGGCCCCCGTCGAAGACGGCCACGACCCTCCTGATCGACGCGGCGGTCGACCTCACGAGCAGTGACTTGCTCGGCAGCGAGTACTCCCTGGAGGGTCGATTGCGACTCGAGTTTCCGTCGCTCGACGGAACGTCGTCCCTTCGCCGATAGGTCGGCGCAAGCCCGGTCGTCAGCACGCACCACCGGTGAGCCGTCCGGAAACCCCTCCCGCCAGGACGATCGACTACCTGTCGCGTGTCGATACGTTCACGAAAGGACCAAGAACAGGCAAGAATTACTTCCTTTCGAGCGGTGTGTTACCTATGGACGACGTAACCGAATTCGACGATATCCTCATCCCGACCGACGGGAGCAAATCCGCCCGCGCGGGAGCCGAGCAGGCGATCAAATTCGCACGGCGAAACGATGCCACCCTCCACGTGCTGTACGCGATGGACATGGGCGACGCGGACTACGTCGCAGTCCCGAGCGATATCGCGCAGACGCGCAAGCGACTGGAAAAGAAAGGCCAGACGTTCGTCGACGAGATCGAAGAACTCGCCGCGGACGCGGATATCACGTGCGTCACGAGCGTCAAATCGAACACGCCCGTCGAGGCCATCGTCGAGTACGTCGACGAACACGACATCGACCTCGTCGTCATGGGAAAACGGGGGCGATCCGATCCCGACAAGCCCCTCGTCGGCTCGATCACGAACCGGGTTGTCGGCTCGCTCGACATCCCCGTGTTCACCGCTTGAGCGACCCGCTCCTCGGCACCGTCCGACCCGCTCCTCGGCACCGTCCGACCCGCTCGAGCACCGCTCGTCGACGCGTCCGTCCGCTCGAGTGACGCCTGCGGTCAGCGGACCGCCTCCGATCGCCCGATCACCCGTTCGCAGCCGGGACGGTGATGCCGTCTCGACGAACTAGTCGTCGGGACCGAGCGACGACGTGACGGCGACGGTCGTCCGATCGTCTCCGGCCTCGAGATCGATCCGACCGCCGAACCTCTCGAGCAACGCACATCCCGTTTCCAGGTGATCGGTGACTGCCGGAACGCGAACCGTTCCGCCGACGAGCGCCAGGAATACCAGCAACTGGTCGGCCATGTGGCGATCGACGGGCGCCGACCCGTCGAGAAATCGGTTCGCAGCGTCCGCGGCGTCTTCGCCGACCCGCTCGGCCGGTTTGCCGCGCTCGCCGAGCGCGGTGAAACCGGCGACGCCCGAGCCGTGATCGACACGAATCACCAGCACGGAGCCGGGAGATGGGCTTCGAGCCGTCGTCTCGCACCGTTCTCGCAGTTCGAGCGACGGCGCTCGGTGCAGTCGCTCGAGCGCCCCCTCGGCCTGGCGCATCGCGACGTCGCGGTCGGCGAGCGACGCCGACTCCGTCGAGTAGAGACGAACCCCCTCGAGGGGTCCTCGCTCGACGAGGTCGATCCGATCGAGGCGCGACGGCGCCAGATACAGCGTCGTTCGGCCGCCGCCCGCGGGGTAAAACCCCCGTTCGTCGATTTCGCAGGCCGCCGCGACGCCGAACCGACGGAGCACGGGAAGTTTCACGAATCGGAAATAATCGAGCGGCGGCGACCACGCGACGTCCGTCCCGCCGGTGACCGTCACCGACAGCGGCGACTCGAGGACCGTCGAAAGCGGCAGCAACGCATCGAACAGTAGCGGTGCGCTTCCGGCAGTCCCGATGTCGACGGTGTAGTGTCCGCCCGCGAGCCGTTCAAGCCCTCCGCGGCCCGGTCTCCTATCGAGATTCGGATCGAACTCGATCGTCTCGGAACGGAGTTCGGCGCCCGTCACGTCGGCGTCGCAGATCTCGGTCATCGTCTCGAGAACTGCCAGATGCTGATTGGCCAGGCCGGGCGTCGGCCGATCGCCGCGGACGTTCTCGAGTCGAACCGGCCGGTTCTCGACGACCGATAGCGCGAGTGCAGTTCGAAGGAACTGCCCGCCCGCGCTCGAGCCGTCGAGTTCGAGGGCAGCGGTCATACGGGGTCGTACGGTCTCGAGGGTCCTCCCGGTGTCGACTTCGCGGTGACGGACAGCGACCCGCGCGAGTCGATCGTCGTCCCCCACACCGAGTTCCGGTTGGTGAAGCTTTTCGGTTCTCCGAAATGGAACGGTGATGAGATGCGACTCTGGCGCGATCCCCTCCGGCGGCGATGGATCCTCTGGGCGACGATGGGCGTCGCCTTCTTGCTCGTCAACGCGAACCGACTCTCGACGGCGGTCCTCGCCGAGGATCTCATGGCCGCGTTCGAAACGACGGGCGCGCAACTGGGGACGCTCCACGCGTTTTTCTTCTGGGTGTACGCCGCCATGCAGATTCCGGCCGGCGTCCTGGCAGACCGCGTGGGTCCGCGACGCACCGCTGCGATCGGGACGGGGGTGATGGCCGTCGGTACGATCGGGTTCGCAGCGGCGACCACGTACGTCACGGCGGTACTCGCCCGCGGTCTGGTCGGCCTCGGCGGCAGCGTGATTTTCGTCTGTATCCTCCGGTTCTGTGCCACCTGGTTTCGCGCCGACGAGTTCGCGACGATGAGCGGACTCACGTTCACCGTCTCCGGGATCGGCGGCGTCTTCGCGACCACTCCGCTCGCGATCGCCGTCGGGGCGGTTGGCTGGCGGACGGCGATCGGCGCGCTCGGCGTCGCGGGTTTCGTCGCCGCCGTGGCCGTGTTCGCGCTCGTCCGAGACACGCCCGCGCGTGCCGGATTCGATCCGATCGAGGGCGTCCCCGAACGGGAAACGCTAACGCACGCGCAGCTCAAATCGTCGTTCGCGGACGTGATTCGGGACCCGCTGGTCTGGATCGTCGCCCTCATGCTGTTTTGTTCGACCGGCGTGAATCTCACCCTGTTCGGACTCTGGGGCGTCCCGTACGTCGTCCAGACGTACGACGTCTCGGTCACGACGGCCTCGACGATCACCCTGCTGGGGAGTATCGGTATCATGACCGGCCCGCCGACGATCGGCTGGCTGTCGGACCGCCTCGAGCGACGGATGGAGCTGATGGTAGCCGGCGGGGGCTGTTTCGTCGCCGCTCTCGCCCTGATCGCGGTCGTCGGGAAGCCGCCGCTGGTCGTCGTCGGGGCCGTGTTCCTGCTGGCCGGCTTCCTCGTGGGCGCGTTTCTCCTCGGCTACGCCGTCGTCAAGGACCGTCACTCCGCCGACGCGAGCGGGGTATCGACCGGGACCGTCAACGCCGGAGCGTTCGTCGGGGCCGCGGTCCTGCCGACGGTGATCGGCCGCGCGCTCGACACGTACTGGACCGGCGAACTCGTCGGCGGCGTCCGTGTCTACACGCCGCTCGGGTACCGGATCGCGTTCGCGATCGCCGCCGCCGCGGGCGCGGTCGCCTTCGGCTGTGCGCTCTGGCTCTACCGTCACGAGCGCGCGACCGCTCGAGACACCGACGCCGGTGACGTCGGCGCCGAGGGCCTCGGCGGCGAGTAGCGGAGTGGATACGGGCACGAAAGCGGCGTGGACGCGGAGTCGCCGTCCGTCGACCGATCGCGCCCCCGAACGGGCTATTCTCCGTGACCCGGGTAGTCCCGCTCGAATCGGTCTTCGATCTCCGCCTCGTCGAACTGCACGATCACGGGGCGACCGTGTGGACAGGAATAGGGGTTCTCGCAGTCGTCTAACGCCGCCAGCAGGTCGACGACCGATCCCTCCGTCAGCGAGGTGTTCCCGGTGATCGAGGGATAACAGGCCAGATCGCCGAGGAACTCGTCGGCCAGCGCGTCGACCGTCTCGGCACCGGTTTCGCGGTCGCCCGCGATGAACGACGCCAGGACGTCGCGCAACCGCGACGGCTCGAGCGTCTCGGCGAACACCGCGGGAACGGTCGTCACCGCGACGGTCCGATCGTCGATCCGATCGGCGTAGAAGCCCAGCCGCGAGAGCGCCTCGCGGTAGTGATCGAAGGCCTCGGCCTCCGCCGCCGTTAGCTCGAGTTCGACGGGCGAGGCGAGCGCCTGTGCGCTCGGATCGGTGGCGAACGCGTCCCGGAGACGCTCGTAATTGACCCGCTCGTCGGCGGCGTGCTGATCGATCAAGACGAGTCCGTCGGACGATTCACACACCAGATACGTCTCGTGAAGCTGGCCGAGGACGCGCAACGGCGGGAGCGAGTCGAAGTCCGTTTCGTCGCCAGTCGCGGCCTCGCCGGTTAGCGTCCGCTGTTCGACGGCCGCCTCGAACTTGCGGTCGGAGTCGAGACTCGAGGTGCGGTCGCCACCCGAGGCGGTCCGGTCGCTCGAGTCACGATCGGTCCGCGACTCCCGTTTTCGTCCGGAAGTCCCGGCGAGGTTCTCGGCGACGTCGGCGGGTTCGCCGCCGCTCTCCGCCGGATCCGTGGCTGTTTCGCCCCGTCTCCCGGAGGCCGACGCGGCGTTCGACGGGTCGGCCTCTGACGGGGTGCTCGAGCCCGACGGACCGGCCTCTGACGGGGCACTCGAGCCCGACGGACCGGCCTCTGACGGGGCACTCGAGTTCGATGTCTGCGGCCGACGGCGCGAAGTCGACTCGGCCGCCGACGCGGATTCGCTCGCCGTCGATTCGCCAGCGGCCGCGTCCGTATCGGGCCCGCCCTCGAGCGTCGATCCGCCGCCGGATGACGCGGTGCCGGACTCGCCGTCGTGTTCGGTGCCCGACGCAGCCCGGCGTTCGCCGCCGGGTTCGATCCGCGTCTCGCCCGGCGCCGACCGGCCCCGGGGCGCTCGAGACCGGAGCAGACCGTGCTCGAGCAGCGCGGATTCCACGGCGGCGTCGACTTGTCTCCGGACCGCGTCGTCGTCGTCGAACCGCACCTCTCGCTTGCGCGGGTGGACGTTCACGTCGACCGCATCGCCGGGTACCTCGAGAAAGAGGGTCACGAAGGGGTAGCGGTCACCGCCGAGTTGCGTGCCGTACGCGCCCATGATCCCCTCGCGCACCGCGTCGGCGGTCACGGCCCGGCCGTTGACGTACGTCGCGAGGTACTCCCGGCTCGAGCGGTTGGTTTCGGGGTGGGAGACCAGCCCGGAGACGGTGTCGAGCGGTCCGGGCGGGAGCGCGTCGCCGTCGGCCTCGAGGGGGATCATCGCTGACGCGACCTCGCGCCCGTAGACGGCGAGCACGGCGGCCTGCAGGTCACCCTGGCCCGTCGTGGCGAACACTTCTCGACCGTCGTGCGTGAGGGAAACGGCCACCTCGGGATTCGCGAGCGCGTACCGCGTGACGACGCGGTTGACGTGGGCGAACTCCGTCGCCGTCGTCTTGAGGAACTTCCGGCGAGCCGGCGTGTTGTAGAACAGGTCCTCTAGTTCGACGATCGTTCCGTCGGGACAGCCGGTCGGCTCCACGGACACGACGTCGCCGCCCTCGTAGACGAGTTCCGTCCCCGCACCGGCCGCCCCACGCGGTCGTGAGCGAACGGTCATGCGCGACACCGATCCGATCGTATGCAGCGCCTCGCCCCGGAATCCCAGGGTCGCGACGCCGGACTCGAGATCTTCGAGGCCGTCTATCTTGCTGGTCGTGTGCTCGCGGACGGCCGCGCGGACGTCGGCCGCGAACATGCCACGGCCGTCGTCGGCGACCCGGATTCGCTCCGTGCCGCCCGCGTCGACGGTGACGTCGACGCTCGAAGCGTCCGCGTCCAGGCTGTTCTCGACGAGTTCCTTCACCGCGCTCGCGGGCCGCTCGACGACCTCACCGGCGGCGATTCTGGCAACCGTCTCGTCGTCTAGCTGGTGGATATCGGTCTCGTCGTCGGAAGGGGTACTCGCGTCACTCATGATGTGTCGGCGTCGGCACGACCATCGGTCCCGACGCGCCAGGTGTGCTGGCTATCCCTACAGAAGCCGGCTGGTTAGGTCTTCCGTCCTCGGACACCGCCTCGACGACAGGGTCGTCGGATCGAAACACGCCCCACCGAACCGCCTCGGAACTGAGACCGCCTCGCGAGCGCGGTCAGTCCTCGAGCCCGAGATCCTGCGACATCGAATTCCCCGCCCGCGGGACGCCCTTGACGGTGACCGTCTCGCCGTTCATGAACGAGGCGGCGGGGCTCGAGAGGAACTGGGCGACGTCGGCGATCTCTTCGGGGTGGCCGATGCGGCGGTCGGCCTTCTCGCGGGGCGGCATGTCCTCGCTTTCGATCCCGAGCGTCTCGGCGACGCCCGGCGTCTGGATGAGACCGGGAGCGATGCAGTTGATCCGGATACCGTATTCGGCCCACTCGGTGGCGAGCGTCTCGGTCAGACGGATGATCGCCGCCTTCGAGGCGCCGTAGTGACTTTCGCCGGGAGCGGCGTGCTGGCCGTTGACGCTCGAGAGGTTGATGATGGCGCCGCCGTCGCCCTCGCGCATGACCTCGCCCGCGAGCTGGGTGCAGTGGACGGTACTGTTGAGATTGAGGTCGACGATCGTCTTCCAGCCGTTCTCGGAGATGTCTTCGAACGGCGCGACGAACTCCCCGCCCGCGTTGTTGACGAGGATATCGATATCGCCGAACGCGTCGACGGTTTCGTCGACCAGGTTCTGGACCTGCTCTCGCTCGCGGACGTTACACTCGACGGCGAGCGCCTCGCCCGCGTCGTCGGCCTCGTTGATTCCTTCCGCTACCGGCCCCACGCGGTCCATGGACCGCGAGCAGATCGCGACGTTCGCGCCGCTCGCCGCGAGCGTCTCCGCGATCGCCTGTCCGATCCCCTGGCTCGCCCCGGTGACGATGGCGGTCCGTCCCGCAACGTCGTAGTCTGGTTCGTGCATCGTGCTAACGGGGGTCTTTCGGTCTCAAAATTCTACCGATGACCGGCAGCGAGACGGGGATTCGAATCGACGCTCCCGGTGCTCGAACCGGCGATACCGGTCCCGGTTTTCCCCGTTCGAGAGGTTTTTGAACCGCGTTCCTTTGATAGCGCCTACCGTCGAGTCGCGTGACACGATTTACGTCAGTCGCGCTCCTGAGAAACAGGGAGTTCGCGGCGCTGGCCGGAACCGCGTTCGCGAGGAGCCAGGCGTACTCGACGATCCTGATCGCGCTGGCACTGTACGCCGACCTCTTTCGGACGTCCGGATTCGTCGAGGGGCTGTTCGGTGCGATGTTCGCGCTCGTCCAGTTGCTCATCGTCCTGCCGCTCGGCCGGAAAGTGGATACGGGGAACGCAAAGCGGTACCTGCTCGCCGGTTTCCTGCTCAACGTCGGCGTCTTCGTCGGGTTCGTTTTCGTGACCAGCCCGGCCCACGTCGTCCTCGTTCGGATGGTCCAGGGGCTCAGCGCGAGTATCCTCTGGATTACGGGCGCTGCGATCGTCGGCGAGATCAGCCCCGACGACCAGCAAGGGCGGTGGCTCGGCGCGTACAACCAGTTCGCGTCAATCTCGTCGCTGGCCGGCGATCTGGTCGGCGGGTACCTGCTGTTCGCCTACGGCTTCACCGCGACGTACGTCGTTCTCTCGGCGATCACGATGGGATCGTTCGTCCTCGTCTTCGCCTTCCTCCGCGACAACCCCGGCGGCCGGAAGGACCCCGAGGAAGCCGGCGGCGCGGAGACGTTTCGAGCGCTGCTCGGGCTTCCGATGCTTCGGGCGCTGGTGGGCTTTCGATTCTTCTTCAGCTTCGGGAAGATGGCGGTCATCCTCTTTCTCCCCATTTACGCGCGGACGAGTTTCGGCATCTCCGCGTTCGCCATCGGCTGGATCATGGCCGGCGGGAAGCTCACGAAAGCGCTCACACAGGGCTTCGTCGGTAACCTCACGGACCGCCACGGCATGGAACACTACTTCGTCGCCACCGGCGCGATCCTCTACGGAATCGGTACCGCTGCGATCCCGCTGGCCGCGTACGCCGAGGGACGGATCGATCCCCTCACGGTGACGGTACACGGAGACACACAGACCCTCGGCGGCGCCTTCGTCGCGCTCTTTCTCGCCTACTCCCTGCTCGGAATCGCCGATTCCATCCGGCTGCCGGCGAGCATGTCGCTGTTCGTCGACGAGGGCGGGCAGTACGACTCCGTCGCGAGCGCCATGTCGCTGCGATCGATCTCCTGGAAGGTCGGTCAGGTGACGGGACCGATCCTCGTGGGGACGACGATGGACTTCGTCTCCACCGAAGCGGGATTCTTCCTCGCCGCCGGATTCATCGTCGTCGCGACCGCGGCCTTCGTCGTGACCGCCCGACGCGCCCACTCGAGACGCATCGTGACGGACGAACCGTCTCCCGGTGACTGACGGCGGCTCCTGTCACCACGCTGGCATCTCGTTTATCAGTCCGCCGTCTGCCACCCCCTCGTCTTCACATCACCAGGTCCGCGTATCGATACGCGAGCACGGCAACCCGTGAGACGCGCGTTCGATCGACGGGCCGACGTGATCGGGCGCACCGAACGTCGCCGACAAGAAGATCTTTACCGTCTGAAATAGGTATCACGTGTCATGGGTACGCACACGGAAGGCAGCGTCGACGCGATTCACATCGCTTCGGAAGCCGGGGCGGAGATGCAGTCGCTGACGGACGTCAAAGCGGTCGCCGACCGCGGACTCGAGGGCGACCGATACTTCGACCGGGCGGGGTCGTGGTCGGGGGAAAAGGGCCGGGACCTCCCGCCGGAGGACCGAGCGCTCACGCTCTTCGAAGCCGAGACGCTCGACATCGTCGAGCGGGACGCCGGCATCGAACTCGAGCCGGCCGATCACCGACGGAATATTACCACCAGAAACGTCGCCGTCGATCACCTGCTCGACGAGCGGTTTCAGATCGGAGAAGCGGTCTGCGAAGGGACCGAGATCTGCGAGCCGTGTGCGTACCTCGAGTCACTCACCGAGGAGGGCGTCCTCAGCGCGCTCGTCCACCGGGGCGGGTTGAACGTCAAGATCGTCTCCACCGGGGAGGTCTCCGTCGGCGATCAGATAACCGTTCTGTAGGCCCACTGCGAGGGGAACGGCCCGACGGACACGGTCGTGACTGGAGCGACACGTCACCTGGAAACACCGGCATCCGTTCGAAATAATATCATAACGAACATACGATTTCACACCGAATTCCGTCTATGAGCTCGTCGAACTACGCCCAATTTTTTCGGTCCCTGGCCGTTCTGAGCGTGCTTGCGGTCCTCCTATCGGCCCTCTTCGCGCCTCCCGATCCGTTCACGCAACTGCTGTACGTCGGTCCGTTGCTGATCGGTGCACTCGTCCTTTCGTACGTTCACGCGTACACGGATCGCCTCGAAGCGTTGGAAAGCGCGTTCTGATTCCCGCTTTCGACCGGCCGGCGCCGGAATCGATAGTGAGGTGACGTCGACAGCGGCCGGGCCGACCGCAGGCGACTCGAGACGGGCCGCAATCGAACGAAGGGGCGATCACTCCTCGAGTCGCTCCTGTAGCTCCTGTACTTTCGAGATCAGTTCGACCGGCGGCGTCGTGTTCACGTCGATCGCCTCGAGATCCGCGAGGACGGCCTCCGTTTCGGGATCGAGCCGTTTCTCGGCCCGTTCGGCTTCGGTCGCCGCACCGCCGTCCGTCGATGCGGCCTGTGACTGCGTCCGGGACCGCTCGGCGGTCTGCATCGTCCCGCTGCCCAGATCGAAGACGGCCTGAACGGGTTCGCTCGAGCCGCCCTTGGCTTCGATCGCCTTCTCGTCGCGAAGGCGCTCGAGGACGGCTCTCGAGCGCTCGACGACGGGATCCGGCACCCCCGCGAGATCGGCGACGTGGATCCCGTAGGAGCGGTCGGTTGGCCCGTCGCGAACCGTTCGCAGGAACGTCACGTCGCCGTCGCGCTCGTCCGCGGCGACGTGGACGTTCGCGACGCGGGGGAGGTTCTCCGCGAGCCCGGTCAGTTCGTGGTAGTGGGTCGCAAAGAGCGTCTTCGCTTTCACTTCGTTGTGCAGATACTCCGTCGCAGCCCAGGCGATCGAGATGCCGTCGTAGGTCGCGGTTCCTCGCCCGACTTCGTCCAGGATCACCAGCGACTCGTCGGTCGCGGCGTGGAGGATGTTCGAGAGTTCGCTCATCTCCACCATGAACGTCGAGCGCCCCTGTGCGAGTTCGTCCAGCGCGCCGACGCGGGTGAAGATGCCGTCGACAAGCCCGATGTCGGCCTCCTTCGCCGGGACGAAGCTTCCGATCTGAGCCAGCAGGACGATACACGCGACCTGGCGCATGTACGTCGATTTGCCGGACATGTTCGGCCCGGTCACCACGAGGAATCCGCGGTCGTCGTCCAGGCGAACGTCGTTCGGGACGAACTCCGTCGTCTGCTCGACGACCGGATGTCTCCCCTGCTCGATCTCGAGGCGATCCTCCCGATGTAAGTCCGGCCGGACCCACCGGTTCTCGGCCGCGTGCGTCGCCAGACTCGCGAGCGCGTCGACCGTCGCAAGCGCCCGTCCGACGTCCTGTAGCAGTTCGGCACGCGACGCGACTTCCTCGCGAAGCGCCTCGAAGAGTTCGTACTCGAGGTCACCGCGTCGGTCCTCGAGACGAAGGATTTCGCGCTCTTTCTCCTCGAGTTCGGCGGTCGTGAACCGCTTCGAATTCTTCAGCGTCTTGATCTCCTCGTAGTGATCCGGCACGCCGTCGGCGGCGGATTTGCCGACCTGGATGTAGTAGCCATCGGTCTTGTTTCGGTCGACGGTCACGTGCGAGAGACCGTACTGGCGCTTCTCGCGTTCGGCGAGCGTGTCGAGCCACTCTTTGATCTCCTCGTGGCGCTCGATCACCTCGTCTAAGTCGTCGTCGTAGCCGCGCCGGAGGAGTCCCCCCTGAGTCACCGTCGACGGCGGTTCCGGTGCGATAGCCTCCGCGAGCGTCTCGCGGAGGTCACGCGCCGCGTCTCCATCGGGCGACTCGACGGTCGCGGACAGCGGCGACTCGGCCAGTTCCGGACTCGAGGCGACCGTTTCGGCCAGCGCGGGCAGGACCGAGAGCGTGTTCTGGACCGCCAGCAGGTCCCGCGCATCCGCGCTGCCGTGCGTCGCTTTCGACGCGAGCCGAGCCAGATCGTACGCGTCACCGAGGGCCGCCTGGATCTCGTCCCGCGCCAGTGCCGCCGACGAGAGCGCGGCGACGCTCTCCTGGCGGGCTTCGAGCGCATCGAGGGAGCGCTGCGGGCGCTGGAGCCACTCCTTCAAGAGGCGGCCGCCGGCGCTGGTCTCGGTGTGGTCGATCGTCGCGAACAGCGACCCGTCGCGGTCGCCTTGCATGGTCTCGGTCAACTCGAGGTTGCGCTGGGTGGTCGCGTCCAGCGTGACGTGATCGGCGCCGTGGTGGGCCTGAATGCGGGTCATCGACGCAAGGACGCCGACCCCGGTCTCCTCGACGTACGAGAGGATAGCTCCGGCAGCAGCGATCGCCGGCTCGGCGACCGACAACCGCTCGACGATTTCCGTCCCGAACTGCTCGTGAACCCGGTGGGTTCCCCGCTTCGGCGCGAACGCTTCGGTCTCGTGGAGCGTCAGCGTCGCATCGCTGCGTTCCCGAATCCGGTTCAACAGGTCGTCGTCGGTCCGGACGTCGGGTCCCGGCAGAATCTCGACCGGATCGAACCGGTAGAGTTCCGTCAGCGCGTCGTCCGCGTCCGCGGCCGTCGCGACGAGAAAGCGGCCGGTCGTCACGTCCGCGAAGGCGAGTCCGTAGCCGTCATCGGTCGACGAGCGGCCGTTCGAACCGCCGGCGTCGCTACCCGCATCGACGACCGCCGCGAGGTACTGGGCGTCGGCGTCGCCCGTTTCGAGCAACGTCCCGGGAGTGACGACGCGGACGATCTCACGCGCGTGGCCGGAATCGGTCTCGTACTGATCGGCGACGGCGACGCGGTAGCCGCGCTCGACGAGCGCCTTGAGGTAGGGCGTGAGGTCGTCTATCGGCACGCCGGCCATGGGATACGACGAGCCGTGCGAGGACTTCTGGGAGACTTTGAGGTCGAGTTCCGCGCTGACCGTTTCCGCGTCCTCGCCGAAAAACTCGTAGAAATCGCCACACTGCATGGCAAGCAGTTCCGCTTCGGTCTCGTCTTTGAGCGAAAAGAACTCGCCGACGATACCCGTCGCCTCGGTCATGTGCAGTGAGTATCTTCCCAGCGCAAAAACCCTGCGGGATCCACGGTGAAAGTGATCCGAAGAGACGGAGGCAGAACGCCATCCGATCGGCCGGGAGCGACGGTCCGTCCCGCGGTCGGTGCTTCGAATTGCAGGCTTCCAGACGTACTCGTCGATCAACCAGGTCACGTTCCCGATGGTCGTGGGGTTGCTGGCGCGCCCCCGGGCAGGCTCGGCTTCGACGTCGATGCCGTGGGGCTGTGACCTCGATTACCGTCGGCCGTGTCGACGATGGCCTCGTGGATGTTCTCGCCGGCCGTGCGTTCAATCTCGATCGGCGGCGCGCTCGTCGTTCGACGGATGCGAGTCGCCGTCGAATTCGAATTCCGGGGACGCCGCACGTTCGTCGTCTCCAGCGTCGGTTCCCTCGAGTGTCCGTTCGTCACCGTCGACGGCGAACGTGGAGTCCGTCGCATCCGACCCGGAGGAGAATCCACCTGCCCCGACGTCTCCGCTAGTCGGCGGCCACGTGGGTCGCTCGTTTGCGTCTGTCTCGAAGCTGTCGAGTCTCTCTGCCAGTTGCGTCGCCTGATGAGAGAGGTCCGTGATGACCCGTGAAACTTCGGCGAGTGAACTCGTCTGCTCTTCGGCCGCTGCGGCGACAGTTTCGGCTTCCGAAACGGTTTCCTCGGATATCGCGGTCGCTTCGTCGATCATGGCGACGACCTGCTGGGTCGACGCGGCCTGCTGTTCGGTCGCAGCCGAGATTTCCTGCACCCCGTCGTTCGTGTCTCGTGTGTACATTGCGATTGCCTCGAGGGCCGAAGCGGCGTTCTCGACAGCCTCGCGGTGGCTAGTGACCTCCTCGCTAGTGGCACGAACGGTGTCTGCCGTCCGGTTCGTCTGTTCTTTGATGCCCTCGATACGCTCTTCTATACTTTCGGCGGCCTCTTTCGTCTCCGATGCGAGTTCCTTGACTTCGCCGGCGACCGCGCTGAACCCACCGCCTCCGGACTTGGCCGAGCGCGAGGCCTCGATGTTGGCGTTGAGCGCGAGCATATTCGTCTGATCCGCGACCGTAGAGATGAACTCGACGAGTTCGTCGATCTGATCGATCTCGGCCTGGAGCGCCTCGATGTCCTCGACGGCCCGTTCGGACTCGGATTCGATCTCGTTCATTCCCTCGATCGCGTCCCGGGCGGCTTCGCGTCCCTCTTCGCCGGTCCGTGCGGTTTGCGCTGCGAGGTCCGCCACCCGGTTCGACGAGGAAGCGATCTCCTCGATCGTACTCGAGAGACCATTCATTTCGGCGTCGACGGATTGAAAGCTCTCGTATTGGCGCTCCGCACCACTGGAGATGTCCTGAATAGAACCGGCCACTTGCTGGGAGGCCGATTGCACTTCCTCCGAACTGGCCGTCGCTTCCTCGGATGCAGCAGCGACGTCCACAGCGAATTGCGAGAGGAACTCCGTCGTCGACTCGAGTTCGGCGATCATCTCGTTGAACTCGGTCGCGACCGTTCGTATCGCCTCGTTCTCGCTTTCAGGATCCATCCGTCGGGTCAAGTCGCCGGCCGCACACGCCTGCATTACGTCGGCGTACTCGTCGGCCTTCGCTATGAGATGCTGGTTGGCCCGTTCAGCTTCTTTTCGAAGCGCAACGGCCTCACGACGCGCTTCCTCTGCTTCGTTCATCTTGCGTTGGATCGCCTCGCCTCTGTCCTGTAGGTCCTCGACTGTCAATATTCCAGTATTGACTACCAGCGAGACGAACACCGCGCCGAACAGGAAGACGAACCCCGTGAGCAATCGAAACATCTCTTCGGACCCGCGGACCGTCACCCAGAGGGCGGCGACGTATCCGATCAGGAAAAACGACATCAGTCCGAACAATCCGATCCACCGTCGGCGGTAGTCGTTCTCGTCGAGTCGCCGAACCAACCGCCTCGTATAGAGGATCGATCCGCACATCACGATCGCCCCGCCCACTATCAGCGATTTTACTATCATTTTATCATAAATGAATGTTATTCGATAATGAATCCATACCCGAAATTAATCGACTGGCACTCGGTGTTTCGGTTCGGTTTCACCGTCGCTCGGACGTGGAGGAGGCGAGCGGTGAGCGGTCTCGACGGCGCCTCTGGTTCCAAGAACGGATTCGTTCCCGGTATCACAGTGGATGTGGAAGCCATTTCACGTATGCCGCAGTCCTACAATCCCACATATAATGCTATTGAATATCCTGTGAAAGTTACTGATTCGTATAATGTGATTTATTCCTACAATTGTCGGCGTAACGGACGGCCTTCGGCTAGCCGAGTGGCGCTATTGGATCGACGAACGACCGCCGACCCGCAGCGCTCGGCGATGGTTCCGTACTCGAGGCTGTCGTCCCACCACGGCGACTGCCCCTCGACATCGGCCGGAACCGGGAGGACGCGTTCGTCACTACCGGTAACGTCTTCGATTACGCCTCGAGTCGCCAGCCCGACGACGGGCCGCCGATACCCGCTTCAGAAGCCACTCCCGACACGGTAGTTAGCGATCCGTTCGGGGTCGAAACCGTCCGATTCGGACGTCGCGACACCAGAAATAGCACACGTACTCCGACGGTCGTAGTAGCGCCCGACGGTCGGTTTCGCCGGCGTTCAGCGGGGACCCCTCCATTGTCCCGGAAACGCCGGCGGATGCCGACGCCGGAGCGAAACTCCGAATGATGTGTCAGTGATGGGTAGGGGAGGATCGGATTCGTCACCGCATGGCCTGATGTTGGAACGATATCCGATCACGGCGAGGGTCACGATGATGTCTCGGATAGCCGAACGGTCAGTCTGGCAACGACCGAAGTCGTTTCCTCGCCGATCGTTTCTTCGAGACCCCTATGAAAAATTATTTTCCAGTTAAAACCGTGTCAACGGCCACAATCGGACACCTCAGGCGAACGAGAGGGTGGAGCCCAAGCGGGACTGGCTCGCGGTGAAAGCAGCGGAGACGCCCGATCACGGGTCCGACGTACGAGGAGTGAAGGTCAACGCGGCGGCTGTCCCCCGGGTCTCTCAGCAGAAAGCGAATCGCCCGGACGGTCGGATCAGTACAACGTCCCACCCAGGGGCACCGACTCGTCAGGCGACACCAGTACGGGATATCCCTCCTCGCTTGGGACGCCGACGGTGAGGGCTTCGGATTTGAATCCCGCGATCCGAACCGACCCGATGTTCGTCGCACACAGGACCTGCCGGCCGACGAGGTCGACGGCGTCGTAGTGGTGGTCCAGTTGGCCGGCCGACTGTATCTCTTCGTCGCCCAGGTCGATCCAGAGTTTGGTCATCTTCGGCTTTTCGGCCTGGGGGAACGGTTCCGCCTCGATCACTTCGCCGACTACGATCTCCGCGTCGAACGGACTTTCGACCATGAAGGGCGTCTCGGCGCCATCGAAAATTAGGTGTCGATCCGCGAGTCGACCCCGCGATCGGCTCTCGAGGCGATCACTCGAGCAGGGCGTCGGCGAGCAGCGCCAGACTGTCGTCCCCGTCCTCGGTCGCGTCCGGAACCGCGAGCATGACCGTCTCGATCCCGACGTCGGCGTACTCCGCCAGCCGATCGCGGACTTCGTCCGGCGTTCCCGTCGGGGCCGTTTCGACGTACCCGGAGAGGAAGCACTCGCGGGGCTCGCTCGACTCCTCGGGCAGGAACGCGGTGCGAAACGCCTCGCGCTTTCGCTCGGCAGCCGCAGTCGTCTCGCCGACGAAGACGAACAGTTCGGCGGACTTCCGGATCTCGTCGTAGCGGTCCTCGTTCTCGCAGTGGGCTCGGAGAACGGCGAGTTTCTCGGCGAACCCCTCCGGCTCCAGGGTACCGTAGTTCCAGCCGTCCGCCAGTTCGGCGGTGTATCGCAGCGTGAAGTCCTCTCCCCCGCCGCCGATCCAGATGGGCGGGTGCGGATTCTGCACGGGCGTGGGCTCGCAGAAGGCGTCCTCGAGATCGATCTCGAGGTGCTCGCCCTCGTGACTGTACGTCTCGGGCGTCCACAGCCCCCGGAGGATTTCGACGGTCTCGGCGAGCCGGCGAAGCCGATCGGCCGGTGGCGTTCGAAACTCGTAGCCGAAGCGGTCGTACTCGTCCTCGTACCAGCCCGCCCCCAATCCCAGTTCGAGCCGACCGTCGCTGACGCGATCGACCGTCGCGGCCATCTTCGCGAGGAGGGCCGGATGACGGTACGACTGGCTGGTGACGAGCGTCCCGAGTCGGACCCGGTCGGTGGCCTCCGCGACGGCGCTCAGGGTCGTCCAGCACTCCAGGGTCGTCCGGCGCGGGTCGCCGATCCACGACTGGAAGTGGTCCTCGAGCCAGACCGCGTCGTAGCCCCGCCCCTCCGCCTCGAGAGCGACGTCCCGGACGGTCCCGACGTCGGTGCCGTACTGCGGGAGGATGACCCCCACGTCCAGGTCGATCGCGGTCATTCGACGACCTCCGCGTTCAGCGCCAGCGTCCGATCGGCGAGCGTCGTCGCGTCCTCGGCGACCAGCTTTACGATCGCCTCTTTCCCCACGTCGCCGCGATCGACGACCGCGACCGGGGACTCCTCTCGGTCGGCGAACGCCCGTCTGGCACCCCACCCCATCGTGCTCCCCTCCGTCTCCGCGACCGTATCGGGCTCCCTGGAGCGATCGTACTCCGCGATCGGCCAGTCGATCGCCTCGAGAGCCCCCTCGACGTCCTCGTCGAAGCGGCAGTTGACCGCGAATCGCAACGCGGGAACGAATTCCCGCGCCGAGAGCAGGAAGCGGGCGACGTGGCTCGAGGCCCCGAATCTGACGCCGCGGTTCGGCTGGACGCCGGAGAGAGTCCGCGTGATGCGGCCCTCGACGGCGGCGGTCTCGGCGACCGATTCGGCGAACGGCGTCGCGCCGACGACGTTCATGCCGACCTCGGGGACGAGCGCGGACACGTCGGCCTCGACGAACCGGTCGACGACCGCATGGACTTCTTCGGCGGTCACCTCTTGCGCGGCTTCGTTTCGGAGCGCCACCGTGTGGTTGACCGCGCCGGGACCCCGACCGACGTCGTAGTGGTAGCGCACCGCACGTGCGAGGAAGTCGGTCGCGCCGCCGACGGCCGTTTCCAGCGGCTCGTCTTTCGCGAGGCGCGCTGCGATCGCGGCTGCGAGCGCGCAGCCGGAGCCGTGGGTCGCGTCCGTGTCGACGCGGGGGTGTTCGAACGTCCGGACGACGTCGTCGGTGATCAGCACGTCCCGAACGTGCTCGCCGGGGACGTGACCGCCCTTTATCAACACGGCGTCGGCACCGGTCTCGAGGATCGCCTCGCCGGCCTCGCGAGCGGTCCGGTCGTCGGTGACGGCGATACCGGTCAATACCTCGGCCTCGTCCGCGTTGGGCGTGGCCAGCCTCGCCTCGGCGAGCAGATCCTCGTACGCGCGTTCGGCGGCGGGTTCGAGCAGGCGGTCCCCCGAGGTCGCCACCATCACCGGATCCACCACCAGCGGGAAATCGAAGTCGCTCGCCCGGTTCGCGACGGTTTCGACGACGTCGGTGGTCGCAAGCATCCCGGTCTTCGCGCCGCCGATGTCGAAGTCGGCTGTTACGGCGCCGAGTTGGGCTTCGACCTCGTCGGGCGGTACGGCGTACGAAGACTCGACGCCGCGGGTGTGCTGGGCGGTAACGGCGGTGATCGCTGACGTGCCGAAGACGCCGTGGGCGGCCATCGTCGCGAGGTCGGCCTGGATCCCAGCGCCGCCACCGGAATCGCTGCCCGCAATCGTCAGCGCGACCGGACGTCTATCGGGTGCTGGTGTTCGCATGAGCTACCGTATTCTCCGGTTATACTAAGCGGTAGTGGTGCGCACAACGGACCGGGGCCGGAGTGCGATTTCGTTTCCGGTCGTCCCGACGACGACGGACGCGACGGGATCACTCCCTCGGTAAACGACCGCGCTTCCCGTTTGAGTCGCTCGAGTTATAGTGGATATAAATAGTGTCGTGGTGAACGATAGCGCAAAATGGCCGAGCGGTCGCAACCGAGACGCCGCTATCTGGTGGCGGTCGGGACGGCCGGCGCGACCGGACTGGCGGGCTGCCAGGAACGGACCGGCGCGCCCGTCTTCGGGTCCGACGACGGTTCGACGGAGACGACACCGGCGAGCGACGATCCGGCCGGAATCGGTGCGGAGAGTATCGGGAACGAGGCGCCGCTCGTCACCAAAACCCGCCGATCGTTGACCGAGCAGGGGTACGCACTCACCGAACAGCGAACCACGACCGGGCCGATCTCGATCGACGGCACCGAGCGAACGCGAAGCAGCCCCGTCGACGAGCGGCAGTTGTGCGTATTCGATTCCCTCTCGAAAACGGAGCAAGTGTACGTGGACGGCGACACCCGCTACGCCCAGACGACGAGCGAGGAAGAAACGAGATCGTCGACGACCGAGAGACGCGAATCGTTCGACGGAAACGTCGACGGCACGGCGATCACGCACACGCGGTCGTTTTCGCTCACCAAGCTGGGCGACGTCACGGTCGACCGCCCGGAGTGGATCGAACTGGTCACCGACGAGAGATAGTCACCGCCCGGCACGACGCCACATCGCACGAGGGCCGTCCAGTGATCCCGTCGTCAGGGATCCGACCCGTCGGCGAGGTCCGCGTAGGCCTCCCACGACGGATCGACGAGCGGATGCTCGAGACGCTCCCCGTCGACAGTAACCGTTCCGTCGCCGGTAGCGACGGCTTCGACGCGTCCGATTTCGGCGACCGGGGTGTGGCGATCCTCGAGCGCGCGTCGGACGTCGTCGACGCCGTCGGGATCGACGGCGATCACGAGCGAGCCACAACTGGTCGCCGCCCAGGGGTCGATTTCGAGGACGTCACACACCTCGCGGACGCCGGGGCGCATCGGGACGGCCGCGCGATCGATCGCGAACCGAACGCCCGCGCCCTCGGCCATCTCGGTGAGCGCACCGGCGAGACCGCCTTCGGTGACGTCGTGCATGGCCGTTACCGGTCCCGCAGCCGCCGCGGTGACGGCATCGCGGACGGAAAACACGTCCTCGAGTCGGTTTCGTGCGGCCTCCAGTACGTCGTCCGAGAGCGGTAATTGCTCGCCGAAGAGGGTGCTCAGCAACCCGACCGATTCGACGGCGGGGCCGTTCGTCAGGAGCAGCCGATCGCCCTCGCGTGTGCCGTCGGGGCGGACGATATCGTCGTGGTCGCCGACGCCCATCGCGGTCGCACCGCCGACCCACGGATACGACAGGTCGGCGTACCGAGCCGTGTGGCCCGTAACGACCGCGACTCCGAGATCCGCACATTCGGCGTCTATCGTCTTCCAGATCGTCGCGAACTCGTCGTCGGTTATTCGGTCGGGAAGCGTGAAGCTGATCGAGAGGTGTGAGGGAGCCACACCGCTTACGGCCACGTCCGCGAGAACGAGGTCGAGGGCGAATCGAGCCGCCCGCTCGAGGCCCAGATCGGGCAGGATCGAGAGTGGATCGGTGGCTGTGACCAGCGCCGTCCCGTCGATATCCAGGACGCCGAAATCGACGCCGTGGGTCGGCCCGATCGCGACGTCGTCGCGGTCGGCACCGAGATTCGGCGCGATGTGCCGGTCGAAGAACGTCCGGTCGATTTTTCCGAGATCGGTCACGGGTGATCGGTTCCGGCGGGGTGCCTTATCCGTGGCGGTCCAGCAGCGTCATCGATAGCCCGCACCGTCATGTAATCATATCCAGTTTCATCATCCGCTCCCGACAACCGCGATCAGTTATAGGCAAGAGTGAAGTCAATCCCCGGTTTAGCGGGTGTAGATGGCGTACTCGTTCCGATCGAGAACTGACGCGGATCTCGAGTTCTCCGCCAGCGAGCTGACGGGTGCGCTAGGCGATTCGGTTACCGTTTTGCCGCTGCTGGTCGCATTGGCTGCGACGACGAGCGTCTCGCTTCCGCACGTTCTCGTGGGGTTCGGCGTCTTCCAGATCGTCTGGGGCCTCTATTACGGATTGCCGCTCTCCGTCGAACCGATGAAAGCGCTGATCGGCCTAGCGATCGTCGGCACGCTCACCTACGGCGAACTCGCTGCGGCCGGACTGCTCGCCGGCGGCGTCTTGCTGCTCGTCGGCCACCTCGGATTCGTCGGTCGAATCCAGCGGGTCGTCGGGGAACCGGTCGTCCGCGGCGTCCAGCTCGCGGTCGCCTTGCTCCTGCTCGAGGCAGCCGTCGACCTCTCGATCGGGAATCCGCCGATCGCCGTCGCCGGGTTGGCCGTCGTCGGTCTGCTGGCCCTCGCGGGCTACCGAGGGGAAAGCGCCCTCGTCGTCCTCGGGCTCGGCGGGATCGCGGCCGTGGCGACGGCCGGACTCCCGACGCCCGGAATTCCCGAACCCGCGTTCTTTCCGGCGGGAGCGCCGTCGGTGAGTGCGGCGGCGATCGAGGGAACCGTCGCCCAACTCGGCATGACGGTCGGAAACGCTGCCATCGCAACCGCTCTGCTCTGTGGCGATCTATACGATCGTGACGTCTCGGCGGACGCGCTCTCGAGGAGCATGGGGGTGACCTGCCTCGCAGCGATTCCGCTCGGCGGCGTGCCGATGTGTCACGGCAGCGGCGGTCTCGCCGGAAAGTACGCCTTCGGCGCGCGAACCGGCGGCGCGAACGTGCTGCTCGGCGTGGGCTACCTCGCGCTCGCGCTCGTCGCAGCCGGCGCCGTCCTCTCGGCCTTCCCGATGGCCATTCTCGGCGTTCTGCTCGTCGTCGTCGCGCTCCAACTCGCTCGAGCCGCGTTCGATCCCGTCTCCGACGGCCGATCGCTCGCGTTCGTCGTCGGCGTCGGTGTCGTCGGAGCGGTCGTGAACGTCGGCGTCGCGTTCGGCCTCGGGGCCGTCGTCTACGTTGGACTTCGGCGGCGTCGATGAAACGAACGCCCGGCGCAGTCGGTTACCGAGAGAAACGGAATTCGTTCGCCTGACGTCTCCTGCGGATACCGTCCTGGGCTTTCGCGCCGGTCTCGGGCCGGACGAGTGAACGGCCCGCCTCGAACGACTGGCAGACCCGCCTCGAGCCGGACGACCTTTTGCTCCGGCGAGCCAAACACGAGCGATGACCGCGAGCTGGGCCGACCTGTTCGACCGCGGAACGGAGTGCGACGTCGATCTCGAGCGAATCCGAACGGAACTCGAGTCGATTCGGGAGGACGAGAATGTCTGAGGAACCGGATCCCGCCCGCGTCGTCGCCGACGCGGACGTCCTCGCGGCGGACCTCCTTCTCGGCGGCGACGCCCGCAACGCGCTGGATCACGTCCGGCGACACTCCTGGATCGACCTCGTCGCGAGCGATCGGCTGCTCTCCGAGACCGAGCGGCTCGTGGCGACCCTCGCCGATCCTGATCTGGCCGCCGACCACCGCGCGCGCCTCGAGACCGACCGCGTCCGCGTCGAACACCCCGAGGGCGACCATCCGGCGCTGGCGTCGGCCTATCGGGGGAGGGCGGCGCACGTGCTGTCGTACGACGAGCGGCTCCGATCGGCTAGAGCGGGCCTCACGCTGCAGCCTCGCGTTGCGGTCAGCGTTCGTTCGCCCGACGCGTTCGCTACCCTGTTCGACGCGGCGAGTCTCTACGAGGTCGTCGAGGGAGGCGAGTATCCGGGACCCGACCGAGATCCTCGCGGCTAACCGCCCCGCGAAGATGGGAGTGGGGCTCGGTACGGAACACTCGGCGGAGAGCGCGGAGGCGGTGCAGTATCGAGTCTCGTCTCGTGACCGCTCTCCGAGACTCTTATGTGACGAGAGCCCTGAATGAGGAGGGGTCATGAACGATCTCCGCACCGGTCTGAGCTACGGTGACGTCCTTCTCGTCCCGAACCGCTCGGCAGTCGATAGTCGCAGCGACGTGAGCCTCTCGACGAGGTTCACGCCGGCTCTCGAACTCGAGACGCCCCTCGTCTCCGCCGCGATGGACACCGTGACGGAAGCCGAACTGGCGATCGAACTCTCGCGCGCCGGCGGGATCGGCGTCCTCCACCGGTTTCTCACGCCGGACGAGCAAGCCGACCAGATAGCACAGGTGAACGCGGCGAACGAGCGGATCGCCGCCGCCGTCGGAATCAACGAGGACTACGTGGCCCGCAGCGACGCCCTGGTGGCGGCCGGTGTCGACGCGCTCGTCGTCGACGTCGCTCACGGCCACCTGGAAGGCGCGCTCGAGGCCGTCGAACGCCTTCACGAGGAGTTTCCGGAGACCGATCTGGTCGCCGGCAACGTCGCGACGCCCGCCGGCGTCGAGGATCTCGCGGCCGCCGGCGCCGACTGCGTGAAAGTCGGGATCGGTCCCGGATCCCACTGTACGACTCGAAAAGTCGCCGGCGCGGGCGTCCCGCAACTGACCGCCGTCGACGACTGCGCGGCCGCCGCAGAAGACCTGGACGTGACGATCTGTGCGGACGGCGGAATCCGCACCTCCGGCGACGCGGTGAAGGCGTTGATGGCCGGGGCGGACACCGTGATGCTCGGCAGTCTCTTCGCCGGCACCGAGGAGGCGCCCGGCGCCGTCGTCGAGGTCGAGGGGACGCGATACAAGCGTTCGCGCGGGATGGCGACGACGACCGCGGCCGAAAAGCGCGACGACAAGGACGCCGAGGTTCGCGCCGACGAGGGCGTCGAGGCGCTGACGCCGTACAAGGGGCCGGTCGCGGACGTCGTCGACGAGTTCCGCGCCGGAATCCAGTCGGGCCTCTCCTATTGCGGCGGCCACACGATCCCGGAGGCGCGCGAAAAGGCCGAATTCATCCGCGTCGCACCGAGCGCCAAAGAGCGCGAGGGGTACCACGCGGACCAGGACTGGGAGGGCGTCAGCGTCGATAGCGAAGTCCCGGCCGTCGGCGAATCGGTGCTCTCTGACGGTGACCGATCGAACGAAGCCGAAAGCGACGACTAGAGTCGCCCATCGCCCCGTCGACCCTCGATCACCTCACCCGTCGAGATCGGACTCGAGGGACAGCCACCAGAGTCGACCCTGACCCTCCAGCGTGCCGGCGTCGGCCATCGCCGCGAGTCGCTCGGCCATGTCGTCGAGCGGGACGGCGTGCTCGTCAGCCAGATATCGAGTATTCACGACCGGCACGTGGGCGGCCCGTATCGATTCGACGACCGCGCTCGACCCGTATCCGATCGCGACCGGAATCCGGGTCGCTATCGTTCGGCATACCGAACCACCTCCCCGCACCCAGGTGAATCCCCGGTGACGTGCCGATGGCGACTACGACGGCCGTCCGCGACGGAATCGACGACCGCGCTCGAGTCGCCTCGTCGAACGTCGATGACCCGAGGGATTGCCGCCCGACGAGAGGTGCCTCCAACGGTTTTATGAGTGGTCGTCGACTGAACGCGTATGGCAAACCGGATTCTGGTCGCCTACGACGAATCGCCACAGGCAACCGCCGCGTTACGGCACGCGCTCTCGACCTACGAGGACGCCGACATCCACGTCCTCCACGTGAACGATCCGCGAGAGTGGTCTTCCGGGGACGGTATCGACGGCTTCTTCTACTCCGAGGCCGCGTTCGAGCGGTCACAGGAGTCAGCCGAATCGCTGCTCGAGGAGGCGGCAGAAACGGCCCGGGAGTACGATACGACGGTGACGACGGCGTCCGAGATCGGAATGGTCGCGGAATCGATCGTCGAGTACGCCGAAGACAACGACGTCGACCTTATCGTCCTCGGAAGCCACGGACGGCGCGGAATCTCGCGGTTCCTCCTCGGCAGCGTCGCAGAGCGAGTCACCCGGCGAGCGCCCGGTTCTGTGACGGTCATCCGAGAAGCGGATGACGAAGAATCGAGCGACGAGGAGTAAGAGAAGTGCCACGGTGGTGGGAGCGAGACAGGGCGGTGGCACCGAGGGAGGCGAGAGAGCGAGCGGGCGATCCCGCGGTCGGCGGTCGACACGAGGTCTGCGGAGTCGGCGATCGACGTCCACGGGCGGAAGAGCGGCATCGACCGGGAACCCCGTTCGACGGCCCACCGGCTCCCGGTCCCGATTCCTCGGCTACCGTCACTCAGCCACCATCCCTCGGCTACCGTCACTCGAGCCCTTCGCACTCGTGCGACGAGGTGCCGCGGACGTGACACGGGTGAGCTCCGTCCTGTTTGCGTCCCCGACTGATCGAACGAGACGGACTACGACTCGATAGCGGTACGCTGCCCCTCGTCACGAGGTGGACTATCGGGCTCCTCGATCGTCACTTCGATTTCGTTCGTTCGCAGAAACGGTGGTGTCCACGGGTCGTTGTACTGGAGCAACACCGGCTGGCCGCGAGTCTCGATCTGCCGTTCCGAAAGCTGCTCGAGCAGCCGCGTGCGCTGGCGGTCGACCCGACCGTCGGTCGCGTACCACGAGAACCGCCGCACCGCGACCGTTCGCGGTGATTCGACGACGAGTCGAACGTCCGGATCGGTCGGCGTCGGGGCCCGCTCCGGAGTGTACGTCGAGGGGAGGTAGAACGCCATCGTGACGGTGTCCCCATCGGCGTCCGTTCGAACCGGCGCGGTCATCGAAATCGACTCGCTTCGCGTCGCCACCGGTGCCGTCATCGCGACGTCCTCACTTCGAGCGTTCGAGCCCGATAGATAGCGAAACAGGCGCTGGAACGCGGTTCGTTCGGTTTCCGCCGTCGTCTCGACGAGAACGAGTTGCGGATAGCGCCGAATTTCGATTCCGTCGAATCGGTCTATCGTTTCCGAGGGAACGCGTTCGGTCGTCCGGGACGCGTAAACGCCCCACCCGATCCACACCGCAACCAGGGCGCCGATTCCGACCAGCATTCGCCGTATCGATCGCATACGTCTCGTACTGGGACGACGGTCAAAGCCGTACAGGGCACGTTCAGCCGAATTAGAACGTCATCCAGATCGACGGATCGGATCGCGGTCCGCCCGGACGACCCGGATGCCGCTCGGGAACCGAACGTGACGACCGACGCACGAACACCGCGAGAGCGCCCTGTCAGCTATAAGGCTCGAGCCACCGTCACACCAATCGTGCCCGGCACCGATCCACACCCCGTACTTGTCGATGGCCTGACAAAGTACTACGGAGACGTCCGCGGTGTGGAAGATCTCTCGTTCACCGTCGAACGCGGGGAGATATTCGGCTTTCTCGGACCGAACGGGGCGGGCAAGTCGACGGCGATTCGCGTCCTGCTCGGCCTGTTGAAACCCACCGGCGGCGACGCCACCGTGCTCGGGCGCGACGTGACCGATCGGTGGGAACTCCGCGATATGAAACGCCACATCGGCTACCTGCCGAGCGACGTGACCTTCTACGACCGGGTCACGGGCGCGGAGATCCTCGCGTACTTCGGGCGATTGCGGGGCGACGAGCGCCGGGCGGAACTCCTCGATCGATTTCCCGTTCCCCTCGATCGGAACGTGAAGGCCTACTCGAGCGGGAACAAACAAAAACTCGCCATCGTCGCGACGTTCATGCACGATCCCGAACTGGCGATCATGGACGAACCGACGTCGGGGCTCGATCCGCTGGTCCAGAACGAGTTCTACGAACTGCTCGAGGAACGGGAAGAACGGGGACAGACGAGTTTCTTCTCCTCGCACGTCCTGAGCGAGGTCCGCCGCGTCTGCGATCGCGTCGGGATCATCAGGAAGGGGCGGTTGATCGAACTCGATAGCGTCGAGAACATCCTCGCGGAGGGCGGGACGATCGTCACCGTCCGACTGGCCGAGGAGCCGCCGACCGCCGACCTCGAGTTCCCCGGGACCGCACACGTCGAGCGGCGGGACGACAGGTACCGACTCGTGTTGTCACGGGAGTTCGATTCGCTGATCGATCGCCTCCACGAGTACACCGTGCTCGACCTGGAGGTCCGCGAGGCGTCCATCGAAGACGTGTTCATGCATTTCTACGGTGACACCGAGGATACCGATGGAGAACCCGACGCGACCCGGATGGACCCCGACGCTGGAAGGGCCACCGGGAGCGGCGACTCCGGGCCGGCCGGAGACGCGTCCTGATCGCCGGGCCCGAACGCCGAGCGATCCGGTCGCGATGCCGTCTCCGACAGATGACGCTCGATAGACGAAGCCGTCTCCCGCGGGAACGGACCGCCGCTCGAGGAGCCGAGGACGCCAGGCTCAGCGCCGTCGGATCCACCAGACTGCCGCGAGGAGGAGGACGACCCCGACGAGAGCGAACGGAGCGAGCGAGTCGACGTCCGTCTCCTCGTTGGTGTCGGCGATCGAAACCGGAATGGCCATCGGATCGGTGCTCGTTCGCTCGCCGGTTCCCGTGTCGTACGTAATAGACAGCGTCGCGCTGGCGGTGGTCTCGATGGCGTCGGTCGACGACTCCAGGGGGAACCGGACCGTTTCCGACTCGCCCGACTCGAGGGGACCGATATAGGCCGTCGGTGACTCGCTCGTCAGCGGCGGACTGACGTTCATCACGGCGACGGCACCCGTGACCGTCTCGTTGCCGTCGTTGGTGATACGCACCTCGTAGATTCCCTCCCCGTCGACGGGGATGTCGCCGTCGACGGGCGTAACATCGAACGGCTGGGACTCGGTGACCGGCAGGCCGAGCACCGAGGGACCGCCGGTCACTACGGTTTCGTTGTCGTCGTCATCGTCGTCATCGTCGTCCTCATCGTCCCCATCGTCATCGTCGTCATCGTCGTCATCGTCGTCCTCGTCGATGGTGTACTGGACGCGAGCGTACAGCGGGTACGTTCCGGGTTCGACGTCGGCCGCTGCGATATCGACGTCGATGGTCTCGGTATCGCCGGGCCAGATGTCCTCTATGTAAACCGACTGGGACGGCTGCGGGGCGGCGGGCGACCCGAGAGTCAACGCGCCGGCTGGTGGCTCCAACGTCACGACGATGTCAGTCGCCTCCTCGTCGCCGTCGTTCTCAACTTCGAGGACGACCGACGCGGCGTTACCCGCTCGGACCGACTGATTGTCGGCGACAGTTACGGTGAGGTTGTCGTCGGGCGGTTGGACTCGCCCCGTGTCCGTCGCCGACGCGTCCGCCCTCGCAGCGGCTCCGTCTCCGCCGGTCGGCACTCGAGGGGCGGGTCCGACGTCGGCTCCGGGAGTCGTCTCGTTGAACGGCGCGAGCTGGCCGTCGGGTGTCGTCGGCACCGTATCGTTGGCTCGCGTGTCGTTTCCGGGCTGGTCGTTTTGTAGTGCTGGGGCCGCAGTACTGCCGGAAACGGGAACGAGACCACCGACGGAAAGCAACAGCGCGACGAGCAAGCAGCCGGCGAGGGCGACCCGACGACGCGAGCGGTGGCTCGAGCCACCCGCCTGACCCGTCATGTCCGCTCCGAGACGGACGAGAACGGAATAAAAGACCGCCCCCGTTCCGGCCTCAAACCGCCCGCTTACCCGGAGCGGTGTCGAGGCAACCGGTAGTTACCTCGAACGGTCGTCTCAGATCACACGCCACCTATAAGTGACAGGCCCCCGTGGGACGGCAGCGACGAACCGAATGCTCGAGATCACGTCGTTCGAGGCCGGTCGTCGGCTCCGAGGAGCCGTGTTACTCTCGGGTGCGCTGATCGCGCTGATCGCGCTCACCATCGGGCTCTTTCCGTCGATCCAGGAGACCGGCGTCGACTTCGACGCCTACCTCGAGTCGCTACCGCCGGAGGCGAGGCGTGCGTTCGTCGGCAACGTGACGACGTTGACGACGATCGAGGGGTACCTCGTCTCTCAGCTCTACCAGTTCGGCTGGGTGTTGCTGCTCGCGATATACTACGCCTACGCCGCCGCCTCGACGGTCGCCGCGGAGGTAGAGCGGGGCACCGTGGGCCTGATGCTCTCGTTGCCGGTGACGAGAACGCGTTTCGTCGTCGGGAAGTTCCTCTCGCTCGTCCCGGGACTCGTCCTGGTCAACGCGATCACGTTCCTCGCGGTCTATCTCGGCGTCAGGATCGTCGACGAGTCGATCGACGTGACCTACCTGTTCGCCGTCCACGCCGCTTCGATCCCCTATCTGCTCGCCTGCGCCGGCGTCGGGTTGCTGGCGTCCGTCGCGTTCGACTCGGTTCGGCGAGCGCAGACCGTCGGCGCCGGGGCGGTTTTCGGACTGTTCTTGCTCGATACGTTCACGTTCGATACCGACTACGAGTGGCTCGGCGACGTCGCCGTCTCCCGGTACTTCGACCCAGGGGCGATTCTCGTCGACGGCGACATCTCGATGTCCGATCTCACGCTCCTCGTGGTCGTGGCGGTCGTCCTGGTCGTCGTCAGTAGCGAGTACTTCGAACGACGAGACGTCTCCGGGTGATCACGCCTCTCGCTCCGCGTACCAGTCAGCGAATTTCGCCAGCGCCCGACCGCGATGGGAGATCGCGTTCTTCTCGTCGGTACTCATCTCGGCGAAGGTCTGCCCGTTGTACTCGAAGATCGGATCGTACCCGAATCCGCCGTCCCCGCGGGGTGCGACCAGCGTCCCGGCGACCGCCCCTTCGAAGGTCTCCGTCCCGTCTTCGTCCGCGTACGCGATGACGGTGCGAAAACGTGCGCGACGGTCCTCTTCGTCCTTCGCGAGCCGCCAGAGCCGCTCGACGCCGACGGTGTCCTCGACGTACGCCGAGTACGGCCCGGGAAATCCGCCCAGCGCGTCGACGAACAACCCGCCGTCGTCGACGAGAACCGGTTCGTCACTCCCCAGTTCCGCGAACGCTTCCCGTGCACCGTAGGTCGCGATCGCTGCGAGCGAGTCGCTCTGAACCTCCGTGTAGTCGTACTCGAGTTGCTCGACGGGTTCGACCCCCTCGAGGTACGCTCGCGCCTCGCGGACCTTGCCCTCGTTCCCGGTGACGAATCGAATTGCCATATACGAGGCGGCGTTCCCGGGCGGAAAATAGGCGTCGGTGCGTCGGTGTCGACTGTCCGATTTCGAACGGACGGTTGGGTGAGGACTGTCTCGTGCCCACTCGACGAGACAGCGTCGCGTAGCGAGTTCGGCCGTCGAGCGAGCGCTACAGGTCCAGGGCCTCCATAACGGCCGACTCGGCTTTCCGGAGGTGTTCGGCGGCCGTCCCGGGTGCACAGTCGAGTACCCCGGCGACGTCCTCGACGCTCGCCGACCGGGGGACGTCGAAATAGCCGAGGTCCCGGGCGACCCGGAGCGCCTCGCGCTGGCGGGCGGTCAGCGCACCGGCCGCGGCGTCGCTCCCGTCGTACTCACCGACGCGACCGACGGTCGTCTCGATTCCGTCCGGGACGTCCGCTAACGCCCGCCGGATGTCCTCGGATTCACCGACGACGGAGAATCGGACCGTCCAGTCGGACCGGTACTCGAGGGGCGGCAGGGCGACGAGACTCCCGCGCGTGAAGCTTTCGAGCAGTCGATCGTCGACGTTCGCGGGGGCGTCTCGCACGTACACGGTAAACGACCGATCGCCGGTCGGCGTGAGTTCGTACTCGTTCACTCGGCCGGTTTCGTCGAGGGCGGCCTCGTAGACGTCCGGATCGCCGACCACGTGAAAAATAAAGGCGTTGTCGTCTCCGTCGTCGCCGGTGAAGTTTCCGTGAACCATCCGATACTCGTCGAACGCGTCGCTATCGGCGACGAACCGGTGCATCGGATGGATCGTCTCGGCGTCGTACCGGAGGATGAGCCGAACGGTCTTCATGCCCTGGCAGTCAGGCGGCGATATATAAATAGCCTAGTGGCTGTCGCACCAGCGACTCGTCCGCGCCGCGAGAACGGTCGCGTATGTCGTCACGTTCGACGCACGAGTCCGGGACGGCGGAATCGGACCCGCGTCCCGACCTCGAGAGACTCCTCGGCGACGCCGTCAGGGCTCGCGACGACCACCTGAACGCCCCGGGCGTCGTGGTTCGGCCGGACGAGGTACAGTCCGTCCTCGCGACGCTCCGGGACGATTCGGGGTTCGATCACTGTTCCTGCGTCACCGCCCAGCAGTACCCGGATCGATTCGAGACCATCTATCACCTGAAGTCCTACGACGATCCGACTCGCGAGGTGAGCGTCGTCGTCCCGACGTCGGTCGACGACCCGGTCAGCGAATCCGCCGAACCCGTCTTTCGAACCGCGGAGTGGCACGAGCGCGAGGCCTTCGACCTCGTCGGGATCGAGTACGACGGCCACCCCGACCTCCGGCGGATCCTCCTTCCCGAAACCTGGCAGGGCCACCCCCTCTCGCCGTCGTACGACCGGGAACAGACCCAGATCGTGACCCTCTCCGAACACGCGAATCCGATCGCGGACGACGAACACGACGACGTCACCGACACGATGTTTCTCAACATCGGCCCGCATCACCCGTCGACCCACGGCGTCATGCACGTCGAAGCCGTCCTGGACGGCGAGACGGTCGTCGACGTCGATCCCGACGTCGGCTACATCCACCGTTGCGAGGAACAGATGTGTCAACAGGGGACCTACCGCCACCAGATCATGCCCTATCCCGACCGCTGGGACTGGATGGCGGGACTGTGCAACGAGTGGGCCTACGCGCGCGCCGCCGAGGACCTGGCCGACCTCGACGTCCCCGACTACGCCCGGGTCATCAGAACGATGGGTGCCGAACTCTCGCGACTGGCCTCCCACTTCATCTCGCTCGGAACGTACGCACTCGACGTCTTCGGCGAGTTCACCGCCACCTTCCAGTACGCGATCCGCGACCGCGAACTCGTCCTCGACCTGCTCGAGGATCTGACCGGCCAGCGGATGATGTACAATTACTTCCGGCTCGGCGGGGTCGCCTGGGACCTGCCCGAACCCCGCGAGGAGTTCGTCGAGCAGTGTCGCGACTTCCTCGACGGCCTCCCGGCAAAGATCGACGAGTACCACGACCTGCTGGTCACGAACGAGATCTTTCAGCGTCGGTGTATGGACACCGGCATCCTGGAACCGGCGGTCGCCAAACAGTACGGCTGTACCGGTCCGGTCGCGCGGGGCTCCGGCATCGACTACGATCTTCGGCGCGACGATCCCTACGGCTACTACGAGAACATAGAGTGGGACGTCGTCACGGAAGACGGCTGTGACAACTTCGCTCGCGTACTCGTTCGGCTGCGGGAAGTCGAAGAATCCGCGAAGATCGTCGAACAGTGTCTCGACCTGCTCGCGGAGTGGCCCGAGGACGAGCGAACGGTCCAGAGCAACGTTCCCCGGACGCTCAAACCCGATCCCGGCACCGAAACGTACCGCGCCGTCGAAGGGGCAAAGGGAGAACTCGGGATCTACGTTCGCTCAGACGGTACCGACACGCCGGCGCGATTCAAGATTCGCAGTCCGTGTTTCTCGAATCTCTCCGTGTTACCGACGGTTACGGACGGCGAATACGTCGCCGACCTGGTCGCCGCCATCGGGAGCCTCGACTGTATCATGGGCGAAGTCGACCGGTGATCGGAAACCGCGACTGTCTCGGTGGCGAAATCGGCCCGCAAACGACGCGTCGCAGGTCGACTCGAGAAATCCGTCGGAAAACACCCTCCAGCCGACCGATTCGGTTCGTCGGGAATCGGGTCACGTCTCGCTGTCACCGGTTCCGATCGTCGTACGGCGGTCGACGCTGGACCGTCGGTCAGTCGTCGGTTTCGCTGTCGTCGACGATGACCTCGACCGGTTCGTCAGCGCGGTCTTCGCCCCCTTCCGTCGACCCTTTCTCCTGTTGCCACAGGAGCCCACCCGCGACCAGGACGACGACCCAGGAGCGCCAGTTGGCGAGATTCAGGGTATAGCCGACCCCGAACGGTTTCTCGACGAGCATTCCCTCACCGGGCTGCCAGTACGACGAGAGCATACGGCCGATGCTCGGTCGTTCGAAATTGTACGGTACCCCGAGAATTTCACCGGAAGTCGGCTTCTCTGCCATGGCCGGTGATACGTCCTCCCCTGATAAGAGTATTGTGTGCCGTAACGATCGGTGCAATCGATCGACCGCAAACGCGCGAGAACGGCCGGCAGTGGCCCGCGAGACTCGGCGGTGATTCACGTGGGCCACGAGGGCCGTCGGCGGCTCACGATCGGTATCGGCCGCGTTCCTCGACGGCCCGCAATCGCTCGAGCACCCGTTCGTCGCCGATCTCGCGGTACCCCGAACGGACAGCCTCGCGGAGCGGTTCGGGGTCGTCGGCGGTGCCGACGAGACTCTGGTCGAAGACGTGCAAATCCATCGCGTAGTCCTCGACGTGGTCGGTGTGGTAGCCGAGCCCGAAATCGATGAGATACGTCCGCTCACCGTCCCCGGCCGCCTCGTCCCCCTCGCCGTCACGACCCGCACGCTCGGCGCGGGCGTCGTCGCCGTTCGGGCGACCGACGCGGACGTTCCGCGTCGTGGGATCCCCGTGGACGAACCCCGCCGCGTGGAGGCGCGCGAGGTGCCGGCCGACCTCGCGAACCCGCTCGACGGAGAGCCCGTCCCGCAGGTCGCGGTCACCGACGTACTCGAGTTCGAGGCGCGCCTCGCGAGGATCGACGTCGGACAGGACCGGCGTCGGGACCCCTTCGCGGCGGGCCAGACTGGTGAGACGGGCCTCGAGCGTCGTCCGCTCGCTTCGGAGGCGGTCGTCGAGTCGAGGGGTGCGATAGCGCTTCGGCTCGCGGCGCTTGGTCACGCGGCCCGCTTCGGGCTCGATATCGACGAGCGCCTCGGCGCCGCGAACGTGCGCCTCGGCGACGCCACGCCCGACCGCGAGTTCGGGCTCGTCCGTCCGCCATGTCACCGGAACCTGGTCCGGGCGGAAATCGGGGTCGACTCGCGATTCCTCGAGCGCGAGCGTATCGTTCGCGTCGTACATCTTCGCGCCGAGGACGGCGATCATGCCCGCGTTGTCCCGCAGAAATGTGGGATCGGGCGCGTGGAACCGTGCCCCCCGTTGGTCGCACATCGCCGACAGCATCTCCCGGAGGCGTGCGTTCTGCCCGACGCCGCCGCCGAGGACGAGTTCGTCGCTCCCGGTCAGCGACAGGGCTCGCTCGGAGACCTCGGTCAGCATCCCGAAGATGTTCTCCTGGAGCGAGTAGCAGATGTCCGCGATCGGCACGCCGTCGTCGGACGCCTGCTTGGCGGCGCTCATGATCCCCGAAAACGAGAAGTCCATCCCCTTGACGACGTACGGGAGATCCACGTACTCGCCGTCTTTCGCGGCCGCCTCGACCTTCGGGCCGCCGGGGTGGGACCAGCCGACGTGACGCGTGAACTTGTCGATCGCGTTCCCGACGCCGGTGTCCATCGTCTCTCCGAGGACGCGGTAGCGCCCGTTACGGTAGGCCAGCAAGTGTGCGTTCGCGCCGCTCGCGTTGAGACAGACCGGTGCCTCGAACCCGGACGTGTGGCGGCCGATCTCGAGGTGGGCGACCATGTGATTGACGCCGACGAGTGGCACCTCGAGGACCTGGCTCAGCGCCCGGGCGGCGGTACCGACGACGCGCAGACAGGGGCCGAGACCGGGGCCGCGCGAAAACGCGATCGCGTCGACCGGAGACTCCGTCGCCGGGCCGTCGTGGGTCTCGCGGGCGTACTCGAGGGCCCGTCCGACGACCGTCGGGATGGCATCGTGCATGTGTTCGGCAGCCTCACGGGGGTGAATTCCCCCGGTTTCGGGCTGGTAGGCGTCGCTCTCGATGAAGACGTCGTCACACGCGGCGTCGAACAGGGCTGCACTGGCGGCCCAGGCGGTCCCTTCGATCCCCAGGATACGAACGTCAGTCGTCACGGGTGAGAACGAGTTCGGTTACGCTGGGAAACGACCGGTGGTTCCATAAATCGGGGGTCGCGGATCGATTCTCCTCGCGTGCGGGTCGACCGTGCCTCGCTCGCGCTCGGCACAGCACCGTTATTCCCACTCGGTGTAATTGCACTTCCCGCAGTGCTTGCGGTCGCCGTGGTCCGCGAGGAAGACGTCGCCACAGCGGGGGCAGAGTTCGCCTTCGGTGCTGCCGTCGTCGGCGTAGAGGTCGTAGCGCGCCATTTATGCTTCCTCCGCCTCCGCCTCGGCGTCCGCCTCCGACTCGTCCGCGTCTTCGGCACCGATCTTGTTTCGCTCGAGCATGTGGTCCTGTTCGACCTCGCGGGCGAAGTCGGCGGTGTCGTAGACCTTCGCCTGGCCGACGGTCTTTCGCATTCCGAACTTGGTGTCGAGTTTGCGGATGACGACCTCGTCGGCGTCCTTGTTGAGTTTCGCGGCGAGGCTGTCGCGAACCTGCAGACGGGAGGGCGTGGCGTCCTCGTGGACGAGTTCGAAGGTTACGTCGGTTCGATGCAACATGGGGTTCTCCTCCTCGGAGATGATGTCGACGTCCATGATATCACTCAGTTACCCTACTATCCCCGTGTAGCGCCTAAAAGGATTTCGAAGCGACCACCCGCTCACAGCCGCCGCTCGTGGCTCGATCGGATGCGAATTCAGGCGCTTTCGGCGAGTACGGACCCGCGATGGCTGCGAGCGACCGACCATTTTACTTTTCTATGTGACGTGTGATATAAACCCCGCCATCCGTAACGGAACGGTATCGAATGCCCTCCAGACGACAGCTACTCGCGGCCGCCAGCCTCGCAAGCGCCGGGCTGATCGGTGGTCACGCCGCGACCGCCGACCGACCGGACTCGTCGGCGCTCGACTGGCCGATGGTACGCTACGACGCAACCGGAACCGGCTACAATCCCGAGGCATCGGGACCGAAGGAGGACCCGCAGATCGCGTGGGCGGGCGACCTCGAGAGCACCGGCGGGTTCGCTCCCCCATCACCGGTGGTAGTCGACGACACCGTGTACGCCGGAAACGAACGACTCATCGCATTCGACGCAGAAACCGGAGAGAGACGATTCTCGTACGGAAACGACGTAAGCAGGTTCCCGTTCGACCCCCGCGTGTGCGTCCGCGCCGATCTACCGCACGAAGACGCTGGCGATCAGCGCGCCCGACGGGATCGTCGACCTGAAACTGCCGTACCTCGCGTGGGGTATCGCTCTCGAGGCCGTCGCGTTGCTGGTCATCACGGTCGCCGGGACGGTCACGATCGCTCGAGCCCTCGACGACGGCATCGGAACGGGCGCCGATCGATCGCACACCGGAGGGCGATCGAGCCGGCCGGTGGTCGCGTATCTCGGACTCGTCGTGCTGTTCGACGCGGGGGGTCGGCTGTTCGGCTCGCTCGGTGATATCGGGCTGTTCTTCGGGATCCCGTTGCTCGTCGCGGTCCTCTACGCGCTGGTGCGATTCTTCGTCGCCCCCGCTTTCGCGGTCACCGGTTCGGGGCCAATCGCAGCGTTGCGCCACAGCGCTCGTCTCACCCGCGGTTCGGGCCGGTCGATCTTCGTGCTCGTCCTCTCGCTCGGACTCGCCGCGTGGCTTCTCTCGATCGTCCCGTACGCGGGACCCGTCGTAAGCAGTGCGCTCGTCGCACCGACTCACGCCGTCGCGACCGCCGTCGCTCGAGAACGCGTCGACGGGGTAGCGCACCGACGCGACTGAGAGATGTCAAAGGAGATCGACCACGAGGCGCCGTTCCGGCCCCACTCCGCCTCAGCCGACGCTCGAGTCGGCGCGTTTTCGATACGCGTCCGAATCGGCACTGCTCGCGCTGCGATGTCGTCTCCGCCAAAATATCGGACTGCAACCCCCACACTGCGAACCGTTGCGGGACGGATCGTTCCACAACCTCACCAACTGGTGTCGGTTAGCACCCGAGGTCGAAGTTCTGCGTCGCGTAGAGCCGACCGGACTCGTCGACGACGACACCGAGACCTTCGCTGTCCCATCGCTCGTCGAGAATGTTTCGACGGTGTCCGCTGCTTCCCATCCAGCTCTCGACGCACGCTTTCGCCGCCGTCACCGGGTCGTCGGCGGCGGGCTGATAGAGGATGTTTTCGGCCATGGACCGGCAGACGAGTCCTTCTTCTTCGAATCTGTCACGGACGGTTTCGCCGTCGGGCGTCACGTGGCTGAAGAAGTCGTTCTCGGCCATATCCCTGCTATGGCCGCGCGCAACCGTGGCGACTCGCTCGTCGAACGCGAGCTGATTCAGACCTTCCTCGGCTCGGACCGCGTTCACCTCGTCGTGGATCGCGGCCTCGACCTTCCCACGATACGTCGAGTCGTTCGAGACGGGCGTGTCCGTTTCGGTGACGTCGGAGACGGTGAGCGAAATCGAATCCTTGTCGTACTCACCGTTCGCGTCACGAACGGCGAGCACGGCAGTGTACTCTCCCGGCTCCGCGTACGTGTGAGCGACGCGGTCGTCCGACGTCGACATCGGATCGGTCCCGTCGCCGAACTCCCACGCATACACCTCGATGTCGCCCGTGGTACCGGTCGCGTCGAACGTGACTTCGGTGCCGGCTTCGACGGTCGTTTCGCTCGCGCCGATCTCCGCGACGGGTCCCCGCGATCGGGGCTCCGTCGCACGGTCGTCGGGGGCGGTTGGTGCGTCGCGATCGGTTCGTGGACAGAAGCGACCCGGGCTGTCGAGCGGTTGTCCTTCTGCTGAGACACCAGCCGCGAGCGCAGCGTATCCGGTGACTCCTGTTGTAGTATAGAGTATTCCGCGTCGGGTTCGTTTCATTCGTCGTTGGTGGTGGTTGTCGCAGTTGTCATACGGTTCGCGGAGCAACGAGCGGTTGCTCCGTGATCGACATCGGCGGAGGGATTTAACCTTATTTTTCGTTTAATCGAGGGTGAAACCGTTTGGACGGGCGCAAGTATCGCGGGAACGAATCGGTCGTCCCACGCCGCCGCTGCGTCGAAGCCGATCCGGTTCGCCGGTTTGCCCCCCACCGACCGAGACTGTGGCCGAGACCGGCGAGATCCGGGGAATCGGCGAGCGTGGCGCCGACATCCGGAACTCACGGCCGACCGGGCTCACACGACCGTCAGCCCGCGCGGCGTCTGACCCTCGAGTTCACGTCCCCAGTCGATACCCAGGCGACTCCACGAGTCGCCGAAATCACGGGTGCGGAACACCCCGCGGTTGTTGACGGCGTAGACGACGTCCGGCTCACCGGTGGTCGCGAATACGGTACGGACGACACCCTCTCCGGTCGGGAGACCACGGTCTTCGAGCCGTTCCCACGAATCGCCGCGTTTCCGATACACGGCCGAGTCTGCCCTGCTCGCGGTATGAGCCGTCCGCGGACCGCGCGCGCTCGAGAGCAAGACGCGGGCCGGATCTCTGGGGTCGGGAGCGACCGACCAGCAGTACCGGTGCTCGAGGCCGTCCTGCGGCCGTCGCCACGACCGACCGCCGTCGTCGCTCTCGGCGTAGCCGTCGCCGGCCGCGGCGTAGACTCGACCCGCCTTCCTCGGGTGAATCGCGAGGGAGTGATTGTCCCGACGGGAACCCGGGGGCCGCTCGCGCCAGGTCTCGCCACCGTCGGGCGTGTAGACGAACGCACCGGCTTCGATCCCGACGTAGAGTCGCTCCGGATCGAACGGATCGACCGCCAGCCAGCGAACGTGATGCGTGTACGGCCGCGGCGGGAAGAACCACTCGTCGGCCGACGGGAGGTCGGTCAGTCCCTCGAGCCGAGACCAGGAATCGCCGGCGTCGCTCGATCTGTAGATCCGACTGGGTTCGGTCCCGGCGTAAACGACCCGCGAGTCGTGCGGGCTGATGGCCACCGACATCACGGCATCGTCCTCGCGCCCGGAATCGCCCGCGGTTTCCCCGGCCATCGGAGCGGAAGGGGAGTCCATCGGGTCGAACGCCGGATCGAGACGCTCGAACGTCTCGCCGCCGTCGCTACTTCGAAGGAGGCCGTTCTCGACGGTCCCGACGAAGACTCGGTTCGGTGCGTCGGGGCGAGCGGCGACACACTCGAGGGCGCCTCCCTCGAGTGTGGTTCTGGTCGTCCACTCCTCGGGTTCGGTTCCGTCGTCGGTACAGACGAGAAGTCGGTCACGAAGCGCAACGATTACGGCAGTCATGTCGTCTGCAACGCGGCCGACCGGGATACGTGTCGTGGCGTGCCGTCACATCGACCGGAAGAGTGGGATCGCCTGGTCGAAACGGTAACGGTCCCCCCGACGTATCCGCAGCCGTATTCGAACGGGCCCGCCGGGTGTTCGGTCGCGGTCTCGGTGTCACGGCCGGATCGCCTGTGGGGCGGGTGCGAATCCGGTGCTGTCCTCGCGTCCGAGGAGCGGCCGACGAGCGACACCCGGTCTCCGTCCCAGCCGGGCCGAGACGAATTGCTTATTCCACAACCGCGAGATCGGAAACTGTCCGTTCCGTGTGCCATATTTCGATATCATCATTTATTCGGATTTGAGGTACGAAAAAGACAAGGAGAGGGCAGTCATTTGCGAAATGGAGAATGGATTTAGACGAGACGAACAAAGCCGTCCTGTATCTCCTCCAGCGAGATGCGCGGCGACTTACTACCAGAGAGATGGCCGACAGAATTGGGGTGTCGGCCAGTACGGTGCGAAACCGAATCGAACAACTCGAAGCGGAGGGAATCATCTCCGGATATCACCCGGTCGTCGATTACGACAAGGCCGGACTACAACTACACGTCCTCTTTATCTGTACGGCACCGAATCCGCGACGCGAGCAGCTGGCGGTGGCGGCACGCGACGTCAGTGGCGTCGTTACGATCCAGGAGGTCCTCAACGGGAAAGAGAACGTTCAGGTCGAGGCCGTCGGAACGGAGACGGACGACATCGCCCGAATCAGCGACGAACTCTGCGATCTCGGGCTCGAGATCGTCAACTCGAAGATACTCAAAAGTTCACACAAGCAGCCGTTCGACCACTTCGGAAAACACGTTCTCGACGACGAAACCGATGAGTGAGCGAGTTGGACCGATCGAATTCGACGTCGAGACGAACACCTATCGCGTTCGATACGATCCGCAGACGATTGCGCCGAGCGTAGCCGTGATCTCCGCGCTCGCGGAGATCACCGCGAGTGACACGACCGACCTTCCCCCGCTTTATCGGGCGATCGACCCGCGGGGACTCGACCGTCTCGTCGGGACCCCACGGCACGGCGCAGATGCTCGAGAGGTCCGGGTCAGCTTTCAGTATCAGCGATGGTCGATATCCGTCTCTCGTACCGGCCACATAGAGATCCGAGCGACCGACCGAACCGCCTGAAGAACCGTTTCGTCGTCGGTCCGCCCGTGCGAGCGATCGTTCGAGAGCGGCTGGCACGGGCTCGGACCGTTCTCCTCGAGTCCCGTGTCCCGGCAGGTGGAACCGGAGGTCGTCGGACCGATCGCTACGGTTTAAATGCTGAGGCGATGGAAAATGACGGACCACGGTAAGGTACCCGTCGGACAGCCGCAGACACCGATAGAACGGCCGTTGAGTGTATACTCTCTTTCGTATTATATTAAAATAAATTTGTGATTGTTTAAATTTATATCGCTTGGGTGAACTACAGCAATTAGCATCGGTAAGCGATCTCGAGGAACCGAGTGCGGGTCGTCGCACATACCCCGCACCGTTCGATCCGGACGACGGGAGTACGGACGCGGTCCTCTCCGTTCGCGGCCGATGTGGCAACACCAGACCATGGATGGAAAATCGATCCGACAGAAACCGGGAGGAACAGCCGACGAGCGCGCCGTCTCACCCGTCGTGGGTGTCATCCTGATGATCGCGATTACAGTGATTCTCGCCGCCGTGATTGCGGCGTTCGTGATAGACATGGGAAGCGACCAGAGCGCGCCTGCCCAGGCCGGAGTCACGGTCAATCAGACCGCTACTCCCCACGAAGTGACGATTACGCAGCTCGGAGCGAATACCGAGACGGTACACTGCTCGAGCGGTGGTGGGTCGGCGGGAGCTGTCGGCGAAACGTTCACCTGTGCAGACGGTGAGAATATCGTCGCCGTCACCGGCGACGGCACGGAAACAGTCGTTCGGACGGGTATTTGAGCGACCGGTCGCACACGACGCTCCACCGACCGAATTTTTCGTGGTGACGGTTCCGGTATCGGCGATGGCGACTACTCCCGGCGAGGCCACGACTGAACGAGCGACGCGACGTGAAGGAGTGGTCTCGCCGAACATCGCAAACGCTTCGCGTTTGCTCAATCCCGGCGAGGCCACGACTGATCGAATGAAACGACGAGTCACCGCGGCTGCCGCTGGCGGAGCGACCCACATCCCACGCTCGAGCAACACCTGCGCCGCCGAAGCCCAGCTATCGTGGACCGACTACAGCTGTCAAATCGACCGACGGTTCGATCACCAGGCGGGACCGTTCTCCGCTCGGAATTGTGTTCGGCAGTATCGTCACGGGTTTATTACGCTTCTCGTCCTCCGTTAGCGTGTGTCGGTCGGCGCAGTTCTGTCGTTCGAAACGGACACGCAGAGAGTATCCATGAGCGAAGAAACAGCACATCCGACGGTAGAATCGATTTCCCAACCGAGAGAAGCCACGCAACCCGCAGCGAACCGGGAACCGGCTCGACTCGACCCGGACGCGTTCGGACTGGCGTGTGGACTGTTCTGGGCCGGCGCAGTCGCACTGCTCGGTCTTACGGCTCGATTCGGCTGGGGCGAGCGATGGGAACAGCTCCTCGCCGACATGTATCGCGGGTTCAGCGAAACGCTATCCGGACTCCTCATCGGGGCCGCCTGGGCGTTCGTCGACGCGTTTACCAGCGGATACGTCTTCGCCTGGTCGTACAATCGCCTCCTCGAGACCCGGCGATGAGAATCCGCGTCCCGGTCTCGTTCTCGGAGCGTTTCCTCGGGCGGCGTTCGTGAATCCGACACGACGGCGGCAGTATCGCGACGACGGCTCCGACGCTCCCGAACGAATCCGTGGCCGTCGATCGACCGTGATCGAAACCGACGCTCTCGTAGATGGGCAATTAGAAGTACACTCGCAGAGTACGCGGCCCACATGGCCGACCCGGACGGGGAGTCGACTAACGAGTGGGAGTCGGATAAGTACGACGAGGGCCACTCCTTCGTCTTCGAGTACGGCGAAGGCGTCGTGGATCTTCTCGAGCCGGAACGGGGGGAACGGATCCTCGACCTCGGGTGTGGAACCGGCCACCTCACGGCGCGGATCTCCGATTCGGGAGCGACTGCGGTCGGTCTCGACGCCTCGGACGAGATGATTTCGAAGGCTCGCGATACCTACCCCGAGTGCGAATTCGTTTGCGCGGACGCCCGCGACTTCTCGTTCGACGAGCCGTTCGACGCGGTGTTCTCCAATGCCGCACTTCACTGGATTCCGGACCAGGACGCCGTTCTCGAGTCGGTCGCCGACGCGCTCGATCCCGGTGGCCGGTTCGTCGCCGAACTCGGCGGGGCGGGTAACGTCGCGGCGATCGTCGACGCAGTCCGTGTCGAAGCAGCGGAACGCGGCTACGACGTCGATGCCCCGTGGTACTTCCCGAGCATCGGCGACTACGCCTCGAAACTGGAATCGCACGGGCTCGAGACGCGATCCGCGACGCTCTTCGACCGACCGACCGAACTCGAGAACGGGACGAACGGACTCGCGGACTGGCTCGAGATGTTCGGCGACAGTCTCCTCGCGCCGATCCCCGACGACGAACAGCCGTCGGTGATCTCGGGGGTCGAGGACCGCCTCCGCGAGGACCTGTTTCAGAAAGGGACGTGGACCGCGGATTATCGACGACTTCGCGTCGTCGCCGCGATGTATAGTAGTCGTTGAAACGATTTACTCACCGCTCGCAGTGACGCGGCCAGCGAGTCTTCGCTGGCCGCGACTTCGCGAGCGGGGTGTGCACTGACTTTCAACGACTACTATAGCGCTTCGGAACGCGGTCGACGAGTCGGATCGGCTCCGTTGCGATCGGCCCCGCCTTCCGAACCGTCTCCCTCGAGGGTCACGACTCGCGTCGATTCGTCTCGGCGTTCTTCAGGCGGTGCTCGAGGCCGCGGGCACCCGCAGTCGCGAGTGCGCCGTCCGCGGGGATGGAAAAGCGCGGGTGTGCCCGATCAGGACTGCGTCGCACTCTTCAGAACGTTATCAGTGTCCGACTATAACCGCCTAAATTAGAGGGGGGAGGTTGGCGATGTGAACGAAATCGACCGGGTGGTGAGGCACCGGTCCTGTGTCCTCGCTTGCACTGATGACGATGTATACTCACACACGACCCACCGAAGGAATTTCGGATGGGCAGACCGATAAAACGTCCCGAGAGCCGCTGCATCGCGGTTTTATCGGATCACTCGAGCCGAAGGAGAGGTCGTCGCTCGAGGGTGTAACCGCGACGACAGGCGGGAAGACGGACCATGCCAGTGACGGCTACCGGAGGCGGTCGCAGATGACCGATAGCAGCCAGTTCACGCGTATTTGTCTCGAGGAAGTCCTTCGCGAGGTCGAGACGCTCGACACGCAACTTTCCGAGCCGATCACGTTGCGGCCGGCGATCACCACTCTCGAGACCACGGTCGAGTTGCTCGAACGAGTCGTTTCGAACTGCGCGGGAGGGCAGAAGCGGACTCGGTGACGAAGGGACGGGGTTTCTACGTGAGTCCGCCGCTCCCGCATTCGGACTCCCGAAGTACGACACGCCACGAACGCAACGCGACCGCGCGACGTACTGACTCGATATCTGGAAGACAAGCCCTCCGACGTGAGCCGTTCCACCCTCTCGAACTACCAGACGCTGCTGAACGGGTTCCGCAACTGGCTTACCGATACGAGCGGCGGTGAGCTGCCGGAGGCGTGCGCTCCGACGGAACGGCGATACTGACGAGAAAGCGCCTTCTCCCGGGAGAGGTGGCGGTCAGAATACCTGCTGGCGCCAGCTTCCGATGGACGACAGGACGGCGATCGGGTGGAGCGCGCTGTCGTCGCCGGATAGCACGTCGTCCTGTAGTTGCGTTACCGCGTTCGCATCGATGAAGTCGAGATCGGTCATGGTTTCCAGGCGGTCGTCGACCGTCCGCCGGAGAGTGGTGTGAGAGCGATACCAGTTTGCTTTCATTCCGTACCTATCGTGTGCGACTTTAACGTATGCGGCGCCGAGAAGCTGTATCGGTTGGGGCCACTTCGGCGAGAGGTTCGTTCGCTCGTATGTTACGTCGTCGAGCGAGTTCATTTGTTGGGCGAGTTTGAGTTTCAGTGGCGCGACTGCCTGCGGAATTTTTCCACCAGTCATGGGGAAGTGGTGTTGACGGAGCTTCGGCGGGAGAGCTGCGGTGTGTTCTAGAAGCGTGCGACTCGTCAGCGGCGCTCGAGTATCGACCTGAGAGCCGACGAGATCCCCTCGGTAGTGATTGCGGAAATAATTCGCGTAGAGGACATCTGAGCCGGTTTCGTAGACCGTGTTGCCAGTCGCGCCATCGACCGCCTTCGCGGTCGTCTGACGGCCGGAGTATGGCGCCGTAAGCACCTCACTTGCGTCGAAAGTAGCTAAATCGTCGTAGAGCGCGTTGACCAAGGCCGCTTTGTTCGGTTGTTTGAGTGTCTCGGTAAAGATATCATCGCCGAACACCTCTCCCTGGCCCGAGATATCCAGCATGACATCAACGTGGTCCGAGAGTTCGCCAAAGATGAAATCGACACCGTGAATGTACCGCCACGTCTTCATTCCGTCCGTAAGCAGTGCGGCTTTGTCGAGATATTCGGCCGTCCCATTCGGAGTGAACTCACCGATTTCGTGGCTGATACCTAATGTAGCCGCGATCTCCTTTGCGGGTTCGAGATTCGTTCCGTCCGCCGGATTCCCATCATACGTAATGGTTCGAATGTTTTCTGCTGCATCGCTCAGTTCCTTCACTGCGAGTCGACTGTCGAGACCTCCGGAAAGCCACGTTCCGATACGATCGTCTCGATCCGCACTCTCGGTACACGATCTAACAGCGTCCCGGTATTCTGCTCTCACTCGACTAACGTACGAGTTCGAACCGGCGTGCACCGACGAAACGTAGGAGGTATATCGGTGTGGAACAGGGTCGGACGCCTGGATGTAGCTCGCTATCGGTGCTGTATCTACGCCCTTTACGAGCGAGTGGTCGTTCCAGGCGTAGCCGAACGTCAGGAGGTCACCGACTGTCCGGGGGTCGATCTCCGGGTCGGTCAGGTGGCTAGTGAGTGCTGCAAGTGACGAACTGACGATAACGGGATCCGATGACGAATACAGTCGTTTCGAGGCGAGGCGATCGGTGCCAACGACCAGATCCTCGTCATCGAAGGCACAGAGCAGAAAGGAGCCATCGAGCTGTGGCAATACCGTCTCGGGGCTTTCGAGCAGTTCAGTTGCCAGTTCTTCTTCGGAATCGTAGGGGGACTGACGGATAACCCCGTGGCGTAGATACCGAATCGATCCCGTTTCGATTGCTCGATGAGAGGTCGGTGCTCGATCGCCGTGATGGACGTGAATGGCGCTGAATTTGTCAGACTCCAGTATAGTAGATTCGTACCACGGCTCGGAAGCAAATTCTGTGAGATGGTCGTGATTAACGTTTTCTGCTTCCCCAGCGAGTATTCCACGCATTAAATGCAGATAAGACTCTAAAGACATAAATGTTCTCTTTCGGGCCAGTTAAAATTTTAAAGTTATAAACCAACTTTATCAGTGTTCGATATTATCCTCGAGTATATAAACAATTAATAATATCATTATATGATCATTCGGCTTCTCGCCGTTGGGAATTAGATTTGGTGCCAGCCGTAGACTGTGAATCGTATTCAGGGAAGGAATACCGTTGATGGCAACATCGGTACTAATCGAGTGCTGAAATCAGTTGTAGGCGATCTGTCTGTAGCGATAGCACGAGAGTTGCACCGATGACACGCGATAGACGCCCCCAACGGGCGCGGACTGGCGTGACGGCTTCCCGTCGTGGTGTCCTGCGATCGGTGCTGGCGTGGCCGACAGCCTCCTGATCAGTTCGACGTCGGCCGAGGCCGCTCCGGCGACGACGAATCGGACGTCGATGCACGGACGACAGTCGAAACGCTCGTCGACGCCAGCGTCGGGGCCGTCGACCGACAACACGAGCACCGAGACCGGTTCGACTGGCTGCTCGAGTCGGCCGGAACCGATACAGATCGTGATCGGTGGCTATGCCGACGACCCCGACGACATGGCCGAGCGAGAAGACGTCGGGGACGACGGCGACGTCCTGGCAAACGCGTCCAAATTCGTCTCCTCGTTGCACCGCAGCGAAGACGAGGCCGTCGCGACGCTCGTTTCGGTGTACCCCGATGGAGACCTGGAAGGAACGGAGGAAGACGCGATCGCCGAATTCGAAACGGACGCCGACGTCGAACGCACCGGCGAGACCGATCTCGTCGACGACCGGGAGACGAGCGCAGACGTCACCGTCACCGTCCAGTCAGATCGGGCCGCGATCACCGGCACGTGGGACAGCGAGAACTGAGTTCCGAATTGTCGACGCGACGGTTTCGACAGCCCGGACGAGGCGCGTCACCGCAGCCCGCTTTCTTCTCGTCCAGAGCATGGTCGCCGTGTATATCCTTCGATGGGATTTATAATTCTTATGCACTCTTAAGTGAAAATACCCTCAGCTATATGGAGATCGTAAGTATACACTGTGGAAAAAATGAACAATCAAATATACAGGTAAGCCATAAAGGACGATAATAACCGGTATCACAATTATATTCGGTGTCGTATTACCATCGCCATTTACGAACACAAGAGATGCTAAAAGAAATGTTATTATCGATAGAAACCATTCGGAACGATTTATAATTGGATGTAGTGGTTATATTAATTTAATACTTCTCATTTTAGGGAATTACAATCATTGGCTCTACAATTTTCCCCGCCCGGGAATCTTAGACAATGGCTCTATTTCGGCGAAATCAATCTAATACTATTCGTACAATACAAAAATTGACTCGCCGGGATTGAGCAAACGCGAAGCGTTTGCGATGTTCGGCGAGTCCGCGACTGAACGAGCGAAGCGACGTGAAGGAGTGGACTCGTCGGGATTTGAACCCGAAGGAAGACGGTCGCTCGCTTCGCTCGCGCTGCGACTTCCAGGGCTTCAAATCCCGTCTTCGACGACGATTCGCGCCGCTCGCGAATTTGCTCGCGCCGCAAGAATCATGGACTCGCCGGGATTTGAACCCGGGGCCTCTTCCTTGCGAAGGAAGCGATCTGCCACTGATCTACGAGCCCTCGCACGTTCCTACCCCCGGTTTCTATTTGAGGCTTGTGTTTCGGGGCCGCTTCGAGACGCGCCCACAAGCCTCGCCAGGCCGACTCCGTCTCGAGTTCGGTTCCTTTTCTCGCGTCTCATCGTCCGGTTCAGCCCGAAACCCGATCGCTGGAACCGCGGGCGGAGACGGCGAGGACGCCGGCGCGGCCGGCGAACAGTCCGACGAGCAAGCCCGTGAAGTGGGCGATCAGGGCGACACCCGGCGAGGCGGTCGCGAACGTAACAGCGATTGCGAGGACGACGAACGTCAGGATCGACGCCCAGCGCGGGACGCCGACGAACGAAGCGAGGCCGGACGAGAGCCGGTTGGAGGCGATGAGATAGCCGAGGAGAGCGAAGACGGCGCCGCTGGCACCGAGAACTCCCGGGTTCGGGACGAACAGTCCGGTGACGACGATCTGGGAGACGCCCGCGATCGCCCCCGTCGCGACGAAGAAGGCGTGAAAGCGGAGCCGCGTCGTCGCTCGAGCCACGGGCCACCCGAAGACGATGAGGGCGACGCTGTTCGAGACGAGGTGGCTGACCCCATTGTGTGCGTAGACGCTCGTCACGATCGTCCACGGGTTGGTCGCCAACGGCGGTGTGAGGACGAACAGTCCGGCCATCACGCCCGCAAAATAGGTGAGACCCTGGACGACGAAGACGAGGACGAAGACGACGAGCAACTCGAGGATCGGGCTGCCCGTCCCGGGCTCCGAGCCGTCGGTTCGCCCCGAATCGGACCGCAGGTAGGTGTCCGACTGTGACCGTGACCGCGAGCGCCGCGCCATACGGATAATGAGACGCGGAGCGACAAAAGTTCCGGCACGGACTGGTCATGCCGCCGGGAAATCGAACGGTCCGCGTCCCCTGTTGCTGTCGTCCGTCACCGTGACGCTTGCTGTCGTTCGTGACCGTGACCGTGGAGTGGTCACAGCACGGTCGACGGACGCGGCCGCCGCTGGCGGATCACCACTCGCGACTGCAAAAACGATGAAAACTCCTCCTCGCACTCGAGTCCGATCGAACGGGCCTCAGTCTTCGAGGACGATCTCGATCGAAACGTCGTTGGGCACCTGAATGCGCATGAGCTGTCGGAGTGCGCGTTCGTCGGCGTCCAGATCGATCAGGCGCTTGTGGACGCGCATCTCCCAGTGCTCCCACGTGGCGGTGCCCTCGCCGTCGGGCGATTTCCGGGTCGGCACCTCGAGGGTCTTCGTCGGCAGCGGGATCGGACCGCTCAGGTTGACGCCGGTGTTGTTCGCGATCTCGCGGACGTCGTCACAGATGTCGTCCAGGTCGTCGGGACTGGTGCCCGCGAGTCGAACGCGTGCTTGCTGCATTTATTTCTCGTTGACGTCGAGGACCTTGCCGGCGGCGATGGTCTGACCCATGTCGCGGATTGCGAAGCTCCCGAGTTCGGGAATCTCGCTGGACGGCTCGATGCTGAGGGGCTTTTGCGGTCGGATGGTGACCACAGCAGCGTCGCCCGACTGGATGAAGTCGGGGTTCTCCTCGGCGACCTCGCCGCTCGAGGGGTCCATCTTCTTGTCGATGGACTCGATCGTACAGGCGACCTGCGCCGTGTGGGCGTGGAAGACCGGCGTGTAGCCGGCGGTGATCACGGACGGGTGCTGCATGACGACGATCTGGGCCTGGAACGTCTCGGCGACGCTCGGCGGGTCGTCGGCGGGGCCACAGACGTCACCGCGGCGGATGTCGTCTTTGCCGATGCCGCGGACGTTGAATCCGACGTTGTCACCGGGCTCGGCTTTGGGCACCTCTTCGTGGTGCATCTCGATCGTCTTGACCTCGCCGCCCACGTCGCTGGGCTGGAAGGAGACGTTGTCGCCCGTGTTCATGACACCGGTCTCGATACGTCCGACGGGGACGGTACCGATACCCGAAATCGTGTAGACGTCCTGAATCGGGAGTCGGAGCGGCGCGTCCGTCGGCGGCTCCGGCTCCGGCAGGTCGTTCAGGGCCTCGAGCAGGATTTCGCCGTCGTACCAGGACGTGTTGTCCGACCGCTCGGCGATGTTGTCGCCCTCGAACGCCGAGATCGGGATGAACGACGCGTCGTCGGTGTTGAACTGGACCTGCTTGAGCAGTTGCTCGACTTCGGTGACGACCTCGTCGTACGTCGACTCCTCGTAGTCGACGACGTCCATCTTGTTGATGCCGATGATGAGTTCGTCGATACCGAGGGTGCGAGCCAGGAAGACGTGCTCCTGGGTCTGGGGCGCGACACCGTCGTCGGCGGCGACGACGAGGACGGCGTTGTCCGCCTGGGATGCGCCCGTAATCATGTTCTTGACGAAGTCGCGGTGACCGGGACAGTCGACGATCGTGAAGTCGTACTCGTCGGTCGAGAACTCCTGGTGGGCGATGTCGATGGTCACACCGCGTTCGCGCTCTTCGGCGAGGTTGTCCATGACGTAGGCGAACTCGAAGCCGCCTTTGCCTTTCTCCTCGGCTTCCTCGCGGTGCTGTTCGATGACGTGCTCGGGTACGCTCCCTGTCTCGTAGAGGAGTCGTCCCACGAGCGTGCTCTTCCCGTGGTCAACGTGACCGATGATGGCCAGGTTCTGGTGTCGTTCGCTCATTGTTGTAGCTCACGCGCAGAGGCGCTTATATCGGTGTCCTTGGCTCGTTGCGGTTAAAACCATTTCGAAAGCGTATTCAGGAGAACCCGCCGCTGTCTTGCGGTTTGCCTAGTATTCACACGCCACGGAAGGTCCGGCTGACGGATATCGCCTGCACGAACGCCGGGCGACGCTCGCTCGAGTGGGACCCGAAGCGACTCGAGCGAACCGACACGAGGAGACGGGAGGCGGCGAAGAACGGAAGCGCCGGAGTCGGGTTTACAGGGGCGGGAGGCGGCCGACGTCGGAGAGCACCGCGGTCGCCGTCTCCGGCCCACCAGCGCCGCGACCGCTCGAGTGGAGCGACCCGGCGTTGCGGGTTTCTATCTGGACGATGTTTCGGGTGCCGGACACGGCGAGAGCGCCGTTTTCGGCGACGAGCCGCGGTCCGACGCGAACGCCGTCGCGGGTCGCTTCGCCGATGAGCCTGATCGTGCGGCCGTCCTCCGCGGCGAGGTCGAGCGCGCTGCCGGGGATGGTCTGGATGCCCTCGACCGTCGCGTCGTCGAGTGCGAAGCCGCCGTCGGCCAGTACGTTGGCCAGGATGACGAACTTCAGTGCGGCGTCGGTGCCGTCGACGTCGAACGTCGGATCGGCCTCGGCGACGCCCAGGTCCTGGGCCTCCGCGAGGACGTGCTCGTAGTCGAGGCCCTCGGCGGCCATCCGAGTGAGAATGAAGTTCGCGGTGCCGTTCAAGACCCCGCGGACCGCGGTGACCGCCTGTGGCGTACAGTCCTCGATCGTCGAGAGGATCGGGATCGCACCGCCGACGGTCGCCTCGAACCGGATCGAGCCGGCGCTCTCCGATTCGAGCGCGCGGAGTTCCGCGTACCGCTCGGCCACCGGGCCCTTGTTCGCGAGGACGACGTGGCGGTCGTCCTCGAGCGCGCGCCGGACGTGCGAAAAGCCGGGCTCGGCGTCGTCGAGCGTCGTCGGCGTCGCCTCGACGAGGACGTCGTAGTCCGTTTCGAAGACGGCCCCGGGATCGCGGGTACCGAGCGCCTCACCGCCGACCTTACGCTCGAGGACGTCCGCGACGGCGATGCCGTTGGGATCGGTCGCGGCGTCCGTCGAGTCGGCGATGGCGACGACCTCGTGACCGTACTCGCCCGCGAGGTCGGCGACCGAACGGCCGACGTCACCGGCGCCGAGAATCGCGAGACGCATCAGGCCTCACCTCCCAGCAGGGGTTCGACAACGGTCAGATCCTTGTCCGTCCCGATCGAACGGATGGCTGCGAGCGCCTCCGCCGACCGACCGGAGTCGATCGCCAGCCGGGCGCGAGCGCTCGCGACACCCGCAGTCCCGTCCGGGGCGGCCAGCGAGAGGTCGAGAACGACGGCGTCGGCCTCGTCTTCGATCCGAGAGAGCGTGTTCGAGAGGTCGGTCTCGACGAGGTGTCCGACCAGCACGACGTTTACTTCCTCGCCGTAGTGTTCTTCGCCGGCCTGAATGACGTTGACGCCGGCGTCGCGCAGCGCCTGAACGATGCCGTCGAAGCGGTCCGGGGGACACTCGAGGTCGACCTCGACGGGGATGTGCCCGCGAGGCGTAATGTTGCCGCGTTCGTGGTGGATGCTCAGCAGATTGCCGCCGCTGTCGGCGATCGGTGTGAGCGCGCGAAGTAATTCGCCGGGCTCGTCGACGAGTTCGAGTCGGACGGTATAGGCGCGCACGCCGCCGTCGGTCTCGGCGTCGGGATCGTCCTCGTCGGATTCGGGTCCGTCACCCATCGCCGACACCTCCTGCCTGCGGGCATCTACTCGTCATGATGTACGGTTCCGTAATGGGCGCGTAAAAGGATATAGGACTTGCCAAAACGCGCCGGCCCTGTCAACGATGGGCACATGACACGTCGCTGTCGCCGAATCGTGGTGCCGTCGGCGCCTCACAGGTGGTCTTTTCCCGGATTCGACGATCCCCAGTCGCCGCGGCCGCCTTCGGTACGGTCGACTCCCATGATCGACTCGGGCTGGTCCGGTCCGCCGAGACTGTCGCGCGCGTCGGGCACTCGGACCGTGACCGTCTCGATTTCCGGCCAGGTGATGAGTTCGGCCTCGATGTTACCCGTCGTGACGTCGCTGACCGAACACCCCGTACATCCGCCGCCGAGTTCGATGACGACCTCCCCGGTCTCGGGGTCGGCCGCTCGCACCGCGCTGGTTCCACCGTGCATCTGGATGATCGGCATCTCGCGTGCCAACCACGCCTCGACGCGTTCCCGGAGGGACGGATCGTCGTCGGAATCGGTCATTGCTACCTGTAGGAACTCGAGCGGTGAATAAGTTAGGTTACGCGGTCCGAATCCGCCGAATTAATCCTGAACGTTCTCGCGGCGGCGGCGAAGCCACTCCAGTGCAACCGCTCCGCCTGCCAGCCCCGCAACGCCGGTGAATCCCGGGATCGAATCGTCGTTCTCCCCGCGCTGTCCGCCGGTGTCGTTCGGCATCCCACCGCCGGTATCGGTCGTCTCGTTCGTCCCGTTTGCCGCGCCGCGCCAGCTCTCCGGGTCCCGTACCGACGGCGGGTCAGCCTGCTCGCCGGCCTCGATCGGGAACGTATAGAGCGCACCCTCGAGCGACGTGTCGGGAATCGCCTCCGTGCTGGACGCGAGAAACGTCTCGCCGGGCGAGAGAACGCGAGCCGTCCAGAACGCTGTCTCGGCGGGATCGCGCCACCAGGCGAGCCGTTTCGGGTTCTCGGGATCGGACACGTCGTGGATCTTCACCCCGGCCCGGTACCACGACGAGTAGAGACGCTCGCCGCGAAGCTCGAAATTGTGCGACGTGGTCCACAGTCCGGCTCGGTAGGACTCGTCGGTCGTTCGCGGGGGATCGATACGTCCCCGCTCGACGGGGTCCGTCGGATCGGACACGTCGTAGAGGTCGATCCCACCCGGTCTGTCCGGCTCGTCGGCGCCCGTCGCCCAGGCCTCCCGACCGACCGCCACGAGCCCCCCGGTGTCGTCGACCGCGGCGTAATGATCGTTGCCCGGAAGTCCGTACACTGCGGTCCGCCAGTCGGCGATGGCTCGCTGCTCCTCGAGCGTGGTGTCGGCGACGTGAGTGACGTACGCGGGGTCGGTCGGGTCGGAGACGTCGACCAGATACGTACCGGCGTTCCAGTGGGGAAGATACGCCGTCTCGTCACGAACGGAGACGTCGTGGAGGTAGCGCGCGAGCATGTCGATTTCTCCCCAGCCCGGCTCGCGCTCGAGAAGCGACCAGTAGCCGAGTTGCGCGATCTCGTCGCCGCCGACGTCGAATATCACGAGTGGGTTTTCCGATCGCGTATTCGCGACGACGTACAGCCGGTCGCCCTCGAGAACGCAGTTGTGGATGTGGTAGTCCGTCTCGAAGTCGGCGATCGAGACGGGATCGGCGGGATCGCTCACGTCGTACAGACGAACGCCCGCGACGCCGAACCCCGGATTGGCCGGCCCCGCGACGACCAGTCGGTCGCCGTCGACGCTCACGTCGAGGATCTGGGTCAGCGGCGAGCCGCCGATCTCGACGTCGCGTTCCTCGGCGAGCAGCGCGGGCTCGGCGGGGTCGCTCACGTCGACGGTGACCAAGCCGGTCGTCGCCGCAACGTAGGCGGTCTCGCCGTCGTCGCCGGCGACCGCCTCCGCCGCGCCCGTAATCGCGAGGCTGCCCAGCGGCTCGTAGGCCCCCTGCCCGTCGGTCGCGGCGACCGCTCGAGACGCCGTCGACGAGATCGATAGGGGTGCGAGACCGGCAGCGCCACTCGCTCGAAGGAACGCTCTCCGCTCCATGGTCACAGCAGTGCGATGCAGCTACAAAGACGTGATTACTCGTATCCGTGGCTGAGCGTGCACCCGTCGGTGCGAGGCTACTCGAGGACGTCAGTAGTGCCGAGTCGACCGAGAAAACCGGAATCGGGCACTGTGACGACGATATCGTCGATCGTCGATGGCCGGAACGGGGAGGAATTGGAGACCGCCGTCGAGATCGGCAGGTCCCAGCGGTTCAGCCGCGCAGCCGCCGCCGGTCGCCGGTTCCCTCGGTCATGGCGCTGGCGAGCGCGCCCTCGACGACGACGTCGTCGCCGAGATCGGTGACGCGGATCTCGGGGACGTTGGTCATCACCATCTCCGCGACGCGCTCGCGGATCGGGTCGACGACGAGTTCCTCGTTGTGCAGCGCGACCGCACCGCCGAAGGAGACGACGATCGGCGCGAACGCGTGGACGATATTGGTGACGCCGACCGCGTTCCAGTGTGCCAGCTGTTCGATGACGTAGTCCGCGAGCTCGTCCTCGCCCGCGAGGTCGAAGACATCTTTCGCCGTGAAGTCCGGCCCGTCGAGCGGGAGGGCCGTCGTGATTGTCGGGTCGTCTTCGGCGAGCAGTCGAGCGTAGTTCGGGATGCCGTTCCCGGAACAGTAGGCCTCCCAGTGGCCGTCGCGACCGCAGCCGCAGGTCAATCGGCCGCACGGGTCGACGACGTAGTGACCGACCTCGCCGGCGTTGCCGTCCCAGCCGCCCATGATCTCCCCGTCGCAGCAGACGCCGGCTCCGATCCCGGAGGAGATAGTGACGTAAACCATGTCGTCAGGGTTGCTGGCGGCGTGAAACCGCTCTCCGATGACGCCCGCCGTCGTGTCGTTGTGAAGGTGCACGTCGTCGCTGTCGATCAGCTTCGCGATCGGCCCCGTCAGCGGAATCCGATCGATCGAATCGGGCAGGTTCGCCGGATCGATCACGGTCCCTTCCGCGAGGTCGAACGGGCCGATCGACCCGATCCCGGCGGCCGCGATCCGCTCGGGGTCGATCCCCGCCTGTCCGCACGCCTCGCGAAGCGTTCGGAGCACCCCTTCCGTTACGTCGATACCTGTCGGCCCGCGCGGCGTGGATCGGCGACTCGAGCCGATCGTCGTCCCATCGGGCTCGGCGACGATGGCCCGGACGTTGGTCGCGCCGAGATCGACGCCCGCATAGTAGACCATGTTATCCTAGTGGACGAACGCGGCCGTACTTAACTACCCAGATTATACTCGGCAACGAGTAGCGATTTCGATACGTTACGGACACGGTGGAAATCGCGACGGGAACCGCAGACAGAAAGGGGAGCGAAAGGGGGACGGAGGGAGGAAGCGATGGTGAGTGCAGAGAGGAAAAGGAGGGATGAGGGCGACGAGGGAGGGGGAGGGATGAGGATGAAGAGAAGAGGGGGAAAGGAGAACGAAAGCGGTGTGGCGACGAGCGCCACCGAAACGCGGCTCACCTGCAGGCGGGAAGCGAAATCGGGCCCGCGGAGCGAACGGGGAATCGGCGGCGGCTCGCGTCGTCACTCCATGACGTCGAGATCGCGGAAGTACGTGACCGGACAGGGCGCCTGGAGGATAATTTCCTGCGAGACGGAGCCGAGAACGGCCTTTTCCGCGGGCGAGCGGCGGCGGCCGCCGACGACCATTCGATCCGCGTTCACGTCGATCGCCATGTCGACGACTTCGTCACCGACTTCGCCGAGTGCTCCTTTGATCTCGTACTCGACACCGGCCTCCTCGAACCGTTCGGCAAGTTCGGGAACCGGGGAACGGCGAGCCGCGACCTCGTCCGGATCCACGTCCGCCGCACGCGCCGTGAAGCCGAGATCGTCGTGGACGTCCTCGTATTCGTCTTCGGTGAAGGCGTGACCGATCACGACTTTCGCGCCGAGGGGGTCCGCGATCTCGAGAACCGTCTCCGCGAGTTCCGGTGCGCGCACTGTGTCCATCGGCCCGACGGCGAGTAATACTGTATCGATTGCCATACCGGCACAGTGGTCGGGCCACCCGCTTAAGGGTTCTCGTGAGTGCAGTATTCCCGGAACGATGCGCGTTCGTCACAGCGGAGTCGCGTCCGCTCCGACTCGAGGTCGACGGCAGACCGGGAATCCGCCGACCCGTGGTCAATCGGCGTGTTCGTCGCTCCGGACGAACGTGACCGGACAGGGTGCCGACAGCAACACTTCCTGGGCCGTCGAGCCGAAGACGGCTTTCCCGGTCGGCGACCGACGCCGTCCGCCGACGACGACGCGATCGGCGCCGGAACTCGACGCCAGATCGACGATCGACGACCCGTGGTCGCCGACCGCCCCACGGATCTCGTACTCGACGTCGTGTTCGTCGAAGACGTCACGGAGCTCGTGAATCGTCGAGTGGCGCGCCGCGACGGCGTCGGGGTCGATTTCGTCGACGGTTCGATCGAACTCGAGGCGATCGAGCACGTCGTTGTATTCGTCGCTGGTGAAGACGTGAGCGAGAACGACGGTCGCGTCGGCGGGCGTTGCTACCTCGAGGACCGCTTCGGCCAGTTTACCGCTCCGGTCCGCGTCGCTGGGTCCGACGGCGAGGAGCACGGTTTCTAACTTCATAGTACCAACTACTGACTCGGAATGATGTAAATCCCTATTCTCGAAACATTCAACGGTGTTTCAGTTCCAGATGTTTTTTCCACACAGTCGACCAGGAGGGATGCATGGACGGACCAGATCTCTCCGATCGAACGGTGCTCGTCACGGGCAGCGCGAGCGGCGTCGGTCGCGAACTGTTGCTGGCGACGGCCGACTGTGGCGCACGGACGGCGGTTCACTACCGAACGAGCGCCGAGGCGGCCCGCGACGTCGCCGCGGCGGCGCTCGAGCGCGGGGCACCCGAGGCGGTGACGGTACAGGGCGACGTGACCGACCCGGACGACGTCGACGACCTCTTCGCCGTCGTCGAATCCGAACTCGGACCGGTCGACGTGCTGGTGAACAACGTCGGCGATTTCGCGCCGTCACACTGGTCGGATCTCGAGTTCGAGACCTGGAACCGGGTCATCGAGACCAACCTCAACGGAACGTACCTCTGTTCGAAGCGAGCGCTTCCCGGGATGCGAGAGACCGGGTACGGCCGAATCGTAAACCTCGGGTACGCCTCGAGCGAGAGGGGACTCGTGAGTCCGAAGAACTTCCCCTACTTCGTCGCAAAGACCGGCGTGATGATGTTCACGCGCATGCTCGCGGCGGATACGTGCGACGACGGGATAACCGTCAACGCCATCTCGCCGTACGTCGTCGAAAACTCCGACGAGTTCCCCGAGGAACTGCCCCGCGGGCGACCCGCGAGCTTCGACGATCTCGTTCAGCCGCTGTATTTCTTCCTCGACCCGGATACTGGGTACGTCAGCGGGGAGAATATCGAAGTCGACGGCGGCTGGTTACCCGAGCGGGTGTGACGAGCGTGGGTAGCCGAGCCGGGCGGAGTACGATCGGGGGAGTTAACCCGGACGGGTGCCCCGACGACGGTATGACCGGTCGAGTTCGATCGATCCATCTCGCGCCCGAACGGGGGGAATCGATGCGACACGTCGATAGCGTGAGCGCGGTCGCGAACCGGGGACTCGAGGGCGATCGCTACTACAGCGACGAGGGAACGTTCGCCGAGCGCACCGGAAGCGACGTCACGCTCATCGAGAGCGAGACCCTGGACGCGGTCGAGCGCGACTACGACATCGACCTCGAGCCCGGCGTCCACCGGCGAAACCTGACGACCGAGGGGGTCGCGTTGAACCACCTGGTCGACCGCCGGTTCCGCATCGGCGAGGTCGTCTGCGAGGGCACGGAGCTCTGCGAGCCGTGTTCGTACCTCGAGCGTTACCTCGAGAAACGAGGGATCCGCGACGCGCTCGTCCACCGCGGCGGGCTCCGAGCCCGGATTCACGAGGGTGGGGCCGTGACGACTGGAGACGACGTCGAACCGATCTGACCCGAGTTCGCACGCGGAACGCCGACGCCTCGAGCGGAACGCAAATTACATTTCCGCGAGCACCAAGGGCAATTCATGAACGAGCCGGGTATCCAGTCGCTGATGGATCAGGCGACGCTGGATCGGCGGGTTCGGACCGGTGACGCGCCGGCGTGGGTCGGCGACCACTGGGAAACGTTTCGAGAGGGATTGCTCGGGGAGCGAAACGGATCGCCGTTTCCCTGTTTCTTCGGCGTCGAATCGGTTCAACAAGGTGAGCCGCTGTACACCGCAGTGCCCTCGATGAGCGACGCGGAGGCGTTGCTGACGTTGCGGGATCGGATTCTCGAGTACCTCGATAGCTATCGGGATCACTCGGATCGAGCCTCGCTCGTGACCTTCTTCAAGCCGCCCGAGCGGCCGCTCTCGGAGGCCTCGTATCACGACGCCCTCTGGCACATCTTGCAGACGCTGCACCTCCACGATCCCGAGCCGTGGCCCGACGACATTCCCACCGATCCCGACGACCCACACTGGGAATTCTGTCTCGGCGGCGAGCCGATGTTTCCGACCTGCCGGGCCCCGTTCTACGAGACGCGAAAGAGCCGGTACTGTCCCGTCGGTCTCGAAATTACGTTTCAGCCGCGCGCACTGTTCGAAGATCTCGACGTGACAGCCGACACGCCGGCCGGCCAGCGCGCCCGCGACGTCATCCAGGACCGCCTCGAGGAGTACGACGGGGTCTGTCCGCACGCCGATCTCGGCGACTGGGGCGTCGAGGGAGACCGCGAGTGGCCGCAGTACATGTTCTCGGAGGACGAATCGCAAGCGCCGTCGACGTGTCCGATCACGATCACCCGAACGCACCCGAAATCCGCCGCGCGCCTCCCATGACGGCCGCCGAACGCGCCGTCGACGCGAGCGTCGCGAACCGCGCTCGAATCGAGGACGCCGTCCTCGTCCTGATCGACTTCCAGCGGGGGTTCGACGATCCCTCCTGGGGGAACCGAAACAATCCCGACGCGGAAGCGAACGCGGCGCGGTTGCTCGAGCGCTGGCGCGATCGAAATCGGCCCGTCGTCCACGTTCGACACGACTCGACGGAGCCCGACTCGCCGCTTCGGGGCGACGACCCCGGCTTCGCGTTCAAACCGGAGACGGCGCCCAGAGAGCGCGAGACGACCGTGGAAAAGTCGGTCAATAGCGCGTTCATCGGAACCGATCTCGAGGAGTGGCTCCGTAAACGGGACCACGAGACGCTCGTTATCGCGGGGCTCACGACGGACCACTGCGTTTCGACGAGCGCGCGAATGGCCGAGAATCTCGGCTTCGATCCCATCGTGGTCGGCGACGCGACCGCGACCTTCGATCGGACCTACGACGGCGAGACGTTCGACGCGGAGACGGTCCACCGCACCGCGCTGGCTCACCTCGCCGGCGAGTTCGCGACGGTGGCGACGACGGCGGGTCTTCTCGAGGACGGGTCCTGAATCCGGACTCGCTCTGGCGGCAGATTCGACCGTCCCACGGTGTCCGGGATTTCACACCACAATTATGGGAATCCCCGTACTCGAGTACCGGTATGCGAGTCGCAGTCGCCGGCACGTTTGGGCCGCTTCACGACGGACATCGGGCGCTGTTCGAACACGCACTTCGATTCGGCGACGACGGCGTCGTCGTGGCGCTGACGAGTGACGAGCTGGCGGTCGAGACGCGCCACGAGCCCCGTCCGATTCCCACGTTCGGCGAACGAACGCGATCCGTGGCCGACGCGATAGCAGAGATCGACGAGTGGAATCGGGAGATCGAAATCCGGGAACTCGAGACCGAACGCGGGATCGCGACCGACGATCCGTCGATCGACGCGCTCGTCGTCTCCCCCGAGACGGCCCCGGAACTCGAGGAGATCAACGACGAGCGGCGCGAACGCGGGCTGGACCCGCTGTCCGGAATCGTCGCACCCTACGTCCTCGACGACGACGGCGAGCGTATTTCATCGACGCGAATCGTCAGGGGGGAGATCGACGAACACGGGCACGTTCTCGAGTAACTCGAGTCTGGCGAGTCCGGACCGTCGCTCGGGACCTCGAGTTCCGGCCGCTCGAAGCCGGGTGCGTGCGATCCGTCGACGACAAAATAGTAATGGACGACGAGACAGTCAGTGTACCTGATGAACGGTGACCGACGACCGCTGTTGTACGTGCTGCTCGGTAGTGCGCTGCTCGTGACGCTGGTGCTTCATATCGTATTCGTTCCGCGATATCTCCCCGGCGACGTGTTGTTGACCGTGCTGACGCTCGGTGCCGGCTGGATAACGTACACGCTCGTGTTCTACGCGCTCGGTCGGGCGGGAGCCGAACACGACCGCGAGGAGTTCCCCAGCATGCGGTTCGCCGATATCGGTATCGCGCTCCTTCTCGTCTCGTTGTTGATCATGCTGGCCTTCGACGCGATCGGGATTCCCCTCGAGGGAATCGTCGGAATCTACGCCCTGCCTGCGATCGGAGTCTACGCCGGGCTCGCGCTCCTCGGCTGGTCGATCGGCCGCCGGACCGAGGCGATCAACGAGATCGCCGGATGACGATGGGGATCGACGTCCCCGCAGAACGACGATCGGTACCGGACGGGAGCCCCGCCGAAACGACGCTCACTCCGTCTGCGGTCCCGAGTTCGCGACGAAGACCGGTATATCGCCGAATCGAATGACGTGATCGGTGACGCTTCCCAGCGCCATCCGGTGGACGCCGCCGCGACCGCGGGTTCCCATGACGACGAGGTCGGCATCGATATCCCGGGCGTACTCGAGGAGTTCGCTCTCGGGCGGGCCCTCGAGTACGACGCCGGTAACGTCGAGGTCGGCGGCGGCGGCCCGATCGACGACCGCGTCGACGTGTTCCCGGGCACGACCGCGCATCGCGTCTTCGGCGCTCGCGGCGTCACCCGGGAGTCGGAGATCCCCCAGCGGGCCGGTGTCGGCGACGCACGCGACGTGAACCGCCGCATCGTGGACGGCCGCGAGTTCGAGGCCGGTCTCGGCGGCGGCCTCGGCGTGGTCGCTGCCGTCGGTCGGAATCAGGATGGTATCGAACATTTCCCGGAACGTACGGCGAGACCCGTGAAATGACTGGCGAAAGGACAGGTCGCGGTGCGCCCCGGTCCCGGCATCTCGGTCGGTGCTCAGACGAACGCCAGCGGCACCATGACGAGGATTCCGACGACGACGCCGGCCGCGAGTTCGGGCTTGCCACCTCGGGGCAACTCCGCGCCGATATCGAGCGCTTCGGGGACGAACTCGGTGAGAACGAGGTAGATCATCGCGCCGGCGGCGAAGCCGAAGCCGTAGGGGAGAAACTCGCGCGCGTACCGGACGAACCCGAACGCGAGGACGGCGCCGATCGGCTGGGGAAGGCTCGAGAAGACGGCCCACCAGACCATCTTCCACTCGGAGACGCCCATCGACTTCAGCGGGATCGAGATCGCGGTTCCCTCGGGGATATTGTGGATCGAGATCGCGATCGTCATAAAGATCGCCAGCAACGGGACGGTAAAGCCGAGGAGTTCGGCTCCGCCTTCGAGCCCGAGATCGGCAAAGGAGACGCCGATAGCGACTCCTTCCGGGAAACTGTGAACGGTCAGGATGCCGAGGATGAGAATCAGTTTCTTGAAATCGGCTTCCTCGTACTCCCGTGGATCGACATCGGCGTCCATCAGGACGTCGTGAGCCACGACGACGAGCGCGACCCCGGCGGCGATGCCGATCGCGATCTCGAGGGGCGTTCCCTCGGCCAGCCCCTCCTCGACGAGGCCGAAGGTCGACGCCGAGAGCATGATGCCCGACGAGAGCCCCCAGAGGACGACGTTCCGACGGTCGCTGATCCCCTCGAAGAAGAAAAACGGTATCGCGCCGAGTCCAGTCGCGAGGGCTGTGATCAGCCCGGCGACGAACACCAGTGTGAGATTCTCGAGGAGCGCCATCGACTGTCGTATCGGCCTCGGGATATAAATCGACGGCGAAGGCGGCCTTCGGGCCACGTTTTCGCGATGACACCCTGCGTATGACGGGAGAGGCGCTCGCAACGCGGTCGACCGTCCCATCGTCAGTTCGATCGACCGATACCATCAACAGCCGTCCGTCGGTTAGGTAGCGTATGCCACTGTGGAGATCACGCCGCACCCGCCACTATTTCGTCCTCGTGGTCGTGACGACCGTCGGCGCGACGTTGCTGTACAATTACGGGATGGCAACGTGGGAGAACGACCCACAGCCGCTTTTCCGGTCGCTGGGCATCGTCTTTCAATCGTTCACGACGACCGGCTACGGCGAGGATGCGGGATGGGCGACGCCGCAGATGTACGTGCTGACGATCGGCCTGCAACTGATGGGGATCGGCCTGATCCTCACCGCGGCGGACGTCTTCGCCGTTCCGTGGCTCCGGAACACGCTGGCGATCACCCCCCCGACGGCGGCCACGGAACTCGAGGATCACGTCGTCATCTGCGAGTACACGCCTCGCGGTGAGGCGTTCATCGAGGAACTCGAGTCCCGCGGGCGGGAGTACGTCGTCGTCGAACCGGACGAGGAGACGGCGACCGCCCTCCACGAGGCCGAGTACAGGGTGATCCACGGCGATCCGGAGTCGACGGCGGTCCTCGAGAACGCCGGGATCGAGCGGGCGACGGCGGTCGTGGCCGATTCGGCCGACGATACGAACGCGAGCATCGTCCTCTCCGCCCGGGAGGCGAATCCGGACGTGCGGATCGTGACGCTGGTCGAGGACCAGCGCCTCGGTGAGTATCACAGAATCGCGGGCGCGGACGAGGTGCTGTCACCGCGTCAGTTGCTCGGCGAGAGTCTCGCACACCGCGTGCCGACGGCGGTGACGACGGCAGTCGAAGACGGGGTCGAGATCGGCGACGACCTGGAACTGGTCGAGCTCTCGATCGCCGAGGGAAGCGACCTCGCCGGCCGGACGGCGGGCGAGATCCGGCTCCGGGAGAAGTACGGCGTGGACGGCATCGGGGTGTGGTTCGACGGATCGTTCGAGAGCCCGATCCCGGGAGACCGGGAGATCGACGTCGGGACGCGCCTTCTCGTCGCGGGGGAACCGGAGCGGATCGATGCGTTACGCGCGAAAGCGTTGTCGACGGTCCACCCCTTCGCCGCCCAGCACGTGGTGATCGCCGGGTACGGCGAGTCGGGTGCGGCGGCCGGTGACGCGCTCGCGGCGACGAATTCTCGAGTGACCGTTCTCGACACCGTCGACAAAGACGGCGTCAACGTGGTCGGGGACGCTCGCGATCCGGCGGCCATCCGCGAGGCCGGGGTCGACGACGCGTCCGCGGTGATCGTCACCCTCGACGACGACACGACTGCGATCTTCACGACGCTCGTCGTCCGGGACCTGAATCCGTCGGTCGACATCATCGTCCGCGCGAACGACGCCGAGAGCGTTCAGAAACTCTACCGGGCGGGTGCGGACTACATCCAGTCGCTCGCGACGGTCAGCGGCCGGATGCTCGCCTCGACCGTCTTCGAAGACGCGGAGGTGCTGGCTGTCGACCGGCAGATCGAGGTCGTGAAGCTTCCCGTCGGTCGACTCGCCGGGCGAACGGTCGTCGACGCGGACGTCCGCTCGAGAACGGGCTGTACGGTCCTCGCCGTCGCCAGAGGAGACGAGACGGTCACCGAATTCGATCCGACGTCGTTCGTCCTCGAGGCGGACGACGAGGTCGTCCTCGCCGGCACCGACGAGAGCGTACAATCGTTCGAGGCGCAATTTCTGGCGTGAGACGAAGGGGCAGAGTCCCCGGCGCTCGACTCGCCGAGCGTTTCGAGAACCTACGACAGCAAGCCGCCGAGGTCGAGGCCGAACTGCTGTTTCGCGAACCGGGCGAGCAGGGGCCCGTCCTCGAGGTCGAGCAACCGGGCGATGGCCAGTGGCTTCCCGTTGTTCGCGTCGGCGAGCGTTTCGTCGTCGAGACGTTGCAGATCCCGCATGAGCCTGTCGTAGCGGTCGTTAGGGGCGAGATAGAGCAGTTGCGTCATCAGCAGTCGGGTTTTCGCGCTCGGCGCGACGTCGCGGTGCCAGAGCGTCTCGTAGACCGCGAGATTCTCGGCAGTCGGCTCGAGGTTCCCGTGTTTGAGACAGCTGTCGGCGGCGGCCGCGGCCACGCGACCGGACTGCATACACTTGTTAATTCCTTCGCCCCAGAGCGGATCGACGGTCGGGACCGTGTCGCCGATGGCCATGAACCGGTCGGTGTGGAGTTTCCCGGGTGCCTGGATGTGGGCCGACCCGCGGTGTTGTTTGCCCTCGATTCGCTCGGCGTCCCGGAACCGCGGGTCGGTCTCGAGCCAGTGGGACAGATAATCGTCGATGCTGAAGTCGTCCCGGCTGTACTGGGCGTGACTGTCGTTCTGAATGTAACAGAGGCCGACCTTTGCGGTGTCTTCGCCCGTGTGGAAGATCCAGGAGTACCCCCCGGGCGCGATGTCGTGGTCCAGACGCAGCATCATCGCGTCGCGCAAATCCGCGAATCCCGGTCGATCGATATCGATTCCTTCGAACTCGTACTCGATGCCGATCGCGTGGTTCTCGCGTTTGAGGTCGACCACGCCGAGTTTCTTCGCGAGGGGAGCGGCCGGTCCCGTCGCATCGACGACGATGTCGCCGTAGACTTCCTCGTCACCGTTGTAAGTGACGCCGACGATCTCGCCACCGTCCATGATCGGGGCCGTGACGCGGGCGTCGAACCGATACTCTGCGCCGTCGTCACGGCCGTCTCGCACGAGATAGCGCTTGAAGTCGGCGAACTCGAGTACCGCGCCGGGTTGCTCGCGAACGTAGTGTTCCATCGGCGACTCGAGGACGACGCTGTCCGTGTACTGCATCACGACGTCGTCCGGAATGCCGAAAGACGCCATCATGGAGGGGAAAGTTCCCGCGGTAGACTTGTTACTCTGGCGAGGGAACTCGTCCTCCGCTTCGGTCTCGAGGACGACGACGTCGTACCCTCTGGCGGCGAGATCGCGGGCACACTGCGCACCGGCGGGACCGGCACCGGCGATGACTACGTCGTAGCAGTCGTTCATGTAACCGTGACTGTGGTGGACCGTAATTAGTCTGTCCTGTTCGGTCGATCGTACGTGATCGAGTCCCTTCAGTGTCTCTCCAGCGCGAACGAGCCACGTTCCCGCTGCAAGCGGTGGCCGCCGGCGACGTGCTGTCGAACGTAACCGAACGACGCTCCTGAAACCCTCACCACCTGACAAAACATGCCTGTTAGTTCATCGCGCGTATGCAGCACGGACTGCATCGAAATCCCCTCCTCAGCAAGCAGACGTTCTCACTAACTGGCTTCGTGAATCGCCTCGGGGTCACGCCCCGAGGCTTCCTGCTTCTATGACGCGCTTTGCAGACACCGACGTGGTGTCCGTAGGGAGCGCAGTCTCCACGGGCGTTGATTCGGGCCATCCCAGCCCTAACTCCTGAAAACCACTCTGCAAGACGTTCAACGATGCGTTTGCATCACGGTCACACTCAAACCCACAACTCGGACAGGAGTGTTCCCTGACCCAGATTGGTTTCACCGTCTCCACACCACATTGAACGCACTCTTTCGTCGTGCCTCGTGCTTCAACCTGAACGACACGCGTGCCGTACAGGTCGCCCTTGTATTCGAGCAACGTGAATGTGATAGTCCAGTCGTTCCGCTACTGCTTGTGTCGGGCAATCGTGGTAACGGTGACTGTATTCCATCGCTGCCTACTGGTTAAGAGTGTGTTGACTTACTGGCTTGTTACACGGAGTGTCTGATTCAACCCCGAAGTCAAGCCTCGGGGCATTCTCCTTGCACTTCTGTAAAGTACTGATTCTATGCATTCACTCCTTCTTCGTTCATTCGTTCAGCGGTCTTGTAGGCGTCCCAGACACTGTAGACCCAGGTAATGGGGAACGTGATTAGGCCAATCAGAACGAACATTAGAATCACATTGATGACCTGAACGACCATTAGCAAGATGCCCTTGGCGAGTTCGCCGTTATAGATTTGGCCACCGCCAGTGATAACGGCTGATGCAAGAGCAGCAAGCCCAGGATTCTTTTCAACCGAGTTCGAATCCGCACTCGAATTGACAGCGACACCACAGTTCGTACAGACCGCTGCCTGTTCCGAAATCTCCTCACCACAGTTCATACAGAACTGAGTGTTCGTATTCGTTCGTGCAGGGTCATATCCCCCGCTCGTGCCATTGGTCGGTTCTGAACCCGTCTCTACTTCTACGCCAGATTCGTCTTCTGCTCCTGAATCCATCTTGACTTCCGCGTCTGCTTCAGATTCTCTGTCTGAGTCTGTGTCGTCGAACTGTTCGTCTCGATCGTCGGCTACTGCGTCGGTGGATTCTGTCATTGATCAGAATGGGGAAGTGCTCGTTTCGAGTTCGTATTCCGCGAACTCGTTCGGCTCGAGTGTGGTCATGATTTCGAAGCGAAGCGTCTCTCCGTTTGCAACATCCGTGAAGTTAGTGAACGCGTCGTCAACGCGAGTACCATCCTCGTCACGGAATCGTGCCCGAATCTCGACGTAGGACTGCTCTTCGCCCGTATTGTTCTGGATTTCGCCGTGGATTTCGACGTAGCTGCCGATATCGGACTCGACAACGTTGTGGGTCAGAATTTCAACTCCGCTTGACCCATCTCCGCCGTCGCCGTTATCATTACCATTGCCGTTGCCACCAGTATCTTCGTTAGTATTTCTGTCACCCGACGCGGTGTCAGAATCGTCCTCACTGGATGCGCAACCAGCAAGAGCGGCGATAGTTCCAGTCGATGCAGCGATCGTGATGAATTTTCGTCGGTTCATAATTGACTCTATTCTGAACCCGGTTCAATCTCGACAGTACGTAACTAGTATATAAATTGATAGAGAGGGTTTCTGGTGGCGAGTTACCGACCTCTAAAATTCATGATTATCATTAGTTGTTTACTCTGATTCAATGGGCTTGCTTCTGATATGTGGATGTGTGACATCCTCCTCGCCGCAAACGGAGAGGGATCGAAGATCCCTCAGGCAGTCAGGAATGAGTGGTCTGCGCAACGTTTGAATCACGTTGTCGCCGAAACTGGGCTCGACGATATGAAGGGCGCAGCTTGTAGACCTGGGTCGTTCAAAGGGTACGCCAATCACTCCGCTGATTCACCCGCTGACCGGACAGTCTCGGATGGGCCATGAGGTTGGTTGGTTTTCTCTACGAGAATCGACGTCACGAGGGACGTCTGACGTCCGTGTTCGTGGACTCTCAGCCAGACGCGAGTGGTGCCGTCACACCGCCTGTATGTGGTATGTCACGACATACTTGGGCGAGTCACCGAGTATCGGCTTCATCCACGGGGTTAAACCCCGTGGCAGGCACTGTGACCACCTGTAAATCTAGCAAGAATTGCGAGACGTCAACGGATTAGAGGGTGTGAGCTGTTGGATCTCGTTACACAGTATATTGTGTTTTCGCTCACGCGCCTATTTTACATCCACGTGAGCAATGAGTCAGGATGTTCAATACAAATTGGCCAGAAATATCTTGCCGCATCTTCCGGTTTTCTCTAGATGTAACAGTGCCACAGAGCTAATCGAACAGAATGGGGCAACAGGTTCGCCAGATTGGCAGGTACGCGATCGACGACACGACGGTCGAATCCACCGCTGCCAAACGGTCACTACCTCACGATCGTCACCGGGACGGGCGCCTGTCGACCGACCCGTTCGGCCACGCTCCCCAGCAACACTCTCGAGAACCCGGTTCGGCCGTGGCTCCCGACGACGATCAGGTCGACGTCGTTGTCCGCGGCGTAGGAGACGATTTCGTCCGCGGGCTGGCCGACGGCCACCGCCGTCTCGACAGCGCAGTCGTCTTCCGCCGCGCGCTCCTCGGCGTCGGCGAGTAACTCCGTCGCCTCGTCGCGCAGTCGCTCGAGTAGCGCATCCGCTCCGAGGTGTGCGACCTCACCGTAACTGCTGTTCGTCGGGTCGACGGCGTGAAGTACCGTCAGTTCGTCGTCAGCGTGTTCCGTACACGCGAACTCGAGCGCCGCCCATCCCGGCTCCGAGTCCTCGAGGGCGACCAGCAGGTGCATACCGACCGATACGCGCACCAACTACTTGAGTGTCATCCCTTGTCACAGTCTGTGGACGGTCGGAGCGGCGCGCCGGGTGTGAAAACGCGAGCGATACCGACGGCTGGCAATCCGATCGATTCGAGCAGAGCGATTTCTACGCGGCCGACGAGGATGCCTTCGAATCCGTCCCCGTTTCACTCGGAGTAGCCTTCCTGCAGGAAGGCGCCCTCCGTTTCGTACATCGAAACCAGTTCTTCGATGAGTTCCTCGTGGGATTGTCCCTCCTCACAGTGGGCGTCGAGTCGCTCCATCAGATCGTCGCTTATCTCGAGTGTATTTGTCATGATAGGTGGCGCGTGGGAGCGCGTCCTACCGTCAGTGGCGAGCAACAAATAGCCCCGGGACGCGTACGCAGCCTCGAGCGACCAGTCGCCGCCGAGAGCGGGACGAGACCGATTTACCGGGGGTGCGTTCGAACCGGCACGGGACGGCCGTCGCCTTACCCGGACGGGTACCGTAGCCGCCGGTATGACCGCACCATTGACCGACGACGAGGTCGGAAAGACGGTCGTCGACGTCGAAGGGAAGGAACTCGGCATCGTCGCCGACGTCGAGGACGACAGAGCGTACGTCGATCCCAACCCGAGTCTGGCGGAACAGGCGCTCGCTGCCGTCGGGTGGGAGAATCGAGACGACGAGGACTACGTCGTCACCGAGGACATGCTCGAGCGAGTCGACAGCGAGGTCATCCTGCGCGGCGAACTCTGAGGGGGAACCGACGGATCCGAACGCACCGGCCGTCGGCCGTCCGGCTCCGGCCGAACCGACGGCCGCGCGGAGGTGGACGCACGACGGCGTTTCCGGGTTCGCGAACGCTCGCTCGAGCGACCGGGTTCACTCGGCTGACCGATCGTCGAACGTCTGTTCGCGCCACGTGGTCCAGTCGTAGAGCCGCTCGAGTTCGCCGCCTTGCTGGCGGATCGCGACGGCGGTATTGAACAGGAACGCCGCGACCAGCGTCGTCCCGACGAGCCAGGTGGCGTCGGCGAGCGCGCTGTAGCCGGACAGATAGCCCGTCACGAGGTCGACGAAGACGACCGCGACGACACAGACGATCGCCGGCAACAGGTGACGCGTCAGCGCGGCGAAGGTCGTCCCTTCGTGGACGCTGACGGCGCGGACGCCGTAGAACACCGCCCAGGCGGACGTGACGATCCAGCCGACGGCGACGACCAATCGCGTGGACGAACTCTCGACGAGGAAGGTCCCCCACCAGGCGGCAACGAAGATACCGATGACCACGTAGTCGACCCACGCGGGCACCAATCGGGTCCGATCGCCCGCCGTCGGCTGCTCGTGATACATCGCGCGGATCGCCAGCGCGAGAAAGAGGATGAAAAAGAGCACCGCTCCGTCGACGAACCGAGTGATCCACTCGGGCTCGAGCAATATCGAGGCGACTCCGGCGACGGCGTAGACGATCGCCGCACCGATCCCGATCACGAGATACCACAGTTCGGTGCCGGCCTCGACCGCGAGGACGTCTCGAACGTAGACGATCGCGTAGTAGAGGAGGATCACCGCGGCGATACCGATCGCGAGATACGCGAACAGCCGTCCGATCGCGACCGTCGTCGCCGGATCGCTCGCGTCGAACGCGATCGACGGACTCGAGGGGAACATCACAGCCTGAGACTGGCGTCCGAACTGGCTTAAGAATACACCTCTGTTACTGGCGATCGGGAAGGAAACGAGCGCGTCGTGTCAGCGAAACCGAATCGGAGCGCGGACGGACGGGCGGACGGGTTCGGATCTCGGGACGAAACGAATGCGGTCCGGTCGGAGGTGAGCGGGATCGAAGAGGGGCCGGTCGCAGGCGGGGTCGACGGTGTGCCGACAGTCCCTCATCGCCCGCCGGCTGATCGGTGTTCGCGCTGTTCACCTGTCCATTGCTCTCGAGACAGCCGGCCACGGCGAGCGCGCCGGTCGCCTGCAGTACGTGTCGTCGGTGGAATCGGGTTTCGGCCATCGTTCTTCTCCTCATTTACCGATTTGGTGGACATACGTTCAGCAGTATCGACGACTCCCGGCCCATGGTAACTGAGTTGACCATTCCCACCATATCGTGGGAATTTATATATCCAATTTCGAAACGCGGCCATCAGTGGACGGACACGCGGAGAGACCGGGATCGGGCCCGCCGGACGAACTGACGCCGCACGGCAGTCGTACCTCTTCGAAGTGTGTCTACGTGGGCCGTTTCCACGCGGCCCGACCGGCAGAACGAACACGGAAGCGTGCGAACGATCGGGTGATGGAGCCACGTGATCTCCGCGAGACGATGCCCGCTCTGGAGTCGAGCGTCTACTGCAACTGGGGTGCCGGCGGACCGAGCCCCCGCCGCGTCGTCGAAGCGGCCGAATCTGCACTCGAGTATCACGAATACGAAGCGCCCGCGGCGGAGGGGATGTATCCCGCGGCGGTCGACGTGTACGACGACGCGCGAGCGGCGGTCGCCGACCTGCTCGGGTGCGCGCCGAGCGAGATCGCGCTCACGCAGAGTACGACCGACGGGATCAACCGGGTCGCGGGCGCGCTCGAGTGGACCGAAGACGACGTCGTCGTCAGGACCGACCTCGAGCACTCGGCGGGCGTTCTGCCGTGGCAGCGTCTCGAACGCGAAGCGGGGGTCGACGTGCGAGTTCTCGAGACCGAGGCGGGGCGACTCGCGCTCGACGACGTGAAGGCCGTCGCGGCGGAAGCGACGCTGATCTGCGTGAGTTCGGTGACGTGGACCCACGGCACCCGACTGCCGATCGGCGAAATCGTCGACATCGCCCACGACGAGGACGCGCTGGTGCTGGTCGACGCCGTGCAATCGCCCGGCCAGGGCCCGGTCGACGTCCGCGAGTGGGGCGCCGACTTCGTCGTCGCGGCGGGCCACAAGTGGCTGCTCGGGCCGTTCGGCGCGGGCTTTCTCTTCGTCCGCGACGGGGTCGAGCGGGACCTCGTTCCGGCAGCGATCGGCTACCGGAGCGTCGCGGACGAAGACGACGGCGACTACCGCTACGCTGCCGGAGCACAGCGGTTCGAAATCGGAACGGCGAGTCCGGCGCCGCACGCCGGGCTCACGGAAGCCATCGACGTGCTCGAGGACGTCGGAATCGACGCGATCCAGCGGCGAGTCGAAGCCCTCACCGATCGGCTCAAAGACGGCCTGACGGACGACCGACTGCTCAGTCCCCGATCGTACGAATCGGGACTGATAACGATCGACGTCGCCGAGCCCGAGCAGGAGGTGGACAGACTCGCCGACCGCGGGATCGTCGTCAGATCCCTCCCGAAGCCGGACGCGATCCGCGCGTCGATTCACGCCTACAACACCAGCGAGGACGTAGACGCGGTGCTCGAGGCGCTGTGAGTCGGATAGACGCCTCACTCGAGGCACTGGTCACGGTAAGACGGCCGAGAACGGCGGAGTGAGTCGGACGACGACGGAACGAGGCGCTCGCAGTGACGCGGTCAGCGAAGACTCGCCGGCCGCGGATTCGCGAGCGGGGCGTACACTGACGTTCGACGTCTGTTAGAGCGTCAGTCGGCAGCCTGCTGTTTCTTCATCGCGGCCCGAACGTCGTCGTACCGGTCGAACTGATCGGCACCGATGTAGTCGATGGTGTCCTGTAAATACTGGACGACCTGTTTGCCGATCTTGTGCTGATCGTAGCCCTCGAAGGGCTGGTCCTCGTAGAGGGGCCCGGAGAGCAGCCGGTTTTCGACGTACTCCTCGATGCGCGGTTCGTAGACGTCCGCGACGATGTCGGGTTCGGCTTCGGTCAGTTGCTGGAGGATCCAGCGGCCGTTCTCGATGTGGCGCGTCTCGTCCTGGCGGACCTTCCCGATCGACTCCTGGAACGACTCGAGGACGACGTCTCGACCCATCTGCTCGGCTTTCAGTTCGATCATCTGGTCGAAACTGAGGTAGCCACCGCGGGCGAGTTGGGCCTCGACGATGCCCATGTAATTCAGATACGCCTCGCCGAGTGCGTAGACGAGTTCGGTTCGGTCGCCACTGTCAATCGCGGCCATCAGGTCGTCCGCGGTGTCGTAGAGGTTGTCCGTGCTGTAGCCCTGCTCTTGATACCCACCCTCACGGTACGGCGCGGTCTCTTGCGTGTCGAAGACTTCCTCGAAGTACCGACTGAACAGGTCGGTGTGCTTGGCCTCCTCGTAGACCTGCTGAGCCAGGTACATCTCCTCCTGGACGGTGTCGAAGGGCATCTCCTCGTTCGGGAGGGCGTCCAGCGCCATCATGTACGGTGCGAGCGTCCGCGTAACGTCCTCCTCGCCGTCGTAAAATCCCGAACACGTCGCGAGGAATCGGTGTTGCTCCTCGTCGGAGAACTGCTGCCAGTCGGCTCGGTCTCCCTCGAGGTCGTAATCGTCCGGGTCCCACGTTCCCTCTCGCTTTCCTTTCCGATACAGTTCGTAGGACTTCTCGCGCTGGCTGTATTCGATTGGCATGATTTAACGTGACGTAACAACCACAAATCAATATTCGGAATAGTACGTCTCCTGACACATGCGGAGCAGCGGCGACCCCAGACCGGAGACGGAGGCCACGACGAGCGGATCGGTCCGGTTACTCGTCCTCGTCGTTCTGTGACATCGCAGCTTCGACCATCGTCTGGCGCTCGTCGAAGTACGCCGGCGCGTCGGCGTCGGCCTCGAATTCGACGATGCGAGTCAGCGCTTCGGCACCGTCGTCCGCCGCGGACGGCAACTCCTCGGCGAGTTCGGTATAGCCCGCTGCCAGATCCTGAAAGGCTTGCATCCGGGCCTGTTTCGCCTCGACGAGGAGTTGCTTTTCCTCGAGTTCGCGTTGCAGTTTCTCGATCGCCGCGACGTCGGCCTCGCTCGTATCGGGTACGTCCGCGGTCGACGGCGTTTCGGTCGCCGGCACCTCGTCCGGCAGCGCCTCGAGGCGCGACCGAATGTCGGCCATTTCCTGGTCGATCTCGTCGAGGAGTTCGTCGGCCTCCTCGCTCATCGTTTCGACGGACCCGGACAGAAGTCCCGCCTGCGTTCGGCAGTACTCGACGAATTCGTCGACCGCGAGTTCGTCCGCGGCGTCGTCGCTCATATGATTCCCTTGGGGCTTCCTGCCGAAGTTACTTTGGGCACGGACCAGTCGTCCGGTGGCCGCCGAGTCGAGCCCGATCCGTCTCGTCGGTGGCTCGAGGGGCAGACTGTCGGCCGAGCACAAGCGCTTTCGACGCACGGGTAGAAACACCGACGATGGATCGACGGGGTGCCGTCCGGCGCGTCGGCGCTGTGGTGCTCGCCGTGAACCTCGTGCTGGCCGCTGCGAAGGGCGCGGTATGGTGGACGACCGGAAGCTACGCGGTCGGCTCGGAGGCGGTCAACAGCGCCGCCGACGCCCTCTACAGCGTCGTCGTACTCGCCGGGCTCTACGTCACTACGCAGCCACCGGACTTCGGACATCCGCACGGACACGAACGCATCGAGCCGTTCGTCTCGCTGTTCGTCGCCGCGGGGGTGTTCGCCGCGGGCGGTACACTCATCTACGGGTCGGCCACGACGCTCCTGGCCGGCGAGTACGCCGTCGTCGTCGGTCCGTGGGCGGTCGGCGTGCTCGCCGCGAGCGCGGTGGCGAAGTACGGGCTCTACCGCTACTGTCTGCGAGTCGCCGACGCGTACAACTCGCCCGCTATGACCGCGACGGCGCTCGATAACCGAACCGACATCCTCACCGCGGTCGCGGCGCTGTCGGGCGTGCTCGGCGCGATAGCGGGATATCCCCTTCTCGATCCGCTCGCGGGCTCCGTCGTCGCGGTGGGCGTTCTCTACACGGGGTACGACATCGTGAGGGACAACGTCGATTACCTCGTCGGTGCCGCGCCGCCACCGGAACTCCGCGAGGAGATACTCCGGCGGACGTTCACCCATCCGGGGGTCCGCGGTGCCCACGACATCGTCGCCCATTACGTCGGCCCGGAGGTCGACGTCAGTCTTCACATCGAGGTCGCGGGCGACCTCACGCTCCAGGAGGCACACGACCTCGAGTCTGCGGTCGCAGCGACCATCCGTACCATCCCGGAAGTCGACGACGTGTTCGTCCACGTCGATCCGCAGGACGTCGACGAACCGAACGATGGCGGACGGCCGGAGCACCTCGATCGGGAGTGACGCCGCCAGCGGAGCGAGTCCCCGGCCGAACCGGTCGCCAGTTCGGCCAGCCGTCGTTTCGGAGCGGATCCGACCGTCGGTCAACGAATGCTAGCATCCCGCTTGGCATTGGTCTTTCAGACTCGTTAAGTCCCTCGGGCCACTGATGCAGATACGATGAATCCGGTACCGTATCGACGAACGAAACAGTCCACAGTCGCGACCGAACGATGAGCAAGGACACAATCGAAGTACGAGGTGCGGAAGAACACAACCTCAAGGACCTCGACGTTTCGATCCCCCGCGAATCGTTCACCGTCGTCACCGGCCTCTCGGGGTCGGGCAAGTCCTCACTGGCGTTCGAGACGGTCTACGCGGAAGGGCAGCGCCGATACATCGAGAGCCTCTCGGCGTACGCACGGAACTTCCTGGGTCAGATGGACAAACCCCAGGTCGAGACCGTCGAGGGGCTCTCGCCGGCGATCTCGATCGACCAGAAAAACGCCGCGAACAACCCCCGTTCGACCGTCGGGACGGTCACGGAACTGCACGACTACCTGCGATTGCTCTACGCCCGCGTCGGCACGCCTCACTGTCCCGAGTGCGGTCGCGAAGTCGGCGAGCAGTCGGCCCAGAACATGGTCGAACGCATCCTCGAGCTCCCCGACGGGACGAAGGCCAAACTCGCCGCCCCGGTCGTCCGCGACCAGAAGGGCGCGTTCGAAGACCTCTTCGAGGAACTCGTCTCGGAGGGGTACGCTCGCGTCGAGATCGACGGCGAGGAACACGACCTCACCCTCGACGAGCCGGACTTGGACGAGAACTTCGACCACACGATCGACGTGATCGTCGACCGCGTGAAAGTTTCGGCGGAAGACAGACCGCGGATCATCGACAGCGTCGAAACGGCGCTCGACGAGGCCGACGGGGTGCTGAAGGTTATTCTTCCGGACGCCTCGGCCGACGTCGCCGCGGACCTCGGCGAGGAGGCCCGGCGGACCGGCGCACTCGGTGACGAGACCGAGAACGACGACCGGTTCGTCGTCGAGTTCTCGAAGGACCTGGCCTGCACCCACTGCGGGATCGACGTGCCGGAGATCGAGACCCGCTCCTTTTCTTTCAACTCGCCCCACGGCGCGTGTCCCGAGTGCGAAGGCTTAGGCGAGACCAAAGAGATCGACGAGAACCTCGTCCTGCAAGACGAGTCAAAGCCGCTCAAGCACGCCTTCGAGCCCTGGAGCTACAACAGGTCGTACTACAGGACGCGACTCGACGCCGTCGCCGAGCACTTCGGCGTCTCGCTGTCGACGCCGTTCGAGGATCTCGACGCGGACGTAAAGCAGGCGTTTCTCTACGGGACGGACGGTCAGGTGCTGTTCGAGCGACAGACCAAGAACGGCACTCGACGGAAGCGAAAGCGCTTCGAGGGTGTCGTTCCGAACCTGGAGCGACGATATATCGAGACCGATTCGGACTCGACGCGGGACCACATCGAAGACTACATGTCGGTCACGGAGTGTCCGGCCTGCGACGGCACCCGCCTCAAGCCCGCGAGCCGTGCCGTGCTGGTCGACGAAACCGCGATCACGGAGATCAACGCGATGAGCATCGGGGACGCCCTCGAGCACTTCGAGTCGCTCGAGGCGGATCTCACCGAGCGCGAGAAGGTGATCGCCGAGGAGATTTTGAAAGAGATCCGCGCCCGCCTCGGATTCATGTGCGAGGTCGGCCTCGAGTATCTCACGCTCGACCGCGAGGCCTCGACGCTCTCCGGCGGGGAGAGCCAGCGCATCCGGCTGGCCACGCAGATCGGCTCCGGCCTCGTCGGGGTGTTGTACGTCCTCGACGAACCGTCGATCGGTCTCCACCAGCGGGACAACGACCGGCTGCTGGATACCCTCGAGGAGTTGCGCGATCTGGGGAACACCCTGCTGGTCGTCGAACACGACGAGGAGACGATGCGCAGGGCGGACAACGTGATCGACATGGGGCCCGGCCCGGGAAAGCGCGGCGGCGAGGTCGTCGCCAACGGGCCGGTCGAGGAGGTCAAAGCCACCGAGGGATCGATAACGGGTGAGTACCTTTCTGGGCGCCGGCAGATCCCGGTCCCCGACGAACGACGGGATCCCGGCGGCGCGCTGACGATCCGCGGCGCGCGCCAGCACAATCTGAAGGACCTCGACGTCGACATCCCGCTCGGTTGTTTTACCGCGATCACGGGCGTCTCCGGGTCCGGGAAGTCCACGCTCATGCACGAGGTCCTCTACAAGGGTCTCGCCCGCCGGATGAACGACAACACGTCCGTCATCCCGGGCGACCACGACGCCCTCGAGGGACTCGAAGAGATCGAGACGGTCCGGCTGATCGACCAGTCGCCGATCGGCCGGACGCCTCGCTCGAATCCGGCGACGTACACGAACGTCTTCGATTACATCCGCGAGTTGTTCGCGGAGACGAAACTCGCCAAACAGCGCGGCTACGAGAAGGGCCGGTTCTCGTTCAACGTCAAGGGCGGCCGCTGCGAGGAGTGCGGCGGACAGGGCACCGTCAAGATCGAGATGAACTTCCTCTCGGACGTGTACGTCCCCTGTGAGGAGTGCGACGGCGCGCGATACAACGACGCCACGCTCGACGTCACCTACAAGGGCGCGACCATCGCCGACGTCCTCGAGATGTCGGTCGAGGAGGCCTACGACTTCTTCGAGTCCACGAGCCAGATCCGGCGCCGCCTCAAACTGCTGAAGGACGTCGGGCTGGATTACATGAAACTCGGCCAGCCCTCGACGACGCTTTCCGGCGGCGAAGCCCAGCGAATCAAGCTCGCCGAGGAACTCGGCAAGAAGGATTCGGGCGAGACGCTCTACTTGCTCGACGAACCGACGACCGGTCTCCACTCGGCGGACGAGCGAAAGCTCATCGACGTCCTCCACCGGCTCACCGACAACGGCAACACCGTCGCCGTCATCGAACACGAACTGGACCTCGTCAAAAACGCCGACCACATCATCGATCTCGGCCCCGAGGGCGGCGAGAACGGCGGCGAAATCGTCGCCACCGGCACGCCGGAGGACGTCGCCCGTCTCGAGGACTCCCACACCGGTCGCTACCTGCGCGATCTGCTCCCGAAGGTCGACCTCGAGGGACCGCGCGGCGAACGCGTCGAACCCGTGTCGGCGCCGATGGACGACGACTGAGACGGTCCAGCAGGTCGGAAAGTACGTTATGCCGCATCGTCGATCAATCGCTCCGCACGACGAAGCAGGCGGACACTAAGTCGTGCACCGACCTCGTCCATGGCTTCCAGTTTGCCTTTCGCCGTGGCAGGGTCGAGATCACCGCGTTCGACGGCGCGAATGAGAATCCCGAGGGAGCCGGTGACGGGGATCGACAGAACCTTGCAGGTCTTTCGGAGGGGCTTATCGTCAGTAACGATCACCAGTTCCTCGTGAGAGAGAGCCGCTGCCAATAACGGGACGTCACCGCCCCAATCTTCAGGATTCGATGATCTGTCGAGGTGAATCGCAGCCGTCTCGAGGTGGTCAGCCCGCTCATCGATACCCGTACCGTCCTCGACCAGCGTCGCTGTCGTCACCCACTCGCCTGTTGCGTTCTCGAGTTCGCTCGCGGCGGGTTCCGAGGTTACTTCAGCGACGACAGTCGTTGGCATCGACACGTGTCCATCCGCATTTCGAAGGTACTCGAGAGACTCGGTGTCAGCCAATGTGATGAATACGCTCGCATCGACGAGAAGCGTCCGACGTTCGGCCCCGGATCCGGTCATCGGAGGGCGTCCACGTCTTCCGCCAGATCGGCTTCGTCGTAGTTCGAGAGGACGTTTCGGTCGTTCGCTTCGGACATCATCCGCGAGATCGACACGCCGGCGATTTCCGCAGCACCGCGCATTCCGACATCGCCCTCACGGTAGCGCTCGAGGGCGATCCGAACGAGTTCCTCGCGTGCTCCGCGTCGGACCGCTTCTCGTATCGCGTCGCTTCGCCCGCTGCCGCGTTGTTCGGCGAGCCGGTCGAGGAGATCGAGTTCCTCGTCGCTCATTCGTGCCGTGACGTTCTCCATGAGTATTGCATCGCAATGCATTGCAATAAGAGTGACTTCTGTACGGCCGACCTCGAGGGACCGCGCGGCGAGCGCGTCGAACCCGTGTCGGCGCCGATGGACGACTGATCGCACGGCAGGTCGACGAGGCGGGTTCGAGCAGGCCCGCGCGAGCGGACGGTCGACGCGCCGAACTCGCCGCCGACGGGATACACCAAAGATGTAGCGTGAACAAGGAATACGCATGCCGGACGACGACCGGAACGGGCCGGAAGAGCCGACTTCGATCGAGGAGAATCCGACGGACTCGTTCGATCTCGAGCACCCCGAGCGAGTCGAGATCGGCGTCACGCGCGGCGAAACCGACCTCGAGATAGGACCGCCGCGGGACTACCCGGACCGGGCCGATATCTCGGTCCGACCGGAATCGGACGGGGGCCACCGCGTGATCGTGAGCATCGACGCGATGGCCGGCGACCACGGAACGGGCCACGCGGACGTCGCACTGACGCCGGCGGAGGCTCGCGCGTTTCGTGATCACCTCGACGACACGGTCCGCTGGATGGCCGAGGGCGACCGCGAGCGGACCGACGACCCCGCTCGCGACGCCGACAGCGACTGCGACGGGGAGTGACCGACGGTGGCGAGTCGCGACGAACCGACCGGTCGGGGAGACGAGGAGCGCGGACCGTTACTCGCCGGTCTCGAGCGCTCGAGACGGCGTGACTGCGGCCGAAACGATTCGGTTCGCTGTCACGGGCGTTCCGAACGTGGGACCGGCTACGACGACCGCTTCGTCGTCGGGGTCTCGAAAACCGGCGTCCGAATCGCACCGCCTACTCGCTGGGACTCGGCGCCTGAACGCGCGAGAGGTAGCCGGCCAGATCGGACGTCGTGACCATCCCGATGACGCCTTCCTCGTCGTCGACCACGGGGATGTGGTGGAAGTCGTGATCGACCATCGTGTCCGCCGCGTCTCGAATGCGATCCTGTGCCGAGGTCGTGATCACGTCCGTACTCATGTACGTCGAAACCGGCGTCTGATCTTTCGGCTGTCGCTCGGAGACGATCCGGACGAAGTCCGTCGTCGTCAGTATCCCCTCGAGTCGGTTGTCGTCGTCGACGACGACGACCGAACCGATTCCCTTGTCGAGCATCACCTGGGCGGCCGTTTCGACGAGCGTGTCCGGTGTCACGGTGTGCACCGTCGTGGACATGACTCGAGCGACGAAAATATCCTCCATACCGAATGGTATTGGTTATACACTATAAGGGTTGTTGGCTCAGGTCCGCCGACACGAACGCGCCGGTCGAACGGCGATTCGGATACGCCGAACACCGATCCCTCCAGTCCCATCAGCCGAACACTACCGTCCGGCGGGTCAGTCGACGTTCAGCGACCGCTCGAGCTGTGCGGCGTACACCTGGCTGGCACCGTTCTCCTCGCGGCGCGCGTGCTGGATGGCCTGCATGTACTCGCTCGTGAGCCCGTGCTGGCGGTCGTATTCGGCGATGACGCCGGCCATCTCGCGGACGGTGTCGTCCACGTCCTCGGCGGGGACGACCCGGTTGACGAGCCCGAGCGTGTGCGCCTCCTCTGCGGTGAGCTTCGCCTCGTCACCCATGAGGATGGTCTCGGTCGCCTTCGGTGCGCCGAGGGCCGAGACGAGAAAGACCGCCTCCCCGTACGCCTTCATTCCGAGCTGGTTCTCCGGCCACCAGATGCCGACGTCCTCACCCACCACGCGGATGTCCGAGCGCGCGAGGAGGATGGCCCCCGCGCCGGGTGCCGCACCGGTCGCCCCCGTGACAACTGGGAGCGTGCTCTCGGAGAGCCAGTTCCTGGCGGCACCGAGGTTCTGCCGGAGTGCGTCGAGCGCGGCCGGGTCGTCGCCCTGCACGATGTCGAGGTCGAGTCCGGCACAGAAGGTGGAGCCCTCGGCGGTGAGCGCGACCGCCGAGACGTCTTCCCGATCCCCGACCTCCTCGAAGTGGGCCAGAAGGTCCTCCGACAGCCTGGGTGAGAAGACGTTGTATCGATCAGGGTCTTCGAGCCGAATCTCGGCGACGCCGTCGTCGATTGCGAGCGATACCGTGTCGTTGGGACCGTAGGTCGCCATACTGGTGACCTGTCAGCGGCCCGGATAGCTGTTCGGGTCGCGGCAGCGGTGTTCAGATACGGTTGAAAGACGAGGCGAAGCGGTTTTCTCGTGTCCTGTGCCAGGAGACGCCCGCGTCGACGGTTGGTTGGACGGGATCGAGCGAAGGTTCGTGGAGCGAGAAGAAACACCCCGACCGTTGATGAAGCGCAGTCTTCAGCGATTTCTCCCCCAACTATCAATTTCAAATATTGTTTCAGCTATTGAGTAATTCGGTGTCGGACGATCTCGCTCGACCGTGTGAAACCGGATACACGGGGCCGATCGGCAGCCCGAGGAGGGACGAAGCCCGGATCAGGTTGCGGTCGACGAGCCGGTGAGCCGCCTCGACGACGAGAACTATCGGCCGGACGCCGCCGTCGATTCCGAGTCGAACGAATTACTCCAGACACCGCTCGAGCCGACGAGGACCAACGGTATTGCACACGGATTCTTTCACGAGTCGCGTGAGAAACACGACGTCGATGACACCGTGTTCCACGTCGATGGTGTGGTTCCGCTAAAAGAGGCCTGCCAGCAACACGGCCTCGATTTCGGATACGAACCAGCTGGAAATCGGAATAGCGCCGGAAGTGTCTTTCGAGAGGTAAAACGACAAATCTCGTCGTTCCCGAACTGTTTCAGACACGCTCGGAAAGAAACTGCTGACGAGTGGTCGCGAGCACTCGCCTTCGCATGGAATCAGCGGATCTGAACACGACCCCCACGAAGGTGCCCACATTTAAATACCAACTCCGCAATACTCGGTGACGTATCAATCGATGATCTCGTCGCCGCCCACCCTCGAGGGAACGTGTGTGCTCCTTCCCGCACCGGCACAGAGTACGGACGTGTTCGCGGCGATCGCGGCGGAGTACGCCGACCTCGTCGACGAGTACGGGCCGCGAAACGTGCTGGTCCTGAAGCGGCATCCGGCGGGCCTCGAGTCGGTATCCGCGGCGCTGGCCGACGCCGACCGCGAGCGGACCGACGGCGTGGCGCGCTCGCCCCGCGTCGAGTCGCTGCCCGAACACGCCTCGAAGTTCGTCGAGGAGTACGATCCGACGCTGTCCCGCCTCGAGTACGAAGAACGGATCGAGCTCATTTCGCTCGTTATCGACGGCGCCAGTCGGACGGTGCCGGCGTACCTCCGAGGCGCCGCCGACCACGAGAGTTTCGCTCGCGACGTCGGACAACTGTTGCTCGAGGCGACCCGCCAGGGGATTCGTCTCGAGGATCTCGAGGATCCCCACGACTGTCTGGCCTTCCTGTACGCGATGAACGACCGGTTCCACGCGGAAATCGACGACCGCGGCTACGTCGAGCGGGCGGACGTGATCCCGCAGGCCGTCGCGTTGCTCGAGGCGGACGCGGACGGACTCCGAAGCCGCACTGCCGCCTCGTTCGACGCCGTCCTCGCCGTCGAGTTCGAGGAGTACCGCGGGCTCGACCGCCGGTATCTCGCCGCGCTGACCGACGACGCCGAACTCGTCTGCTTCGGCGAGCGCCACGCCAGCGTCGAGCGAACACGCATCGAACCAGGCGGGGTCGCCGCGACCGCGAGCGCGGCGGGCCTCGACGTCGAGGTGCGCGAGTCCGACGCGACCGACCGCGGGGAGACCCCGCCGCACCGACCGATAACGGCGTTTCTCGCTACGGGCCGGTCACCGGACCGGGCGACGGACGCCGAAGACGAAACCGAGCGACCAGTCGAGAACGCCAGGGCCGCCGATCCGATCGGACGGGCCAGACGCATCCACACCGGAACCGCCCGCGAACAGGTCCGTGCGGTCGCCACCGAAATCCAGTCGCTTCGGGACCGCCGCGGCTGGTCCTTCGACGAATTCGCCGTGGCGGTTCCGCGGATCGAACGGGTCCCACAGACGAGACGACGGCTCCGGGAAACCGGCGTGCCGACCGCCACGATCGGAACCCCCTCGCTCGCGGAAGACCCCGCGGTGAACGAACTCTACGCGGTCGTCACGATCCAGCGCGAACGCGAGCGCGATGGTAACTGGAGCGCGCGGATCGAGCCCGCAAACCCCGCGGGCGACGCGAGCGAACCGGTAGAGCGGGCGATGGACCGGCTTCGGACGCGAGTCCCGGCGTTCTCCTCGGCGCTGCTCGAGAAAACCGACGGGGCGAGCGTCCGACGTTCGCTCGAGCGATGGATCAGCAACACGGATCTGAAGGGGCGTATCGCCCGCGAGGAGGACTGGGTCGACGCTCGCGAACAGTACGAGGGCGTCCGGCGCGTGCTGGAAATCGCCCAGTTCGTCGAGGAGACGGACCTCGTCGGTCCGGATTGGCAGGGATTACACCGAATGCTGCGCCGGACCATCCAGTACGATGCACCGTACGTCCACGCGGTAGAGACCACGCCGCCGACGGGCGGCGTCGCCGTCTGTGCCGTCGACGATCTGAAGTACGACTCGCGGAACGCGGTGTTCCTGCTCGATCTGATCGACGAGACCTATCCGGGCGAGCAGTTCCTCACGCAGCTCTTTCCGACGGCGTGGCTCCGCGAGATGACGGCGTACCCCGCGGTCACCGACCCGACCGTCGACGAGGTCACCGAGACGTTCGAACCGATCGACGCGGCCGCCGTCGGCGACCCGTTCGAGGCCTACCACGCCCAGCGGTCCCGCCGACGGCTCGCGCTCGGGTCCCGCGCGGCCGAGCGCGTCCTCTACTGTTGCTCGTACGAGCGCGGTGCCGGCGGTCTGCGCCGAACCTACGACCAGTCGCGCTACCTGAAACTGATCGAATCGGTCCCCGGATTGGAACTCGAGGACGTCGACGCCCACGCGGACGCGGCGATTCACGGCGAGACGAACGCGCTCGAGGCGCTGCTCGACCAGCCCCGCGGCGAACTCGAGCGGGTGCTTCGCGAGGCCAGCACCGGCGGAGCGGCCGACCTCGGCGAGACGGAGGGGCTGTTCGAGGAAATCGCGGTCGTCCTCGAAGACGGCGACGTCGACGAAGAACTCGTCGAGGCGGTCCGCTCGCAGTTCGAGTTCGCCGCGGGCGAGGTGGTACGCGATGGCTGAGGCCGACTCGAGCGTCGCGTCGCTCTCCGTCGACGGGATCCGGACCGCCCTGCACTGCCCTCGTCGGTACGAGTTCGCCCACGTCGACGGACTCGAGGGCCGTGACGACGAGGGGACGGTCGAAGAGCGCGTCGATCTGTTGCGAACCGCGCTCTGTGATGGGCTCCGAAGCGGCGAAACGAATCGCGAGGGCCTCGAGACCGTCGCCCGCGACCGACTCGCGAGCCTCTGGTCGGATCACGACGAGCGCTTCCACTCCGTCGCCCAGCGACGCCACGAACGGCGCGTCCTCGAGGCGACGGTCGACGCCTACGTCCACCACGTGGGGACCGACCACGCCGCGGGAATCGAGCGATTGGCCGCCGCGACACCCCGCGACGAACTGACGGGGCCGGGGCTGTCGCTCTCGAGCACGATCGACCTGACGGAACCGGGGGAGACAGCGCGGACCACGGAAACGGACCCTGCAGCGGAGACGGTGACGATAGACGCGACGGTCGACTACGTCACGAGCGACGGGTCGTCGATCGTCGGCGTCCGGTTCGTCCCCACGCTCGCGCCGCTCGGACACCTCCGCTACCGGTCCGACTGGGACGGTGACGTCGCGACCCGCTTTACCGACCACTTCGCGGGCGAGACGGACGTCTTCGAACCGGACCCGGTGGGAGCGCTCTTCGAGACTGCCGTCGTCCTCGACGGACTGCGCGGCTTCCGCGAGCGACACGACCTCGCCGATCGCACCTGTCGATACGTCCAGGTTCCGCTGGCCGACCGATCCACGTTGTCGGTGAACTGGATCCAGAACGCGGTCGAGACGAGCCTCGAGGTCGTCGATCTGACCGACGTCTACGTCGACCACCACACGTTCGGCATGACCCACGACCATCGAAACGAAACCGTCGACAGTCGGCTCGCATCGGTCGCGGCCACCCTCGTCTCGGAGTCGTTCGATCCCGCCGGGCGGTGGGCGGAGATCGAAGCGAACGCCTGTCCGAACTGCGGCTACACCGTCTGCTGTCAGGAGTACCTCGCACGGGAGGTTCGCTTCGATGGCTGAGGACTCACGACCGGACCGCCCCGCCGAGCCGGCGTCCCCGTCCGACGTCGAGCCCAAGGGAAACCAGCAGGCCGTCATCGACAGCGCCGCGACGTGTACCTCGGTCGACGCGGGTGCCGGAACGGGAAAGACGACGACGATGCTCGTTCGCCTCGAGCGAGCGATCGACCGGGGCGCGGTCGAGCCGGACGACGTTCTCGTCTTGACGTTCGCGAACGAGGCCGCCGCGAGCATCCGCACGGCGATCACCGAGCGACTCGACCCCGACGACGCGGCAGCGATCGACGTCTTCACCTACCACTCGTTCTGTTACCGGCTCGTCCGCGAGTACGCGTACTACCTGGGATACTCGCCGGAATTCGACGTCGTCACCGAGCGAACCCGCCGGCGGATCATCGGACGGCTGCTCGCCGAAACCGACTACGAGTTCGCGGCCGCGGCGACCCGCGACGACGGTTCGCCGGCCGACCTCGCCGCGTCGGTCGATCGATTCATTCGGGCGATGAGCCGGGAGAACATCACGCCCGACCAACTACGGGACGGCCTGCCGCCGGTTCGAACGCTCGAACTGTGCAACGAGTTCGTCCTGTGGCTCGAACGAACCGCGGCGGAGGAACTGTCGTTCGACAACGAGGCGCTCCGGTACTTCAATCGGGACGAACACGTAGACGGCGCCCGGGAGTCGCTGGTCGACTACGGCAAACTCATCTCGTACTGCCGGGAGAAGATCGCCGAGGCGCCGGCGGCCTTCCGCGACGAGGCGGTGGTTCGCGACGTGGATCGCTACCTCAGAGTCCTGCAACAGTGCGTCACGAACACCATCGAGGCGCTCACGCTCGAGGACCCGAGCACGAAGCACCTGCCGCGGGCGCTGTTCGGCAACGAAATCTGGGGACGGGCCACGAACAGAATCGAACAGACCCCGTTCGGCCGCCTGAAACAGTACGTCGAGTTCCTCCGGCTGGCACGTCACTACGCCGACGTCTACGCTGACTACCACGAGCACCTCGCGGCCGAGCGGACGATGGACTTCGACGAACTGGTGCGGACGGCGACCGAACTACTGGCGGACGACTCGATCGCGGACGAGATCACCGGCCAGTGGACGCAGGTCTACTGCGACGAATTCCAGGACACCGACAGGACGCAGTTCGCACTGCTCACTCGACTCACGGACGGCCGCGACCGGCCGGATCTGCTCGCGATCGGCGACAAGGATCAGGCGATATACGGCTGGCGCGGCACCGACCGCGAGGGACTGGATAGACTGGCCGACGCCTCCGACGACCACGAAGCGATCGAACTCGAGCTCAACTTTCGCTCGAGACAGGAGATTCTCGACCTGACGAACGGGTGTGATTACGGACCCCAGGCCTCGAAGACGCTTCGCGAGGACGGGCGGACGCCCGGAACGTACGACGAGGACGAGCCGCCGGACCGCGTGGTCAAGATCGAAAGCGAGGGGGTGGCTCAGTCGACGGCCGAACAGGTGGCGACGACTGTCTCACGGCTGTTGAACGGCGCAGCCGAGAACGTTCCTCGGCGGTCGCTGGGCGATATCGCCGTCATCGTCCGGACAAACCGTCACGCACAGACGATCGCGGACGAACTCCGGGAACTGCAGATACCCCACGAGATATCCGGCTCGCCGCGGGGAGAGATTTCCCCGGGGATGCAGACGGTCCTCTCGTACCTCCGGGTGCTCGTCGACCCGGACGCCGATGCACACCTCCGGCGCGTGCTCCTCTACCGCTACCGGCTCACCGAAGGCGATCTGCGGACGCTTCACGCGCGGGACGGCTCGCTGTACGAGGCAGTGATGAACGCGGAGACGACGACGGGCGAAGCGACCGAGGCGGACGGACGGCCGGATCGACTCGAGCGGCCGGACAGCGTCGAGCGGGCTCGAGACCACCTCGCTGCGCTCGAGCGGTTCCGGGACGTCTACCCGCTCTCGGGGTTCGTCCGCCGGTTCCGAGAGCTCACTCGAATCGAGTGGTTCTGCTCGAGCGAGGAACGGGCCGAATTCGACCGCCTCGAGCGATTCGTCGAGGCGTACGATTCCGATGGCGTCGTCCAGTCGCTCTCGACGGAGTTCGTCGAGGCGCTCGCACAGACGCTGCGAAGCGGCGGGAGCGACCGCACCCGCGGGACCCGATCCGCCGACAGCGTCGACGTCATGACGGTCCACCAGGCCAAGGGCCTCGAGTTCGACACCGTCCTCGTTCCATACCTCTCCGACGAGGAGTGGTGCGTCGACGGGGATTACGTCGAGCGAGCGCGCTACGGGCTGTTAGCCGCCACGCTCGACGAGGACGTCACGTCTCCGCTGCTCGCCGATCTGTCCGCCGAGCGGGTCAGCGAGGAGTGGCGGGTGCTTCACGTCGCGCTCACGCGGGCCGAAAACCACCTGTTCGTCTTCGGATCGGATTACGAGTACGACGGCGACGAGGAGCAACTCGCCGCCTCGACCGCGGAAGCGTGCCTGGCGACCGACATCGAGTGGTCGGTCACCGGCCAGCGGATGGACCTCTGGTCGTCGCTGACCGAGAGTTTCGAACGGGTTCGAGAGACCTATCCCGAGACCGTCGTCGACCGCACGGACGAAATCGCCGCTTCGGCGGGCGTTCGTCCGGGGACGATCACCTACTATGCGGACCACGGAGACCGCCCCGTCGAACCGCTCGAGACCCGCCGCGCGATCGAAACCGCGCACCGATTGGGTCGGCTGCTTCGCGACGGAACGCTGTTGGCGGCGGCCGACGCGGCGAGCCACGCCGGCGGACAACTGCGAAGCGACGAACGTGGCACCGGAACCCCGCTCACGCCGGTTCCAAGCGGCCGCCAGCCGTCCGCACTGACGACCGACACCGTTCGGTTCCCGGTCGAGACGCTCGCGTCGGCGACCGACGTTCCGGTCGCGATGCGCCACAGCTACTCCGCGATCGACACCCACGAGACCTGCCCCCGGAAGCACTACCTCGATCACGTCGTCCGCGCGATCGACGATCCGCTCGAGCCGACGGGAGGCCGTGGCGAGACGACGAGCACGAACGGCGGGACCCCAGTATCGAGCGGCGAGACGGCGGCGCGAATCGTCGGCACCGTCTTCCACGACGTCGCAGAGGAGGCGTTCCACCGGAACGACGAGACTCGAGACGCGTGGCGCGACGCAGCCGTTCGACAGCTCACCGCGCGTGACCTGCTCGCCCACCGCGAATCCGTTCTCGCGTGCGTCGACCGCTACTTCGAAGCGACGGCACCCGCGTTCGACCGGCCGGTCGCCGACTGGGAGCCGCTGGCCGCGGAACTGCCGTTCTCGCTCGAGGACGTAGCCGGCGTGGCGGGAACCGTCGTCGGCGTCGTCGACACGGTCCGACGACTCCCCGACGGCGGCCTCGCAGTGCTGGATTACAAGACCACCGCCGAACGGATCGCTCCCGACGACGCGGTCCAGCTCGCGCTCTACCGTCGGGCCTGTGCTGACCGGTTCGACGAACCGATCGCGGCCGTCGGCTACGTCTACGTCGGCGACGTCGAGGGCCCCCGAATCGACCTCTTCGCGACCGACGAGCTTCCGTCGTGGGAAACCGTCCTCGAGACGCTCGAGGCGGTCGACGACCCCTCGTTCACGGAGACGACAGCGGGCGATCACTGTCGATACTGTCCGCATCGATCGCTGGGGTGTGGACCGGCGACGGACGCGTCGGACGGCGGGACGTCGGGTGATGGGTGACGGGTAACGGATGACGGGCAACGGATGACAGGTGACGGGCGGCGGGCGAGAACCGGACCGGAACCGTCGTGTTGCGCGTGCCGGCAACGAGTTATAACTCGCTCATCGCGGTGGAACCTCGTATGGCACTCAGTGCTCGCAATCGACTCCAGGGAACCGTACGGTCGCTCGAGACGGACGGAATCATGGCCGACATCGAGATCGAGACGGACGGGGGACAGACCGTCACGGCGGTGATAACGAGCGACTCCGTGGAGCGACTCGGAATCGACGAGGGTGACGACGTCAACGCAGTAATCAAAGCGACCGAGGTGATGGTCGAAAACGCGTCGGATTAAGCGGTCCAGTCGAACCGCTCGGGGTCGCGCGCCGAAAGCGCCGTCCGGACCGCGGCGACGTTCTCCGGAACGTCGTGGACGCGGACGATGTCGGCACCGCGGTCGGCCGCGAGTGCGGTGGCCGCGACGGTCGCCTCGAGCCGCTCGCCGTGATCCCGCCCGACCCGGGCGAACATGCTTTTGTGGGAGTGCCCGAACAGCACTGGGCATCCGAGCGCGTGAAACTCGTCGATTCGGTCGAGCAGTTCGAAGCTTTCGGCCGACGACTTCCCGAAGCCGATACCGGGATCGACGATGATACGCTCGCGGTCCAGGCCGGCCTTCTCGGCCAGCAACACCCGTTCGGAGAGGCGATCGATGACGTCCGCGACGACGTCGTCGTACTGGATATCGCGATCGGGTACGACCGGCGCATCGATACTGTGCATCACCACCAGCCCCGCATCGTGCTCGGCGGCGACGAAGCGCATCTCGGGATCTTCGAGCCCGGAGACGTCGTTGATGATGTCGGCACCGGCCTCGAGCGCCGCGTCGGCGACGGCGGCCCGGCGGGTGTCGACCGAAATCTGCGCGTCCAGGTCGGCGATGCGATCGATCACCGGCACGACGCGGTCCAGTTCCTCGTCGATCGGGACGGGGGCCGCCCCCGGCCGCGTCGACTCGCCGCCGACGTCGATCACGTCGACGTCCGCTTCGACCATCGACTCGGCGCGAGCCACCGCGTCCTCGACGGCGTCGTACCGGCCGCCGTCGTGGAAGCTGTCGGGAGTGACGTTCAAAATGCCCATTACCGCCGTTCGGTCCGTCCAGGGAAACGCGGCCTCGCTCCCGCCGGCCGCCCGGTCGGCGTCCGAGCGGGACACTCCCCGCGAGCGGGTCCCGGTCGCTCGTCGCGAGTCGTCCACGCCGTCAGCGCCGTCAGCGCCGTCGCCATCGATCGCGCCGGCGTCCCGCTCGAGAACGTCCCGTAATTCCCGAGCGACGTCGGTCAGCCCGTGTGGTCGAGCGCGGGCCTCGAGCCGCTCGACGAGGGCCTCGAACTGCGTGAGCGTGCCCATCAGGACGGCGTCGACGGCCTCGTCGTCCCGCTCGAGGCCGGAGAGGGCGCACTCGCCGCCGAGCCGGAGCAGTTCCGCCTTGAGAACCGTGGCCTGCCGATCGCGGAGTACCGTCCTGACGACCCGGTGGACGGCGTCCCCGTCCAGGCGCTCGACATCGCCAGCGGCGACGTTCGCGTCCTCGAGCGCCTCCCGAGCGTCCGAGAGGTCGCGGACGCGCTTTGGAACGTCGGTTCGGGTCCACCGCGAGCGGGCCTCCGCGACCGTGAACAGGGAGCCGGTGACGAGGAGACAGTCGTCGCGTTCGGCCGCATCGAGTGCGGTCGCGAGGGCGTCTTGAACCGCAGCCTCGACCCGGATCGAAACTGCACCGGCGTCGTCAAACGCCGCTGCCAGGACGGCGGGATCTTCGGCGCGATCGAGAGACGGGTCGGTCGTGACGACCGCGTCCGGCGTCGGGAGCGCGTCGATCATCGCGCGGTGGTCCTTGTCGTGCATCGCACCGAAGACGACGTGGAGGCGGTCGTAGTCGTAGGTGTCGAGCGTTTCGGCGAGGCGCTCGCAGGCGCCCGGGTTGTGCGCCCCGTCTAACACGACCAGCGGCTCCGTGTTCATCACCTCGAATCGGCCCGGCCAGAAGGCGCTTCGGAGTCCACGCTCGAGGTGCGCGTCCGAGACGTCGCCGATCTGGGCCGCGAGCGCGGCGGCGATGCCGGCGTTGACGGCCTGATGCTCGCCCAGCAGTGGAATCCGGGTCTCGACGTCCCAGCCGTCAGCCACGATCGAAACGGCGGCTTCGGTGTGGTTCGTCCGCCCGCCGTAGGCGACGCGGACGTCCGGCCCGGGCGTCGAATCCCCGGCGCTTACACCCTCGTTCGGCTCGGTTTCGTCCGTCGCGGTCCCGACGGTCACGACCTCGCCGGCCACGTCCCGGACCGCCTCGAGCGGGGCGCCGGTGACGCCGGTCACCAGCGGGACGTCGTCGGGGGAGACGTGGGCTTTGTCGCGTGCGATTTCGGCCTCGGTGTCGCCCAGAATGCCCGTGTGTTCGAGCGTCACGCTCGTCACCGCGCTCGCGGTCGGGTCGACGACGCTCGTGGCGTCGTACTTGCCGCCGATACCGACCTCGAGGACGGCGACGTCGACGTCTTCGCGGCCGAACTGCCACAGGGCCATGGCGGTCATCGTCTCGAAGAACGTGGGAGACTCCCCGTCGGCCGCGCGATCCGTGATGTATTCGCGGGCGGACTCGACGAAGTCACAGACGGCCGCCCGCGGAATTTTCCGACCGTCGACGCGAATCCGCTCGCGCAGGTCCTCGAGGTGTGGCGACGTGTAGAGGCCGACAGAATACCCGGCTTCCCGCAGAACCCGCTCGAGCATTCGGGCCGTACTCCCTTTCCCGTTGGAACCGGCTATCTGAACGAAATCGACGTCAGCGTGTGGGTCCTCGAGGTGGGCCAGGAGCCGAGCCGTCGACTCCGTGCCCGGCTTCGGGCGGAACCGCCGCAGATCGAAACAGAAGTCTGCGGCCTCGTGATACTCCATATCGAAACCAGCGGGCCCGATGGTTTTAGCGGTGGCGATGGGGGCCCAGTGGGCAAACGTTTCTACCCGAGGCGGGTGGATAAAAGTGAGGTGGGACGGAACGCGGTGCACGTTCCCCGGAGCCCCGGCGGCGGCCGGAAGAATAGCCCGTCGAGCATGGCGAGTGCCGCGATGGCGACACCACCGAGTACAGTCGCCTCGAGCGGAAGCCCCAGCGCGTGGCCGACGAGGTATAGTAGACTTTGAAAGTCAATGCGCACCCCGATCGCGAATTCGCGGCCAGCGAGTCTTCGCTGGCCGCTTCACTGCGAGCGGTGAGTAAATCGTTTCAAAGACGACTATAGGCGGCTGCGAAAGCGACCGGAATCGAGCCGAGTAACAGGTCGTATCGATCGATCGTCGAGAGTCGGTTGGTGAGCCGAGAAGTACCGTCCGTACCGGTGACGGCTCTTCCGATGCCAGCGATGTCTGTGACGACTCTTCCGAGACCGGTGATGTCTCTCAGTCCCATCGTTTCTCACCTCCGGCCGGGCAATACGACTGCATCGAATGAAAAATATCGGCAAACAAGCGCCACAGAGCGAGCGTGAGGAGGTCTGCGCGTTTTTCGAGCGGTCTCAGAGGAATCCGTCCTCGGACTCCGCGTTATCGGGATTCGGCCGGCCGTTCGGGACGTCCTCCTTCGCCCGGTTCGCGGGTGATGTCGAGGAAGGCGTCTTCGAGGCTGCGCGCGTCGCCGGTCTCGGCGCGGGTCTTGAGCGTCTCGGGGTCGCCCTCGGCGACGAGCGTTCCGTCGTGCAACACGCCGATCTCGTCGGCCAGTTCGTCGACCACGGGGAGGATGTGTGTCGAGAGGAAGATGGTCATCTCCCGATCGGCGAGGTCTGCGATCGTATCCCGCATGGTCCGAGCGGCGCGGGGATCGAGGCCGCTCGTGGGCTCGTCCAGGAAGGCGACGTCGGGTTCGTGCAACACGGCCTGGATGACGCCGACCTTCTGACGCATCCCCTTCGAGTAGTCTTCGATGCGTTTGTTCGCGTCCGCCAGGAGGTCGAATCGGTCGAGCATCGAGTCGATGCGCGCCGCCGCCTCCTCGTCCGGGATGTCTCGCAGTCCGGCCGCGTACTCGAGTTGTTCGCGGCCGGTGAGTTCGTCGTAGACGGGCGGATCTTCGGGCAGGTATCCGATGTGCGGAGTGACGGACTCGCGGTCGGTGATCGGGTGGCCAGCGACGCGAGCAGTCCCCGACGTCGGTTTCGTCAACGTCGTCAGTATCCGCATCGTGGTCGTCTTCCCCGCGCCGTTCGGCCCGAGAAACCCGTAGACGGAACCGCGCTCGACGTCCATGGTCAGATCCGAGACGGCAGTCGTCTCGCCGTAGCGCTTGGTCAATCCGTCGGTTTCGATGGCGAGGGAATCGACAGGGCTCATACGGTTCGTTTCGTTCGGGTGTAGTTAAAGATATGTCATATGAGGCGATGCCGGAAACACGTTCTGCCACGCCGCCTCGTGCGTCCGGCGGAACCGTCGAGATGCGCCAGCTTCTCACCGATTGCCCGGATCCGATCGATTCCTCGGCGAGACCCCCGCGTTTTCGATTATCTGTACGAGCGTCCGGCGGCCTACCAGCGGGATCGAGGCCGAATCGCGTTCCCACAACGACTCCGGCCCCCTAATAGCGTGACAGAAATCCAAACAATTTACTGGGGCCACGGCTCGAATGTACGTATGAGGTCCACGATTCCCCGCGATTTGCACTCGAAGGGAGGTGTACGATGACGGGACACGCTACCGCCTCGATTACCAGAACGGAGCTCCGACGCACGATTCGGGCGATGGCCGGTAATCGGACGAAACTACTCATGATGGTCGTGGTCGCCCTGTTCATGCTCGGGCCGGTCACGGCCGTCGGACTGCTCTTTCTCCCCCGGCTGGGAGAAGCGGCGGCGAACGGAATCGCCGCGGACACCGCCGTGACGGTGACCGATGTCGTCACCGGCGCCACAGCCGTCGTCTGGATCTTTCTGGTCATCATGACGGTCATGCGGACGGTCACGACGGTCGCCGACGTCGACGAGCCGGCGTTCCTTCTGCTGTCGACGACGGTCCGAAACGCCGTCGTCGGCGTCATCGCGACGGAACTGTCACTCTTTGCGATCTGGTTCCTCCCAGTGACGGTTCTCTTCGCGTCGGCGTTCGCGTACGGCGCGGGAACGGTGCTCCCGGTGATCGTCGCGCCCGTCCTGATCGGTCTCGTTCTGGTGACGGCCGTCCCCGTCGGCTTCGTCGTCGGAATCTGGATCCGCCATCTGATCACCGTCTACGAACCAATCGCTCGGTACCGGACCCTGCTGTTCGCCGTGTTCTGGCTCGTCTATTTCGGCGTCATCGCGACCGGTGGGGTCGAGACCGTACTCCAGACGCTGTTTACCACGTTGCAATCGAGCCCGCTTGGCTGGCCCGGCCACGTGCTGTTGCTCGGAATCCCCGGCGTCGAGCCGTCGATGGTGGAACTGGGGGGGACGATCGTCGGCACTGTGTTCGTCGTCGGACTCGCGGTCGCCGTCGCAGTCCCGTCCGCACGGATCCACTGGTTCTCCGATCCGGCACGAACGAACGACGAGGAAGTCGACGCGGAAACGTCGTCCGACCGACTCGCCGGCATCCTTTCGGGTGCCGTCCCGAGTCCCGTCCGGACGGTGACGGTGACGGCGATACGCCGAACGAAACGAGCGCCGATTCGATTGGCCTACGCCGTCTACCCGCTTTTCGGCGCCGTCGGCTTCGCACAGCAAATCATCGAGAGCGGCACGATCCCCTCGTTTATGGCCGTCGTGTTCTGTCTGTACGTGATCTGGGCCGCCGGCGTCCTGTTCACGCTCAACCCACTGGGTGATCTGGGGCCGGCCCTTCCCGCCGTCGTAACCTCGACGCTCACCGGCCGAGAGGCCATTCGCGGCCGCATACTCGCCGGGTCGCTCGTCGGCGTCCCGCTCGCGCTCGTCGTCTCGATCGCGTTCGGCGTCGTGAGTCCGCTCTCGCTCGAGCGGACCGCAGCGCTCGTCGTCGGGACCACCGCCGGCGCGGTCGCGACGCCGGCGCTCGCGTCGGGTATCGGCACCGCGTTCCCCCGCTTTGGCAGCGTCAAGGTCACCAACAACCGCGAAGCGGTAATGCCGAGCAAGACGGCCTTTCTCGTGTACACGCTCGGGATTTTGCTTCCCGCGGTCGCGGGTCTGGTGCTCTACCTCGAGGCACCCGAACTGATCGCCGGATTACTCTCGTCGCTGTCGGCACTGACGCCGCTGTCCGAGGTCACGGTTCCCGCCCGCGCGATCGCGATCGGCGCCTGGACCGTCCTGATCGTCGGACTGATCGCGCCGTTCGTCTCCTATCGATACGCGATCGAGCGGTTCGACTGGTACGCACTCGAGTGACCGACGTCCCTGGGCCGATCGCCGCAAGCGTTCGAATCGGGCGTTCAGATCCACTCCCCATCGAGGTACCGCTCGACCGACAGCGGTTCGTCGTCGGCGATTTCGATCGCGAGCATCGAAGTCGTATCGTCCGTCGAATTCGTGCTGTTGCCGCCGGTGTCGGTCGTGTTTCCGTCGTCGCCGCCACCGCCGGTTTCGCCAACGGGTCGCTCGAGGATCGTTCCGCCGTCGCCGACCGCGACGTCGTACGTCGATCCTTTCGCGACGCCGTCCAGTTTGGTTTCCACCGCGGTTTCGTACTGTTTCCACTGACCCGCGGACTGTCGCTCGTAGACGGCACCACCGTCGCCTGCTGCGAGCCCCGCGGCCCCCGCGCGGTCGACGGCCCGGATCGCCCGGCGCTCGTCGTCGACGACGTGGGGCGTCCAGCGAAAGCCGTCGTAGCGGTAGATGATCCCGGCGCCGGCGGCGACGTTCACGTCTTTCGCGCCCCGACTCGCGAGATCGTAAAACGCACCGCCCGCGAAGTCGATGCCGATCTGCGTCCACGTGCTCCCGCCGTCGAACGTCTCCGCGACGAACTGGCTCGTGCTGCAGACGTGACCGGCCTCTCGAGTGTTGAAGTCGATCGCCGGGATAGTCGACCCGCCGCCGGGCTTGATCACTTTCTCGTATTTCATCGCCCCGCTGTCCTGTCGGACGCCGACGAGCAGTTCGCCGGAGCCGTTGACGAAGTAGACCCGCTCGTTCTCGCCGGCGGTTCCCCGGACGGCACAGTCCTCCCAGGTGCTCGTCTTCCCTTTCGGCGCGGAGTAGTTGGTCAGGGTTCGCGTTTGGACGTTGTACTCGCCGATGACGCCGCTTCCGCCGACGAACCAGACCGCTTTGCCGTCGTCGGTCGCGTCGATTCCGGTCAGACGACGGCTGCGGGCCTGCGGGCCGTAGGCGACGACTTTCTGCCAGCCGTTCTCCCGTCGAGCGAGAACGTTACCGTCGGCACCGGCCGCGAAGGGACCTGTAGCGGCATCGACGGCATCGTTGAGCGCCTTTCCGGTCGGGGAATCGACCCGTCGCCACTCGGAGTCGCTCGATTGCGCGGTGGCGGCCGCCGAACCGAACGTGAGAACGCCGGCGGTCGTCGATGCTGTCGCGAGTCGAAGGACGTCGCGTCTGGTCTGTTCGGACATTGATCGCGACCCGGGGTAACGCTCGAGGGACTATAAGACCGTGAGATATTGAAGATAGTTATAATCGGAGCGGTGGAGGTCTCGGATCGCCTCCGTACCAAGTGCGGCCGGCCTCTCCCGAGTTGGATAGTCCGAGAAAGGAGGAATCGTCAGCTGGCATCGTGCCATCACTCAAAGCCACGGACGCGCTCGCCGAGACGATACCGCCGACCCCGGCATTCCAGTGGAGTAGCAAGACGTCTGCTGCCACTGTAGCAGCAACACAAACGACAGAAATAACAGTATGACAGTCATCGCAGGCCGGAGCTGACAAATCCCGGTGAGAAACATCAGGCAAAGACCACACCGTATAGCTCGTACAGATTATAGGCGAATGTAAGCAAGGTCGGTAAACTGACTGTCACTATCGCTTCCTTAATAGTCAAGCTTCTTGCATACTTGACCGCGAGCGTCCAAATTGCTGCTTGCCAAATGAGAAGTGGAATACGAAGCACGGAACTGAACAGGATTGGTGTCCTAGATTCCAAACCTCGAATAAAGTTATCGAGTTGTGCAGGGTCCTGTGGAACGGTTATACCTTGCAGAGTATACTGGAGCATGAGGGCTGCAAAGAGGCCGTTCAAAACCAACGGGAAGAACCCCCATCCGGTAAGCAAAAACACCGTTCGAAAATCGCCTTCGCCATCAAAGTACACCGATATCGTATGGAAAACCCCAGCATAGATGAACCAGAGTACAAAAATCCCGGCTATTGATCCGACGACGCCAAGCAGCGTGATCACCGTAGCAAACATCTGATTCTCTGATGGAAGTGTCTGCGTCAGCTTGGGAAGCAACAGAACTGTGGCCATGTTTAGCAGTATGCCAGTGAGAAGTACCGTTAGCACTGGTGGTAGCAATCGCGGATCTCTCGACTCTTGATCGAAAAACCGGTGGGGATCAAAGATAAGATTCCTATCCATCCACGTAACATGTATTATCAACACAGTGAATATAAATAAATAACCATTACTGCTTAACCAAAATTTTTATTATATAGAACGATTATATTTCTATTTGGAGTTGATGAAAGATGTACGTCTTCAATAACAAATCCGCTGTCTCCGAGGATAGAACAGTTGCAGCGATGACGGCGATGGCAATTATCGGCGTAGCTGTCAGCATGGCATTCGGAGGCGCTACTAGCGCTCTCTTAGAAGTAACGTACTATGCCACCAATAGCGGGGCAGCAGCAGGCGGCGCGTCTGCTGGTACGGGCGCAGTTGTCGGGGCAGGAATCGGTGCCTCGTCGCTAAGTGGTCTTGCACTCGCCGGAGCAGTCACTGGTGGTGCAGGGCTCGTAGTCGGCGCTGGTGTATAAGTACTCGAAGGAGAAATCACTGTATGAGTATAAACAGCGAAAACGTCGAACGCCACACTGCAAGCGTTGTCATATTGGCCGGGGCATTAGCGACAGCGGCAATCTATCTACTGTCTGACTACGTTACAATAGAGCAGACAGTGCTCGTCGCTTCAACCCCAGTGGTTGTGGCCGCGTTCGTTGCTGCGGCTTCGATACTGTATTGGCAGTTGGAGTAGCAGTGGTACGGACAAGAAGACCCGATTCTCCGCTTATCGCATCGATCATCCTCTTTTTTGCCGGAGTGGCTGTAGGTCTCTTACTGCAGAGTCCGGTTATACCGGTCGATTCTCCGACAGGAAGCGAGCGGTCGATCTGGTTTTTCTTCTCGACGAACGCTATGGTAGCAACGCTTCTTTATTTCGGTACGTTCACTTTCGGAGTTAGTACTTCGATTACACTATTGTACAACGGTTTTGTCGTCGGATACGCACTTAGCGGAAGTGAGAACGTTCTATATTCCATCGTTCTCTTAGTACCACACGCTATCGTTGAATTGCCAGCGTTTTGGATTGCGGGCGCAGCAGGTCTGCGCGTGCCGTTCGAACTAATTCGGTACTTTTCAGGTCGTCAAGAGAGATTAGTTAGGAAGTCTTCCGTGAAGCGGAGTGGCCGTCAGTTCGCATTCGCAATCGTGTTGCTCGGTGTTGCAGCGTGGATAGAAGCAGCAGTCACACCGATGGTCGCTACAGCTTTCTAGCGAGCTACAATATACCCCTATTCCGCTAGTCACCGTATATATCGGGCTCAAACGGTCGAATTCCTCACTTTATCGCTCGCCATTACGAACGTGCGTAAATTCCCTGTGACGATGGGCAACCGACGATCGAACCGTGTTACGGATCAGTCGCGCTTCGCTCGAGTCAGTTTACTCCGACCGGCCCCACTCGGCCGCGCCCTTCGGGCGGTCGGTGACGGCGGCGACCTCGAGCGTCCCGTCGAAGCTGTCGAGTGCCTCGACGTAGGCCTCGGCGCTGGCTTCGGTCGACAGGTAGGGGATCTCTTCTTCGACCGCCATCTCGAGGGAGTCGCGGTCCCGGCTGACGACGAAGTCGATCTCGCCGTCGCGAATGGCCTGTGGCACGTCGTCGAAGTCGGTCACGTCGAAGTGGTTCTCGAAGCCGTCGACGTCGAGGTCGACGACCGCGGTCCCCTCGCTGACGGCGTTGCCGGCGGCCTGCTGGGCCTTCCAGTAGGCGGTTCCGAACTCGCTCGCCGTCCCCATCACTTCGCCCGTCGACTTCATCTCCGGGCCGAGACGCGGGTCCGACCCAGGCAGGCGGTCGAACGGGAGGACGACCTCTTTGATCGACGTGTGATCTGGGAGTTGCTCTTCGGCCTCGAGACTCGCGAGCGTCTCGCCGGCCATGACTTTGGCCGCGAGTTTGGCGATCGGAACGCCCGTCGCCTTCGAGACGAACGGGACGGTGCGCGAAGAGCGCGGGTTCGCTTCCAGGACGTATACCTCGCCGTCACGAACGGCGAGTTGAACGTTCAACAGCCCCTTCGTCTTCAGCGCTTCGGCGATGTCCTCGGTGACTTCGCGGACGCGCTCGAGCGTGTCCGCATCGAGCGAACGCGGCGGGATCATGCAGGCGGAGTCGCCGGAGTGGACGCCCGCGGTCTCGACGTGTTCCATGATACCGCCGATCAATACGTTGCGGCCGTCGGAGACGGCGTCGACGTCGAGTTCGATCGCGTCCTCGAGGAAGTCGTCGACGAGGATCGGTTTCTCGGGGCTGACGCGAACGGCTTCCTCGATGTAGGTCTCGAGTTCGTCGTCGTCGTAGACCACGTCCATCGCGCGGCCGCCGAGCACGTAGGAGGGACGCACGAGGACGGGATACCCGATGTCGTGGGCGAGGTCGAGGGCCTCCTCCTTGGAGAAAGCCGTCCCGCCGTCGGGCTGGGCGATGCCGAGTTCGTCCATCAGGGCGTTGAAGCGGTCGCGGTCCTCCGCTAAGTCCATCGCTTCGACGCTCGTTCCCATGACCTCACAGTCGAGGCCGCGACGCTCGAGTTCGTCCTCGAGCGGTTCGCCGATGTTGACCGAGGTCTGGCCGCCGAACTGGACCATCACGCCGTCCGCGCCGGTCGCTTCGGCGACGTCGGCGACCTCTTCGGCGGTGATCGGCTCGAAGAAGAGGCCGTCGGAGGTGTCGTAGTCCGTCGAGACCGTTTCCGGGTTGTTGTTGACGACGTGGGCGTCGATTCCCAGCTCGCGCAGTGCACGAACCGCGTGAACCGAGCAGTAGTCGAACTCGACGCCCTGCCCGATACGGATCGGGCCGCCGCCGACGACGATCACGCTCTCTATATCCCGGTCGACCTCGAGTTCGCCCGAGGCGGCCTCGCCGAGCAGCGGCCCCGACTCGAATTCGTTCTTGCGCGACGAGTAGTAATACGGCGTCTCGGCTTTGAACTCGCCGGCGCAGGTATCGACCTGTTTGTACGTGCGACCGGGCACTTCCTGTTCGACCGTTCCGACGTCCGCGCCGGCCGCGGACGCGATCGTCGCGTTGGTGTGACCGGTGATCGCCGCCTCCGTGAAGTCGCCCTCCTGTGCGGCGAGCGTCGAATCGGCGACGTTCTTGTAGCGCTCGGTGTACCACTCGAAGATGCCCGTTCGCTCCTGGACCTCCGCGACGGTGTAGCCGCGTTCGAACGCTTCGAACATCGCGTAGGGACGGTCCGGGGACGGGCGCTCGAGGTAGCGCTCCTCGAGTTCCTCGTCCGAGACCTCGGCCCAGTCGACGTCGGGTTCGTACTCGGACGATCGGAGGGCTTTGAGCAGCGATTCCTCGAACGTCCGGCCGATCGCCATCGCCTCGCCGGTCGATTTCATCGCCGTCGTCAGTTCGAAATCGACGTCGTCGAACTTGTCCTTGGGCCACCGGGGGACCTTGGTGACGACGTAGTCGATCGCGGGTTCGAACGCGGCCGTGGTCTCGCCCGTAATTTCGTTTTCGATCTCGTGGAGGCGCTTGCCGAGTGCGACCTTCGCGGTCACGCGAGCGATCGGGTAGCCGGTCGCCTTGGAGGCGAGCGCGGAGGAACGCGAGACGCGCGGGTTGACCTCGACGACGCGGTACTCGCCGCCGGGGGTGCCGTCGTCGTGCCAGGCGAACTGGATGTTACAGCCGCCCTGAATGCCGAGTTCGCGGATGACGTCGAGCGCGGCGGTGCGCATCTCCTGGTGGCCCTCGTCGGGAACGATCTGGGAGGGCGTGACGACGGTGGACTCGCCGGTGTGGATGCCCATCGGGTCGATGTTCTCCATGTTACAGATGATGATACACGAGTCGTCCGCGTCGCGCATCACCTCGTACTCGTACTCGACCCAGCCGGCGATCGATTCGGTGATCAGGACCTCGCTGTTCCGGGAGAGGCGCAGTCCCTTGCGGACGCGTTCGATGAGTTCGTCCATCTCTTCGACGACGCCGGACCCGGAACCGCCGAGCGTGTACGTCGTTCGAGCGATGACCGGGAGGCCGCCGACCTCGTCGACGGCAGCCTCGACGCGGTCGACGAGGTCGGCTTCGGTCAGTTCCGAAACCGATTCGTCGTCGTCGAGCGCGATGGTGGTCGACTTCGGCACCGGCTGACCGATCTTCTCCATACGCTGGCGAAAGAGGTCGCGGTCTTCCGTCGCGTAGATCGTGTCGAGCGGCGTTCCCATGATCTCGACGTCGTACTCGTCGAGGACGCCCTCTTCTGCGAGCTCCGCGGTAACGTTGAGCCCGGTCTGGCCCCCCAGGCCGGCGATGACGCCGTCCGGGTTTTCCTCGCGAATGATCTCGGCGATGGCGTCCGTCGTGATCGGCTCGATGTACACGCGATCGGCCATCTCCGGATCGGTCATGATCGTCGCCGGGTTCGAGTTCACGAGGACGACTCGAGCACCTTCCTCCTGAAGTGCCCGGCAGGCCTGCGCCCCCGAGTAGTCGAATTCGGCGGCCTGTCCGATCTGGATCGGCCCGCTTCCGATCAACAGGATCGTGCGTCCGTCCCCCGTCTCGCCGTCTGCGGCGGTGTCCGTACTCATCTGTCTTGTCGAACTGGAGTTCGCACATCGTAATAAGCCCCACGATATAGTACGAATCTCGAAATGGCTTTTCGAAATTCGAACTCGAGCGGTGGGCGGTTCACGGAATCGACGCCCGTTTCGAGCGCGTGCGACCGGTCTCTCCCGACCGTGTGTGAGACACACCCGTACGTGACGTATCACCAGTGTGGCGGATTGTGAACGGATATAGCCGCCATCGGTGGCCGTATCTCTTATGTCACCTCGCACCCACTCTCCGAGTCGACTAGATGGCTGCGTTCGGCACCACCGATTTCCACCACCCACACCGCGTTCTCTACCTCGATCCCGATCCCACGGCTCGGCGTCGGACCGCCGACGGACTCGAGTCGGCCGCCGATATCTCGGTCGAACCCGTCGCGACACCGTCCGAGCTCCGAACCGCGCTCGCCGACGCACCCGAGTGCGCGTGCGTCGTCACCGAATACCGGTTCGAGGAAACGGATGCGCTGTCGCTGTGCGAACGACTTCGGGACGACGGAGACGCAGACGTTCCGTTCGTCCTCTACACCGCCGACGGCGACGAGACGCTCGCCAGCGATGCGATTACGGCCGGCCTCGCGGGATACGTCCCGCGAGAAGCCGAGGATTCGATCGAACGGTTGCTCGCCCAGATCGGGACGGTCGTCGACGCTGCGGGAGGGGCCGGCGAAACCGACGCCACCGACCGGTCCCCGCGGACTCGCGAGCGACCGCCCCCTCGGGCCGAACGCGACCACTTCGCCGCGGTGTTCGAGCTCAGCCCCGATCCGATCGTGGTGAGACGCCGGGCCGAACCCACGGAGATCGTGGACGTCAACGACGCATTCGAGGCGACCTTCGGGTACGACCGGTCGGATATCGCCGAGAGCTCGCTCGAGGACTTCCTCGTTCCGGACGACGCGGAGCCGCTGTGTCTCGCCGAGGCGGACGGGCACGGGGAGGCGATCACCGCGGAGGTCGAGCGGCTAACGGCCGACGGTCGCAGCGAGTTCCGGCTCCTGAGATTCGAAACCGAATTCGAGGGAGAGGTCTACGAGTACGCGCTGTATACGGACATCAGCAAACAGAAGCGACGGGAACGCGAACTCGAGCGGTACCGAACGCTGGTCGAAACGGTCGGCGATTCGATGTACGTTCTCGACGCCGAGGGCACGATCGAGATGGTCAACGACGCGATGGCGGACCGGATCGGCGAGTCGCGAGAAAACCTCGTCGGTTCGGATCCCGCTGATTACATGTCGGACGAAGACATCGAACGGGGAAAGAAGACGCTGCTCGACATCGTCGACGACGACAGTCGAAACTGGGGAACCTTCGAAATGAGCTTCGAGCCCGTCGACGGCCAGCCGTCTCTGGCGGAGGACAACGTCGCACCGCTCGTGGACGAGGACGGGAATCTGGCCGGCAGCGTCGGCGTCATCAGGGACATCAGCGATCGAAAGAAGCGCGAACGCCGCATCCGCCGACTTCACGACGGAACGCGACTACTGATGGCGTCGTCGAAAACGGAGGACGTCGCACGCGTCGCCAGCCGGGTCGCACGCGACGCTCTCGAGTTGCGGATGAATGCCGTCCATCTCTACGACGAGACCGAAGACGAGCTCGTTCCCGTCGCAGTGACCGATCGAACGGAGGAGTTGCTCGGCGAGGTTCCCGCGGTCGAACGCAACGGCGGACTCGCCTGGGACGCCTTCGAGGCCGGTGAAGCGATCGCTCACGGCGACGTTCGCCTCGATCCGAACGTCCGAAACCCCGAGACGCCGATCCGAAGCGAGGCACACATTCCGATCGGCGACGCGGGGGTGTTCATCGTCGGCTCGACCGAGCCGAACGACTTCGACGAGGAGGCGCTCGCACTCGCGAAGATCCTCGTCGCGAACGTCGAGGTCGCACTCCAGCGCGCCAATCGAGAGGACGAACTGGCCGCTCGCACGGCCGAACTCGAGCGCCAGAACGACCGACTCGAGGCCTTCGCCAGCACCGTCTCCCACGACCTCCGGAATCCGCTGACGCTCGCGATGGGTCACACGGAGAACGTAGCGCCTCACCTCGACGACGAGGGCGAACGCTACTGCGAAGAGATCCGCTGGGCCCTAGACCGGATGGACGGTCTCATCGAGAACCTCCTCACGCTCGCCCGGACCGGCCAACGCCTGACGACGACGGAGCCGGTCGACCTCGATACGATCGTCGACCAGGCCCGTCGGACCGTCGATCCGGACCTCCGAGTCGTCCGAGACGAGCCGTTGCCGACGGTCGAGGCCGACGGAGATCGTCTGCTCGTCCTCTTCGAGAACGTCTTCCGCAACGCCCTCGAACACGCCGGCGATGACGTGGCGGTCACGATCGAGGGCACGGACGACGGGTTCGCGATCGCCGACGACGGTCCCGGAATCCCGGTCGACGAGCGCGAGAACGTTCTCGAATCGGGATACAGCACCGCGTCGGACGGGACCGGCTTCGGGCTGGCGATCGTGTCCGAAGTCGTCCAGGCCCACGGCTGGTCGATCGCGGTCGACGAGAGCGACGCTGGCGGGTTGCGTCTGGCGTTTTCTATCGCGGAGTGATCGATCCGGTCGAAACGAGGCGTGACGGCCTCGAGTGGCGCGTCCTCGCACGCGTCGGCCGTCAACCCGTCCTCGAGGACGGCTATCGCTGCACGCTCGGCGCCAGCAGTGGCCGTCCGTCGGGGGTGACGGGCCACCGTCGATCGGTCGACGAAGAGGCGGTGGACACGTTGATCTACACCTACACCGGCTGATCGTACTCGCTCTCGAAATCGCGCCGTCGCCGGTACTGATCGACGAATTCCGAGACGTCGAATTCGAGCATCTGTGACTCGAATTCGGTGATCGCGGCGTCGTCCTCGGCGTGGCTGATCGCGTGTTCCATGAGTTCGACGACGAGTTCGACGACGATCTCGTGAAGTCGCCGGGAATCGAAGTCGGTGAGCCAGAGCAACGCGTACCCAACGGCACCGTCGCCGCTCGCGTCGTAGACGGCCACCTGGTCGGGAAACTCCTCCATGACGACGCCGAGCAGATGAGGCGTGCCGAACTCGTCGAAATCGTCGTCGGTATCGATGCTCTCCCGGAGGACGACCACGAGCGATTCGGGGAGAAACCGCGACGGAGGGTGGACGTCGGTGACGACGGCGTGGGTATCACCGCAGGAACAGCCGTACTCGCGCATCCCGAGGTCGATCTCGTGGGGATCGACAGTTTCCCCGCAGGGAAGCTCGAGTTCGTCGCCGCCACCGGATCCGGGGACGCGGGGCGCTGCCATGACGCGTGCTTCGACCGGAGCCGGGATAAGGGCGACGACTCGACACCTCCGGTTCGGGTCGACTACCGCGACGCGAACGGGCGAGCGACGGTCAGAAGTCGGCCCCGTCGAACCGATAGAAGCCGACGACGAGCGGGACGACGAACCACAGGCCGAGCACGACGAGCCCGATTACAGGACGCGAGTAGAACGGTTCCGCCGCGGCGGCGCTTGCCTGAACGCCGGCGCCCGACTGAGCGGGATCGGCACCGGCCGTCGCCGCGAGGTCGGGCAACAGCGCGACGATCGCGGAGAAGTACGCCGCGGAGGGCGAGACCTGCATCAGCGGATACAGCCAGTCGGGCATCGTCGACGGGAGCGAAAGTCCGCCGACGACGTACAGGATCCCCATCGGGACCGCGTCCCACAGCAGTTCGAAGACGACGAAGAAGGCGAGCGAAAGCGTCGTCGCCCGCGACGTCGACCCGGTCGTCGCGGAGATGCCGACGACGATCGTCGCGTAAACGGCCGCGAATGCCAGCGTGATCAGGACGAACGTCAGGACCGCGAGGAGATCGATCTCGCCGAGCAGTGCGGCGCCGACGCCGAGGCCGGCGAGGAGCCCGACGCCGAGTCCGAAGACGAGGACGGCGGCCCGGCCGACGACCTTCCCGGCGAAGACCCGCCCGCGCGTAGTCGGGAGGGAGAGCAACAGCTTGATGCTCCCGAGTTCGCGCTCCCCGGCGAGGGACTTGTAGCAGACGACGATCGCCGAGAGCGGCACGAACAGCCCGACGAGCCCGATCGTGAAGAACAGCAGGCCGCCGAAGGTCGCGCCGGTGGGCGAGCCGAGCAGTTCGGGGACCTCGACGTAGGCGTAGGTGGAAACCACCGAGAGGATCACGAAGACGGCAACGAGGGCCCACAGCGCCCGCGACTGGACGGCATCCCGGAAATCCTTCTTCGCGACGGCGGCCCAGGTCATGCCTCGACCTCCCGACCCTCATTTGTATAGCGGACGAACAGGTCCTCGAGCGAGGACTCGACGACCGAGAAGTCCTGGACGGGGGACACCCCGTCGATGGCGTCCAGGGCGGCGAACTTCGAGACGCCGTCGATGCTCACCCGTAGCCTGTCCCCCTCGATCGAGGCGCTGGCGACGCCCTCGAGTCGCCGAACGCGCTCGTGGACGGCTGAATCGAGTTCCGAGACGGAGACGTACAGGGTTTCGCCGGTCTCGCTCGAATCCCGAAGCCCGTCGATCGTATCGACCGCGACGAGTCGGCCGCTGTCGATGATCGCAACGCGGTCGCAGACCGCCTCGACCTGCTCCATGATGTGACTCGAGAAGAAGACCGTCGTCCCGCGCTCGTTCTCTTCGCGGATGATCTCGCGCATCTCGCGGGCACCGTTCGGGTCCAACCCCGTCGATGGTTCGTCGAGGACGAGGAGGTCCGGATCACCGACCAGCGCCATCGCCAGCACGAGCCGCTGTCGCATGCCCTTCGAGTAGCCGCCCGCTTTCCGATCGGCAGCGTCGGCGATCCGAACACGCTCGAGCAGCGCGGTCGGATCGTCGGCGACGCCTTTCATCTCGACGGCGAACTCGACGTGTTGACGGCCGGTGAGCCGGTCGTAGACGTGATACGCGTCGGGAAGAACGCCGATTCGGTTCCTGGCGGTCAGCCCGTCCGCTTGGGCGTCGTGTCCCAGAACGGTGGCGGTCCCACCGGTCGGCCGGATGAAATCCAGGAGGATGTCGATCGTCGTCGACTTCCCCGCGCCGTTGGGGCCGAGGAAGCCGAAGACTTCGCCTTCCTCGACGGTCAGGTCGAGTCCATCGACGGCGACGACGTCGCCGAATCGTTTCGTCAACCCCTCGAGTTCAATCGCCGCCATACTTGAACCTCCAGTACGCCGTCAAAACATTCGGTATCGATGAGACAGACATAGAGGCCCTACCTCGGGAGGGCAAATAAGTATTGTCATTATTACGACATATTGACAACGGGCCTACTCAAATATGTTTGAGACGACGGAAACGAAAGGAGACGGGCCTCGCGCGTCGGCCGCGAACGGCGGTATCGGAGGGATTCGTCCATCGCGAGTCGAAGCGGATCGTTCTCGGAAGTCGGTTCGCGGTTCGAACGATCGCGTCGCCGTCGGTCGACCGATACTCGTCTGGAATCGCCGCGAGAGACGGCCCGACGAGCCACTCGAAAGGCAACGAAACCGGGACGCGCTATCGACGTCGACAGCCTCGGACGACGACGAAAACGGCCTCGTCACGACTGCCTTCCGTGGCATCGCTCGTCGTGATCGCGCTGCGCATCGGCGAGCGCCTGTAAACGCTCGGAACTCGAGCCGGTGCCAAAGGGCGGGGATTCTCTCGCTGCTTACAGAGAGCGTCGCCGTCGCCCGAAAGAGGCGAAAAATACGCCGTTTCGCGTTCGCCGACCGTCGCTGTCCCTTCGGCGCCGACTCCATCGCATGCGTTCGCCCGAGCGGTCTCAGGGCCAGTCGTCGCGCACCGGTTCCTCGTCTTCGTCCTCGCCTTCGGCGTGCGTCGCCAGAACCCAGTCGGCCGCCTCCGCCGCGTCTTCGACGGCGAGATACTCCCAGTCGACCGCATCGGCCAGTTGCTCGTCCTCGTCGCTCGCACCGATGTAGACGTAGCGCTCGGTGTCGAACTGGTCTTTGACGCCCTCGAGGCTCTCTTCTTTGCCGCGGGGACCGGAGAAGAAGTCCTGGCGGATTCGGTTCTTTCGCGTGAAGTTCGTCACCACGTAGGTCGGCTTCTCGGAAACGACGCCGATGTACTCGGTCCAGCCCCTGGCGTCCTCGAAGACGCGCTCGGGCGAGGCGAGTTCCTTCAGCGCCTCGAGTTCGAATGCCAGGGTCATGTCGCTTTCGCCGTTCATGCGTCACCGAAGGCACGCACCCGGGAAAACGACTTCGATACGGGCAGCCGGCATGGACGACGAGACGGACGGAGCGGAACCGGTTCAGTCGGTTCGACGGCGAGGACCGGCTCAGACGCGTTCGACGCGATAGTAGTCGGTAAAGACGATGATCTCGCCCTCCTCGAGGATCGTCTCCGCTGGCGAAACGGGTCGGTCGTCGGTAACGGCCTCGTAGAACGCCGCCAGGGTCTCCGAGTCGAGCTGGTCGACGTGGCGAACGGTCGCGGTCGCCGTGACGGACTCCACGCGCTCTACGGTCACCGATCGCCGACGAAGTTCGCTCGCGGTCATGTACATTGATACCAGATAACACAGTACTCCTTAACAGTTCTGTCACCGGCGCTGAACGATCCGGGACGAACGTTTCGTTTGGCAACAGAATCGCACTGATCCGACGCCGGTCCTGCCGCTCGAGGGAGACTGCTGCGGATCGTCTCCGGGCCGAAAAGAACGCGTCGAAACGGTTGCGGGGCGGTTACTGCTCCTGTTGGGGCGCGAGGTCGTCGAGATCGACGGACTGCTCCATGAGAACCTCGGCCTGATCGGCGACGACGCGCTGGTCGCGCATGAGCTGTTTGAACTTACTCTGTGGCGAGAGGTCGCCGATGAGGACGCCGCCGACTATCTTGCCGTCTTTGAAAGCGACGCGGCGCCACTCCGTGTCGCTGTAGCGGCGTTCGGCGTGTTCGTCGCCCAGTGTCGGGTGACCGAAGGAGAGAAACGGGAAGTCGAAGTGCGTAATCGAGTACGAGGAGACCCACTGAAATTCCTCAGCTTCGTCGTCCGCAGCCATGTTGATCGCGGCGATCCGGCCCTGCTCCTTGGCCGAACCCCAGGACCCGTTCTGGGCGTGCTCGCCGAGCAGAACATCGTAGAAGCGCGTTATGTCGCCCGCGGCGTAGACGTCGTCGACGTTCGTCTGCATGTACTCGTCGACGACGATCCCGTTTTCCTCCTCGAGACCGGTTCCCCGGAGGTACTCCGTGTTGAACGACAGGCCGATGGCGACGCCGGCGAAGTCACACTCGTACCGGTCGCCGTTCGGATCGACCGCGGCGGTGACGCGACCGTCGTCGTCGGTCTCGAAGTGGTCGACGCCGCTGTCGAAGACGGGTTCGACGCCGACGTCACGCATTCCCTCGTGCATGATCTCCGCGCCGTCGGCCGAGAGCGCGTAGCGCCACCAGCGGTCGCCGCGCATCAGGTACTCGGCTTCGATGCCCTGTGCACCACAGACCGCGGCGAAGTCGATCCCGAGCAGACCGGCGCCGACGATGACGCCTTTGGCGGCGCGTTCGGCGTGTTCGCGGATTCCGCGAGCATCCTGAAACGTCCAGAAATGGTGAATCCCGTCCGCGTCGCTGTGCTCGACGGGGAGTTGCGTGGGCGTTCCACCGGTCGCGACGAGCAGTTTGTCGTACGGAACGTCACCGCTATCGTGCGTGTGGACGGTCTTTTCGGCGGTGTCGACGCTCGTCACGTGCGTGTTCAACAGGAGGTCGACATCGCGTTCTTCGTACCACTCCTCGTCGTGAATCGAAATGGGGGCTTCGGGGAGTTTTCCTTTCGCGTGTTCCTTGATGAGAATCCGATTATACAGTGGCTCCCCCTCATCGGTGATGACGGTAATCTTCGCGTCCGGGTCTTCCTCCCGGAGGGTCTCGGCGGCCGAACTACCCGAGATCCCGTCACCGATGATGACGTACTGAGTCATATCCGAACGTTCGTAATGCGGGTTAAAGTGGGTTGCTATCTCGTCTATTTTGCCAGACGAGGTGTAACACCCCAACGATCGTACACTGAACGGCGGATCTGTTCACTATCGTGTATTCGAACCAGTCGGTCAGCGTATACGACTCGAACGGGCAACCGGTGCCGCCATCTCCGACGGGCCGTCCCGGCGGAGCGGCGATCGGTCACACCGAACGCGTTCGACGATCGGTTCGGCGTCCGCCACCATCGTTGCCCGAATCGTTCTTTAGTGTCTGCACCAAAGGCGGATCCATGAAACTCCGCCAGAACGCGAAACACTTCGCCTATCGGAAGGCCCTCGAGACACCGGGGATTCGGTCGGTCGCCAACTCCGGACTCGTCACGCTCCATACGAAAATCTTCGCGGGGAAGGCCGACCCCGACCGCGCCGACGAACGGAAAGCCCACCTCGACGGACTCTTCGACGCGACGATGGACAGCTACCTGCGAGCGCTTCAGGAGGACTACTCCGAGGCCGAAGCCCGCGAGATCACCCACATCCAGGCCAACTTCGACTTCTACAACCACGGCTGGACCGAGATGATGGAGTTCCCGGAAGACGAACTCGAGGCCCATTACGACCGCTATCGAGCGTTCTTCGAGCGCTGGGACGTGACGATCGACGAGCCCCTCGGCCAATTCGCACCGCCCGAGGGCGTTCCCGAGGCACCGTCGACGCCCGAAAAACTCGAGGACCCCGTGCATCCGCACGCGGAGGGCGGCTTCGCCGACGACGTCTACGTCGAAACCGAAGACGGCGAACTCGTCGTCGGCGGTCGGGACGAACCCGACGACGTCGACGTCTCACAGGCTATCGGGTCCCGCGACGAAGACTGATTTCACCCGGCCGATCGGCGCGTTCGGCCGACGCCGTTCGACCGCGGCGTCGTCCCGGATCAAGCTCCGCCGTATGAACCGACTACCGCCACGAGCGATGCGAGAGGGTCAGCGAGAGGTGACGGTAACGCGATCGTAACAATAGGGTTCGTTGACGTATCTCGTCGGCGATGCAGCGACGAACGTATCTCGCGGCCGCGGCGACGCTGCCGCTTGCGGGCTGTACCGAAACGGAGACGAGTTCGAGTCCTCGAGACGACGATTCCCCGAGCGACGAACCGGCGACGAACGACGCAACCGACGGTTCGCGGGCCGATCCCGGGGCGGTCGGGACCGTCGACGATTTCGAAGCGCTAGCCGCCTGGGATGCGGTCGCAGGAACGCTCTCCCCGGACCGCGACCGCGCCGTTCTCGGGTCACAGAGCGCTCGTCTCGAGGTCCCGGCCGAAGAGCCGAGCGCCAGGCTCACACGGCGGCTTTCGACGCCGCTCGATTGTTCGGCCGTCGCGCCGGGACTCGCCGTCGCGTCCGACGGTCTCGTGGTCCCCTGGCTGCGGCTGGTCGACGTCGACGGGAACGGCGCCGACTTCCGCAGGGCAATCAAGGGCGGCCTGCCGCTCGTGCGGCACAATTTCGGCGTCAAGGAGATCGCGGACGGGTTCGACCCGACCGCCGTCGAGACGATCCACCTGCTCGTCTGGACGGGCGAGGGAGCGACCGAGACGGTCTGGTTCGACGACCTCCACTTCGTGCCCCGACCGGAGCGGGGAAAGGTGATGATCCAGTTCGACGACGCTCACGTCACGGACTACACCGAGGCGCTGCCGATACTCGAGGAGCACGGGTACCCCGCGGTCTCGTTCGTTCCGACCGGCTACGTCGACTACGGCGAGGTTGCGGGCGATCCCAAGTTGACGACCGACCAAACCCGCGAGCTCCACGACGCGGGCTGGTGTATCGCCAATCACACCGTCAGTCACGAGGACCTTCCCGAACTCAGTGCAGACGAGCAGGCCGCGGAGATACGCGGGGGTCAGCGGTGGCTGCGCGAGCGCGGTTTCGATACCGGCGCGGACTACTTCGCCTACCCGTTCGGGGCGTACGACGGGACGACGCTCGAGATCGTCGCGAACACGCACGACCTCGCCTTCGGCGGCGGCCCGCCGGCGCAGGGCTACGTCACGAACACGACGCTCGCGCCGCGGATCGGTGAACCCACGGCCGAGCAATCGCGGACGGCGATCGAACACACGGCGTCGATGCGGGGGATCACCTCGCTCTTCTTCCACCGGCTCGAGGGCGAGCAACTGGCCAACTTCGAGGCGACGGTCGAACTGATCGACGAGTACGAGTCAGCCGGCGAGATCGACGTGATTCTGCCGGACGACATAGAGCGGCGGTTCGTCTCGTCGCCGCGGACGCGCGGGGCCGACACGAACGGCTGAGTTTCGCTGCGGGCGTCCCGGATCGAACTCGAGGCGGATCGAACCGGTACCGGACCGATCGGTCCCCTCAGAGCCAGGGCGGCGTAACGTACTCCGTCGTCGCGTGCTTTTCGGGCCAGACGATCTCCTGGACGCCCTCGCCGTCGTCGTTTTCCTGCCACTGGAAGTAGACGTTGTCTTTCACGTTGTACGTGAGGTCGTGGGGGTAGTCGTGATCCTTTACGTAGAACGCGACCGTCCCGGCGCTTCCGTCGAACGAGACGTCCTCGAGGAAGGCGATCAGTTCGTCCGAATCGAGCGTCCCGGTCTCTTCGACGGCGTGGGCGAACAGGTCGACCGCGTCGTACGCATGGTATCCCGTGTAGACCGGGTTAGATCCCTGGAATTGGGCCTGGTAGTCCTGGACGAACGGCTGCGTTTTCGACGTGATTTCGCTGGTCGGCGTCGCGCTGGTCTGGGTGACGGCGAATCGACACGCTCCATCGACCAGGTCGTAGTACGCCGGGAGTTGCATCGGCACGTGGATGCCGGCGAAGGCGAACGGTTGTGGCTGAGGCGGTTGTTCGGGACGGTTCGGGTACGACCAGTCGAGCAGCGCGGCGGTTCCGGTGTGGGCCGTGGATATGAACGCGAGGTCTGCGCCCGATTCCTGGACGTCGTTGTAGAGGGACGAGAAATCGTCGGTCGCCGGCGGATAGCGTCGCTCCAGTGCGACGTCGAGGTCCGTCTCGGGGAGTTGATCCTGGTACACCTCCCACGGTTTCTTCGTCCACTCGTAATCCTCGGCGATGACTGCGATGGACTCCCAGCCGGCCTTCGGAGCCATCGCATCGACGAAGTCGATCTGATTCCGACCGAGGTCGTAGTCGTTGTTCGGCCCGACCCGGAAGTGGTACTTGTACTTGTCGTACTCCTCTTTTACCAGCTGACTGACCTTCGTCGTCGCCGCACCCGCCGTGAGGTGAATCGTCTCCTGCTCGGCAATATCGTCGATGATGTTTACGAGTACCTCGCTGGTGAAGACGCCGACCGTGACGTCCGCTCCCTCCTCGAGGACGAGCCGCTGGTACTGGCGGCGCCCCTCGAGCGGGCTCGAGTTCGTGTCCCCGACGACCAGTTCGACGTCTCTGCCCCCGATCCCGCCGTTCTCGTTGGCGTGTTTGACGCCGATCTCGGCGCCGCGCACTATCGATCGGCCGATGAAATCGCTGTCCGGATTGGGTGCTAACACGCCGACCGTGATCGGACCCTCGCCGCCGCTTCCGCCGGAGATGGATCCGACAGTCTCCAAGCAGCCCGCAACAGATAGACTCGCCGCACCGGTGGCAGCCGTGAGGTAGTGTCGTCGTTTGAGATCGTTCCCGCGATCCGTTCGCTCGGGCACTCCCTTCCCGTTATCCGACCCATTACGTTCAGTCATTCTGCCAATTCATTCTAACTTAACCAGCTTAACCTTTGGGGCAAGTTGACAAGACCGATCGGAATCGGGAGGAAGAGCGCCGAAATACCGTGCAGACGGATGAATCGAGCGAAGAAAAAGTACTTCAAATAGATACGTTCAAGTGAATATTTTTTGGTGGTTCTCTGTAGTAATCCAAGGTGTCAGATAGTAACAAAAATGTGCCCAGTCTTTCCGCCGGCAGAGACAGCGGGTGACGTCCTGAGAGGCAGTCGAAACCGATGAAGCTAGCCGCCCTTAGAGCCAGTCAGGATCGACGTAGTCGGTCGTCTCGTAGGTATCGGGCCAGATCGTCTTCTGGACACCGGCTCCGTCGTCGCCTTCACGCCACTGGTAGTACAGCGGGTGGATGTTTTCTTTCCCGTAGATGACGTCGTGGGCGTGTTTGTGGTCGGGACCGTGGAATTCGATCGTTCCGGTCGTCCCGGTAACGGAGATTCCCTCGAGTTCGTTCACGAGTTCGTCGGGGTCGAGCGTGCCGGCCCCTTCGACGGCCTTCGCGAACAGTCTCACGGCGTCGAACGAAATATAGCCGGTGTAGACGGGCGCGGCCCCGTCGTTCCTGCCCTGGTACGTCTCGAGGAACGGTTGGGTCTTGTCCGTGTTCTTGCTTTCCGGTGTCGCGAAGGCGTACCCGACCGCATAGCGGCACGCACCGTCGACCATCCCGTAGTACGACGATAGCTGCATCGGCACGTGGATCCCGCCGAAGGCGAATTTTCGCTCGGCCGGGCCCCAGTCCAGTACGGCGTCGGTCCCGGTGTGGGCGGCCGAAATGACCGCGGCGTCGGCCCCCGACCTTTCGACCTCGTCGTAGATCGTGGAGAAATTGTCGGTCGCGGGCGGGTACCGCTGCGACATCGTGACGTCGACGGGCGTGTCACCCAGACGGTTCTGGTACACGTCCCACAGGTTCTTCGTCCACTCGTAGTCTTCGACGAGAATGGCGACCGAGTCCCAGCCGATTTGGCCGCTCATATCGGCCAGGAAGTCGACCTGAGTCTCGCCGAGGTTCACGTCGTTGAGCGGGCCGACGCGGAAATGATACTTGTACTTCTCGTATTGCTCGTTCACCAGACGGCTGGCCGCCGTCGTCGCAGACCCCGCCGTCAGGTGGGGGACTTGCTGTTCGGCGATGTCGTCCATCAGCGCGACAAGAGCCTCGCTCGTGGCGACGCCGACCGTGACGTCCGCTCCCTCCTCGAGGACGAGTCGCTGGTACTGCCGACGCGCCTCGAGCGGACTCGAGTTCGTGTCGCCGACGACCAGTTCGACGTCCCTGCCGTCGATGCCGCCGTTGTCCTCGAGTTGGTTGCGGGCGATCCTGGCACCCTCGACGATCGACCGTCCGGTCGCGTTGCTTCCCGGATTGGGTGCGAGAACCCCGACTGTGACCGGGTCGGCGTCGGCGCCCGTAATGATAGACCCCGCAGTTTTGAGACAGCCCGCAAACGAGAGACCGACCGTTCCACCAGCCGTCGTTTTCAGCACTCGACGGCGGTCGAGACCGCGTCGGTTATCTGACTGCGCGGAATCCCCTGCGTTCCCGCTTCCGGGTTCGAAATCGTCCATCTCGAGCGGTCGTTTCAGCCTCTATTTCTTAATCCTTGCGAAGAAGGTACTAGAAAATTATGCAAAATATTACCAAGTCAGATAATTGTCGGCCAGAAATCATTAAGTCGGCGGCCCACCGGGAATTGTAAATTTTTCCGCGGCCAGTCGCGGTCATTAGAAACGGTCAGCCGCTGTCGGCATTAATATAAGGAATCCAGCCCGCACCCGATTATCAGCTTCGATAACTGTGGATGACAATTTATGTAGTGACGAAAATACGCGTGACGTATCCATGGATTTTGTTCGACGATTGGTGCCGACAGCTATCCGACGCAGGTACGCGGTCAAATTCGGGATCGCGTTAGTGATTCTCGGGATCTCTGTCGGTCTGATTGGATACGCTGCGACCGCAGCTATCACAAACCAGGTCGAAGATCGAGTCGAGAGCGACCACTCTTCGTCCGTTAGCCAGGAGGCACAAAGTCTGCAGATGTGGAACGAACAGAACGAACATACGACCGGGATGATCGTCAGGTCCGACGTCGTCGCCAGTGACGATTCGGGGGCGATACAACGACGCTTCCTCGACTGGCAAGAACACCTCGATACGGATACGTTCGATATTTCTTATGTGAATTTGGACAGCGGGACGGTGAGTGCCAGTACGAACGAGGCGTACCGCGGCGCCTCGACCAGCGAACTCGAGAACGTCCCTGGCGACGCGTTCTCGCAGGCATCGCAGACCGTCCCCTGGGTCTCGGACGCCTACACCGCACAGGGTGAGTTCGGTCAGAATACCACCGTCGTCACGTACGTCCAGATCACGGCCGAGAACGAAAACCGTGCAGTCATCTACACCGCCAATCTCGAGGCGTACTCGAACCAGCTTCAGGACGAGGAGGACGTCACGACGATGGTCGTCGATAGCGACAACGAGGTCATGCTGGACAACCGCGGCTCCGATACGAGCACCGAGACGCTCGGAGTCTCTTACGGTGGCGACAAAAGCCTTCTGAGCGAAGCCCGGACGGAAGGCGCTACCACCCAAGACGTCCCCGGATCGGCGCTGTCGTTCGGGACCGATGCCTACACCTTCGACAACGACGAGTACGTCACGAGCGCCGCACGCGTCTTCGGAACTGACTGGGTCGTCGTGAGCCACGAGCCGTCCAGCCAGGCGCTCGGGTACGTCAACAACATCAGAGAATGGGGGATCCTCGCGACGATCCTCGGTGTGTTCATGGTCGGCATGGTCGGTGCCGTCCTCGGCCGGAACACGGCCACTTCGATCGACCGTCTCACCGACAGAGCCAGCGAGATAGAGAACGGAAATCTCAGCGTCGACCTCGAGACGGAGCGAATCGACAACATCGGTCGGCTCTACAACGGATTCGATTCGATGCGCGATACGCTCCGTAAACAGATCGAGGAAGCCGAAACCGCACGCGAAGAAGCCGAACGCGAGCGCAAGCGCGTCCAGGAACTCAACGACCACCTGGAGGACAAAGCTGCCGAGTACTGTTCGGTCATGGGTCGGGCCGCCGACGGCGACCTCACCGCCCGCGCGACGGTCGAAAGCCAGAACGAGGAGATGCAACAGATCGGGGAGGACTTCAACGAGATGCTCGACGAAATCGAACAGACAATCGCCGAGCTCAACCGGTTCGCGACCGACGTCGCGACCGCCTCCGAACAGGTGACCGCCTCGAGCGAGGAAGTGAGATCCGCCTCGCAGCAGGTCACGGAATCGGTCCAAGAGATTTCCGACGGCGCGGACCGACAGAACGACTCGCTGCAGTCGGTCAACCAGGAGATGAGCGGTCTCTCGACCACGACCGAAGAGATTGCCGCGTCCTCGAACGAGGTCGCCGACATCGCCGAACGGACCGTCGACACCGGGCGAGCGGGGCAAGAAGCCGCTCAGGCGGCTATCGCCGCCATGGACGGGATCGAGACCGAAGCCAGCGACGCCGTCGACGAGATGCGTCGGCTCGAAGAGGAGGTCCAACAGATCGACGAACTGATCAACTCGATTTCGGAAATCGCGCGCCAGACGAACATGCTGGCACTGAACGCGAACATCGAGGCCTCCCGCTCCCAGGGCGGGGGCAGCGACGACGAAGGATTCTCCGTCGTGGCAAAGGAGGTCAAGGCCCTCTCCGAAGACGTCGCCGACGCGGCCGACGAGGCCGAAGACCGGCTCGAGGCGATCCGCGAACGGACCGAAGAGTCCGCCGCCGAAGTCGAAGGGACGAGTTCCAATATCGAAGACGCGAGCGAGCAGGTTCAGGCGGCGGTCACCGCGCTCGAAGAAATCGCCGAACTCGCCCAGGAAACCAACGTGGGCGTCCAGGAGATCTCCGCGGCGACGGAAGAGCAAGCGGCGTCGACCCAGGAAGTCGTCTCGATGGTCGACGGCGCGGCGACGATTTCCGAAGAGACGACCGCCGAAGCCCAAAACGTCGCTGCAGCGGCAGAAGAGCAGACGACCGCACTGACCGAAGTGACGAAGTCCGCGTCGAACCTGTCCCAGCAGGCAGCACAGCTCTCCGAAGCGCTCGATCGGTTCGACACCGACGTCGACCGCGCGGACGTCGATCTCGGGTCGTCGTTCGACGTCGACGAGGAGCTGGCGGCGGGCGGAACGAAATTCGACGTCGACGGTGCCGACGACGAAGCCGACGATCGAGGCCCGGGAATCACGTTCGGGGACGACGTCGACGCCCGACAGGGTGCTACGGAAGGAACTCCCAACATGGGTGACGCCGACGAGCCGTCAGACGCGTTCGAACTCGATCCGAGCGAGAGAATCGACGAGACGGACGACGGGAGCCAGCCGACGAACGACGCGTTCGCGGGCGATTCGGGGACCGGATCGTTCGGGTCCGGGACGCCTGCGAGCGAAGAGCCGTCGTACGAAGCCGCGGAGATGCCGGCGGCCGACGAACAGGACGACGGCGACGCCGATCCCGGAACGTCGACGGAGTCCCCGACTACCGACAGCGACGAGACGGCAGCCCTCCCGATGGATCCGGTCGACGACGGAGACGACACCACCGGGTCACCGGAATCCGACGAGGAGCGAGAATCGGCCGCTTTCGGCGACGACGGTAATGAGGGGACCACCTGGGCGGGCGGCAACGAGTCGGATGCGGCCGACGACGTGGAACGAGACGACGACGGCGACGATGCCGACAGGACCGAAAGCGAGGACGTGTTCACGTTCGGCGCGACCACCGAAGACGAGTAACTGCGCTCGCGGTTCGGACGTCCCGAATCGACGATAGCACTCGAGTTGACCGCCGCCAGCCCACATCGGCCGGGAAGCGACGACGCGTTCTCGTCGCGCTGTGGCATCGGCTTCGTTCGCTACCTTTTTGACCGCAGTCTCGGAAGGAACCGGCATGCTCACCGTGCGGGCGCCCGCGACGAGTGCGAACCTCGGGAGTGGCTTCGACGTCTTCGGCGTCGCTCTCGGAACGCCCGCCGACGTCGTCCGCGTCGAGCGCGCCCAGGAAACGACGATCACGGTGACCGGCGCGGGCAGCAAATACATTCCCGAAGATCCCGCGAAGAACACCGTCGGTGCGGTTGCAAAAGCGCTCGATGCGCCGGCTCACATTCGGATCGACAAGGGCGTTCGGCCCTCGTCGGGACTCGGATCGTCGGCCGCGAGCGCGGCCGCGGCAGCCGTCGCGCTGAACGCGCTGTACGACCGCGGTCGCTCACGGGAGGAACTCGTCCCGATCGCGGCCGAAGGCGAGGCGCTCGTCTCGGGAGAAGCACACGCGGACAACGTCGCCCCCTCGCTGCTCGGTGGATTTACCATCGTCACCGACGACGGCGTCACGCAGGTCGACGCCGCAGTCCCCGTCGTCGCCTGTCTCCCCGAGATGTCCGTATCGACGCGCGACGCCCGCGGCGTAGTGCCCCGGTCGGCCCCACTCGAGGAGGTCGTCGATACCGTCGGCAACGCCGCCACGCTAACAGTCGGCATGACCCGGAACGACCCCGAACTCGTCGGAAAGGGTATGTGCGACGATATCGTCACGCCCGAGCGCACCGCCCTGATCGACGGCTACGAGCGGGTTCGCGACGCCGCTCTCGAGGCGGGCGCGACCGGCGTGACGGTAAGTGGTGCCGGGCCGGGCATTCTGGCGGTCTGTCACCGGCGAAACCAGCGAGCGATCGCCTCGGCGATGGTGGACGCATTCGACGCGGTCGGCGTCGAGAGTCGAGCGTACCAAACCGCCATCGGAGAGGGCGCGCGACTGTACCGCTGAGTCGATGAGCGAGAGAACCGATGGCGTCCTCGCGGTGATCACACTCGCGGCGTTCGGCGGCGGCCTCGTCGCCGCGAGTGCGCCGCTTTCGGTTCCGTTCGTCGCGATCGGCGGCCTGGGGACGCTCGGTTTCGAAGCCGTCGCGTTCAGTCACAGCGAAACCGTCCGCCACTACTGGGACCGACCGGTCGTACAGGCGGGGACGCTCGCGGGCGCGTTCGCGATCGTCGGCGTCGGAATCGTGGTCGCCCCCTCGAGTATTCTCTCGGCGGGGATCGGTTCGCTGACGACCTATCTGTTGTTCCTGTCGTTCGTTCTGGCGACGCGGTCGTGACGGTCGGGATCGTCCTCGGGCCGGTATCACCGCCTCCTCGCGGTGGTCCGCCAGCGTCGACCGTAGATTCGAGGGATGGCATCGACTCTCGCCTGTCGAACGTTCGTCGGGACGGTCGAGACGCTCGCGGAGACGCCGGCCGGAAGCGGGCCCGGGGGCGCCGTCGAGACGGCAGTCGAATTATTCGAGGCCGGTTCCCGGCCGCGTTGCGTCGTCACGTACAGCGTTTCGAACTCCGAATGGGCTTCGAGGAGACCGTTTCGTGCCACCGTCGCACTTTGTTTCGCCGCCTGTTGAAACGCTGCGTTGGCCGCATCCGGTTGGATGTCCTCGATGTAGGTTTCGACGTCGGTGACGGCCGCCGTGTCGTCGGCCGACTCGAACGCGCCGGGGCCGACGACGTCCTCGAGTTCGCGCTTCAACCGGCGCAACTCGCGACTGAAATCGACGACGTCGACGGTGTTCCACAGTTCTCGCAGGACGATCACGTCCTCCAGACGACCGAGATCCAGTGCCGGATCGGGATTCCGCTCGCGGATCGCGTCCGGAAGCGCGTCGAATTCGACGAGGTCGGGCAGCGCCGATATCTCGACCGCCTCGGGCAGCCGCTCGAAATCGATCGTCTCGAGGAGGTCGTCGACTGCCGAGACGACGTCCAGGAGTTCCGCCACCGTCGCCGCGAGCGTTTCGTCCGATGCGTCGGTCTCGAGTTCCCGGAGCAATCGCTCGGTCCCCGCGAAGAGGCCGTCGACGAGTTGCTCGACGCTGGTCGGGGACTGTGCCTGATTCATACCGTCGAGACGCTTCGCTCGGAGAAAACGCACGCGCTTGCTGGTCGATCGCTCGTTCCCAGTATCGAACCGAAAAGACGTCCCGCCGGTCCTCAGACGCCGCGACCCTGCAGCTTCTCCTCGTCGGGCAGGTCGACGTTCGCGTCGCCTTTCATCCCCTCGCCGAGGTTCTTCGAAATTTCGGCGAGCGCCGCGGGGTCGTCCCAGTTGGTCGTCGCTTCGACGATGGCCTCGCCCATCGCGGGCGGGTTCTCCGCGCCGAAGATGCCGCTGCCGACGAAGATGCCGTCGCACTCGTGGTGCATCATCAAAGCTGCGTCGGCGGGCGTCGCGATGCCGCCGGCCGCGAAGTTGACCACCGGGAGCCGGCCCATGTCGGCGGTCTCGTGGACCAGATCCGCGGGCGCTTCGATCTCGCGCGCGTAGGCTTCGCGTTCCTCGTGGCTCATCCCCTCGAGTTTGCGGATGGCGCCCTTGATGGTGCGCTGGTGATGGACGGCCTGATTGACGTCACCGGTGCCGGCCTCGCCTTTGGTGCGGATCATCGCCGCGCCCTCGTCGATTCGGCGCAGCGCCTCACCGAGGTTGCGCGCGCCACAGACGAACGGCGCGGTAAAGTCGCGCTTGTCGATGTGGTAGGCGTCGTCGGCGGGCGTCAGCACCTCGCTCTCGTCGATCATGTCGACCCCGACGGCCTCGAGGATCTGCGCTTCCTTCGTGTGGCCGATGCGGGCCTTCCCCATGACGGGGATCGAGACGGAGTCGACGATCTCCGCGACGTCTGCGGGGTCTGCCATCCGGGCGACGCCGCCGCGCTTGCGGATGTCCGCAGGGACGGCCTCGAGGGCCATGACGGCAACCGCGCCGGCGTCTTCGGCGATGCGCGCCTGTTCGGGGTCGACGACGTCCATGATGACGCCGCCTTTCTGCATCCGCGCGAACCCGCGCTTGACGAGTTCCGTTCCGCGTCGCAATTCCTCGAGATCGGTGTTCTCGGCCATACTGCGCGGTTAGGTGCCACAGCACTTACGCGTGTTCTTTGGAGGCGATCCAGCCGCAGTCGCCGAAAACGGTCGAACACGGCTCGCTCGCACCGGTCGGAGCCCACTCACTGGTAAATCAAACAGCCGGTATTTGCCGCGACGCGAGTCGTCGCTTCATCCCCGTCGGTGGGCGATCCGCTCACCCTCGTGCAGGCGCGCCCGAACGTGCGCACCGTACATCCTCCCCAGCGACCGCTGCCGGAGTCCGAGTTCCCGTCGCACGGTCGAAGAGACCTCGAGTCGGGTGCCGACGGAGGGGCCGAACCCGATCGCCACATCGCCACTGACGTGGACCGGCGTCCGCAGGAGGTCGTCGTCTTTCACCGTGTAGCTGTGCATCGTCCACTCGCGCGCTCGAGCGTCTGTTCGTGGTCGAGCGACCTCGAGTCGAACGGCCTCGTCGCCGCCGTAGCGCCCACCATCGACGACGGCACGGACACCGGTCGGCCCGTCGGTCACGGTGATGTCGGCCCGCTCCTTTGGGTACCCCCAGAGTTCGCGACCGAGCGCGACCGAAGCCTCGGTCGTAACGGGGAGCCAGTGAACGTACCCGCCGATCGCACCGTCCGCAAGCTGTGCCAGCGGGAGGGAGGTTCGGCTGCCGTGGACCGCCGGGACGATGAGGGCGAACTCGTCGTAGGGCTCGAACTGCGACGAGTCCGTCTCCCCACCGCCGACCCGATGGTACTGAATCCCGACGAGGGCGACGCAGCCCACGCCGGGCGCGATCGCGAGCGATGACAGTGCGTCCGGGAGGATCGCCTCGAGTCTGCTGCGGCGCGCGGGGACCGTCACGCCGCCCATCGCGAACGAGAGTTCGAGCGGCAGTTCGACGACGTGACCGGTCGAGAGATTGGTTCGCGTCCGTTCGCCGACTGGAGTTGCGGCCGAGGCGCCGGTGGTCATACCCGCGGCTACGACGGGGGTGGCCGTAGTGGTACGGGATGGCCGACGGCCGGGGACGCAACCGCTACTGTTTTGCGGGTCCCGTCCGTCGCGCCGGACGATGACCGCGTCGACTCGGATGGCTGATCGCGAGGGTGGCGACCGCGAGTCGCTACCGGCGTATCTCGCGCCCGTGCCGCACACGTTGGAGGACCTGGGGCTGCGATTTGCCTGGCTCGTCGTGGCGATCAACCTCGCCGGAACGGCGTTCGGGTTCTGGTACTACGGCCCGCAGTTAGGCCGAACGGCCGTCGTGATGTGGCCCTGGGTTCCGGACAGTCCGCTCGCGACCCTGTTCGTCGCGCTGGCGATCGGGGCCTGGAAAGTGGGACGGGAACAGCCGTGGATGACGGCGCTGGCCTTTTTCGGTAACATCGTGCTCGGATTGTGGACGCCCTACACGTTACTCGTGTTCGCCGATTCCTACACCTACCTCCCCGTGTGGATGTACCACTTTCTCTTCTGGAGTCACCTCGCGATGGTCGTCCAGGCTCTGGTCCTCTATCGGATCAGTGACTTTCCGATCTGGGCCGTCGCCGTCGCTTCGCTCTGGTACTGGAGCAACCTGATCGTGGACTACTTCGTCCCCGTCGTCGGCGGCCTACACCACACGATCATCCCCGTTTCGCGGGACACACCCCTGTTCCTCGGGGCCGACGCGCTGGGCGCGATCGCCGCCGGTGAAGTGACGTTCGTCCTTCTGGCGCTCTTTCTCGCGCTCTCGATCCGGGTTAAAAAGTGCGAAGCGGCTCGAGACCGGCGATAGCCGACGACTCGAACGGGTTCGATCTCTCTCACAGGTCGCCGACGAACGCGAGTTCGAGATAGGGATCGAGTGTGCGGGCTGCGGCCCGGCGTTCGACCGTTCCCGCGTCCGCATCGTATCGGAGCACCTCCGATTCGACGAGCTTTCGAAGGTGGTTGTGGTGGAACTCGACCGTGATTTGCTCGACGCGTTCGGGGGTCGGGTTTTCGTCTCGGTCGGCGATCCGCTCGGTCAGTTCCTCGATGGTCACGGCGCCCACTTTCCGTGACAGGTAATATAATGCATACCGGCGCTGCTCGTCCAGCAACAGCTCGAATACCGTGTTCGAGGGGAGCGTGACATCGGTTCCGGAGACGTCGGCGTCTGAGATATCTGTCTTCATGGGTGCTCTGTACTCGGCTTACGCGACGGCGAGCAACGCATCGGCTCGATCCAACTTCAGCAGAGCACACTCACCTCTTCGAACATGCAGTCATAACCTTTCTGCAACTCACGATATATGCAACATATTCTCGGCACTCGAAGCCATATCGACACAAAGGGAGAATTACTCGGCAGTGTGATACTCCACCGATCGCCGAAATACGACGTTCGTCGAATTGTAGTCGAATCCGACATCACGAGACGCGGGCGTTCGGGACTCGACACGGTAAAATCGGATTTCTCGACGCCGAACCGCCGCGCGTCGGGACGGAAGCTCGAACGGTGATCGCTCGACGCGCGACGGGACGACTACTCGAGGATGAGGACCGCCGACTCGGTCTCGATCATCTCGCCCTCGCCCGAGTAGGTTCGCTCGAGTTCGACCTCGAACAGGTCCGCTTCGAGTTCCTCGCCGGCGACTCGAAGCACGCTTTCGTCGTCGTCGATTTCGTACTCGCCGCTCTCGATTCCGGCGTCGATGTCGCCGACTTTCGAGCCGTACCTCGGTCCGAGCGTCGAGTAGTCGAGGTCGATCGACGCGACGGCGGTCGTGATCTCCGGGGGTTCCGCGAGTACGGTGAGATCCCGAACGTGCATCACGTTCTGAATCGCGTCCTCGAAGCCGTCGATCGGGCCGAAGATCGACACCGACTCGAGGTCGGCGTTCAACGGGAGCTGATTCTCGCTCTTGTACCGACGCAGCGCCGAGATGACCTCCATGGCGGTCTCGCCGGCCTCGAGATCGGCCTCGTAGCCCTGCGGGGCGGGCCAGTCGCGAGTGTGGATGCTGTCGAACGCCCCGTCGCCGGTCTCGTAGACCGATTGCCAGATCTCCTCGGTCACGTGCGGCAAGAACGGCGCCCACAACTCGAGGAACGTTCGATGCGCGGTTCGGAGGGCGTACTGGGTCGATGGGTTCTCTTCGCGAGTCTTCGCGATTTCGAGGTAGTCGTCACAGAAGGTGTTCCAGAAGAACGTTCGCAGGCGGTCGCGGGCCTTCGCGAACTCGTAGGCCTCGAGGTGGTCGGTCAGATCGGCGACGGCGGCGTCGAGTTCCGCGAGCAGCCACCGGTCGATCGCCTCGAGTTCGCCGGGTTCCTCGGGGTCGGCGGGCGCGAGCGTGTCGACGAGCTTCGACGCGTTCCAGAGTTTGCGAAGGAGTTTCTCGCCGGCGGTGAGATCTTTCTCCTGGTAGGGGAAATCGTCGCCGACGGCGGCGCTGGCCGCCCAGAAGCGGACGGCATCGACCGGATACTCCGCGAGCACCTCGTCGGGTTCGACGACGTTCCCCCGCGATTTGGACATCTTCTCGCGGTTCTCGTCTAAGACGTGACCGTTGATCATCGTCGCGTCGAATGGAACCTCGCCGGTGTGCTCGTAGCACTTGACGATGGTGTGGAACAGCCAGAACGAGATGATGTCGTGGCCCTGCGGGCGCAGGTCGAACGGATACAGTTCGGGGTTGTCCATCGTGAACGTCTCGCTCTCTTCGTCCCAGTCCCACCCGGCGTTGATCAGCGGCGTCAACGAGGACGTCGCCCACGTGTCGAAGACGTCCTCCTCGGCGTCGAACTCGTCGTGGCCACACTCCGGACAGCCGTCCACGGGCGGGTCGTCGCTCAGGGGATCGACCGGCAGGTCCTCCCGCTCGGCCACGATCGGATGGTCGCAGTCCTCGCAGTACCAGACCGGGAACGGAATGCCGGAGTCGCGCTGGCGCGAGATCAGCCAGTCCCACTCGAGCCCTTCGATCCAGTGGCGGTACCGAGTGAACATCTTCTCGGGGTACCAGTCCATCTCACGGCCGGCCGCCAGGTACTCATCCTTGTGATCGAGGATCTCGACGTACCACTGCTTGGAGACGCGGAACTCGACGGGCGTATCACAGCGTTCGTGGACCTGCACCGCGTGGGTAATCTCCCAGCGGTCGCGCAGGTAGCCCGCGTCGTCGAGGTCCTCGACGATCGCCTCGCGGGCCTCCTCGGTGGACAGGCCTTCGTAGTCGCCGGCGAGGTCGGTCATCGTCGCGGATTCGTCGATGGCCACGCGAAGCGGCAGGTCGTGGGCCTGGTACCACTCGATGTCCTTCTGGTCGCCGAAGGTACAGCACATGACGATCCCGCTGCCTTTCTCCATGTCGACGCGGTCGTCCTCGATGATCGGCACCTCGTGGCCGAAGATCGGAATGCGGGCGGTTTCGCCGACGAGATCGCGATTTTCCTCGTCGTCGGGGTGGACGAAGACGGAGACACAGGCCGGAATGAGTTCCGGACGCGTCGTGGAGATGACGAACTCCTCGCGGGGAGGGTTGTCACCCGCGAGTTCGAACGCGATGTCGTTGAAGTGCGAGCCGCGTTCGTCGTCTTCCATCTCGACCTGCGAGATCGCCGTCTCGCACTCGGGACACCAGATCGCGGGGGCCTTCTTGCGGTACTCCCGACCCTTCTCGTAGAGGTCGAGGAAGGAGAGTTGCGAGATTCGCTGGACGCGCGGTTCGATCGTCTTGTAGGTGTTGTTCCAGTCGATCGAACACCCGAGGCCCTGCATTTTCTCCGTGAAGTCGGCCTCGTACTCCGCACAGACGTCCCGGCAGAGTTCCTGGAACTCGCGGCGTTCGTAGTCCTGATGGCGGATGTCCAGTTCCTTCTCGGTCAGGCGCTCGCTCGCAATCCCGTTGTCGTCGTAGCCGAACGGAAAGAGCACGTCGCCGTCGTGCATGCGCTGGAACCGGGCGGCGAAGTCCTGGAGCGTGTGCCCGTAGAGGTGCCCCATGTGCAGGCTTCCCGAGACCGTCGGCGGCGGCGTATCGATGGCGTAGACCGTGTTCGGATCCCGTTGCTCGTCTCCCTCGTAGGCGTACACCTCCTCGTCGATCCAGCGCCGTTGCCAGCGGGATTCGACTGCGTCGGGATCGTATCCGCCCTCGAGACTCGGCGCGTCCTCCTGCTCCGGCGCGTCCGTGCTCATGCTCTCACCGCCCGTCGCGGGCGTCGTCGGTGCGTCGTCAGGCTGTGGGGTTGACTATCGTCCATAGAGCGGTCGTTGCTCGGTGAATGCTGGTCAGCGACAATACATCCGTCGAAACGGGGTGGAAAATCGGCGGCTCCGAAGCCCCTACCTGGGCGGACGTAAGTCGTCGGAGGGAGGCGACCGAATCCCCGTGAATCGTCACGTCCGCCCGGATACGAAAACGGCGCCACGAGGGTCGTCGTGGCGATCGGACGCGGCCGCGACGGTAGCAGGCATACCCGACAATTCGGGCGGCAAGCGTCATAGCCCTTTCGTCGTCGGATAGCCGCCACTGCTCCGGGACGACACCGCCGTCTCGAACGGGTGGCGCGCTCGATACGGCGAAGATTCGTTCTCGAGGCCGTCGGTCATCGCTTTCGATCCGGAACCCGATCCGTCGCACGACGGAAGCAATATCGCGACTCACGGCGCCGAAAACGGGCTATCGACGGCACGATCGCGTCGATGCAGACGAGAACAAAATCGGCCGCTCACTCGGCAGTCCGGGTCGATTCGGATGGGGCGCTCGCGGGGGTCGATGGCGTCGACCGAAAAAACCGAACGCGTTCGCGGTAGGCAGTTAGCAACCGGTTTCCGCACAGGACATCGTGACCGGTCCCTCCTCGCCGAGCGCCAGCGTCGTAAGCATCGGGGAGGCGTTCGCGCGTTCTTCGAGGTCTTCGACGAAATGCACATCATCCGTATTGTCTGCGGACATACAGGACGGCGGTCAACGGCCACAAATATTAAGCTTTCTCCGGGTTAATATATCACCTCCAATAGACGTGTTTTCCGTTTTATTCTCCGCGAGAACACAGCGATCCTCACCCGTGCGGACCGGTTCTGATCGGGACGGTACAGGCGCGTCCGAAAAGTGCCTGACAGTCGGCGAGCCGTCTTCCCGGTGGGAAATACCTATACAATTCGCCTGTAGAATTATGTGTTCGAGCGACGGAATAATGTCGTAATGGGTGTCCTGTTAATCGGCCCGAAAGCGGACCCGCAGGTCGACGTGGTGACGCGGGAACTCGAATCGCGTGGAGTCGAAACGAGCCTGTGGGATGCGTCGTCTTGGCCCGGAGCGACACCAGCGACGGTCCGGCAGGCGGCGGACGAAACGCGGATTTCAATCGACGGGACCGGTTCCATTCTCGACGAGTGCCACACGATCTACTTGCGACGCCTCGGCCTCGATCCACGCTATCCGGAGTTCGAGGCCGACTTCGAGGAGCGACCGCTGTCGGTGATCAATCAGTTACGCGAGTATCGCGGCCTCCTCCTCTCGGCCATCAGGTCCCTCCAGGACGACGGTGTGCGGGTGATCAACCCACCCGACGTGCTCGGCATTCACGCCCTCAAACCCTGGCAGCTCTCGACGCTCGCGGCGGCCGGGATTCCGGTGCCGGAGACCTGCTCGACGAACGATCCGGCCGAAGTGCGGGCCTTCGCGGACCGCGTCGAGAACGTCATCTACAAGCCGATCGGCGGCGGCGGCCACGCACATCACCTCGAGAGCGACGATCTCGACGACGACAGACTCTCGCGGCTCGCGAACTCCCCCGTTCAGTTTCAAGAGCGCGTCGACGGGGACGACGTTCGCGTCTTCGTCGTCGACGGCGAAGTCGTCGCCGCGGCTCGCATCGTCTCGGATGCGCTCGATTACCGCAGCGAACGTCACGACGTCGAACGAATCGGACTCGAGTCCCTCGACCCCGAGATCGAACGGGCGGCCTGCCGTGCGGCCGAGCGGCTCGGCCTGCCGTTTACCGGCGTCGACGTGGTCGACGCGGCCGATCGCTTCGTCGTCCTCGAAGCGAACCCGTCACCGATGTTCGCGACGTTCGACGAACTCGCCGGAACGAAGGTTGCGAGCGAACTCGCGGGGTTCCTCGCCGACCCATGACGACGAGCGGCGATGGCGAATCCGGTACCGACCGAACGCACGACGGGGCTCACGTCCGCCGCAACTTCGGATACACGTGGGGCGAGACCGGTGGAACACTGTGGCTCCGCAACGACAACGGTGACTACAAGCGAATCGATCCCGCGTTCCGGGAGCCCCTCCGCGCCCTCGCCCGCGGCGAGCGAGAACCCTCGGCAGCCGATCCCGCCGTTCTCGAGGCGATCGATGTGCTGGCGGATGAGGGGTATCTCGAGCCCAGCGGCGAGAGACGGCGACTCGAGATGTCCGCGGACATTCGGCTGTGGCCGCGGCTCGTCGCGACCGGAGCGGTGACGATCGTCCTCTGTGCGCTGATCGTGGCCCAGTGGGAGACGATCTGGAGCCCGCCGGGCTCGGTCGGAAAGACGGTCGTCCTCGCGCCGTTTTTCGTCGGTGCGACGCTTCTGCACGAACTCGGCCACTACGTGGCCGGTCGCCCCTATTTCGAGCCGTCGATTTCGATCGGGCGTCTGAACGGGGTCATTCCGGCGGTGATCACGCGGACCGGAGACGCCTGGCAGTGTCCGCGCAACGTCCGAATCTGGATCAGCCTCGCCGGACCGGTCGTCGATATCGTCGTGACGCTGGAACTGGCGATCGCGTTACTGCAGTTTCCCGGCTACAGCGTGCTCGGTTCGTGTATTCTCGTCCAGCTGTTCCGGCTGCTGTTCGTCCTCAATCCGCTCGTCGACGGCGACGGCTACTGGCTGTTCGTCGACGTGTTCGGAACCCACAACCTTCGAAACCACGCGTTCAGGGATTTGAAACGAGGGCGACCGACCCCGAAAGCGGCGTTCGCGCTCACGATCGTCGTCTTCACCGGCTGGTTCGTCGCCGCCAGCGGCTACTTCCTCGGCCACACGCTGGGCATTCTCTGACCCCGTCTTCCGTCGCCGCCGCCGCTCAGTTGCGATCGAGCGCCCTCGAGAGGACGGCTGTCCGTTCCGCCGTCCGAGACGCTCTCACGGGCCGTTATCGGAGTGGGCACGGACCCACAGTTCGCCGATCCGCGACAGTCGCGTCCGGTAGGATTTCCCGTGTTCTTCGCGCTCGATGTAGCCCTTTCCGCCGGGACCCAGACGATCGACGTTGTAGATGACCTTCGAGCGGAAACTGTCGGTGTACTCTTCGTTGAGTTCGCGAGCCAGTGACTCCGCGAGTTCCGAGACCGAATCGAACTCGCCGTCTTCGCCGAGTTTGTACAGAATGAGTTCCTCGAACGGTTTGACGTTCGAAAAGGACGCCACCGGCAACTCGACGATGTGCTTTCCGGCAATCTCCTTCGCGCCGATCGTCGTTCCGCGTTCGTCGAACTCGGCTAACAGATCACGGGCGCTCTCGAGACGGTTCGCGAGTCGCGTGTCCTCGATCTCGTCGGCCGCCTCCGCCTCGCGGAGGTCCTCGAGCAGGGCGATCTGTTTGCGCAGTTCCTCGGCGAGTTCGGTCTCCAAGTACTTCTCGGGGGCGGTGTAGTAGGTGTGGATCCCCTCCCGATCCTCCTGGCGCTCGACCATCAGCGAGTGAGCGGCGTTCGCGAACGCGAAGCTCACGGTCCGGGGCATGGCGGCGACGTTGACCCAGACCTCGTTCCCCCGGTCGAGTTCCGCCGTGATCAGTTCGTACGCCTGCTCGAAGGCCTCGTCGTAGTCGTAGACGTCCTCCAGGACGAACCGGTTCGTCTGGGCACCCAGCAGGTTCTTGAAATCCGTCTCGAGCTTCTTCGAGAGGTGGCGGGAGTATTCGACGTTGGCCTCGCTGCCGACGGCCCCCTCGAGAAGGATGACGCTGTCGACGTCGATCTGATCGCGGACGAGCGGCGCGATCAGCCGGTCGTAGTCGAAGCCGACCGGAACGATGTGCGTTTGCATGGTCGTTAGTTAGGCGGAGCCGTAACAAAACCACCGAGTCGAGGCGCGGCTCATTCAACGAGCGGCATGACGACGCCGAAGACGAACGGCGAGAAAAAGCCGACGAGGAAACCCACGGCGATCAGGGTCACAAAGAGCGTATTTTCCCACTGCGGGAGCGATCCGAACAGCGCGTGTCCGATCAGTTCGCTTCCGCTTCCGACGACGAACAGAACCAGTCCGAGGAGGAAGCCGGTTTTCGCCAGCTCCGGATACTCGTGCCCGCTGTGCCGAGCCATATCGGGAGAGATGCGCCGCGTCAATTATAGTAGACGTCGAAAGTCAGTGCACACCCCGCTCGCGAAGGCGCGGCCAGCGAGTCTTCGCTGGCCGCTTTACTGCGAGCGGTGAGTAAATCGTTTCAACGACTGCGATAGGTATTTCGACACTTCGCAGACGCGTTTCGATAGCGCGGAGAAGCGTTCACTCGAGGTCGGCGGACTTTCCAGCCGAGTCACCACCTCGCGAACGCTCTGTGACTCGATCACGATCTCGGAAAACGACGGACCGAGAAGCGGTGGGGAACCTGACCGGGAATCCCGCGACGTCGTCACCGAAAAACGATATCACTGACGGACGTACGTGGTACGAGTTATTTTCACGGGTAGCGTTCGGTCCGTTTCCGTCACTGCAAGGGACCACGGGTTTCGAATCGATCACCGTCGCGTCGAAACGGCGTTTTTCGCTCCACATACCCCTCTCGCAGCTTCGTTCGAGAGCGACAACGGGTTTTTTGTGAAGGTAATTCGTCCGGAAACTCGACGGAAACCGACCGACTGGTCCGAATAAATGTAATCCATCACACATAATCTCTCTAACAGAACCATAGTAAGGAGTCGGAAAGGAGACGCCGTCGGTATGAACGAGTTCCGACGACGGACGGTGCTGTCGACGGCTGTGGCACTCGCGGCAGGTGGGTCACTCGGGTCCGTCGGTGCGGACGACGATGGTGGTGGGGAGTTGCTCGAGGAACCGGCTGGCTGGTCGTCGCACGGTGGGAACCCGGCGAACGGCAGATACGTCCCATCCGAGGACGGCATCGCCAGGCCCGACACCGTCGCGTGGACGTACGACGAATACAGGTGGCACGGAAGCACCGCCGTCGTCGACGGCACGGTATACGTCAGGCCTGGCGTCGAGACGACCGGTGTTCACGCCCTCGACGCGGACGACGGCTCGGTCAAGTGGCGGAACGACGAGGTCCCCGCCGAGGGGACGCCGGCGATAGCCGGGGAGACGGTCTACGTCGGCGGTGACCAGTTGATGGCCCTCGATGCGGCCGACGGATCGATTCGCTGGACCAGAGAATTCGACTACGAACCGCTCGAAGACGAAAACGAGTGGGACGTGTTCCCCGTCGCGGATCCGACGATCAGATACGGACGGGTGTACGTCGTCGTCGATGGAACGATCTACGCGTTCGATCCCACTGATGGCTCGACCGACTGGAAGTGCGAAGCCGTCGACGTCGACATGTCCGGCCACTACGAAGATGAAAGCGACATCGAGACGTTTCACTTCGAGACGCTCCCGATTCCTGTCGCGAACGGATCAGTGTATGCGTCGACCGAGGACGGCAAAGCGGTCGTCGCATTCGATGCGATGACGGGCGAGAAACGATGGGCCTCAGACACGACGTATTCGTGGAGAGTAGCTGGACATCTCACAGCGAACGATACAGCAGTCTTCGGCGGTTCTTTCGGTGCAGAAGAGAGCGTCATGATAGATGCAGAGACTGGTGAAAGGGATATCTTGCAGGGACACTTTTTGGATGCCACGAAGGGAGATATTAGAGTCAATTCCGGCGATGCGCGGATCTTCGTAAGCGACTTTGGAGACGACCCGGTTGATCAATCGTGGACGAGCCCCTATTTTAAAGCGACTAATCTGGTAGTTGGTGGCGGAAATATCGCAATTGTCGGGAATACGCTCGTTTTCACGCTAGACGCAATGTACGAAGGCGAGAAAAGTGCAGTCGGGTTCGATCTCGATGACGGCAGCGAGAAGTGGGTGATCTGGAACAGTGATGAACTACACGTGAACCCTATCGAGGCAGTCAGCGCCGATACGATCTACGACTATAATCACGATGACCGCCTTCGTGCCCTCCGAGCGACGAACGAGGACGAAGACAGCAACGGGAGTGAGGAGAAAGACAGCAACGGGAGTGAGGACGGAAGCGAGGAGAGCGAGGACGAACGAGACAGCGATGGAGACGATAACGGAAGCGGTGGTTCAGAAAGTCAGCGTGACGACGAAGGAAATGGGGATGCTGAAGATGGCCGCCAAGACGAGAGCAAGAGCGGGGGAAGTGATGAGCCCGGACGTGGTCGAGAGACGGACGAAAGTGGCACCGAAACCCGGGAAAACACGAACGTGAGTGGGTCCACTACTGGAGAAGGCGATACCGAGAGCAGTCGCGGCGAAGGCGGCGACAGTGAGACCACTGAAGATTCAACATCGGGGTTCACTCCCATCGCAGGCCTCACTGCGGGCGCGCTGACGCTCGAGGGACTCTGTCGGAAGGCGGACGGTGAGAGCGACGGAACCGACCAGGAGTGAGTCGCTGGCGAACTCACTCGAGGTCCGCGGACTCCCCAGCGGCGGCTCCGAGGTCGAGCCCCCGGAACAGATCGACGATCACTTCGCGGTCGCGGGCCGGATCGACGTCGAGCGCAGCGGCGAGGAGGTCCGCACCGTCGGGTCCCTCGAGCGGGACCAGGCCGCCGGCCAGGACGTAGGCGTCGGCGGCCGGCCAGACGGCGACGTGAGCCTCGGCGGCGATACTCGCGGTCGCGGCCGCGGTGTCGTCGCTCTCGGACGCGGTGGACGGATCGATCGGGTACGCGACCTCGAGAACGGTGAGGTGCCCCACGACGCCGTCGGGCCGGTCGATAAATTCGGTCGCGCGTTCGCCGCGGACCGTGATGTCGTCGCGTTCTACGGTGTCGACGAACTGCTCGCGAGCGGCGGGAGCGGCGGTCTCGAGCGCGTCCGCGGCCGAGAGGCCGATCGTCTCGAGAGCGGGGCTGACGCGCACGTCGACGGTGAACAGCGACCGTGCCGGGACGTCGCCGTCGGGGCGGAGTCGCTCTATGGCGTCGGCGGTCGGCCGGTGTTCGAAGACCGTCGTCTCGGCGGTGATCGTCGCGATAGAAAGGGACCGATCGTCGGTTCGACGACCGACGCGGTGCCAGTCGTCCGCGACGGTGGGCGGCAGGTCGATAGCCATCGTCGCGTCGTTGACGCGCCGCGCCGTTTATTCTCCCGGTTCGGAGCCCGATCAGTCCGCACCCAGCTTGTCGAAGTAGATCGCGCGGCGCTCGGCGGCGGCCGGCGACGTGACCAGAGAGACGGCGACGGTGACGAGCAGCCCGAAGGCCATGCCGACGATGCCGGCCGTCCAGCCCGCGTAGGAACCGGGAACGACGTCGATGAAGAGACTCGCCATGTAGAACAGCTGGCTCGAGACGATGCCGGCGGTGATGCCGGCGCGCGTCGTCCGTCGCCAGTAGAGCGCGAGCAGAACGGGCAACGCGAGCTGAGCGAAGCCGCTGAAGGCGGCTTCACCGATCTCGAACAGCGTCGCGGGCTGGAACAGGCTTCCGATGAAGGCAGCGGTTGCGAAGATCACGACCCCGCCGCGGGCGAGCAAGTCCTCGCGGCGATCGGGGAGGTTCCGGTCGACGAACGGGCGGTAGAGGTCCCGCGTGATGTACGACGATCCGGAGAGCAACATCGAGTCGGACGAGGACATCATCGCCGCCATCGCGCCGGCGATGACGACCGCGGCGAACCAGACCGGCGTGTACTCGGCGAGGACGGCCGGGAGGATGTTTCCGCTGTCGGGCATCGCGACGCCGAGGCCGGCGGCCCACGCGCCGAGCATGAACGAGGGGACGAACAGCAAGACACAGAGGATCGGCCAGAGGGCCAGAGACCGCTTGATCACGGTCCGCGAGCCGGCGGCGAAAAAGCGCTGGTTGACCTGCGGGAACATCGCGACGCCGAAGCCGATCGTGATCGCCGTCGAGAGGATCCAGGGGACCGAGTAGACGCCGCCCCCGAGCGAGAGGAAGCCGGCGGTGTCGGGGTTCGACGCGAGCGCCTCGGTCGCAGCGCCGGGGCCGCCCACGGCCGCGAGGACCCACAGCAGCGCGGCCCAGGTCGTGATCAGCATGAACGCGCCCTGTATCGTATCGGTCCAGGCGACCCCTCGCATCCCGGCGGCGACGACGTAAAGGATCATGAACACGGTAATCAGCCCGGCTCCGGTGGCGTACGAGACCGTCCCCTCGGTCAGCGCCTCGAGCGCGGTCCCCGCACCGACCTGCTGGAGCATGACGTACGGGAAGAGCCACACCAGGCTGACGCCCGCGACGATCCCGCGGAGCCACCGCGAACCGAAGCGGTCGCCGAGCATCTCGCCCAGCGTGACGTACCCGTACTGCTGGCCGAGCAACCACTGCTTGTAGCCGATCACGTACCAGAGAACGGCGAAGATGATACCGTCCATCAGCCCCATGACCAGGATCCACTCGGGCCCGTTCGCGTACGCGATGTTCGGCCCCGCGAAGAACGTGAACGCGGACAGCAGCGTCGCGAACGTCGTAAAGAGCAGGACGACGGTTCCGAGCGTCCGGCTCGCGAGGTAGAAGTCCTCCGCGGTCCGCTCGGTCAGTCGGTAGGCGACCAGGCCGACCGCGAGCGCGATCAGGAGGTAGCCCACGATGATAGCGAGTTGCAGCGTAACCTGGTTCACGGCGACTCACCCCTCGAATTCGTCTTTCGGGTGCCGTCGGCCGCCCCAGGGGGCGTCGCGCTCGAGTCCGGTCCGGTTCGATCGATGCCGATCCCCCACGCACGCCTGGTGAACACCCAGAAGACGATCGACGCGAGTCCCATCCAGCCGACGTGCCACCAGAGCCACACCGGCAGACTGGCGACGACGGTCCCGGATCCCCACAGGAACCACGGGACAGCGAGCCCGGCGAGGACGACGGCCACCGCGATCCAGAGTCCCAGTTCGGTTCGGCGCATGCGTGTGAGTTCGTCCCAGTATGGGTAATTCTTACTATTCGAACGCCGCTATCGAAGAGAATTGTTCATCGATCCGGTCTGGCGGTCGCGTCAGGCGGTTTTCCGTAGCTGAAATCGCTCTTTCAGCGAGGAAAAAGAGTATAGGCGTTTGATTGCAAAGACAAAACGAACTGGTATGGCCCGTCTATTTCCCTTTCGCTCAGAGACGGCCGTCGAAGAGGGCCACCCTCGTATCGTCGACCTCGAGGGCGAGGACGCCGACGCGGTGTTCGCCGCCCTCTCTTCGACGACGGCCCGGCAGATCTACGCGCGCCTCGACGACGAACCCGGAACGCCGAGCGACATCGCCGATGCGGTCGATTCGTCGATCCAGAACGTGCGGTACCACCTGGAGAATCTAGAGGACGCCGGTCTCGTCGAAGTGATAGACACGTGGTACTCCTCGCGCGGGAACGAGATGAGCGTCTACGCGACGATGGACGGGCCGTTGATCGTGACGAGCGACGAATCACGGGCGACGCAGTTGAAGGAAGCGCTCTCGCGATTTATCGGCGGCGTCGGCGCGCTGGCTGGCGGGAGTCTCCTGGTTCAGTACGGCCTCGCGTGGTGGTTCACGCGGACCGGAACACAGTCGACGAAAGGAGGGGCGCCTCCGGCGGAATCGGACGGAACGAGCGCCGGCGGATCGGGAGACGAGTCACAGCTATCGGGGTCGGACAGTACGGACGCCACGGGCGAACGTTCGTCCGCCGGAGACGACGGGTTCAACATCGATAGCATCGACGAGACGAATAATACGGGGACAGACACCGCGGGTGGGAGCGACGGCGCGACCGGCCCGGCACTCGACGCCGGAAACGAGGGCGTCCAAAACGCGAGCGACGGCGGCGCCGAGGCGGCAGAGGCGGTGTTCGGAACCGTGCCGCCCGGCCTCCTCTTCTTCCTCGGCGGACTGGTCGTTTTGCTCGCGGTGACGGTCTACTGGTACTGGTATCGACCCGCGTACTGAACGGGCACCGACGCGCCACCGGACCATTCGGTTCGCTGCGTCGGATTCCCGTCGTCCGGATATCAGGATGGTGCGATCGATACCCGTTCGGACACACAATCGAATTGCGGCGGTCAACAGCTATTTGCCCCCCACGAACGAAATCTTACATAAACCGGTCTCTGCACGCGACTCCCGCGTCACCGCGCCCCTCGCGGGGACTGATCTCCAATGGAAGACACTTCGAAATACCTCATTCACGCGAACGTGACGGCTGACGGGGTCGTCGAACGTAGCGACGTCGTCGGGGCGATCTTCGGCCAGACCGAAGGGCTGCTCGGCGACGACCTCGATCTCCGCGACCTCCGACAGTCGGGAAAGGTCGGCCGTATCGACGTCGAAATCGCAAGCACACAGGGCCAATCCGACGGCCAGGTAACGATCGCGAGCAGCCTCGACAAGGTCGAAACTGCCACCCTCGCCGCCGCCCTCGAGACGATCACTCGAGTCGGGCCCTGCCGGGCCGACCTCGAGGTGGAAGAAATCGAGGACGTCCGAGCGGCGAAGCGAAAGGAAGTCGTCGACCGGGCGAAGGAACTGCTGCGGGCCGGGTTCGACGACTCGATCATGTCGTCCGACGAGATCTTAGCGGAGGTGCGCCAGCACGTCCGCGTCGAGGACATCACCGAGTTCGAAGGGTTGCCCGCCGGTCCGCGCGTCACCGACAGCGACGCGATCATCGTCGTCGAGGGACGAGCGGACGTCCTCACGCTGCTCAAGTACGGCATCAAAAACGCGATCGCGGTCGAGGGAACGAGCGTTCCCGACGCGGTCGCCGAACTGACTCGCCACCGGACGGTCACGGCCTTCCTCGATGGCGACCGCGGCGGAGACCTCATTCTCGAGGAACTCTCGCAGGTCGGCGACATCGATTACGTCGCCTTCGCCCCGGCCGACAGCTCCGTCGAGGAACTCGACCACCACGAACTGTTCGCCGCCCTCCGGAACAAGGTCCCCTACGAGACCGTCTCGGAACTGAACGAACCCCGAGAAGCGGTCGCCGCGACCGACGGCAGTACCACGCCGGCACCGCCGCCGGCTGACCCGGGCACCGCCTCGCCGACCACCCTCGAAGAGGAGCCGTCCCCCTCGAACCAGCACGATCGCGAATCGTCCGCCCGCGCGGATTCGGTATTCGACTCGGCCAGCGACGTCGGCACGGACTCCGAGACACCGGCGAAAGCCAAAACCGACCGGACGACTGCGAATCGGGAGCGACCCGGCTCGGCAACCCTCGAGTCCGGACCCGCGGAAGCGACGGTGGCCGAGCGAGACGACGAAGCGACCGCGCCCGAATCCGGTCGTGAGCGCGAGCCGGAAACCGTCTACGGTCACGCGACGGCGGTGATCCGGGCGGATACCGATCGCGTTCGCTTCCTCGATGCGGACGGTGAGACGGTAGCCGAGACCGATGCGAGCGACGCCTACGACGCCCTCGAGTCGGCCGAGACGGCGCCGACGACGGTCGTGCTCGACGACATCCTCGGCCAGCGACTGCTGGATCTGGCGGCCGATCGCGGCGTCGATCGGATCGTCGCACGGTCGCTCGGACAGTTTACCAAGCGCCCGACCGACGTTCGGCTTCACCCCGTCGACGAAATCGCCGAACGGTCACCGGACGCCGAGTGAGGTGCGCGTCAGCCCCGTTCTCGAGGCGCGTTCCCGTCGATCTGTTCCTGGCCCGCGCGATCACAGGAGGGAACCGTCCGGAGTGCGAGACGGGCTCGCGAACGGCACGCCGACGAGCGACGAGCACGGCGACCGAAGCCGCCATCCGTCTGACCGGACCGATCGGAACGGTACTCGCCTTCGGTCTCGGTCCGGTCCGAGTCGTTGATATGGCATCGCGGCCGAGCTATTCTCGATGGCACCGCCACCGGCGGCAGCGCTCGCCCTCCTCGGTACCTGGGCGCTGCTGGTCGTCTGGATAACGAGTACGGCCGCGGGAGCGCACGTCCGAGCCGACATTCGCCTGGAGAGTCACCCGTCCGACGAACGATCGGAGCGCCCGGATGGGGCGCCGGACGGCGTCTCGCCGAACGGGGAGTTTCCGTCGATGGACGACTGACAGCCCCGCGTTCGGGATCGACGAACGCCGGATTCGCGTTCGCCGTCTCGAGACGACGATCCGAGAGCGCAGGCGGCGTCAGTGTTCGCGGGCGGATCAGCCGAGAACGGGAAACGAAAGCACCAGAACCGCGCTGATCAGCGCACCGGACAACGTCGCCAGGAAGTTTACGCCCTGATTTCCCAGAAACGTTCCCTCGAGTGTCGCCCCCAGCAGGCTATCGACGGTCATCCCCACGATACCGGCGGCGACGATGATCGCCGCACCGACGACCCCGACTTCCGGAAAGAGCCCGTAAGCGATGGCAGCGACGATCGTCGCGCCGGCGATGCCGGCGAGTTCCCCCTGCCACGTGACGCCGCCGTCCGTGCCGGGGTCGACCGGCTCGAGAGTCGTGATCAGTCGCGGCGTCTCGAAGACGCTGCCGATTTCGCTCGAGAGGGTGTCGCTCATCGCGGTCGCGATGGAACCGGCGAACGTAAAGAGAAAGAGTGTGGGATCGCGGGGGAGAAACCCGGCGTCACTGGCCGCATAGCCCAGCACGGCGACGAGTGCAACGGCGGCGTTTCCGAGGACGTTGCCGCTGCCGCGTGCACCGTTGTTGTCCTCCGCGACGCCGAGCGTTTCCTTTCGCTCGTAGCGGAACTTCGTCGAGATACCGCCGATGGCGAAGAACGAGATGAGGACGGCGAACCAGCCGTAGCCGCCCAGCACGATCGTCAACAGCCCCAGGAGGATCCCGGTTAGCATACCCGCGATCGAGGCCGTTTCGAGGGCGTAGGACGCGTACCCGAGCGCGACGGTGACGACGAGTGCGACGACGATCTCCCACGCGCCGATCGACGGCTCGAGTTCGGCGAGCAGCCAGAGGAGGAGCCCGACCGAGAGGACGACGATCGGGTCGTCGGAGCGCAACAGCACGTCTCGGAGAAGCGCCGCGAGAAATGCACCGCTTGCGGCGAGAAAGACGACGCTCGGCAGCGACGATGCGACGGCGTCGCCCACGAGCGACTGCGTGATGGTCTGACCGACGATGGCGGCGCTCGTCGCGGCGAGACAGAACCCGACGACCCGGACGACGGACAACTCGAACCGCAGTCTGACGAGTTGTTCGCCGAAATTGCCGTAGCCGACGAGCAGTAACGTCGCGACGAAGACAGCGACCGGCATCGACGCTTTCGTCGCCATGAGGCCGAGCGCGACGCCCGAAAGCACGAACGTGATAAGGCCGTAGAGCCGCGAATCCTCGTAATCGCCCGGATAGGCGAGCAGATCGAACAGCGGGCCGTCGGTGATAACGTAGGCGGCGAGCAAGACGACGCCGGCGAGCGCGGCTCCCACCCGAGGGCCGGAGAGCGGGACGGCGAGCGAAAGTGTACAGAGTACCGCAAACACGCCGGCTCGCCGAACGGGTGCTGTCACGATATCGGTTCCTTTCTGTGGCGGTTACTTCAAGGTTCGTGAACCCGGCTCGAGTCGGTTTTCACGGCGGTCAGCGGCCCGGTTGGGTCGAGTTCGGTATCCCGGTCCGGACGGGGACAACCCGTAACCCGTATCACAGCGGCCGAAAAAGTCACTCACGTGGGAGTATACGAACGGTACCTCGCCCTTCGAATCCGCCGCCACAGGGCCGATCCACCCGATCACGTCGCGCTCGTGATCACCGAGCGAGACCTCCTCGAGCGGGGGGCCTACGAAACGCTCACCGATTTCTTCGAGTGGGCCGTCGAGTACGCCTCGCAGATTACCGTCTACGTCAGCGTCCTCGATGCGGCCGCCGTGCCCGCGCTCCGACGCGAACTCGAGACGATCGACGCACCCCTCGAGGTGGCCGTTCGCGGACCGGAAGACAAGACGCGTGCCGACGCGCCGATCCGGATCGGGATCGGCCTCGGCGGGAAACACGAATTTACGAGCGCGGTCCGGACGCTCGCAGAGCGCGTCGAGACGGGGGATTTAGAGCCCGACGAAATCGACGACGAACACGTCGAGGACCACCTCGTGTTCCCGTCGGAACCGGATCTGGTGATCAAGACCGGCGCGGAACGGCTCTCGGATTTCATGATCTGGCAGTCGGTCTACTCGGAACTGTATTTCACGGACGTCAACTGGCGGGACTTTCGCAAGCGGGACTTCCTTCGTGCGGTCCGCGAGTACTGTAATCGATCGCGGCGATTCGGCCGGTAGTCGATCGGCTCACGTCGGCGGACTGTTGGCGCCTGGCCACCGAGGAACGTCCGAGAGTTCCGCGACGGGGGTCTCGACGTCCACGACCGGCCGATCGAGGTAAATCAGACCGGCGTCGGCATCGTACTCGAGGAGACCGTGGGCCTCGAGTTTGGGCAGGACGGCGTGGGCGAGCGAAACGTGGACCGCGTATTCGTCGGCATCGTCGCGACTGGAGACGATATCGGTCAGTCTGTCGACGGAGAACGGGGGTGCACACGTCGAGAGGACGTGAAGGGTGAGTCGCGTCCGCGAATTCGCGAGGAGTTCGTACGCTTCGTCGGGCGGGACGTCTGTGAGCCGAACGAACTGCTCGACGTCGACCACGGGAGCGCTCTCGAAGGGGGGCATCGCGGTTACTGTTGCTAGAATGACTGATAAAGATTGTGGTGTGTGGACATACCGCGATCGGAGCGCCGAGGGTCGCTCAGTCGGCGATCCGTCCGCTCGAGTCGTTCGCCTCGATATCGCCGGTGTCGGGCCGCTCGGCCGACGGGAGAGAGTCGCGGAACCGGTCGACGATCGAGTGGGCTTCCACGAGTTCGGGTTCGCTGACGGCGCCGAGCAGTGCCAGTGCGCGGCGAGCGCGGGTCCGGCGCCAGGATTCTTCGCGGTGTTCGTACGTGCGAATCCCCCGCAGGAAGTCCGCTTTCGAAAACTCCGGCCAGTACGGCGTACAGAAGAAAACGGCCGCTTCGTTACCGTTGGCGTGCCAGGGGAGGAAATTCGACGTGCGCTCGTCACCGCCCGTTCGGATGATCAGGTCGACGTCCCGGACCGGCTGATCGTACAGCCTGTCTTCGATGTCCTCGACGTCGATTTCGCCGGGTTCCAGATCGTCCGCGTCGACGCTGTCGGCGACGCCGCGGACGGCTTCGAGCAGTTGTGCGCGGCCGCCGTACGCCAGCGCGATGTTGAGAACGAACTGATCGTACCCACGGGTTTCCTCCTCGGCGTATGCGACGGCGTCACGAACCCGCTCCGGAAGCCGTTCGACGTCGCCGATGGCTCGAATGCGAACCTCGTTTCCGTGGACGCGTTCGGCCCGTGCGAACTTCCGCAGTTTCTCACAGAGCAGATCGAACAGCGCCTCGTTCTCTTCGTCAGGACGGTCGAAATTCTCCGTCGAGAACGCATACAACGTCAGTTCCTCGACGCCGATGTCGTGGCACCACTCGAGGATCTGTTCCGTCGTTTCGGCGCCGGCACGGTGGCCGTCGTGGGCGTTTCCGCCCCGCTTGCGAGAGTACCGTCGGTTACCGTCCTGAATCACTGCGACGTGGGTCGGCGCGCCGGATATCTCTCGCGAGAGCAGCCGTTCGTAGGCCGCATCGACGCGTTGACGGAGCCACCGCTTCATTGGACGGGGAAAGGTCACCGAGGACTATGTGTCTTGTGTCTTGTGTGTTGCGGTACGTCACGACGTTCGACACGACGGCTCGCCGGTTGCGGCCGCCGAGACGACGGAATCGTGACGGCTATCCGTCCAGCCGCCCAACGTCCGAGCGATGGCAGACGTGATCGACGAGGACCTCTATCAGCGGACCAGGACGTTGCTCGAGCCCGGAGACATCGAACTGAACGGGGCGATCGTCCACACCGACTACGATGGGAGCGAGGACGTCCAGATGATGCAGGCGACGATCGACGTCGGCGACGTCATCGCCGAACACTCGGGACACGACCCGAAAGATTGCTACGTCTACTCGGGCAACGACGATACCGACTTCTCGTCGAACCAGCACCAGGGCCTGACGCTCGAGGGCGAGGAATTCGTCTGGGAGTGCCAGCAGCTCCTGCGACAGGGGAGTTTCGACATCGTCATCTATTACGAAGCGAGCGCGGACCACGAAGCGATCCTCGAAGACGTTCGAGACCTCGGCTTCGAGGTGACGGGCGTCGAGGGCTGATACGGTCTGCCGTAACGATGTACCGGGGCAACCACAGGACGGTCGCGGTTGCCCCGGAAACGACTTACAGTAGTCCGTATGAGCGGTCCGCCGCGTGGAGCGGACCGTCCCGGTTCGCTTATACGAGCGCAGTCCCGACGACCACGTATGTCCACGGACGTCGACCTCACCGAACGGGAGCGGGCGGTCGTCAACGCATTTCAGGGCGGCTTCCCCGTCGTGGAGCGGCCCTTCGAGCCCGCCGCAGCGGCGATGTGCGATCGCGGGGTCGACATCGACGCGGCCGGGTTGCGAGAGACCATCCAAACCCTCGACGAGCGAGGCGTCCTCTCTCGATTCGGACCGCTCGTCAACGCACAGGAAATCGGCGGCGCGGCGACGCTGGTCGCGATGCACGCTCCCGAAGACCGTTTCGACGACATCGTCGAACGGGTAAACGGACACCGCGAGGTAGCACACAACTACGAGCGCGAGCATCCGTCTCTGAACGTCTGGTTCGTCGTGAGCGTCGCCGACGAGGACCGGGTCGGGGAGGTCCTGGCCGAAATCGAAGCCGAGACCGGACAGGAGACGTACAACCTGCCCAAACAACAGGAGTTCCGCGTCGAGGCCAAATTCTACGTCGACGGCCCGCTCGACGGCGAGGGCGACGCCGAGGACGCCGGCATCGATCTCAGCCGCCTCGGACCCACCGTCTCGCCGAGCGCCGACCCCACGCTCTCGCCGGCCGAGCGCGACCTCGTCCTCGAGATTCAGGACGGGGTTCCCCTCACCGAAACGCCGTATACAGACGTCGCCGGTGCGATCGGAGTCGAGACCGAGTGGGTACTCGAGACGATCAAACGATTCGAGCGCGAGGGCAAGATTCGTCGAATCGGCGTCGTCCCGAATCACTACGCGCTCGGCTACACGGAAAACGGGATGACGGTCTGGAACGTCCCGGACGAACTGGTCGCAGATGTCGGCCCCGAAGTCGCCTCGCTGCCGTTCGTGACGCACTGCTACCGACGGCCGCGCCACGAGGGTGTCTGGCCGTACAATTTCTTCGCGATGACCCACGGCCGGAGCGAGGCGGAGAGCGAACGGCGTATCGAGCAGGTTCGCGAGACCATGGCCGGCTACTGGGACGTCACCGAAGACGACTGGGACAGTCTGTTTTCGACGCAAATATTGAAAAAGACCGGCATTCGTCTGGCAGAACGCGCTGCCTCGAACACCAGAGAGCGGTAACGCCGAACGGAGAGAGCCAAGGCCCTACGATGATTCCACTCGTGCACGACTTCACCGACGAAACGGTGCTCGTCTTCGGCGGCGGACCCGTCGGCGCCCGAAAGGCCCGTCGGTTCGCCCGAGAAGCGCGGGTCCTCGTCGTCAGCCCCGCGTTCGCCGACCGTGAATTCGGCCCGGCCGAACTGATCCGCGCCGCGCCGACGCCCGACGAGGTCGCCCCGTGGCTCGAGCGAGTCGAACCCGCCCTCGCCGTCGCGGCGACGGACGACGAGGCGATCAACGAGGCGGTCGCCGACGCGAGCCGCGAGCGGGGAATCCTCGTCAACCGTGCCGACCGAGCGGGCGAGCGCGACGCCGGTAGCGTCGTCGTACCGGCGACCGTGTCCGAAGACCCCGTCACCGTCTCGATCGCGACCGGTGGCACGGCACCCGCACTGAGTAAGTACCTCCGACGAGAACTCGAGGAGACGCTGGCGGGAGCCGGCGAGATGGCGCGCGTCTGTGCGGGGCTGCGCGAGGAGCTGAAATCTCGAGACGTGCCGGCCGACCGCCGCCGAGAGATCGTCACCGACGTCGTCAATTCTCCGGATCTTTGGACAGCTTTACGTACGGGTACTTCCAACTGTCCGCAAGTGATCGAGGACGTGCTCGGCGACGAACTGTCTACCGGGGGTGAACGGCCGTGATTTCGACCGGGGTCGTCACCGCAGCGCGAGTTACGCACGAAAGCGGCAGCGTCGATCAACTCGCCGCTGCAAGCCCAGCGAGCCAGCACGCCGCCGTTTCGGAGTTGCTGACCGTACCAGGTATCGAAGAAGCGTACGTCCTCTCGACGTGCAACCGGGTCGAAGCGTACGTCGTCGGCCCGGATCACGCTATCGGCCGGGCTGCGCTACAGGAGTTTTTTGCCGACGCGGACGACGATGCGGTCGTCACGACCCACCACGACGAGAGCCTCCGACACCTGCTCAGAATCGCCGCCGGCCTCGAGTCGGTGATACTCGGCGAGGACCAGATCATCGGCCAGGTCCGAGCCGCCTACGAGGACGCCCGCGACGCCGGCGGCATCGGCTCGATGCTCGAGGCCGCCGTCACGAAGGCGATCCACGTCGGCGAACGCGCCCGGACGGAAACCGCGATCAACGAGGGCGTCGTGTCGCTTGGCTCGGCCGCGACGCGACGTGCCGCGGCAGAAGTCGACCTCGAGGGGGCGAGCGCGCTGGTCGTCGGCGCCGGCGAAATGGGCCGACTCGCGGCTCGGAGCCTCGTGGCCGCCGGCGTCGACGAACTCGTCGTCGTCAACCGGACCGTCGCCCACGCCGAACACATCGTCGACGAGGTCTGCGAGGAGACCGACGCAGGCGCCGCGCCGCTCGAGGACCTCGATTCCATCGCGGGCCGGACGGACATCGTCGTTGCCGCCACCGGCAGCGAGGAACCGATACTCGAACCGCACCATCTCGACGGCGCACGCGACGGTGCGACCGAGACCGAGCAGGTGATCGTCGACCTCGGCCAGCCCCGCGACGTCGCTCCGAGAACCGGTTCGTTACCCGCCGTGACGGTCTTCGATCTGGACGACCTCGAGTCGATAACCGCGGAGACGCGCGAACAGCGGGCCGACGCGGCCCGCGACGTCGAGGGGATGATCGACCACGAGTTTCAGTTGCTGACGGAACAGTACAAACGAGCGCGCGCGGACGAAGCGATCGCCGCGATGTACGAGTCCGCCGAACGAATCAAAGAGCGTGAGGTGGAGACGGCGCTCTCGCGTCTCGGCGGCGAGGACGTCTCCGACGAACAGCGCGAGATCGTCGAGTCGATGGCGGACTCCCTCGTCAATCAGTTGCTCGCGCCGCCGACCAAGAGCCTGCGCGAGGCCGCAGCGGAAGACGACTGGAGCACCATCCACACCGCCCTCCAGTTGTTCGATCCCGAGTTCGGTCCCAACGACGGGCCGATCGCGCCGACGGCGCTCGCCGCGGCAGCGAGCAGCGATCCAGGGATCGGCGCCACGGACGACGATTGATCGCGGTCTCCGGCGCGTCCGCTGATCGGTCGATTCTCGGCAGCGGTACCCAGTACCGATGTCCGTGACGCCGACGGTTCGGGCGGACGCGTTCACACCGGTCGCTCGGCGTCGTCAGCAGGCGGAAACCGCGTTCCCGGAGTCCGTTCTCGGATCGAGAATCGCGTTATCGATCCGCAGCGCCGTACTCGACGTGGACCGTCGGGACGCTCGCGGAATCGGGCGCTTCGTTACCGTTCCAATCGACGAGTCGGACGTTCGCCATCTGCCCGGAAAACCGGAAGCGCCTGACGCCGACGTCGATCGCTCCCTCGGCGACGCCACAGGAGACTACCGTTCCTTCGGCCACGGGATCGTCGGCGAGCATCTCGAGATCGCCGTCGACGGTGATTTCGAAGTTCGACGGAACGCCTCGCCCGACGATCGTCACGAGGTTCGGAAGCGCACTGTCGGTTGCGGCCGCATCGGTTCGATTTCGTACCGGCGTATCGCGTGCCATGCTACGATAAGCCGAGCATCCCAGCATAAGCTTTCCTGTCGATCTAATGGTAAGAATCTGTGAATGCGGGCGCGTGAGCGCAGTTTCCGACCGGCGGCCCATCACTCGTTTCGGATATCGAAGCCGGGGACAGCGCCCTCACTGCTGACGTCGGGTGTCGTCGGAGGGACGGTCGAATCGTTCGACTCGATCGCGTGTCCCGTCGCGACGTAGTGGTCGATTTCGGCTCGAGACCGCGCTCGTCGTGAGGGCTCGTCGGTCCGTACGGCGCTCCACTCGCAGTCGAGGCAGTACTTCATCGTGGGTCCGTCGCCGACCGGACCCCTGAATCCCTTTTGGTCTCGATTCGACCGCGGTCGTTCGTGACTCGAGTTCGGCGTTCGTTCGTCGCTGACTCGCCGCTGGCTCTCGGTCACGGTCGCTCGACGGCCGCAGAAAGCCGTTCAGTAAAGCTCGTCGAACGACTGGACGCGATAGTCGCCGAGGACGCACCGTCCGCGGCGTTCGTGGCCAACACGTTCGACGTGGATCGCATCGAGCCCGGCGTTCCAGGCCGCGCCGATGTCGTTGGCACCGTCGCCCGCGAGAACCCCTCGGTGACCGTTGTGCCCGACGCCGAGGTCGGACATGACTCGCTCGACTGGATCCGGGTCGGGTTTCCAGCCCGTTTCCTCGGTACAGCAGAGCTGCGCGTCGAACCAGTCGCGGATACCGACGTGATCCAGCACCGGCTCACAGAGGAACTCCTGGCAGTGAGTGACGAGTCCGACCGGTTCCTCGAGGTCGGCGACGAACGCGGCGTCCTCGTGGAGGTAAGTCTGTTCGGCCCGCACCAGCGGATCCTCCTCCTCGTGGAACGCGGTCCAGAATTCGTCGGGGGCGACGCCCCAGTCTTCGAGCTGGCGGTCCCGGGACCCGGTCAGGCCGTTCCAGATGATGTCGGCTTCTCGGTCGGTGAACTCGCGACCGAGCCGGTCGCCGACCCGGTCGAACACCTCCCGCGTATAGGACCACTCGACGTCGACGATGGTCCCGTCGAGATCGAGCAGCCAGAAGTCGTAGTCGGGTTCCGAGGCCATCTGGAGGCACAGATAAGGGAGCCTCGAGTAAATGGTTATCGACTGTTCGGTTTTCGGGATCGAACGTCCGTCGCCGCTCGGCCGCTCACCGTTCATCGGCCGCCCGACCATCCGTCACCGCCCGCTCGATTACCGGTCGTCGCTCACTCGACCGCCGGTCGAACCCGATCGGCGTACTCGGAGACGATCGGCTCGTCGACGGGGCGGAACTCGCCGGTCCAGACCGCGTCCGGATCGATCGAGCCCTCGAGCAGTGCGGTCTCGGAGAGCGTCTCGCCGAGGCGTCGCCACCGGGCCGGATCCTGTGCCCCCCAGCCGTGATCCCGCACGTACGGCGTGAACTGGAGCCGGTTCGCCGCAGTTTCGAACTTCAGGCGCTCGATCTCCCGATTGCGCTCGAGTGTCGCGTTTCGGCCGACGAGGACGTCGATCGCACGCGCCGGATCGCGGGTCGCGGCGGCCCACCCGCGCGCGCTCGCTCGGATGAACGATCGAATCGAGTCCGGCCGTTCGCGCGCGAGCTCGGGGCCGGTGACGAGCGTCATGCCGTAGACGTCCAGATAGTCCCCGATCGGAAGCTCGTCGGGCGTCCGGTCGTGCTCGCGGCCGATCTCGATCCCATTTGTGACCACGCCGACCGCGGCGTCGACCGCGCCGTCGACGACCTTGTGCTGGACGCGGTGGTGGGTGTGCGGATCGACGTCGAGCAGTTCGACGTCGTCTCGGATGCCCGTGTTCTCGAGCAACTGGGCGGTGAGAATCCGTGTCTTCGTCGCGGAGGGCGCGACGGTCCGGCCCGCGAGCTGTGCGGGCTCTGTGAGTGGCTCACCGAAGACGTCCCGCAGGGTGTAGACGGCCGCCGGCGTCTTCTGCGTCACCGCGGCGACCGCCAGCGGCTCGAACCCCTTGCTCTGCGTCGTCAACACGGCGCTGGCACCCGCGAGCGCGACGTCCGCACGTCCGCGCGCAGCGCGTTCGGCCGCGTACGGCGAGCCGTGGCCCTCGACGAACTCGATCTCGAGGCCAGCCTCTCGATAGAACCCCTCCTCGCGGGCGAGGAAGTACGGCGACTGGAATCCGTTCGGCTCCCAGTTGAGCTGGAACGAGAGCGTCTCTGTCATGGCCGCCCCTCCATTTCCACGTCCGTCCGGAACACCCCGTCCGGTAGCTCGTCGACGCCGAGCGCGTCCGCGCCCGCGACCGCTTTCAGCCGGTCGAACAGTCGTTCCATCCCATCGACGGTGGACTCGTCCCAGTCGGCGACGACCATCTCGCGCCAGCGATCGCGCACGGCGCGGATGACCGCGGGGTCGTCTTCGTACATGAGCTGTGCGCCCAGTTCCTCCCAGAGGCTGTCGTCGCGTTTGAGCCGCTCGACGGCGTCTCGAAAGGCCCCTTCGAAGCCGCGGACCGCGTCGGGGTGGTCGGCCAGATACGGTTCGCTCGTCAGAAACGTCGAGATCGGAATCGGGCGCTCGCCGTCGGTGTCTGCGAGCCGGTCGACCAGCCGCGACATCGACAGTACCTCCCGGTAGGGGCCGGATTCGACGATCTCCGGGACGATCTGCCAGAACTGAAGAATGGCGTCGACCTCGCCGTTTCGGAGTTGCCGAGTGAGTTCGACCTTCGATCCGGCCTCGAGGGGCGTCGCCGTCTCGTCCGGGTCGAAGCCGTGGAACTCCCGGCACGCCGCCCTGACGAGAATCCAGTTCTTGTCGCGTCGCCTGACGACGCCGATCCGGTGTCCGGAGAGATCGTCGAGTCCGTCGATCGGCGAATCGATCGGCGTAACGAGGCCGCCGACCGTCTGTCCGTACGGGTGAAACGCGACGATCGGAGCGCCGTCGGCCCGCTCGCGCGCAGTCGAGAGGTAGTCGATGTCGATCAGGTCGGCGTCGCCGTCCTGGAGCTTCGCTTCCACGGTCTCGAGACCCTCGTCGAGTTCGTCGGAGACGAGTTGCAAGTCGAGGTGAAAGCCGCGGTCGTGATCGTAGGCGAAGCGCTTGATCGTGTACAGCATGTACCGCGGACTGCCGTTGTGTTCGAATCGGGCCCGCATCACCGGTCGATCGCCGGGGTCGCCCTGAAATTCGTCGATCGCGGCCTGTTGTGAGTCGATGTCGGTCATTGGTCGGATGTCGGGTAGATCGGGTATTGCTGGCACTCCGTGGCGGTTACAGCGGCGCGACGATGTCGTCGATCGTCGCGTCCTCGTCGATCAGTCCGCGGGCTTGCATCCAGTCGAGGTGGTCGTCGAGTTCCCCGCGGTCGACCGGTTCTGGCACCTCGTACCGGGGTACCGTGATCTCCTCGCGGACGGCGGCGACGTCGACGTCGTCGAACACGTCGGGAGCCACCGCTTTCTCGGCCTCGAGCATCTCCAGATAGGTGCCGCGGAACGCGTCCGGTTCGGCGTTGATGTCCGCGACTGCGCGCTCGTAGGCGCGCAGGAAGGCCTCGAGCAGGTTCCGGTCGACGTCGTCGCTTCCGACGATTCCCATGTGGTTGTCGTACTCGAGAAGCCGCCGGAAACCGAGGTAGTCGGCCAGCGTACTGTGGGGATCGATGAGTGTGACGGCGTCGACGCGCCCCTCGTGGAGGGCTCGCAGTCGGTCGGTCGGCATCCCGCAGCCGACGAGATCGATCTCGTCGGAGCCGACGTGTTCCTCGAGGGCCCTCCGCGCCGTGTACTCCTGGCCGGTTCGCAGATTGACGCCGACCGGGACGTTCCCGAGATCCGACGGCGACTCGACTGACGAGTCGGGCCGGGTGAACACCGTGTACGGAAGGTTGGCGAACGTTCCGTTCGCGACGATTCGTCCGTCGTTCATGTCCCACGTTCGGCGGATGCTCTCCCACTTGCAGATGGGGTAGAGATCCACGTCGTAGTCGTCGGTCAGCGTCTCCTCGGCTGGAATATATTTGACCTCCACGTCGCGGCGATCGCGCTCGACCAGGTCGACTTCGATCCCCTCCTCGCGGAAGTATCCCCGTTCGACCGCCACCTTCTGTGGCAGCATAAACGAAAACGGGAGGTGGAACAACCGAACCGATTGACGTGCTAGCATGGAACTCCCGACACCCCTGAGGTGCTTAAAACGTTTTCACAATACGTTTATCAGTGGCGGCGTGGGCAGTGATGGGTGTTCCCATGGAACACCTATCTACGACCCGAGCGGAGTCCGACGAGGTCGCCGACGGCGTGTACCTCGCGGACCTCCCGACGGGGGATCGAGCGGGGATGATGTACTGGCGCATCGAACCGGGGGCGACGTTACCGGTCCATACGCACGCGAACGAACAGATCGGGTACGTCCTCGAGGGAGAACTCACCGCGATCGTCGAGGGCGAAGAGCACGCGCTCTCGGCCGGCGATGCGTACCTGTTTCGGAGCAACGAGCGCCACGGCGCGGAAAACCGAAGTAGCGATGTCGCGATCGGTCTCGGCATCCTCGCGCCGCCGCGCGAGGATCCGGAGTGGAAACGGCCACCGTCGGAGATCGAACGGTCCTGACCGGCCGATCGGCACCGTCGTCTCGGTCCCACGGGATTCGCGACCGGGGCGTGCGGCGTCCGTACTCGAGTTCAGTACGGCCGTTCGTCGCGACGGGGGTACGCGACGCCGTCCGAGGCGAGAACCGCGTTCGACGCTATATGACACTGCATCGACCAGACAGGCTCTTGGCCCCCTCCGTTGTAGCAGCGGGCATGGACGCCGTCGATCACATCAACGTCGACGTCGATGCGCTCGAGCCGAGTTACGAGTTCTACCGCGAAACCCTCGACCTCGAACTGGTCAGGCCCCCCGAAGCGTTCCAGGGCGATCACGCGATGTTTCGAGTCGGCGAAACGATCGTCACGCTGGCCGAAACCGGTCGGGCCGAGAACTGGGACGACCGCGGTCTCGATCATCCGCTCGACAAAGCCCACCTCGCGTTCTCGACCGACCGCGAGACGTACGACTCGCTGCGAGACGCCCTCGACGGGCAGTTCCCGAAACAGGGGCCGTACGACTGGGGCGAGTTCGAGGGGTTCTACTTCCTCGATCCCGACGGCAACCTCCTCGAGGTCGTCACCTACGACCCGCCGGACGGCGAGCGAACGCAACCGTTGCTAACACACGACGACGTCGAGTGAAACGGGACTCGGGAACGACGGACGCACCGATCACACGCGTTCGGGCAGCGGTCCGGAGCGGATCGACGTCTCCGGGTCGCCCGCGTGCTGGCTCGTCACTGCGCACGTCACCGCCGGTCCACAATCGGCAGTTGATCTCGCTGGGATGCGGACACGGGACCGTCGAGCGCCCGCGTCTCGACTGCGGTAAGCCATCCGTCGACGGTATACGTCCGATCGTCGTCCGTCGCGGAGCGATCCGTACACGGCACGACTCCGCGGAGGGCCTCAGTTTCGGCGTCGGCCTCGTAGAGGGCCAGGGCCACGAGTGGAACCCGTACCCGCTCGCGCGAGTCGGAAGTGAGGCCGAGCGGTGACGGTGGAACTTCTCGACGACGGAACCCCGGCTCGAGTGAATAGCCGTTTCGTTCGGCCCACTGTTCGAACTCTGCGACGAGATCGTTGCAGGTCGACCCCGCTTCCTCCGTCATCGATCGCTGCGGCGGCCACCGGGAGACTCGGACGTCGTCGATCAACCCGTGGTCGCGGAGGGTCCGAAGCCGATCGACGAGTGCCTGAATCTGTTCGGAAACGGACGGCGGGACGTTCGACCGGACGAAGCAGTCGATCCGGATACTCCCCTGCTCCGCCGGGTCGACGACGGAGTGAATCGCAGGTTCACGTGCAGACATACCCACCCTCCGTCCGTTCGACGAGTTCCTTCGTTGAGAGCGAGTCGAGAACCGCGAGTAGCGTGAGTTTGGGCAGTCCGAGCGTCCGTTGCAGATCGGTGGCCTTCGTCTCGTCGCTGATGAGAAGGGTGAGATAGACGAGTTTTGCCTCTGGTGATGCGATTTCGTCCGGAACCGCCGGCCGTTGTTCACTCGTGGACATCATAGAAGGCGGCCACAAGCGAATACATAAAAGTGGAGAGATATATGCTACCATATCACAATAATTTTTCCGACGGCGGGAGATATTTTAGCGCCCGCGACCGCAGAGTGATAGAGCCGCCGGGAGGTGCCTCGCGGAGTTGAGGGCCACGAGTACCCGTGGTTCGACGACCAACGATGTGGAGCGAACCCGAAGCAGTTCCGACCGGGGCGACCGCAATACGTCGAACGGGAAGGACGAGCACCGTCGAGGGGCCAACGTGTTTTCGATGCGTGCCGACCGAACGTGACGAACGGCGAAAAACCGACTAACATTCGCGACGGTGCCCGATAGTTTTAGATAGTGTTGCGTGATACCGTGGCATAGGGCACGGATGGGGGTGGCCGGCGGCTCTCGCTTCCCCACTCATGATTCGAAAACCACACTCGGTTTCCACACTCCGACCGATCCTCAGTACTGATCCATCACTATCCCCTTACACATCGCCGTTCGCCGATACACGACGAGTCACCGCTGTATCGAGACGCGCCGAGACACGGCTCGTCCACCGCGAGAATCGCCTCGATTGCGGCGAGACGACCGGCGGACGATCCCGGCCAGGCGAACACCTCACGCCCGATTTCGGCTTCGCGAGGCGACACCGCGGGTGGCACCGCCGCCGATCCGATCGCGACCGCCACGAGGGTGAGCTGCCGTGACCGACGACGATGTCGTCTACGTTGCCGACGGCTGCGACCGGTACCACGAATCCAGAGAGTGCCAGGGGTTGTCCCACGCTCGAGCGGTGGAGGAACGGGCGCTGTCGAGTCTGTCCGACGGGTTTACGCTTTGTGAACTGTGCTCGGGAACGTATCAGGTAGGGCTGTCCGACGGCCCGTTCGTGACCGCTCGCCTGCTCGAGGAACTCGATCCGGACGATATCGGCTGACGTCGGCGGGCGGATCACGCGGGGGGAACGACGTCCGGTCTCGAGTTGAAACGGGCACGAGCCCAAAACGGGCCGTGGCCGAATACGGTGGTAACGACGACGGCGGAAGCTGACGACGGAAACGAGCAGCGGCGACGAGGCCGACGACCGCGGGAAACGGCGACGAGGCCGACGACCGCGGGAAACGGCGACCGCAGGAAACGGCGACGAGAACAGCGGTTACGAGACAGCGGCAGTGAAGGACGTACCCACGACCGTCGGCGAGACGACGGATCGACCTCGGTCCGGTCTCAGTCGTCTTCCGCGTCGGTCACACGAATACTCGAGCCGAGATACTTCGAGAGAACTTCCGAAACGGTATCTGCGTTGAACGGTTCGAGATCGGCCGCGATCTCGGCTTTCAGCGCGTCGAAGTACTCCGCGTCGGTCTGAAGCTCCCGAAAGTCGACGGCTTCGATCGATCGCTCCGGGACGCCCAGCCAGTCGGCGGCGAGTCGGCGGGCGTGTTCCTGATCGGAGACGTCGCCGCGCCACAACGTATTCCGGAAGAAAAGCCAGCCGTCGGTGCCAGGCTGCGGTGCATCGCGAAAGAGCGTGACCGTCGTCTGGGCACTGCTCGGTTCGAGGGAAACGAACTCCCGAGCGGGTTCGAGGCGGACTCGAACGCGGAACGTGTAGTGGGCGTCCATCGGAAACGGACTCGTAACCGGTTTCAGGCGTCTCGTTCGGATTCGATCAGTTCCGCCATTTCGATATCGTCACCGGTGATGCCGCCCGCCTCGTGGGAGGTCAGGCGGACTTCGACCTCCGAGTACCGGATGACGATTTCGGGGTGGTGGAACTGCGCTTCGGCGATCTCGCCGACCATCTGGGCGAAGTTGACGCCCCGGAGGTAGTCGTCAAACTCGTAGACGCGGACGATTTCGTCGCCATCGCGGTCCCAGTTGCTGGGGCGTTGGTCTTCGATCTCCTCGTCGGTGAGCAGGTCAGCCATGTGGTGGCGAACGCAATCCACCCAAATAATGATTGTGCCGCATTCTCCCCATCGCGGCCGGTCGCCGTTTGCCGGTCGCCGACCGTCACCCGGGCCGAGATTGCTCCCCCGCGGGCTGCAGTTCGGCGTCGACCAGCGTCTCGTAAGCCCGACGAAAGCGCTCGGAGAGCGCCTGGTGGGAGATTCCCAGTTCCTCGGCCAGGTCCTCCATCGAAATGCCGCGGGGGATCTCGAAGTAGCCGTACTCGAGGGCGGCCTCGAGTGCTTCCTGCTGTTCGGGCGTCAATCTGGTCTGGTGGTCGCTCGTGTCGGTTACGTCGGTCACGCGCCGGAGATCGGCGTTGATACCGCGCTCGAGCAGGTGGTCGTAGGCGTCACAGAGCGTGTCGCGGTCACGGTAGCGAACCGTCACCTGCCACCAGCCGTCGGTCGCTCGCGCCTCGAGCAGCGATCCACCGTTCGCGAGCAGGTCGTCCCAGAGACGGTTCGTCCCCGCACCGTCGGCGAAGGTCACGTCGTACAACAATCGCGAGTCCGTCTCGACGAGGAGTTCCGCGACCTCGACGGATGGGTCGGCCGCGAAGGCCGCGCCGGCAGTCTCGCGATCGACGCCGGCCACCCACAGCGATGGCAGGGTCTTCGACACCGAGGACTCGAGTTCGAACGTGGCACCTGGTGCGCGCTCGAAGGCGGTCGCCAACGCCGTGTCCGCCGCCGGAAGCCGGAGGTCGGCTATCGTCGACATCAGGCTTCGTACACCGCCGCGGCGTAAAAACCGCTGTTGCGCCGAAACGGACCGTCACGATAGATGACATCGATCGGACGGTCGAGCCTCGAATCGGCGGCTGTGTCGCCGCCCGAACCGGTCGGTCACCCGCGGAGCCGCGAGAGCATCGCCTTGAGGTGCGTCGGGGAAACGAGCGACGTCGGCCGATCCATGTGGACGCCGATCTCGCCCGACAGCGCACCCAGACCGATCCGCTGGACGGGTTCCGGGAGCGAGTACGCTCGCCGAAGCCAGTGACCGAGTTCCATCTCGCGCTCCAGATCCTGTCGCCACGCGTACTCGTAGGCCGCGAGCGTGGATGGCCGGTCGGGATCGATCTCGCGGGCGGCGTGGTCGGCACTCGTCATGCCGTAGAGGATCCCCCCGCCGGTGAAGGGCTTGGTCTGTGCGGCCGCATCGCCGATGAGAAACGCCCGACGCGTGGTTACTCGGTCGGGCGGCCCGATCGGAATCGCACCCGAACAGCGGTGTGAGACGTCCACCTCGTAGCCGTCGATCAGCTCCTCGAAATGTTTGGTCACGTGAACGCCCGGCGGCGCCGCGAGGCCGTACTCGACGCCCGCCTCGCCGCGCGGGATCCGCCACGCGAAAAACGTCGGCGGCGTGAGATGCACGTCGACGAAGTCCTGGGAATCGGTTTCGGAGGAAAACGCGAGGACGCCGTGGAGCAGTTCGTCGGGCTGGGGCAACTCGAGTTGGTCGCGGACTCGCGAGCGCGGGCCGTCACAGCCGGCGACCATCTTTGCCTCGTACGCTTCGGTTCCGTCGGGGCCGCTGGCGACGACCGCGACGCGGTCGCGATGTTCGGTGACTTCCGTGACCGTCCGTTCTTCACGGACGTCCGCGCCCGCCTCGCGGGCCAGCTCTGCGAGGTGGCGGTCCAGTCCCACCCGGTCGATGACGTTCGAAGCCGCCTCGCGTTTGTAGAAAGGATACGCATCGCTGTGCGGGCCGCCGACGTGGAACCGCGCCCCGTAAACCGCGTTCTGGAACAGTTGCTCGCGAGCGCCCGCGCCCGTGAACGCCCAAATATCCGTACTGACGTGGCCCGAACAGGCCAGCGGCTCGCCGATCGTTCCCTTCTCGAGGGCGAGCACGTCGTATCCCGATTCGGCAGCCCGTCGAGCGAAGCGCGCGCCCGGCGGCCCGACACCGACAACGACGAAATCGTACATGTCGGTCACGTTTTCGGCGGGAAGTAAATAACTTCTCGAGATCCATCGGGCTCAAAATATCGTCGACGACGGTCGAGCAGTGGCGCCGTCTCGAGGGGGTTGAAAATCGGCCCGAGTGTGGATCGATCCGGCACGTCCGAACGACTGCAACGGCCGTGAGGGGCCAATCGTTCGAAACGCCCCGAGGGCCACCGGGAAGAGCGCCGAGCCCAGGACGGCGGACTGGACGTGCCACGTCACATCGTCCAGCAGGAGCCATCCACCGGAAGCCGAAGCCATCCCGGCGACACGGAGCGGGCTGAGCCATCGTCCCCTCGAGTGTTCGTCACCACACGTGAGATATTCGTCCGGTTTCGGCAGCGAGAATCGGCACGCGTCATCGCGCGTGTGGTCACCCGAAGCCCTGCGCAGCCAACCGAAGCGGCCGCAGGGCTGTCCGGGTGCACCGACAGGGAGCATCGCGTCGACCGCGGCGGGGCCACGTATAAAATCCCGGAAATACCCTCGGAAATAGCTATTACTGAATCGAACATTTCGTAACGAAATACCATCACGAAAAATGATCAATCGATCCTCCGTCGCGGCCGTCTGTCTCGTCATCGTGGTGGCGGTCAGTCTTCCGGCCGGGGCGTATTCGGGTCGGGCGCTCTCTGAATCGATCACGGACGCCGCCTTCAGGCAGGAAGACGGCGAAGGGGACGAAGCCTATTCGGAGATGTGTATCCCGCCGTCGCCACTCGAGAACACAACGATGAACGCCTCCCGACAGACGGCGACGAACCTCCGGACGCAGTCGGCGACCGTGTCGGCGACCGGTGACGGGACCACGATCAAGAACGACCTGATAACGATCGAGTCGGAATACATCGAGGGCAGCGAGTTGTGCTTCGACAGACTGTCGACGGTGAACGAAACGATGCAGATACAGCTTCACGACGTGCAGTTCGTGAACACGTCTATCCACGGCCCGTGGACGGATATCGAGTTCAGGACCGGAAGCGCGGACGTGATGACGGTGATACTCCCGGGCGAAGAACTACTGAACGTGTTACGACAGACGCCCTCGGGAAGACTCCTGATCGACGGGATCAAAGACCGATACGACCTGGCTTCGGCCGGAAACGAATCCGCCGAAACGGGATCCGACGGCCCGACAGACGGGACCGACGATTCGATGGAACAGGGATCATCGTCTGACGAGCCCACGGCGAACGAATCTGATCCGGGCGCCGGCGGAGAGAATACGACACCCTCCACCGACGGCATCGGGAATACGCTGAAAGCCATCGGAGACGCTCTGGAGGACGTCGAAACCACGGTTCGGAACGCAGCCGACACGTTCGAAAACGCGACCGGCTCGGGGCCCGGACAGAACGAGTCGGCTTCCGAGACGACCGAAACGGAGACCCCCTCGAAGTAGTCAGTCGCGGCCACTACACCCGCTCCTCTCGCGGCCGTCGCCAGCCCCTCCGCTTTTCGCCGTCGCCCCGCAGTGGCGTTGTCGCTGACGTCAAACGACTCGAGACTGCGGCGGAGACGTCGCCGCCGACGGCGGCGCCGATTCGATGGCGGTTTGCACCGATCCGGACGATGGCCCACCGGAGCTATCGCGACGACGATTCCGGTCCGTCTCGGACCGAACCGGTTCGGACGGCGAGGCGGGCCGCTGTCCTATCGTTGACGGTGATGGACGGAATTCGACGCGAAGACGGACGGGGAATTTTATACAGCCGGCCATATACGCACAAATTTATACGTGAACGACTAGAGAACGTTTTCGCACCTGTGCCAATCGATCGCAAACGATTTACCGTCGCGTTCCTCGCGGCGAACGTGTTGCTGGTCTGTTTCGTCGCCGGCCTCCTGTCCGCCGGTGTCACCCTGGCCGTCCCGACGGGTGACGTCGGCGGCTTCACCGTCGCGTTCGACGAGCTCCAAGGAGAAGGGTTCGAACAGGATTCGACGATGTCGAGTCGCGACGGCTGTGGGACGTATCCCGTCAGTGAGACCCGGATCACGAACGGAACGATCGACGGTCTCCACCTGTTCAAAGACCTCGAGATGCCCATCACCGACGACACGGTCAGAGTGTCGATAAAAGCGGAGCGTGTGGCGTTTCGAGGACTCGATCAGCAGTTCACGGAGTTGAAAGGAAATATCTCGTTCGAAGGCGACCAGGTCGTCGAATACGACACCGCAGCGGACAGAATGCGAGTTACGTCACGGAATATCACGATCGAGGACGGGTCGATTCAGACCGAGACCCAGTACATCACCCGCCTCTCGCTGGACGAACTGAACGTTGGTGTGGTGACGAATCCGGAGAATTCCGAAGGTGACGGATCGGTAATTAACTGCCGGACGGAGACCGGCATCGAAAATACGAGCACGGCAGACGAAAGTGCGGCGAACGACAGTTCGGTGAGCAACTGACGATGAGCGACGAATACCGCGTTCGATTCGCTCGCTGGCGCCACGACCGTCCGTTCTGGGGCGGGACGATACTCTCGCTCGCCGGTCCGGTTATCGCCGCCGTTCCGCTGGACCTCGCCGCCAGATTCGGGATGGGAACGACGTCTTTCGTCCTGGTCGGACTCCTGTGCGCGGGTATCGTCTTTCTCGCTGGCGTTCTGTCGATCGCTCGACCCCAGTACGCGGCGCAGTCGGGTGCGATCGGCGTCCTGTTCGCGACCGTCTCGATTTACGGTGCGCTCGGCGGGTTCGGACTCGGAACCTTCCTCGGGATGCTGGGCGGGTCACTCTGTATCGCGTGGGTTCCCGCCGACGCAGTGTGGGACCGTCCCTCGACGGACTCCGACTCCGTTCTGACACGAATTCGTTCGTGGTGTCGATTCGTCGTCACTAGCCTATCGTAACAACGACAGAAAGATGGTCGATTCCGCCTTTCGAAGGTGTTCGTCGACGGTGCTGGTCGCACACTCGAGTTCGTCCGCGATGTCTCGATGGGTTGCCTGCTTTGGAACGTCGTAGTAGCCGATTTCGACCGCCGTACGGAGGACCTCCTTTTGTCGCGTCGTCAAATCGAAGATGGACCATTTGCACAGCGGGTCGTACTCGCCGGTCTTGATGATCTGACAATCGAACTGGTCGGGTATCGTCTGATATGCGTGTTGAATCATCTCCTCTTTTCCCGCGACGGTCAGTCGGAACGAGTCGGGTCCGGTGTACTCGATGGGCGTCTCGACGATCAACCCGTCTTGACCGACGAGCGAGATGAGCGTGGATGCCGGTTCACCGGAGTCGACCAACAGGTAACAGTAAACGGCAGCGTTCGTTCCCTCGAAGAGATCCCACTCGAGAACCAGCGGGTGATCGTCGATCCGCGATCCGACGTCTTCGGTGTCGCCGCGGATTCGATACAGGAGGATACCGGTGCCGTCGGGGAACGAATCGACGTAGATGAGTTCGGCCCGTTCGAGCTCGGATTCGGTCGCCAGCCGCCGACCGACGGGATGGATGGCACCGGTCGGCGGCGTGAGTTCGAGACGAACGTATCTCATCGGTCACACCAGCGGCGGCCCCGGTTTTCCGACAGTGCGTTCCTGGACAGTGCCGTCGGTCGTTCCGGAATCGACGTCGCACTGTCCGTACCGTCCCGACCTCGTTCTGCGGTGCGTTGCTGACTGGTATCAGCCGGTGTCGTTTCGTCTCTCATGTATTGGCTGCTTTCCTCCCTTCCGACGGGAGGTGGTCGTTCGAAATCAGGCCCCGTTATCCACCGCGGGGACGAACCGGCCCACGGTTGTTCCACGACGGCTCGCGACGACTGCACCAGCACATCGTCGTTCGTGCCGGCACGTAGTTCACAGATACTGTCTCTTCAACGTTCTACAAAAATATTATTCCGATTATACCAGGTTATTTAAATGACTCACTGGCGTACCGCGGGGTCGAACCGTCCACCAGTCGCCGGTGTGGACGGTTCGCCGACGTGGTATCGGTCGTCGGTCGTGCCCGTCCCCGAGGCGCGTTCGTCGGTCGAGGAGCCACCTCCTCCCCGTTGCTGTCCAGGGGCGTCGAAAAGCTGGCCGAAGTGGTCGGTCTGAAAATCGGCACGGTCCTTCCATCCCACGAACCAGCGGTGTTCGCCAGACGAACTGACTCGCGAGATCGCGGGACGGTCGAGACAGAACTTCAGTTGTGGGTTCCCGAAGCGTCGGTATCGGCCGCCTCGAGCAGCGCCCAGAATCGATCCGTATCCCCGGCGAAGCGATCGAGCAGTGCTCGAACCGACGCCCGGTGGTCGTCGGTGATTTGAACGTGGACCATCCCCTCGTCGGGTTGGCCGTAGACGACGCTTGCGCCGTCTGGCGCGGCGACGATCGCCGGGAGCGCGAGCAGGTCCTCCTCCCCCTCGACGTGAATCGTCGTCGGGTCGGCGCGGGCCAGTCCAGAGAGCAGCGCCTCGACGGCGTCTTCCGAGACCTCGGCTGGCGGGTTGGTGGCCTCGATGGTCGTCTCCTCGGTGACGGTCCGGCGGATCTCCTCGTCGACCGCTTCGCGTTTGGTTCGCTCGTCGACGAACGCGACGTCCGGCGGCCGGCCCGCCTGCATGAGGTGGTAGGTGACGACGTCGCCGACGGCGATCAGCGGGCCGTCGACGGTCGCGAGGAGGCGGTCCGCGTCGGTCTCGATCGGACCCAGCGGCTCTTTGAGTTCGTGGCGGAGTTCGTCGGGTAAGACCAGTAGCTGGTCGCCGCCGTCGGCGCGTTTCGAACGGGTATTCTCGTCGCGAGTCACGTGAGTTAGCGGACCTTCAGGGCGTATGCGCCGGGTTCTGTTATCTGCATCTCCGTCGCAATCTCGCTTTCCTCCGGGTGGGAGATGATGACGTAGCCCGCCCAGTCTTCGGTGAGCGACGACGAGTTGCAGGCCTCACAGGTCTCGGCGTCGGGGTCGTTGACCCGGTGACACTCGCGACAGACGAGACGATCGGATGCCATGGTTATTCACCTGCGGTTGCTTCGCGTTTTTCGCGTTCTTCCTCGAGCCAGCCGTGCTTGCCGAGGCCGGGCTGTTTCGCGGTGAGCCCGATCTTCGAGTCGCGGGGGTTGCGTTCGTCGATGCTCTTGGTGACGATCCGGGCCCGAACGGCGTCGTCGACGCCGAGCGAGCGGGCGGATTCGTTCGAGGCGAGGCGCTGATTCTCGCCGTCGAAGGCGAGGTACTCGTCGCTGATCTGCGAGACGTGCAACAGTCCGTCGACGGGACCGATTCCGACGAAGGCGCCGAATTCGACGACTTCGACGACGGTTCCGTCCACGACCTCCTGCATCTGCGGATCGAACGTCACCGCGTCGAACTCGGCCTCGTAGTAGACCCCCGGCCGGTTCGGCAGCACAGTCCCTTCGCCGATATCGTGAACCTCGGTGACCGAGACGACGCTCCCGACTTCCTCGTCCATGCGGCCCTCGAGTTTGTCCTGGAGCAGTCGCTTGACCAGATTCGGCGAGACGTCGCCGAGTTCTTCCGGCGGTACTTCTACCGTGTCCTTCAGTCTAACCCGTTTGTACATCTATGGTTGAGTGATCGCTAACTTGTTTCTCCCGCGTAATGCAATTACCGGTATACTCGCTTCGAGTACCCGGTCGCGCAGCGGGCGGTCGTTCGTGACGACGTAATCGACTGTGCCTTCGCGTGCGAGTTCGACGAGCGCGTCGTCGGCGTACGATGCCTCCGTGTCGACGACGAGACAGCGTTCGGTCGCCAGGTCGTGGCCGACGGTGGCTGCCGTCCCCTCCTGACCCCCTTTCTCTGACAGGCGGCGCAATTCCTCGAGGACCGCCTGCGGGATCGTCGGCTCGAAGCTATCGAGCAGTCGATCGAGTTCGTCGAACAGACGAACGTCGAGTTCGACCGGCATCATGAGCGCGCTCGTATCGAGTGCGACCCGCGTCCCCATCCCCATTCCTCACTCCGTAAGCGTCCCCAGTCCGATCAGTCGCCAGCGGGCTCCGATTCGGCGGTTGATCGCGATCTTGGTTCCGGGCTCGGCGGCGACGGGGCGTTTGAGTCGGACTTCACACTCGCCGCTTCGAGCGCTGGTGACGGAGCCGACGGTCGTCGCCGTGCCCACGGTCATCATCAGCGGCTCACCCGTGCTGATCTCGTCGACCGTCTCGCCGGTTTCGGCGCCGACGACCCGCTCGAGCAGGTCGACTTCCATGGTGAACTCGTTCCACGTCGGCGGGAGCGTGCCCGGCGGGCCGGCCATCCGTCCCGCCAGCGCATCGCCCTTCGTCAGCGAGGGATCGAGTCCGGTCCCGACGCCGAGCAGGCCGCCCGGCGTGACGGTGTCGACCGTCTGGCCGCCAGCCTGCAGCGATCGGATGGTCGTCTCGATCGGGACGTACTCGGTCCGACCGCCCTCCTCGACTTCGCGGCCCGGCCGGATCTCGATCTCGTCGCCGACCTCGAGTTCGCCCTGAACCAGGCTTCCCCCGAGGACGCCGCCGACGAGGTCGTCGGCGGTCGTCCCAGGTTTGTTGATGTCGAAGCTGCGGGCCACGTGCATGCGGGGTTCCTCGTCGGGATCCCGGTCGGGCGTGGGGATCACCTCTTCGATCGCCTGGATGAGCAGGTCGAGGTTGACCTCCTGACCGGCCGAGATGGGGACGATGGGGGCGTCTTCGGCGACCGTTCCCGAGACGAACTCCTTGATCTGGTCGTAGTTGTCTCGGGCGGTGTCGGAGTCGACGAGGTCGACCTTGTTCTGGGCGATGACGATGTTGTCGATTCCGATGATGTCGAGCGCCATCAGGTGTTCTTCGGTCTGGGGCTGGGGAACGGGTTCGTTGGCGCTGACCACCAGGACGGCGCCGTCCATCAGCGACGCGCCGGAGAGCATCGTCGCCATCAGGGTTTCGTGACCCGGGGCGTCGACGAACGAGACGGTCCGCAGCGGATCGCTCTCCGAACCGTCCGGACACTCCTCCTCGACGGTGTAACATTCGGGTTCCTCCGCGTCCTCGCAGTACCGGAACGTCGCGTCCGCGTAGCCGAGCCTGATGGAGATGCCGCGTTTCATCTCCTCCGAGTGTTGATCCGTCCACGAGCCGCTGAGAGCCTGCACCAGTGTCGTCTTGCCGTGGTCGACGTGGCCGACGAGCCCGATGTTCACCTCCGGTTGTCGATTTCCTACCATAAGACGATGAGTAATCTTAGGTAGTGGTTCCGCTGTGCGCTTGATAAAGGTTGCGAGCTATCCTTGGCCACCCCGCATCGTGACACGACGGGGACGGCCGCCGACTCGAGGAGTCCGACGACTTATCTCGCTGCCGTCCCTCGTCGATACCGTGTCGGAATTCGCCTTCGAACTCGAGCTGTGTGCCCACCTCGAGTCGCGCGGAACCGATATCGTCGCGCGCCAGCTGGGCGCGAGCGTCGCCGACCCGGGCGGTCGGATTCTCGACGTCGTCCGCGTCGAACCGGGCCCACAGTTCGACGACCGCGTCACGATCACGAGCGAGGAAATCCCCGATCAAGCCATCGCGTCGGCAGTCGGCACCGGGCGGTCACGATACTGGAAGGACGCCTTCGACTGCCATCCCGACCGCGCCCGAAAGGCCGTCGAACGGGCGCTCGAAATCGGCTTTTTCGAACGCGACCACGGGGCGAGTGCGGAGGCGGGCCGCGACTACGTCCGGCAGGTCGCCCGCTATCCGAATTGGTACGACCGACTCGTCGGCATCGAGAACAAACCCGATCTCGGCCGACCGGGCGACCTCTCCTCCCAGCTTCGAACGGACGCGAGCCTCGCACTGGTCGACGAAGCGATCCTCGCGACCGAGAGCTACGTGACGCGCGCCCATCTGAACAGAATTCCCGCGGAGATCGGGGTCTGGCGCGTTCACCGCGACGAGTGCGACGCGGGACTCGAGATCGAAGTGGTCCGCGAACCGGCGTCCCTCCCCGTCGACGAGCCCGGAATCGAGCCGCTCGAGGATCACCCAGGCCGGACCGAGATCGCCGTCGTCGACGCCGCCGAAAAAGCGCGCGCACGGCGCCGGATCGCCGAGCGCGCCTACGGCAAAGGCTGGCGGACCTTCGGGTTCCCCGGCTGTGACGCCTGTCTCGCGGACGGCTCGAACGGCGCGACGCTTCCCCGCTGCGGCTGGAAGGGGCGGATCGTCGACGCCGCATCGGAGTGTTCCCCCTCGTGTCCGGGGTACGAACCGGGCGCGATCGCCGTCGACGAGGCCGATCTCGAGGCGGAACGCGATCGACGAACGCCGTGGCGCGCGAACCCGGACGGGAGACGCCGTCGACAGTCGGGACTGGACCAGTTCGGCTGACCAGGGGAGAACGCGTCTCCGTTCCGGGCCGTCGGTCGAAATCGGCGACGCCCCGGCCCACACTCGCTACGCATCGGCCGTCTCGCCCGCGTCTGCGAGCGGGAGCGCCACCGTGAACGTCGACCCCTCGTCGGGTTCGGAGTCGACCCAGATGCGGCCGTCGTGGCGCTTGACGATTCGCTCGCAGAGCGCCAGTCCGATCCCCGTACCCGAACGCTCCTCGCGACTGTGGAGTCGCTGGAACACGTCGAAGATCCGCTCTTGATCGGCGGGGTCGATTCCGACGCCGTCGTCCTCGACCGACACGAGCCAGCTCCTGCCGTTTCGTCGGGCGGATACGTGGACCCGCGGCCGACCGTCACCGCTGTACTTGATCGCGTTGACCAGCAGGTTCTGAAAGAGTTGGCGCAGTTGATCCGCGTCGCCCTCGACCCGTGGAAGCTCGTCGACGTCGATCCGAGCGTCCCGTTCGTCGACCTGCACCTGCAAATCCGCGAGCACGTCCTCGAGGACCGCGTTCAGGTCGGTCGGTTCCAGCGGATCGCCCGCCGTGTCGACGCGCGAGTACTCGAGGAGGCCGTCGATCATGTCTCGCATCCGGTCCGCCCCGTCGACGGCGTACGCGAGGAATTCCTCGCCGTCGTCGTCGAGTTCGTCCTCGTAGCGTTGCTCGATGAGTTGCAGGTAACTCGAGACCATCCGCAGCGGCTCCTGGAGGTCGTGAGAGGCGGCGTAGGCGAACTGCTCGAGCGATCGATTCGACTCCTCGAGTTGCGAGATGTAGCGGCGGAGATCCTTCGACTGGCTCCGCCGAACGAGTAACGTGTTCAGTCGCCGGAAGAGCAGTGATCGATCGATCGGCGCTTCCACGATGTCGTCTACGAGTACGGGAGTCTCGTGATCGTCGGGGTCCGGAAGCGAAACGCGGGGGCTGCGGTCGTCGCGGCGGATGAGGACGACGGGACAGAAAACCGGATCGTCCGCCTCGACGCGGTCGCGAAGGGCCGCGTGGTGGTCGGGAAAGGTGTAGTCGTCGACGATGTAGAGGTCCGCATCGCGGACCGGCTGCTGGGTGAGGACGTCGTACCGGTCCTCGAGTAACTCTCCGACCGCAGCTCGATTTCCGTCGTCCCCGATCAGCAGTTGGATGGTAGTCCTGTGAGCCGTCGTGTCCATAGTGAACGCGTTAGTTGCCGTCTCTCTTCCATCGGCATTATTCTTGCCGAGCGATACGCCGGTGAGAGCATCATTGCTGTGGCGAATCGAAGGTGCGACCGGTATGCGGCGTCCCCTGTAAGATGCCGTAGAGTCCGCTCAACGACTCGCCGACCCGGATGCCGTCCGACGTGATTTCGAACTCCCGGAGGTTGTGCTCGTACTTGCTCGAGCGTTTCTTTAGTATCCCGACGACTTTCCGGAGACTGCCGTCCATTTCGACGTAACTCAGAAACAGGATGTTGTCGGCGATGTAGCTGAGGTTACTGTGCGTGGCAGACGTGATGCCGGTAATCTCCGGTATCTCGTTCGTAATCAGGACCGTGACGCCGCGGTTTTTCAGATACCGCGTGAGCGCGTGGAGTTCTCGCGTCAACTCCTCTTCGTCCCCCTGAATCGACATCGTGTATCCGTTGATCCCGTCGATCATCACGATGTCGGCCGCCTGCCGGTCCACGTGCCGCTTGACCATGTGGGCGAATTCCTCGCTCGAAAGCGTGCGCGGTTCGACTTCCGTTATCGAGAGCGTTCCTGCTTCGTACATCTCCGTGACGGGAATGCCGATCGATTCCGATCGGTGATCGTACGTCTCGACGTTCTCTTCGAAGAGATAGACCGCGGATCGCAGGCCGTTTTCGGCACCCGTAGCGAGCAGTTGCGTCCCGGTCGAGGTTTTTCCGACGCCCGTCGGACCGGTGATGAACGTCACGGTTTTCTGATCGAAGCCGCCCCCCGACAGGTCGTCGAGTTCGTCGATACCGAAGCGAACCGGGTTCCGTTCGAACGGCTGGGACTGGCGTTCGGGACGGAGCCGAGGATACACCTCGAGTCCGCCGTCGCGAATCTCCATCCCGTGGCTCCCTTCCTGCTGGCCGAGCGCGCGGTGTTTCGCTACTTCGATGCGGCGGCCATCCTCGCCGCGCTCGAGTTCGACGATCCCGTCGCTCAGCGACCGTATCTCAGTGTTGTACACGCGGTCGGCCGACGGCGTCGCGGTCGTGAGAACGGTTACCTCCCGCTCCTTCAGAAAGCGCATGAACGAGAGAATACGCTTTCGGAACTGGTACTCGTTGGCCTCGACGTACCGAAGCTGCGTGATCGGATCGACGACGATGCGATCCGGATCGATCTCGCGAATGGCTTCGTGGATGTCCTGTGTGTATCGGTCCTGCTCGATCTCGCTCGGCTCCACCAGATCGTACGAATAGTCCTCGGTGAAGAAGTCCGAATCCGGACCCAGGTCGAGGAAGTGCGCGTCCGTTATGTCGACGGAGACCGCCGCCCCGTTCGCGAGAATTTCCGCCCGCGATTCCTCGCCGTGGACGAACAGGACCGTCTCGTCCTGTTCGAGTCCGTTCTCGAGAAAGTGCATCCCGAGGAGCGTTTTCCCGGTTCCTGGCCGGCCGTGAACGAGATACATCCGTCCGGAGACGAGTCCACCGTTCAGGATTTCGTCCAGCCCGGCTACCCCGCTGCTGATCGGGGCGACGCTGCCTTGCATACCCAATCAGAACGGATCTCGTCGTGTTTAATGGCTCGCTTGCAAACGTGACGGGCGGCGGATACTGCGTTCGACGACCGAGTTCGGGCGGAAACACGGGCAATCTGTCACCTAGAGGACGTACTCCTCTCCATCGACGGCCAACGGCTCCACGAACGCCTCGTCCGCCGGGTAGTAGTGAGCGACGTGGACGAGGCGCGTCCGGGCGGCGTTCAGTTCGTCGGCCAGCGCGAGTGCACCCTCTCGAGTCATGTGTTTGGTCCCGAACGTCCGGGGGACACCTTCGGCGTCCTCGTGGCGGCCGCCGAGCGGGTGGTACTGACAGAGGTTCGCGGGGACGATTCCGTCGGCCAGCAACAGGTCGGCATCGGCGAGGGCGCTCCGCGAGGCGTCGGGCACGTCGTAGCTCGTATCGCCCGTCAACGAGAGCCTCGCACCCGTCTCGGGATCCTCGATCGCGAGGCCGTAACAGACCAGCGGCGGGTGATCGACCGGAACCAGCGTCACGTCGAACCCGCAGATTCGGACCGGTTCGAGCGGCGGCGTCGGCCTGACGGTGACGGGATCGAGGTAGTGGTAGTCGTCACGGACCGTCTCGGCCACGCTCTTTCCGGTTTCGGGGTCGGTCTCGTCGGCGGCGTACACCTCGAGGTCGTCGAAGACGCGAAAGACGTTCCCGAGGCCGTCGAGGTGGTCGAAGTGAATGTGCGTGACGACGGCGGCATCGGGCAGCGACACGTCGTCGCGGAGGAACTGATACCGAAAGTCGGGGCTGAAGTCGACCAGGAGCGATTCGTCGGTGCGTTCGTTCTCGATGTGAACCGAAAACCGGGTGCGCTCTACGTCGCGCTCTCGTGCGGCGGTACAGGTATCGCAGTCGCAGCCGACTGTCGGCGTTCCGGTCGTGTCGCCGGTTCCCAGCAGGGTGACGCGCATCGTCACGTCGCCCCTCTCGCTTTCGCGACGGATCGAAGAACCGCCAGTTCGAGGCCGCGGTCGTTACACATACGCTCGTCCTTCTTCGAACGCCGTTCGGATGAACGGATGCTCCTCGCTCGCTTCGAAACGACCGGCCGGCAACACGTGGACCGAGAAGACGACGCCGTGTTCGAGCCCGACGGTTTCGGCGAGTCGCTCGAGTTCGGATTCGGCTACCGCGTCGTCGTCCTCTAAGACCAGTAGTACTTCGACGTCGGTGTGGACGCCGCGGTCACCGCCCCGGACGGCGTCGCCGAAGACGACGAGATGACGGATCGACTCGCCGTGGGTTTCCCGTGCCCGGGTGGCGAACGCGTCGGCGGCGTCGCCCTGTCTCGCGTCATCGCTCATAGGCGTGTGATTAGAAGGCATCGCATAAAGGGTGTTCCCCCGGAGTCCGCTCCCGCCCGACGACGCGATGCCCTCGGCGTTCGACCGCGATACCGAGAGGAGAGTTTACCGCTCCCCGGAACGAGAGACCGGTACATGGACTCTCGTCAGGCCCTCCGAATCGAAGGACTGGCGGTTCTCGGACTCTCGATTGGCGGCTATTTCGCACTCGAGGGCCCGCCGTAGCTGCTCCTCGCGCTCGCGCCGGATCTGTCCACGGTCGGATATCTCGGCGGCCCTCGCGTCGGGAGCCTGAGTTACAACGTGGTTCACACCTACACGCTTTCGCTCGCCCTGGGCGCGGTCGGGTTCTGGGCCGACATCCGCCTGGCCCTCCTCGTCGCCCTCGTCTGGACCGGCCATATCGGCGCGGATCGCCTGTTCGGATACGAACTCACGTTCGCGTCCGGCCGGTCGAGCGGTGGATCTATCGCCAGAATGCGGGAGTATTCCCGTCCGAACGCGGAGTCGGTCGATCGTCAGTGATCGTGGTCGTGGTCGTGGTCGTGCGAGTGCCCACTCGGCTCACCGCCGTCGCTCGCGGCGTCGCCGATGTCCCCGCCGGCGACGAGCGCGTCGTGATTGCCGCCCATCATGTCCATGTTCTTCAGGGTGTCGCGCTCTTCGAATTCCTCGACCGCATTGAGCAGGTCGTCCTGGGTCAGTTCCGTCCGGTCTTCGGTCAGGGCCTCGAGGACGGCCTCGCGCAGGACCATCCGGAGGTCGCTGCCGGTCAACCCCTCGGTGACTTCGGCGATGAGGTGGGGGTCGAACTCGTCGATGTCCATCTGCTGGGTGATGACCGTGAGGATGTCCGCCCGCATGTCGTAGTCGGGCTTGGGGAAGTTGATGATCTCGTCGAACCGCCGCCAGGCTGCATCGTCGAGTTGATCGGGGTGGTTGGTCGCGCCGATGAGCAACACGTCGTCCTCGATGAGCGAGACGTTGTCGATGCTCTTGAGCAGGGTGTTGACCGCGCGCTTGAGTGCGGCGTGCTCGTCGCTGCGGCGAGTCTTGGCGACGAAGTCGAACTCGTCGATAAAGAGGATACACGGCGAGAGCCGTTTCGCGACTTCGAACGTCTTGTCGACGTTCTTCGCCGTCTCGCCCAGGTACTGGGAGGTGATCATCGAGAGTTTGACTTCGACGAACGGGAGGTCCATGTCCTGGGCCAGCGCCTGCGCGGTCGAGGTCTTGCCCGTCCCCGGCGGCCCGACGAACAGCAGCTTCCCGATCTCGCGCAGGCCGATGTCCGAGAGGTACTCGCGGTGTTCGATCGCCTTCGAAATCTTGTCCAGTTCGTTCTCCTGATCGGGGGTGAGGACGAGGTCCTCGAGCGTGATCTCGACTTCCTCGGGCGCGCGCACTTCGACGAGGTCGAGCATTTCCTCGTCGTCTTCGTCGTCGAAGTACTCGTCGAGGAGGCTGTCGATCCAGACGCGGTCGGCCTGGATCGGGCGATTTCGCTCGCGGGCCGTCTCGTGGGTGACGTCGACGTCGTACTCGTCGTGGCGCTCGAAGTGTTTCGCCAGCGTCGGATTCTCGAGCAATCGGTCGTCGTCGGCGCGTTCGGCGAACCACTCCTCGGCCATCTCCTGTTGGGCGAGCGTGATCGTGCCGGAGAACTCGTCGCGTTCGGTGAACATCAGATCGGAGACGGCCTCCCACGGGCGGTCGACGCCGGTCGCTTCGCGTGCGGTACTGGTCGTGACCGACAGCGGGCGACTGATACCGGCGGGTCTCCGGCCGGACCTGTCGCTTCCCTCGCTCCCGCCGTCGCCCTCGTCGTCGACGCCGCCCGTCCAGTAGACCCGGCGGTACGACGGCGGAAGATCGTTTTCGTCAAGCGTCCTGTCGTCTGAATACACGCTCGTCGTGAGCAGAAACTCCACGACATCGAGCGCCGCATCACTCATTCGGTCAACGTACTCACTACACGCTCTTAACAGCGTCGTCCTGCGCAACGTCTGTGACCGCTCCCCAGTAGAGCGACTGGCGCGGTCCGCGATACCTCGTGACACCGAATCGGCACAACCGTTTTCGTCCATCGGCTCACAATCTGGGGTATGAACGTGTTGCTGGGTCTCGGCGGCAGCGACGAGTCGGTGAAGACACTCCGGCAGACAATCGAGCGCACCCGCGAGGTCGGTGACGACCTCACCGTCGTCGTCGTCGACAAGCCCGAGGCGAAACGCTCGCAGGACGAAATGTATCGCCAGGCGGTCGATCAGCTCGAGACGGTCGGCCTGGACGACGTCACGGTCGAAACGCTCGAGGGGGATCCCGGGAGCGCACTCGTCAACTACGCCGAACAGGGCGAATACGATCAGCTGGTCATCGGCGGCGGGACGCTGAGCCCGATGGGGAAGATCCAACTCGGGCCGATAACCGAGTTCGTCCTGCTGAATGCCCCGACGACGGTCAAACTGGTGCGATAACGATGTCTGGCTCGCGAACGTATCCCGACAGTCCGTCCGGCCCCTTCACCTCGCCACCGACGACGATCGAGGACCGAAACGACCGCTCGATCGAGATCCAGTCGCCGACGGAGTTCGCCGACGGGGTGCTCGACGACGTTATCGACATGTACGCGGCGTTCGATCCGACCGACCGGGCACAGGGGATTCCGCCGACCGGCGAAGCGCGCATCCGCAACTGGCTCGAGACCATCGGCGAGTACAGCATCAACGTCGTCGCCCGCCACGACGGCGACGTGATCGCACACGCGATGCTCGTCCCCGACACCGACGATCCGGCGGCGATCGAACGCCGCGGAGACGTCGAGTGGGAACTCGCCATCTTCGTCCTGCAGGCCTACCAGCGTGCCGGCATCGGGACGGCCCTGCTCGAGAACCTCCTGGGCCACGCGAGCGACGTCGGTATCACTCACGTCTGGTTGACCGTCGAGCGATGGAACAACCCGGCGATCGCCCTCTACAAGCGGGTCGGCTTCGAGTCGACGGGGACCGAGAGCTTCGAGCAGGAGATGGCGATCGTGCTCGATTCGGACGCCGAAACGGCGTGACGGTCCCCCGCGAAACACGGCGGGCACCCGTCTCGAACCGAGTCGTGAGGGGATCGACAGGTAGTACAGGGCGAGTGCCTCGGGGCTCGACCCCGGGGCGGTTCACACCGACAGGACCGGCTGGCTCGCGTACGACAGAACGTACTCGGCCGCCTGCTCGAGGACCTCGGCTTCGGTCCCTGTGACGGGTTCTCGAGGGAGGACGATGAAGTCGGCGTCGATGGCGTCGGCGGTGTCGAGGACGACGTTCCCGGGGTGGCGAGTTTTCCGCGTCCGCGAGAAGCCGTCGTCGACCGAGGTGACGAGGGGGACATCGGCGTCGGTGGCGATGGTGCTCACGTCGTCGAAAAAACCCTGTGTGTTCTCGGCGACGTCGGCTTCGTCGACCGTGCCGGCGTCCAGTCCGTACACGACGCCGCGTCCGAGGATGAACAGCGCGTGAACGGTCGCGTCGTAGCGTTTGGCGACGGCGACGGCGTACTCGACCGCGGTTGCTGACTCGTCGCTGCCGTCGACCGGCGCGAGAACGGTGTCGACGGATAGCGGCTCGCTGACGTCCATACGCGGCAGTGGGTGGCCCGTCACAAAAAAGCCACCTTCCGATCGGGCGGCCACGCCGGGCAACCCGCACTGGTATCTCCGGTCACACCGGGCTTTCCGCATTGGCCCCACGCGTCGAGTTTCTGTCGCAGTCGAACGGGGATACTTAAGCAATGACGGGCGCAATTCCAGATCATGTTCGATACGGTCGTGGTCGCCACCGACGGCTCCGAAAGCGTGAAACGGGCCGTCGACGTCGCAATCGATCTCGCGGACCGCTTCGACGCCGACGTCCACGCGCTGTCGGTGATCGACGCGGGAGAGGTCGACGCCTCCCCCCAGCAACTCCGGGACGAACTCGAGACCGCGCTCGAAACGACCGCGGACGCCGCACTCGCTACCGTCGAGAACCGCGCGGATCGAGACGTGACGACGGCGATCCGCGAGGGACACCCCGCAGTCGAAATCTGTGAGTATGCCCGCAAAGTCGACGCCGACGTGATCGCGACCGGGACACGCGGCCGCCACGGTGAGAACCGCCTTCTGCTCGGGAGCGTCGCCGAACGGATCGTTCGTACCTCACCGGTCCCCGTCCTGACGGTGCGCCAACTCGATCCGACAGCCGACGAAGGCGACGAACCCGTCGCCGACGTCTGATCCCGTCCGTCGTCGAGGGACTCACCACGATCGCCTCGATCACCTCGAGCGTCTCGACACGGCGAACTCCGGCGGGGCGTCTCTCCCGCGACGCCACCCGGGTCGCCCGGCTCGTTCCTTCGTGGTCGACTCGCCTCCCGACCGTCGGACCGTGCGAGACCGGGGCCGACTCGACGCGAACGGAGGGTTGTCTCTCTGAAGACCGGCGGTTACTTCCCCGCCGCTCACGCACCAGGAGACATGTACGACGAACTCATCGACAGCGGCGACCTGCCGCTCGCCCGAAAATCCGTACTGCCGGGGACCGGCTTCTTCCTACCCGATACGCTCGAAGAGGACATAGAGGACCAGCAGACGGCGGCCGCACTCGAGGGTGCCGAAGTCGCCGTCATCGCAGACCCCGATGCCGACGGGCTGGCCTGCGTCGCGCTCGTTCGGGAAGCCTACGGCGACGTCCAGACCGTTCCGGAGCCCGACGAGACCGATGGCGATGACGGCCAGCAGGTTGCGGACGCCGACGCAGCCGACGACCAGCCGTCAGAGCGTGCTGACCGGACGGACGACGCCGACGAGGAGAGCGTCGTCGGCGGCGCGGGCGATACCGAGCAAGCGCTCGAGGAGCCCGAACCCACGCCGCACTCCGTCGCGCTCGTCCCGGCGAGTCCCCACGACGTCGAGGACGCGCTGGCCCGCGTCGCCGAGTACGGAGACGAGGGAATCGACGTCTTCGTCTGCGATCTCGCGCCGGATAGGTACGAGTACGTCGAGGAGGAACTCGCCGCCGCGCTCGAAACCGCCGACCGCATCGCCTGGTACGATCATCACCAGTGGGGCGACGATGTCGCGCAGGCGGTTCGCGAGGCCGGCGTCGACCTCGTCGTCGGCGATTCGGACGAAGAGTGTAGCGCCGACGTCGTCTACCGCTCGCTCGGGTACGAGTTCGGCCCGATGTACGAGGAACTGGCGGCGGTCACGCGGGATCACGACCTCTGGCTGCGAGACGACCCACGGAGTGACGATCTCGCGGACTACGCGTACTGGACCGATCCCGCGGAGTACGTCGAGATCGTTCGCGAGTACGGCGTCGACCTGCCGGCGTGGGTCGAAGAGTACATCGCCGAGCGACGCATCGAGAAGGAGGCGCTGATCGACCAGGCCGTCGGACGGGCGGAACTACGCGAAATAGGCGGCTACACCGTCGGGATTACGTACGGCCGCTGTTCGCAAAACGAAGTCGCCGAGGCCATGCGCGAGCAGGGCGCCGACGCCTCCGTGATCGTCAAACCCGCCGGCTCGGCCTCGATTCGGGGGACGGACGCCTTCGATCGCTGCCACGAGGTCGCGGGGAAGGTAAACGGGGGCGGCCACCCGAAGGCGGCGGGCTGTAAACCCGACATCTACGACGACATGCTCGACTACGCGACTCACTGGACCACCAGGGGTGCCGTGACGAAACAGGTCATTCTCGATGCGTTCCGAGCGGTCGTCGAAGATGCCTCGTCGGACGGGGATCGCGGAGACGAATCGACGGACGACCGATAGCGGCGATAGCGGCGTAACGTTAATCCAGACTGCATACAACTGTATGCACATGTCCAAAAGTATTCGACTCAGCGACGAGGCATACGATCGCCTCGCCGCACACAAGCGCAGCGACGAAACGTTTTCCGAGACCGTCCTCCGTCTCGCCGGGGAACGGTCGTTACTCGAGTTAGCGGGCATTCTCACTGACGAGCAGGCGGACGAACTCGAGGCGGCCATCGAGGACCGTCGAGAGCGCCGCGCCGAAGAACTCGACTCGAGAGCGAACTGGACGGAGCCGTAACGTGTTACTCGACACGACCTTTCTGATCGACCTGATGCGCGGCGACCGCGACGCTGTCGAAAAAGCCGCCGAGATCGAGTCCGACCTCCGTCAGCAACGACTCTCCTCGATGACGTTGTTCGAACTGTACTACGGCGCCTCGCGGTCGAATCAACCGGAAGCGAAACGGAAATCGATCGAGGACATCCTCGCTTCGAAACCAGTTCATCCCGCCGACACCGCCGTCATGCGAAAAGCAGGGCGAATTGCGGGAGCCCTCGCAAACGATGGTAATCGAGTCGGGGACGGAGACGTCATTATCGGTGCGACTGCGACGGTCGTCGACGAACCCGTACTGACGCGGAACGTGGACGATTTCGATCGCCTCGAGGGAGTCGAGGTCGAAACTTACTGACGCGACGCAAAATATCGCACCACGAGTTGCAGAACGTGGACGAAAACACCGGCGACGGCGATGTAGACCCCGATCGTCTGCAGCGTCACCGACGCCTCCCGTCGGTCTCGAACCTTCCAGATTTCCCAGCCTAATCGGAGCAGGAAGCCGAGAAAGATGAGGCCGAACCCGAGGAGCAACACGACCGGAACGAACGTCCCGATCAGAATCGCGACGAGGCCGCCGATGAACGCGTAGTTGGCGTAGGATCCCCAGTGCTCGAACGTCTTCGACCGCGCGTAGACGTAGGCCCCGATGACGGCCGTGATCACGGCGACGACGACCGCAGTCACGACGAGGATGGTCAGTTGCGCGTCTCGAGGCACGAAGCGGAGAACGCCAGCACCGAAAATGCCGAACGCCAGTTGCAAAATCACCATCCCGACGAACGCGACGCCGGTATCGCCGCCGTCGACGCCCCGTTCGGCGACCCATTGGCCGCCGACGATGGCCGCCCCGTAGACGAGGGCGCCGACGATGGGCACCGTAAACAGGTAGTCGTTGACCGCGGCGAGCGGCGTTACGACGAGGGCGTACATCAACAGGACGTTGATGGCCATCAGAACGCTCGCGCCGCCGATAACCCGCGCTTCGCGACTCGAGAGACCGAACCCGCCGCCGGTCTCGTAGGGGGCCTCGGTCGAACTCATCTTTGTTTTCTTTCGCCACCGCTCGATAAAAGCAGACGGACGGCAACTGCCGGCGAGCGTTCGAAAAGGAACAGCGATCGACCGGTTACTGTCGGTGTGGACAGTTCTTCAGTTGGTTCCCCGACGCCTCACCGGTCGATCGCGTCGGTTTCGTCGGTTTCGTCGGTCGCGTTCCACCGATCCGAATACGCCGTCCCACACGTACACTGGGCATAGGCGTGAATGACGTCACCCTCGGCGTAGATGCCGCCGACGTCCTCGTTCCGTTCCTCGGCGAACGCGAAGACGAACTGGACCGCGTGTCCGTCGTCGTCGGACGCCTCCGTATCGGACGCCTCCGGACACTGCCCGCCCGCGAGGTCGTCGTCGACGTCCCCCTCGAGGTTCATCGCAGACTTTGCGAACTCCATCGCCCCGGTGCCGGTCGCCGCCCGGAAGGCGTTGCGCCCGCGCTCGCCGTCGACGACGATCAGAACGCCGTCGTCCACGCGGTCGCCGAACTGCTCGAGTCGGTCGTCGGAAACGTACGAATCAGCGAAATACAGCGCGACGTCGTCGGGCCGCTCGCCCGCCAGAAACTCCTCGCGTGGGTCACTCATGGCGCGGGATTCGCGCTCGAGGTGGAAAAAGGGCGGTATTCGCGTTCGGTCAGGCGTTCACGAGGCCGTTCTTCGTGACCGGCTGTGATCCACGGTCACCGAGTCCGGTTCGGTATCGCTGTCGCTCGCTCTCCGTGTCGGTCGCCTCCCGCAAAAATGCGAATCGCCGTCTTCCCTGTCGTTCGTGCGGCGGTCGGGTCAGACCTCGAGATCGGACGTGACCAGCATCACCCGCAGCGCCTCGCTCGGCGACAGGTCGTCGTCTAACTGGCCGGCGTACCAGGTCAAGAGGTCGACGAACACTTCGCGGACGTCGCGTCCGGCTCAGTCCTCGAGATCCCTGGCGATCTCGCTCAAACTGTCAGTCGGCGGCTCCCGGGCGTCGTAATAGGCCGTCTCGCCGGGGGACCGGAGGCCGTAGAGGAACTCGGGTTCGACGACGTCGATCAGAACCGACCCACCGGTTGAGACGCCGTGATCGTCGATCCACTCGGTCAATCGATCGCTCGCACCGCCGGGATCCCGAGCCAGATCGGGCGTCTCGTAGACCCCCGGCACCGAAAGCTCGTCGCCCGTCAACGCCCGCTCGACGCGCGCGAACAGTTCCACGCCGTCGAGGACGACGCGAACGACTTCGTCCGTCGGGAACGCATCGCGGTCGTCGGCCGGTACCTCGAGTTTGACGCCGGTCGCCGTTTCCGTACACGTCGAACGGACCGTTTGAACCGACGGATGGTCGCTCGCAATTCTGTCAGCCATGGGAGAACGAATGGAAACTCAGTACTGCGAGTTACTCGTCGCCGTCGCCGAGCAGTTCGTCGACGTCGGCGCTGCCGCGGTCGGTGATCGAGGCGTTGATCTGGGCGACCGCATCGGAGACCTCGCGGCCGCGGACCGTGATCCGGCGGCGCTCGCCGTCGCGGCCGGGTTTGTAACCGGTCTGGCGCTCGTTCATCAGCACCTCTTTCAGGTTCGAGCCGGCGACTTCGCCGTTCAGCGGACGCCCGGCGTCGTCGGAACCGCCCGTGATCTCGAGCGTGTAGCCGTCGAGCCCGACCGATCCGCCGTCGACTTCCTCGCCGATCGACTTGCCGATGAACCGGTTTGCGTCCTGGTCTTCCGCCTCGAGCTGGTAGGACGACCCGGACTCGGGGTCGCCGACAACGACAGTGAAACTTGCCATGTCGGACGGAAGACGGCCGTCGCTCAAAAGAACATCGATCCCGACCGTTTGCGCTGCGTTCTGAGCCGACGGAGACCCCGTCAGCGTCCGGCCGCTCGTCGCTCGGCACGGTCGATCGAACTCTCACTCACGTCGGGTCGGTCGTCGGCGCGGAGCGCCGACTGCTTGAGGGACCAGCGGTCTCTCGCCGGTCGGAAGAGCGAACGCTTCCGGAGAGCTGGACGGCTCGAGCTCCGCGAGAGCCGTTCGCCCGGCCGACGGCGCCAGCGCCCGCCCGAGTTCCGTTCGCTCGAACAGTCAAGTACATCGAACCCCTACGACCATCCGTGTTCATCGATCCCGGGCGACTCGAGATACGCCTGCGCGACGAATTCGGGGGGACGACGGGCCAGTCTCGCGTCGTCGTTCGGCAAGCCGTCGACCTGGCGGATTCCGGGCAGTACGAGGCCGACGTGGGCGCGACGCTGACGAACGACCTCGTCGTCGACGAACTGTCCGACGCCCCGGACGGACCCCCGCCGGAGCGGTGGAACTGGTGGATCGGGTCGCTCGAGGTCGCGTACGGCGGCTACGGCCGGTTCGGGATTCGGCAGTACCGGAAATGACCGATAGATACATATGAAATCGCCGACGAGTTACCACGAGACGGAGTCGACCAATGACTGAACTGTCACGTCCGGTCTGGCCGGCGTATCTGCTGTCAGCGCTCGTCGCCGGACTCGGCCACGTTTACATCGGTCGATGGAAGCGCGGCGGGATCTGGTTCGGTTGCTACAGCCTCGCCGTCGCGTTCCTGAGCGCGCGGTCGATCGAAGGCGCGCTCGCTCTCGACGAACCGTTCGTCGTGACGGCCCTGCAGGTCGAGGCAGTGAGCTTCACCGACGTGGGGGTGCCGCTCGCGATCCTGTCGATCTGCCTGCTCGACGTCTACCTCATCGGGCTCACCGAGCGGACGGCCGCCGGAACACCGGGTGCGAACGACCCCCGATCGAACAGTTCCTGATTCTCCGCCTCCGCCGCGTCCGGACATCGAACGCGAATTCGCCGAGAACCTTCGAACGGCGATCTGGGAGGGCGGAACCGTCGTCGTTCCGGCGTTCGGAATCGGCCACACACAGGAGGTGCTGTGCATCTGTAAGCACTACGACCTCGAGTGCTACGTCGACGGAATGGGCAAACACGTCACGGAACTCTTCTTGCGCGAGGGGGAATCGGGAGTTCCTGCGCGATCCGGACCTGTTGCGCCGAGCGAAGGGGGAACGCCCGCTTCGTCGACGGACGCGACGGCCAGCGCGAGCGGATCGCGGCGCAGAATACGGTCATCGTCACGACGAGCGGGATGCTCGGAAACGAAGATCCGCTAGCGGTCGCCAGTTGACGAAGGACGTCTGTAATAAACGCACCACTATATTCTGAGTGAGGTCAAATTATAATAGATCCCATCCCGTACCCCAGCACAGGAGGCATAGCATGGACTCGTGGACTGAAGGACTCAGTACCAGGGAGCGCGTGCGAAAGATTGCACTCTCGCTCACGCGACCCCGGTCAGTCAACTGGATCAAGAACGAAGCCGACGTCGCGTCGTGGGACACAACGAAAGACGAACTCGAGCGACTCGTCGAGTACGGGCAGATCAAACGCGTCGAAGACGACAGCGGGAACGAGACGCAGTACCGGTACGGTCCCAACTATCGGCGGCGCTATCTCGACCGTGTGGAAGAACTCGCAGCCGGGCACACCAAGGACGAACTGCGGAACGAGGTCGCGGAGATCCAGGAGCAGATCGAAGTGTGGCAGGACAGTTACGACGTGGATTCCCTGAGCGAACTGGAGGACTCGGTGACGGACGCAGACCTGTCGAGTGACGAGATTCGCGAGCGTAACACGGTCATCCGCCGGTGGGAGCGTTCCCGGGAGATGAAACGTCTCGTCGACCACGCGCTCTCACTGTACGACGATCTCGAGAGCGTCACAGATCCCGAATCCGGCCCGCGGACGAGCGAGGCGGCACAGTAATCGATGGCGTCGCTGTTCATCTTTCTCGCCCACCGGAGTTTACTCGACCAGCACACCGCTCACGGTGAGATTCAAACGTGGCTGAGCAATCAAGGAGGGTGCCGCGATGTCCGGTACGCCCCGAGTTCCATCCGGCGACACGAGGTCTGTGCGATGATTGATCCCGACGTACTGCTGGGAGATCCGTATCCCCCGGAGACGGCCGAGCTTCGCGTCGAGTTCGACTTCCCGGACGACGCCGAGCACGATTACTACGAGATTCAGTGGATCGATGAGGAACGGAACTACTCGTTCGGGTGGCACCAGGACGAAACGCATCCCGACCTCGGGAAGTGTCACTTCCAACTCGATTATCGAGACGAGACGGTCGCTCGGAAACCAGCCGTGTTCCACGACAGTCATCCGGTGAACGTCCTCGAGCAGCGGCTCTCGCTCGTACCGTCGGTTCTCGAGTTGGTGGCGTGGGAGAACGACCGACCGGGGCTCTCTCGGTGGCCTCCTCACGACGTGTGACAGCTATTTCTGGCTGATCAGGGAAATTGGAACGATCAGAATAACTACTCACGAGTTAGCTTGTTCTGGATTTGGTTCTCGTGGGAGCCACCGAACGCTGGTTCTGCGAGGGACCGACGCTCGGCGAGCAGGGCAGCCCCGTCACCGATCGGAGCCGTACTGCTCGATACCATCACCTCGCGTCTCGCCACAGCGACGTCGGGTCCGAATCGATCTTGACGCGGAAGCGGTAGGATGTCATCGCCGTTTCGTTCCTTCTCCACCGACGATAGTGAGGGCTCGGCTCCCGACCAAAACGGAATGATTCGACGTTGTCAAACGGCACGAGCGACTATCAGCCGGTAATGGATATTCGATTTCTGGGTGGTGCGGGAGAAGTCGGCAGGAGCGCGATCCTGGTAAACGATCGCCTCCTGCTCGACTACGGGATGAAATCGGGAAACCCGCCGCAGTTCCCGGGCGACGTAGATCCCGACGCGGTCGTGGTGAGTCACGGCCACCTAGACCACGTCGGGGCGATCTCCTCGCTGCTCAGCGGCGACGCCCGGCCGTCGATCCACTGGACGCCGCCGACGCGCGAGTTCGCACTGACGCTCGCCCGGGACACCTTGAAACTGCACGGCGGGACCATGCAGTGTCCGTTCACCGAAACGGACGTTCAGCGAATCACGCAGGTCTCGAAGACACACGGTTATCGCGAGACGTTCGAGGTAGCCGGCCACGAGGTGTCCTTTTTTGACGCCGGCCACATCCCCGGCTCGGCGCACGTACTCGTCGACGACGGTGAAACGCGACTATTCTACACCGGGGACTTCCAGACAGCAGCCCAACAACTGGTGTCCAAGACTACCGCTCGCCCCGACGCGGACGCAGTGATCTGCGAGAGTACGTACTCGGACCTCGAGCACGACGACCGTTCCGCGGTAGAGGATCAGTTCGTCGAAAGTGTCGAGCAGACGCTATGGGAGGGCGGCACCGTCGTGATCCCCGCGTTCGCCATCGGACGCACACAGGAGATGCTGCTGATCTGCGAGCGATACGACATTCCCTGCTACGTGGATGGAATGGGGAAACAAATCACGGAGATGCTGATGCATCATCTCGAGTTCGTCCGCGACGCGGACGCACTTCGGCGGGCGAAATCCCACGCGCGGTTCGTCACCGGCCGCGACGGCCAGCGCAAACGCATCGCCGAGCAGAACACGGCGGTCATAACGACAAGCGGGATGCTCCACGGCGGCCCCGCGATGACCTACGTTCCCGCGGTCCGGTCTCACCCGACGAACAAGATCGCGCTGACCGGCTATCAGGTCGAGGGGACGCCCGGCCGCGACCTGCTCGAGACCGGCAGCGCCGAAATCGACGGCCGGATGATGCCGGTCAGCGCCCGGGTCGAGCAGTACGATTTCTCCGCGCACGCGGACCGGAACGGGCTTCGGTCGTTTCTCGAGTCCTACGCGGACGAGAAAGTACTCGTCAATCACGGTGACCGCTGTGAGGGGTTCGCGGCCGAACTGCGCGAGGACGGCTACGATGCGACTGCGCCCGAACTGGGCGAGCGGATCGTGATGTGAACACCCTGGCGGCCATCGGAACTCCGCCGGTCCCGTCCGCGCGCGTCCCGGCCCCGCTAGCGCGTCGACGAGTTCGGCCGTACGCGTCGGAGCGTCGACGCGACGGTCGGCGGGAATTCCGCGGGGATATCGCCGATTCAGGCAGTGTCAACGCGTACGGTTTTGCCGCGGGCCGTGGATAATACAGCCATGGCGAACATCGATTCGAACGTCGGCCCCGACACGGACGCGGAGCGGGACGGGCTCGATCTGAGCGATGCCGAACGTGCGGCCCTTCACGATCTCCAGTTGAGTATCGAACACGTTCATCGGGCGTACGGCACCCTGCTCGAGTTTCACCACGAGCTCGGTCACGCGATGGACCACATGAGCGACGCCGAAGACCACCTCCGAACGGCCGACCACGAGGAGTGGGCGAACGAACTCCGAGACGATCACCTTCCCGCGGGTGCGATCAGCGATCAGTGGACGTTCGAACTCGTCGAGGAGTTCTCGGCAGAATTCCTCGACGAAGTCGATGCGTTCGAGGAGAGCGTCAGGGAGGAACTGGCCGACGGGCTCGATCACGTGACTGAACGCCGGCAGAAGCGACACCTGCGCGAGCGCGCGAAGCGCGACGAGTGAGAGGAGTGAAACGGAGCGCGAATCGTAGTGAGGCGTTCTCTCCCTTCGCGGCGCGCTGAGCCGCGCTCCGGGTCTCGATTGGGCCGTCGTCTCTCAGAGTTCGCCCCCGCAGAACGGACAGAAGTTGTAGACGCCGTCCGAGGGGAGGTCTCGCTCGCAGCGCGGACAGGTCTCGACGGGCGTTTCTTCGGAACCGTATCGATCGAAGTCGTCGACGAAGATTTGAGTGTCGGAAGACGAAGACGATGTGGATGTGGACGAGGACGTGGAGAGTTCTCCGTCGGTCGATGCACCTGCGTCGCCGGCGTTCCCGTCGAGTGAAGCGTCGTCTGAACCCGCACCGTCGTCGCGGTCGCTCACCGACGGTTCGTCGCCCCCGGTCGCCTCCGCGCGGTCGTCCGCGGAGGCGTCTGCGGATCGAGACTCTGTCGTGTCGTCCCCGTCGTTCGATTTCGACTGGGCGCCGTGGGCGGCCGTCGGTCCCGGACTGGATGGGACGACACCCTGCGAGAAACGCCGGTCGCACGCAAACTGGTGAGCGACGGCTCGCACGGCCGAACGCAGGTTCGCGCTCACTTTCGGGGGGAATTGCGGTGGTTCCGTCACTTCGAGGACGGGCCGACGCCCGGATCGCTCGTTCACTTCGTCGACGGGTCGGTCGGGGGCGACCTGGGGTACGTGGCCACGGAACTGGTTCGGGGTGGATCGGTCCGCGAGGAGTTCGAGCGCGACGGCGGCCGCGAACCCTGCCTCGAGACCGTTCGCGAGGTCGGCGGCCCCGTCTGCAGAGCGCTCGCGTTCCTCCACCGGAACGGCGTCGCCCACCTCGATCTGAAACCGAGCAACGTGTTGGTTCGCCGGACGGGCCGGCCCGCGGTAATCGACCTGAACGCGGCAGTGTCGACCGAAACGGACCCGGACGTCCGCTTCCAGTTCGACCCGTTCAAGCCGCCCGAATTGACACGGCCGGACGATCGCGACGAGCAGATCGGCCCGCTATCGGACGTGTACGCGCTCGGCGCGTTTCTTTCGTTTCTGCTGACGGGAACGGCACGCGGGGAGAATCCGTCGTCAGTCGGGACCCGCGGGCCCGTCGACCGACGCTCTCGGAACGGTGACTGACCGCGCGCTGCTCTGGCGGCCCTGATACGGCGGGCGACCGCACCGAGCCAACGGGATCGGTGTGACGACGCGGGTGATCTGTACGACTCGTTGGCCCCGATCATCGACGCCCCGGCCCGGTCGGCGCTGCTGACTCGCGCATCGTCGGGACAGGCCGTTCGCGTAGGCCCCGACGACACACTCGGTCGATGGGCGGCGGAGCACCGCGTTCCGTCCGTCGTCCTCCCCGACGACGAGCGGTTCCTCTGTCCGGAACACGCGGTGCTCGGGCACGACGGGGTGGCCTGGCACCTTCGAGACCGCAGCCTCAACGGGACCTTCGTCGGCGGCGACGGCGACTGGGCGTACATCCTCTCCCGAGACGGCCGCAGGCGACGTCTCGACGCGGGGTCGCCGTTGCCCCGCCCGGATCCGGCGACGTCGATTCGGCTCTCGGACGGCGACCGAATCGCGCCTGTCAGCCCCGGATACGGCTGTCAGCTGACGTTTCGAGCCGAGGAGTGACGCGACGGCACCACCGCTCGGAAACGAAACGGAGGCGACGAGTCCAGCTCGTACGCATCGGCATCCCCGACCGACGCCCGTCTCACCTCGCGGCAATGATTTCGTCGGCGAACCTCGAGAGCGCCGCTTCCCGGTCGTCGTTTCGGAGCCCGACGATCAGGTGATCCACGCCCAGTCGCTCGAGGTCGGCGACGTACTCCCGGACCCACTCGAGGCCGGCGCGGTACCCCTGGTGGATCGGTTCCGGTTCCGCCGCGGGATCGTCCGCCAGTTCGAACTGAGCGGCCATCGCGAAGGGCTTCCCGCCCGCGGCGTCCCGCCAGTCGCTCACGTAGTCCTCGAGCGTGCGCTCGGGGAGGTGATAGAACAGCCAGCCGTCACCGTGCTCGGCGATCCACTCCCGGGACTGACGGGCGTAGCCGGTCGGCAGGAGGGGAACGGTCCCCGCGGTCGGCTTCGGGACCACGTCCAGTTCGCCGTCGAGTGATCCCCACCGCCCCTCGATGTCGGGGTAGTCGTCGCGCCAGACGGTCCGGAGGGTTTCGACGCGCTCCCGAAACAGTTCGCTGCGCTCGTCTCGATCGACGCCGAAGGCGTCGTACTCGGGGTCGCGGTCGCCGGAGGCGACTCCGAGAACCAATCGGCCGTCCGAGAGCCGGTCGACCGTCGCGGCGGATTTTGCGACGTGCAGCGGATGACGGAGCGTGAGGACGATGCTCGCGGTTCCGAGCGCGATGTCGTCGGTGTGGGCGGCGACGTGCGAGAGCCACGGCCAGGTGTCGTACGTCTGACCCGCGTCACGGAATTTCGGCCAGTACGTCGGAACGTCCCGCGCCCAGAGGCCGTGAAAGCCGATCGACTCGGCATGTTTCGCCAGTCGAAGTTCGTCGTCGATAGCCGGAGCCTCCCGATTGGTGCCGGTCAGCGGAAATCCGGTGCCGAACGTGAGGCCGTCGTCCCCGAACAGTCGCTGATACCCCCGATTTTCGTGATCGTCGTCTTCGCGTCCGCGTGCGGCCGATCGATCCATCTCGGTACCGGTCGTTCTCACCGCATCGGCTTGATCCTGTTCCTCCTCGTCGCGCGTCGCGCGAGGCCGCTCCGTCTCGAGACAGCGAAAAAGAACCGGATAGCGGACGAGAAACGGGTGCCGATCAGTCGTCGGCGGGCGCGGCGCCGGCGCCTTCGGCCTGTTCTTTCGTCCAGGAGAGTTTACCGCCGGCCGCGAGGATTGCGCGTTCGCGCTCGGAGGCGTCGAGGACGGCCGTGTACTCGTCGCCGCCGACGCGGACGGTGAACTCCTCCTGGCCGCTGGTGACGGCGTCGTAGACGTCGTCGACGATCTCGATCTCGTCGCCCTGATCGATGTTCTCGTAGGTGTCTTCGTCGATCGTCAGCGGGACGATCCCGAAGTTGAAGAGGTTCGCACGGTGGATTCGTGCGAAGCTCTGTGCGAGGACGCCCTCGATACCGAGATACATCGGACAGAGGGCAGCGTGTTCGCGCGAGGAGCCCTGCCCGTAGTTTTCGCCGGCGACGAGGAAGCCGCCGTCGGCCTCGAGCGCGCGTTCGGCGAAGGTCTCGTCGACGCGCGAGAGGGTGAACTCACTGAGTTTGGGGACGTTCGACCGGTACATCAGGATGTCCTGCGTGGCCGGAATGATGTGGTCGGTCGTGATGTTGTCCTCCATCTTCAGCAGGGCTTCGCCCTCGATGTCGGAGTCGAGCTGGTCTTTCAGCGGGACGTCGCCGATGTTGGGGCCCTTGATGAGTTCGTCGTCGACGGCCTCGTCGGGACCGATGAGGTCCGTCTTGGAGCCGGTGTACTCGTCGGGGAGTTCGATGCCGGGTGCCTCGAGGTCGCCGAGTTCGTCGGCGAGGTCGCGCGGATCGACGATCTCACCCTCGAGCGCGGCGGCGGCCGCGACCTCCGGCGAGCAGAGGTAGACGTTGTCGTCTTCGATACCCGAGCGGCCCTCGAAGTTGCGGTTGAACGTCCGCAGCGAGACGGAGTCGGAAGACGGGACGTGGCCGATGCCGATACAGGCGCCACAGGTCGCCTCGGAGAAGTTGACGCCGGCGGCCATCATCTCGGCGACCCAGCCCTCGCGGGCGAGCATCTCGGAGGCCTGCTTGGAACCGGGTGCGACGATCGTATCGGTCTCCATCGAGGTCTCGCGACCCTCGAGCATCTTGGCGACGGGGAGGATGTCCTCGTAGCCGCCGTTGGTACAGGAACCGACGATGACCTGCTCGACGGACTGGCCGGCGACTTCGCGGACGGGGACGACCTTGTCCGGCATCGAGGGCTGGGCGATCAGCGGCTCGAGATCGGAGAGGTCGACGACGATTTCGTCGTCGTACTCGGCGTCGTCGTCGGGCTGGAGTTCGACGTACTCGTCGCCGCGACCGACGCGCTCGAGGTAGTCTTCGGTCTGTTCGTCGGTGGGGAAAATCGACGTCGTCGCGCCGAGTTCCGTGCCCATGTTGGTGATCGTCATCCGCTCGGGCGCGGTCAGCGTCTCGACGCCGGGGCCGGTGTACTCGAGGATCTTGCCGACGCCGCCTTTGACGGTGAGGCGACGGAGCATCTCGAGGATGACGTCTTTCGCGGTGGCCCACTCGGGGAGTTCGCCCTCGAGGCGGACGTTGACGACTTCGGGCATCTCGATGTAGTACGGTGCCCCGCCCATGGCGACGGTGACGTCGATTCCGCCGGCGCCGATGGCGAGTTCGCCGAGGCCGCCGGGCGTGGGCGTGTGACTGTCCGATCCCAGCAGGGTCTTGCCGGGAGCCGCGAAGTTCTCGCGGTGTACGTTGTGACAGATGCCGTTGCCGGGGCGAGAGAAGTGAGCGCCGTATTTACCGGCCGCAGAGCGAAGGAAACGGTGGTCGTCGGTGTTCTTAAAGTCGAATTGATATGTCTGGTGATCGCAGTACTGTGCGGCGATTTCGGTCTGGACCTCGTCCAGCCCCATCGCTTCGAACTGGAGCCAGACCATCGTCCCGGTCGTATCCTGCGTAAGTACCTGGTCGATCTCGATCCCGATTTCCTCGCCGGTCTCGAGGTCGCCCTCCACGAGGTGATCGTCGAGAATCTTCTCGGTGAGAGTCTGTCCCATAGCACTCGAAAGTCGGCCGTCCGCCCTGATAAAACCAGCGTGTTTCTGTGAGTACGGACCGCCGTAACGGCGTTCGAAACGGATCGTTTCTCGAAACTGTTGCCGTGGGACCGACCGACTGACGACGACTTCACGCCGGTTCCTCGAGGTCGGGGAGCGAGCGGCCGAGTCGTGTCAGGTGCTATCGAATCGTCGAGCCATCGCGAACGGATACGCTTTTCTCGTCGCCGCGGCCTTGGGACCACATGTTCCGCTCCGGTGCCTTCGTGGCCGATCACGTCTCACCGACGACCGACGCACAGATCCAGCCCAACGGGGTGGACCTCACCGCCGACGTGATCTTCGAGCAACTGGAACCGGGCCGCATCGGCCGAGATGGCAAACAGATCGGCGACCGAGTCGCCCGTCCGCTCGAAGAACTGCAGGAGGCCGATCCCGATACCTACTACCTGCCGGCGGGGGCCTACATCGTCCGGTACGGCGAGCGTCTCGCGATCCCCGAGGGCCACGTCGGCTTCGTGTATCCGCGCTCGTCGCTCATGCGAAACTCCTGTATGCTCAACACGGCGGTCTGGGACGCGGGCTACGAGGGCCGCGGCGAGGGACTGTTGCAGGTCCACCACGATATCGAACTCGAGCGCGGTGCCCGGATCGCACAGCTCGTCCTCGCCGAAGCCGAGCACGAAGACGTCTACGACGGGAGTTATCAGGGCGAAAACCTCGAGTGATCGTGCCGTTCGATCGCCGGTTCGGATACCGTTTTGCCGTCCCCACTCCTACGCGGACGTGACAGACAGATGATGGCGACCACCCACGTGTTCACCGGGCTCGCGGCCGTCGCGCCGGTCGCGTACGTCGTTCCGGAGTTCGCGCTCGTGCTCGCGGTCGGCGCGATCGTCGGCGGGCTCGTTCCGGATTTCGATCTCGTCCTCACACATCGACGGACGCTTCACTTTCCGGTCGCCGGACTCGCGGTCGCCGCGCCGGCCGCCGTCCTCGCCGCCGTCGCACCCTCGGGTCCGACCCTCGCGCTGGCGGCGTTCGCCGTCGCCGCCTGGCTGCACGCCGCGAGCGACGCGATCGGCGGCGGCCCGGAGATGGACCCGTGGAACGACCGCACCGATCGGGCCGTGTACGATCACGTCCGCGGCCGATGGATTCGGCCGCGACGCTGGATCCGGTACGACGGTGCGCCGGAGGATGCCGCGATCGCCGTCGCGCTCGCGGTTCCGGCATTCGTTGTCTTCGACGGCTGGCTCACCGCCGTCGTCGTCGGTGGCGTCGTCGTCTCGCTGATCTACGCGCTCCTCCGACGACGGCTCGTGGCGTGGACGCCCGACTGGCTCGAGTGACTACTCCCACGACTGAAGTCGTGGGCTTTTCTCACTGAGGGTGACTGTCACGGGCTCCGAAGTCGGAACGCTGATACGGCCAGTCTCCGAGTATCGCAGTATGGTCGACGTTCTCGCCGCCAGAACGACACACCTGGTCTTTGCTGCCCTCTGGGCAGGGAGCGTCTGTTTCGTCGCCGCCGTCGTCCTGCCGTTGGCCCGCGACGGCGCGTTCAACACGATCCGCCCGCTCGAGGTCATCTCGAGCAAACTCACGACGGTTTCCCGGGTGAGTTCGCTCGTCCTGTTTCTCTCCGGGGGGCATCTGGCCGGCACCGGCTACACGGCCAAGAGCCTCTTCGGGTCGCTCAACGGGCGCCTGGTGCTGCTCATGGTCGCGCTCTGGCTGGCGCTGACCGCGCTCGTCGAGATCGGCGCGAAGCGATTCGAGGCCGGACTCACCGGAAAGAAGATCCGCGAACCGGCGCGTGAGGCCCTGCCGGTTTTCCGGGCGGCAGCGCTCGCGGCAATCGCGCTGCTGGTCGTCGCGGGCCTGCTGTCGGCCAACGTCGGACGACTCCTCTGAGCGACCGCCCGGCGACGTTTTTCGGCCGTGAACGTATTAGAAATGAACATTCTTGCGAAAGATACTTAGTCAGTTGCTGTAAGGTAGTGGCTAATGATCAGGGGGAAAGATATGGCCATCTCGCTCCTCGCGGTCGGCACGGCTGCCGTGGCCGGCTACGTCCTCCGTTCGGAGCGCTCACGGTCCCGAACCTCGCGGTCGAAGGCCGACCTCGGGGCGCGTCTGGTCGGACCGGAGGACGTTCCGGACGACGCGACGGTGGTCGACGCAACCGCCGAACGGCTCGGCGAGATTCCCGGTGCACGACGAGCCCTCGACCGGGCCGTTCGCAACGGCGCGCGCGACGAGTGGGAACACATCACGCTCGAGCAGGACGGGGCGTGGTCGGTCGTCGACCGCATCAGGCAGTCGCTGCCCTACTACCAGGACGAGGACGACGGCGGCGCCTACAACGGGGTCTACGTCAGGTACAACGATCGAATCGTGGTACTCGACGCGATCGGCTGGGCACGTCTCGAAGAACCGATTCGGTGAGCACGCCCCGCGGTAACCTCCCGTTCCGGGGAAAACAGCCATAACATTAATCTCTGATTGCGTCTTCCGTTTGGCCGACAGTGACCCGATCCGGTCAGCCCGTCGTTCTCGTCGGCGGCGAGCAAACACCATCGTGGGGCCTCGAAGTCGCGTTCGACGTCGTCCGACTTCGAGACCGAGCAGCGGTGCTCGACTGCGTCGAAACGACCGACGTCGGTTGCGTCGTCGTCGACGGAACGGGGGCTGAACGACTCGAGACGGTCGCGTCCGTCTCCGACGCGGTCCCGGCGGTACCAATCATCTACGCGTCCGCAGACCCCGACGGGACCGTGGCTGCGGCGGCGACGCGTGCCGGTGCGACGGACTACTACTTCGAGGGGTCGAGGGACGAAACGCTCGCCGACCGCGTCGCGACCGTTTCGGCCGACGGACCCGCGTTCCGCGCCGACGGTCAGCGGCGGGACGATCCGGGGGCGCGACCGTCGGACGAATCGGAAACCGATCCGGAGGAACGATCGAATTCGGACGATCGGGTCGGCAAACTCGAGGACGCACCCGACAGAAACAGTCGCGCGGACGTCGTCACGAAATTACTCGAGACGACGCGGGCGTTGTTCTCCTGTGAGTCACACGAGGCGGTCGGGAACGTCGTCGTCGACGCAGCCGAGCGCGTTCTCGGGTTCGACCTCGCCACGGTTCGGCTCTACGACCCGGACACGGAGGCGCTGGTCTTGACCGCCGCCTCCGACGCTGTCGGCGATCAGTTCCGCGAGCGAGAACGCGTCGAGATACACGACACCAAGATGGGAGACGCGTTTCGCCGATCGGAGCCGCACATAATCGAGGACCTGCAACGCGAGGTCAGCTTCGACTACGGGTCGTTTCGCTGCGGGATGACGATACCGATCGCCGACCACGGGATTCTCAACGTCGCGTCGCCGATCAGCGGCGCCTTCGACGACCAGCACGTCCAACTCGCCCAGCTGCTGACCGAAAGCGCAGCCGCCGCATTCGAACAGGCCGACAGTCGGGCGGACCTCCGTCGCCACGAAAAACTCCTCGAGACCGTCGAGGGAATGATGTACGCGACCGACGAGAACGCTCGCCTGACGCTCGTGACCGGCCCCCTGGCGGCACGGCTGGGATACGATCGCGAGGCACTGGTCGGCAAACACGTCTCGAGTATCTTCGACGAGGACAGATACGACGACGCGGTCGAGTACGTTCGAGATCTGCTTACAGATCCACAGCAGGACAGCGGAGCCTTCGAAGCAACCTTCATCACCGCCGACGACGAGCGGTTTCCGGTCGAGATCGAATGCTCGCTCTTACCCCGTAGCGACGAGGAGATCGAAGACGAGGCGTTCCGCGGGACGGTCAGCGTCGTCAGGGACATCACGCGGCGCAAGGAACGCGAGCAGTACCTCCAGGTGCTCAATCGGGTCCTCCGACACAACCTGCGCAACGACCTCACCGTGGTCATCGGGTACGCAGAACTCCTCCGTGAGCAACTCGACGATCAGGACCTCGCGGCCGCCGCGAGCACGCTCCAGCAGACGGCGACCGATCTCGCACACACCAGCGAAAAGACGCGGGCCATCCAGTACGCACTCGAGCGGGACGGCGACCTCGAGCCGGTCGACGTCGCTGCGATCGTCGACGAGGCAATCACCGAAGCCGACGTCGGCGCGGCCACGGTCTCCGTCTCGACGGAGGACACCTGCCGAGCCTGGGCGGATCCGGGACTTCGGCTCATCGTCGACAACCTCCTCGAGAACGCGGTCACGCACGCGAGGCCGGACCCGACCGTCGAAGTTTCGATCACGTGCGAGGACGACCGGGTCCTGCTCGCGTTCGCCGACGACGGGCCCGGCATTCCACCCGCCGAGATCGACGTCGTAACCGGCGAAAGCGACATCACGCAGCTCACACACAGCAGCGGACTCGGGCTCTGGCTGGTCCGCTGGATGGTCGACAGTTACGGCGGCCGCGTTTCGTTTGTCCAGTCGGACATGGGCGGCAGCCGGGTCGAGGTATCGCTCGAGGCGGCACACCCGGTGCCGGCGGACGAATCGTAGTGGAGCCGGCAGGCGAACCGCCGGCGGATCGGATCCGGTCCTCGAAAGCGGCGTCACCGCGTGAACTGGACGGTCGACCGCTGCCGATCCGAAACGGTCAGCCGCCACGAATCGCAATCACTACCACACCGGCCGGCCGATCCCTACCCATGGAACTGGGGCTGATCGGACTCGGACGCATGGGACAGATCGTCGTCGAGCGAACGCTCGCGGCGGACCACGACGTCGTCGCCTTCGATCTGGACGAGGACGCGGTCTCGAGGGCCGCCGAGGCCGGTGCCGAGCCGGCCGACTCGCTCGAGGATTTCGTCGGCCGACTCGGTGCGGAAAAACGCATCTGGATGATGGTCCCCGCCGGCGACGCGGTCGACGTCACCCTTGAGGAACTCGAGTCCCACTTGGACGGCGACGACGTCGTCGTCGACGGCGGCAACTCGTACTTCGAGGACTCCGTGCGCCGCGCCGAGTCCTGCCCCGCGGCCTACCTCGACTGTGGCACCTCCGGCGGCCCGGCCGGTGCCGAACTGGGATTCTCGCTGATGGTCGGCGGCCCCGAGTGGGCGTACGACGAACTCGAACCCGTTTTCGACGCCGTCGCGACCGGTCCCGACGGCCACGAGCGGATGGGCGCCGCCGGCTCGGGTCATTACGTCAAAATGATTCACAACGGCGTCGAGTACGCGCTGATGCAGGCCTACGGCGAGGGATTCGAGTTGCTGTACGAGGGACGCTACGACCTCGACCTCGAGAACGTGGCCTCGGTCTGGAACAACGGCGCGGTGATTCGGTCCTGGCTACTCGAACTCTGTGAGGAAGCCTTCCGCGAGGAAGGGACCGACCTCGGAACCGTCGCCGACCGCATCGAGGGCGGTTCGACCGGCACCTGGACCGTCCGGGAAGGCCTCGAACAGGAGGTCCCCCTGCCGCTGATCTACACGGCGCTGTCCGAACGCTTCGGGTCGCGAGTAGACGACGGTCGGTTCGCACGACGGCTCGCGAACCGGCTCCGGTACGGCTTCGGCCGTCACGACGTTCCCCGACGAGAGTGAGCGAGACGAGGGCCCGTTCGTCGCTCGAGTAGCGAGCACGACGGTCGTTCGCCCCGGTACGACCGGCTTCGGGGATACCTGCGGGACCACTACCAGCATCGAAGCCTCGAAACGGCACTCGGCTTCGTGCTCGCCGGGAGAATACGAACCGGACCCGGGCTCAGCGGACGGGGACGATCCGAAACGGTCGCTCCTATACACGGCAATTGTTCACACTGTTCATTCTACGTGCCGTAATCGTTTCCAATTTCAATACCACAATATTAATTATGTTTTTTATGGATAATTGTTCACGCTGCGTTATGGACAGTGGACACACACGACGCGACATTTTGAAAACGTCCGCGGCCGGCACGGTCGTCGGTGCGGGACTCGACGGGGGCGCCTCGAGCGCGAGGGCAGCGCGAGCGCCGTTCGGCGACGGGGTCAACCTGCAGCCGTCGTACTTCTGCGGCGGCGAGCAGGACATCGGCTGGGACCTGATGAACCAGTATCCGGCCATCGAGACGGTCCGGATCGAGATCGAGCCGTTCTCGTTCGGCGACGTCGACACGACGGTCGAGGACGCCCGACGCTGGATCGACGAGGCAACCGAGAACGGGTACGAGGTGATCGCCACGTACCACCACTACCCGGACAACGGGTCCGCGGACCCGGCGGCACTACAACGGGCGGCGGACTTCTGGGTCGACCACTACGGGATCCTCTCGCGGAACGCCTCGTTCTCGATCAACCTCATGAACGAGTGGGGCGATTACAGCGTCTCCGCGAGCGCGTACGCTTCTGCATACGACGACGCGATCACCACTGTCCGCACCGCCACGAGTTACACCGGGCCGATCGTCTGCGATGCCCCCGGGTGGGGACAGGGCACCCACCGCCTCGCCAGTGCCGTCGAGGACATCGACGACGACGACCTCGTCCTCTCCGCGCACGTCTACCCGAGCGGATACAACGCGACGACCAGAGAATCGCTCCAGCCGACCCATCTGAACGTCATGGACGAGACCGACTACCCCTGTCTGATCGGCGAGTTCGGCAACGACGCGGAGACCGCGGGTGCCGACTGGTCGGCCATCGTCGACCACGCCAGAGCCCTCGGCTGGCCGGTCGTCGGGTGGACCTGGAACGGCGACGGCACAGCGGCGGGGATGAACATGGCCGATCCGTACTGGGGCGGGGAGTGTCGCGGTCCCTACTCCGAGTCGTCGTACTTCGCCGTCGTCTACGACAAACTCGGCGACAGCAGTGACAGCGGGGAGAGCGGCGTAAACGACACGAACGGCGAACCGACTGCCGCGATCACCACCGGCGCGACCGATCCGTCGGTCGGCGAATCGGTGACGTTCGATGCCAGCGACTCGAGCGCCGGCGACGGGACGATCGAGCGCTACGAGTGGGCGTTCGGCGACGGGACGACGGCGACGGGCGAGCGCGTCGAGCACGCCTTCGACGACGCGGGCGAATACGAGGTCCGGCTGACGGTCACCGACGACGCGGCGACGTCTGCCAGCGACGCGGTCACGATTGCGGTCTCGGCGGCGGCGGGTCCCGGCGTCCCCGCGAATCTCGGGGTCGTTGCGACGACGGCGACGTCGATCACGCTCGAGTGGGACGGCGTCGACGGCGCGGATCGCTACGTCGTCTCCGTCGACGGATCGGTGGATCACGAGACGAGCGGGACGTCGACCACGGTCGGAGGACTGGAGGCGGACACGCGCCACGAGATTGGCGTCGCCGCCGTCGACGGGGTCACTGAATCTGTCGCGAAGACGACGTCCGTCACGACCGATGGAACAGACGGCGTCGGCGAGCGGGTGAACGCCGAGATACGACCGAGCACGACGTCGGCGTCGGTCGGCGAACGCGTCGGATTCAACGCCGTGGAGACGACCGGAAAGTGCTCCTGGATCACCGAACTCGAGTGGACCCTGGGCGACGGCACGACCGCGGCGGGCTGGTGGAACGCCCACACCTACGACTCGCCGGGCACCTACACCGTCGCGCTGACCGCGACCGATAACGAAGGAATCGCTACGACCCACGAGATCGAACTCAGCGTCACGAGCGGCGGTAACGATGGGACCGACGATGGCGATGGCGCAGCCGGAAACGAGAGCACTGACGGGGGGAGTCGAGACGGAGGCGGGACCGGCGACGGCGATGCAGACGACGACCACAGCGGGCCTATCGGAGACGGCGGTTCCACCGACGGACTGAACGCCGTGATTCGACCGAGCACGACGTCGGCATCGGTCGGCGAGCGCGTCGGGTTCAACGCCGCGGAGACGACCGGAAAGAGCACCTGGATCATCACGCTGAACTGGGACCTCGGCGACGGCACGACCGCGGCGGGCTGGTGGAACGCCCACACCTACGACTCGCCGGGCACCTACACCGTCGCGCTGACCGCGACCGATAACGAGGGGACGTCCACGACTCACGAAGTCGAGATCACCGTTTCCTGATCTGTACGAGGCGAGTCGATCGTTCCGGTGACCGTCGGAAACGCCTCGAGAAAGAGGGGCCGGGATCATCGGTCTACGCCGCGCTGCCCGCCGGGTTCGGCGCACTCCGACTCGTGAATCGGGGTCGGTCCCACGAGGGTTCGGAACGAGCGAGACGCCGGACGGATCGAACGAACGAGTCGGTCGGGTCGGGAGACGTCCGGCGTGTGGATTGTGCTCCGGCGCCGATCCGGGTTCTCCGCGGAGTGATTGCGGCCGTCCCAACCGTGTTAGTACGACAGTAAGTATACCAATTATTTGTTATAGTCGGCGTGGGAGTATGGGTACTGAACGCTCACGGGGTACCATCGCGCGACGGAAGATACTGATAGCGTCCGGCGCAACCGGCGCAGTCGTCGGCAGCGGACTCATCGGTCGGTGGTCGAACGGGGGGACGTCGGGAGGGTCGTTCGGCGACGGGGTCAACCTGCAGCCGTCGTACTTCTGCGGCGGCGAGCAGGACATCGGCTGGGATCTGATGAACCAGTATCCGGCCATCGAGACGGTCCGGATCGAGATCGAGCCGTTCTCGTTCGGCGACGTCGACACGACGGTCGAGGACGCCCGACGCTGGATCGACGAGGCAACCGAGAACGGGTACGAGGTGATCGCCACGTACCACCATCATCCGGACGATGGATCTGCGGACCCGGCGGCACTGCAACGGGCGGCGGACTTCTGGGTCGACCACTACGGGACCCTCTCGCGGAATTCATCGGTCACCATCAACCTCATGAACGAGTGGGGCGATCACAGCGTCTCAGCGAGCGCGTATGCCTCTGCGTACACCGACGCCATCGGCACCGTTCGCACCGCTACGAGCTACACCGGGCCGATCGTCTGCGATGCCCCCGGGTGGGGACAGGGCACCCACCGCCTCGCCAGTGCCGTCGAGGACATCGACGACGACGACCTCGTCCTCTCCGCGCACGTCTACCCGAACGGGTACAACGCAACGACGGGGGAGTGGCTGCGACCGGCACACCTGAACGTCATGGACGAGACCGACTACCCCTGTATACTCGGTGAGTTCGGCAAGCACACGCCGACCGCTTTCTCCGAAAATACCGGCGCCGACTGGTCGGCCATCGTCGACCACGCCAGGGACCTCGGCTGGCCGGTCGTCGGGTGGGCCTGGAACGGCGACGGCACAGCGGAGAAGATGAACATGGTCGACCCGCACTGGGGCGAGGAGTGTCAGGGTCCCTACTCCGAGTCGTCGTACTTCGCCGTCGTCTACGACAAACTCGGCGACAGCGGTGGCGGTGACGGTGACGACGGCTCGAACGGCGAACCGACTGCCGCGATCACCACTGACGCGACCGATCCGTCGATCGGCGAAGCGGTGACGTTCGATGCCAGCGACTCGAGCACCGGCGACGGGACGATCGAGCGCTACGAGTGGGCGTTCGGCGACGGGACGACGGCGACGGGCGAGCGCGTCGAGCACGCCTTCGACGACGCGGGCGAATACGAGGTCCGGCTGACGGTCACCGACGATGCGGCGGCGACCGATGCGGAGACGGTCACGGTAAGGGTAACGAACGGGGCGGCGTCGGGCCCCGACGCACCTGCGACCATCGAGGCCGTAGAGAGGACCACCTCGTCGATCACGCTCGAGTGGGACGGCGTCGACGGCGCGGATCGCTACGTCGTCTCCGTCGACGGATCGGTGGATCACGAGACCAGCGAGACGTCGACCACGGTCGGGGGACTCGAGGCGGACACGCACTACGAGATCGGCGTCGCTGCCGTCGACGGGGGGTCAAAATCCGATCCGCGGACGATCTCGGTCTCGACTGGCGACGGGGCGGGGGATGGCGCACCCGGTGGAGACGACGGATCTGCCGGAGACGATGGGAACGACGGGACCGACGATTCCAACGAGCGCCACGTCGCCGAGATACGACCGAGCACGACGTCGGCGTCGGTCGGCGAGCGCATCGATTTCGTCGTCGCGGACAACACGACCGATCGCGACGCCTGGATAACCGCACTGCAGTGGGATTTCGGGGACGGCACGACGGCGGACGGCTGGTACGTCGCCTACGTCTACGGCTCGCCGGGCACCTACACCGTCGCGCTGACCGCGACCGACAGCGCGGGGACAACCACGACCCACGAGATAACGATCAGCGTTTCGCGACACCGACGTCGTCGGCCCGCGATCCCGGCCGACCGTCCGAGAGAGCGATAGAACCATCACTTACGACCGACCCGCACCGAACGGCGTCGGTGACCGCGACCGTTCGATCGCACTCGAGAAGTCCACCGAGGAACCGGACCAGCGGCCGTGAACCCGGCGGTTTCGGCCGACGGCTCGAGCGACGGGGTGAACCGGCTCACAGACGGGACGAATCGCCGTCGGCTGGGTCGTCGGTTGGAACAAGGCGAACCGTTATGGTCGAATTGACGCTAGTTGTTCTCGAGGGCGCGTAGCTCAGTGGATAGAGTCCTTGGTTCCGGACCAAGATGTCGGGGGTTCGAATCCCTCCGCGCCCGTGCAGCGAGGAGTCCAGCGACGAGCGAACCGGTCGAGTGAGAGTGGATTCGAATCAGGGAGTGAAGCGAAGCGGAACGACCGTGGTTCGAACGACATCCTCGCTCACACGGGACTATCATAATTATTATTAGATCTTGTTTTCTCCACACACGTCGTCGGTACGTCTGAGGGAGTTGTAATGGCAACTACAGAAAAATCAGAAGTGAACGGTGTCGATGTGTCCGCGCTCGAGGGGGCTATCGAGGCGATTAGCGATGACCCGAACGTCGGGATGTTCACGTTCAAAGCCGAGACCGAATGGCAGGACGCACTCAAGTGCGTGACGAAGATCGACGAATTCGACCAGACGGATGAGACCGTCCACACCCGCGAATTCACCCTTCAGGGGGACGAACCCGAACAAATCCTCGGGGAACGCACCGGGCCGAATGCAGTGGAACACTTGCTTGCGGCGCTTGGATCGTGTCTGAGCGTCGGCTACGCAGCACACGCCGCAGCCATGGGAATCGAACTCGACAGTCTTCGCTTCGAGATGGAGGGTGACTTCGACATTCGCGGCTTCCTCGGAATCTCGGACGAGGTCCGCCCCGGTTACGAGTCGATCACCTGTTCGGTGTACCTCGACGCCGATGCCAGCGAAGACGAACTCGAACAGTTACGCGAGCGTGTCGAGGCAACCTCGCCTCTGATGGACGTCATCACAAATCAAGTGCCGCTCGTGACCCGTCTCGTCGTCGAATAATTCGCCGGGAGAGCGCATCCCTCCTCGGGAGGGACTCGTTTCGCGAGGGAAAGGCAGGCACACGATGATATGCGATTCAGTCCCAACTTCGAGTGCCGCCGGTGTCGAATTCGCGCTATATATTTCGCAGGGTTGCGGTGAATTATGGTCAAGATGGTGTTTTCTCAGACCACTAATTTCGGCCACCTCATGCCTCATAGGTCGATTCGTTCCATAGTCGAAGTAAATCCCCCTGCCACCGTACAGTTGAGGTGAAACGATCGCCCGATTGCACGGAGATCACCGGTCGAACGGCATACTTCACGCTCGGTAATTCCGCCCCTCCGAATCTGAACTACCCGCCGTATGGAGATGCGATCGCGACTGTTTCGCTCGATTATCAGTGTCGTTTGTAGAGCCGTGCTGTATATAAACCGCCAACGCAGTGCGGTATTCGGATCGATCTACCCGTCGTCTTCTTTCTCGAGACACGAGCCCGTTCGTGAATTCCGGGCATCTGACGATCTACGGTCGACGCGGTCCGCAAAGACCTGCGCCGTCCGCAGTCTGGTCGTCGCGCTTTCATTTCGAATCGGGGGCCGAGCCGGTATCGGTTACGGTGCCTCGGACAGCGGGGACCTTGTACTGTGTTTTTGATCTGTTCTCCCCTCCAAGAGTTAACACGCTTCTCCGAGAGTGTCTCGCATGGAGATCACAGACGTCCGCGCGCTCCCGCTCTCACACCCGATTCCGGAGTCGGAACAGCATCGAACCGATCTCGGTACCAAAGTAAAAAACGACGCGCTCCTGGTGTTCGTCGAGACCGACGCCGGGATCACCGGTATCGGTGAGGCACTCGCGATCCCGACCAGCGTCCCGACGGCCGTGAAGGCGGTCATCGAAGACGACCTGAAGCCGATGTTGATCGGCGAGGATCCGACCTACACCGAGCGGCTCTGGGAAAAAATGTACAACGGACCCCGGTTCGCCCCGGCCATCGACCGCGGCTACTCCCAGCCTCGAGCCGATCGGCGCGGAATCACGATGGAGGCGATCGCGGGCGTCGATATCGCGCTGTGGGACATCACGGGCAAGGCACTCGGCGAACCGGTATACAGGTTACTCGGGCCGGTACGGGACTCGATTCGGGCGTACGCGAGCGGCGGCTGGGCGCCCGGCGAGGAGGCCGAAGCAGAACTCGGCGGGTACGTCGATCGGGGCTTCGACGCCGTCAAGATGCGCGTCGTCGGCGAGGGCGGGTTCTCGATCGAGAAGACGCTCGCACGCGTGGCGGCGGCCCGGCGCGGCATCGGCTCCGAGACCGATCTCATGCTCGACGCCCACGGGTCGCTCGATGCACCGACGGCGATCAAACTCGCCCGTCGACTCGAGGAGTACGATATCGCGTGGCTCGAGGAGCCGGTCTCGCCGGACAACCACGACCGGCTCGCGGAAGTGCGACGCGCGACCGAGATTCCGATCGCCACGGGGGAAGTCGAACACACCCGATTCGACTTCCACGACCTGTTCGCACACGATGCGGTGGACATCGTGCAACCGGATCTCTGTCGAGCCGGCGGATTCACCGAAGTGCGCCGCATCGCTGCGCTCGCATCCGCCGAAGGGGCTCGGGTAGCGCCTCACGCCTTCGGATCCGCGGTCCTCTTCGCCGCGGGCATGCACGCCGCGTTGGCGGTGCCAAACTGCCGTCTCCTCGAAGTCCCACAGGGCGATACGACGTTGCTGGACGAGCTGTTCGAGGAATCGTTCGACGTTCGGGACGGAACGGTTCATGCGCCGGACCGTCCCGGACTCGGATTCACGCTGCGCGACGACGTCGGCGACCGCTTCGAGTACATCGAGGGGCCCGAATACGTGTTCTGATACCGTCGGAGCCGACTCCCGTTGCGGACCGGGAGACCGACGCAGCGGGCGAAGATGTGGCCCATGGCCGCGTCGACCGGTTCGATATCGGAGCCATCGACGGACCCGCGCCGGGATGGGAACGCGTGACTACCGCTCGAGATCGCGTGTCGATTCGCTCGGCTGTGACCGCGAGGCTGTCGGTGTCGATCGGACGCGTGACGGCTCCTGGTGTCGATCGAGCGGGTACCAGCCGCCGGAGTCACTACCCGCCCGTTCTCCGGGCAGCATCGCCGCTCGCTCAGACCTCGGCGATCACTTCCATCTCGACGTCGAGTTCCTCGAGGGCGAGCGCCTCGACCGCGAAGAGGCTCCGTGCGGGGTACGGTTCGGTGATGTACTCCTCGTAGACGCGATTGAAGGCCGCGAAGTCGTCCGCGTCGGTCAGGAACACCGTCGCCTTCACGACGTCGTCGAACGAGGCGCCCGCCTCCTCGAGGATGGCGGCCACGTTCTCCAGTACCTGCCTCGACTGGGCCTCGATATTGCCCTCGAGTAGCTCTCCATCGGGGGTTCGGTGAACCTGCCCGGAGACGAAGAGGAGGTCGTTCGTCTCGATCGCCTGGGAGAGAGGGGCCGTACTGGGTGCGACTGCGTCGGTGTGAATCCGCTCCATGGTACGTTCCTCTCGGAAACCATCTTATAGCTTCGCGCCGGACGAGGCTTCGGAAGACCAGTTCCCGGAGCACACCACTGGGTCCGATGGGAACGCGGACCGACCTTCATAACGTCTATACTTACAGCTCGAATTGTACCGAGTAGATGCCCCCACGCGAACCGTTCGGTCAGGCCGGCCGGCTCCTCGCCGGTATCGCCCTCCTCGCTGCCCTGCTCGGGCTCGTGTACTGGACCGGCGCAGTCGGCGCCGAACCCCTCGAGAGGGGCTATCCGGACGAAGTCGACGTAACCCAGAACCGCGACGCCTACGTCGGTGACCGTGTCGCGATCGGCGGAATCGTCGTCGAGACGGACCCGGTCGTGATCGCGACGCAGCGCAGCGGGTACGGCAGGTTCACGGTGGTCGGTGCACACGAGAGTCTCCAGCACTCGAGCGTCACCCTCGAGACGGGCGACCGCGTGACGGCCTTCGGGACGCTCGAGGACGAATCCACGCTCGTCGCGGATCGCACCGTCACCGACAGGCTGCGAGACACCCTGTACATGGTGGTCGTCTCGTTCGTCGCCGGCTGCTGGGTCCTCGGCCGCCTGGTCCGCGGGTGGCGACTCGATCTCGATCGGTTCGCGCTCGTCCCCCGTTCCGCGTCGCCGACGGATGGCAACCAGGGCGACGCCGACCGCGATACGGCACGGGGAGGAACGGCGATGGCCGACGGCTCGAGCGGGAGTCGCCGGGCGCGAACGAATGCCGGTCGGTCCCGAGACGGCGGTGATCGGTGATGCCGGATCTCCTCACGCACGTCCTGGTCGGCTACAGCATCGGGACGCTCCTCTCGTTCAGAGACGAGGGGATACGACCGGCACAGGTCAGCCTCGTAATGGCTGGCGCGCTGTCACCGGATCTAGCGAAAATACAGCTCTTTTTCCCCGAGGAGTTCGTCGAGTACCTCCTCGGCGTTCCCTTCTCGTGGTCGCCGCTGCACACCGTCGGTGGCACCGTCCTCGTCGTCCTCCTCGGATCGCTCCTGGTCGCTCCCGAGTATCGGCGCCGGACGATCGCGCTGATCGCCATCGGCGCAGTGTCCCATCACGCCCTCGACGTTATGTTGCTGACGGCGACCGGCCACTCCTACGCCGTCTTCTTCCCGATCAGTAGTTACCGGGTCCCCTCTCTCGATCTCTACCTCAGTACCGACCGCTGGCCCGCGATCGTTTCGGGGACGGCCGCCGCCGTTCTGTGGGGAGCGCGCCGGTTCGCGACCGCCGCGTGGCTGCGTCGCGGACAGTAACGGCGTACAGTAACGATGCCGGTCGGTTTGGCGGCGGGTCGGCCGTCGCGGTCCGTCTGTGGTCGCGGTCCGCAGTTCCCCACCGGCTGCGGACCGGTCTCTCCCCGAAACGAATCGGGGTGTGGCAATCGGCGGGGGAGTCCACCCGATCCACAGGTTGATTATACGGCCCTCTCGTAGACCGACCCGATGAGCGGGAGTTCGAACGACGAGGACGATACTACCGACCGGGAGCACCGAGAGGTCGGCCGCGGCCTTCTCGACGAGGAGATGGGACCCAGCGGGGCGATGGCACACCTCTATCGCGGCGAAATTCACCGAATGCGCTTCTGGCGCGAACGCCTCGATCGCACCACGAACTGGGCCGTCATCATCCTGACGGCCATCCTCACCTGGGCGTTCTCGAGCGAATCGAACCCGCACTACGTACTGCTGGCCGGGACGGCGATTCTCTGTGTCTTTCTGACGATCGAGGCGCGACGGTATCGAGGATACGATATCTGGCGGTCGCGGATGCGGACGTTACAAAGGAACGTCTTCGCGTACGGTCTCGATCCCTCGCAGGGGCTGGAAGACCCGGACTGGCGGGTGACGCTCAGTAAGGATTACCGGAGGCCCCGACTCAAGGTTTCGCGGATGGAGGCCATCGCCCACCGCCTTCGACGGGTCTACCTCCCCTTGTTTTCGGTCTTGCTCGGTGCGTGGGTGCTTCGCATTTTGGCGTTCGCCAACCGGCCGTGGCCAGAAAGCGCAGCGATCGGTCGGATTCCGGGGAGCGTCGTCACCGCCATCGTCGCGCTTGGCTACGTCGGGCTGTTCGTCGTCGCGCTCAACCGGAAGACGTGGCACGCGGAAACGGAACTGATGACGGAGGATCTTCGAAAGAAGTAGCCATCGATCGATTCTGTCGATCGGTCGCACCGCCGACCGCGTCGCGGAACGGCCGAGACGATTCGTTCGCGACCGTCGCACCGGGACGCATCCCGGCCCCGTTATCGCAGCGGTTCGCGGTGCCGCCGTCGGCGTCGCATCGAACGGTTAGCTCGCGGCGCAGTTGTTCGGCCCCAACTCGAGATCGGCCGCCTCGTCGGTTAGCGGTTCTTTCCCCCAGTTGATCGCCTTGATCTGGTTGTAGTTCGCTGGTTCGTCGGAGAGGCCGGCGACGACGCTCTCGACGAACGCGTTTCGGTCGTCGACGGCGACCAGTTCGTTGTCCGCGACGAGGTCCCCGAGCGTCGTCGCGAGCGGGCGGATCTCCTCGTCGCTCATGTGTCCCGGAAGGACGACCGTTTCGTCCGGGCGGTCGGTGAGCCGATCGAGGCTGTCGAAGAGTTCGGCCGCCGCCTCGCGGACGTCCGTCTCGTCGCTTCCCTCCAGGTCCGGCCGACCGACGCTCCGGATGAACAACGTGTCCCCAGAGAGCAGTGCATCGCCCCAGGTAAGTGAGACGCTGCCGGGCGTGTGTCCGGGGGTGTGCATCACTTCGAGTTCGCGGTTGCCGACGGCGATCGCGTCGCCGTCTTCGATCGCTTCGTATTCGTCGAGTTCTCCTGCGTCGGTCGGGTGGAGATAGTACGGGACGTCGCGCTCGTCGGCGAGCGGACGACCACCGCTGACGTGATCGGCGTGTGCGTGTGTATCGACTGCGGCGACGAGCTCGACGCCGTGGTCGTCCGCGACGGACTGGTACTCCTCGAGGTACAGACTCGGATCCACGACGACGCCTTCGTCGCCGTCGTAAACGAGATACGAGAGACAACCCGTCCCCGGGCGGACGATCTGCGTGACGCCGTCGACGTCCTCGAGTTCGTAAGTGACGTGGACGCGACCCCAGCCGTTCATCCCGCCGTCCATCGATTTCGCGTCGTAACCCCGCTCTCTGAGGAACTCCGCAGCGGACGCGGACGTGACGCCGGCGACACAGACGACGGCGATCTCCTTGTCCTCCGGGATCTCATCGAGAGAGTCCTCCAGACCGCCGAACTCGTCGTTGAGCAACTCGTCGTATATTGGAATGTTGACGCTGTTCTCGATATGCCACTCCTCGTAGTCGTCTTCGTTCCGAACGTCGAGTACGAACAGATCCTCGTCGTCGCGCCGGGCCGCTACTTCATCGGGACTCATCGTCGGGTCCGCCTGTCTAGTATTGCTCATGACACCCAATAATATACGATAACGCCAGAAAAGTCTACCGCAAATACGGACCGTCACGAGTGCTCGACGTCCTCGTTCGGTCCGAGAATCGAGACGCGTCACCCTGTGGAGTCGGTCGGCTTGTGGGAGGTTTTCGAAATCACTCCGAGCGAGTCCATCGCCGCGCACGCCACCGGTCCGCGCGTCTCGCCGGTGCGCCAGCACCTCGTCGTCCGGCTGGCTGCGCCGAGTGTTACACGGGCTCTCGAAGCGCCCAGACGTCCTCGAGCGGGTCGAGCCGGTGAGGTTCCGTCCCGCGGGTAGAGACGATTCCGGTGTGATACAGCATCGCTTTCAACTGGAACACGGTCGGCGAGTGATAGACGGACCCGTCCTCGAGCGCCGAGCGTCGAAGGGTCCCGGTTTCCGTCAGAACGCGACTTCGGACGCCGTCGGTCCCGCGGACGAATAGTTCGACGGTGAACGACGGGTGGAGTTCGTGGAGGTACTCGACGACGTCGACGAGCGACGGCTCCGCGATCCCATCCTCGTGCATGTGCTGAAGCTCCGAAACCAGCAGTTCGGTCGCCGGATAGGCGAAGACGACGCGACGAGCCAACTGGCCCCACTCGGGTGCCAGGTCGACGAACCGTTTTCGTGAGCGGTACCAGTCCTCGAACTCCTCGAGTGCCGCTTCCGCGGACCCACGACGCGCGTTCGCGAACCTGACGACCTCCGCACCGAGCGACGTCAGTTCGACGCCCCCCGAACCCACGTCCGTCTCGATCAGCCCCAGAAACGCGGCGCCGCGGCGAGCGTCCGCGACCGCACTCACCACGTTGTACTCGGTTAGCAGCGCCGCGGTCTCGCCCGGCGCGTAGTGTGCCAGCGGATAGCCGAGGTAGTTCTTCGGGTGGTTCAACCCGAACGACCTGTCCGCGACCCCCTGCGCACTGGCCTGAAAACGGAGCGCACGCGCCTCCGTGGTCGTCCGGTTGCCGACGACGCGGGGGGCCTCGAGCACCGCGACGTCTCCCGTCGAACTGACCCCGAGGACGCCGACGTTCAATTCTCGCGCGAGCGTCCGGTCGGTTTCGGAGATCGAACTCGCGGGCGCGGCGAGATACGCCGCGTTCGCCTCGTGGAGTCGGTCGTAGGCCTGGACGATCCCGAGTTGCGTATCGACGCCGCCGTCCGTCTCCCCTTTCGCTTCCACGGCGACCAGCGGCGGCTCGTCGCCGAGGCGCTCGACGGCGAGGAGGTCGGACTCGAGGGTTCGAACCCCGACGAGATCGGGATACCCACCGCCGATCTCGACGTGGTTGAACGGGGCCAGGCAGTCGCGAACGGCCGGGTCGATCGGGCGACCGGGAAGCCACTCCGCCCTCGAGAACTGGGTATCGGTCACCGCGTACGCGGTGGACTCGTCCGCCGACGGAAAGAGACGACGCTTCGTGTGGGCCAGCACCTGCGGTTCCGAGAGCGACCGGGCCGCACTACTCATGAGCTCCCTTCGGACACCCCTCACAATAACGTTCTGGCGATCGGGAAGACGACGAACCGGTCTCGCGGGCGGGACGACGAGTCGAAACCGGCACAGCACTTATTTCGATTGACATGGTCGGGCCGACCATGTGTTGTCGTGACATCCCACAGAACCGACGCGCTCGAGTGACCGGTCCGCCCATCGAGGTGGCGCGATGAGCGCAAAGACGCGGAGTCGCTGGGGGTGGGGTTTCGAAGGCGAGATGATCGACGAAGACCGACTCCGCGAGCGAAAGGAGTACCTCGAGTCCGCGCTCGGATTTCCGGACCGTCCCGTCCTCGAACCGGTCCCGCTTGCCGACGCGACGGTTCCCGACCCGGCGATCGAAGTCCCGAATCACCTCGCGGATTGCTGTTCGGCGGATCGAGCGGTTCGGGCCAGACGAACGTACGGCATGGCTCGCCCGGAGAGCATCCGCGCGTTCCACGGCGATTTCAGCCCCGCCCCGGATATCGTCGCCCGGCCGACGACGGAGTCCGAGGTCGAGTCGATACTCGCGTGGGCGTCCGAACAGCGCGTCGCCGTTTCGCCGGTGACCGGGGGAACCGGCGTCGCCGGCGGGACGGGACCGCCGTCGGGTGACGTCCGCGCCGGATACGCGGGAACGCTCGCGCTCGATCTCAGGGGCCTGAACGACGTCCTCGAGGTGGACGAGACGTCGCGGACGGCGCTGATCCAGGGCGGAACGTTGGGACCGGATATCAACGACCAGCTCGACGAGTTCGGGCTGCACCTCCGTCACTACCCGCAGTCCTATCGGCTCTCGGGACTCGGCGGGTGGATCGCGACGCGCTCCGGCGGCCACTACGCGACCAGGTACACCCACATCGACGAGTTCGTCGAGAGCGTCCGAATGGTCTGTCCGGCGGGCACGTTCGAAACGCAGCGACTCCCCGCCCACGGTGCCGGCCCGGACGCGAACCGACTCGTCTGTGGCTCCGAGGGGAGCCTCGGTGTCATCACGCAGGCGTGGATACAAGTCGAACCGCGACCGACGTACCGATCCGATGCGGCCGTGTACTTCGACGGGATTCTCGAGGCCGCGGCGGCGATCCGCAGGATCGTCCAGTCGAAACTGACGCCGGCGAACTGTCGCCTCCACGACCGGGTCGAGACGAGCCTCTACGGGATGGACGACCTCGAGAAGGACCTCGTCGTTCTGGGGTTCGAGTCCGCCGATCGGCCGACCGACGGGGCCCTCGACCGAGCCATCGAAATCTGCGCGGCGGAAGGCGGAGTCTGTCCGGACGGTCCGGATCACTACGGCCCCGGCTACGGGCGCGACCGGCCGGACGACAGCGACGTCGCACGATGGGGCACCGCGTTTCAACTCGGCGGCGCCGGGAGCACCGACGTGCCGCTGTGCGTCGTCGGCGGAACCGTCGAGACCGCGGTGACGTGGGATCGCTTCCCGACGTTTCACGAGGCCATGCTCGCGGCCCTCACCGAGGCCGTCGAGTCGGAGTGCGAGATGGGACACGTCTCGACCCGGTTCACACACGTCTATCCGGACGGCCCCGCCGTGTACTACACGTTCCGCGCGCCGGGTGCTCCCGATCCCGACCGGCGGATCGAACAGTGGCAGCGGATCAAACGGGCCGGACTCGATACCGTCATGGAATACGACCTGACGCCGACGCACCACCACGCCGTGGGTCGGGATCACAAGGAGTGGTACGCGGCGCAGATACCGGAGCACTACGGGAGCGCCCTGCGCGCCGTCAAAGCCGTCCTCGATCCGGCGGGGATAATGAATCCCGGCGTCCTCGTCGACCCACCCGAACGCGAGTGAACCCGTGAGTCGACCGGCGGGTGACACGGCGATCCAAGCGGCGGGGGCCCGGGTGATCCGAGCGAGGGGCGTCCGAACCCCTCCTCGAGTCAGGGATTTGTGTCTCGAGTCCGTACGAACGCCGATGACGGAGCCGACACTCGTCTACGACGACGACTGCGGATTCTGTACGTGGTGGGCGGAGTACGTCGACGAGCGGACGGACGTCCGTCTCGTCGGGTTCAGCGACCTCGAAGGTACCGTTCGCGAGCGACTGCCCGCCGAGTACGAGGAGTGTGCGCACCTGGTGACCGAAGACGAGGTCCACTCCTGTGGCGCGTCGATCGAGCAGGCGCTGGTCCGCACCGATATCGCCGGGCCCGCCGCGGAGGTCGTCGACTTCCTCCGACAGTTCGACGACTACGAACGGCTCCGGGAGCGATCGTACCGCTGGGTCGCGACCAACCGCGACCGCCTGGGCGAACTCCTCTCGAGGACGCCACCGGCGCAACGCGAACCGGACGATGCCTGATCCGGCCGAGTCGCCCGTCGATCACGGCACCCTCGAGCCCGAATCGGGGCCGCCACGCCCGGAACCGGGGGCCGTCTGCCTGATCCCGCTCACGTCGCTTCCAGCTACTGGGTGTCCGCTCGAGTCGGTTCGTCCCGTGGACGGACCGAACGGGCCGTTCTCACGGCTCGAGTGACTCACCTTGAAACAGCCTGGAGTCCCCACACACGTAGGAGTGATCGTTACGCACTTGACGCGAGAACGACCGGTATGAGTGACGCCACCCCCGAAGAACCGATCGATCTCCTGCTCGTCGAGGACAACCCCGGCGACGTTCGCCTCACCGAGGAGGCGTTCAAATCGACCGACAGCGAGATCGAATTTCACACCATCAGCGACGGAACGGAGGCCGCGAAGTACGTTCACCGGCTTCACTCGGAGGGACCGGAGGACGGTCTCGACCTCGTCCTCCTCGATTTGAACCTCCCGCGGATCGACGGGTTCGCGGTGCTCGAAGCGCTCGACGAGGAGTTCGACTACCCGCCACCACCCGTGCTTATCCTCTCCAGTTCGGAGACCGAAGAGGACATCGTCAAGAGTTACGAGAAGAACGCGAACGCGTACCTCACGAAGCCGGACGGCCCGATGGAATTCAATTCGATGGCGCAGGCGATCGAAGACTTCTGGATCGAGACGGCACGTCATCCACCCGCGCCCACGTGAGCGTCGCCCGCGAACAGCTACGCGCCGTCGGACAGGTACCGTAACGCGCCCCCGGCGACCGTGACGACGACTCCCCCCGAGGCCAGAACGAGGAGTCCGGAACCGTACGATCCGGTGACGTCGCGAAGCGTCCCGACGAGCACCGGGCCGAGGAAGCCGCCGATCTCGCCGACGGCGAAGATGAATCCGACGGCCGTCCCAGTCAATCGCGCGCCGATTCCCTCGAGGTCCGGCGGGATGGCCCGGACGAGCGGGGAGAGCCCGCCGACGCCGAACCCGGTGACGAGCACGCTCCCGACGAGCAGGAGGCCGACGTCGCTGGCGAGAATACCCGAGACGCCGACGGTAGCGACGACGCCGCAGACCATCAGGGCCGTTCGACGCGCGCCGAAGCGGTCCGCGACCGCGGGGACGGCGAGGACGCCGACGACGTTGGCCGCAACGAGCAGGCTCGTCGTCCGGCCCGCCCGGTCTGCCGAGTACCCGCGGGCCTCGAGCAGGGTGGGGAGCCACCCCTGTATCCCGTGAGCGATCAGCAGGTACATCGTCCCCACGACGACCACGAGTTGCAGCTCCCGATGGGTGAGAACCAGTTCGAGGTCCCGCTGAACGGCCGCGAGCGTGAGCGACGAATCGGCCGCCTCGGCGCCGTTGGCCGCGCGGTTTCGGGGGTCGATCCTGAGCCGCCGCGCGACGACGAACCACAGGAGGCCGTACCCGAAGGCCACGACCCCGCTCCAGAAGAAGAGCGCGCGCCAGCCGCCGAGCAGCGGACCCAGAACCGGCCGACCGACGGCGAAGGCGCTCGCCGTTCCCGCGGACGCCCCCACCAGATAGATCGAGGACGGGAAACCGGTTTCGTCGGGCGGGAACAGCACCGAGACGAGTTTCGGCAACCCGAACGTGATCGCCGTCGCGCCGACGCCGATCAGGAGCGTCGTCCCGAGTAGCGACGGAAATCCGACCGCGAAGCTGCGACCGATCTGGGCGACGCCGTAAATCAGAACGCCGGCCGCGAGGCTCCGGCCCGGACCGACTCGGTCGACGACCATCCCCGAGGCCAGCGCGATCGGAATGTAAGTCAGCGGGACCGCTCCAGCGGCAATCCCCGCTTGCGTCCCCGAGAGCCCGAGTTCGTCGATTATCGTCGAGAGATACGCCGGCAGCGAAAACCAGATGAACATCAAGCAGGTGTAGCCGAGCGTCCCGACGACGACGGTACCGTACGCGCGTCGCCGATCCATCCGTCCAGTCATCCGTCCGTGGATGGGCAGCGGTGGGCCGAGTATCTTCGCGTCGCGGTAGCCGCTCCGTGGACGGCAGGCGAGGGGGAAGGCTTTCTATCGCGGCGTGGTCGATCGTCCCGTGACACCGACGGAACGGGCGTTTCTCGAACGGGGCCGCGTCGCCGCGTTAGCGACCGTCGACGGCGACGGCCGACCGCACGCGGTGCCGATCTGTTACGCGCTCTGCGAGCGCGAGGACGTGATCGATTCGGCGAAGGCGGCCGATCCGACGGACGGAACGGAACTCGTCTCGGCGATCGACGAGAAGCCGAAGACGACGAGCGCCCTGCAGCGAGTGCGGAACGTGCGAGCGAACCCGCACGTGACGGTGCTCGTCGACCGATACCGCGCGGACTGGTCGCGCCTCGGGTGGGTCCAGGTCCGCGGTCGAGCGCGGATCGTAGAGCCAGATACCGCGGCGGATTCCGCCGTCGACGTCGCGACGCGAGAGTCGGCCGATTCGGAGCGGTACGACGCGACCGATTCGGCGTTGCACGACGCGGCCGTGGCCGCGCTCGAGACGAAGTACAATCAGTACGCGACCCAGGATCTCGGCGACCGACCGATCATCTCGATTCGCGCGGATCGGACCGTCTCGTGGGGCGCGCTCGAGTCGGACTGATGCCGAATGCAGTGACGGGCGTCTCGGCGGGGGGTGCCCTCACTCGTCGACGAGCGACCGCTCGGCGTTGCCGACGATGAGCAGGGCGCCCGCCACGACGGCGACGGTCGTCACGAGCGGGTTCACGACGCCGAGAACGGCGGCGGGGATCGCGAGTGCGTTGTAGACAAACGCGAGCCCGATGTTCTGCCTGATGCGCGTTCGGGCCGCCGTCGCTAGCGCGAACGCCCGTTCGACCGCGGCGAGGTCGTCGTCGGCGATGGCGACGTCGGCCGCGTCGGCGGCGAGTGCGGTCCCGCTTCCCAGCGAGATACCGAGATCCGCCGCGGCGAGCGCGGGCGCGTCGTTCGTCCCGTCGCCGACCATCGCGACCCGATTGTCCGCTCGCATCCGCCTGACCGCCGCCGTCTTTCCGTCCGGCGAGACGCCGGCGAAGACGCGATCGACGCCCGGATGCCGATCGAAGACGTCGGCGGCCGTCCCGTCGTCGCCGGTCAGCACCACGACGTCGATCCCGGTTTCGTTCAGCGCCGTGATGGTCTCGTCCCAGGCCTCGCGGGGGTCGTCACCCACGACGACGATCCCGTCCGCCTCGCCGTCCCGACCGACGACGACGGGCAGTCGACCGGCCGCTCGAGCGCCGTCGATTCGCTCGCAGAGCGCGTCGCCGATCGTCCAGCCGCGGTCCCGGAAGAGATCGGGGTGGCCGACGAGTACCGTTCGCCCGTCGACGGATCCCTCCACACCCGTCGCGTGCGTCTGAAAGTCCTGGACGTCCATCCCGCCGGACGCGGCCGACCCGCCGTCCGCGCGAGTCGTATCCTGGGGGCCGTCGTTCGCGTCATCGTCGCGGCCCGCGTCCGCGTCGAAGGCGTCCGCGATCGCCGTCGCCGCCGGATGGGCCGCACGCCGCTCGAGGGCCGCAGCGGCCTCGAGCAACTCGTCCGGCGCGTCGGCTTCGCGGACGCTCATCTCGCCGCTGGTGAGCGTGCCGGTCTTGTCGAACACGACGACGTCGATCGCGCGCAAGCGCTCGAAGATCGTCTCGTCGAAGACGACGATTCCGCGCTCTAAGGCTTCTTGAAGGCTCGTCGCGACGGTATACGGCGTCGCGAAGGCGAGCGCCCACGGACTCGCGACCATGAACGTCATGAGGACGGCCAGTACGACGCTCTTTACGCCCGGGTCGGTGAAGATCGAGATCGCGCCCACGAGGGCGGCGGCGGCGAGGACGATCGGAACGATGACCGCAGCGACTTCGTTCGCGCGGCGCGTGATGCCGTGGTCCGCGCTCTGAACGTTCCAGACCACCTGCGTCAGTTGCTCGATGCTGCTGGTCGTCCGCTCTCCGACGTCGACGATCGCCGCGTCGGTCGTGACGACCGAGCCACCGACGACCTCGTCACCCGCGCGTTTCGTGACCGGGAGCGACTCCCCCGTCACGACGGCCTCGTCGACCGCACACTCGCCTTCGGCGAGCGTCCCGTCGACGGGAATGCGCTCGCCCTCGCGGACGAGTACTCGATCGCCGGACTCGAGGTCCGAGACGGGAAGCTCGGTCGTCGACCCGTCCGAGGCGTACAGCCGGGCCGTGTCGACCTGCGAGACGGTGAGGTCGGTCAATCGATCCGTGGCGCGTCGCTTGACCGTCGTCTCGTAGTACGTGGCGCCCATCACGATCGAGGCGACGACGATCGTCAGATCGAAGTAGAGGTGGGTCCCGCCGAGGCCGGTGGTGATGACGCTGTAGAGGTACGCGCTGACGATCGTCAGCGCCGCGAGCAGATCCGTCGTCGGTCGCCGGAGTTTCAGGCTGACGGAGGCCCCTCGCAGGAGCGGGCCGCCGGTCAGGTAGAGGATCGCCCCCGTCAACACCACGAACAGGGGCAGGTACAACGTCCCGCTGAAGCCGGTGAACGCGTTCTCGAAGTGCGAGATCGCGCCCCAGTCGGTAAACGACGTCAGAAACATCGGATAGAGGATCGCCACGAACGGAAGCAGGAGGAACGATCCGAAGACGACCCCCACCACGTACCGCATCTCGAGCATGTCGTCGGCGCGGCGCTTCCGGAGACCGGACATCTCGCGGGAGCGCCGCGTCCCGCCCGTCTCGTCGTCGGCGGTCGCGTCCTCCCGCAAGTAGGCCGTGTAGCCGAGCGTACTCAGCGCGTCCTCGAGCGTCCCCGCCGTGATCCGGTCGGGATCGTGATCGACGCGGATCGTCTCCGTGACGTAACTCGCCTCGGCCTCGACGACGCCGTCACGTTCCGCGGCGACGGACTCGAGGAACGCCTCGCAGGTCGCCGAGTGCATGCCGTCGACCCGGAGGAACGTGCGGACCGTTCCGTCGTGTCCGTCCCGCCGCTCGTCGTCCGCACTCGCGGTCGAACCCGGATCGGGGGCGGAGGACCCGAGTTCGTTTCCGTCCTCGCTCACACCGTACGCTGCAGCGACGTCCCGGCAGCCGGTCGAACAGAAGTCGTCCGATACCGACCCGCCTTCCCGCTGGGACAGCGTCGCCCCGCACAGCCGACAGCGGTCCGGCCGGTCGCTCCCGTTGGGTCGATCGGTCACAGTCGCCACTGCGGGTTCGACGGCAATAACGGTGACCGATCCGACCGATCGTCGGCAGGCGGGGAGAAACGGCCGCCGTCACGTCGTATCCAGGTCGAGTCGGGAGAGCGTCCATCCGTCGATCGGGCTGGACTCGAGGTCGAGTCCGTCGCCGAGATCGCGTGCGAGGAGGGTCCGTGACGACGGTCGAACCAGCGCCGACAGCGGCAGTCGGGTATCCGGATAGAACCGGAACCGAAGGGGTGTCGGCATCGTCTCACCGAACGCGGTGAGATAGCGCCTGTCGGCGAAGTCGTCGATCGCCGCCACGAGGAGGCGGTTGAGCGCCACTCGTTCGGGTTCGATCGTCCGCGGCAGCGTCTCGACGATCCGGGCGCGGTCGGCACCGGTCGAGAGGACGAGTGCGGCGACCGGATCGCCGTCCCGTCGAGCGACGTAGGTCAGATACGAGTGGGCGGGGTTGGCGAACCGCCACCGGTAAAAGTCCGCCGTCCTGTTCGTGTGGATCCCGTCGGGGATCGATCGCCGATAGATCGTTGCGAGCGTCTCGGTCGGTGGCGTCCCGTAGTATTCGACACCTCGCTCGTCGTCGAAGTCGACGAACAACCGGTCACCGGCGCGATGGGCACGCGTAATCGTTCCCTCGAGCACCTCCGCGAGTCCGTTGCTCGGGCGACCGTGGTCGGTCGGCCGCGCGTCGGTGATCGGTCCCGCTTCGTCGGTGCGTCCGTCCGTGGCGGCTGCCGGCGGCTCGACGATCCGCTCCTCGAGGGCGTCGACGGGGTTCTGCGGCCGGTAGTAGGCGGGGACGGTTCCGATTTCCTGCCAGCCGGAAGCGAGGTTCCCCGGCAACGAGTTCTCGTTCGGGAAGTTGAAGAAAAACGACGGCGGGCCGGCCGTGTAGCGCTCGATCGCCCGCTCGTTCAAGCGAGCGAACACGCCGCGTTCGCGGTGGTCCGGGTGAACCATCGTATCGCAGGGCTGGAACGCCGTTCGAACGATGCCGCCGAGGGACATCTCCTGGGCGAAGAACGACCGGAAGCCGATCGGATCGCCGTCGGCGGTCGCGACGATAATCGGGACGTGATCGACGTACGGGTTCTCGCGGAACTTCCAGCGGAACCAGCCGGGGCTTCTGTCGTGACCGAACACGGTTTCGAACATCGACAGGAACGTCGCTCGATCGCTGGGCTCGAACGCTCGGACGGTGTACTGTGACGCCGTACGGAGAGGTGCGTTCATGGGCAGGGACGGTTCACGCCCGAGAGCGGGACGAACTCGGAGACGTCCCGCCGCGTGGCCGTGACTGGTAACTGTTCGCCCGAGAGCGGAATACTGGTTCGCCTTGAATACGCCCATTTCGACAGGTTGACAAACCGCTCGACGGGGAGTACTATCGAACGAGCGCAGCTTAGTGTGACCCCCTTTCGTTCGATTTTCGAATGCGACCGAGACGACACGAAACGCGCAACGACGACCTCTCACGCGAACCCCGTTCTTGCCGACCGGCCTCCGTGCACCCGAGTCAGCGCCGTTCGACGGCGGACCCGTTCTCGCCGACGGCCACGGCCCGCTTCCCTGCCGAATCGGTAGAAACGGAAAGCAGCGACTCCGGCGAGCGAGTTTCGACCCGCTCCCACTGGGCCGTCGAATCCCGTTCGTAGATCGCCCCGTCCGCGTCGCAGGCGATCGTCTCCCCCTCGCGGCGCGCGATTCCGCAGACGGCCTCCTCGCCGACCCGCTCGGGAGTCCACGTCGACGTTCCGCGGCGGTGGACGACGCCGTCGTCCGCGCTCACCAGGCAGTCACCCCGCCCGAGCGTGGCGAGGGTCTCGAGCGTCCCGCCCGCGCCGACGGGACCGACGCCGTCGAACGATTTGCCGCCGTCCGTCGTCTCGAAGACGCCGTCGTTCGTATCGCAGCAGTAGCCGACCGACGCATCGGCGAGGGCGATCCCGCTCAGGCTCGAGCCGTCGCCGGGCGTGACGGGGTCGTCCCACGAAACGTCGCCGTCGCGATAGCGCCCGCGGCAGACCGCGCCCGAGCCGTTGATCAACAAGATCGTTTCGTCGCCGCCCACACCGCCGACGGCGACCCCGGGCCAGTTGTCGGTGATCCCCGCGGGTGCCGTGTAGTCCTCGTGACGGTCGGTGTCGGCCTCGAGCCGACCGACGGCGCCGCTATCGCCCGCGATCCAGACCGCCTCGCCATCGGACGTGGCGTCGACCCCGGAGAGGTCCTCTCCCGCAGCCGCCGGTCCGTCCGCGAGGGCGATCGACCACTCGCTTTCGGCGTCATCGTCGGCGGCCGAAGCGGCGAGAACCAGTCCGTCGTCGCCGACCGCGTAGACCGCACCGGTTTCGGTGACGCAGACGTCGTTGAGCGTCGTTTCCGTGGGGACGTCGACGACGGTCCAGTCGCGAGTGCGCTCCGATTCGTCCGCTCCCTCGGGCGCCGCTTCGTCGGCTTCGGCCGGTGAAGTCCCGGAGTCGGTGGCTGAGCCCTCCGTCGTCACGATCGCCGTCCGTTCCGGCGACACCCGATCGGCGTCTTCGTCCTCGCGCGCCCGTTCCATTCGCTCTGCGGGCCCCGTCCGATCCTCTCGTTCCCCCTCCTCCGCTGGCGGTTGTCGAAGGTACAGCACGATCGGCGGCAGGACGTACGAGGCGATCGCCGGGAGGACGAACAGCCGGTGGACGATCGTCAGCGTCCCGAAGGCGGTCATACCCGCCGTCGCGACCGCGTGGACCCACGTGGTCGTATACCTGCGAAAGAACGGAACGAACCCGTCGCCGGAGCGCGCGTTGTGGGTAGCCATCGTCGACGTGCCTGGCCGCTCGAGTCCGCCTATCGGACTGGCGAGCAAAAACGTGCTGCAGGCACGCGACCGCCGGATCGGACTCCGAAGTCGCTCTCGATTCACGCACCGAGTCGCTGGAGATGGCTCGACCCACGCCCGCCGGCGGTCACCGAGTCCGACGCGATCGGCGGCGTGGTCTCGTCTCGAGCGAGAGACTGAGAACGCCGTTGTTGCATCTCCCCTCGCGGTCGTCGCCGAACACGAGGTGGCGCGGGAGCGGCGTGATGGTCCGGTCGGCGATCTCGTCGCCGCGGTCGACCGCGATACGGAGGCGGCTCGGGCCGACTTCGACCGTCAGATCGTCGACGGTCGCGGGCGCGACGTCGACGGTGACGCGGAGACGGTTGGCCGATTCCTCGTAGACGATCTGCGTCGGGAACGGGAACGACGCCGATTCGGGAGGCAGAGCGGAGGTCACGGGACGGCGTTTCGACGGCTGTTCCAAACACTTCCACGTGTACGATTGTACGTTTGATACCGTCGTCGGGGCGACCGTAGAATTCGCGCTCGATGGCGAGCGCGAGCGCCGAACGCGGAGCGGCGGTGAACGCGTCGTCGTACCGACCGTGCGACCGGGTTCGGTGACGCAACCCGCCGCGCGCGCCCGCAGACAAACATGACCGTGTCGGCTACTCGAATGGATAACGCGCACGTCGTGAACTGACTTCGGGTTCGGGATCCGACCGGTCTGCACGAACGAGCCAGCGAGGGTTGTCCGTACGGACACCGCTACGTCACAGATAGCCCAGGTCCGCAAGCCGCTCTTTCGTCCCCTCGCGCATCGCGACGCCGGCCGTTTCCTCGGCCGTCGAGAGCGGTTCGAACTGTGCCTCGAGTCGCCGACTGAACTCCCGCACCCGCTGTGGATCGTCGTCGCTGATGTCCGTCTCCTCGAGCGGGTCGGTCGGGACGTGGTGGAGGCGCTCGAAGCCGTCGTCGCCGCGCACGTACTTGTAGTCGTCCGTCCGGACCGCGCGCAGCCGCCGATCGAACGCCCGCACCCGGTCGGGAATGTCGCCGAAGCGGGCCTCGAGGCGGTCGATCGAGGGCTGCGGGGAGACGTACTCCGCGAAGACGGCGTCGCGCGACTCCGATTCGGAGTCGGGGTGGAACGACCGGCTCGACCACTGCTCGCGCAGTTTCGGATCGTCGATGCCGGCCGTCTCGAGGAGCGTGGCGGGGAGGTCGAGCAACTGGACGAGGTCGTCGCGTTTTTCTCCGTCGGTAAAGGGGCCGCCGTGACAGACGAGCGGGACGTGCAACAGCGTGTCGTAGAGGTTGTACTGGTGACCGAAAAACCCGTGCTCGCCGATGTGTTCGCCGTGATCGCCACAGACGACGAACAGCGTGTCGTCCCACTCGCCCGCGGCCTCGAGTGCGGCTCTGAGTCGGCCGACGTGGCGATCGACGTAGGCGAGTTCGGCCCGGTAAAGCCCCCGGAGCACGGCGAATTCGTCGTCGGAGATGTCGTAGTCCTCGCAGTCGAACGCGCGGGGATCCTGGCGGATCGCGGTCGCGTCTTCGAGGCTGGCGCCGTCGGGGAGAAACCGTTTCGCGTACTCTTTCGGCGGATCGTACTGAACGTGTGGTTCGATGAAGTTACAAAAGAGGAAAAACGGTCGGTCGTCCCCGCGGTCCGTCAGCCAGTCGGCGATCCAGTCCGTCGACCGAGCGGCACCGTCGTCGCCGGCCGGCTGGAACAACTCGCTGTAGAGGATATTCGCCGCGTTGACGAACGGATTGCCGTCCAGGAGTCGGTTTCGAGTCGCCTCGATCTTCTCGCGAAGATTCTCGCCGCGAACGACCGCCCCCATATCGGCGTCGGATTGAATGAATTGCCAGCCCTTTCGAAGATCGTCGAACCCGCGATGGAAACCGAATTCCTCGGTGATCCAGGTGTTGTTCGAGACGCCGATCGTCCGAACGCCGGCGTCCGCGAACGCTTCGGGAAGGGTTCGAAGGTCGTCGTCGAGATAGGTGTGACCGCCGTGCGTGCCGTGCTCGGAGGGGTACGTCCCGGTGAAAAACGACGCGTGAGAGGGCAACGTCCAGGGGGCGGTCGCGAACGCGTTCGTAAACGCGGTCCCGTCCTCGGCGAGCCGGGACAGGGCTGGCGTTTCGCTCGCGCCCGTACCGTCCGCGCTCGCGACGTCCCGATCGACGGAAGCGGGACTCGTCTCAGTTCGGCCGTCCCCCGCCACAACCCGCTCGTCCGCGATCGACTGGATCCCGACGCTCCTGGCGCGGGCCGTATCGAGAACGACGAAAACTACGTTCCGCACAGTACTATGTGATTCGCCGTCACGTCCGTTGGATTCCGACATATACCTTCCCTCCACGTCACGTGGGGAAGGTCACAGGCCCGGAGTATGCAGGGAGATAATCCGAGATATCGTCGCTTCGCCGAGAACGTGTCACTCCGGCGACCGGATCGAGCTACGTCCGCGAGGGCGTCGCCCCATCGATAGCCCCCCGAACGTGCTCTCGAAGACGGTCGGTCGCGAGCGATCCGGTGACGTGGCCTTTCTCGAGCGTGGCGAGCGACAGTTCATCGTAACAGTGTCGTTGCGTTTCGAACTCGACGATCCGGTCGTACCGTGCGAGCAGTGGCGTGCAGTCCGCGGCCGTATTCTCGAGGAAGGCACGGTCGAAATCCAGCACTTCCCGAAGTCGATCGGGGTTGTCACGCGCCCTCGATCCGGTCATCTTCCGATACACCGAGGAGACGAACATCTCGCCGAGGGACGCGCCGGCGAAAAGAGGGGCGTATCCGTCCGCCGTCCCGAAGAACGCACGGTGGAGGTTCGTTATCCAGCCGCCGAGGCTGAGACCGGAAACGACCACCGCGGGATGTCCGCGATCATGCAGACGCCCGGTCAGCGCATCGACGAGGGCGGTCGACGTCACACACATGCCGACGAAATTCGCGAGGTCGCCCATCGACCGGGCGTAGTCAAGGCTGGATCGGTCGTGAAACGGCGCACGGACGGCGATCACGTTCGCGGGAACGTCCCACGCGTCGGTCGCGAACAGCCGCTCGAACGAGTTCGAGCCGAACCGTCCGAAATCGAACGGATCTTCGCCGCTCCCGTGGTGGTATATCAGCGTCGGGGCATCGTCGCCGTGCCACTGCCAGGCGCGATACGCACTTCGAAACCGACCTGCGGGCGTCTCGGCGACGACGTCGCGTGTCCCGGAACTGGCACCCGCGTCGAGCGTGAGCGAGGTATCCGACAGTGCGTCACCGATGTGCGGGCTCGCGAGGCTCCGCGAGAAGAACGTGTGTCCTCGAAGCACCAGTGCGCTGACGGTAACGGTGGCGCTGTCGACGAGTTCGTGACGGTTCATGTGGTAGTTCGGTGGTGGGAACGCACGTGCCGACCGTCTCCGAGGACGTCACCTCACTGCGAACCGGACGGCGACCGCCGCCCTCGGTTTCGGACCCGCTCGCTCCTGGAGACGATCGGAATCGAGACGAAAGCCGCGGCGACGGCACCGAGCGCGATGCTCCGAGCCGCCAGTGAAACGGGACCGAAGGACGTCGTCACGGCGACGAGGACGACGACCGAGAGGACCACGCCGATCGCTCTGGCGGTGAGCGGACGGCTGGTTCGGATCGGGCCGCGGCCCGTCTCTCGCGCTCTAACGAGGACGGCGAACTGCCAACCCGCGAACGCCCCGAGCGATGCGCCGAACAAGAGGACGGCGTCCGGAGTCACGTCGGAGACGACGAGGGCGACGGTGGAAATTCCGACCGCGATTGCGAATCCGAGCGTCCCGCGGTGGGCCGGATATCGGTCCAGCAGTGGTCGGGTCAGGAGTAGAAATGCGAGCCCGGCGCCCGCGCCGGCGACGACGTCGACGAGATAGTGAACGCCGAGGCCGATCCGGGAGAGGCAGACGGCGGTCACGACCGCTCCTGCGACGAGGTACCGGCGACGGCGTGTGCTGACGGACCAGTATTCGGCCAGAGTCAGGTACACGACCGTCGACATGAGCGCGTGGCCGCTCGGAAACCCGTAGCCGGTCGCCGTCGTGGTCGCCTCGTAGAGCGGCCGTGCCAGCTCCGGCAGCGTTCCGACCTCCACGAGCACGCGTTCCGGCCGCGGGAGCGCGAAGACCGCTTTCAGCGCCGTGATGAGCGATAACCCGGCGAGCGTGATCCCGAGGATAGCCGCGGCCTCGTCGCGGTCCGCCCTGTCGGTCCAGTAGACGAGCCCGACGAGCAATCCGAGAAACCAGACGTCGCCGAGCTGGGTGACGAGCCCGAGCAGGACGACGCTCCAGTCCGGTGCGACGTCTCGGAACGCGTCGAACCAGTCTAACCCGCGGGTCATATGTCACGTTACGTGCGACGGGATACATAAACGATTCCGGTGGGAACGAACACCAAACGAAGTCTCGAGGACGAGTCAGCGCCAGCGTTCCGGTGATCGGGCGGTCCCCTCGGTCGGGTAGTCGAGCGAAACCATCGGTCCGGTCGACGAACCGGCGCTACGTTCCGGCTCGAGCGAGAGTCAGTACGAGACGGGAAAATCCTCATCTTCGCGTCACCTGTAGGGTATCGGGACCGGCGTCACCGGCATCGAGAGGGGAGTTCAATGAGCGAGACACCAGTGCCCGAACGCGAGATCGATCCGGAGTACGACCACCGACGCGAGACGGGCGTCCAAGAGTCCGTCCTCGAGTCCCTGCTCGACGAGTACGCGATCGGGCGTGACGAACACGAGAACGCGCCCGCCTTCGTCATCCGGCCGGACGAGGTCCAGGAGGTGATCCGGCTGCTGCGCGACGAGGCGGGGTTCGGTCACCTCTCGTGTCTCACGGCCCAGCAGTACCAGGACCGCTACGAGTCGATCGTCCACATGACGAAGTACGACCAGCGCACGCACGAGGTCACGCTGGTCGTCCCGCTCCCGACCGACGAGCCGACCTGCGGGTCCGCAGAACCCGCGTTCCGAACGGCCGACTGGCACGAGCGCGAGGCGTTCGACCTCGTCGGCATCGAGTACGACGGCCACCCGGGTCTCCGGCGGATTCTCCTCCCGGAATCCTGGCAGGGCCACCCGCTCGCGCTCGAGTACGATCAGGACAAACCGCAGGTCGTCCGATACGCCGAACACGTGAATCCGCTCCAGGCGGCCCATCGCGACCGCGAATCGGAGACCATGCTGCTCAACATCGGCCCCCACCATCCGGCGACACACGGCGTCCTCCACCTCGAGACGGTACTCGACGGCGAGACGGTCGCGGACGTGCGGCCCGATATCGGCTATCTGCACCGCTGCGAGGAGCAGATGTGCGAGAACGGAACCTATCGACACCAGATCATTCCCTACTCGAATCGGTGGGATTACACGGCCAACCTCCCCAACGAGTGGGCGGTCGCCCGCGCGATCGAGGACGTCGCCGACATCGAGGTGCCCGCCTACGCGCAAGTTCTGCGAACGATGGCCACCGAATTCGGGCGGATGCTCGGCCACTTCCTCGCGCTGGCCACGTTCGCGCTGGACGTCTACGGCGACTTCACCGCCATCTTCCAGTACGCCATGCGCGACCGGGAGGTCGTCCAGGACATCCTCGAAGACCTGACCGGTCAGCGAATGATGTTCTATTTCTTCCGACTCGGCGGCGTCTGCTGGGACCTGCCCGAACCCCGCGAGCAGTTCGTCGAACAGTGCCGAGACTTCTTGGACGAATTGCCCGCGAAAGTCGACGAGTATCACGACCTCCTCACCGGCAACGAAATCTTCCAGGTACGAACGGTCGACACCGGCATCTTAGAGCCCGAGGTCGCCAAGCAGTACGGCTGTACCGGCCCGGTCGCCCGTGGATCCGGCATCGACTACGATCTCCGTCGGGACGATCCCTACGGCTACTACGAGAATATAGAGTGGGACGTCGTCACGGAAGACGGCTGTGACAATTACGCGCGGGTTCTCGTCCGGATGCGCGAAGTCGAGGAGTCCGCGAAGATCGTCGAACAGTGTCTCGACCTCGTCGAAGACTGGCCCGAGGACGAGCGGACGGTCCAGAGCAACGTCCCGCGGACGCTGAAACCGGACGCGGGGACCGAAACCTATCGTGCCGTCGAGAGCGCGAAGGGCGAACTCGGAATCTACATCCGCGCGGACGGGTCGAACTCGCCGGCCCGATTCAAGATCCGCAGCCCGTGTTTCCACAACCTCTCCGCGCTGCCGGAAATGGCAGAAGACGAGTACGTCCCGGATCTGATCGCGTCACTGGGAAGCCTCGACATCGTTCTCGGGAGCGTCGATCGGTGAACGGGCCGTCGTGCTGAGACGGGAGCGAGTCGTCCGTTCGCCGCGTCAGCACAGAACATATTTGACGGTGAGCGCGCAATCCACCGGCATATGTCCAACGGAGAGTTCGAAGGATATGGTGGGAGACACGTTCCCGAGCCGCTTCGGGAGCCGCTCGAGGAACTGGCGACGGCCTACGACGAGGTCGCCGAGACCGACGCGTTTCAGTCCGAACTGCGCAGCCTCTTAGAGGAGTTCGCGGGCCGACCCAGTCCCCTGTACTACGCGCGCAACCTGAGCGAGCGCTACGGCGCTGAGCTGTACCTCAAACGCGAGGACCTGCTCCACGGCGGCGCACACAAGATCAACAACTGTCTCGGACAGGCGCTACTCGCGAAGCGGGCCGGCCGGGACCGCCTGATCGCGGAAACCGGCGCGGGCCAACACGGCACCGCGACCGCGATGGTCGGCGCCTTGCTCGACCTCGACACGGAGATCTACATGGGGAAGAAAGATATCGAGCGCCAGGAGATGAACGTCTTCCGGATGCGGCTGATGGGCGCCGAGGTCAACGAGGTGACCCGCGGCAACGAGGGGTTGGCCGACGCCGTCGACGCGGCACTCGAGGACTTCGCCCAGAACGTCGACAATACGCACTACCTGGTCGGCAGCGTCGTCGGGCCGGACCCCTTCCCGCGGATGGTTCGAGACTTCCAGAGCGTCATCGGTCGGGAAGCGCGCGAACAGATCCGGGAGCGGACGGGCGACCTGCCCGACGCGGCGGTCGCCTGCGTCGGCGGCGGTTCGAACGCGATCGGACTCTTCCACGCGTTCCGGGACGACGACGTCGAGTTCTACGGCGCGGAAGGCGGTGGCGAAGGGGCCGACTCGAGTCGACACGCCGCTCCACTCGCGAAGGGCCAGGACGACGTCATCCACGGGATGAAAACGCGAGTCATCGACGAGGACGTCGAGGTCCACTCCGTCTCCGCGGGGCTCGATTACCCCGGGGTTGGCCCCGAGCACGCGATGTACCGCGCCGTCGGCCGCTGTGAGTACCAGGGCGTCACCGACGACGAGGCGCTCGCCGCCTTCCGCGAACTCAGCGAGACCGAAGGGATCATCCCCGCGCTCGAGTCCAGCCACGCGATCGCTCGCGCGATCGAACTGGCCGAGGCAGGGGACCACGACACGATCCTCGTGAACCTCTCCGGGCGCGGCGACAAAGACATGAAGACGGCGGCCGCGAAGTTCGACCTCTGATCGTCGGCCCCGTCGACGGTCATCGACGATTTCTGACGGTCCTGTTCGCGGGCCCGAACTCGAAGAGACCCGTTCGTCACAGGACCGCTCGAAGGCGAGCCGTCAGCGCGGTCGCGTCGTCGAGATCGAGGCGACTTCGGGACAGCGACACGTCGTCGTCCGCAAACCGGAGCACGATGTGAACGTGTGCGTGTTCGACGGTTCCGACCAGCGGGCCGCTGGTGTGAAACATGCTGAACCCGTCCGGTTCGAGCGTCTCCTCGATTGCGCTCGCGACGGTCCGGGCCGTCTCGAAGACGGCCGTCGAGGTCGGTTCGTCGATGGTCAGAATCTCCGCTTCGTGGACGCGCGGAACCACGAGGGTGTGTCCCGTCACGGCCGGCCGGCGGTCGAGAAACGCGATCGTCCGATCGTCCTCGAAGAGAACGTGCGCCGGGCGATCGCCGTCGATGAGGCGGCAGAACTCGCAGGTGTCGACCATGGCCGGACTTTCTCTCTCTCGAACCAACAAATAGGTACCTCCGCTCGACGGAGGCTCGTCCGATCCCACGCACGATCGCCGCGGGCGAGCGGACGGATGGTGCGTAATCAAAGGATACCGTGGTCCTCCTGGAGCGCCCGGTACGACTCGAGATATCGGTCCGCGACGGCCGACCGGTCGTAGTCGGCGAACCGATCGTCGTACTCGCGGTGTTCGAGATCGCCCGCTGCGAGGATGGCTTCGCCCAGTTCCGCTTCGCTCGTGGTTCGGAATCCGCGGTTCCAGCCCTCGACGAGTTCGTGAGCGCTCGAGTTCGCGTGATACTCGACGATGCCGACACAGCCGGCGGCGAGCGCCCAGAGCATCTCCGTCGGGAACACGCAGCGTTCGGCGGTCTGGGCGAAGACGTGAGCCCCGCGATAGGCCGCGATTCGCTCTTCGAGCGACAGTTCCCCGAGGAACGTCACGCGGTCGTCGATCCTGAGGTCGCTCGCGAGGCGCTCGTACGTCTCCCGTTCCTTGCCGTCGCCGATGACGGACGCGGACCAGTCGCGATCACGGAGTTCGGCGAGGGCCAACAACATGCTCTCGAGGTTGGCACCGTCGTCGAGTCGCCGCGCGTAGATTACGTCGACCGCCTCCCCCGGCCCTACGTCTCGTGTCAGATCGCAGTCGATCGGGTTCGGGACGGGGTCGACGATGTCGCCGTCGGCGCCGTGTTCGCGAACCCAGGTTCCCACGAGTTCCGAGGGCGTGACGATCAGGTCCGGCCGACCCGTGGCGAGGCGCGTCCATCGCGTCTCGTCGATGCCGCCGTCCCCGTACCACTCGACGACCAGCGGGGCGCGTGCGAGCGTCGACCCCCACCGGGCCGCGATAACCTGACCCGCCGGTTGCGCGGCTGCGTGGATCACGTCCGGGTTCGCAGCCGCGAGGACGAACGGAAGGCGCAGATAGAACGAGGTTCGCGCCTCGAGCCCGGTCGAGACGGCGTGATAGGTGATGTCGTTTTGTTCGAACGTGGATTCCTCGCCCGCCCAGAACCCGGCGCAGTAACAGTGGACGTCGTGGCCGCGCTCGGCAAGTATCTCGAGGACGGTCCGGAACCGCTGGTTCGTCTCGGTGTCGCGGTGGTGAACCGTTTCGAACGAGACGAACGCGACCTGCATCTGATCGCCAGATGCGACCGAATGGTAAAAACCCCACCTGTTTCGGTTGGCCGCGAGTTCGGTCGTCCTCGCTCAACGAGGGCGGGCTAATCCGCTCTCTCCTCTTCTCGTTCCTCAACCCTCTTCCTCCCTCTCTTCTTCCCGTTCCTCAACCTCTTCGCGCTCTTCTTCCTCCTCGGCCTCATCGTCTCGTTCCGCAGCCGCCTCTTCTCGCTCTCTCTCTTCGCCCCCCTCCGCGTCGCCGTCGCCATCACTATCCTCGCCTTCGACGTCGCTTTCGTCGGGATTCTCGACGCCGTCGCTCCGCGCATCGTCATCTTCGGAACCGGTCATCGATCCGTCATCAGTCTAGGCACCGAGCGGTTCCCGTTCGACGTCGTTCTCGGTCACACCGATCGAGTCGTCGAGGAACAGTTCCGGACCGACGGCTGCGACGGTCGCACCGAACGCCGACAGGATGATCGCGGACGTCACGAGTACGATTCCGAGCGGAGACGCGTCGGGCTCTCCCGCCATCGAGCGTTTCGTTCACCCTCGGCGGCTTGGTTAATCGTACCAATCACCCGACTTCCACGATTGCCACCGAAGTCGACCCTCTCACGGACGACTCCGGCGAGCCCGGCCGTCACCGCGGGCGGTATAATCGTACCCTACGCGATGTCCCGCTGCCGAGTGGCCGCCGATCCACCGACCCGCCGACCCGCTGGTCCACCGACCCGCCGACCCGCTGGTCCACCGACCAAAATGACTACCCCCTCGAGTCCGTAGGGCTGGAGCATGAGCAGCTACGATATCGAGCGGTATCTCAACGTCCGGAGCGCCTACGGCGCGTCGTTCGGTCCCGAGGGGGAACAGCTCTCGTTTCTGATGGATACCACGGGTACCTCGCAGGTCTGGACGCTCGAGTCCGCACGCGCCTGGCCAGAACAGCGGACGTTCTTCGAGGAGCGGGTGACGTTCGCCTCGTGGTCGCCCGAGCGGTCGGAGTTGATCTTCGGAATGGACGAAGGCGGCAACGAGCGCGCCCAGTTGTTCCGGCTGGATGCAACGACCGGCGAAATAACGAATCTCACCGCGATGCCGGACGCCAAACACCGCTGGGGCGGCTGGAGCGACGACGGAGACCGGTTCGCCTTCACTTCGAACCGCCGCGACGAGTCCGTGTTCGACGTGTACGTCCAGGGTCGCGACGAGACCGGCGAGGACGCGCGGCTCGTTTACGAGGGCGACGGCTGGCTCTCGCTGGCGGGCTGGAGCCCCGACGACTCCCGGCTGCTCGTCTCGCAGGCGTACTCCAACTTCGACCAGGATCTCTACGTCCTCGACCTCGAGGCCGACGTGCCGGATCTAGAGTGCGTGACGCCACACGAGGGTGACGTCCGCTATCAGAGCGCGAATTGGGCTCCGGACGGCGAGGGAATCTACTTCGTGACTGACAGGGGCGGACGCGGAGACGAGACGGAAGGTGGCGCCCGGACCGACGCGGACACCCTCTATTTGGCCTATCTCGACCTCGACGGCGGGATGCGGAGCGACCCGGAGGCGGGCGGCATTCGGACCGTCATGGACGGAAACGGGTGGAACGTCGACGGCATCGCCCTGGACGACGACACGGGCCGATTCGTCTGCTCGCGAAACGTCGAAGGGTACACCGAGTTGACCGTCGGGGAGTTCGACGCCGGCGACCCCACCGAGTACGAGACGTTTCCCGAACCCGATCTTCCGGGCGGCATCTCCGGCGGGGTGAGCTTCGATCCGGACGCGGAGCGGTTCGCTCTCTCGACGGCCGGCGACACGGTCAACACGAACGTCTTCGTCGTCGATATCGAAACCGGGGAAGCGAAACGGTGGACGAGCGCGCCGACTGCGGGCATCCCTCGCGAGTCGTTCGACGAATCCGAACTCGTCCACGTCGAGAGTTTCGACGGCCTCGAGGTACCCGGCTTCCTATCACTTCCGGACGATCTCGAGGCGGGGAACACACCCGTCATCGTCGACATCCACGGCGGTCCAGAGAGCCAGCGCCGCCCCTCGTTCTCGAGCGTAAAGCAGTACTTCCTCGACCGGGGCTACGCGTACTTCGAGCCGAACGTGCGAGGGTCGTCGGGCTACGGCGCCGAGTACGCGGCCCTCGACGACGTCGAAAAACGGATGGATTCGGTCGCCGACATCGAGGCCTGCGTCGAGTGGCTGGCCGCACACCCCGCGATCGATCCCGACCGGATCGCCGCTAAAGGCGGCTCCTACGGCGGTTTCATGGTGCTCGCCGCGTTGACCGAGTACCCCGACCTGTGGGCCGCCGGAATCGACATCGTCGGCATCGCGAACTTCGTCACCTTCCTCGAGAACACCGGCGACTGGCGGCGCGAACTCCGCGAAGCCGAATACGGCTCCCTCGCCGAAGACCGCGAGTTCCTGGCGGACATCTCCCCCATCAACACCGTCGAAAACATCGAGGCGCCGCTTTTCGTCCTCCACGGCGAGAACGATCCCCGCGTCCCGGTCGACGAGGCCGAACAGATCGCCGACCGAGCCGCCGAGCACGGGGTCCCCGTCCGGAAACTCATCTTCGACGACGAGGGGCACGGCTTCTCGAAGCTCGAGAACCGAATCGAAGCCTATTCCGCGATCGCAGATTTCCTGGACGAGCACGTCTGAGAGACGGTCCCGCGGTCCGACAACGTCCATCGCAGATTCGGTTGCGCAACCGGTGTCCGATAGTGGTTTCTGGCGAATAATTTAGAAAAATATACACGATGGGAGCGTGGATCTCTTCCCGTGGCCGCCATTCAGACGATTGGTCTAACCAAACGATACGGTGAATCGGTCCTCGCCGTCGACGATCTCGCCCTCACCGTCGAGGAGGGGGAAGTGTTCGGATTCCTCGGTCCGAACGGCGCGGGGAAGTCGACGACGATCAATATGATACTCGACTTCGTCCGGCCGACCGACGGAACGGCGACGGTGCTCGGCCTCGACGCACAGGCCGACACGGACGAGATCCGCCATCGGATCGGCGTCCTCCCCGAAGGGGTGAGCGTCTACGACCGACTCACGGCCCGCGAGCACCTCCAGTGGGTCATCGACACGAAAGGGACCGGCGACGATCCCGACGCCATTCTCGAGCGGGTCGGCCTCGCCGGCGACGACGCAGACCGCCCCGCCGGCGACTATTCGAAAGGGATGGCTCAGCGCCTCGGCTTCGGGATGGCGCTGGTCGGCGATCCGGACCTCCTGATTCTCGACGAGCCGTCCTCTGGGCTCGACCCCGCCGGGATGCAGGAGATGCGCGATATCATCGCCGAGGAGGCGGATCGCGGAACGACGGTCTTCTTCTCGAGTCACATCCTCGGGGAAGTCGAAGCGGTCTGCGACCGGATCGGAATCATGAACGAGGGGCACCTGGCCGCGACCGGTACCCTCGGCGAGCTCCAGGACGAACTCGACCTCGGCGTCCCGATCACCCTGAAAGTCGACGCCGTCCCCGAGTCCCTCGAACTCGAGCACATCGAGGGGGTCCGCTCGGTTCAGGTCGACGGAACCACGATCACGGCGACCTGCGCGGAGCCGGCGGTGAAAGCCGACGTCGTTCGTCGAGTGCTGTCGGCGACGGAAATTCGCGACATCATCTCCGAAGACGTCTCGGTCGAACAACTGTTCCACACGTACACGAACGGGGAGTCGGCGGACGACGCGGCCCTCGCACCGGAGGTGACGGCATGAGCACCCTCGAGGTCGCGAAGAAGGACTTCCTCGACGTCCGGCGGGCCAAGATGATCTGGTTCGTCGGCGGGCTCTACGCCTTCTTCCTGGCGCTGCTGTTCTTCGTCGGACAGAACAACGTTCCGAATCCGGACGTCAAGAACACGCTGTGGAACTTGACCGGGACCGGTGCGATGATCATCCCGTTGATCGCCCTCGTCTCGGCGTACCTCGCGATCGCCGGCGAACGCGAGTCCGGCAGCGTGAAGTTTCTCCTGTCGATACCCAACAGCCGTCGCGACGTCGTTCTCGGGAAGTACCTGACGCGAACGACCATCGTTACGGTCTCGATCCTCGGTTCGTTCCTGATCGGCGCCGTCCTCTCGCTGCTCTGGTACCCGACGTTCGAGGCGACGTTCTTCGTCGGTATCGCGGCACTGACGGTCCTCTATGCGCTCACCTACGTCGCCGTCGCGATCGGGATCTCCGCCGCGACGTCGTCTCGCTCCCGTGCGATGGGCGGCGCGATCGGCTTCTTCTTCGTGACCAACGTGTTGAACCTGCTCGGACCGCTTCGACTCGCTATCGAGTACCTGTTCAACGACCTCGCGGGGCTCGATATCGCTGCGAATCAGATCCGCTTCGTGCAGTCACTGATCAGTCCGACAGTTGCGTACGTAAATTCGACCGGCCTCGTCTTCCCCGACGGGTTCCGGTCCGTTCCGCCAGATATCCCCTGGTTTCTCGAGGGCGAGGTGATGGTCGTCATCCAGCTCGTCTGGCTCGTCGTCCCGATCGCACTCGGTCTCTGGACGTTCGAGCGCGCCGGCCTCGGGTGACGAATCCGATCGCCCCGCACGATATCGATTCGGTCGATTCCATCGGGGTTTCCCGTCTCGTCCGGAACTGCTCGACCCGTTCAGTTCGTCAGGCCGAACGGAGACCACGATCTGTTCGACCCCTATACTACAAAAACTATACGGTAATCGGATGTGAAATCCCACTTATGACCGCTATTCAAACAACCGAACTTACCAAACGCTATGGCAAGTCGGTCCTCGCTGTCGACGATCTCGACCTGACCGTCGAGGAGGGGGAAGTGTTCGGATTCCTCGGTCCGAACGGCGCGGGGAAGTCGACGACGATCAATATGCTCCTCGATTTCGTCCGACCGACCGACGGAACGGCGACGGTGCTCGGCCTCGACGCACAGACCGAGAGCGACGAGATCCGCCATCGGATCGGCGTGCTTCCGGAAGATGCGAGCCTGTACGACCGGCTCACCGCACGCGAACACCTCAAGTGGGTCATCGACACGAAAGGAGCCGACGACGATCCAGGGTCGATGCTCAAACGCGTCGGCCTGTACGACGACGGATACCGGCCCGTCGGGGAATACTCGAAAGGGATGGCCCAGCGGCTGGGGTACGCCATGGCGCTGGTCGGCGATCCGGAGTTGCTGATTCTGGACGAACCCTCGTCCGGACTGGACCCGTCGGCGCGACAAAAGATGCGCAACAGTATACAGAAGCAAGCCGCCAGGGGGACGACCGTCTTCTTCTCGAGTCACATTCTCGGTGAAGTCGAATCCGTCTGCGACCGGGTCGGAATCATGAAGGAGGGAAGTCTGATCGCGACCGGGACGATCAACGATCTGCAGGGCGAACTCGACCTCGACGCGACGATCACGCTCGAGGTCGAACGAGCCCCGAAAAACCTCGCACTTCACCGGCTCGACGGCGTCCGATCGGCCAGCATCACGGGGACGACGATCACCGTGACCTGTACCGACTCCGCGAGCAAGGTCGACGTCGTCCGTCACATCGCGTCCGCGACGGAGATACACGACATCATCTCCGAGAACGTCTCGCTCGAGCAACTGTTCAATACGTACACGAACGGGGAGCAACGGGACGGGGAGAAACCGGCCATCGAGGTGTCGGCATGAGCACGTACGCCGTCGCGAAGAAGGACTTCCTCGACGTCTGGCGATCCCGGATTATCTGGTCCGTGAGCGTACTGTACGTTTCCGTCGTGGTTCTGTTTTTGTACACCGAAAAAAACACCGTTTCGAACCCGGACGTACAAAGCGCGCTGGTGAATCTGACCGATGTCGGTGCGATGTTCATCCCGCTGGTCGCCCTCGTCTCGGCGTACCTCGCGATCGCCGGCGAACGCGAGTCCCAGAGTATCAAGTACCTGCTGTCGGTCCCGAACAGTCGTCGCGACATCGTCATCGGAAAGTATCTGTCCCGGGCGACCATGGTCTCCATCTCGATTATCTGTGCGTTTCTGATCGGCGGGGGACTCGCACTCAACTGGTATGCCACGCTCGATCCCGAACTCTTCGCCAGCATCGCGGCCCTGACGCTCCTCTATACGCTGACCTACGTCGCCGTCGGGATCGGTATTTCCGCCATGGCGTCCTCCCGATCGCGTGCGATGGTCGGCGCGATCGGCTTCTTCTTCGTGACCAACGTGTTGAACCTCTTTGGGCCGCTAGAGCGGACCCTGAAATTCCTCCTGAACGATCTCGCCGGCCTCGGAGTGCCCGATTTGCACATCAAGTTCGTTCAGGTTCTCATCAGTCCGACAGCCGCGTACCTCGTCGCGACACCGCTCGTGTTTCCGCGGCAGTCGATTCCGGCCAGCACGCCGTGGTATATGCGGGGAGAAGTCGCGATCGCCATCCTGGTCGCCTGGATCGTGTTTCCGGTGGTGATCGGTCTCTGGCGATTCAAGCGCATCGACATCAGTTGATCGCCATTACCCACGAAACGGGGGCCGTCTCGTCTCTCCTCGATCGATCAGTCGATGACGCCGGTTTTCGTCGCGACGTCTCGAGCCGCTCGCTCGTTCATCCCGTCGCCGAGGATCGTGTAGCGATCGCGGATCTCGTGGCAGGTCGTCAGCGCCTCGACGACGGTCTCGTCGTCGATGCCGAGTTCGGCTGCGGTCGTCGGGGCGTCGATACTCGAGAGCGCGGCCCGGATATCTCGCCAGATACCTCGATCCCCGCCGTGGAGATACGCGGTCATGATCGAGCCGACACCGACCTGATGACCGTGGAGGGCGGCGCCGGGCGCCAGCCGGTCGAGTTGATGAGAAAAGAGGTGTTCGGCGCCGCTCGCTGGCCGCGACGAGCCGGCGATGCTCATCGCGACGCCCGATGACATGAGCGCCTTCGTGACGATCCAGGCCGACTCCTCTAGCCCCGGCCGGATCAGGTCGGCGTTGTCCACGAGGATTTCGGCGGTCATTTCCGAGAGGGCGGCCGCGTACTCGGAGTACTCGACGTCTTGTAACCGCTTTGCGAGCCGCCAGTCCATCACGGCGGTGTAGTTGGAGATGATGTCGGCACAGCCAGCCGTCGTCAGCTCCCACGGCGCATTGGCGAGAATGCCGGTATCGGCGACGACCGCGAGCGGTGGCTCGGCGGCGACGCTGTGGCGCGAATCCCCGTCCGGGACGGAGCCGCGATTGCTGACGATTCCGTCGTGGCTCGCCGCGGTCGGGACGGAGAGAAAGCCCATCTCGAGGTGGTAGCTCGCGAGTTTCGCGATGTCGATCGCTTTGCCGCCGCCGATTCCGACGAGGTACGTGGCCGCCTCCGTTTCGGCGATCTCGATTACGCGCTCGACAGCGTCGAACGTCGCCTTTTCGATCGTAACGATGGCTGGCTCGATTCCAGCGGCTTCGAAGTCGGCCGCGATCGGGTCCGCGGCGACCTCTCGAGGCGTCGGACTCGTGACGAACAGCGGCCGCCCCTGCAGATGGAGATCGTCGACCACGTCGACGACCTCGCTGCGAACGCCGTGACCAACGACAACGTTTCGCGGGAGGCGGATCCACGTCGACTTCTCGAACATACCTGACCCGACACACCCACGGGACATGTGCTTTTCCTCATCACCGCGGGGGTCAATACGAACACCGCCGTGACTCGAGACGACGGACCGGACGCTCGAGACCGACCGTTGGTTTCGACCCGATCGCCGATGGTATAGTATTTCCGACGCCAATTTTCGAATATGATCGCTGCGTCCGTACTCTGACTCGGCCTGCTCGGTATCGGCTACGGTGTGGGAAGACTGTACGGGGTGTACTCGCTTCGACGAGACGGCGACACCGAACACCGATCGCGCGGGACGTACCGAGTCCTGTTTCTCGTCGGAATCGGGGCCGGAATCGCCCTTACGCGTTCCGGACTGCTCGAGACGACCGAGGCCACGCTGTCGGCCGTCTATCCGACACTGGCAGCCGTGACGCCGCTCGTCTGGACCCCCGTATTCGCCGGTTCGATCGTCGTTGTCCTCGCGACGTACCTCGGAATCTTCCCGTACGCACGAACGCGTCGCGGACTCGAAATCAGCGCCGCGACAGCGGTCGCCCGTCTCGCCAAGTATCTCCTCGCACTGACACTCTTCGTACTCGGGGTGTTCGGACTCGCGTCGGTGCTCCTCAGTGCGTCGGACCCACATCCAGTGCTGATCCCGGTCGTCTTCGTGGTCCTCACGATCGGCGTCTACAGCTGGTCACAGTACCGAATACGGCTTACCCAAGCGATTTCGGAGCCGACCGACGATCACCGGCAGCGACTGGCGACCGCGGCCGATCGGGCCTCCCTGACGGCGACGATCGAGGGCGTATTTCCGGGTCGTGAAACCGAGGTAGCCGGTCTCTATCTCGACGGACCGTTCTGGAACAGGCGCGTGTATGCAACCGATCACGCGTTCGACGTCCTCGACGACGACGAATTAACGGCGCTGTGTGCGCGTCTGAGCGCCGCCGACGAAGCGAAGATCCTCGAGCGACAGGCGCTCACCGTCAGTGTGGCCTTCGGCCTGTTCGTAACGCTGTCCGTCTGGGTCTCGTTTCTGCTCGCACTCGCGGGCGTCGTCCTCGCGTGGCTGCTCCTCACCCGGCACCTCCAGCGCGTCGAGTTCGCCGCCGACCGCCGCGCGGCTCGAGCGGCCGAGGCCGATAGCCTCACGAGCGCGTACGAAACCGGCCAGAACCTGTCCGACGATCGGAGCCGGGTCCACGAACGGCTCGCATCGACGCCGTCGAGGGCACGACGGCTCGAGCGACTTCGAGAGATGGAAGCCTGATCAGAACGTCTCGAGAATGCCGAGTACGCGCTCTTCGGCCTCTCGGTCCGGACCGATTTCGTCCCCGTTCCGGTCGCTCTCGAGGTGATCTTCGACCGTCCGGTCCATCGCCTCCACGAGCGGTGTCGACTCCCAGCCCAGTGCGGCGAGTTTTGCCGTCGAGAGGACGTGCGGGTAGGTCCGGTAGAGCGGATAGTCGTCGAGTTCGAGCCCGCCGGCCGCGAGTTCGCGGGGGCCGGCGTGGACGAGTTCGACGTCGCCCGCTCTCGGCTCGCTCTGCTCGCCGTTCGCGTGTTCCGTGGGGCTGTCCGCCACGTTACCCAGCGACTCGGCGATCAACTCGATCATCTCCGCGAGCGTCACGAGCCGCCGGTCGCCGACGTTGTAGGCCTCGCCGGCCGCGCCGCGTTCGGCGACGAGCCGGAGCGCGCTGGCGACGTCCGCGACGTAGACGCGGTGGCGGAGATTCGTCCCGTCCCCCGGAACGAGGATGCGGTCGAAGCGGTTGACGCGGTCGATCCACCAGTCCAGCCGTTCGGTGTAGTCGTGTGGCCCGTAGACGATCGGCGGGCGGACGACCATCGCACGGACTCCGTCCTCGGCCGCCGCGAACGCCGCCCGATCGCCCTCGGCCTTTCGATTGCCGTAGGTTTCGAAGGTGTCATCGACCGCTTGTTCGGCCGTACACGTCTCGAGCGGCGTTTCGCCTTCCCGCTTGGGAATCTCTTCGCGGCCGTACGCTGCACCGCTCGAAACGTAGACGTAGGCCTCGGAATCGTCGAATATCCGGGTTGCAGCCCGGACGTCACTCGGGTGATAGACGACGCAGTCGAAGACCGCGTCGGGATCGACCGTCGTCGCGGCCGCCTCGAGAACCGTCTCGTTCGTCCTGTCGCCCTCGACGTGGTCGACGCGGTCGTCGTCCGCGTACGGATTCTCGCGATTACCTCGAGTGAGTAGCGTCACGTCGTATCCGTGATCCAGCAGTTCGGCGACGAGGTGCCGACCGATGAAGCGAGTGCCGCCGATGACGAGCGCGGTGTCCATGTGTGGGCGTCACGGTTCTGGGAGAAAACGGTGGCGGACCGGCGCGTGACAGTCGATGACGGTCGACGAACCTCGGCGCGGCGCGGGGACGGAAATCAGTAAGTGCGGTGACGGTCAGGGGAGGGTTCTATTGGCCCGTTCGTGGTAGCGCGATCCGGTATGTCAGAACAGCTCTGGACAGAGCGCGCTCCCGAGTACCCGCTCGAGTGTGACCACTGTCACTATCCGATTCCCGGCGAACCCGAGGAGACCGACGAGGGTCGGTACTGTTCGGTCGCCTGTCGCGAAGCCGCCGCCACCGATTCCTCCATGACCGACCCCCACGCCTACAAGCGGATCGCGACGGGCGTCGAACCCGTCGATTCGCTCGTCCCGAACGGCATCCCGGCGGACTCGTTTCTCCTGTTGCTGGGCGACGAGGGAACCCGACGCGCCGAACTCGGGACCGAACTCGCCTGGCGAGCGCTCGAGCGGGGCGAACCCGCCATCGTCGTCTCCTTTGCCAATCCGCCGACGGCGACGCTCGAACGATTCTATCAGAACGGCTGGAACGTCCTCCCGGCGCTCGAGAACGACCGATTGCGAGTCATCGACTGCTACACGCATCGGCTCGACGACCGGTCCGAGTTCCTCGATCGCCGCAACGAGTGGACGGCGTTCGTCGGCGAAGCCGCCGAAGACGCGATCGTCGAGGTGCGCGATCCCACCGACCGTCGCGAACTGACCAACAGTCTGTACGGCGCACTCGACGACCTCGAGATGACCGAGACCGGGCTGGTCACGTTGGACTCGCTGGACGAACTCGAGTCGCTGCTCCAGGACCGGCAGATGCACGAGTTGATCAACGACATTCGGGCCACGATCTGTAAAGCCCGATTCGTCCCGGTCGTCGCCGCCGCCTCGACGGCGAACGAAGACGAGCATCCGGAGGCAGAGTACGTTTTCGACGGGATCGTCGATCTCAGACTGACGGACCAGTTCGCGCCGGACGCCCGGCTCAAACAGCTCGCAGTGCGCAAACTGATCGGCGCTCAGATCCTGCCCCAGTGGGTCGCCTACGACTACGAACCGACCCGCGGGCTGTTCGCGTTCGGCCCAAACGGCGACGCGCGACAGCGGTACGATCTCGGAAACGGTTCTCAACAGTCGAACCAGCCACAGTAGCCGGACCGACGGGCGCCAGGACGGCCCATCGGGGACCCGCCCGACCCGTCACTCGAGACCGAACCCGCCTCCGCGCCGACAGCGACGGCGGCGGTTCTTCGTTCGGATCGTGCCCACGAGACCGGGCGATCCCGTCGCCACGGGCAGTCCGAATTCGGACGGCACCAGCGAAGCGAGGGTCATCAGTCCGGCAGCCAGCGAAATCGCGGGGGACAGTACGGCCAGCGAACGGGAGGCGAGTACGGAGGCACCCGGCACGGCGGGAACGGGGAAACGCAACAGTACGACCGTGGACGAGGTCGAGGTGACACCGACAGCTTCGCCGGTCGGTCGGACCGCGAACGGTCGAGCAGCGGCCCCCAGTACCGCCAGCCACGACGATCGGAACACGGCGACTGGACGGATACCCGTGAGTCGAACCGAGGCCGATCGAGCGGTGAGAGCGACCGGAACCAGCAACTCGAGGACGACGACATGAGCAACCGCCGGCACGTCCACGAGCGAGATCCGACTCCCGGGTCCGATCGGTCCCGCGACGAGGGCTACCGCTCTCGATGACGACGGGTCACCCAGCGTCTCGCCCGTCGTCGATCGTCGTTGAAAATTCGCCTGCGGAATTATTACCGGGGCTTTCGAAACTGGAATCGTGAGCGAACCAGATTCCGACTCGGAACCAGAATCGAATCCCGAACTGGACGACGACGCGATGGGTCAATTTCCCGTGCCGGCGTTCGAGGACCTGCCCGCGGACCTCCAGGATCGAATCGTCGAAGAGACCGACAGCGCCGGATTCACGCCGAACGTGTTCTCGGCGTTCGCGTACAAACCTTCGCACTTCCGGGCGTTTTTCGAGTACCACGACGCGCTCGTCGAAGACACCGCTCTCGAGCGCGAAGAGATCGAGATGATCGTCGTCGCCGTCTCCGGCGTCAACCACTGTTACTACTGCAACGTCGCCCACGGGGCGCTCGTTCGCATCTACGCCGACGATCCGACGTTAGCCGACCAGCTGATCGCGAACTACCGGACGGCCGATATCGACGATGCCCACCGGACGATGCTCGACGTGGCCGTCAAACTCACCGAGCGGCCGATGGAGGTCGAACCCGCCGACCTCGAGGCTCTGCGCGAGGCCGGTTTCAGCGAAGAGGCTATCTGGGACATCGGCGCCGTCACCGCCTACTACAACCTGAGCAATCGCATGGCGACCTTCGCAGAAATGCTGCCGAACGACGAGTTTCACACGCTCGGCCGGTAGTGGCCTGCGGGTGTCGGTGAAAGCCGACCGCAGATAATGTATTTTGACTTACGTGTTATTAGAAATGGCTAAATATTAAATTAGACAAGGTGAAAGTAGTGGCCGTGAACGGAGGTGATCAATCGACGAATTCGGCAAAGATCGACCCGACTATCTCCGCTACCGGGACCGACCGTGCCAGGTTGTAGCCGCCCGGTAGCCAGCGGAAGCCGACACGAGGATACGGCGAGACAACTCCACCCCGGTCAGCCAACGTATCCCCGGTCGGTAATCGAGCTCCTGAAACCATGTGACATTCCGCTGTTTTGCCGACCACAGCCACTATCTATCCCTGAACGGCGATCCGACCGTTACTATCGACGCCATCGAAGACGACCGAATAGACGATCTGGTGTCACACTTGTTGCAGAGCCAATCCGTGTTCGTCGGGCTGCAGCCACGGTAGAGTGGCGTCTCGCCGCGTGACGCCCGGTCGGGGACGAGCACTATCCGTCCGAAACGTGGTGCGAAAATTGTACTGCAGTCCGATCCGAATCCACCCTCGGTCAGTCGTCGCTCGTCGCGACGTTGGCCGCCCCGGTCTCGAGGTCGGCCTCGGGCGCACCGGGCAGTTCGTTGCGGACGTCGTCCGATCCCTGCTCGGTGATCGCCTCGTGGTAGGCCTCGGGCATGACCTTCACGAACGCGTCGAGCGAGCGCTCCCAGTTCTCGAGGAGGTGCTGTCCGCGCTCGGAACCGGTGTATGCCACGTGGTTCTCGACGAGTCGCCGGAGCATCTGTTCGTCTTTTTCCTCGAGGTCGTCGTGGAGGGAGACCATGCCGGTGTTGGCTTTCGCGGCCAACTCCCGGTCGGGGTCGTAGACGTACGCGACGCCGCCGGACATGCCGGCGGCGAAGTTTTTGCCGGTGTCGCCGAGGACGGCCACGACGCCGCCGGTCATGTACTCACAGCCGTGGTCGCCGACGCCCTCGACGACGGCCTTGGCGCCGGAGTTTCGGACCGCGAATCGTTCGCCGGCGACGCCGTTTACGTACAGTTGCCCGTCGGTTGCACCGTACAGTGCGACGTTGCCGATCGCGACGTTCTCGGTCGGATCGTACGCGGCGGTTTCGGGGGTCCGGATCGTGAGCGTGCCGCCCGAGAGACCCTTGCCGACGTAATCGTTCGCGCTGCCATCCAGGTGCATCGAGACGCCGCTCGCGAGGAACGCACCGAAGCTCTGGCCGGCGGTTCCCTCGAGGTCGACGGTGATCGTGTCGTCGGGGAGACCGGGTTCACCGTACCGGCTGGTGATGCGGTTCGAGAGCATCGCGCCGACGGTGCGGTCGACGTTCGTGACCTGCGTCTCGAGCGAGACCGGGTCCTGGTTCTCGATGGCGTCTGCCGCGGCGTCGATGAGCTCCCGATCGAGCTGGTCCTCGAGTTCGTGATCTTGCTCGCGGATCTTCCGGCGGACCTCGTTTCCGGGGTCTGCGAGCACGTCCGAGAGGTCGACGTTGCGGGCCTTCGGGTGGTCGACGTCGGCGCGCTGGGCGAGGACGTCGACCTGACCGACCATCTCGTCGACGGTTCGGAAGCCGAGTTCGGCCATGATCTCGCGCAGTTCCTGGGCGATGAACGTCATGTAGTTGATGACGTGTTCGGGTTCCCCGGGGAATCGCTTGCGCAGATCCTCGCGCTGCGTGGCGACGCCGACTGGGCAGGTGTTCTTGTGACACTGTCGGGCCATCACGCAGCCGCTGGTGACGAGCGATGCGGTGCCGAAGATGTACTCCTCGGCACCGAGCAGGGCTGCAACGGCGACGTCGCGGCCGGTTTTCATCCCGCCGTCGGTCGAGACGCGGATGCGGTCGCGAAGACCCGTCGCACAGAGCATCTGGTTGGCTTCGGCGAGGCCGAGTTCCCACGGGAGCCCGGCGCTCTTGATCGACGTACGCGGCGAGGCACCCGTGCCGCCGGAGTGACCCGAGATGTGGACCACGTCGGCGTTGGCCTTCGCGACGCCGGCGGCGACCGTGCCGATGCCGGCCTCGGAGACGAGTTTGACGTTGATGTCCGCGTCCTCGTTTGCGGCCTTCAGATCGAAGATCAGCTGTTTGAGGTCCTCGATCGAGTAGATGTCGTGAAGCGGCGGCGGGGAGATGAGGCCCACACCGGGGGTCGACTTCCTGACGTGGGCGATCATCTCGTTGACCTTCGAACCGGGGAGGTGACCGCCCTCACCGGGCTTCGAACCCTGGGCCATCTTGATCTGCAGTTCGTCGGCGTTCGAGAGGTACGTCGACGTAACGCCGAACCGACCCGACGCGACCTGTTTGACGTTGCACTCGCGCTCGGTGTCGAACCGCTCCGGCGGTTCGCCGCCCTCGCCCGAGTTGGATTTGCCGCCGATCCGGTTCATCGCGATCGAGTTGTTCTCGTGGGCCTCCGGCGAGAGCGAGCCGAGCGACATCGCCGCGGTCGAAAAGCGCTGCACGATGTCCTTGATCGGTTCGACCTCCTCGAGCGGAATCGGGTCGCGATCGGAGTCGAACTCGAGCAGCCCGCGCAGGGTCTGGAGGTTCTGCTGCTGGTCGTTGATCAATTCGGCGAAGTCCTGATAGCGCTCGTAATCGTTCGAGCGGACGGCCTGCTGGATCGCGCCGACGGTCTCGGGGTTCCACTGGTGGTAGATCCCGTTCGATCGGTGTTCGAACTCGCCCTGGCGGTCGAGGTCGGGTTCTTCGTCGTCGCTTCCGAACCCGGTTGCGTGGCGCTCGCGAAGGTCGTCCTCGATTTCGGCGAGACCGATCCCTCCGGTTCGGTTCTCGGTGCCCTCGAAGTACTTTGCGACGAGATCGGAATCGAGCCCGACGGCTTCGAAGATCTGGGCGCCCTGGTAGCTCTCGACCGTCGAGATCCCCATCTTGGCCATGATTTTCAACAGCCCGTCTTCGACCGCGCCCACGTAGGCGTCGATGGCGACCCCAGTATCGGCACCGTCGGGGCCGGCGGTGATGTCTTCGATCGTCTGGTACGCCAGGTACGGGTTGATCGCACCAGCGCCGTAGCCGACCAGGGTCGCGAAGTGGTGAACGGTCCGGGGATCGGCGGACTCGACGACGAGGCCGACGTGGTTACGCAGTCCGTTGCGCACGAGGTGGTGGTGGACCGCACCGGTTGCGAGCAGACTCGGGATCGCGATCCGGTCCCCGTCGACCCCCCGATCCGAGAGGACGATGACGTCGTTGCCCGCTTCGATCGCGTCGACGGCGTCCTCGCGGACGCGTTCGATCGCCGCCTCGAGGTCGGTCCCGAGGTCCTCGCTCGCGGATTCGTAGGTGATGTCGACCGTCGCCGCGGTGATTCCGTTCGCCGAACAATCGCGGATCGACTCGAGTTCGGTGTCGGTCAAAATCGGCGAATCGAGGACGAGTTGGCGGGCGTGTTCGGGCGATTCGTCGAGGAGATTTCGCTGGAAGCCGAGTCGGCTCTCCATGGAGGTGACGAGTTCCTCGCGGATGTAGTCGAGCGGCGGGTTGGTGACCTGGGCGAACAGCTGCTTGAAGTACGAGAAGAGCGGCCGGTTGAACTCCGTCAGCACCGACAGGGGCGTGTCGTCGCCCATCGAGCCGACGGGGTCTTTCCCCTTCTGGGTCATCGGCTCGATCATGTTCTCGAGTTCGTCGTGCGTGTAGCCGAAGGCGGCCTGGTACTCGCGAAGACTCGAGAGTTCCCGCTGGGGCGTGGGGTCGTTCGACGCCCGGATGTCGTCCAGGTGAACCTGTTCCTGGGCGACCCAGTCGCCGTATCGGTCGTCGGTCAGGTCCTCGAAGACTTCGTCGTCGGGGATAACGCGTCCTTCGGCAGGGTCCGCGAGGAACAGCTGGCCGGGCTGGAGGCGGCCGCGCTCTTCGATGTTTTCGGGCTCGGTCTCGAGCGCGCCGGCCTCGCTCGCCATGATCAGTCGGTTGTCCGTCGTCACGTCGTACCGGCAGGGTCGGAGACCGTTACGATCGAGGACGGCACCGACGCGTTCGCCGTCGGTCGCCGCGACGAGCGCGGGACCGTCCCACGGCTCGACGAGCGAGGCGTGGAAATCGTACCAGTCCTTGCGGTCGTCGTCCATCGCGTCGTCGCCGCGCCACGCTTCGGGGACGAGCATCCGCAGGGCGTGTTCGAGGTCGCGACCGTCCTGCATGAGCAGTTCGAGCGCGTTATCGACGCTCGCGGTATCGGACTGATCGGGATCGTCGATGATCGGCTTGGCCGCCTCGATCGCTCGCGAGCGCTGCCCGCTTTCGCTTTCCGTGGAACCACGTTCCACGCAGTCCTCTAAGACGTCGCTCTCGATGTCCGTCTCACGAGCGCGCATCCAGTTGATGTTGCCCTGGATGGTGTTGAACTCGCCGTTGTGGATGATGTTCCGATACGGGTGGGCGAGGTGCCAGGCGCCGAGCGTATTCGTCGAGAACCGCTCGTGAACCATCGCAAACGTCGACTCCATTCGGGGGTCGGTGAGATCCGGATAGTACGTCGGTACCTGCTCGCCCTTGAGCAGGCCCTTGTAGACGATCGTTTTCGAGTCGAGCGAGCAGACGTAGAAGCGGTCGGCGCCGTCGGGTTCGGCCTCCTCTCCGCGAGCGTCGCGACCGGAGGCTCGGTGAGCGCGTTGCTCGACGGCGTTCTCGAGCGCGCGTCGAGCGACGTAGAGCCGTCGGTCGAAGTCGTCGCCGGAAACGTCGTCTTCGGGTGTGACGACGACCTGTCGGACGTCGGGCTCCGAATCGACGGCCGTCTTCCCGAGATGTTCGTTGTCGGTCGGAACGTCTCGCCACTCGAGGACGTCGAGGTCGTACGTGTCGAAGGTATCCTCAATCAGAGAGACGAGTTCGTCGCGCGTCGCGGCGTCCTGTGGGAAAAAGAGAGAACCGACGGCGTAGGTGTCCGGCAGATCAGCTTCGAGAACGTCTCGAAAGAACGAATCGGGCATCTGGAGCATGATGCCGGCCCCGTCGCCGGTGTCTTTTTCCGCACCGGTCGTCCCGCGATGTTCGAGATTGACGAGCAAGTCGAGTCCGTCGGCGACGACGTCGTGACCCCCATCCCCATCGAGGTCCATGACGACGCCGACGCCGCAGTTCGACCGTGCGTCCTCGGGGTCGGCAAGCCCCGTCGAGCGCTCGGTGGATGACGCTATCTGTGGTTGTGGCATACACAGGCATAGCCGAATCAACTATAAGAGGCTAACCCATTATGACTAAGCGTATTATAAACACATATATACTAATATAAGGCGATGTGTAATCCCTTAATTTGATTGTCGCGGTAAGTCAGATCTCGCAGTCTGCAAGGATTCTCGTACTGTTGCAGTCGATGAACAGACCGGTCGTCGAAACCCCCCTCACGGGAAGAAAGACTTCCCGATATCGAGGAATTGTCAGAGACACGTAGTGTTCACCCACCAAAGTGAACACCACGTATATTTGTAACTCGTGGTCGGGTAAGCAATCTCTGGTTAAACAATTAGGTTTCGGTGAAATGACCAGGGTGGTTCGATCGTCCTCGATCGAGGGCGACACACGTGCTGATGTACAATCTCAGGGTTTGAGGGGAGCGAAACGACATCGAAGAGAAAGACGGCGGTGGACGTCCGGATCGGGACGCCCGAGACGAACCGATCGGGTCTAATACGACTTCGCGAAGTACGCGATCTCGTCCGCGGAACCCCCGCAGACGCCACACTCCTCGGTCTCGGGTTCGAGGACGTCACCCGCCGTCTTGCCACCCTCGTCGGTGAGCGGTTGCATGACGATCTCCGCGGCGATCTTTTCCTTGATCGCCTCCTCGCACGCCTCGTCACCACACCACGGCGTCTTCACGTAGCCGCCGTGTTTCCCGATCGTCCCGAGAATCTCCTCCGGGCTGTGGGCCTCGCGGACGTTCTCCCTCAAGTTCTCCTCGGCCGCCTCGTAGAGTTTGTCGTAGATCTCCTCGAGATGGTCGTCGACGACCTCGACGATTCCCTCGCGTCCCTCGACGGTGTCTTCGTTGTCGGGCCGGTGAACTAGCGTCACCTCCTCGTCGTCGACCTCGTGGGGGCCGATCTCGAGGCGAAGCGGGACGCCGTTGAGTTCGTGTTCGTTGAACTTGAAACCGGGATTGCGCTCGTCACGGTCGTCGAGTTCGACGCGGAACCCGGCCGCCTCGAGGTCGTCGGCGATTTCCCGCGAGTACTCGAGAACGTCCTCTTTCGTGTCTTCCTGCCAGATGGGGACGACGACGGCCTGCGTCGGCGCGATCGTCGGCGGAAGGACGAGTCCCTGATCGTCGGAGTGGGTCATGATGAGCGCGCCGATCGCCCGCCAGGAGAGGCCCCAGGAGGTGGTGTAGGCGGTCTGTTCGACCTCGTCCTCGTCGACGAAGGTGATGTCGAACGCCTCGGCGAAGCTCTGACCGAGGTTGTGACTGGTCGCACCCTGGACGGACTTGCCGTCGGGCATCAGGGCCTCGACGGTCGTCGTGGTGTCCGCGCCGGGGAACTTGTCGTGTTCGGGTTTCTTGCCCCGGAGGACCGGAATCGCCAGCACGTCTTCGTAGACGCGCTCGTACTGATCGAGTCGGGTCCAGACCTCCTCCCAGGCGCCCTCGTCGCTGGCGTGGGCCGTGTGGCCCTCCTGCCACATGAACTCCTTCGTCCGGAAGAACGGCTTTGTCTCCGTGGCCTCCCAGCGGACGACCGAACACCACTGGTTGAGCCGCAGCGGGAGGTCGCGGTGACTCCGCGTCCAGTCGGCCATGAACGGCGCGATGATCGACTCGCTCGTGGGACGGACGGCGAGCCGTTCCTCGAGTTCATCGTGGCCGCCCTGGGTCACCCACGCGACCTCGGGGTCGAATCCCTCGACGATGTCTTTCTCTCGCTCGAGGAAGCTCTCCGGGATGAAAAGCGGGAAGTAGACGTTGTCGACGCCGGTTTCCTTGAACCAGCCGTCGAGCGCGTCCTGAATCCCCTCCCAGAGCGCGTATCCGCGGGGTTTCGTGACGATGAACCCGCCCATCGGGGCGTAGTCGGCGAGGTCGGCTTTCTGGACGACCTCGGCGTACCACTCGCCGGGTTTGTGCGATTTCGACTCGGTGATCCCGAGCTCCTGACTCTCGTCGCTCATTGATTCGACTCTCAGGCAGCGCGGTCTTAAACCATGCGAAGGGCGAACGCCGGTTCGCGAACTCGCCGCGGGTCAGTAGCGTCGCGGTCAGCTACCGTTGCGGTCGAGTCGCTCGCCGCGGGTGTATCTCCCGTGGAATGCGAGCATGTCGATACCCATTACCACCAGCGAGAGTCCGCCGACGCTGGTCAGGAGGAAAAAGGCCCAACCGCTTCCGGCGAGCCCGACCGGAAACGACAACCCGAGAAGGACGTTCCCGGCACCGTTCCACCGGTACCACGCCCAGCGATCGGTCAGTCTCGTATCTGTCGCCGCGACGATATCGAACAGTCCGGCCAGTCCAAGCAACCCCGTCTGACCGAGCAACGCCGGCGTTTGGAGGGGGTCAGCCCCGAGCAGGAAGATGCCGGAGCCGCCGACGAGGAGCAAAAACACGCCGACGACCGCACTGAGTTGGCGGTGACGACGTTCGTTCATATGGTTCCGGGCGTCGATCGAAAGCGTCGGTTCCGTGTGCGGAGAGACATTGTTTCAAGTTCGTGTGGTCAATACTTAACCATTGGTGGAATGCGTTCGCCTGCGCTGTAAACGGTAAACGAAAAGCCGGTTTTGTCCGGTTCTCACAGTTTTATGCGGTCGACTGCCGTACGAAGGGACGGTATGAAAGCAATCGAAGTCGACGCGTACGGCGACAGCGACGAACTCGCCGTGGTCGACGTACAGACGCCGGAACCGGACGCGGGGGAGGTCCGCATCGACATCGAAGCGGCGGGCATCAATTTCGCGGACATCATGCAGCGCCGCGGCCACTACCCGGGCGGTCCCGAGCCGCCGTACGTCCCCGGCATGGAAGCCGCGGGAACGGTCGACGCGGTCGGCGAGGGAGTCGACGACCTCGCGGAAGGCGACCGCGTCGTCGGGATGCTGAACACCGGCGGCTACGCGGAGTCAGTCACCGCCGACGCCGGAATGCTCTTTCCGATTCCGGACGCGATGAGTTTCGAGGAGGCCGCCGGCTTTCCCGTCCAGTTTCTCACCGCTCACGCCTGCCTCTTCGAGTGGGGCGGACTCGAGGCGGGCGAATCGGTGCTGATCCAGGCCGCCGCTGGCGGGGTCGGCACGGCCGCCGTCCAGCTGGCGTCGAACGCCGGCGCCGAGGTCTTCGGGACCGCGAGCACGCAAGAGAAACTCGACCTCGCGGCGGACCTCGGCTGTGACCACCCCATCAACTACACGGAGACGGACTTCCGCGAGGTCGTCGACGAGGAGACCGACGGCGAGGGCGTCGACCTGGTCCTCGAGAGCGTCGGCGACGACGTCTTCGACCGGAGCCTCGACGCGATGGCCCACTTCGGGCGGATGGTCACCTACGGCGTCGCGAGCGGCGTTCCCGCCGAGGTCAGCAACCAGCGCCTGCTCTTCGAGAACAAGACCGTCTCCGGGTTCCACCTCGGACAGGCCGCGATGCACGATCCGAACCGGGTCATGAAGGCCATCCCGGACCTCACTGACGGGTTCGCAGGCGGCGACCTCGAGGTCATCCTCGGCGAATCGTTCGCGCTCGAGGACGCGGCCGAGGCCCACCAGTACATCGAGGATCGGAAAAGTTCCGGGAAAATCGTTCTCGAGCCGTAAGCGCCTGGGATGCCGGACCACCGAGTGACCCGGAGCACGCCCGCAGCGCTCGGCTACAATGCAAACGATGTTTGCGCATGGGCACTATCTCGGCGCGCGTTCCCGACGAACTCGAAGACGATCTCGAGTCCGAACGATTAGATCGGAGTACCGCCGTCCGAAAACTCCTCGCGGAGGGGCTCGACGCGTGGCGTCGTGATCGTGCGCTCGAGAAGGCAGATCCCGCAGCGCGTCTACGAAGAGGTCGTCACCGACGGACTGCAGGCCGCGTATCCCGACGCGCGACGGGTTCAGAAACGCATCGATGACGGCCTGTTCGACGTTCGAGACGCACCGTCGAATTCCGTTTTCGAGCGGCTCGAGGCGAATCACGTGCTGAGCGACGTCGATCGGGCGGTACTCGCCCTCGCTGCGAACCTGGATGCCATCGCCGTGATGGACGAACGGCACGGTCGAGTCGTCGCCAGCACCGAGGACATCTCGACTCGCGCCACGGCGTATCTCGTGCTGTCGCTCGTCAGAGACGGCCACGTCAGTGCGCGAGAAGCCCGAACGACGTTCGAATCGATGCTGGACGAGGGATGGTACTGCGCGCCGAACCAGTACGCGAAGATTCTCGAAACACTCGATTCCCTCGGCGAAACGTAGAGAACTGGTTCGAAGAGTTACTGCCACCGCGCTTCGTTAGATGGCACGTCCCACTCGAGGTCGTGGCCGACGAACGCGGCCTCGTCGAGCGGTTCGCCGCCCTCGAACCGGAATTCGCCGACGATCGTTTTCCCCTCGAGGACCCCCGGGAGCCAGAGGTGGTCGTCCTCCCACATCTGATCGTAGGGCACCTCGTCGACCGGAACCCACTCCGGGTGTGCCTCCTCCGAGGAGGTCGGCTCACCGGTAAACGTGTCCGTTCGGTAGACGTGACAGTGCGTGTGATCTTCGCCGTCGAGGAGAAACGTGAGTTCGCCCGCCTTCTCGAGGTCTCGAACCTCGAGGCCGACCTCTTCACGTGTTTCGCGGATGGCACAGTCTCGTGGGGCCTCCCCGGGTTCGCATTTCCCGCCGGGTCCGTTGTACCATCCCTCGCCCAGCCCGCGGCGTTTCTCGATGAGGAGTACCTCGCGACGGGACGCGTCGTCCGTGGCGTCTCCGCCGCCGTTCTGGCGGTCTCGGAGCGGGAAACACAATGTCGCCTCGATCATATCGATCGGTTGAACCGGAACGAGAAAAAGCCATTCTCTCGTCCGATTAGCCGTCGGCGTGCGAAAAGACGAACTCCCTGACCAGTTTCGCCGCGAGTGCAGCGGCCTGCCCGTCGTCGCGGTCGTTGACCTCGACCACGTCGAAGCCGTCGGCGTCGGGGGCAACTGCGCGTACGACGTCACGGAGTTCTCGAGGCTCGAGGCCGAAGGGCTCCATCGTCCCGGTTCCGGGTGCGTAGCCGGGATCGGCGGCGTCGATGTCGACGCTCAGATAGACGTCGCGATCCGCGAGCCTGTCGCCGGGAGACCACGCCGCGACGTCCTCGGGCGGGACGACGGTTACGTCGTCCGCTGCTGCACGGTCCCACTCCGCCTCGCTTCCGGTTCGAACGCCGAGCAGGATCGCTTCGTCGACCGAATCCACGTCCTCGACGATCCGCCTGGTAACGGCGGCGTGTGACAGCGGGTTGCCGTCGTACGCGTCGTACAGATCGAGGTGGGCATCGAGACAGACGAACACGTCGGGTTCGACCGCTCGCGCGCCTGCGAGGGAGACGGTGTGTTCACCCCCGAGCACGAGCGGCACGCTGTCGTCCCAGACGGCTTCGCGAAGGGCGCTCGTCAGGTACTCGAGGTACGCTTCGACGTCGTCCCAGGCGCGAACGTCACCGCGGTCGACGACGCCGAGTTCCGAAAAGCGCTGGTCCGTCCGGTGGTCGTAATCGTCGAACGGCGCGGCATGAGAACGGGTCCGCTGGGGACCGAAGCGGGTCCCCGGTTGAAAGGTCGTCGTGGCGTCCAGGGGCGCACCGACGACCACGAAGTTCGCGCCGCCACGGTCGGACGCTCGCCCTCGCGTGTCGGTGTGACCGCCGCGGTCGGCATCGGCCGCCGCAGTGGTTTCCTCGCGTTCGTCGGTCGCCCCGGGAAACATCAGACGATCTTTCGCTGGTCTTCCATCTCGAGGTATTCGATGTTCTCGTCGGGTGAGACGTCCGCATCCTCGGGGATGCGCATCGTGATCGTCTCGTACGTCTCGAGGTCCATGACCTGCATGTCGTCGCCGTCGACCGAGACGACCTGGCCCTGTTTGCGCTCGATGATCGGGACCCAGATTTTCGCGTCGACGGGCTGTGAGAGCGAGCGCTTCTTGCCGTCGAAGACGCCGACGGCCTCGACGCGGGCCTTGGCGCTGCCGTGTTTGCCCGGTTTCGCCGTCGAGTAGGCATTGATCTTGCACGCTGCGTCGTCGATCATGACGTAGCTTCCTTCCTGGAGATCGCGAACTTCGGTCTGCTGTTTCGCCATGTCCCGGGGTAATCAACCGACGTGCTTAAACCGTTTGGAATGGCCGCTCGAGCGCGTTCGGTGTGGGTACAGCGCCGATGCGGCCACCGAACGGAACCACTGCAGGAATCGAACGGCCGTCCCGTCGCGATCGGACGGGAAGGTCACGACGAACATCGACGGTCGCAGCGCGGAAACCGGTCGAGAAAACCGCCGCGGTCGGTCTCGGCGGTCATCCGACGACCGGCGTCGAGCGGGCGCGAAAACCCATATATTTTCGTACGTGTAACGGCAACCCGAAACCGTCCGGGTGAAAAACGCACGACCGGGCTGGACCGTAGACGCTCACATCCATCCAGTCCAACCCGGACTTCTTCACTTTGAGAGAGCGTGTGAAAGGCCTACTGGCCAGATCCGGAAACCGTCGAAAACCGCCGTGATCGATGACCACCACCGATTCGTACCGGACCCGAAGGTAGTGCGAGTCCGGGTCCGGGACCGTCTTCGGCTCGAGCGGACCGCGTTTACACCGGCGACCGTCACCGGAACCCCGTCTGTTCGGCCGGCGGCTCGAGCGGGCTCGCCGGCAGGTCGTCTCCAATCGCGGGATCGTTGTACGCTCTCGGTGCGACGTCGTTGGGCGAGTCGGGATACCACAGGGACGCGAGCGTCTGGATCTGGCCGCGGCCGACGCCGAGTTCGAACTGTCCGCCGCCGTAGAGCCGAACGTCGTGGTCCACACAGTACGCGATCGTCTCGCACAGCGACTCGAGCGAGCCGAAGCGGGACGGTTTGACGTTCAGCCAGTCGGGTTCCCACGGGAGCGACGCGACGTCGTCGAGGCCGTGAATCGGTGCGTCCCAGGAGACGCGGGAGCGAACGTCGGCGTCCTCGAACAGCGGGCGCGTCTCGTCGGTCAGCGCCGGATCCTCGACGGTCGCGTTCGGGAACGACTCGAGAACGAGCTCGTAGAGGTCCGGGTCGGGGGGGACGTCGACCTCGGTCCCCTCGTACTGCCCTTTCATATCGAGGATGCGGACCGCATCGGTCCCGACGGTCCGCTCGATCCCCTCGACGAGAGCGGCGTCCCACTCGGGGGTCGGATCGAGTTTGAACTGCAGGTCGGGCACCCGTTCTCGCAGTGCCTCGAGACGGTCGGTCGACGGCGGCTCCCCCAGGCGGGTGCTCGCGACGAACCGAACCGGCTCGAGCGAGCGGTCGAGCGCGGCCGCGAGGTCCGTCTCCGCCGTCCGCAAGGCGAGGTCGAGCGCCGCGCTCTCGAGTCCCCATCGCCGGTAGTTCCGAAAGACCTCGCGGTCGGGGCCACCGGCCGGGAAGAGGTCGAGGTCCGCGAGCCGCGTCGAAAACGAGTCCAGGGTGTATTCGCCGGTCAGAGCCGGGAGCCCCGCCTCGGCGAGCGCATCGTGATCCGCGGTCTCGTAGGTGACGTCCTCGCCGCGGCCGGTAACCGTCTCGTCTCCGGCCGACGTCGGCCCCGAGAGCGAGAATTCCGTCGTGACGCGGGTGAAATCGCTCGAGGTCTCGCGTTCGCGTCGTTCGGTCGATACCGACTCGATCGTCAGTGGAAGGTCGGCGATGCGGTCGTAGTCCATACGCCTCCTTCGGATCGGGCACGGAAAGAGGCTCGTGCCGCGAACCGGGTATCCGTCGACTTCAGACCGTCTCGGCGTCGGACCGCAGCGCGCTCGCGCTCGAGGCCACCGATACGGTCCGGCTGTGTGGCGCGGGCGCTACGTCGGCCGATCGCAGGACGCGGTCGCGCCAGATGGCGTATCCGGCCAGGTTCCAGGCGAGTCCGGGGGAGCGATCGACGATCCTGCCCGCCACGTCCGGCGCGAAGTCCGGTACCTCGTACCGATCGAAGATCGTCTCGAGCGGTCCCGAGGCGTGGAATCGGTCGGCCGGAAAGTTTCCGTTGCCCTTCGGCTTGCGCCGGTCGTAGTCGGGATACCACTCGCCGAGGAGCGTCTTCGGGACGTGTTTCGGCTCGCCACCACGGACGTACCGCTCCGGCGAGGGCAGGCCGAGCGCGAGTTCGGCGACCGCCTTGCCGGCGAACGGCGTGTACATCTCGGAGCCGCGAGCGAGCCCGGCCTGTCGCCAGATGGTGTCCGTGTCCTCGCAGAAGAAGTCGACCCACTGGCCGACGTGCACGTGGCGGGCGTAGCTGTCGCCCGTCGGCTCCGGGACGCGGGCCATCGTGTACTCGTAGCGCTCGCGCTGTCGCCGGTCGTATCGGCGCTTCCCCAGCGCATCGACGGCCAACGGTACGTTCGTCCCGATCGCGAACCGGAGCGCCTGGCCGTCCGGATCGGACGGCTGTCGCCGCAGGCGCTCGAGCACGGACCGGTGTCGGCGCAGTTTTTCGACCATCGGCGGAACGTATCGGAGGTGACGCGTTCGCCACACCGTTCGAGCCATCTCGAGCTGGCCGCCGAGTCCGAAGACGCCGTCGGCGACCTGACCGCTGACCAGCGTGGCACCGCCGTCGTACTCGCGGAACACACCGTCGAACGTCGGCGTCTGGAGCTGGTGCGGCGGCAGTCCGAGGGAGTCGACGGCCGCCTCGAGCCGGTCGAGGTACTCGGACTCGGCCATCTCGACGACCGTCCGATCGGTCCCGACGAGCTCGTTCGCGCGGTCGGCGTACTCGCGTTCGCGTTCCAGTTCGGGCGTGTCGAACGACCCGGTCACGCTCTCGGTCGGGTTCGTCAAGTAGGGCTCGAGGACGGTCGAGTCGACGCCGCCGGAGAGCATGAGCGACGCCTCGTCCGCGACGGGTGCACAGATCGCCGACAGGACGGCGTCCAGCCGTTCGTGGGCCGTCGCGGGCGACAGGCCGGGTTCTGGCTCGAGCGTCTCGGTCAGTTCGGTTCGCGGCGTCGTCTCCCCCGGCGACCACGTGAGCGTTTCGCCGTGACCGAGCCGGTGGATTCGCTCGACGTAGGTCTCCATCGGCACCGTCCGAAAGAGGAGGTGCGCCGCCTTCGCGCGGTCGGGCACCCGCCGGTCGGCGGGTTCGAGGCGGGCGAGAGCGTTTCGAAAGAGGTCGGTCACGACGGGTTCGCCGCTCGAGTCCAGACAGTAGAACACTTCGTAGGCCGACGTAATTCCGCGATGTGCTCGAATCGTGGGCTCGTCCTCGCGTTCCGAGAGACGAATTATCGTGCCCTCGCCGGGCAACGACGCGTGGAGGTCTCTGACGGCCGCGAAGTCCGCACCGCGTTCGATTTCCGTTCGAAGCTCGAGTGCGTGCGTCCCGCACACGATCCACCGTCGTTCGTCCCCCGAAACGACCGCCGCGTTCGGGTTCGCGAGCAGTACTGTCGCCATTATCCGGTCCGACCGGCCGTCGGGCTATTGTTATGAGAGGGATACTCCGCTCGAGAGAACATTCAGGGAGCGATGAACTGCACCTCGACGCGGCGTTTGGATCCCGCCGCGTCGTCACGCCGACCGGATCGCACTCCGCCGGAGTCGCGTCGGGCCGAGTCGTCGCTCCCGTGCGGTCACGCGGGGCCGACCGACCGCGCCGAGCCAGACCTCACTCCTCGCCCCGACGCTGCCGTAGGTTTTGGCGCGTGAACTGCGGTCGCGCGCCGACCGATCTGGGTCCGCGGAACGATCGGTAGAGCTGGATCGTCAACAGGACCGAGAACGCCGCCGCGACGATCGATCCCCGCGGAGCCTCGAGCGCGTACAGAACACCGGTCGAGAACAACGTCATCGTCAGCAACATGCCGTAGACCAGCCGCTTGGCGAGCTTTTCGAAGACGTCCTCCGAATCCTCGACCCCGATTCGAACGTAGAGGTCGTCGCGATCGAGTCGGTCGAGCGCTCGCTCGGTCTTGGGCGCGATCCGGGTCAACGACTCGCCCGTCCGACGGAGCTGCGTGCCCGTCTCGTCTATGTACTGCCGGATGGACTCCTCGCGATAGCCCTGCTCGGTCAGGTAGTCGGTCGCGGTCGAGATGAAGTCGAAGTCCGGGTCGAGCGTGACGCAGACTCCTTCGACGACGGTCGCAACGCGGAGGACGAGCGCGAGGTTCTTCGGGAGTCTGAAGGGGAAGGCGTAGATCGAGTCCTCGATCTGGCCGACGATCTGATTGACCCGGTACTGTTCGACGTCCTCGCCGCGGGCGTCCCGGATGGCGATCTCCATCACTTCGGCCATCACGCCGCGGTCCGCGTCGGGACTGAGCGTCCCGATCTCGATCAGCGCGTCGAGGATGCCGTCGATGTCCTGGTTGGCGACGGCGACGTAGAAATCCACGATCTTCTCCTGGACGAACGGGTCGACCCGCCCCGACATGCCGAAATCGTAGAACACGATCCGGCCCCCGTCGGTCACCGCGAGGTTACCCGGGTGTGGATCGGCGTGGAAGACGCCGTCGTCGATGATCATCTGCAGATACGATCGCTCCAGGTTCTCCGCGACCCGCGTCCGATCGATTCCCTCGCGCTCGAGTTCGTCGAGGTCGTTGATCTTCGTCCCCTCGACGTACTCCATCGTCAGCACGCGCGATCCGGAGTGACTCTCGATCACGTCGGGAATGATGAACCGGTCGTCGTCGGAGAAGTTAGCGCGGATCTCGGTCAGCATCTCGGCTTCGCGCTCGTAGTCCATCTCCTCGCGGATCGTCTTCGAAAATTCCTGGGCCAGGTTCTCGAGCGAGAACGCGCGGGCGTCGTCGACGAAGTAGAGCAACAGCGGGAGCGACCACTTGATCACGCGCAGGTCGGCCCGGACGAGGGCCTCGATGTTCGGCCGCCGTATCTTCACCGCGACCTCGCGGCCGCTCCCGGCCGACGTGCCGGTTCGCGTCGGGGTCTCGCGTTCGGGGTCGAGCCGTGCTCGATAGACCTGTCCGAGGCTCGCCCCGCTGATCGGCTCGGTGTCGAACGACGCGAACCGCTCGTCGACGGGGCCGAGTTCGTCCTCGAGGACGGTTTCCGCCTCGGGCCAGGGCGCCGGCGGGACGTCGTCTTGCAGGGCAGAGAGGACGTCGATGTACGCCGGCGGGAGGACGTCGGGGCGAGTCGAAAGCAACTGGCCGAGTTTGATGAACGTCGGCCCCAGCGCCAGCAGCGACTCGAGCAGGACCTCCGCCCGGTGGCGGTGGGTTTCGGCGGCGACTTGTCGGGGCCGGCCGAACAGGAGGAAGCGCCGCCGATCGCGGGCGTAGGCGAGCAACAGCGGCAGGAACTGCCACGCGACGAGAACGAATCGTTTGTACGCGCGGAGGGAGGGCAGCCTCTGTCACCCCGGTTAGCCGTCCTCGTCGACGATGTCGATCGTCGTCTCGCCGCTGACACCGCGTTTCGGCAGGGTCAATTCGAGGACCCCTCGGTCGACCGTCGCCTCCGCGTCTGCGTCGGACGCGTCGTCTGGCAGCGGCAGTTCGACGTCGAAAAAGAGCGATCGGTTCTCCTCGAGGTAGCGGTAATCGCCCGCCGGTTCTTTCTCCCGGTGGGCGTCGATGGAGATCCGGCCGTCCTCGATCGCGAGGTCGAGCGACTCGGCGGTGACCCCGGGGACGTCGAGGACGAGCAAGTACGCGTCCTCGCTCTCGAGCAGATCGAAGAAAACGTCCTCGGAGAGGTCCCGCAACGCGTCGCGGAGCGCAGGCATGGGCGCAGGTTGGAACGCCGATACGAAAAACCCCGCGGTCGCGGTCGATTCCTCGGTCGCCCCCGCAGAACCGACGGGGCTGCGACCGACGACCTGTCGGTTCGACGCCATTTCCTGGCGTCGACCGAGACGGACTGATAGCGCAGGGACACCAGTCGAGAGTCGCTCCCGCTCCCGCTCGACGTTTGTCAAACCCTACGCTTTTGGCGTCCGACGACACGAGTCACACTATGGAAGGTGCCGACCGCGAACGGACCGAGGCCGGGTTCAAAGTTCGGACCCCGGTCGACGAAGCGCGCCGAATTCTCGAGGACGCCGTCGCGGGGGTCACCGAGCACGACGCGGACGTGCCCTGCGGGACCGAAACCGTCGACGTCGACCGCGCGGACGGCCGCACGCTCGCCGCACCCGTCACGTCCGCTCGAGACGTTCCGCACTACCGACGAGCGGCGATGGACGGCTACGCCCTCAGGGCCGCGGACACGTTCGGGGCGAGCGACCGATCGCCGGAAGTGGTCCGGATCGTCGACGCACCGGACGGGAACGGCGACGAACACGCCGTCGCGGGCCGCATCGAACCCGGAACGGCGGCGCGGGTCCACACCGGGAGCGCCCTCCCGGACGGGGCCGACGCCGTCGTCATGATCGAACACGTCACGGAACTCGAGTCGGCCGGCGAACTCGAGGTCGAAGACGCGGTCGCGGAGGGGGAAAACGTCGCGCCGGTCGGCGAGGACATCGAGGCGGGCCAGCCGCTCTACGACGCCGGCCACCGGCTCCGACCGTCGGATCTCGGATTGCTGCGGTCGGCGGGCTACGGCCGCGTCGAAGTCGTCGAGCGGCCCACGGTTGGCGTCGTCCCCACCGGAGAGGAACTCGTCGCGGGCGATCCCGGTCCCGGCGAAGTGATCGAAACCAACGGACTCACCGTCTCGCGACTGGCCCAGCGCTGGGGCGCTCGAGCCACCTACCGCGACATCGTCACCGACGATCACGAATCGCTTCGGGTCGCCATCCAGCGAGACCTGACGAAGGACGTGATCGTCACGACAGGCGGCTCGTCGGTCGGGCAGCGGGACCTCTTGCCCGAAGTGATCGACGACCTCGGCGACGTCCTCGTCCACGGCGTCGGGCTCAAACCCGGCCACCCCGTCTGCCTCGGAATCGTTCAGGACACGCCCGTGCTCGCGCTTCCGGGGTATCCCGTCGCCTGCATCGTCAACGCCGTCCAGTTCCTCCGCCCGACCATCCGGTGGCTCGAGGGGACGACCCCCGACCCGCACCCGACCACCAGGGCGACCCTCGAGCGCAAGATACCGAGCGAACCCGGGACCCGAACGTTCGCACGGGTCCGACTCGAGGAGCGCGACGGAGGGGACGACGACGCTGACGACCCACCGTCCGCGGCGATCCCGACGCGCGCGAGCGGCTCCGGCGTCCTCTCGAGCGTCGCGCTCGCGGACGGCTGGGTCGTCGTCGACGACGACCGCGAGGGGATTCCGGCGGGTGAGACGGTCTCCGTGGAACTGTGGGAGCACAACGCCTAACGGGGGCGACCGGCCGAGCGAGGAACTGCCCCGGGAGGGGTCCGAGAGCCGGGTCGATAGTGCACTGAAATTATGGGACTCGTTCTCGCCGTCGGTGTCGCAGCGAGACCCACAGACCGACCGCGAGCGCGACGAGCGCGACCGTCCCCGCGAGGGCCGGTCGATCGGCGGCGACGGACGCGAGCGCCGCCAAGAGGGACTGCTGACGGCCGTAGTAGACGACCGCGCCGACGGCCGCGTAGAACAGGACGGTTCCGGTCGCCGTGTAGACGCCGAACCGAACCCGGGTCATTCCGGCGAGACCAGCAGGGATGGAGACGACGGAGCGCACCGCCGGCAGGAATCGGCCCCAGAAGACCGAAGATGCCCCCCACCGACGAAACCACCGCCGGCTGCGGTCGGTCGCGTTCTCGGAGACGTCGATTCGGTCCCGAAGCCTGCCGAGCCCTCGCGATCCGGGGCCGCGAAACGCGTAAAACGGAACGAACGCGCCGACGGTCCCGCCGACCGTCGCCGCTCCGACGAAGACGAAAAACGAGAGGGGGTCGGTGATCAACAGCGCAGCCGCGGCCGGGACGACCACCTCGCTCGGAAAGAACGGAAAGAGCATCGACGACTCGAGGAACGTAAAGACCAGGAGCGCGAGCGGGCCGTAGATCCGGACGAATCGCACTGCGGTCGCTCCGAGGTCGGCCATCGCGAGATCGAGCGTCCCGACGTCCGCCATAGGAGGGATACGAACGGACGGCCTATCACGTTTCCGTTGGCGGAGTCGAAATCGGTCGCAGTCGGGCGGACGGCGGGGTCACCGAAGCGCCCGATTGAAGGTTACCGGAGCGCGTGACGGACCGCGTCCCCCAGCGCGTTCACCCGCGCGACGTGTTCGTAGGAGCCGTCGCGGACCCCGTTCGTCACGTACGAGAACCCGACGTTCTCCTCGGGGTCGGCCCAGCCGACGCTGCTCCCGAGTCCGGCGTGGCCGAACACGTGTTCGGGGGACAGCGACCCGTACGGTGCCACCGTCGTGCCACCCTTCCAGAAGCCGAGCGTGAACCGGCCCTCCCGACCGAGCGTGCCGTCCGCCTCCGTCTCGGCCTCGAGGCGCGTCAACCGGTCGACGGTCTCGGGTTCGAGAATTCGCGTTCCCTCGAGTTCGCCGCCGTTCGCGAGGCAGGCGTAGAAGCGGGCCATGTCCCCCGCGGTGCCGATGCCGTTGGCGGCGGGGATCACGGCGCGGTGGACCTCCTCCTCGTTGAACGGCGCCGCGACCCGCGTGTGATCGCCCAGCCCCTCCCCGGGGTCGCGACAGCGGTCGAACTCCTCGAACCCGACGAGCGTCGCCACGTCGTCGCCGTCCTCGTCTTCTCGGAGGCCGATGCCGGTGTCGTCCATCCCGAGCGGCTCGAACACGCGCTCGGCCACGGCGTGCTCGATCGGCGTTCCGGACACGCGGCGGACGATTTCGCCGACGAGCCACCCGAACGTAAGCGGATGGTACGCGGGTCGTTCGCCCGGCGGGAAGACGGGCTCCATCTCCTCGAGTTTCTCGACGACGGCGTCCCAGTCGCCCCACAGATCGGGACGCTCGTCGATCTCGCCCTGCGTGAGGCCCGCCGTATGGCTGAGAACCTGCCGGACGGTGATGTCGGCTTTGTCGGAGCCCTCGTCGGCGAACTCGGGCCAGTGTTCGACCACCCGGTCGTCGTAGTCGAGTTCGCCCTCCTCGACGAGGGTGTGGAGTGTCACCGCTCCGTAGGGTTTCGTACTCGAGAAGAGAACGTGGCGCGTCTCGCGGGTCTCTTCCTCGCCGTCGGGTCCCGTCACGCCGCCGGCGATGTCGATCGCGGGTTCGCCGTCGACGTACACGGCCAGTTGCGCTCCGTGGTGGAGCCCGGCCTCGAGATGGCGGTCGAAGAGAGCAGCGATGCGCTCGCGGTCCGTCTCGGAAATCTGTGACATGGATTGAACTCTTCGGGCCGGTGCTTAATTGTTGGCGTTGGAGAACATGCAACGGAAATCGCCGGACGGACGGCCCGATTCCGGCGACCGACGTTTATACCCTCGGCAGGCGAATGGCCGGATATGAACCGAAAGGAGTTTCGTGATCTCGCCTCGCCCGAGGATGCCCGCGAGGCCATCGAATCGCTCTCGCTCGAGGCCGGAATCGAGCGGGTCTCGCTCGAGGACGCGCGGGGCCGGGTCCTCGTGGCCCGACTCGACGCCGAACTCGACGTTCCGGGATTCGACCGGGCGAGCCTCGACGGCTACGCCCTCAGAGCCCGCGACACGTTCGGCGCGGACGAGGCCGATCCCGCGCGCCTCGAGGTCGTCGGCGCGGTTCACGCGGGCGAGGAGCCGGCGGTTTCGCTCGAGGACGGACAGGTCGTCGAGATATCGACGGGTGCGGTGATGCCCGACGGCGCCGACGCGATGGTACCGGTCGAGCGGACTGATCGCGTCGATGGATCGTCGAACGATCGAGCGAGCGAAGGCCCCGCGAACACTGACGCAGGCGGTGAAACTGAGGGCGCAGATTCCGGCGGCGACGACGTTCTGATCCGAACCTCGGTCGCGCCCGGCGACAACGTCATGTTCGCGGGCGCCGACGTCGCGGCGGGCGAACGCGCGCTCGGCCCCGGAACCCGGATCACGCCCCGCGATATCGGCCTCCTCTCGGCGCTCGGGATCGACGAGGTGCCGGTTCGGGCGAACCCGCGCGTCGGCATCGTCTCGACGGGTGACGAACTCGTCCGACCGGGCGAAGGGGTCCACAGCGAGCGCGGAGAGATCTACGACGTCAACAGCTACACCATCGCCGCGGGGGTCGAGGACGCGGGCGGCGAAGCGGTCCTCTACCCGCACGCCGGCGACGACCAGGACGAGATGGAACGAGTTCTTCGGACCGCGGCCGACGAGTGCGATCTCGTGGTCTCCTCTGGCTCGACCAGTGCGAGTGCGGTCGACGTCATCTACCGGGTGATCGAGGAGCAAGGCGAGTTGCTGCTACACGGCGTGAGCATCAAGCCGGGCAAACCGATGTTGATCGGACGGCTGGACGACTCCGCGTACGTCGGTCTGCCGGGCTATCCCGTCTCCGCGATGATGATCTTTCGAACCTTCGTGGCGCCGGCGATCCGCCGGGCCGCCGGAATCCCGGAGCCGACGTCCGCGACCGTCACCGGACGGCTGGCCCGACAGGAGCGCTACGAGGAGGGCCGTCACCGGCTCATGCCGGTCGGAGTAGTCACGAGCGGGCCGTCCGAAAGGGCCCGAAACGGCGGCGGAGAATCCGCCGACGCGGAGGGCAGCGACGAAATCCTCGTCTATCCGGTCGACAAGGGCAGCGGCGCGACGACCAGCCTCGCCCACGCCGACGGGGTCGTGGAGGTCGGCCCCGAAACCGACTACCTCGAGGAGGGCGAGCCCGTTACGGTCAGCCTGTTCTCGCCCGACGTTCGGCCGCCGACCCTGTTCGGCGTCGGGGAGGACGATCCGACGTTCTCCCGCGTCCTCGACCGCCTCGAGAATCCCCGCTACCTCTCGGTCGGCACCCGACCGGGGCTACGGCGGCTCCGCGAGGGCGTCCCCGACGTCGCCGTGGCTGCGGGGCCGCTTTCGCGTGACCTCGACGCGGTCGAACTCGGCCACTGGGAACGCGAGTGGGGACTGATCGTCCGAACCGGTAATCCCGAGGCGATCGAAGGGGTCTCTGAGCTGGTCGATCGCGATCTGCGGTTCGTCAATCGAACGACCGACGCAGGGTTGCGCTCGAGTCTCGACGCCGCGGTCGATACGCTGGCAGCCGACCGCGGATCGACCCGCCACGAGATCGCCGACTCGATCGACGGCTTCGACCTCGGATTACGTGCCCACGAGAGCCCCGCTCGAAAGGTCATCGCCGGAGATGCCGACGCCGGCCTCGGGTTGGGCGAAACCGCCGATCGGCTCGAACTCGGGTTCGTCCCGCTCGGCGAACAAACGGTTCGAGTCCTCGCGAATCCCGATCGGACGGACAAAACCGGTGTTCGCGAACTCGAAGAGAGACTCGAGGACGTGTCGACGGGTGGGAAGTAACCGAACGCGCCACCGCGTTTCGATCGCGGCGGGGCGGCGACGGCGTTTGAGCGCCGACGCGGAGGCGAAACCGGTCAGGACGGCGATCGATCCTCACGCCCCGGTCCTCGAAGCCGCCGGGTCGGACACGACCACGACCTCAGGTCTCGACACGAGGGACGTACTGGCCGGTCTCCCGACGGACGCCGCCGAGGAGAACCGCGGCGGCGATCAGCGGGAGCGCCGCACAGGTGAGGTAAATGGGCCAGAAGCCGATCGTGTCGATCAGCGGAAGCGTGACGATCGGACCGAATCCACCGCCGACGTCACCGAGCACGTTGTTGGTTCCGACCGCACGCCCCATCTCGTCCTCGGGTACGAGATCGCCCAGGAGAGCCATCAGGGGCCCGCTCGTTCCTCCCTGTCCGATGCCGATGCACAGACACGCGACGGTCAGGGTCGGCACCGAGTTGGCGAACGCCAGGAGAACGAATCCGAGTGACGTCGTTCCCAGAAAGCAAAGCAGCGTGGGAACGCGCGACCGCCGACGGTCGCTCACGTAACCGCCGAGGGACATCGCCACCGCCGCGGCGACGACGGTAAGCCCCATGAAGACTCCCGACGACCCCTGCGCGTCGAACCCGAGGACGGAGAGATCGTTACTGGCGAGAAACAGGACGAGCGTGGCGAACAGCGCGCCGATGTAGACGAACAGGACGGAGAAATTGACCAGTCCGACCGTTATCGCGGCGAGACTCGTATTGACGTCCCACGGTTTGTTCGACGTGTTCGTCCCTCCTTCGACGTGCGTTTCGGGAACCGTGACGTACGCGATGAGGGTAGCGATGAACGCGAAGGCGGAGGCGATAGCGAACGCGACGAGCGTCCCGGAGAGTTCGCTCACGATACCGCCGATGACGACTCCCGTGGGGAAGCCAAAGAGGACGCCGCCCCTGACGAGCCCCATGTTCGCCCCGCGTGAACCGCCGTCGCTGACGTCGTCGGCGATCGTATAGGCCGTCGCGAAGACGAGCGCGCTCCCGATCCCCCAGACGAGTCGCGCCGCCAGAAACCACGCTTCGGGAGCGGGCGCCACCATGGCGAGGACGTAGCAGAGGGTTCCGAATCCCTGAATACCCATCCCGACCACGAACGGCGTTCTCGTCCCGACACTGTCCACGAGAACCCCGGCCGGTGCGTTCGCAACCAGGCGCGAAAACCGATTCGCGCTCAGAATCACCCCCACGAGGACCGGGGAGATACCGAGGACGACCCCGAGGTTCGGGAGAATCGGATAGATCACGCCCCCTCCGAAACCGATGAAAAACGTGCTGGCGATGACCGCGGCGATGACGATGTACCGACCGTTCGAAGACCCACCGAGTCCGTCAGCTAGCCGGCCACCGGTTCCTCTCAGAGAGCTCAGGGGTGATTGTCGCATTGCCTTTCGTCGGGTGCACGTGACACGGTCCCGTTACGTCGGTGAAAACGATCCGTTTGACCGACCAATCACAGATCGACGAGATGAAACCGAGAACCGCCGTTTCGCACCCGCTTACCGCTCGAATTTGCGGAGGCGTCTCAAAAGGATTGCGATGTATTGGCGGGCGTTCCGGAAGCCGGCAGCGAGCGCAATCGAAACCCGTCGGGCGGTCGTCCGCGGAGCAGGGTTTGGTCTCCGCCGGTCCGGTCGCTGCGCAGTCCGCGAGTGTCCCGGTGGCGGGCCTCGCGCGGACCCCGGCCGTGGAGTCGATACCGCCGCCCTGCGAGGGCGCGATTTTTGGGCCCCCGCTCCGTACGGCCGGCCATGCGAATCGTCACGACGCTTCCGTCGGCGACCGAAATAGTCGCCGCGCTCGGGTGCGAGCCCGTCGGGGTTTCCCACGAGTGCGACTATCCGCCCGGCGCCGCGTCCGCACCCGCCGTCACCCGGTCGCGGATCGACGCGGACGAGGCGGCGTCGAGCGCGGCGATCGATCGACAGGTCAGAGAGACCGCGGAATCCGAGGCCGGCGTCTACGAAATCGACGTCGAGACCCTCGAGGCCCTCGAACCGGACGTGGTCGTTACGCAGGGAATGTGCGACGTCTGTGCGGTCGACGAGGCCGTCGTCGAAGACGCCGTCGGCCGGATCGATGCGGACCCCGAGGTCGTTCCGACCGATCCCCACAGCGTCGGTGACGTGCTCGACGACCTGGAACGGATCGGTCGCGCGGTCGACCGCGCGGCACGCGCTCGCACCGTTCGACGGGACCTCGAGTCCCGCATAGAATCGATCCGGTCCCGAACGGCCGAGATCCCGGCCGAAGACCGCCCTCGCGTGGCGATGTTCGACTGGACCGATCCCGTGATGATCGCGGGCCACTGGTCGGCCGAACTCGTCGACTGGGCCGGCGGCGAGTACGGGTTGGCCGACCCGGGCGACCGGTCGCGACCGCGAGAGTGGACGGACGTCCGCGCGTACGACCCCGAGATCGTGATCGTCGCACCCTGCGGTTTCGGCCTCGAGCAGATAGCACGAAACAGGGCGGACCTCCTCGAGCGCGACGGCTGGGCCGAGCTCACTGCGGTCCGCGAGGGCCGCGTCTGGGCGATGGACGGCGACCACTACCTCAATCGACCCGGTCCCCGGCTGGTGGACACGCTCGAGGCGCTGGCCCCGATCGTTCAGCCGTCGGTGTTCGACGCCAACGCGACGCTCGAGGACGCCACCGATTCGATCGACGAAATCGCGGTCCCGTTCGACGACCTCGACGCGCTCGAGTCGGACTCCGAGAACCGCGATTCGCTGACCGAACTCGATTCGCAGCCGTGATCGTCCTGCCGACCGCCGTCCGCGAGGCGATCGTCGAACGCGCCCGCGAGGGGAGTCCCGAAGAGATCTGCGGGATCCTCGGCGGGGAGTACGACCCCGACGGACGGAGCCGCGTGCGGACGCAGTACCCCACCGACAACGTCGCCGAAACCCCACGAACGCGCTACGAGATCGACCCCGAAGAACAGCTCGCGGTCTTCGAGCGCCTCGAGGACCGCGGCGAGGACATCGTCGGCTTCTACCACTCCCATCCCCGCGGCCCGGCGCGACCCAGCGAGACGGACGCCGCGGCGGCAACCTGGCTGGATCGCTCGTATCTGATCGTCTCGCTCGAGCCGCTCGAGGTGGGGTCGTGGCGCTGGCGGACGGACACCGAGAACGATGCGGTGACTGACGAGGGGTTCCAGTGTGAACAGCTAACCACGGAGTGATTCGGGACGAACGGTGCAAAATTCCACTACCGGATTGCTGAGAAAGCAGATAGGATTATGAGACCGCCGATGGTCTGCTGGATTCATTATTGAACGGGAAACTGATAGATAATTTGATGTTATCGACGCCGCCTCGAAGAATCGGCTTTTTGCTTTGTCCCTCTTTCTCGAACTCGACGACCCCGAGGGACTCGAGTTCTTTGAGATTTCGGTGTACCTCCCGATAGTCCCGATCGACGACTGTTGCAAGTTGACGGATGCTGTCAGGGCGATCCTCGACGATCGACTCGATCAATTCGAGGTTCGAGGTGCGCATGAGTCGGTCAATATCATCAAACTCCTCGAAGTTTAGGATGCGACGAACATCCTGCGCTATGTCGTCGCCAGTTTCTCCGGCTTCGGCGCGTCGCAGTCGCTCTCGAGCAGCATCTCGATGATCGGCGGCCTGTCGGAACGTTATTTTGAGTGTGTTTTCAGTCATTGTTGGCTTCGATTTCGTTCATGAACCGATCCCGGAGTTTCATCATTCCATGGAAGTCGATTTCTTCTACGCCATCCGCTGTGTGTTGTTCGTGGCGTCCGATTGTTCGGTTTTCGTTATCGTACCGAAGGATGGTGCCGCGGCCATCGGTGTAGCCGTGGTGGAGAGAATAGCGGTACCCGCTGGTGTACTTCGAATCATCAGTTTTGATGATTTTTCGCCGAATAACTCGGTCCTCCACGTTTTCGATGACCGTGTGCACCATCTCCAACCTATGGTACGATCCCCATCATGTTAAGGGTATGGGATCCTCCCCATAGCGATAGTGTCGATTCTCAAACTGATCCTGGATGTCCGTGGATTCGAACTCAGAAAGATGCCTTCAACAAAGTACGGTGTCGAAGCCACCGTCCACGGTGAGTGGAATAACGGACGATCGTCGCCGGGGATTCCTATCGGTCGTCGGCGCCGTCCTCGAGGTCGTTCGCTTTCTCTCGGGCCTCCGCAGCCTCCGTCCGGAACTCCTCGATACGGCGGCTGAGTTTCTTCCCCGCCGTGTACTTGAACTCGTCTGGCATCATACCGTACTCGATGTCGAGGGTGATCAAGGTGTCACAGCCCTCGACGATTTCGGGTGCCCAGCTTCCCTGCGCCAGCTTCGACTCGTCGGTGACGACCGCCTCGCCGTCCTCAACGTCGATGAACGCGGACACGATGTTCCAGATGTTCGGATTGCTCGAACTCGCCTGGTCGAACAGGCCCTCGAGCCGGGTGCCTTTGATCTCCTCGTCGCGCAATTCTTCGAGTAAGTCCTCGAGCGCGTCGGCGATCTCCTCGCACTCGGCGGCCTTCTCCCGAAGATCTGCGGGTTGTTCGCTCGAGCCGTCACCGCCCCTCGTCATCGGTCGCCCTCCGTCCCGTCGGTGTCGCCGTTCATGTCGAACGCTATCCGCTTCGGGACCGTAAACGTACGCTTCCGTTCTCGCGGGTCAGAGAAAACAGCACAAAGCCCACGACGTCAGTCGTGGGAGAAGTCAGGAGGCATCTTCCAACACGTCCGTCACCCACTTGCGGATCGGATCGTCGGTTTTGTCCATCCAATCGATCAGTTCCTTGCGCATCTCCTCTCGTTTGTCGGCGTACTCGGGGCGGTCGATCAGGTTCCGTAACTCGGCCGGGTCGGCCTTCAGATCGTACAGTTCGTCGATGTCGGGACCGTTATAGACGTATTTGAACCGCTCGGTTCGGACCATCCGCTGACTGTAGAGGCCGAACTCGTCGCCGTGATACTGGCCGAAAACAGAGGGTCCTAACTTTGAATTGTTCGACTTGTCCCCCCCGTCGGAGTTCGAGTCGGCCGACGATTCCTCCTCGTCTGATTCCGCCCTGTCCGAAGAATCGCTGCTCTTCTCGAACAGCGACACCAGGCTCTTCGAATCGAACTCGTCGGGAACGGGGACGTCGGCGATCTCGAGGAAGGTCGCCGCCAGATCGTGCAAGTGAACCGGCTTCTCGCAGCTCGAGCCGGCATCGATTTTCGGGCCGATGTCTTCGTTCTTCGGCCCGCGTATCTGCAGCGGAATGTGATAGGTATCGTCGTACATCAGCGGCCCCTTGTTGAACTGGCGGTGGCCTCCCGCGAAATCGCCGTGGTCCGAAGTGTGGACGACGACCGTATTCTCGTCCAGTCCGTTGTCCTCGAGGGCCTCGAGGATCCGCCCCACCTGCTGGTCGATCAACATTACGAATCGTCGGTACTTCGCGATCGCTTCCTTCCAGAGTTCCCAGTCGAATCCGTCGACGCCGCGATAGGAGAGATAGTTCTCCTGAACCCGGGGTTTTCCATCGAAGGTCTCCGCGTAATTTATCAGCAGTTCGACCTCGTCGGGACCGTAATTCGACTCGAAGTGTTCCGGTATGACGTACGGGTGATGCGGGCCGTAGAAGTCCGTCCGATGAAAGAAGGGGGCGTCCAGTCCGCCGTCGACGTGGCGCTCGATCTCCTCGATCGTTAGTTTGGCGAGGAAGTACGCACGGGTGTCCTCGACGTCGATTGGCGCCGTTGCAGCGACCAGCGTCCCCTCACTGCCGTCCCTCGGATCGTCACCGGTATAGAGTTCCTCGGTGAGTTCGACCTCGTCGACCGGTGTCCCACGCTGTTTTCGGTACTCGATGAACGCTTCGTCGATATCGTCGTGATGTTTGTCACTACCGCCGAGATACGAGAAGCCGAAGTCCTCCGGCGTGCGGTCGCGACCGGTGTGCCACTTTCCCGTATAGGTGAGATCGTAGCCTGCCGCGTCGAGTTCCTCCGAGAACGTCGGGATATCGGGTGGAAGGTTGGGCTGAATCGCGTCGTCTTCGTGGCAGTTGTTTATCATCCCGTGTCCGTGCGGAAACTGTCCGGTGAGCAGCGACGCACGCGCGCTCGAGCAGATACTGATCGGCGTGAACGCCTGCTCGAAGCGGATCCCCTCGTTCGAAAGGCGTTCGAACGGCTGCGTCTCGTCCTCCGGCCCCCCGGGCACGCTGCAGTCGTATCGCTCCTGATCGGTGAGGAAGAAGAGAATGTTCGGGCGAGTGTCGTCAGCGTCGGCCATCGGTCGACGTACATCGACGTCGTAGTTAATGGTATGACCTGATTGGTGGGGGTACTCTCCACGAGAGGTGATAAGACGCCGCGGTGTGAACCCCACCGTTCATTAGACCCCAGTTCGAGGGACCAGTCGTGCCGGGGGCATACTGTGGTGAATGCGACTGGCAGCACCGAGTCGGCGAGGACGAACCCGTCGAACTCAGTCGAGCGATGATCGATCACTTCGTCGAGACCGGTCACTCGCCGGTCGAACGATGTGATGCGAGCGATCGTCTCCAGTCCGAGGACGGTGCCGAGACGACTAGTGCGACGACCGAACCCGCTCGAGAAAAGCCGAGCAGTCGGTAGTGAACCGTCGCGTGGAACGCGATACGCGGACGGTCGCCGACGGATCGGGGGCGGCGAGCCGCGTCTCGCCTCAACCGAGCAGGTAGCGCAGCCACGGCCGCTGTCGCACGAACTCGGTCGCCTCGAGGAACGCGTCGACGCCGAGGATGCGGCCCGCGGCGAAGGCGCCGACGATCACGAACATGAGAAATCCGAGCAGGTCCCCGTTGACGTACCCGTGCGCCCAGTCGGCGTTGCCCAGGTAGAACAACGTCATGAGGACGCCGCCGAAGAAGGCGGCCAGGCGCACGAAGGCCCCGAGGACGAGTCCGAGCCCGATGAGGAACTCACCGAGGGGTATCATCACGTTAGTGACCTCGAGCAGCGAGGGGGTCCCGGCGACGATTTCGAAGAGCCACGCGATGGGCGACTGGGCGTTCTGCAGGTAGCCCGCCGCGTCGAACGGTTCGCCCGCGACGAACGCGAATTTTCCCCACCCCGAGTGGAGGAACCAGTATCCGACGAGCAGCCGCACCGCGACCAGCACGTAGCCGGCAACCGAATCAGCGTACTCGAACGTTTCCCGCCCGCCGAACCACTGAACTGTGGCGTCGTTAGTTGACATTGTGAGTCACCTTACGGATAGATATTGGCCGTTACAGACGATAATACACGTCAAAATTCCCATTTGTGAGGAATGAATGAATATATCCCCACCAATAGAGGGTGTTTAAATATGCGTCGAGCGGATCGCTCAGGAAACGTCCTCGAGCGTCGGCCGCTCGACGTCCCCCGGGAACTCGTCGACCGGCACCTGCGCCTGGTCGCCCGAGTCCATGTCCTTGACCGTCACCTCGTCGTTCGCGAGGTCCTGTTCGCCGACGATGACGACCGTCTCGGCGTTGATCGAATCGGCGTACTCGAGTTGGGCACCGAACGAGCGGCCCGCGACGTCCGTCTCGACGACGTGGCCCCGATCGCGGAGGTCCCGACAGATCCGGGCCGCCTCGGTCCGCGTGTCCCCGATCTGCAGGACGTAATAGTCGGTCGTCACCGCTTCGTCGGGCCAGACACCCGCGCGCTGTAACAGAAGCGAAAGCGTCGCGTGCCCCGGCGCGACGCCGACGGCGGGCGTCGGCTGCCCGCCGAAGCTCTCGATGAGGTCGTCGTAACGGCCGCCGCCGAAGATCGACCGCGAGACGTCGCCCGCCGAATCGAAGCACTCGAAGACGACGCCGGTGTAGTAGTCCAGTCCGCGAGCCGTCTCGAGCGAGACGGTACAGTACTCGCGAGCGCCGAAGTCCTCCGCGGCCGCGAGCACGTTTCGGAGGTTCTCGACGGCTTCGGTCACGCGCTCCGTGTCGGCGAACGCGTCGACCGCCTCGAGGTCGCCGTCCGCGATGAGATCGTCGAACTCCGCGGCCTGGTCCGCCGTCAGACCCGCCGCTATCAGCAGATCGTGATACTCGGCGGCGGAGATCTTGGCCGATTTGTCGACCGCGCGGATCGCCGCCTCGGTGTCGACGTCGGCGTCGTAGCTCTCTAAGACGCCGCCCAAGATGTCGCGGTGGGAGATTCGGAACTCGAAGTGGTCGCCGGTGAGGCCGAGCCCGGTCAGCGCGTCGGCGGCCCACGTCAAGATCTCGGCGTCGGCTTCGGGTTCCGACGAGCCGAAGATGTCGACGTTGGTCTGGTAGAACTCGCGCTGTCGACCCTGCTGGACCTGCTCGTATCGCCAGAACGGTCGCGTAGAGAACCACTTGATCGGCTTCGACAGTTCCTGCTGTTTCGCGACGACCATCCGTGCGACGGTCGGCGTTAGCTCTGGCGTCAGCGTCACGTGGCGTCCGCCCTGATCTTCGAACGCGTAGAGTTCGTCGACGATCTCGTCACCGCTCTTGTCGGTCCACATCTCGGCTCGCTCGAGCGCCGGCGTTCCGATTTCGCGGAACCCGTACTCGCGGGCGCTCTCCTCCAGAACGTCGATGGTGGCCCGTCTGGCGGCCATCTCACCGGGATAGAAGTCACGAAAGCCCTTGATCCGGTCGTACATGAACGGTCGTTCGGCGAGGCCGAACTTCTATTCTTTTGTTCGGCGCGGGCGAACCACCGCGCGAATTGCCGACTCCATCGACCGTTTGGTTCGTTGCTAATTACCGTTAGATCCACGATGTCGAGTCCGAGATTGTCCCGTAATTTGATAGGTGTCTGCGCCGAGAGTACGACCGTGCAACGCGTGGCCGACGAAGACGATTGGATCGCGGATCTCGGCGATCAACTGCCGGTTTCGCCGCTGTCAGCCCTGGGCCTGTTTCTCTCGGCGATTATCGGGATCCGATTCGCCCTCGAGCGCGGGACGACCCGGGTATTGCTCGAGAGTATCTTTCCGCTCGTCGCCGCGACCGCGGTGGTCTTCGCCGACCGCTGGCTCGTCGCTCGTAACGTGTCGGTCCGGGACCGACTCACCGTGTTCGGCTACGGGCTGGGCGGCTTTCTCGCTGCGTCTCTCGTGACGGCGCTTCACCTCTACGTGCTGTATCTCGAGGAAACCGGCGCGAAAGCGCCCCTGTACCTGCTACTCATGGGAGGGACCGTCGGTGTCGGGGCGGGCACGGTCGCCGGAATCTACGAAATTCGACAGCGGGCGGCCGTCCGCGAAGCCGAGCGACAGAGCGCCCGTCTCGAGGAATTCGCCAGCGTCGTCAGTCACGACCTCCGGAATCCACTCGGCGTCGCTCAGGGACGGCTTCGAGCGGCGTTTACCACCGGCGAAGCGCACCACCTGGAAGAGGTCGACGCGGCGCTCGCTCGAATGGACGAACTCATCGAGGAGACGCTGTCGGTCGCCCGCAGCGGCACGCAGGTCGAAGACACCTACGATGTACCGCTCGTCGAACTCGCGAGCGAGGCCTGGACGGGAGTCGAGACGGGCGAAGCGACCTACGAAGCGGTCGGAAATCGAACGCTCGAGGTCGACCCGAAGCGAGCGAAACAGCTCTTCGAGAACCTCTACCGGAACGCGATCGAACACGGTCGCGAGGACGTCCGCGTTCGCGTCGGCTCGTGTGACGGCGGCTTCTTCGTCGCCGACGACGGTCCGGGCATTCCCGACGCCGAACGCGACGAGGTACTCGAGCACGGATACTCGACCGCCGAGGAGGGGTCGAGCCTCGGACTCGCGATCGTCCGCGCGATCGCCGACGCGCACGGCTGGCAGATTGCAGTCACCGAGAGCGAAGACGGCGGTGCGCGGTTCGAGTTTACTCGCGGGGAGTTGCCGCTCGGACGCGGGACGGGCCAGCAGCGGCCACCGCGCGACGATGGGCGGACGAGACGGTGGACGGACAGATGGTGGACGGACGACCTGGACCGGTGCTAACGCACGTCCGTCACGTACGTCTGGACGTGGTCCGGAAAGTGCTCCGCGACGGCTCGAGGGCCGTCTTCCTCGGCGATGGTCGCTCGAAGCTCCGCCTCGTAATCGGCCCTGTCGATCTCTTCGCTCGGCCCGACGATCACGTCGAGGCGCGCCTCGACGAGTCGGTCGACGGCCGAGCGACCGAACCCCGACAGCGGTGCGATGTAGTCGATCTCGTGTCGATCCTCGAGGCTCTGGGCCTGCGCCCTCGAGACCGTCGGCACGCGGTCGTCGCGCCGAGTGCCGTCAGCGATCGCATCGAACTCTCGAGACGCGAGTCGCTCGAGCGCGTGCGTGTGGACCAGTTGAATGCCGTTTCGAGGGAAGCCGTCCTCGCGGATCCGGTCGACCGCTTCGCGTGCGACGTCGGGGTCGCACTCGAGTCGTTCGAACGCGAAGTCGGCCCGGTCGGCCGTCTCGCGCGCGTGTTTCCAGTCGTCGCTGATCCCGAAGTGGGCGGTCACGAGCGTGACATCGTAAAACTCCTCGAGCAAGAGCGCGGCGAGCGTCGAATCCTTGCCGCCGCTGTAGAGCAGTCCGAGTTCCATCAGCGACGCTGGATGTCGAAGCTCTGCGAGTCGGGTTTGAGTTCCTTGAGGAGCTGTTTCATTTTGTCGTCGTCGATCTGGCCCTGGATGCGGCCGCTCCGGGCGAGGCTGACGACCTGTCGTTCGACCTGTTCGCCGAACTGCGGTTTGCTCATTTTGACGGTGTTGAGCCGCTTGCGAGCGTCGTCGGTCAGGTGCTGACGCAGGAGTGCGTTTTTCTGGGCTTCGGCCTGCTGCTGGGCCGCCTCCTGGCTCGCTTCGCTTTGCTGGGACTCGGCTCGGTCCTGTAGCTGCTCCATCTTCTGCTGTCGGAGTTCCTCGAGTTTTTCTTCGTCTGGTGAACCGCTCATTGGATCTCTATGTTGTGATTATCGCGCAGTCGGGAAAATGATTACGGACGGCGGTAGCGGTAGCTCTCGGCGGAGAAACCGGCACGAAAACGGATCAGATTCAGGCGTAGCGCTCGAGTTCCGGGCGGTCGAGTTCTTCGAGGACGGATCCCGCGGTATCGTCGAGCAAACTTCGACCGTCGGCGGTGATCCGGCGGCCCTCACCTTCGGCCGTCTCGACGAGGCCTTCCTCCTCGAGTTGCTGGAGGATGGTGCGGATCAGGTTCTTCGAACCGTCCGCGCGGCGGTCGGGCGCGACCTGGTAGCGGTTCGAACCGCCTTTCGCGCCGCCGTACTCGGTCGAGAGACGCTCGACGCCGACCGGACCGCGGTCCGCGACCTTTCGCAGCAGGCTCGCGGCGCGCGTCGCCCAGAAATCGTCCTGTTCGGGCGGAAGGTCCCGGTCGACACCGGTCTTCGCGAATTTCCCCCACTCCGGTTCCTCGAGTCGATCCGCGAGGTCGTCGGCGAGCGCCTCGATGAGGTCGTCCGCCGGAACGTCGTACATCGTAGCCATTGGCGTGTGGTTCCCGGTGGCGGCATTTAAGAGCATCGTATCGCCACGCGTGCGGCGCGGAGACGCGGCCCGGACCGTTTTTCGCCCTCGAGTCGAAACGGGGGGTATGGACGAACGCGCCGCCCTGCGGCTCCTGTCGGGCGAACTCGCGTCGGCCGGCGACGACGCGGCAACCGTCGACGGGCTCGTCGTGACGACGGATATGCTCCACGAGCGAACGGACTTCCCACCGGGGACGACCCGATACACGGCCGGGTGGCGCGCCATCGGCGCGTCGCTGTCGGACGTCGCTGCGATGGGTGCCGAGGCCACGGCCGCGGTCGCCGCCTACGCCGCACCCGCGTTCGACCGCGACGAACTGCTCGCGTTCGTTCGCGGTGCGACCGACGTTTGCGAGCGCGTCGGCACCGAGTACGTCGGCGGCGACCTCGACAGCCACGACGAGTTTACCGTCGCGACGACCGCGATCGGCCGAACGGACGATCCGGTTCAGCGACGCGGGGCCCGACCCGGCGACGTCGTCTGCGTCACCGGCACGCTCGGACGGAGTGCAGCCGCGCTCGAGTATTTCGAGCGCGCAACCGACAGCGACGGCGCTGACGACCGGCTGCTCGAGCGGGCGAACGATCTGTTCCGGTTCAGTCCCCGCATCGCGGCCGGACGGGCACTCGCTTCGCGTGCGACCGCGATGATGGACTCGAGCGACGGCCTCGCCCGCTCGCTTCATCAACTCGCCGAGGCGGGCGACTGCGGGTTCGCGATCGAGTCCGACCGGATTCCGATCGACGACGCCGTTCGCGCGGTCGCCGACACCGACGAGGAGGCGCTCGAACTCGCGACGACCTTCGGCGAGGACTTCGAACTCGTCGTGACGCTTCCCGAAGATGCGCGCTCGGCCGCCGCTGCGGCGACCGACGTGCCGCTGTCGGTGATCGGGTCGGTTCTCGAGGCCGAGGACGCGATAACGATGGACGGCGACCCGCTCGAGGACCGGGGTTACACCCACGGGTGAAGGGAAGCGACGTCCCAGAAGCGTACGTGCGCGTTCGACGGATTCACGGTGATCGGTCAGCCGATGATTGCGACCGGAACCGGCATGAAACAGAGCAAGCCGATTCCGAACGTGACGATTCCCAGAACGAACCGGCGGCGTCCGAGGGGTTCGTCTCGAACCGGTGTCGCCGGCCCCATCGACGCAAACAGCGTCGTCAACAGCCCCCAGATGATCCAGACGGCGACCGTGTTCACGCTGTGACCTTGTACGTAGAAGAGGTAGGCGGCGAGTGCGAACAACGCGCCCGGGACGATGGCCGCGATCGTCTCCTGTAGCTCCCCGGCCATCGCCCGAAGGATGTGCCCCCCGTCGAGTTGGCCGACGGGAATCAAATTGAGGAAGGTGACGAACATCCCGACCCACGCGCCGATGACCACCGGGTTCACGCCCGTCGCCGGATCATCACCGTACAGCGGCTGGTCGAAGACGGCGGCGAGCAACTCGAGTAACGGAGGGTACCCGAGTCTGATCTCGATCGCGTTCGGGTCCTGTAGGACCGCCTCCGAAACGGTCACGGGCGGCAGATGAAGGCCGATCACCGTCACGATAACCGTCGCGACGAAGCCGGCGAGCGGGCCGGCGACGCCGATATCGAACAGCGCCTTTCGGTCGGGCATTCGACCCTTCATTTTGATGACTGCACCCATCGTCCCGATGAGCGTCGGCACCGGAATGAAGTACGGCAACGAGGCGTTCACCCGATGATACCGGCTCATCACGTAGTGTCCCATTTCGTGGACGCCGAGAACCCCGAGGATCGCGAGCGAGAACGGCCAGGCGCGCCAGATCGCGGTCGGTTCGGCGAACGGATCGATCTGATACCAGAACGCGCCGGCGAACAGCGTCGAACAGACCGTCAACAGGAGTAAGAGGATGTTCGTCCAGGGAACGCCATCGACGCCGACAGTCGTCGGCTGGGCGACGAGGACGTACTCGCCGTGGCGCGTCTCGAGGGTGGCGTCGTACCCGCGTTCGTGAAAGACGGGCCAGAGCTCTCGCAGTACCCGCTCGGGGTGAGCCAACGGGTCGCCATAGTACACTAATTGATCGTCCTCTCGCCGAGTTTCGTAGACCGCGAACACCGACTCGATGCGATCGATCGGGGGGCCGTCCTCGAGAGAGCGGCCGCCGCGTCCCGCGGGACCGAATCCGGTCCGATCGACGTCTTCCATCACTCGTGGTTCACGATCTGACGGTATAAATCGACTGCCGTCGGCAGGGCCGACCGTTTCTCGCGTGAGTGTCCCCCGATCACGGACGAGATCCGCAACGCCGACGGCTGTCGATGTGACATCGACAGCTGTGAAACACCGCCACTCGTCCGCTCGGCGCGTCAAAACCGGGTTCGAAACGTCACTTCTCCGGTCGAACCGGACGACGGTCGCACCGGCTGGATGCGCGTTGGAACAGGGCGTCGTGCCGGAACGCGTCGGTGACGCGCCGGCACGGGGTTCGTAAGGGTGCGTGAGGGGTGCGGGGACGGTCTGTGGGTGATGCGTCGGTCGAGAGTCGTGACAGTCAGGCGGGCGCGACGCGCCACGTCGTCGCGCTCGTGTACGACCACTTCTCGATCTCGAGGTCGCTAACCGAGCCCGAGAGCTTGGCCATGAGCGCGCCGATTTCTTTTGGAGACATACCAACGTCGTCTGCGATGAACTTGCCTTTGAAGTAGAGTTCTCCATCTTCGGCACGGTCGCGAAGATAGCGTTTCAGGCGGCGTTCCTTGCTTTCTGTGGAGGGTTGGGCTGTCGTGCTCATCGACACCCATCTCTTCCGACGGGGATCTGTTATAAAGGAAGGATGGTTAGCGACGTTTCAATTATGTTCAGCTAACTTGCTGGTAATTGATTTTTATTCAGGTTCAAACTGTTATTAACCGCAGTTCGAGAGGGCTCGAGGCGTTTTAAAACCGAAGATAACTTATTATCACAGGTGGTTTCTTCTCAATCGTTATACTCTCTTCTTTCGTGACTGTTTCGTAAATTGAGGGCGTTCGATGAACGGATATAACGGTCACGGTCGGTCGTGGACCCAGAACTCGTCCTCGACGGTCACTTCCTTCTTGAACAGTGGTACTTCGTCTTTTAGACGATTGATTCCATCCTCGACGGTCCGGAACGCCTCCTCGCGGTGGCCTGCGAGGACGACGACGAAGACGATGTCCTCTCCGTCCGCGACGACACCGGTCCGGTGATGGAGTTCGACGTCGAAGACGCCGTGTCGCGCCTCGAGGTCCGCTTCCAGGGCCGCCATTCGTTCGTCGGCGATGCCCTCGTACTTCTCGAACTCGAGATATTGCGTTCGCGCGTCGTCCGCGCTATCTTTGCCGCGGACGCGACCGGTGAAGGTCGCGATCGCACCCGCTCTGTCCGCCGACGGTGATCGTTTGACGCGGGCCACTATCGACTCGAGGGTCTCGTGAGGTTCCGCCGACTCGAGGCGCTGTACGAGGGGGACGTCCGCGAGTTCGCTCGGGGTCTCGACGGTCGCGATGACGTCCTCGTCGGGGTCGATTTCGACGCTCGATCCGTCCACCCCGGGGCCCACCACGATCGACGGGTATCGCAGCCCGGAGACGCCGACGACGATCGCATAGGCGCAATCCGTCACGAGGCGGTCTATCGCATCGCCGACGGTTAGCCCGGTACCGGACGCGGTCCAATCTCCGTCCGCACCCAGTTCGTACGTGACGTCGCCGCCCATCGATTTTCGAACTTGCGTGCCGTCCGCGATCGTCGCGTCGTACCTGACGACGCCCACCCTCCCTCGCTCCGAGAGCCGATCGACGGTCTGGTCGACGACCCGCTCTACGGTGTCGCCGCCCGCACCGCCGTCGCGAATACCGAGTACGTACATACGTAACCCATTGGGCTGGTTCGACTTTGTAGCTGTCGCCGGGTGAGCCCGCGTCCGGCGTGTCCTGGAGCTTGCGGCCCGTCGCGACTCGATCGATCCGTGGCCGGCCGCGTCCCGTTGGGCTGCACTCTGCCGGTTCCCGTTCAGGCGTTCGTCACGCAGGACGACCCACGACCGAAGGCGCCGTCATCGGAACCCTACTCCGGTCGACGGTAGCACGGGATTTTGCGCCTTCGGAGAGAACGTTCGATATGCCCCTTCGAATCGGCTTTACGGGCGACGTCATGCTCGGGCGACTCGTCGACGACCGCCAGCGCACCCGTCCCGTCGACGCCGTCTGGGGAACCACCCTCGAGCGGCTGCGCGAGCTGGACGGGCTAGTGATCAACCTCGAGTGCTGTCTCTCGACGCGAGGCCAAAAGTGGCAGCGGACGTATCGGCCGTTTCACTTTCGGGCCGACCCCGACTGGGCCGTCCCCGCACTCGAGCGCGCCGACGTCGACGCCTGCGCGCTGGCGAACAATCACGTGTTAGATTACGAGGCGGTGGCGCTCCGGGACACGCTCGACGTCCTCGACGAGGCGGGGATCGCCCGGGCTGGTGCGGGAGAAACGATCGACGACGCACTGAACCCCGCGGTTTGGACGATCGACGAAATCGAACACGGCGCGAGAGACGGCGACACTGCTCGCGCGGTCGACGTTGCACTGGTGTCGTTCACCGATAACACGCCGGAGTACGCCGCCGACGAGGACTCGCCGGGGACGGCCTGGATCGAGATGGACGTCGACGATGCACGAACTCGACAGCGCACGCGGGAGGCGCTCGAGCGCGCACGCGACGCCGATCCGGATCTCCTTATCGCCTCCCTTCACTGGGGGCCGAACATGGTCACGGAACCGCCGGACGCGTTCCGGCGGTTCGGCCGATGGCTAATCGAGGAGGGCGTCGACGTCGTCCACGGGCACAGCGCCCACGTCTTCCACGGGATCGAGGTCCACGAGAGCCGCCCGATCGTCTACGACGCGGGCGACTTCGTCGACGATTACAGGGTCGACCCCGAGTTGCGAAACGATCGGAGCTTCCTGTTCGTGCTCACGGTGACCTCGGACGGCCGGCCGACGGAACTCCGACTCCATCCGACCGAGATAGACGACTGGTCGGTCGCCGAGGCGAGCCCGGCGGCCGCCGAGTGGTCACGCGACCGAATGCGCGGGCTGTCCGCCCGATTCGGCACCGAATTCGAACGGGACGGCGAGGCGCTCGTCCTGTCGCTCGAGGAGGGATCCGAAGCCTGAACCGATCCGGAGACGGTCGATCGCGCAAGCGGTGTGTCACCACGCCGTTCGGGAAGTTGGCAACCCTTAAGATAGCAACTCCGCTACACCGGGATAGTATGAAAGTGGTCGTCTCTATCGGCGGAAGCGTCCTCGTACCCGAACCCGGCGGGGATCGGGTCGCCGAGCACGCTGCCGTTATCGAAGACCTCGCCTCGGACGGGTGTCGGATCGGCGCCGTGGTCGGGGGTGGCGGCGTCGCCCGCGAATACATCGCGGCCGCTCGCGAACTCGGGGCGAACGAAATCGAACTCGATCAGCTGGGCATCGACGTCACGCGGCTGAATGCCCGGCTTCTCATCGCCGCGCTCGGCGAAGAATCGGTCACGGCCCCGGCGAGGGACTACGAAGAGGCCAGCGAGGCGCTCCGTCGCGACGACGTCTGCGTCATGGGCGGGGTGGCACCGGCCCAGACCACCGACGCCGTCGGGGCCGCCCTCGCGGAGTACATCGACGCCGACCTGCTCGTCTACGCCACGAGCGTCCCCGGCGTCTACAGCGACGACCCGAACGAGACCGACGACGCCGTCAAATACGACGAACTCTCCGCCACGGAACTCGTCGACGTCATTGCCGGCCTCGAGATGAACGCCGGTGCGTCCGCGCCGGTCGATCTGCTGGCGGCGAAGATAATCGAGCGCTCGGGGATGCGCACCATCGTCCTCGACGGCACCGATCCCGATCGGATCGCCCGCGCGGTCCGCCACGGCGAACACGACGGCACCGATATCGTTCCCGACGGTGTCGGCGCGGAGCCGACCTACTGGGCGCGCGACGAGCAATGAGTTCCGACGGCGACCCGACGGACGATCCGGCAGTTGACTCGGACGCGATCAGCCCCTACACCCTCCAGCAGGAGGGCGACGGCGAGACGCGACACGCGTTCTGGGCGGATACGGTCGCAGATCGGATAGAAGACCGCGTGGCCGACCAGGGAGAGGCCACGAACGAAGCGAACGGGGAGGGACGACCCGCGAGCCGGAATCCCGCGGAACCGATCGTCGTCAAGGGCGGCATTTCGCCCTCGGGCGTCCCCCACCTCGGCAACGTCAACGAGATCATGCGCGGCTACTTCGTCGCCGAGGTGCTACGGGACCGGGGTCACGACGTTAGACAGGTCTTCACCGCCGACGACCGCGATCCCTTGCGAAAGCTGCCGCGCACCCTCTGTGACCTCGAGGGGAACCTCGTCGATCTCGGAGACGTCGACGCGGGCGCCCTCGGTCGGAACCTCGGTGCGCCCTACACCGACATCCCGGACCCGTTCGGCTGCTGTGACTCCTACGGCGACCACTTCTCGACCATTATCCAGGACAGCGCCGACGCCGTCGACGTCCCGATCGACCTCGTCTCGGACACGGACCTCTACGCATCCGGCGCGTTCGAGGACGTGACTCGGTTCGTCCTCGAGCACCGTGATCGCGCACGGGAGGTCCTCTCGCAGTACCAGGACAAAGTCGACGAGGACTACGTCCCGTTCAATCCGATCTGCGAGAATTGCGGGAAGATCACGGAGACGGTGACGGGCGTCGACACCGAAAACGAGCCGCCGACCGTCGACTACGTGTGCACCGACATGGACGCTGGCGACCGCACCATCGACGGCTGCGGCCACGAAGGAACCGCAACGCTGCGCGAGGGAAAACTTCCCTGGCGCTTCGAGTGGCCCGCGCAGTGGCAGTTGCTCGACGTCGACTTCGAACCCTTCGGGAAGGACCACGCCGAGGGCTCCTGGCCCAGCGGCCAGGACGTCGCACGCAACGTCCTCGAGATCGAACCGCCGGTGCCGATGGTCTACGAGTGGTTCACGCTCGAGGGCGAGCCGTTCTCCTCCTCGGCGGGGAACGTCATCCTCGTCTCGGACGTCCTCGAGTTGCTCGAGCCGGAGGTCCTGCGGTATTTCTTCGCGAAGGATCCCTCGAAGGCGCGAGATTTCAGCATCGAACGGCTCGACCAACTGGTCGACGAGTTCGACCGGTTCGAGGCGATTTACTTCGGCGAGGTCGACGCGAGCGAGGACGAAGTCGCCTTCGCCGAGCGGGTGTACCCGTTCGTGGTCGAAGAGCCTCGGGAAGAGCGGATTCGGCTCCCCTACACCTTCGCTGCGGTCCTCGGAATGACCGACGACCCCGCCCTTCGCGAGGAGATCGCCCGCCGCGAGGGCCACATCCCCGAAGACGCCCCCGAGTGGGCCGTCGAAGGGGCGCTCGATCGCGTCGAGCAGGCCCGCAACTGGGCCCGCCGGACCCAAAACGAGTTCGACTACGAACTCAAACGAACCGAGATTCCGGCTCACGAATTCGACGCCGACACGGAAACCGCACTCGAGGAACTGGCCGACTTCATCGAAGAGGGTCACGAGCCCGACGAGATCCAGGGCGAGATATACGAGACGGCAAAGCGCCACGACGTCGACGTCGGAGACTTCTTCGGCGCGGGGTACCGGCTGTTTTTCGACGACGAACAGGGGCCGAAGCTCGGCCCCTTCCTCGCCAAGGTCGATCGTGAGTTCGTCGTCGCGCGACTACGACGGGAGCGCTGAGGGGCATCGACAACCGGGGCGCGTAGACAAAAGCCATTTGAGACCGCCACCCTGAGATAGTACCGATGGACTACGGCTCCCTCGCTGTCGTCTCGCCTCCCGAAATATACGGCTCGGAACTCCTCACGTGGGTGCTCCTCGGTCTCTTGGGCTACTGGGTCGCCGTCATCGCGCTCCAGAACAGCGGCCGGTTGCCGGACTACGTCGGAACACAGGGACCGATCCTGACCTTCCACACGAAACGCGGACGGGAGTTGCTCGATAGGCTCGCCCGCCCAAAGCGGTTCTGGCGAGCGTGGTCGAACGTTGGCGTCGGTATCGCCCTGGTCGTGATGGTGGGAATGTTCCTGTTTCTCCTCCAGGCGGCAATGACGATGCTCTCCTCGCCGCAGCCGGCGACCTCGGCGGTTCGGCAACCGCGCAACGTCCTCGTCATCCCGGGAATCAACGACTTCCTCCCGCTTTCGGCGACGCCCGGAATCGTCTTCGGACTGCTCGTCGGGCTCGTCGTCCACGAGGGCGGACACGGGCTGCTCTGTCGCGTCGAAGACATCGACATCGACTCGATGGGAATCGCGATGCTCGCCGTGCTCCCCATCGGGGCGTTCGTCGAACCCGACCAGGAGAGCAGCAAATCGGCTTCTCGAGGGGGCCAGACGCGGATGTTCGCCGCGGGCGTCACGAACAATTTCGCGGTCACGCTCCTGGTCTTCGCCCTTCTGTTCGGACCGGTCGTCGGCTCGATCGCCGTCGCACCCGGAGCCGCCGTCGGCGGCGTCGCACCCGACTCACCCGCCGCCGATGCCGGAATCGAACCGAACGATCGTATCACCGCGATCAACGGGGCAGCGGTCGCGGGGAACGACGACCTCGCGGACCGGCTCGAGTCGACCGACGGCGAACAGGTATCCGTCGAACTCAACGGCGAGCGGACGGTACCGGTCGATCGAGCGCTGCTCGTGACCGCGGCGATGGACGACGGCCCGACGCAACTCTCGGCCGGCGACAAAGTCCGCGCGGTCGACGGCCAGCGTATCGCGACCGAACGCGGCTTCTTCGCCGCCGTCGGCGACAGCGAACGAGTCACGCTGACGATCGAACCAGCGGACGACGGCGAGCCGGTCGAACGCGAGGTCGCGGTCGGCGCCGCGGTCTCGATCGCGGACGGCGAACCGCTCGAGGGGGCGACCGGTCCGACCGACGAACCGTTCGTCATCACCCGCTTCGACGGCGAGCGGATTCACGACTACGACGAACTCAGTTCGCTCCTCGAGAACAGCGAACCCGGCCAGGAGGTCACGGTGGCGGGTTACTTCGGCGACGACCGGGAGCAGTACACGGTAACGCTCGACGCGCACCCGCAGGCCGACAGCGGATTTCTCGGTATCAGGGGATATCAGGGCGCCTCCGGCGTCACGGTAAGCGACATCGGCGTACAGCTCTATCCGGCGGCGGACTACCTGTCGTTACTCGGCGGTACCGGCGAAACACCGTTCGGGCCGATCACTGACACGTTCCTCGGCCAGATCGGGGTTGCGCTGTTCCTGCCGATCGTCGGGGTCATCGGCATCTTGCCGTTCAATTTCGCCGGCTTCACGGGCGGGATTCAAAACTTCTACGAGGTACAGGGCTTCCTCGGCGCACTCGGTGACGGTCCCGTTTTCGTCGTCGCGAACATGTTGTTCTGGACCGGGTGGATCAACGTCCAGCTCGGCTTTTTCAACTGCATCCCGGCGTTCCCCCTCGACGGCGGACACATCCTCCGAACCAGCACCGAGGCAGTCATCTCCCGGTTGCCGATCAATGCGACCCGCGGGATGGTCCGCGTGGTGACGACGACCGTCGGGGTGACGATGCTCGTGAGCTTCCTCCTGATGCTGTTCGGCCCACAACTGATCGGCGGATAACGTCGCGGTCGTGTGTATCGGCAGGAAAAGCGAGCTACGCCTCGTTCGGATCGATCCCGTGGCGGTCGTAGAACTCCTCGGGCGTCTCCCGGAGGCGCTCGAATTCGGTGTCGAAATAGTGTTCGTGGTGACGGACGACCTGTTCGACGACCCACCGGCTGAACTCCTCGTCGAATCGCCACTCGCCTTCCATCTCGCAAATGTCGAAGCGGTCGTCCGTCGAGAAGGCGGCGTATACGTGGAAAAAGCCGAGAATGACGTCGGCGAAATCACTCGCTTTCTCACAACCCCTCTCGCGGCGGTTCTCGAGCTCTGTATAGCCTCGCTTCGTGAGTTCGAAATATTTCCTGTCGGGTTCGTCCTCGCGTTCGATGCGTGCTGCCCAGCCTTTCTCCTCGAATTTGTAGAGTATCGGGTACACCGACCCGTAGGACGGCTCCCAGTGACCGCCGCTGATCTCACGGATTTCCTTGAGGATTTCGTAGCCGTACCGCGGTTTCTCCTCGAGGAGTTCGAGGACGAGATAGGCGATGAGTCCTTTCGGCGGCCCACTTTTCCGCATATATCTCGTGGATAAAACGGGCGACGGTAAAGGGTTTCGGACATCGGTTGAATCGGCAGGGTAACCGCCGCGTGTGGCGGCCCGAATCGGGTCGCGTGCAGGCGGGACGCGACAGTCGGATCGCCAGCAGTACCGCCCGGGGGCATCGAGTCGAAACCCGGCCCTTCTTAGCCTCGCCTGTCCAACCCCCGCTATGGAACGACGGCGACCGCCACAGACCGAAGAGGGCTGGTACGTTCTGCACGACTTCCGGTCGATCGATTGGGACGCCTGGCGAGCGGCCCCGGAACGGCGACGCTCGCGGGCGATCGAAGACGGAATCGATTACCTCACGGCCTGTGAGGGCGTCGACGACGCCGACGAAGGGGAATCCGCGACGTTCGCGGTCCTTGGCCACAAGGCGGACCTGCTCGTCCTCCACTTGCGGCCGACGCTTTCCGACATCGACACCCTGGAACGGCGGTTCGAACACACCGCACTCGCCGAGTTTACCGACCGTGCAGACTCCTACCTCTCCGTCACGGAGGTCTCGGGGTACATGTCCGAGGAGTATTTCGACGAGGACGCGGCGGTCGAAGACACCGGCATCGCGCGGTACATCGAGTCGCGGCTCAAGCCCGACCTCCCGGACAGCGAATTTCTGTCCTTCTATCCGATGAGCAAGCGTCGCGGTCCCGACCACAACTGGTACGAACTGCCCTTCGACGAGCGCGCCGAGTACCTCTCGAACCACGGCGAGATCGGCAAGGACTACGCCGGCCGCGTCACGCAGATCATCTCCGGCAGCGTCGGACTCGACGACTTCGAGTGGGGCATCACCCTGTTCGGCGACGATCCGACCGACGTGAAAGAACTCCTCTACGAAATGCGCTTCGATCCCTCGAGTTCCCGCTTCGCCGAATTCGGGCGGTTCCTCTCGGCCCGTCGATTCCCGCCGGCCGACCTCGGCGCGTTCCTCGCGGGCGAACGAATCCCGCGAGAGGACGACGGGAGCCATCCCCACACCGCCGGCGAATCAGAGGGCCACCATCACCACGACAGTGACGGGGCGTCGAGCGGCCACCGCCACCAGGGAGACGACGCCGACGAGGACGAAGCGGACGTCCGCAGCGAACTCGAGGACCTGGGCGTCTACGCGGGTCAGCCCCACGGCGAGGACGTCCACGCCGTCGTGCTCTACTCCGCTGCCGACGCCGACGAGCTGTTCGAGGAGGTCGACGGTCTGCGCACGAATTTCGACCACTACGATACGCACGTGAAGACTGCGGTGTACGAGCCACGAGACGGTGACAGCGAAAGCGCCATCGTCAGCCTCTGGGAAACCGAACGGGCCGCGAACACGGCCGCCGGGTTCCTCTCCGACCTCCCCGACATCGTCCGGCAGGCGGGCGACGACGAGACGGACTCGTGGGGAACGATGGGAATGTTCTACACCGTCGAGCCGGCTCACCGCGGGGACTTTCTCGGCGTCTTCGAGGACGCGGCCGACCTCCTCGCGGACATGAACGGCCACCGAAAGACGGACCTGCTGGAAAACCGTGAGGACGAAAACGACATGTTCATCGCCAGCCGCTGGGACTCCCGCGAGGACGCCATGCAGTTCTTCCGAAGCGACGCCTTCTCGGAAACCGTCGAGTTCGGCCGCGACATCCTCGCTGACCGGCCCCGACACGTCTTCCTGGCGTAAACGACCCCGGCCTACTCCCTCGACGAAGACGCGCTCCAGTCCTCGAGGGGGTTCGATGTGCACTCCCCGCTAACGGTCGCCAGCAGTTTGCTGGAGACTCTCGGCGTTGCCCCTCCCACGTCGGAGGCATCACCTCGAACGTTGCTGTGCACGCGAGGCTGGCTTTTGTCGCCAACCCGATTCAGAGGCGCCCGGACTCGGACGGCTCGTCGTAGAAAAAGTACGCGGCGATACCGGCCAGTCCGAACGCCAGCGTCACGAACGGCCACTTGCCGGCGTCACGATCGGTCGCGAACGCGTGGACGGTGACGAAGCTCGCGAGGCCGATGTGGGCGGCGATCGTTGCGACGAGAAACGACTGGAATTCCATGGGCCGTATAGTGGATGCGGCGGCGAAAGCCGTTACGAAGGCGACCAGCTGCCCGGCCGTGGGATATCGGTGCCGTGGCCGGGACGGCAACTCACCGCACTCGCCGTGAGCCGCCTGACTCGAGGGCGGGCAGGCGCGTTATCGGTCGCGAACGCGAGCGAGCCGACGACCGGCGTGAGGAAACGAACGAAAGGAGGGGCGCTTTTGCTCGACCGTTTACCGAGGGATAACGCGAGCGAGGTACGTAGCGCCTCGTTCGCGATCGGCCGTGGTTCGAGAGAACAAAGTTCTCTCGTCACTGCGCGGGATCGAAGGTCCCGCGCTGTCGTCGACGCTTCGCGCCGGCTGCAAGCGATTCCGCCGGAATCGCCCGGTCAAATAAGCCGTCGGCTCTCTTGAAAATCACGAAAGATGTGGGGTGTCTTTCGAACGACGGCGTAAACGGTCGTTAGAAGTCGTGATCCGGGTCGTCCTCGACTTTTCGTTTCATCGAATCGCGACGGGATTTGGCGTCGCGACCGGTCGCCTCGAGCAGGAAGTCGTTTTTCGCGTCGACGGCTTCGCCGGCGGCCTCGAGTTCGTCGGGATCGAGTTCGGTCGGGTCGCGTTCGTGGAATTCGACGGCGAGTTTGTCCTTCTTGCCGGAGTACTCGACGGCCCCGACGATGATCTTCTCGAAAACGGGGTTGTCAGGCTCCTCGATGAGGTAGAGGTCGCTGCCCTTGAATTCCTCGGTCCCCGTGATGGAACCGAAGTACTCCACGATTGTCGCCTCCATGTCGGGGATCCGTTCCTCGAGATATTCACCGCGACGCATCTTGTACTCCTTCATGGGTCGAAAAAACACGGGGGAGTGTTTACCTCTTTTCATAGGCGACGTTTCGGGTGTCTGATTTATTTCGGGGGACAGAACCGATCGGTATTACGAGCAGGCGGGCGATCACCCGACGGTCGTCAGGGCGGGACGGACCGGCCGCCGAGGGAGCGGCGACATCGGACAGGGGGCGGATCGCACGCGAAGTGAGAGCGAGTCACCGGCGGACAGCGGGGTGACGCAACCGAGTACCGAAACAGCGAGAACGATCGGCACTGAAACGGCGAAAACGAGAACGCGTGATCCGCGCTCGGACAGACTCGAGCGAGGCCCTGCGCGACTGCTACCGTTCGCGTTCGCTGAGGTAGCCCTTCCGACACTCGGGACAGATATCGCCTGCGCGCAGCGAGCCACCGTTACCGTCGGCGACGAAGTCACAACGCGGGCAGTAGAATTCGGTCGGAACGTCGGTGTCGGACGTACTCGCGCTTTCGGTCGGCGTCGGTGCCGATTGTGCCCGTTCGATGCCGGTATCCGGTCCGGACGTGGAATCGGTGTCGGCGGACGCGTGGCCCTCGGCGACGGGTTCCGCCGTCACCGACCGGGCGTCGGTCGCGGCCGCGGCCGACACGTCAGCGGTGGCATCGACGTCGGCGCTCCCCGACGGCGAGTCGTTTTCGAGGACGATGGCATCGTCTACGGGTTCGTCCGGGTCGAGGTCGCCGTATCCGGTATCGGAACCGAGCTCGTCCTCGTCCGTGTCTGGCCACTCGGCTGGTTCGGACTCCGCACCGATCGGCGGCCCGACGTCGTCCGAGTCGGGCCATTCGCCGTGATCGCGGTCCCGATCGGGTTCGCGTCCGTCCTCGAGGATTTCGCCGTCGTCGGTGACGGGATTGCCGTTCTCGTCGGTCGGGAGGTCGAGCTCGTCGTCCGGATCGGCCGTCACAGCCGTCGACGGCTCCGTTTCCGAGTCGTCCGCGTCGGCGGGCCCAGTATCGCCGGCATCGGCGGTCGCACCGGCCGGGGCGTCCGCGTCGATGATTTCGGCGTCCGCGTCGATGATTTCGGCTTCATCGTCGATGATTTCGGCGTCCGCGGTCTCGTCGCTCTGGGCCGTGTCCGTCTCGGCCGTGTCCGTCTCGAGTGTCGATACGTCCGGATCGGGGTCGTCGGGGAGTGCGTCGGCGTCCGTCTCGGTCGTGAGACTCGTCACTTCGGTGTTCTCGCTGACGACGTGTTTCTCGCCACAGCGGGAACACTCTTCGTATTCCTGGACGGTAACGACGACTTCACTGCCCCGTTCTTCACGCTCGCGTTCGACGTCGGGTTCGCCGAAGTCGTGTCCGAGCAGCGAACATCGAAGGACCATTGTCCCACCGTACCGAGTCTGTCCATAAAAAACGTACTGGCTGTTCTATCAATATTTACATCTGTCTGACACACCTACAAAATCAAACATGTTTGTATAATATTATTTTTCTCTGGCACAAATATAGCCGCCGCCAATGACCACATCGCACCAACCCGTGACGATTCAAACGGCAACTGATAGTATCGCGGGTGATCCGATGGACAGTCGTCGAGCGAGCGCTCGACCCGTCACCAGCGAACGCGGAACGGGAAAGCGGCGCAAGCGGTCGTCACCGAACGAGTCGGCAGGAGGAGCCACCCGTCGTTCGGGAGTGTATACGAACCGCGTTTCGAATATCGAGACGGGTCTCGTCTCGAGGGAACGGACGGCCCCTTCCGAGGGAGGATCGGAGTCTCGTTAGCGCAGACGAACTCGTCGAGGAGATCGTGAAGTGAGACGACGACGGCTTTCCGGAGGGACTCGTTGGATGTCGGTGCGTCCTCCTCGATACGCGGTTCCAACAGTGACACGTGGCCCGTCCCGGGGACCGCGCTCATCCGGTTTCGGCACGGCAGAGAGTAGCGATTCGTCCGCCAGGACGTGGTATACGTCCCGCGTCCGCGGTCCCCGGTCGAAACGGGGAGTGCAGGACCGCTAGCCCCGGCGCCACCGAAAACGGGAGAGGAGAACGGAGACGGAGCGGGTGAGATATCCGTATCGCTGGACATCCAACGCTGCTGATAAAACGCACGATATATAACCTAACGCACTCTCGTTATCGACTCGTTTCACCGACTGTCGCTGTGAGCGGTGTCCCGGGTCACGGACGCCGGTCGAGAGCGCATCGACTGTCGAACGACAAACGTCAAATCCCAGGTGGTCGAATAAGGACACGGATGAGAGCAAAGCGGGAGTACCGGAACCGAGAGGGGACGGAGGTGGCGGTACTCGACGCGCTGGTCGATCGCGCCGACGACGGAATGACCGTCTTCGAACTCCGGGCGGCCGTCGAGGTCGACATCGACGAACTCGAAGAGGCCCTGTCGACGCTCAAAGAAGACGACCTGATCGTCGTCGATCCCGGCAACGAGACGGTGATCAAACCCGACGAGCGGGTCGTACCGGAGCAACCGACCGACGAGAACGACGAGCAATCGATCCTGGACTGGGTCCGCGAACGGCTGCCTTTTTGAATCGAAACGCCTGAGAACCCCAGGCCCAAGGGTATATCTATGAGCGTCATCGAGTCCGTCCACGCGGACCAGGGGGCCACGTTCGGCGAGCGCGCCGGCAAAACGATCGTCGAACACTACGGTCGGCCGGAACGGACCCACCGCGCCGTTCGCAACGGCGTCGGTCTGCTCGAAATGGCGTACGGCGTCGTCGTCATCGAGGGAGACGACCGCCTCGAGTACGTCGACAACGTCGTGTCGAATCGGGTTCCGGCGACGGACGGACGGGGATGTTACGCGCTCGTCCTCGATCCACAGGGCGGGATCGAAGTCGAACTGTACGTTTACAACGCGGGCGAACGGCTCCTCCTCTTTACGCAGCCCGAATCCGCAGCGGCGCTCGCCGAGGAGTGGTCGGAGAAGGTGTTCATTCAGGACGTCGACATCCGCGTCGCGACGGACGACTACGGGGTCTTCGGCGTCCACGGTCCGCAGGCGACCGAGAAGATCGCGAGCGTCTTAAACGGCGCCGCCTCGCCCGACGAACGCTACTCGTTCGTTCGCGGGACGATGGGCGACGAAGGCGTCACCGTCATCCGCACCGGCGCCCTGACCGGCGAGGAAAGTTACGACGTGATCTGCGCCGCTGCGGACGCCGAGGCGGTGTACAACACGCTCCTCACGCAGGGGCTGAACGCTGCGCCCTTCGGCTATCGAACCTTCGAGAGTCTCGCGCTCGAGGCCGGCACGCCCCTCTTTCGGACCGAACTCGAGGGGACGCTCCCGAACGTCCTCGGACTGCGCAACGCGCTCGACTTCGAGAAGGGCTGTTACGTCGGGCAGGAAGTCGTCTCTCGCGTCGAGAATCGCGGCCAGCCAAGCCGCCGACTCGTCGGGCTGGCGATCGATGGAACTGCAGTTCCCGACGGGGGCGCGGCCGTCTTCGACGGCGACGCATCGGTCGGCGAGGTGACTCGCGCCGGCGAGAGCCCGCTCCGAGAGGAGGTCATCGCGCTCGCGCTCGTCGACTACGGCCTCGAGAGCGAGGAGCTCACGGTCCGGGTCGACGGTGACGAAGTGGCCGCGACCCGGACTGCGCTGCCGTTCGTCGAGGGATCGGACCGGTCGGATCGACTTCCCGAGTACCAGTAACCGGGCCGTCTCGACTCGGCACCGAAAGGCGGCGACGAGCCGTAGAAGACCGAGCGTACGGGGGCAAGCGCATCTGGAAGCTATCTTTAAACAGCGAGAGAATCCCGTCCTTTAGGACGGGCGTGAATCGCGTCACTTGATTTCACAGCCGCCGCTAATCGGCGGAACTGGATTCCATACGTTCGTCGATGCAACCTCTCACGAGGCTGGATAGGTTGATGTGATTTTCGTCGATCCATTCGACTTGATCCTCCCGAATCGTTATCTGCTTCCGTTGCATCACGTCACGCTACAACTCCGTAATGTATAAGTGTGGCGTATGTGTATAGGTGTGTATGGCAGAGGAAGTGACGAAAACGCTCGAGGCGACGCTTGCCCCGCCGACACAGGGGAAAGCGGTGCGTCTCCGTCGCCTTCTCTCCACCTACCGCGAGGCGTTGCACGATGCGTTCGACTCCGGTGCCGATACGATGAACGGCGTCTCTGAAGTAGTAACGTCGTTCGACCTCCCGTATCAGGCGAAAGCTGCACTGTGTAGCTACGTCCCGAAGCTCCGGAAAACGTACAACGCCCGCGAGTTAGACGACGAACACCCGCTCCGGCTCACGAACCAGGCCGCGAAGTTCGACCGGGATGAATCTCGACACCACGAGATTTGCTGGAACGTGCCCTTGCCGGGCTACGGGACGAACTTCTGGATACCGCTCCGGGTCAATCCCGAGCAGGAATCGCTGTGGCACGATCTTCTCGGCGAGGATGCGAAGGCCGGGCAGATTCGGCTTCAGCAGAACCGGAGCAACTGGGTGTTGCACGTCACCGTCACCTACTCGGTCGAAGATCCAGAGACGGACGGCGACGAGACATACATCGGCTTCGATATCGGCGAATCCGCGTTGATTACGGGCTGTGCCCTCAAGCGCAACATGCCGACGAAACCGATGCTCGAAAGCGGCAGTCAAGCGCGACACCTCCGCAAAGAGATGTTCACGACGTTGAAACGGCTTCAGGAGCGAGACACCGGCGAGTGGCGAATTGACGAACGCTTCGACCACTACCAGAACGCACTCACGGATATCGTCGAGAAGGCGTCTCGAGAAGCCGCCGAGTACGCCAAGTCCTTCGAGAACCCGGTGATTGTGATGGAGGATCTGTCGTATATCCGTGAGAATCTGGACTACGGCAAGTACATGAACCGACGCTTGCACACGTGGGCGTTCGCCCGCCTTCAGGGCCGGATCGAAGACAAGGCCACCGAAGCCGGGATTCCGGTCGAGTTCGTGAACCCGCGCTACACGTCCCAAACGTGCCACGAGTGCGGCCACATCGGCTCTCGTGGATCGCAAGCCGAGTTTACGTGTACGAACGACGACTGCCACGTAACAGAGTTCCAAGCAGATATCAACGCGGCGGCGAACATCGCCGGTCGCGTAGATCCGTGGGGAGAGAGCGTTCCTTGGAAACCGGAACGCGATGACTCGCCTCGGAACGGGAGCGCCAGTGACAGCGCCACAGTCCACCGCGAGACGAGCGAGAAATCCTCGCAGATGACGCTCGCAGCGTACTCGGACTGAAACCTACGGCATAGCCGGAATCCCACTGTTGTGGGAAGCCTCGCCGTTTACGGCGAGGAGGATGTCACGCTTATACGTTCGGAGCGCAACCGTCGATGCATGTCAGGAGACGTCATAGAGCGTGACCTCCTCGAGCGCGAACCGGACGATCGGATCCGGGTCCTCGACGCCGACGGGACCGTCGTCGCCCCCGACCTGGAACCGGATCTCGAGCCGGAGACCCTGCGATCGATGTACCGGGATATGCGGTTTTCCCGGCGGTTCGACGAACGGATGATCAGCCTCCAGCGACAGGGCCGACTCGGGACGTACGCCTCGCTGGCCGGCCAGGAGGGATCCCAGATCGGCTCGACGTACGCGCTCGCGAGCGACGACATGCTCTCCTTCCAGTACCGGGAACACGGCGCGGTCGCCGCGCGAGGGGCCCCGTGGGAGTACCTGCTCTACTGGATGGGCCACGAGGACGGCAACGCCGCCCTGGCCGACGTCGACGTCTTCCCGCTGAACATCTCGATCGGGAGTCACATTCCCCACGCGGTCGGGTGGTCGTGGGCCGCGAAATTGAACGACGAAGAGAACGTGACCGTCGTCCACTTCGGCGACGGCTCGACCTCCGAGGGGGACTTCCACGAAGCGATGAACATCGCGGGCGTCTTCGACACGCCGACTGTCTTCTTCTGTAACAACAACCAGTGGGCCATCTCCGTGCCGCGGGAGCGCCAGACCGCGAGCGCTACCATCGCCCAGAAAGCCCGCGCCTACGGCTTCGGCGGCGTCCAGGTCGACGGGATGGACCCGCTCGCGTCCTACGTCGTCACCACGGCGGCGCGGGAGAACGCACTCGAGTCCGACGGCGACCGGCCGCGACCGACCCTGATCGAGGCGGTCCAGTACCGCTACGGAGCCCACACGACGGCGGACGATCCCGACGTCTACCGCGACGAAGCGGAGGTCGAGCGCTGGCGCCAGCGCGATCCGATCGATCGATTCGAAGCCTACCTTCGGAACCGGAACGTCCTCGACGACGGCCGAATCGACGCGATCGAAACCGAAATAGCGGAGGCGGTCGCCACGCTGGTCGACCATGCGGAGGCCGTCGATGCCGATCCGACCGAGATGTTCGAGTACACGTACGAAGAGCCGACCCCGCGGCTCGAGGAACAGCGCGACTATCTCGAGGCGCTTCGGGAGGCCCACGGCGACAGCGCGTTACTCGAAGACGAGTGAGTTCGGTCGCCGGCGGATTAAAGCGGACACTGAGACAGGCCAACGGCTATCCGGCCGTCGTGCCGAGAGACGGTCGATATGCAACTCGAGCAGCCGTCCCAGGGGTCTGCATCGACCTGGAGCGGTACGGTGCCGAGCGCGGTCGACGTGCGGGTACTCGGACTGGTCGTCGTTGTGGCCGGCCTCGCGGCGTCGATGAACGTCCCCTACGGGGGAGTGGCGACGGCAGCCGTGGCGTTCGTGCTGCTTTCGTGCGGCGGGACCGCGCTTCACGTTCTCGGCGAGCGGAAACTGCGTCGGATAACCGACGGTCTCGTCGAGCGGTGGGACGAGGCGGGTGGACGGGTCGAAGATGTAAGCAGGTCCTCGAACGGGATGCGAACGGAATGGCGGGTACACACGCCCGACGGCGACGTCGTCATCGGCGGGGTCGCGCTGATTCCGATCGCCCGGCTGTCCGTCGAGTGGCGCGGTATCGGCGACACGATGGCGGCGTGCGAGGCCGAATCGAACATCGACCAGCTCGCGACGGAGCTCTACCGCGAAATATTCGAGTACGACGCGGGTCGATAATCGAGAGACTCCTCGAGGCGAGTTCCGCGCTCGATGCCGCGGATCGCCGGACGAGACGCCCGCTCGTTCACTCGAAGATCTCCTCGTGGCGCTGTGCCAGATCGGTGTACTCGCCCGACGAATACGACTCGAAGATCGATCCGGCGTCGATACCCGTTTTCTCGAGCGGCGTGATCTCGGCGGGGACGCCGCGGACGAACGACTCCGGTGGAATCGTGTACGTGTCGGGGACGACGGTCCCCGCGGCGACGATGCTCCCGCTGCCGATCGTGACGTCGGTGTTGATCGTCGCGTTGAATCCGACGAGGGACTGCGATTCGACGGTCGCTTCGTTGAGGACGGCTCCGTGGCCGACCATCACCTCGTCGGCGAGCCGTGCGGCGTGGAGTATCGCGTTGTCGCCGACGTGGGTCTCACGGCCGATCTCGACGGGGGCGACGTCGCCTCGACAGACGACGCCGGGCCAAACGCTCGCGTCGGCGGCTACCGTTACGTCGCCGACGAGCGTCGCCTCTCGACTCACTCGCGCCGCGTCGTCGATCGTGGGCCGTTCCCCCTCGAACGCGTAGGTTCGACTGTCGACCATGGATGGACCGACTACCGACGTGAGCATAATACCGGACCGTGCCTGCAGTGACTGTCAGTCCACGAAGACGCTCTCGAGAAGCGGGAGACGGTGTGGGGCGATCAGGATTCGATCTTGTCGACGATCTGTTCGGCCTCTTCTCTGGCTCTGTCTTCGCCGACGTGTTTGTTGATCAGAACGTTCGTGACCTCCCAGTCGTCCTCGCCCTCGATCGTGCCGGTTCTGACCTCGCTTCCCGCTGAGACAGACTCGGCCGGTTGGGTCGCCCAGTCGGGCGTCCGGATCTCGTCGTATCGATCCGGGTCTCGGAAGCGAACGTGGATATAGTCGTCTTCGGTCTCGACCGCGGTTACGTCGGGAGTCCCAGCCGTACGCGACCGTCCGTCGGCGGCACGTCTAACTACTGTGCTTGAAAGTGCTCCATCCCGTGAATCGTCGGGACGGACCGTCTCCAGGGACACGAGCGAAAATGTGAGTCTCGCACCCGCCTGGGAGCGATAGTACGCGCTCGATCCGGAGACGCCGGCGCTCGAGTCCCGCGATCACGATCGGTCGTCGCCTGCGAAGTGGCCGACGTGCCACGGCGAACTGGACAGGAAAATCGACTCGTGGCTCGGCGAACTGGACAGGAAGAGCGGAACCGACGGAAACCGTGGCTCGGACGCGGCTCTGCGCGCCTCAGAACGTCTCGAGGTAGCGGTCGAGTTCCCACTGGGAGACGTCGACGAGGTAGTCCTCGAACTCCTGGCGCTTCGCCTTGACAAATTTGTCGGCGACGTGGTCGCCCAGCGCGCTGTAGATCGCCTCGTCTTCCTCGAGAGCGTCGACGGCCTGGCCGAGGTTCGCGGGTAGCGTGTCGATACCGTACTCCTCGCGCTTCTGCTCGTCGAAGTCGTAGATGTTCTCGCGAACGGGGTCGTCACACTCGAGGTCCTGCTCGATCCCGTCGAGACCGGCGTGGATCATGACGGCGAGCGCGAGGTAGGGGTTACAGGACGGGTCCGGCGAGCGGAGTTCGATGCGCGAGGCCGCGGGAGTGCGCGCGGCGGGCTTGCGGATCAGCGCCGAGCGGTTGCGGTCGGACCAGGCGACGTAGACCGGCGCCTCGTAGCCCGGCACCAGTCGCTTGTAGCTGTTGACGGTCGGATTCGCGATCGCCGTGATCGCGGGCGCGTGCTCGAGGATACCGGCGGTGAACGCGTGGGCCTCGTCGCTCAGGTTGAACTCGTCGTCGTCGTCGTGGAAGACGTTCTCCCCGTCCTCGGTGAACAGCGAGATGTGCGTGTGCATGCCCGACCCGTTGATACGCGGGATCGGCTTGGGCATGAACGTCGCGTGCAGGTCGTGCTGTGCGGCGATCGCGCGGACGACGGTGCGGAAGGTACCGACGTTGTCGGCCGTCGTCAGGGCGTCGTCGTAGGTGAAGTTGATCTCGTGTTGGCCTTCCGCGACCTCGTGGTGGCTGGCCTCGACCTCGAAACCCATGCTCTCGAGGCCGTAGATGATGTCGCGGCGGACGTCGGATGCGAGGTCTTTCGGTGCGAGGTCGAAGTAACCGCCGGCGTCGTTGGTCTCGGTCGTCGCACGGCCCTCCTCGTCCTCCTGGAAGAGGAAGAACTCGGGTTCGGGGGCGGCGTTGACGGTGTACCCCATGTCGTTGGCGCGCTCGAGGGCGTTTTTGAGGACGCGGCGCGGATCGCCCTCGAACGGCTTCCCGGTGTAGGTGTCGTAGACGTCACAGATCATCCGGGCGGCTGCGCTCTCCTCTTTCTGGCGCCACGGGAGGATCGCGAAGGTGTCAGGATCCGGTTTGAGCCGCATGTCCGATTCCTGAATCCGAACGAATCCCTCGATAGAAGAGCCGTCGAAGTAGATCCCCTCGGTGAACGCCTTCTCGGCCTGCCGTGCGGGCACGGAAACGTTCTTGACCGTCCCCAGAATGTCCGTAAACTGTAATCGGAGGAAGTCGACGTCCTGTTCTTCGATTTCGTCCAGCACCGCCTGTTCGGTGTCGGTGAGGTTTCCGCTTGTCATCTTTCTTGTCGTGCTTACCTCTGAACTCCGCTACTAAAACCCTGCTGTTCCATGCAATTCTTCCCTCTCCAGCTCGAAACTGCATATTCGTAAAGTTCTAAAGGCTCCGGTGAGAGGATAGATGTGATGACGTACGAAAATCTCGATGCAAAACTAGTGAATGCGTTACTGGGCGACGGTCGGGCGAGCCTTCGGAGCCTGGCCGAGGAACTCGACGTCTCCGTCACCACCGTTTCGAACCACCTCTCCGATCTCGAAGAACAGGGCGTGATCGAGGGCTACACACCGAAGGTCGATTACGATGCGGTCGGCTACGACGTGACGGCTGTCATCCAGCTTCAGGTCGAGGGGAACGCGTTACCCGACGTCACCGATACGTTGCGCGACCATCGCCAGATGACCAGCGTCTACGAGGTCACCGGCGACTACGACGTCATCGCCATCGGGAAGTTCAAAGATACCGACGGGATGAACGACCAGATCAAACAGTTGCTGACGGACCCCGACATCAAGGCCTCGAACACCAGCGTCGTCCTCAACGCCGTCAGCGAGAACGAACAATTCGAACTCGAGATCGAGGACGAGGCCTGACTCGAGCGGTCGACGGAGGGTGATGAGATCGAACGACGTCGCTCCCGAACGCGAAATCAGTCCGCGATTCTCGATGCTATCAGTTCGCACCAGCACCGTTTTCCGACCCATGTATCAGGAGGAAGCCGAGTTCGCCGATCTGAGCGACGTGTTCCGACGGGTGACCGCTGGCACGCCGCTCTCCGCTCGGATTTCGAACGGCGTGCTTTCGAAGCCGAAGCGTTGACAATCTCGCCGCCGATATGGGTCGACAGGATGGACGATAGTTCCGACACGCAGTCTTCAACCCCCCCGCGAACGCGACCGCCGCTGCCCGCCGAGAACGTGATGATTACTGACACGTACCGTCGCGAAGACGAGGTGTGGTTCGTCGTGACCAGCATGTCGACGCCGCTGGTCGAATTCCACGTGCGCGAGGACGTCATCGAACCGATCGAGGGATGAGGGCGTCCCGGTCGGAGGTGCCCCACCGGACGAGACGAGCGCAATCGAACTGGAACCCGCCTTTTGAGACTTCTCCGGCCGCGAACGCGCCGTCACGTCGTATCCGAGGTCGAACACGTTCGCCGCATGGATACGTATTGCGGGGACTGAGAGTCCACGCACGCTGATAAGCAAATAATATTACTAACGACTATATTTTTGTGCATGCTAATGGTAGGCACCCTTTGCCGGAGGCGGATGACGACCAGTATCGGACGACGAGTAACGAAACGAGGAGACGATACTACACATGCCACAGATACGAACGATGGAAATTCCAGAATCGGTCCGCGAAGAACTGGAATCAACCGAAAACGTAACCGGAACGGCGTTCGGGCTGAAACAGACTCGGGAAGAGGGAATTACGGATACAGAAGCCATCGTCGTTTACGTCGACGAGAAACGACCCGAACAGGATCTTGCCGACGAGGAAATCCTGCCCACGGAACTCGAAATCGAGGACGAGACCTACAAGGTCGACGTCCAGGAGTCGGGAGACGTGAAGATGCTCGAGCAGGCGATGCGCCCGACGGAACCGCCGATGGAGATCGCCGAAGCGGAACCGGAACTCGAGGCGATCCCGCCGGGCCTCTCCCGAAAGGAGAAGTGGCGGCCGGCGCCGGCCGGCGTCTCCGTGGGCCACCCGGACGTGACAGCGGGGACACTCGGGACGCCACCGTTGCGAACGGCAGACGGCCGAACCGTTTTCCTCACGAACTCGCACGTGGCTGCGGATAGCGGGGACGCGAGCCAGGGCGACGACGTGTACCAGCCCGGCACCTACGATGGCGGGAGTGCGAACGACGTGATCGGAACCCTGATCGACTTCAGCGAAATTTCGACGAGCGAGAACAACACTACCGACAGCGCCCTCGTCGAGGTTCGCCCGGATCACCTCCAGTCGGACATCTTCGAAGTCGAGTCGGACCTGCGATCGTTTACCGACGCCGAAATCGGACAACGACACACGAAAAGCGGCCGAACGACCTCTGTGACGACCGGCAAGTGCACCGCGCGAAACGCCACGTTCAACGTGGGTTTCAAACACGGAACCGCGAAGTTCGTCGGGCTCGACGTCTTCGAGCCGATCGCGTCCGGCGGAGACAGCGGGAGCCTCATCGGTCTCGAGCGATCCGACGGATTCTACGGCACGACCCTCCTGTTCGCCGGGAGTAGCAGCCTGACGCTCGGGATCCCGATGGACGCCGTCCAGCAGTTCCACGGCCAACTCGAGCCGATGACCGGACGGGAGCTGGTCGATCCGGACGACCTGCGGATCACGGGGACCGCGTTCTCGACGAGTCTCAACGGCGGACAGACGACCGCCCGATGGAGCGGCCCCTGGAACGACCGTTACAGCGTCGACTTCAGGGCCATCCCGACCACGACGGACGGATGGGTGAGCAGTTCGATCGAGTCGGTGTACAGGACGAACAGCGGCGTCTATTACCGAATCCACATGGAGAACAGGCGATCCAATGCACCGGTGGACTGTGACGTCAAATACGTCGTCAGACGGTAGTGATCACACGATGGAAATAACGATCACGACCCAGGATCCGGAAGACGTCGACGTCGTCACCGAGACGACCGGGTCGGAGCGGGGCCACGCCACCGCCCGGCCGCCGGAGGAGGCGCCGTCGGAAACCGTCGTGTCGCCGCCCGCGCGATATCAACCGCAGCAGCAGCAACTGACGATCGCTGTCGAGTCCGAACTTTCCACCGGAGAGGGAACCGATGTCGTCGGCCCGCCATCGGAATTCGGCCCACCCGGTTCGTGGTAGACGGGCCGCGAGCGTCGCCAGGCGGATCGAGCCTCGATGGTCCGCACTCGGCGAGTGCTCTCGAGGCTGTATTTTCGTCGATCGAGAACTCGATACGCGACGGTGTCGCTCGAGAGGGACGCCACTCGACGTATCGGTCGAGCGGCAAAACTGGATCCGTCGTCGTTTGCGGGCCGAACCGACGCTGAAACACGGCGTTCGGCACCTGTCGAGTGCCAATGGACGATTCGTTGGGACGAGTAAGCGGACGGGCCCTCGCTTACATCATGCCGCCCATGCCGCCGCCCATGCCGCCCATACCGCCACCCATGCCGCCGGGTGCGCCGCCTTCCTCGTCGTCGCCCTTGTCGGTCGACAGGTCGCCGGCGGAGATGATGTCGTCGATTTTGAGCACGAGGTTGGCCGCCTCCGCCGCGGAGGTGACGGCCTGCTCTTTGGCGTGGGCCGGTTCGACGACGCCGGCCTCGAAGGTGTCCTCGACGTCGCCCGAGAAGACGTTCAGGCCGGCCGTGACGTCGTCTTCATCGTGAGCCGCGCGCAGATCGACCAGCGTGTCGATCGAGTCGAGCCCGGCGTTCTCGGCGAGGACGCGCGGGACGAGCTCGAGCGAGTCGGCGAAGGCTTCGACGGCCAGTTGCTCGCGACCCGAAACGCTATCGGCGTAGTCGCGAAGGCGCGAGGCGAGTTCGACCTCGACCGCGCCGCCACCGGCGAGGACGCGGCCGTCGGAGACGGTCTGTGCGACGACGTCGAGCGCGTCGTTGACGCCGCGCTCGAGTTCGTCGACGACGTGGTCGGTCGAGCCGCGAAGCAGGAGCGTGACGCCGTGGGCGTCCTCGCCCTCGACGTAGAACAGTTCGTCTTCCTCGTCGCGGGTGACGTCGCCGAAGCCGAGGTCGTCTTCGGTGGCGCTCTCGAGGTCGGAGACGATCGACGCGCCGACGACTTCCGAGAGGAATTCCAGGTCGCTCTTCTTGGCGCGGCGGACCGCGAGGATGCCTTCCTTGGCGAGGTAGTGCTGGGCGAGGTCGTCGATGCCCTTCTGGCAGAAGACGACGTCAGCGCCGAGGTCGGCGATTCGGTCGGCCTTCTCGCGGAGCTGTTTCTCCTCGCGATCGAGGAACTGCTTGAGCTGATCGGGGTCGGTAACGGAGACTTCGGTGTCGACGTTCGCCTCTTCGACCTCGATGGCCTCGTTGAGAAGCAGGATGTCCGCGTCCGTGGCCTCGGTGGGCATGTTGTCGTGGACGGGGTCCTTGTCCACGATGCCGCCCACGAGCAGGTCGGATTCGCCGGCGCTCCGGCCGGTCTGGGTCTCGATGTTGAGGAACTCGAGATCGACGACGTTCTCGCCCTCGTCGTCCTCGACGGTGACCTGACGGATGGCTTCGACGATGAGTTCGGCGAGGTACTCCTTGTTGACCTCGGTTCCCTTGCCGGTCATCGAGGTTTCGGCGGTCTTTCGGAGCAGTTCTTCGTCGTCCGTGTCGATCTCGGTTGCGACGGCGTCGATCTCCTCGCGGGCCTGCTCGCTGGCGAGGTGGAATCCCTTGATGATCGCCGTCGGGTGGATGTCCTGCTCCAGGAGGTCCTCGGCGTTCTTCAGGAGTTCACCGGCGATGGCGACGGCCGTCGTGGTGCCGTCTCCCGCTTCGTCCTCCTGGGTTTCGGCGACCTCGATGATCATCTCGGCCGTCGGGTTGTCGATGTCCATCTCTTTTAAGATCGTGACGCCGTCGTTCGTGATCGTCACGGATCCCATGGAATCGACGAGCATCTTGTCCATCCCCTTCGGACCGAGCGTCGAGCGGACGGCTTCAGCGACCGCACGGGCGGCGCTGATGTTGTAATCCTGCGCGTCCTTGTCCTTGACGCGCTGGGAATCCTCGCTCATTACGATCATCGGCTGACCCTGCTGCATTCGCTGACTCATAGTCGAGCGAATGATTGATTGTGATTCTATATAAGTCTTCCCCTATTTCGTCGAGCATCGACGAGCCACTGGACGGTCACCGACGACCCAAAACCATGGCAGTGCGGAGCGATTCCGACGGTTTCCAGCGGCAGATCAAGCCCGTCACTCGTTCACAATCGAACAGCGACTCGCTCGTTTTATATTAGGTTTTATGCCAGTGTTCGTCAGCCGACGCGTCGAGTCCGAGCGGGCCCCGGACCCAGCCGGAGAGGACTTCGACGGGACACGCGCTCGCACCCGAACCGAGTATTCCTTTCGGATTCCTGACTCGGAACCGAGTCAACGTAACGGAAGGGTTATGTCGGTAGTCGCGTATTCCCACCCGATCAATGGCCGAGTCCCCGCCGTTTGCAGACTCGTTCGACGACCCCCGAATCACCGCACAGTTCTGCCGCCGGCTTCCCGGTACGGCCAGTTCCCTCGTTCTTCTCGGTGTCGTCCACGACCACCCGGCGAGCGTCGCACGCGTCGAACGCGTCCTCGAGCGCGTCGACCCGGAGACGCTCGCGCTCGAACTTCCCCCGGCAGCGCTGCCGCTGTACCGGGTCTACGCCCGCGACAGGGTCAGGGGAGACACCGCGCCGCCGCGGTTCGGCGGCGAGATGAGTGCGGCGATCCGAGCGGCCCCCGACGCGGACGCCGTCGGCATCGACGCGCCGAACTGGTCGTTTCTCCGGGAGCTTCTGACCCGGCTGATCGGGGACCGCGCGTCGCCAGCCACAGCCCGACGCGTCGTCTCGAGTCTCGGCGGCGCGACACGAGAGGCCCTCGCCTGCCGGATCGCGGCGACGCTGACGCACGCGACTCCGATGACCGTCGCACCCGGCGAACCGATCGAGTACGACTGTGACGTCGACGACTCGCCCGAGCGGCAAGCGGCTCACGAGCGCTCCCACGTCGCCGCCGTCCAGGCCCTGCTTGGCAGCGTCGACACCGACGGGAGCGCACTGGCGTACCGAGACGAGACGCGCGAGCACTGTATGATCGATCGACTCGAGGCGCTTCGCTCGGAGGGTGATGACGTCGTGGCCGTCGTCGGCGTCGATCACCTCGAGCGACTCGCGAACGGGCTCTCGACGGAGGGGCCCAACTGAAGTTTCTGTCACTCCCTCGTATCCAATCGAGGCGAACGCCTCGGGATCGTTCGCCACGGTCCGCGTGGTCGACCGAAAGCGGATTTGCTACCGAAAACGCGGCTGCCCGGTCGCGGGGCGAGTCGGCGGTATCCGCCGCGAATTTCCGTGACAAAATCGGGGGAACGGGCGACACGGTCATCGACGGAATCACTTTCAGTGGTTGCCGTGAACGCAGCGTATGAGTCGAGAACGGATCTCGTCCGGGACGGAATGGGAATCGAAGGTGGGATATTCGCGGGCGGTTCGGGCCGGATCACAGGTACACGTCTCCGGGACGACGGCGACCGACGGTGACGGGAACGTCGTCGGGACGGGAGACGCGTCCGAACAGACCAGGCGCGCGCTCGAGAACATCGATCGCGCCCTCGAGCGGGCGGACGCATCGCTCGAAGACGTCGTCAGAACCAGACTGTTCGTTACGGATATCGACGACTGGGACGCGGTCGGCGACGCCCACGCCGAGGCGTTCGGCGACATCCGTCCGACGACCAGCATGGTCGAGGTAAATCGGCTCATCGACCCCGAATTGCTGGTCGAAATCGAGGCTGTTGCGATCAGTTCCGAGTGATCGGTCCCACGGTCGCTCTCGAGCGAGGCGGACGAGTTCGAATCGAGACGACACGCTCCGGAACCAATGGAGGGGAAGTGAGAGGCGAGCGTCGACGACGCCGGTATCGACGCCGGACCCGAAGCGAGCGCGTCCGGTTACCGGCGCGCCGGCGGTTCGATCAAAATTTCGCCGGCGCCACTGACGCGGACGTAATGCCCGTGGACGTGAAACGAGAGCGTGCCGCCCGCTCGGGGCGTCCCGTCGTAGCGCGGCCGGAAGAGGTCGTCGAGCGCGTCGGGATCGACGGTTTCGTACAGCGAAACGCGGCTGTCCGTGACGTCTACGCCCATACAATCGGCCAGCGCGTGGACCACGGTCGTGCTGAGCGTCGCGGGTCCGGTCGGGTCGTGCGAGGCGCGATACAGGGGTGGAGAGCGAGACTGCGTAGCGGAGGGTGCGTATCCGTTCATGACCGTTCGTCGTCTACCCCTCTCTGTTTGAACACCAAAAGCGTAATCGTTGCTTACCGGACCGATCCGGCAACTCGAGCGGCCGTCGTGTATCAGTATCGCAGAAATTCGTCTCGAGACGAACGTATCGTAACTTCGTCGGCTTCGCTGCACGGTCCGCCGGGCTCGCCGCGCGAGCAACGCCAGCCGAGCCAGATCGGACGCTGGTCGGGAACTACCACCGGCCCCCTCGGGCGGCGCTCACTGCCGGAGTCCGGAAATGCAGTTCCAGCAGTACGTGTACGTCTGATCGGACACGTTGGGTGCGCCGCAGTGAGGACACCGCACCGTCTCCCCGGCGACGTCTCTATCTCGGTCGTCGATCCGTCGGTCGGCGTCACCGACGTCGTCGGCGGTTCGCGGATAGCGGTCGGGACCGGGCGACGATCGGATCGAGGCGCGGTTTGGATCGGCAAACGTCGGCGCGCGCTCGCTATCGCCGTCGTCCCGGCGGGCGTACAGGTAGTACAGTAGCAGGTGGAGCAGGGCGAACAAGACCAGGTAGCCGATGAGCCAGCCCCAGAGCGCCATCGGTATGTGGTACGTTCTCGAGGCACTTGGATATTCCCCGCGTTACGCTGCAATGAGAATCGCGGTGCGGTGACCGTCAGGAAGATTGAAAATCGCGCTGGAACTCGTCGAAGACGCTGACGTCCTCGGGAAGGTCGTACTCGAGGTGGCGTTGCTCCTGGCGATTCACCCCGGCGTCCTCGATCGGGGTGGCGGCGTCTTCCCAACCGGGCTTGATCTTGACGCTTTTCGCGGGCATGCCGACGGCGATGTGGTGTGCAGGAACGTCGTGTTGAACGACGCCGCGCGCTCCGACGATAGCGTTTTCGCCGACCCTGTTCCCCGCCCGGACCATCGAGTCGTAGGTGAGGCGGACGTCGTCTTCGATGATGGTGTGGTAGTTGCGGACCTCGGTCTGGTCGACGACGTCGTGATCGTGGCTGTAGATGTGCACGCCGTCGGATATCGAGACCCGGTCGCCGATGGTCAGTTTGCCCCGATCGTCCAGGTGGACGTCGTCGTGGACGATGGTGTTGTCACCGATCGTGATATTGTGACCGTAGGTGAATGAGATCCCTTTGAAAAAGCGGCAGTTGTCTCCACAGTCTTCGAATAGGTGATCCGCGAGCATTCGGCGAAACCGCAGCGCGAACTCGACGTTGTCGGCGATCGGTAGACTGTCGAACTGTCGCCAGAGCCACTGCAGGTGTTTTGACGTGCGAAACTTCTCCTCGTCCTTCTCGGCGTAGTATTCGCTCTCGAGGGTCGTGTTGCACGGATCGTAACTCTGGAGACGAACGCGCTCGGCCGGCGAGACCGACGCCCCGTTTTGCCACCGCTCGTACGCGTCACGGTCGCCTGAAAGATCGATTAGCACGTCTTCGACGACGGAACAGGTGTCCTCGTCGCTCGATAATCGCCGGTCGACCTCGTCGATGAACTCGCGCATCCCCGCCTCCGCCTCGTCGGGGAGCGAGACGTACCGCTTTGTCATACTCTGTGATATTGCCCGCCGAGTTCATAGTGGTTCGGTTGTGCGGTGAGGGTTGCCGGACTCGGTGGCACGCCCGGTCTCTGGTCTGAACTCACTCGTTCTCGGATTGCCATCCGGAGAGAATCAGGGCGGGGAGCGCGAGCGCGACGACTACCAGCAACGCGCCCACCACGACCCCAGCGATCGTGACCCGAGTCCGCGGAAATTCGAGGGACGTCGCGGCGAAAACGACGGCCGCACCGATGGCGAGGGCGACGAACGAGAGGAGAAGCGCGAAGATCCGTCGTCGGGAATCGCCCATACGAGTTGCTGGCCGTCGCCGACCAAGAGCGATTCGACTCGAGCACCGACGACGGACGATTCGACTCGAATCGCAATCGGTTCCGGATCGGTTCCCGGCCGGGTCCGTCCGACCCCCGAACGCGTTCGGATCGACCGTCCGGCCGTTCCGCACACCATAAGTTCCCCCGCTTCGAAGATGCGAATATGCACTACAGCGAACTCGGTGACTCCGGCGTCGACGTCAGCGAAGTCGGCTTCGGCGCGTGGGTCGTCGGCACCGACTGGTGGGGCGACCGTTCCGAGGAGGACGCCCTCGAGATGGTCCGGTACGCTGTCGATCAGGGAATCACCTACTTCGACACGGGAGACGTCTACGGTCACGGCCGGAGCGAAGAACTGCTCGGACGGGCGCTCGCCGACGTCCGCGACGAGGTCACCGTCGCTACCAAGGTCGGATACGACTTCTACAACAACCCACAGGCGGGCCACGGCGAACTGCCCAAGGAGATGGACCCCGACTATCTCCGCGAAGCCGTCGACAAGAGCCTCGACCGCCTCGGGATGGACTCGATCGACGTCCTCCAGCTTCACAACGCCAACGTCGAGGAAATAACGCCCGACGTCCTCGAGTTGCTGGACGAACTTCAGGAGGACGGCACGGTCGACGCCATCGGACTCGCGCTCGGTCCCTCGATCGGCTGGCTCGCCGAAGGTGACTTCGCGATCGAAGAAGAGTTCGACTCCGTCCAGGTCGTCTGGAACGTCCTGGAACAGGAGGTCGGCAACCACTTCCTCGAGACGATCGAGCGAACGGGCTCGTCGACGAGCCTCGTCCCCCGCGTCCCCCACTCGTCGGGCATCCTCAACGAGCAGGTGACGCCCGACACCGAACTCGGCGAGGGCGACCATCGCGGATTCCGCCCCGACGAATGGTACGAAACGGGCTGGGAGAAACTCGAGAAACTGCGGTTTTTGGAACGCGACGGAGACCGGACCATGGGCCAGGCTGCGATCGCGTGGTTGCTCTCACACGACCCGGTCGCCTGCGTGACGCCGACGTTCAGAACGACGGCCGACATCGAAGAGTGGGCAGCCGCCAGCGACGTGGCGAAACTCTCCGACGAGGAGATGAGCCGGGTGACGGAACTGTACGAGAACGACTTCGACATCGACCGCGAGGACGGAATGGACGCGCTGCGCTCGTCCGTCGGCGGCGAAGACATCGAATCGGCCGGCCTGGACAAGCTCGCGGCCGATTGATCCGATCCGTCCCGGGCCCGTGTCGCTGCTGACTGGCTCCCGTTTGTTCACTCCGAGGGCGATTCCGTGAGCCTGAACTCGAACTCCAGCATCCCCTCCGTCTTCACGTTCACTCCGCCGAGTTCGTCCGACAACTGCTCTCGCGCTCGAGAACTCGGTTCGATGGTAACGGAGACGCTGTTTGCGTTCGCGTTGTACGTGATGTTCCCGACTGCGACGTCGAACGCGAAGAAGCCCGGGACCTCCTCTCTGAGTTGTGCGCGCACGTGGTCGAGGTCCGATCTCACGTCGGCCATCTCTTCGTTTAAGGTTCCCATCTGCATCGCTATGATACACCATATCATAACGTTGGAGCCTGAACTGTACAGGCGGTCGTGAACGTCTCGAGGGAGCCTGCTTCGCACGGCCCTCAGAAGTTGAGGCTACCCGTCGCAATGCGTACGCCCGTCTCGATGTCGTCGCGTCAATTTCGGTAGTTCACGGCCCCAGTCCTCACCGTATATGCCGATCGAGCAGACGTTCCCGAACGACGAGTAAGCTCGGTAACAGGGTCACGCAGCTTACGAACGCGAAGACGATACTCAACGCGGTCACGATACCGAAGCGCTGAAGCGGCGGCGAAAGCGCGAGCGCGAGGACCCCGAAGCCCGCTGCTGTCGTCGCTGCACTCCCCAGCAACGCACCGCCGGTTCCCGTGACTGCCGTCACCAGCGCTGCTTCGGCCGATTCGTTTCGTTCGAGTTCGTCGATAACCCGTTCACCGAGATGGATGCTATAGTCGACCCCGAGTCCGATGGCGAGACTGGTGATGACGACAGTCTCACTGTTGAACGGGATGTCGAGTAGCGCCATCGCGCCGAGTAACCACGCGAGCGCGAGGACGACGGGAACGATCAGCACGACCGCGAGGCCCGGTGTGCGGTACCGCCACCAGTACAGGCCGAGAAGGAATACCAGAACAACACTCAGTGTGACCGTAAACCCTTGGACGAGCGTCTCGAACAGGGCACCCTGGACGACTGCGGTGACGACCGGACCACCCGTTGCGACGGCGTTGGCCGGTGCAGTCGCTTCGATACCAGACGCAACGTGACGGACATCGTCGGCAATCGACTGAGCAGACGCATCAGCTTGCACACCGACGATCACCCGGGCCGACACGTACGACCCGTTTTCCGCGCGGTACATTACGGATGACGCCCGCTCGGGTGCAACACCGTAGACGAGGTCATACACTTCGGCGACGTTCTCGTCGGGAAGCCCGTCACCGTCCGAATCGTGTGCGTCTATCGCGTTAGCTACTGTCTGATTCTCGGCGGCGACGGAGCGGAGAACGGTCGCTGGACTCTCGACGGCGGCAGTACCGTCGGCCTGCATGGCGATCGTTCCGTTCTGCGGTGCCGATTTCGGGGTGTCATCGGTTGCTTCGAGCAGCGCCGGAGAGGTCACGTTCCCGCGTAGCAGTATCTGTGCTTCTGCCCCCTGCCCACGCTGCCGAAAGGTGTCGCTTAGGTACGCCAGATTCTCGCGGATGTCATAGTCTGCCGGGGCAAATGGTTCCGGAAGCGACTCCATCCAATCGGGGGCGTCTTCCGGGAGGAAGTCGGCTCGATTGAATTCCGTATCCAGCCCGGTCGCACCGTAGGCACCGACGCCCGCCGCGACGAGACCGAGAACCAGAATGACGACCGGGATCTGATTCGTGAGGGTTGCGGTGCTCGAAAGAACGGTGCTGATAGGCCCATCTCCGACCCCGAAGGCGGACCGCCGTCGATCTCGTCCGAGGCGAGCGAGGAGGTTTTCGACCTCGAGTTTGACGGCCGGGACCAGCGCCGTGAAGACGACGAACATTGCGATGATACCGGTAGCGCTCAGGAGAGCGAAGTCCCGAATCGAGGCCAGCGGGCTGACGTAGTTCGAGAAGAACCCGATCCCGGTCGTGAAGGCAGCGGCCGTCAGCGCGACGACGACACCCCTCATACTCAATCGCATAGCTGCGGTGGGTGATCGCGGGTCACCGATCGCGCCGTCGTCCTCGAGCGCGCCCGTTCTAGCCTCTCGATAGCGCATGACGACGTGGAGTGAATAGTCGATGCTGAGCCCGACGAGGAGGAACGGGACGGCGATGAGGATCGAACTGGACGAGACTCCGAGCCAGCCCTGGGTACCTTGCAGCCACACCAGTACGATTCCGATCCCGAACAGGCTCACGACAACGTCGACCGGATCGCGGTAGGCGACACCGAGGACGACGAGCAGGAGGGCGACTGCGACGGGGGTGATGATGAGAAAACTATCGCCGATGGCCTGAGTGGACGCGTCATCGACGATGCCCTGCCCGAAGACGAACGCGTCACTGAACCGTTCGTCGACGAGCGATGCAGTGGCGACCTGTGCGTCGTACGTCTCCTGTGGTGTTTCACCATCGTCACCGGCAGTCGGCGAGTGGAAGACGAGCGTGAGCCTCGCCTCCGCACGCGTCGTTCCGGACTCGTAGTGTGTCGGGAGGGACGCAGTCGGGTCAGGGCCGGACGTGGTCACGTTCGGGTCGAGGACGTGCGCGACGAGTGACTCGACCTCCTCGGGCGAACGTGATTCGAGCGCTGCGATCTGTTCGTCTAGCGTGGGGGCCGGCGGCTGTTCGTGCCGAGCGCTCGCGGTCGAACCGTGGGTCTCGTTCCCGGCGGTCTGGTCCCGGACGTAGGCCGCAGTCGCAACGGTATTTTCGATACCGATCGTGCTCGACTCCGCCCGTAGCGTCGCTTCGATGGATTCGTTCCGCTGTATCTCCCGTTGGAGACGGAGGCTCCGCAGGAGCGACTCGCGGGTGAGGACGTCACCGCCGTCCTTTCTGACGACGATTTGGGTGACTATCGCATCGTTCGTTCCGTACGTCGATTCGATCTCGTCGAAGGCCGCCTGCTCCTCGGAGTTGATACCCGCCTGCCCGATCGACCCATCCGGACTGGTGCCGACGACCGCACCAGCGCCGACGGCGATGGTGAGCAGAAACGACAGTGCGATCACGAGTCGACGTCGTGCGACGAGGGCGTCTGCATACCGTTGCGGCAGTTGTTCCCGCATCAAATACTCCCTCCCGTTGCTGACGAACGCGGTTCCCGCGTGTCGGCCCGACGAAGCGCCATTGTGGAACTGCTCATCATCAGACGCTCGGTGCGTACCTCACAAGGTACGAAGGAAGGGTCCCAGAACGTGAGATAACCACAGTACCGACCTTTCAGCGGTACTCGCGTGGTCTCCAATTGCGGGACCGACACTGTCGCTCGAGTCGCACAACGCAGGGAGAAGCAGAGCGCAGAAGCAGAGCGCCGACCAGTTACACGACCCCGTCGTTAGTAACCGTACAATCCGTGGATCATGATGAGAAACCCGATACAGAGGAGGAGGCTTTCGAAGAGCATACCCTGGACACTCGGCACGCCGAGGAGATGATGGAGCACGCCGATCAGAAACGTCCCGATCGTGATCACGATGAGACCGACTGCGAAGTACTGGAGCCCGTCGATCTGCGTTCGTCGATACGCGCGATACGCCAACAGCGAGACGATGCCGCCAAGAACGAGGGCGACAGTCTTGATGACGCCAAGTAACACGACGAGGTCGTCTATCATGATTCCTTCTTCATCTCCGACCAGAACGTGGCCATGCGATCCTCTGCGTCTTTCGTTCGTCGATCGATAGAGACGGTAAACTCGTCGTCGTCGTCGATGCCGATCGAGATATCCGTGAAATCCCGTTCGTAGAGTGTCGCGTTTGGTCCATCGCGGCGAACTTCCGTATATTCTCTAACGAGGGATGCCTCTCGGAGGCGTTCGAGTTTCCTGTACACCGTCGACCTCGCAAGATCGCATTTCGTCTGGAGGTCAGCCGCGGATTTCGGTTCACGCAACGCCGTGAGTATCGCTCTGCATTTTTCGTCCTCGAGTGACCGCAACACCACCGACACGGGAGGCGACTCCGCATCCCTCGTATCGCTCTGATCCGTCTCACTGGACGTCTGCGTGACGGACGACCACGTTGGAATCAGAAAAAGACGATTTCGATTCGCATATTCTTCAGGCATATCTGTGAGGTATCGACCCGTATCGGGTTGTGGCAGTGTAAGCTGTCAGCTACTCGGTTTTGAGAGCAGAGGATAATATGGATACCGGGTTGTCCCAGATTGATGGACTAGCAGGGAAGCCGATGTCCGTTCTGGCAGCCGGAATTGGACGGTTGTGTCGGTAATTGCTCCGATGCACAGAGATCCAGTCCCTCATCGTGGGATCGGACTCCGACAGTGCAGACGTGACATCCTCCCCGGCGTTTACGCCGGGGTTTCCCGTACCGCAGGTGGGATATAGACGACCGGGCCGTAATGGCGACGGTACTCGACGCTGGATTCGTCGACGTTCCGGACACGCCCCGAATCGGCGTGGAACAGCCCCTCAAACGGGTCCTCGAGCGACGCATCTCCGGTCGCCACGGTCTCCCAGCGCTTTGCGACGACGGGACCGAGTTCCAGCGGTTCGACGGCGTCGACGTCGGACTCATGCCGGCATCCGCAGCGCGTACAGAATCGCGATCAACCCGGCTACCTGACTGCACTGGCCGAGAACCGCGGCGAGCGTCTCCGAAACGAACGGAAACGTCACGTAGAGCAATAGTAACAGAAACGGCACGGCAAGCGCCAGCGCGAACCCGACTGCGATGAACAACATCGGCCGGCTGTCGTTTCGTCGATACCCTCGGTAGGCCTGGTACGCGATGAACGATCCGATGAGCGCGCTCAAAACGTCGGTGGTCTGAACGAACGTCGTCACCCACTCCGGCGGTAGCGCCACGTCCCAGAGCTGTAACAACGCTGTCCCGACAGGATGAGTGATCGGTCCCACGTCATATCCCCTCGATTAGCCTCGTGAACCGATCGGCGATATCCTCGTGACGGTCGAGACGGAGCGCCAGCCCCTCGTCCTCGAGTTCGACCGTAATCCGCTTCAGATTCGTCGCGTAGACCGTTCGGTGGTGACCCCGATCGGGGTCGGGTCTGGTCCGTTCGACGAGAAGCCCGCACTCACGGAGGTCATCCAGTCGCCGGTACACCGTGGGTTTGGACGCGTCGCAGTGATCGCTCAACGTATTCGCTGTCATGGGTTCCTGGCTCGTCTGGGTGAGGATCGTTCGCACCGTCGGGTCACTGAGCAAGTCCCCGATCGTTTCGACGTCGACCTCCTCACTCACGGTTTTCGTGTGTACAGAGAAGGCACATAAAGGGGTTTTCGCTACTGCAGCCGCTGCAGTCGTGCGCGCCGAGTTTTTCGTCCCCGTCCCGTCGGTGGCAGTGTGATGCAACCGACTCGTCCGATCGGACCGCTCGAACGGATCGTCGAACGAACCCGTCGCGGAGCGACGAGGCTGGCTGTGCGGGTTGGGGGCCCCGACGGCGGTCGACTCCGACCCACCGCCGGCGGCGGACTCCTCGTCGTCCTCGCTAGCATCGCCGTGAGTCTCGCGTCGGCCACGGTTCTCGGCGACAGCGTCCGCATCCGGTGGAGCGTCGGCACCTACTACGGCCCGGAGTACGCGCCGACGCCGCTCGCGCTGGCCGCGTTTCCCGCGTTCGTCGCACTGACGTATCTCGGATCGCGAGCGCTCGCCGCGGGCCTCGAGCGCGCCGACGCGTTCGTCACCGATCACGTACGCGGTCTCTACGAACTGTGCGTCGTCGCGACGCTGACGACCATCGTGGTCGCACAGGCCGCGTTCGTCGTCGCGAATCTCCTGTGACGGGGATCTCGTCGCCGGTCGCGGCGATCAATCGTACCGCGCTTCGATCCACTCGTCCCACGTCACCGTGCCGACGGTTCGATCAGGACAGGTCGCTCCACCGGCTCTGAACCCGGCGGCGGTTTTCCCCGGGATCGGAAGGCGAACGATCGGTCGTCGCACTCCCCTCGAGTCCCGGTAGGTCCGCGCGAGGTCGCTGACGGACCGCACTTCGGGACCGCCGGTGTCGGGCGTCCGGCCCGCCGGTTCCATCGTCGCGTGTTCGACGACCGTGTCGGCGGCTTCGCCGACCGCGATCGGCTGGAGCCGAATCCTCGTCGGAAGCGGCCAGATCGGGACCCGCGTAATTGACTCGAGCAGATCGGCGACGAACTCGTGGAACATGGTGATGCGGGTGATCGTCGACGGGACCTCGCTCGCTTCGACGGCCCGCTCCGCTGCCAGTTTGTGCTCGTAGTACGAGAGCGGGACGTCGTCGACGCCGACGATGGAGACGTACAGGAAGTTCGAAACCTCGGCGTCAGCCGCCGCCTCGAGCAGTCGTTCGGTGCCCCGGACGTCGACGGCCTCGCTGTCGCCGCGGGGCGCGCTGGCCGCGTGAACGACGACGTCGACGGCCTCGAGCGCGTCTCGAACGCCCGTGCCGTCGATCAGGTCGAGAAACGTCCACGACACGTCGTCATCGCCGCCGTCCGGCGGTGAACGGCTCGCCGCGCGAACGTCGTGTCCCGCGTCACACAATCGGGGTCGCAACGCCGTCCCGAGCGTTCCGGTCGCACCCGTAAGGAGCGTTCGACAGTTCATGGCGGATCAATCGAACCCGAAGAGTGTAAACGTACGTACCGGATTCGGCTGCAGAATTCCGGTCGGCGGCGAGGCGAGCGCCCCATATATACGTCCCTCTATATCTGGGTCCGCACCCTATCCCCGGGGAACGGCATGTATCGGATGCAGAATCCCCTTCCACATCCATGAAACCGTACGAATTTAGCTGCCCGGACTGCGGCCGAGAGATCCCCGTCACCGGACCGATGCGCGAGGCAACGCTGGCGAACGGGTGCCCCATCTGTGGACGTTCGGTGACCCCGGACAACTTCGCGATGTAACGGCACGAACGTGAGCAAAACGAGGCGTCGAGTGTGGAACTCGAGCCCGCACCCGCGCTCGAGTCAGGGACGGCTGCTATCGTATGCCTCCAGGAAGTCCCGTTCACGGTGCAGAAGTTCCTCGACACCGTGTTCCAGGATGACGTCCCCGAGAACCGTCGCTCGGTAGTACGTGTACAGTCCGTCGCTGTCCCGTTCCGTCCGGACGCGTTTCTCGATCAGCCCCACGTCGCGGAGTTCGTTGAGGTGGTAGTGGAGCGTGCTATCGTCGACGTCCATCACTGCGTCGAGTTCGGTGGGCGTCATCTCACCGGTATGAGAGAGCCGGTACACGATCTCGAAGCGCGTCCGGTTCCCGATCGCAGCCTGCATGTCGAGATACTCCTCGAGAGAGAGAACGCTCGTCTCGGGGAGGAGTTCGTTCGGGTCGTCCGGAACGTCGTCGACGATCCCGGTGTGTTTCGTGCCCATCTTGTCCCACGGTACTCGCTCCCAGCTTTTAGCCTTTGTCAAGCCGGCTTTCGCTGAAAATACTACCTTTTATATTATGGTCGGTAGTATTCTCGCCCGTGTCCGCGAAAATAACTCGCAACCTCGTTGCAAATCGGCTCGGAAGCGTGACCTACGACCGGTTTCTCCTGTATCTGATGGGGCCGTACAAATCGTTCAACTTGAATTACGTTCTGACTGACGAGCAACGAAAACGAGTGGCCGTCGCGGATCTTCCGGGCCCGTTTCGCAAACTGTTCCAGAACGAAGACGCAATCGACGAAGCGAAAGCGCTGCTCAGGCGTGTTCAAGGACATCTTCGGACGAATCCAGGAGTGAACGCGTTTCTCGCAGTCGATGTCGACGTCGACACGGAGCAGGTCGACGCCGTGACGCAAAGTATCGAATATACCCGCCGTGCGAACGCGACGGTTTTCGTCGTTCCGTTCCTCGGACACAACCTCGGTGTCGGAGAAGAAGCGGGGAGTATCCTCGAGAACGTGGCTGACACACACAACGAGAGACTCGTCTTCGTACACGAAGCGAACGTCACCAGCGAGATGATCCGGTCAGCGCGAACCCGATGGGACCTCCGAATCGAAACGTACGAGACGGAAGACGAACTGGTCGACACGGTGAGACGGTTCGTCATAACCACGATGAATCGCGAGCAGTTCGACGATCTCGACTCTCTCGAGTGACCGGTTCGAACGAAATTCGTCGGGTCCGTTCCGAGAGCGTACGGTGCACCGAGCGGACACGCCGTTACTTCGAGAGGGCGCGCTCGACGGCCTCCGCCACGCTCGTCGCCTTTTCGGCTAGCACATCGGAAACCAGTCCGTCGTCGACGGCGTCTGCGAGTTCTTCCGTATCCACCACGGACACCGTCCCGTCGGCGTTCCGGATCACGTCGATGTAGAGGTCGACGTATCGAACGCAGTCCGGGAACAGTTCGACGGGCGTACAGACGTTGACGTAGGTGCCTTTCGTCGTCCCGTCTGCGGCCCTGTACGTCGTCGGATACCACCACCGACCCTCGCGGAACTTCGTCACGGCGACGTCGCCCCGTTCTCTGGGAACGTCGAGTGCGTCGTAGCGACCGCCGGGGCTCATCGAGCGTTCCAGGGTCACCTTGCCCTCGGGGTCCCAGTCGGTCACCTCGCCACGCCCCAGTGAAACGAGCCGGCCGTCGGGTTTGCCGTGACCGATCTCGAGTCGATCGCCGACCGTCGGGCCGAACTGGCGAGCGACCGCCGCGAAGGGGAACTCGGAATCGGCGACGACGCCATCGTCTCCGAACGATCCGCAGACCGCCTCGGCGAAGTCGACCGCCGCGCTCGCCGCTCGATCAGCCGCCTTCGCCCGATGGTGGCCCGGCATCGTCGTCTCCACGCGCTTTCGAACGCCGTCCAGCGCGAATCGCGATTCCCGCCCGAACCAGCACCACGCCGTCGTCTCCGGTGCAGCGAGCAGCCCCGGCTCGTTCGGCTCTGCCGGCGTCTCGGCGAGTGCGTCCTCGAGCGACCGCGTCCGGTCCGCGGCGTCCTCGAGGGCGGCGCCCATCGCCTCGAGGGTCGCATCGGCGGCCGCCTGCTGCCAGCGGACTCCCCACCCGTCCGGAACGTCGACCGAGAGGAGATCCGTCATGCCGACGAGTTCGTCGGCACGCTCGCCCCGAAGCGCCGCCGAGACGCCCGTTCGGCCGCGAGAAAGGGTACAGAGTCCGCCACGAATCTCGAGGGTCGGCCGGACGAGCGGTCGATCGTCGTCCCACGGCGGCGCGGGTTCCTGGACCTGCACCCGGTACCGATTCCCCTCGTCCACGTAGCCGTCGGCATCGTCGTACTTCAGATACCCTCGGCGACCGTCGCCGAGGGCGACGACCGCACCGCTCCCGCCCTCGGCCTCGAGCACCTCGGCGTCGAAAACCGCCCCTCGAGCGACGTCTCCGGACCAGCAGAACGTGTCGATCGCCAGGGTCTCGAGTGCGCTCACGACCGTCTCGACCCCGTCAGGGTCACCCGAAATCTCGACGCCCTGCCGATCGCGGGTCGTCTCGATCGAGACGTCGGCCGGCACGGTATCGAACGACCGATCGAAGCGGTCACGGATCGGCTCTGAAGGCTGGACGACCTCGCAGTCGGTCTCGGCCAGTAGCTGGGTCGCCGCCGTCGTGTAGATACCGCGGACTCGAACCGTCGTCATCGCCGTCCCTCCGCGTCCCGCCGGTCGTCGCTCACGCGTCGTGACTCGCGCTCGAGCGCCCCGATCCCGGCCTCGACCGTGATCATCATCGTATCGTCTCTCGCGTCGCGGCGAACCGGACCCGGTCGTCGATCGTCGGCCCGAGGGACAGCTCGACGGAGCCGTCGTCCAGGAGTCGCCCGTCCTCGACGTAAACGCCCCACGTGTCGAATCGCAGCCAGCCGCGCATTTCGCCGCCGTGAGTCGTAATATCGGCGTACTCGACGGTGTGTTCCGGATACTCGGAACTCGAGTGGGCCATGGACATGTCCGAGTACACGGTATCGTTGGAGTCGAAGAACTCCTCGAGCGCGGTCGCATCGGCCCGAACGGCTTCGACGACCGCCTCGGAAGCGGCCCGGAGATCGTCGGTCCCGAGGCCGACGTCGCGAAGCGCCCGCTGGGTTCGCTGATCGAAGTGCATACGCGCCGGTTGGGTCGGAAGACCTTTGATCATTCCGAGTCCGCGCCGGCCGCCGAGACCGACCGCCCGTCGCGATCGAACCGACTCGAAGTCGGCTTCGGTCGGTGACCGGTGCGGTGCTCGCGAACGCACCCGTCCTGTTGGATTTCCGGACGGGATACCGGTAGGCGAAACGCTTGATACCGCGAACCGCCAACAGTGCTCATGATAGCCCACGACTACAGAACCGAGGTCGACGACGACCTGGCCACGAGTATCGTCAGCGCTGCACGAACCGGTCTCGGAGACACCCTCCGGAGCGTGATCTATTTCACCCCGTCGACGTTCGATATCCTGTACCTCCGTCAGGATCTCTACGGGTCGGCGGACGATGCCCGGCGGGCCAAAGCGAAACTGGTCGAGCTAGAACAGGTCGGATTCGCGGAACGACCGGTTCGGACGGCGATCAGCGACAGCGAAGGGAAATCGAACATCGGCGAATACGAATTCACCGTTCGATTCCACGACGACGGATTCGTCGCCAGAGTGCTCGAAGACGGGGCCGGCGTCCTGTTGACGACGGACAGCATGGACGTCAACGCCTTCGAAGACGCGGCCATTGCCGTCCGAGGACTGCTACGCGGAGACTGAACACGACCCCCCGCGCCACACACCCGAACCGGCACGGTCGGTCGTGGACTGGGCGCCGGAAATCGCGACGCGGCCCATCCGTCGAGGAGACACACTCGAGTCGCCGATTGCCGAACCTATACCGGGGCGGAAGCCGAACAGACCGCCATGCGTAGGCGCGACCCGGTCGAACGAGCCGCGGAGCGAAACGGGGACGGGTCAATCGACCTCTACGACGTCTCGACGTGGGAACCGCGATCGATCGTCGATCTGCTCGCGTACACCCTCTACAACGTCGCTGGCTACGGGTTTCGCGCGCTCGTCTTGCTGATCGCGATCGCGATAACGCTCGTCTTGCTGATCTCGCCCGCAGCGGTCGTCCTCGAGGACCCGTTCGTTTCCATCTTTTTCGGGCTCTCGGTCGTCCCGGCGGGATTGCTCGCGGCGTATATCTGGTACACGGACATCACGACGAGCGAGCCGCTCACCTTGCTCGTCGTGACATTCGTGCTCGCGGTCCTGTTCGCGACGTTCGCCGCCCTCGTCAACTCGTTTACCAGCGCGGTGATCGGCATCGGCGGCGGGATCCTCTTCTATTATTTGATCGTCGGCCCCGTCGAGGAAACGGTGAAACTACTCGCCGTTCAGACGTTCGCCTACCGGAGCGACAGTTTCGATGCGGTCATCGACGGTGCGGTCTATGGCGCCGTCGCGGGGCTGGGCTTTGCGGCCATCGAGAACGCGCTCTACATCAGCCGAGTCATCGGAGAAGCGAACCCGGAAGCCAATCTATTCGTCACCGCAAGCGGAATCGCGACGGTCCGGGCGCTAGCCGGGCCCGGCCACGTCATCTACTCCGCGATCGCGGGCTACTACCTCGGACTGGCGAAGTTCAACGGCGAGTACGCGGGCCCGATCGTCATCAAGGGACTGCTCGTCGCGGCGTTCGTTCACGGGACGTACAACGTCACGGTCGGATTCGTCCCCGGCATCCTCGCTGGTCTCCTCCCCGTCGGCTTCGGATTCGCGTTCGTCACCTACGTGGTCGTTTACGACCTCGCGATCGGCTACTACCTGTATCGGAAACTCTCTCGCTATCGCGACACGTATCGCGCCGCCCGGAGGGAACCCGAGGTCTCGCGGCCGGAGATGACGGAATTCGACCCGCCGCAGCGCTGAGCGTCCCGGACGACGCCGATCCCGTCACGGCACCGTCGGTCCGGCCGTCAGCGACGGCGAGCCGACCTCGGGATCAGTCAAAGCGCGCCTCGAGCAGTCGTTCGACGTACTTCGCGAGCACGTCGACCTCGAGGTGGACCGGATCGCCGGGCGCTTTCTCCGAGAGCGTCGTGAGCTGATAGGTCGTGGGGATGACCGCGACGGTCACCCGGCCGCGTTGCGCGTCGAGGTCGGCGACGGTCAGACTGATGCCGTCGAGCGTGATCGATCCCTTCTCGACGACGTACCGCTCGTACCCGTCGGGAAGTTCGAACTCGAAAAACCAGTCCTCGTCGACGGGCTCGACGTCCGTGACGGTCGCGACCGCGTCGACGTGGCCCTGGACGACGTGGCCGTCGAATCGACCGTCGGCCGGCATCGCCCGCTCGACGTTGACCGCCGCACCCGTCTCGAGATCGCCCAGGTAGGTCCGGTCGACGGTCTCGGTCGCCAGAAAGACCTCGAACCATTCGCCATCGGAATACCGCTCGACGGTCAGACACACGCCGCTGACGCTGATACTCTGGCCGTGTTCGAGCCCGGTCGCGACCTCCTCGGCGCCGATTCGCAGTCGGAGACCGTCTTCGGTCCGCTCTCGGGATCGGAGGGTGCCCGTCTCTTCGACGATGCCGGTAAACATACGTACGGGTGGTCGGTGGCGGAAGAAAGCCGTTCCGGTCCCCGTATCCGCGCCGCTTCGAGACCGAGGAGGGTGGCGACCGCGGGGGAGGGTGACTGCGCGAAGATCGGACTGCGGGGACACTACGTATCGGCTTCGAAGGAATCGTCGAAGTGGACGGTCCGGGCCCCGACGAAGTCGAACCGCGCACCGCCGGATTCGCTCTCGGTGACGTCGACGTCCCACCCGTGGGCCTGTGCGATCGCGAGGACGATATTCAGGCCGAGTCCCGTCCCGTCGTCGTTCGTCGTCCACCCCAGTTCGAGCACCTGATCGCGGTCAGTTTCCGGAATCCCGGGCCCGTCGTCGGCAACGTAAAAGCCGCCCTCGGAAACGCCAACGGAGACGGAGACGGTCTGTCCACCGTGTTCGATCGCGTTCCGAAAGAGGTTCTCGAACACGTTCCGGATGCGCCTCGAGTCGGCGTGGAAGAGCCCCTCCGAATCGACCCGGATGGACGCATCTTCGGTCGCCACGTTCTCCCAACACTCCTCGACGACGGCGCCGAGTTCCAGCGGCTCGATGGCGTCGACGTCGTATCCGTTCCGGACCATCGTCAGCACGTCGTCGATGATCCCCGCCATTCGATCGAATACCCGCCCCATCTCGTCGAGTTCCGCGATCGAGTGGTCCGCTCGAGCGCCTTCTAACAGCGCGTAGGCAACGTTGAGTGGATTTCTGAGGTCGTGGGCCAGGATGCTCGCGAACTCGTCGAGTCGTTCGTTTTGCCGCTCTACGGTACGCTCGTGTGCGAGTCGATTCAGGGCAGTTTCTGCGTTCACCGACAGGATCGACGCGAGTTCGTCGTCCGACGGATCGAACGCGCTGACGTTCGGATCGACGATACTGATCACCCCGTGGTCCCCGATCGGGAGGTAAAGCGCAGAACGGACGTCACCGCGGTCGTAGCCGTCGTCGACGGTGCGGACATCGTCGTACCGGATGAGGTTCCCGCGGTCGTACGCACGGCTCGCCGGATTCTCACCGACGGTCGGATAGACCGGTCGATCCCCCATGTCCGCTTTCGCCTCGTCGGTAACGGCGATCGGATGCAGATGCGTTTCGTCGGCGAGTCGGACCACGGTACTGCGGTATCCGAGTATCGTCTTCGAAGCGTCCGCGACGAGCCGGGCGATTTCTTCGCGGTCGTCCGCTTGCATCAGGTGACGCGTCGCCTCGTGGAGCGCGTGGAGTTGTCGCTCGTACTCCTTTCGGGCCGTCACCTCGCGGAAGACGCCAGCGATCAGCCGGTCGCCCTGCAATTCGAACACGTGGGCGTTGATTTCGACCGGGATTTTCTCGCCGGCTTTGGTTTCGACGTGTATGTCCGAACCGTCCGGCAACTGCGTGAAGATCGACTGTTCGTCGGCGATGTGCTGTTCGAAGAGGTCGCGATAGCGTGCGTTCTCCGTCGATGGATGCAAGATGGACTGGCTCTTTCCGACGAGTTCGTTCGGCTCGTATCCGAGCAGGTCCGTCGTCTTTTCGTTCATCTCGACGATCTCACCGGTCGTCGCATCGGCGACGACGACGGCATCGGGAACCGCCTCGAGGATCGTCTGATACTTCGTCCGAAGCGCGTACTGGTCGCTAACGTCCCGGACTGCGGCCATAATCTCGAGTCCGAAATCGCTCTCGATCGGACTCAGACTGATGTCGACCGGAATAAGAGTCCCGTCTTTCCGGCGGCCGAACAGATCGATATTCGCACCCATCGGCCGAGTTTCGGGGTCGTCGATGTACCGATCCCGTTTCGTGACGTGTTCGTCGCGGGACGCTTCCGGCACGATGACCTCGATGGGGTCGCCGACGAGTTCGTCCGGTTCGTAGCCGAACAGATCCACTACTCGTCTGTTCGCGTACGTGATCCGTCCGTCGGCATCGACGAGAATGATAGCATCGGGTGACGCTTCGCAGATCGCTTCGTATCGGTGACGGGAGTGGCGAGGCATAACGTGAATCGTCGTGGAGTGGCCGATACTGAACCACGGTCGGCAATTGGTTTTAATCTTTTAGTATACGATCCGACATACACACCGAAAACGAGATTATTCCCCCGATTGCGGCTACGGAATAACTACGAGTCCGAATATTTCCGCAATGAATTAGTATCCACATCTTACTTCGGAAACTCGCACAAGCGGGGCTCGCTGAGATGCAGCGGAGACGGGTTCGCAGACGTTTCCCCGACACCGGCGGTTGTCAAGACGCCCGTCGTCGGCCTTTTGACGGAGCCGAAACTATCTCGTCGTAATGGCCGGCATCATCGACACGATCAAATTCGCAGGCACTCTCGTTCTGGCGCTCCCCGCGGCGATCGCCGGACTCGAGTTACTGATACAGGGACGGACGAATTACGGCGTAGCGCTCGTCGCGCTCTCTATCGGGCTCGTCGTCGTCCAGCACTGGCTTACGCTCCCCACAGATATTCCGGAACTGCTGGCGAAACGAGTCGTCGGAACGGTCACGAAAGACCCGGAGTCCGACTCGGACGACGATCGGCCCTAGCGGGCGTCGAGAGAGGAGTCGGCGACGACGGCGAGTCGTCCTCGGATCAGCCGAAGCGGGTCGGGCCACCGGCGTCGAGTCCGACCGTCCCCGCGAGGATGCGTTACTTCAGTGATGCTCCCGGATCGAGCGACTGCGACGGGGACGCGATCCACTCGGGGCGCTCGCCGTCGTCGGTGACCGCCAGCAAATCGGCGATCCGGAGCCAGTTGTCCTCGTCGACCGTCGCCGCGACGTCGAGGCGGACGATGGATCCGGAAGCGAGCACGTCATCCCCGTTTAGCGGTTGTTCACGGGACTCGAGCCCGACACCCGAAACTCGCGTCGCGACGTCGTCGCCCTCGCCGAAGCCGAACGACCGGACCTCCGCCTCCAGGTCGGCCGCGACAGCGCTCACCGACGCCGATCCAGCGGTGAGCATCGAACGTGCCGACCGAAACGACTGCGTGACCGCCACGTGAACCCGTCGTTCTCGGCCGCCGTCGCTGTCGACGACGAACGTCCGGACGAGTCCACCGTGATACCCGGCCGCGCTCCGGGGCGCCGTCTCGAGGACGATCGGCACACCGGGCCGGAGTGCGGCATCGTCGGTTCCGACGCCGGAAGACGTGTCGACAACCGTGTTACCGGCCGGAAACGCACCGGCACCGACGATGGCCTCGTCGACGGCGATCCGCAATCGGGCCGGCGTCAGGAACTCGAAGTCGCTCCCGTGGTCGGTGTCTCGGTCGCTCCCGGTGTCGGCCGCGGGTCCGGTTTCGCTCCCGGTGTCGGCTTCGGGTCCGATTTCGCTCCCGACGCCGCCGTCGCCGGCAACTGCGAGCCGACCGTCGATAACTGCTGCATCGGCCAGAAGCGATGCCGCGCGTCGAACGCCGGCGTTCGCTGCCCGCTGGGCGGCCGCGATACGCTCGTGTTCTCCGCCCGTCTTGACCGCCCGCGCTCGCTCGAGGGCGGCCGTCGATGCCAGTTCGAATCCGGCGTTCTCGAGGTAGAGCGCGGCGTCGTGTGGTACTCGCGCCGGTGTCAGAACCGTCCCATCGTGGCCGCGGTCGGCCAGAACCGATGCGACCTGTTCAGCTGGATGGGGTCCGGAGTCGTCGGCTGCCGATCGGACGAGCCACCCGCCGTCGAGGGCGTCGTAGGCGACCGCGGTGAGTCCTCGCCGGGATCTCGGGGTACAGTACCGGATTCCCGGATCGCAGTCGGTGCCGACGTGAACGAAGGCCGTCGCGTCGCGATCCTCGAGCGCCGGCGAGATGACGGCGACCGCGTGGTCTCGTCGCTGTGGAACGACGCCCCCGGCGGCGAGGGTGTGGTTGCCGTCTTGAGTGCGACGGTCGCTCCGACCGGTCACGGCGCTTCGGCTTCGGCCTCGACTTCGTCGGCGTCCGGGTCCGCGTCGGGTTCCTGGGCCTGCTCGATCAATTCTTCGATCGTCGAGTCGGTCAGACGGTTCTTGAGCAGGACGTCGATGGGCAGCGTCGGCGCGCCGTCGACGAGGTTCTCGAGCAGGAAGAGCCGTTCTCGAGCCCGGGACATGCCGACGTAGAAGACGCGGCGTTCGTTGTCGGTCAGGACGGGGACGGGAGAGGAAGTCTTGGTGAACTCCTCGCACCCGGGGATGTCCGTGGGGTCGTCGACGGTCGCGACCATCTGCTCGACGACTTTCTCGGTGAGGTCGGTGCCGACGAAGACGTGGTCGGCCTCGCGACCCTTCGCGGAGTGGATGGTACCGACGCGGACGCGGTCGGTGTCCATCCCCTGATACTCGCCGATCGCGAAGTACGATCTGACGCTCTTTTTCTGGAAGTTCGTGACTTTCCGGAGCATGTCCGATGCCGAGGCTGGCCCCGGCATGAAGGGGACGTGATCCTCGATGACCGACGCGGGTATCGCGAGGTCGACGAGGTCGTCGATCCCCGCGTCCTCCTGGCGCTCGTCGATCTCGTCGAAGAGTTCGTCGCGCTCGTTCGTCCCGAACGCGGACTCCTGAAGCATGTCGGCGAGCCGGCGGGCCTGCAGGCCCGTGACGTCCTCGCCTTCGTCGATCGCCTCGACCGCGCGGACGTACTGCGTGAGGCGATCCGTCCACATCCGCTGGTCGGTGAGCGACGTGAAGGGGACGCCTTCGGTGATGAACTCGTCGATGAACTGGAACATCTGGTATCTGGCCCGGAACAGTACCATGATGGTGCTATCACCTTCGACGAGCGTTCGCCGAACCATCCGGACGACGTCGAGCATCGACGCGTTCGCACGAGCCTCGACGGCGCCGCCTTCTTTGCGCGGCTTGAGGTCTTTGTCCTGGCGCTTTGCGATGTGGCGAATCTCCTTGTTGACCGCGTTGAGGACGTTAGACGGCAGCCGGTAGGAGTTCGGCAAAATAATGTCGTCGTCGACTTCTTCCTCGAGCAAGAGCGCGGGGTCGGCGCCCTGCCAGGAGTAGACGACCTGGTCGTCGTCGCCGGCTATCAGGACCCGTTTCATGTGGGGTTTCCACTCCTGATAGACGTCGTACTGGAGGGTGGTGATGTCCTGGAACTCGTCGATCACCAGGTAGTCGACGTTGGGCAGCAGCGAGCGTTGCTTGACCCGCTCGAGCATGTCCGCGAAGCCGATTTTGCCTTCTTCGCCCTTGTAGGCGCGCCAGGCGCGGATGGCCTCCGGGACGTCGATACGGTCGTCGTCGCTGGGCCAGGTCGGCGTGTACTTGTTGCCTTCCTGCGCGTTGGGATCGATCTCCGGCGGAAGTCGAACCTCCTCTTCGTCCCACTGGAACGGAACGTCGTACCAGTCCGAGACGTCGCGGCTGGTCCGCTGCAGCCACTGGCTGGTCGCGATGACCTTGTTACCGATCGTCGTCGATCGGGCGGTCCGGCGACCGGCACCGCTGTACTCGTCTTCGTACTCGAGGCCGTAGTCGTCGCAGAAGTCCTCTTTATCCGATTCACCGATCACGTCGCTTCGGGAGAGATCGAGCAGTTCGTACGCCTTGGCGTGCATCGTACAGACGTTTCCCTGCAGTGCACGTGGGCTCTCGTCGAGGCGGTCCGCGAGCCGTTCTCGGACCTCCTGTGCTGCCGCTCGCGTATACGAGACAACGAGAATGTCCCGGAAGGTGACGCCGTCCTGGTCGAGGATATCCTCGACGTGGTCGAGAAGGGCGGTTGTCTTGCCACTTCCCGGACCACCGAACAGGCGGGTGACCTTCGTGTCCGTCGTAGCCATTGTAGCTGTACAAGAGCGCGACACCCATAAGTCACGTGGGTTTTCTTCGACAAAATTCAGCGGTTAGGGGTCGCGAGGAGAACGGGCGTCCCTGACGTCGGCACCGTCGCGGATTTTGTCCTGACAATCCGGACACACGCGTGGGTCGTCGACGTCACGTGGGGTGAAGACCCTGGCATACGCGTCCGTAACGAATCCGCCGCAGTTCTGACATTCCGGCATAGTTCTTCTCGATAATCTGTACTCGGTAATAGATTATAATTGTGTCGGATCGAAAGTGATAAAAAGGGCCGAGAGAGCCCGTTGCAGGGTCGCTACTCGAGAAACGTCACGGAATAAAGGGGTCAGCAATCGCCTGGCGAAGCCGTCGCCAGGGAACGGTCGCTAGGGCGCCGGTTCCCAGCCACAGACTGTACAAGTGGTCGCTGACGTGTCGTGGAGTCCGCCGCACTCGGGACACTGCTTCTTGTTATACTCCCGTTCCCACCCTACTTTCTCGACCGAATGACCGCGGTCGGACAGGAATTGATCGATGACGTCGTCACCGGCATCCGTGGGTGAGGTTGCCATGAGTATGTGAACGGATGCCATACTATTAAATCGTTGGGTCCGTGAAGATGCTGCCTCCACCAGAGACGAAATGAACCGTCTGGAGAAACCCCCGAAAGGAGACGGACCGACGACGAGAGGCAGATCGGTGCGAATCCGACCCGCGGGTTTTTCTCCGTCTCGAGCCAACTAGAACGCATGAGCGACTTACGCCTCGATTCCACTCAGCTCGACCGGTACTCGAGACACGTGATCATGGACGAAATTGGACCCGAGGGCCAAAAGCGGCTCCTCGATGGATCGGTCCTGGCCGTCGGTGCGGGCGGACTCGGTTCGCCAGCGATCCAGTACCTGGCGGCGGCCGGGGTGGGTCAACTCGGAATCGTCGACGACGATGTCGTCGAACGCTCGAACCTGCAGCGCCAGATCGTCCACGGCGACGCCGACGTCGGTCGGCCGAAAGTCGAAAGCGCAGCCGACCACGTGGCGGCGCTGAATCCGGATATCGACGTCGAAACCCACGAGATGCGCGTCACGGCCGATACCGTCGCGGACCTCGTCGCGGACTACGACGTCGTCCTCGACGCCAGTGACAACTTCGCGACACGGTACCTGCTCAACGACCACTGCGTCCTTACGGAAACGCCGCTATCCCACGGCGCGATCTACCGGTTCGAGGGGCAGGTAACGACGTTTACGAACGATCGCGGTGACAGCGATACAGACGGCGAGGCGTCACCGCCGTGTTACCGATGTCTCTTTCCCGAAGCGCCCGAACCCGGCACCGTCCCCGACTGTGCAACCACCGGGGTCCTCGGCGTCCTCCCCGGCACCGTCGGCTGCATCCAGGCTACCGAGGTCGTCAAGTTCCTCCTGGGGAAAGGGAAATTGCTCGAGGGACGACTCCTGATGTACGATGCGATGGACATGAGCTTCGAGGAGGTGCCGGTGCAGTCGAATCCAGCGTGTCCGGTCTGCGGCGACGACCCTGAGATCGAGTCCGTTACCGACGTCGCCTACGAAGGGACCTGCGAAATCTCGGCCGACTAGCGGCTGAAGAGCGGGGGCGGTCGAAACCCGTCAGCTCCGCATGAGCCCACCGTCGATCGGCACCTCGACCCCGTTGACGAAACTCGAGCGGGGACTCGAGAGGAAGGCGACGACGTCGCCGAGTTCGTGAGGGGCGCCGATGCGTTCCATCGGAATGTCGTCCGCCAGCGCCGCCAGACCCGCCTCGTAGTCGTCGTACGTCCCGCGCTCGACGCCGGCCTCGACGAGTTCCTCGATCCGGGCCGTTTCGATGGTCCCCGGCAGGACCGCATTGGCCCGAATTTCGGGCGCAAATTCCCGTGAAATCGTCTTGACCAGCCCGATCACGCCTCGGCGCACCGAGTTCGAGAGGAGGAGTCCGTCCACGACTTCCCGAACGGTCCGCGAGGTGATGCAGGTGATCGTCCCGCACTCGGAGTCGAGCAGGTGTTCGTAGGCCTCCTCGATCGTCCAGACGACGCTCATCACCAACAGATCGTAGGCCTGGTACCAGTCCTGCTCGTCCGTCTCGAGGAAGGTCGTACTCGGCGGGCCGCCCGAGGACGTGACCAGGTGATCCAGCCCGCCGAAGGCGTCGACCGTCTCGCGGACGAGATGCGAGACGTCGTCGGGGTCCGTCAGATCGGCTTCCACCGCGAGGACGTCGCCCGTCGCCGTTTCGGCGAGTTCCTCGCGTGCCGACTCGAGGCGGCGTTCGTCGCGGCCGCAGATCGCGACGTTCGCGCCTTCGTCCGCCAGCGCTTGCGCGCTCGCGAAACCGAGACCGCTCGAGGCGGCGGTCACCAGTGCCGAATTGCCATCGAGTTCGAAATCCATACCGGACGCGACGGGAGCGGAGTACAAATCTCTCGGGGAGTCGGCAGGCGGTCCGGGCACCGACGGTCGGTCAGCGGGTGCGTCTCGCGCGAGATGTCCACACGGTCGCCGCCCAGTTACGGAAGTTCGGGGGAGAGGGCCCCGTTCTCGAGTGCGGGGACGGATCGACGCTCCGTCAGTGTCGACAGCGCTTTTCCCCGGCCCCGTTCGATCCCGTAAAGGGGAACGGTGACGGACGGTCGTCGACCGGTCGGTTTCGATCACTCCTGGTGGCGAACGCGTACCATCCCCTCGGACGTGACGCCGATGATCAGCGGCGTCGACACCTGTCGACCGGAGACGGCCGGTCCCGCAGCGTCGCTGACGACCTTCATCAAATCCGGCGCGGTGTGATCGACCTTGACGCCGGCCTCGTCACAGGCGTCGTAAACCATCTGTGGCACGTCGTAGAGGTCCATCCCTTCGGGAACGCGAACGCGAACGGGCGCACGAAGGGCCTCGGCGAATGCGACCGTTTCCCGAGCCTTTGCCACGTTCTCACGGCCGCTCGACTCGATCGACGAGACGTTCGCCCGGGACGTCCCGAGTTCGTCGGCGATATCAGCCTGCGAAAAACCGCGTTCCCGTAGCGCGAGCACCTGCGCCTGTCGATGGGTCAACACGCTGGTCTCGGCCTCGAAGCCGATCTCCTCGAGGAGTTCCTCGAGTTCGTCGATCACGGTCCTCCCCTCCCACCGAATCCCCGGACTCGCGTTCGCATACGAACAACTAGGATTCGGCGGGATCAAAGCTTCCACGGTCCCGGCACTGGAAGATCCCGACCCCGGACGCGCCACGGCCACCATACGACGTCTCCGTCGCAGACTCCGACGGGGGACGACGGAAAGGCAAACGGGATCCCCGGCAGTTCGAGGGGCGTCTCACGTGCGGGAACTCAGTACGTTACGTCCCATCGTTCCTCGTCGGACGCAGCGAGTTCCGCCGCGACCCCGTCGGCCAATCGGTACTCCGTGCCGTCGCTGACGACGGTACCCGCTCGTTCGAGGTGTTCGAGGTGTGCGTACGACTCGCCGGGGCCGTGGAGAATGTGGATCCCCTCGAGGTCGCCGAACAGGTCGGCGCTGACGGTCCACGTGTCGCAGGGGCCGTGCCGATCGAGAGCGTCGAGAACACGCCAGGACCGCTCTTCGTGATGGTCGATGATGTGCTGAGCGCGATCCGCGGGGTCGTCGATCGGGTCGCGGTGTCCGGGCCACGCTCGAGCGTACTCGGCGTCGACGATTCCCTCTAACGCCCGCAGGTACTTCTCGAGCGGCCGGTCGACGCGCACGTCGGCACCGCCGACGTTGGGCGTGTAGACGGGCAACAGCGTGTCGCCGGAGAAAACCACTCGCCGGCCATCGAGGTCCGTCTCGAACATGCTGAGGCCCGCCGCGTGACCGGGTGTGTGGACGACCTCGAGTTCGGTGTCACCGAACGAGAACGTCTCGCCGTCCTCGAACGGAGTGACGGTCGGCGTTTCGACGGTCGTTTCGCCGTCTGCCATGCGGTCGAGAAGCACCGTCTGCTCGTCCCCGGGCATCCCCCACTGCTCGAAGTACTGTTTCTGTCGATCGTGCATTGCGGCCCAGGCGTCCTCGTCGCCCTCGACGAGCGCTGCGTCCGCCGCGTGGACGTGAACGTCGGCCCCACTTTCGGCCTGAATCTCGCCGGCCAGCCCGCAGTGATCGTGGTGCCAGTGAGTGAGAAAGATCCGGTCGACGTCGGCGAAGCCGAGTCCGTGTTCGGCCAGCGCCGCCTCGAGTTGCTCGCGGGTCGTGGCCATCCAGTCACCGGTATCGATCAGCACCGTCTCGCTGCCGTCCGCAAAACAGTAGGCATTATTGTCGCCTTCGAACGCCGAATTCGATAAGGAAATGCGTTCCATGCACCCACTTCTCACGGGGACCGAGAAAACGTTGACTGAAGCGGAACGCCGTGAATCGAACCCGAAAGTTCGTCCGCGAAAGGCCCTCTCGAATCGCTGTGGGCCGGCGAAATCGGCAGCGAAACAACGAGATGTCGAACGCGACGTCGGTCGCGAGCGCTTCAGCCGGCTGTCCACTCGACGGGGTTACGAGCCCCAGAAGTTCTCGCGGCTGCCCAGGCGTTCGCGCGTCGAGTCGTCGGTTTCGTCGTCCGTCTGGCCGTCGCTCTCCGCGGCAGCGTCGTCCGGTGCGTCGTCGCCGTCGGATTCGTCCTGGGGATTCATCGGCAGGATCTCGAGTTCTTCCGCCCGTGCATGGTTGCTGTGAACCCGTGTGATCTCGACTCGAGCGCGGGCATCGGGGAGGACGCCGTCGACCATCACGATGAAGCCGTCCTCGGTTCGACCGACTCCGGCACCGCTTTCGTGCATGTCGACGACGTCGATGACGACCTCCTCGCCGGCCTTGACTGGCTGCGTTTTGAGGTCATCGATGGGTTGGTTGTAGTGGTTACACCACTCTTTACCACCTCGATCACCGTAGTGTTGACACCCCATTCCCGAGATCCGTTCGGAGAAGCTCGGGCAGTCGTCGGCAAGTGGACAGTCCGCCATGCTCCGTACTATCAGCGGTGGCGTTAAACCGTTTCCGTCTTCCGGATACTCGCCGTAGGCTGCGAAACGCTGGTAGTAAACGCGGTGCTCGGAGACAGCAACAATAATAATTATCAGCTAGACATCAAAATTTGGTAACTGAACGTGACGCGGCGGACGGTGCGTTTCGAAAAGATTTACGGTATGGACATCCCAGTGATTGCTGATGAAAATTCTCGTTACGGTCAAAGAGGTGGCGACCGTCGAAGACGAGTTCGAAATCGATGGCACTGAAATCGCAGATCAGTACCTCGGTGCAGATCTCAACGAGTGGGACGACTACGCGGTCGAAGAGGCCGTTCAACTTCAGGAGGCCGGCATCGCCGACGAGGTCGTGACGGTCACCATCGGTCCGGAAGACTGCGAACAGACCATTCGACAGGCGCTCGCGAAAGGGGCAGATCGAGCCGTCCGCGTCTGGGACGACTCGTTCGCGGACGTCGACCTGCTCGACGTCAACGCGAAGACGGAGATTTTGAGCGCGGTCGTCGAGGCGGAAGATCCCGACCTCGTGCTCACCGGTGTCCAGGCCGGCGACGACAGCTTCGCTGCGACCGGCGTTTCGGTCGCCGAGAACGTCGGTTTCCAGTGGGGTGCCGTCGTCAACCACCTCGACCACGACCTCGGCGACGTCGTCTCCGTCCGACGCGAACTCGAGGGCGGAGTCGAAGAACTGAGCGAGATCGAACTCCCCGCCGTGCTAACGATCCAGACGGGGATCAACGAACCTCGCTACGCGAGCCTTCGGGGGATCCGCCAGGCCCAGCGCAAGGAACTCGACGTTCAAACGCTGGCCGACCTCGGCGTCGACGAGAGCGCCATCGAGTCCGAACTCGATCTGACGGACATGTACGAACCCGAAAGCGAAAGCGACGTCACCGTCTGGGAGGGCAGCGCCGACGACACGGCCGCAGAGTTGGGAGAACTGCTTCGCGATAAGGGGGTGGCACAATGACGGACGTCCTCGCAGTCGCGGACCACCGCCGCGGCGACTTGCGCGACGTCAGCTACGAGATCATCACGGCCGGCCGCGAACTCGCCGACGAGACCGGTGGCGACCTCCACGTCGCGGTCATCAGCGGCACCGTCGACGACTTCGCCGACAAGCTCAACCGCGACGGCGTCGACGCCATCCACACCGTTTCTCACGGCGAGGAATTCAACCACGACGTCTACACACAGACGATCACGCAGCTCTACGACGAACTCGCGCCGCAGTACGTCCTCACGCCGAACAGCGTCAACGGGCTCGATTACGCCCCCGCCGTCGCCAACCAGCTCGACCTCCCGATCGTCACCGACACGGTCGGCCTCGAGACCGACGGCGACACGCTCGTCGCGACCAGGGAGATGTACGGTGGGAAAGTCGAGACCACCAACGAACTCGAGGGCGACGCCGTCGTCACGATTCGCGGGGCCGAGTGGCCGGCAGCCGAAGGAACGGGCGACGCCGCGGTCGAGGCCTTCGACGCGGACATCGACGAGGATACGATCGGATCGACCGTCAACGGCTTCGAGGAAGTCGGTGGTGGCGACGTCGACATCAGCGAAGCCGAACTGCTCGTCTCGATCGGCCGCGGGATCGAAGAGGAGGAGAACCTCGACCTGATCCGTGATCTGGCCGACGCGCTCGGCGCTACGCTGTCGTCTTCGCGTCCGATCGTCGACAACGGCTGGCTGCCCAAGAACCGCCAGGTCGGCCAGTCCGGAAAGGTCGTCACGCCCGACGTCTACATCGCGATCGGCATCTCCGGAGCGGTCCAACACGTCGCCGGTATGAAAGGATCCGACACGATCGTCGCGATCAACACGGACCCCAACGCGCCGATCATGGACATCGCAGATTACGCGATCCACGACGACCTGTTCGACGTCGTGCCGGCGCTCGTCGAGGAGTTCGAGTAATCGGAACCGCGAACGCTGCGCGGTTCGGAAGCCGACAGCCGAGAACCGCGTCGTCCGAACGGACACCGTCCGTGAGGACGTGAGCGGCATTTTTTGGTCGAGATTTTTTGCACGAGGGTGAGTGGAGCGAACCCGAGTGGAAAAAGGTCGGACTGGCCTGTTCGACGTCGTGCCGGCGCTCGTCGAGGAGTTCGAGTAATCGGAACCGCGAACGCTGCGCGGTTCGGAGGCCGACAGCCGAGAACCGCGTCGTCCGAACGGACACCGTCCGTGAGGACGTGAGCGATCATTCTCGTGAACGTAGTGAACGAGAGCTCGGAAGAGAGCAGCTCTGCCGGTGGTTTTTCGTCGAGTATTTTCCCACAGCGTCCCCGCGACTACCGGGGTGAGCCGCTGCTGAAAGCGCGTCGCGGACGGTATCCGGGAGCGTCGCATTTCCTCGAGTCGGGTGACACGCCCGCTGTTCGTGTGAGAGCGTCGACGAAAGCCCGCGTCCCCCACCGATCTGTCATCCGTGGCAGACTCACCGCTCATCTTCGATCCACTCATCGCCGAACAAATGATCAGTAGAGATAAGTAAAAACCAAATAGTTCCGACCGAAGTATGTACGGAATGCCAACTGGAACCGGCTGGGAACTAACGAAGCTCGTCGTGTGGGGGGGTGACCGCGACCGTCGGCATCCAATCGTGTTCGGCGGTCGGACGACGTCTTTCGACGCCCCGGGTGGGACCTCGTCGGTCCGGATCGTGGGATCCGATCGCGAAACGGGACGCGAGCGGCCGAGATCGGACGGTGTCCTGCCGGTCGCGGGCGGCCGCGACTCGCCACGGCTGATGACCGACGGCGGAACTGTTACCGATGTGGCGGACGGCCGGGCCGACGATCTCGAGACCGAAATCGCCCGGGCCGAGCGGGCACTCGAGTCGCTCGAGGCCGACACCGGAGACCTCATCCGGGCGCTGACGACCGTTCGCGAAACCATCTCGGCGCTCGAAGCTCGCGGTGCGACCGTCGTCACCGAGATCGACTCGGTGACCGACCGCGTCGAAGAACTCGAGGACGGACAGATCGAGCCGGCGGAACTGGATCGACTCCGAGCGGACGTCACGACGCTCGAGACGAGTCTCGCCGAAGCTCCCACCGAGGCGGATCTCGAGTCGATCGAAGATCGCCTCTCCAACGTGGCGATGCGAGACTACGTCGACGCCCAACTGGACGCACTCACGTCCGTGATCGAGGACGTCGATACGGCAGTCGGTGAACTCGAAGCGGCGATCGAGGAGGGTCGCGACGGGACGGCCGACGTCGACCAGGCGACCGTCGACGCCATCGAGACGACCGTAGAGGGCCTCGAGACCGACGTCGAGTCGCTGTCGAACGAGTTCGAATCGCTCCAGGCCGACCTGGTGGAGAGGGAGTCCTGGGAGGCCACGGTCGACGACGAACTGGCCGAGGTCAAGGAACGGCTGGAGCCCCGGGGCGAATCGATCGAGACGGCTACGAGCCCGTCACGGGACGACCGCGAGTCGGTTACGGAAGACGTCGAATCGCTGACGGACGGCCTCGAGTCGGTTACGAAAGACGTCGAATCGCTGACGGACGGCCTCGAGTCGATCAGGGAGACCACGATCGACGAAGCGGATCTGGAAGCGGCGACAGCGGAGCTGGCCGACGCCGACCGCCTGCGGGAGGTAGAGGAGGCGGTCCCGATGATCGCCATGACGGTCGAGAACCTCGAGCGGGACGTGTCCGCTCGTCTCGAACGGCTCGACGAATACGACGGCTGGGCGACGGACGAAGCCTTCGATGCCCTCGAAGATCGCGTCCAGACCCGCTTCGACGAGGTTCACACCGAACTGTCGTCGCTCGACGCGGCACTGGACGCCGTCGAGGAAACCGTCTTCGAACTGGAACGGTCGGTCGAGTCGACGGACGAGACCGTCCGCGCGGTCCAAGCGGACCACCGTGAAGAGACGGTGGCGATCCGCGAGGACTTCGAAACGCTGCGAGAGCGGATCGGCGCGTTCGAAACACGGATCAGCGAGTTTCCCGAGGAGACAGCGGATCCCGACCAGGTGGAGGGCCTCGCGGAGTCGGTCACCGATCTTCGGAGGCGAGTCGAGACGCTCGAACGGGAAACCGTCACGTCGGAAATGGTAACGGCGATCCAGACGAACCTGGCCCAAACTCGGCGGCACGTCGACACCGTCGAAGGGACGGCCGAGCGGCTCGAGCCGACCGTCAGCGACCTTCACGGGGACGTCGATGCCAATCACCAGCAGTTGGAAGCGGTCTCGGCCACTCTCGAGTCGGTCGAGACGGCGATCGAATCGGATTCGGATCTCGAGGCCGACATCGAGGACGTCGAATCGAACGTCGACGAGATCGAGGGACGTCTCGACGGGATCAACGGGAAAATCGAATCGGATCTCAAAACCCTCCATCTGGAGGTCTCAGACCTTCGTGAGCGGGTCGAAACGGACGAGCGGAGCGTCCTCGAGCGGATGGTGAAAGACGACGTCTTCGGACTCGTGACGGTCGCGTTCGTGGCCATCAGTGCGATCGGCGCCTCGATGGCGTTTTTCGACGGCCAACACGTCTTCACAGCCGTGTTCGCCGCCGTCCCGATCGTGACCGTACTGGGCGCGCACCTCCTCGCCCAGCGCTCCTGACCCGGCCGGGTAGCAACCTCGGCAATCCGAACCCGGCCGAGTATCGGCGCCGGCGACGCGAACCCGGCCGCGTGTCAGCGGGATCGACGCGAGCCGGTTCATCGTCTCGAGTACGACTCGGCTACCGGACTCGAATCCACCTCCCTTCGGTCCGCCACCTCCCTTCGATCCGTTACGTACTTTTCGTCGCTCTCCTAAACGCCGCCAATGGAATTGCTGGAGCGCCGACGGGCGCTGATCGAGGAGCGTCTCGTCGAGGTGGTCGAAGGGGTCGAGCCCGAGACGCTCACCGAGGAAGTTCGCCACGTCGCGCTCTCGGGAGGGAAGCGCGTTCGACCGGTGGTAACGCTACTGGCCTGCGAAACCGTCGGCGGCCGAGCCGAAGACGCAGTCGAGTTCGGCGTCGGGATCGAACTCGTCCACACGGCATCGCTCGTCGTCGACGATATCATCGATCGCTCCGAACTCCGACGGGGGACGACCAGCGCGTGGGCCGAATTCGGCCACGGGCCGGCGATTATCACCAGCGACGGGCTGCTCGGCGAGGCGTTCGCGCTCTTTTCCGCCGATCCGGACGCCACCAGAGTCGTCGCGGACGCGATGGTCGAACTCGGCGTCGGGGAGGCGACCGAACTCTCCGCCGAACCCGGTAACGAGGCGGAATACATGACGCTGGCGCGGCGCAAGACCGGCGCGCTGTTTCGGGCCGCGGCCGAACTCGGAGCGATCGCCGCCGATTCCGATCCCGTCACCGTCGACGCCCTGGGCGAGTACGCCGAACGGGTCGGGGTGGCGTTTCAGATCCGTGACGACGTCCTCGACGCGATCGCCGATCCCGACGAACTCGGCAAACCGACCGGTCACGACGCCGCCCTCGAGCGCCCGTCGGTCGTCCAGGTGACCGATCTCACGCCCGAGGAGGCCAATGCGACCGCCAGGTCGGAAGCAGACCGGGCGATCGACGCCCTCGAGCGAGTGGACGTCGTCGATCCCGAGGCGCGGAAGTACCTCCTCGAGTTGGCGGAGTTCGTCGTCAAACGCGAACGGTGACGAACTGGCCGAGCACTCAGGCCCGCTCGGCACCGCGTGTCCCGTCCTCCCGGTCGACGTCCGCAAAGCGCGATTCCGCGACGGCGAACATAAGCGTACTCACGATCCCCAGTAGCGTCCCCGCGGTCAACGCCGCCGCGAGGTAGGTGATCCCGACGTCGTCCAGGAAAAACGCGCTCACAGCGTGGAGAACGACCGCGATCGAGAGGACGTAAAAGGGCGCGTTGAGGTACCGCCACTCGAGCGAGTCGGCGATGTACTCGTCGGTGATCTGACCGAGGCTGGTCGTGAGGCCGGCCGCGGCGAACCAGTGGATCGATCCGTAAACGAGCGCGGCGAGCATGACGGGGACACCGACGTCACCGGCGGTCGACCGTTGGACGCCCTCGAGAGTATCGAACCCGCTGACGCCGCCCAGAACGAACAACGCCGCGGCGACGACGTACGCGAGCAGGGTCGTCCGACCAGCGTACAGCGAGCGGCGACCGCGCTCGACGGCTGCGTCCAGCCGATCCCCCAATCCGAGCCCGCGCGAGATGAGGTAGAAGCCGAGCAGCGCCGACGTCGTTCCGAGGACGATTCCCGGCATGTTCAACACGGCTCCGATCAACGCGAGCGGGTAAATCAACAGGAGGATCCCGAGCGGGATGAGAACCGTTCCGCGCGTCTCTGGGTCGTCGAGCACCTGTTTGATCGTGTAGTACATCGATTCTAAGTTCTGGGCCTGCCGGACGACGACCCGCCGGACGCCGTCGATAGGGACGCGCGAGCGGATGATCGGGATGACGGATTCGTCCTGGGCGCCGTCGGTGACGACGAGCGCGGTGACGTCTTCCGCGGTCGAGAGGCTCGCGAGCACCGTATCGACTTCGTTGCCGACCTCGCGATTCGCGCTGACGTCGCCTTCGTCGTTGCCGGTGACGACGGCAACCTCGACGCTCTCGTCGCGATCGGCGAGGTCGTCGTAGATGTGTAACCCCTGAAAGATGACGTTGAGGTCCGAATCCTCCGGGTCCGCCGTCGCGAGAGCGACGGCTGCCTCCTGGACTGGAGCGCGACCGATGACCGGCGTCGAAAACCCGGTCTTTCGGCCGAGGTCGTCGTCGAGGTCGACACAGAGGACCAACAGCATTGCGTCGAGGTTGCACGCCGCGGTATTTCCCTCTTCTGGGCCGGCGAAAGCACCCCCACGTCGGCCATCGCCCCCACTTCACGTCGACGACGCGGAATCAGTACCGAAATCGACGCGAACCGGGGAGACGGCTCGCCGAGACACCACGGCCCGGGTCGACACGCCACGGTCCGGATGCGTTTCGCACCGCTTTTGAGTCTCGACCGGGTACGTTCCCTCGAATGATCTCGAAGGGCTGTGAGCAGTGCGCCAAAGGCGGAAAGATGGTCCTGTTCGTCTACGGCTACTGCGACCAGCGCGACTGCTTTTACTGCCCGCTCGGCGAGAACCGCAAGAACGTCACCGACGTCTACGCGAACGAACGGCTCGTCGAGACCGACGACGACGTCCTCACGGAAGCCCGGCGGATGGATGCCCTCGGAACGTCGATCACCGGCGGCGAACCGCAAGAGGCACTCGACCGCACCTGTCACTACCTCGAACTCCTCAAAGACGAGTTCGGCGAGGACCACCACACCCACCTCTACACCGGTATCACCGGCGGTCGCGAGAACATGCGCCGCCTCTCGGAGGCCGGTCTGGACGAAATTCGCTTTCACCCGCCCTTCGAACGCTGGGGCGACCTTCACGGAACCGAGTGGGAGGACATTCTCTATATCGCGCGCGAAGAAGGACTGACACCCGCGTTCGAAATCCCCGGTATCCGCGCCGAAACGGAATTCCTCGAGTTCTTAGACGAGGGTGCCGCCGAGTTCTGTAACGTAAACGAGTTCGAGATGTCCCAGGGTAACTACCGCCGAATGCAAGAACAGGGCTTCGAACTCAAGGAGGGCCACATGAGCGCCGTCGACGGCTCTCGCGAGGACATTCTCGAGGTGATGGGCGACCACGAGCGGGTCTATTTCTGCACCTCGGTCTTCAAAGACGCCGCTCAGCACCGGCGCCGCCTGAAGCGCATGGCCCGCACCGTCCGCCGGGAGTTCGACGACATTACCGACGACGGGACCCTCGTCTACGGCAAAACGTACACCGACCCCGAACGCCTCGAGGCGCTCGGCGTCCCCGAAGAATTCTATACCGTCAAGACCAATCACGTCGAGGTCGCCTGGTGGCTCTTAGAAGAGATGATCGACGAGGGCGACCTCGAGGACGGCGAGATCGTCGAGCAGTATCCGACCTACGACGGCCAGGTCGTCGAACGAACGCCGCTGGCGTAGCGGCGGGGTTTTATCGTTCGCGACGGGCCGTCTCGCCGCGTCACCCCGAACGGGCGAGCAAGAGACAACCCAGCGATAGCCCGGCGAGAACGATGAGAAGGGGCCAGTGAGAGCGGGAAAGGGCGACCCACCGGGTAAAAGGGCGAACCTCGGGGAAGAACGCACGCGTAAAATGGACGAAAATCGGCGGAAGAGCGGCTCGTATCGGGTATCCCTGCACCAGCAGTTCTGACGGAGACGCGGTCGGTTTCGGGCGGGTTTTAGCACAGTATAGAGATCGTTTCACGGCACAGAACAGAGGAGAAAGTGCCGTCTCGGGGGAGTACCGCCGCTATTGCCGGCGAGCGAGGAGAGACGGCTTATCAGAGTTGTAATAATGAGTATCGTATCGGAACGAAGGGGTACGATGGAATTGCGAAACGTCGCTGTGGTGGCGGTTGCATTGCTCGTGGTCCTTTCGGGGTGCAGTGCCTTTGGTGGGACGCAGACGGATGCGCCGTCGAACGAAACGGATACGGGGGACGAACAGAACGAATCGCCTTCAGACGACGATTCGAACGGATCTGGTGGTGACACTGGCGCGGGCAACGGGGACGACACGGCGAACGCGGATTGGAGTCCACCCCAGCCGCCGAATCGCCCGATGGAACGCAAAGATCTCGAGGAGAACCTTCCCGAGCGTATCGAGACCGTGCGGTTCGTCGACAAAGTGCCCGCCGAGGACGGCGAGGGGTACTCGAACTTCAACCTCGAGGTCGTCGCCAACACGAGTATGGAGAACATCGACCCGCCTAGCCACGGTACCGTCAGAGGCGAGCCGTACTTCTTCGTCAAGATCAATCAGGGACAGGACAACCGGAAGATCATCGAGCGCACGGCGCAGGTTCCGATGAAAGAAGACGGAACGTTCCACATAGACGTTCGGCCAGCCGGGATCGAAGAATTCGGCCAGACGACGCTGAACGTCGAGGTCTTCCTGATGGACAAGGACAAAGATTGGGACGACGTGTTCGACGCGACAACGCAAACGATCGAATTCAATCCGGGCACGGGCGGTGGAACAGAATCCGTCGACTCGGACACGTCCGGTGGTGAAAGCGCAGACGACACCGAGACGAGCGATTCCACCGATTCGGCGACGAACGAGACCATCGATTCGGAGACGGGCGATTCCACCGATTCGGAGACGAGCGATTCCACCGATTCGGCGACGAACGAGACCACCGAATCACTGGCGGTCGAGAGTTAGAGAGACGCGCGGATCGGTCGTACCCGCGATCGAGCAGTCAGTCGAACGTGGTCGGATCGACGCCCGGAAGGGTGATGAGATTCTCCCGGCCGATCCGAAGCTTCTCGATCTCGTCTTCGTCGTCCATCTTCGAGAGCAGTTGTGACACCTTCGCGTTCGACCAGCCGGTTTCGGAAACGATCGAGGCTTGCTTCATCCGGCCGCCGTTCCTGTTGAGAAGACGGAGGACGCGTTCTTCGTCGCTCAACAGTTCGGGGTCAATCCCGTCGTCGATGGGTTCTTCGAACTCGAATTCCGTTCCCGGCCTCTGACCGGTACCGGGGGAGGCTGGCAAATCGGCAGCCGGTCGGCCGATCGCGTCGGATCCGCCGTCCCCTTCGGGCGTCGGTCCCGTCCGCGACTCGCCGGCGTTCTCGCGACGGCTCGGGAGCTGAAGGCGGTCGTCCCAGAGCGAGATGTCGACGTCGTCTCGCCGTGCGAGAAGGTACCCGCCAGCACCGACGATGATAGCGAGTCCGACGAATCCGACGACGAGAAGGCCCGAACCCGAGAACAGCGTCTCGCTCCCGGCTCCCCGGATGATCGTGATCTCGAGCCCGTCCGTGCCGAACTGGTGGGGTCCCTCCCAGACGAGCGCTCCGTTTTCGGTCCCCGTCGGTGCATCGACGAATCCGTAGTTGCTGTCCGGCGGTTCGATGACGAGCCGCTGGCCATCGCTCAACGTTCGGAATAGCGGGCCGGCATCCGTCTGCAAGGCATCGCCGGCGTAGATCCGCCCGTCGTCGACGGTCGCGAAGTTCGTCCAGGTAAACGAGTAGGAGATGATTCCCACTCGAACGTCGGAATCGGCACTCGATTCGCCGTCGTCGGACGCGAGCCGTTCGATTCGGGGGTCCTCCCAGCCAGCGTCGCTGATCGACATCTCGCGGCCGGTCGATTCAGACGCGTAACTCGCGTATCTGTGGAACAGTTGCGGATCGTATGGCGCATCTCGTCGCCCCGACACGATCGCATTGGCGTACTGATCGAACGTGTCGGCCTCCGTCTCGTTCGTCACGAGGAACCGACTTTCGATCGTCCACTTCGCGGTGCCATCACTGGCGACGTGAATCCGAACTACCTGCCAGGTACCCGGACGCTCGAGCGCTGGAGGGGCGACCGCTGGAGACGAGACAGCGTTAGATTGCTCGAGCGCTGGGGAGAGAGAGGACGACACCGACGGTGGCCGCTCGACGGGCGACGACATCTGTGCCGACGGTGTGGCAGCCACTGCCCCCAGCGTAGTTGTAGCGAGGAGGACTGTGAGAGCGAGTATGGCGGCAGTGGTAATCCGCATGCGTACCAACGGGTGGTTTCCCGGGGGAAAAAACACTTTCCATCGAAAAATAAAACGTTACCGACGGCTGTGAACGGTCTCAAATAAGCCTGAAGGCAAACGAAATAGGGGATTACGGATCTCACCGACAGACGACCAGTTTTTGTATCAGGAGTACATACGGTGGTGCGATGAACAACGCGACGCCTGCCCTCCTCGCGTTACTTCTCGTTCTCTCGGTACCTGCGATGACCGTCGTCGCGGCGGAACCGGCCCGCGGGACGGAAGACGGATCTAACGCGGCCCTTGGACGACAGGCTTCTCCACAGCTGCTGCAAACCGACGTCGCCAACACGACGAACCGACTCCAGCTCACGGGTGATGTACGGAGCGAGTATATCGACTACCGTCCAAACCTCGGAATGGCACTCGCGAGCGCCGACGACGAACTCCGGATCGATCACGAGCAGTACACCCTCGTGGAAGAAGAGTTCAACAGCGCAACTGCGGACGAACGAGCGGCCATGATCCAGCGGGCGTACGAACGCCTCAAGGAACGAGCCGACGAACTCGAGCAACGCGAACGCGAGGCAGTCAGAGCACATGCTGCCGGCGATCACTCGACGGCCCAACTCCTCCAGACGCTGATCCGAAACCACAACGAAGCTGAGATACTTTCCGAGCGCCTCGACGAACTGGACGCCTACGCGGACAGAGTCCCCGACTATTCACTCTCCTCGCGGCAAACTCGCGTCGACAAGAACGTGTTCGAATTCCACCGAACGTCGCTTCGAGCAAGCCTCGATCGGCTTTCGGAAATACCGACCGGCCGGAGTCATCAAAACGTCGTGGTCTCGACGTCCGAGACCGGGTACAGCCTCTCGATGATGGAAAGCAGTAACTACATCGTCGAGACGACCCGCTTCGACAATCGAGACGAATCGGCGCCCGACCAATTCGAGGACCTCGAGGCGTTCGAACGGACGATGGAACTCTATCCGTGGGCGGACGAACACGGGTCGCCTCACTTCCAGGACAACAGCCCCGATCACTACTGGACCGAAATCGGCCACAGCCAGGGCCGCCTCGAAATCTATCTCGACGCCGGGACGGGTGACGTCCACCGCGAGGTACAGGAACTCATCGCACCGTCGCTCCCGCCCGAGTCCCTCGGCCCCTGGAGAGGTGACGGGCTCAACATGACGATGAACCGGACGCCAACGAGCGGGCCGATCAAAGTGATGATAACGGACCAACGAACCGGTGAACCGGTAAACGCGGCCATCACGTTCGACGGAACCGAGATCGGCAGGACCGGCGACGACGGATCGCTGTGGGTCACACCACTGCTCGGGACCCACCAACTCGAGGCGAAAACGAGCGACGGAGTGGTCAACGCGACAGTCACGCGCTGATCGGAGGATCGACAATCACGCGCCGATCGGAGGATCTGTACGGGTTTGCGTCTGCAGAGGGCGATTCGAGTCGCTCGGCGAGCGTTTGTATGCGGTGGCAGGCGAATATTTATACGAAAAGGGGCGACCAGACTGGTTCGTGAATCGAGTGCGGCGCCGAGACCAGTACCGACACCGATGTCGACCAGCGCGAGCGGTCAGTCCGGTCGTCGGCGTGCTCGCGCTGATCGCACTCACCGTCTGTCTGGCAGCCGTCGTCGCCGTTGGAATCGGTGCGTGGTCGCTCGAGTCGGGGCCACCGACCGCGACCTTCGAGCTCTCTGCTGACGGGGATCGGTCGACGGTCGTGATCGAGCACCGCACCGGTGACCCGATCGATGTCGACGGATTGACTGTCGTGATCGCGGTAAACGGAACGAACCTGTCGAGACAACCCCCGATTCCATTCGTCGGGGCGAAGGGATTCGACGGGGCGCCCGACGGGCCGTTCAACGCGAAGGGCGATCGGGAGTGGACGGCGGGTGAGCGGGCGGGCCTCGCCATCGCCGAGACGAACAGCCCGAAACTCGAGGTCGGCGATTCGGTCACGGTTACCCTCGTCGTCGATGGGAAGCTGATAGCGAAACTCGAGGGGGTGGCAACGTAACCGTTCGAGAACGGCGGTGGATGCGCCGACGTTCGACGAACACTGCGCCGAAACAGCTGTCCCACAGCTGTTCCGATCCCGACGGGCTTACTCGGGCGCGCGGCCGATCGTCGTGATTGCAACGTCCGGATCGTACGACGGCCCCATGAAGGCGTGTTTCACGTCCTCGAAGCCGGCGGTTTTGAACATCCGGTCGGCCTCGTACTCGTCGTAGAAAAGCATTACCGCGTCGGCGAGGCGCTGGGTGATCGGGTTGTCGGGATAGTTCGGCCCGACGACGAGGACCTGACCGCCCGGTTTGAGGACCCGACGGATTTCCCGAAGCGCGAGAATCGGGGTCGGCCAGTACTCGATCGATCCGGACGACCAGACCACGTCGAACGTGTCGGTCGTAAACGGCAGTCGCTCGGCGTCACCCCGATGAAAGTGGACCGGCGGGGCCCGTTTACCGAACTTCTCGTAGGCCCGTGCGAGCTGGTGTTCGCTCTGATCGAGGGCGTAGACCTCGTCGACGTGTTCGAGCAGGCCTTCGGTCCCGAAGCCGGTTCCGCAACCGACGTCGAGGACGGTCATGTCCGCCTCGAACTCGAGCAGCGAGAGCGCTTCGGCGCGCATCTCTTCGGTCCAGACGAAGGGGTTCACCTGGTCGTAGACTCGCGAGAGGTACTTGTAGAACAGTCGGGCACGCGCCTTGTTCTCGAGAAGTCCCATTGGCGAGGAGTTTCGGTCGGATCGGCATATGTCTGCTGTTCTCGCCGGCGTACGCGAAGGGTAAGACGGAATTACCGGTGGCTCAGCACCGGCTCGCGCCGAGACACTTTCGCAACTACCATATACGCGCTCTGGCAAACATCCGACTGCTTAGAGTATGCCGAGGCCAGAGGTTCTCGAACGAATTAAGTCGGCGGAGACGGAGGCCGACGAGATCGTCGCAAAGGCAAACAACGACCGCGACGAGCGAATAGCCGAGGCCCGGGAACGTGCCGAGGAGATTCGCACGGAAGCGGAACAGGAGGCCAAAGAGTTGAAGGAGCGCCGCCTGGAGGAGGCTCGCGAGGAGATTGACCGGGAGTGCGAGCAGGTCCTCGAAGAAGGCGAACGGGAGCGAGAAGAGCTCGCCGAACGCGCCCGGAGTCGGATCGACGAGGTGACCGACCACGTCGTCGAACTGTTCCAGGAGGACGTTCATGCTCAGACCTGAACGGATGAGCAAGGTCTCGGTGACCGGCTCCAAGGGCGTGATGCCCACGGTCATCGAGACGATTCACGAGTTGGGTCTGGTTCACCTCTCCGACTACGACGGATCCTGGGAAGCGTTCGACAACGGGAACCCGATCGGACGGGCCGACGAGTCCTCCGAGAAGCTGGTGACCGTCCGCGCCCTCCAGAGCACCCTCGATCTCTCGGCCGACGAGGTCGACGCGGCCGCACTCGAGTCGGGCTGGGAGGAACGGCTCGAGGAGATTCGAACGGGGGTCAACGAACTCGACGACAGGCGGACGGAGATCAACGACGAACTCCGACAGATCAACGAGAAGATCGACGGCGTCGCTCCTTTCGCGGCGCTGGGGATCGACCTCGACTTGCTATCCGGGTACGAGTCGGTCGACGTGCTCGTCGGCGAGGGCTCGCTCGGGGACGTCGAATCCGCACTCGACGCGTCGGACGACGTCGGTGCCTTCGAGACGTTCACCGGCGGCGACGTCGTGGCGATCGTGGCCGCACCGACCGAAGACGGCGACGAAAACGCGATCGACGAGGCGCTGGTCGGAGTCGAATTCACCCGCTACGAGGTTCCGGAGACGGACCAGAGCCCCGCCGACTACGTGTCGGACCTCGAGAGTCGAAAGCGCGACCTCGAGTCACAACTCGACGACATCGACGCGGAACTCGAGGAGATCAAGCGGGAGGAAGGGTCGTTCCTCCTGGGGGCCGAACAGGAGCTGACGATCGAGGTACAGCAAGCTGAGGCGCCGCTGCAGTTCGCGACGACCGACCACGCGTTCGTCGCGGAGGGATGGCTCCCGAGCGACGAGTACGATCGCCTCGTCGCGGCGCTCGACGGCGCCGTCGGCGACGGCCTCGAGATCGAGGAACTCGTCCGGGCGGATTACAACGACGAGGGCTATCCGACGCGGACGGAAGAGGTCGACCACGGCGGACCCGGCGAATCCGAGGGAATGTCCGAAGCGGAAGAAGAGGAGGTACAGGAGGCGCTCGCCGACGGTGGCACGACGACCGGAAGCGCCGGCGTCGTGACGATGGTCGACGAACCGCCGGTCATTCAGGATAATATCGGCCCCGCACAGCCGTTCGAGTTCCTGCTGCGATTGATCGACCGGCCTCGCTACAGCGAACTCGACCCGACCATCGTTCTGCTGCTGACGTTCCCCGCGTTCTACGGGTTCATGCTGGGCGACCTCGGCTACGGGATCCTGTACACCATCGCCGGATACACGCTGTACAGCCGCTTCGACGAGGACATCGTTCGGAGCCTGGGTGCGATCGGCATCTGGGCCGGCGGGTTCACGATGCTGTTCGGCATCCTGTACGGCGAGATATTCGGGATGCACGTGCTGGGAGAGGTTCTCTTCGGCGGCAGTCCGCCGCTGCACAAGGGGCTTCAGCCAGTGTACGCGAAGTACGGCCAGACGTGGCTGCTGGTGAGCGTCCTCATCGGACTGGCCCACCTTACCGTCGGGTACATCTTCGGGTTCGTCAACGACCTCGACCACGGCGTCGTCGACGCGTACCTCGAGAACGGCTCGTGGGCGCTGCTCATGATCGGCGTCTGGGTCTGGATCCTCAGTCGCCACGGTGAAGGCGTCAAGCCGGACTTCCTGTACACCTCGTTCGGCACCGGTTCCGAGGCCGCGTACGAACTCGGCTTCACCGGCTTCGCCGCCGAGACCGGCCTGATGGTCGGCCTCCCGGTCGCAGTGATCGGGCTCGTGACGATGATCTACGGCGAAGTCAAACACTACGGCGTGCTCGGCGTCATCATCGGCGGCCTCGAGAGCTTCAACGTCCTCGGTGACGTCCTCTCGTATCTCCGAATAGCGGCGGTCATCCTCGCGAAGGCAGGCATGGCGTTCGTCGTCAACATGCTGTTCTTCGGGGTGTACGTCGTCGGTGAGGGGGAACACGCGGAGTGGCACTTCGGTACCAGCCACGCCCCCCAGAAGATGCTCGAGCAGGGAACCTACCACGGTCACGAAGTGACCGAGGTCATGTTCGGCGGCTTGCTCCACGGCGGCATCGTGATGGCGATCCTGGGCGTGTTCATCCTCGTCCTCGGCCACATCGTCGTCCTCCTGCTCGGCGTTACGAGCGCCGGCCTGCAGGGAATCCGTCTCGAGTACGTCGAGTTCTTCAACAAGTTCTACGAAGGCGGTGGACGGGTATTCGAGCCCTTCGGCGGAATTCGGTCCGACGACAAGAACTGACTCGCCTCTCACCCGCGGATCTTGTTATTGTTACGCTTGCTAGCCCTCCGCATATTTTCCCATCAAAATCGAAAGGATAATACCCTCCGACGCCCCGTACCAACGGTTAGGACGGCAAAATCGGCAATTTGGTTTGGGAAGTTTTAAGAAGACGCTGGGGAGTAGTACCACCTGTCCGGTTGCAAAACCACAAAGGAAAACTCAATCATGACAATCGAAACTCTACCCCAGATCGGACTCGCGCTGAACAGTGTCGCAGAGAACGCCGTCCCGCTCCAGGCGCTGGACCAGGGTGCAGCGGCGGCGATCGGTATCGGTCTCGCGGCAATCGGCGCGGGCTATGCGGAGCGAGGGATCGGGGCCTCCGTCGTCGGCGCGCTCGCCGAGGAGTCCATCTCGCCGGGTATCGGGATTCTGCTGACGGTCCTGCCCGAGACGCTCGTGATCTTCGCACTGGTCGCGCTCTTCGTCTAAAGCGTCCTATCGAACTTTCTTACAATGAGTCTGGATACAGTCGTTGAGGACATTCGAGAAGAGGCTCACGCGCGTGCGGAGGAGATCCGCGCTGAGGGCGAAGCGCGCGCCGAAGAGATCGAGTCGACCGCCCGGGAGGACGCAGACGAGATCGTCGCTGACGCCGAGGCCGACGTCGAGCGAGAAATCGAGCAACTGCGCGAACAGCGACTCTCCAGTGCGAAACTGGAGGCGAAACAGAAACGCCTGGAGGCACGCAGGGACGTCCTCGGGGAGGTCCACGAGGCGGTCGAGGACGAACTCGCCGCCCTCGAGGGAGACACCCGCGAGGAGCTCACCCGTGACCTGCTCGAGGCGGCGACCGACGAGTTCGACGAGGGCGACGACGTCAGCGTCTACGGCCGCGGCGACGACGAGGAGCTGATCGACTCGATCCTCGCCGACTACGACGGCTACAAGTACGCCGGCGAGTACGACTGTCTCGGCGGCGTCGTCGCCGAGAGCGAGCAGTCCCGCGTCCGCATCAACAACACGTTCGACACGGTACTCGAGGACGTGTGGGAAGACAACCTCCGGGAGATCAGCAATCGACTCTTCGAGCAATGAGTTCAGGTGCCTCGAATCCGGAATACGTGAACGCTCGCGTTCGCTCGCGACAGGCGGCGATGTTGGCGGACGAGGACTACCGCAAGCTGATCCGGATGGGGCCGAGCGAGATCGCACGGTTCATGGAGGAAACGGAGTACGAACGCGAGATCAACGAACTCGGAACGCGGTTTTCGGGCGTCAACCTGATCGAGTACGCCCTGAACCGCAACCTCGCGAAGCACTTCAACGACCTGCTCGAATGGGCGGAGGGGCGACTCTACGACCTCATCGCCCGGTACCTCCGGAAATTCGACGTCTGGAATCTCAAGACGATCATCCGCGGGATCTACACGGATTCGGACGCCGACGCGATCCGGACGGACCTCATCCGCGCCGGCGAACTCGACGATCGGACGCTGGACCGGCTGGTCGAACTCGACTCGATCGAAGACGTGATCGAAGTCGTCGGCGGGACGATTTTCGCGGACCCGCTCGCGGACGCCTACGAAGAGTACGAAGCCGTCGGGACGCTCGTCCCGCTCGAGAACGCGCTCGACCGCGCGTTCTACGAGAACTTACTCGAGGACCTCGGTCGGCCACAGGAGGGGCCGGAAGCCACCTACGTCGAGTTCCTGCAGACGGAGATCGACTTCCGGAACGCGCGAAACGCGTTGCGACTCGCGCGAAGCGGTGCCGATCTGGACCCGGCAGCCTACTACATCGAGGGCGGCGTCCTGTTCGACGAGTCGGAGCTGAATCGGCTGGTCGGTCACTACGACGAACTCGTCGACCACATCGCGGAAAACAAACGCTACGGCGACCGCCTCTCGGGAGCGCTGGAACGGCTGCGCGATGCTGACAGCCTTATACAGTTCGAACACGCACTAGATGCTGCGTTGCTCGAGTACGCGGACACGCTCTCGAGCATCTATCCGACCACCATTACCCCCGTTCTCTCGTACATCCTCGCGAAAGAGCGCGAGGTCGAGAACATCCGTGCGATCGCACGGGGACGCGAGGTCGGGCTCGACGAGAGCGAAATCGAAGAGGAGCTGGTGATCCTATGAGCCAGGAAATTGCAGTCGTCGGCAGCCCGGAGTTTACGACCGGCTTCCGCCTCGCGGGAGTCAGACGGTTCGAAAACGTTCCGGACGACGAGAAAGAAGAGCGACTAGACGACGCGGCGACGGCGGCCCTCGAAGACGAGGGCGTCGGGATCGTCGTCATGCACGACGACGACCTCGAGCACCTGTCGCGCAACGTTCGCCAGGAGGTCGAGACGAGCGTCGAGCCGGTCGTCGTCACCATCGGCAGCGGGACCGGTGGCGGCGGGCTGCGCGACCAGATCAAACGTGCGATCGGTATCGACCTGATGGAAGAAGAAGAAAGCGAGTAACACTATGAGCCAGGCAGAAGAAATCGAATCCGTCGACGAAGACGGTGTAATCGAAAGCGTGAGCGGTCCCGTCGTGACCGCCACGGACCTCGACGCCCGGATGAACGACGTCGTCTACGTCGGCGACGAAGGACTGATGGGCGAGGTCATCGAGATCGAAGGGAACCTGACCACGATTCAGGTCTACGAGGAAACCTCCGGCGTCGGCCCGGGCGAACCCGTCCAGAACACGGGCGAGCCGCTGAGCGTCGACCTCGGACCCGGGATGCTGGACTCCATCTACGACGGCGTGCAGCGACCGCTCGACGTCTTAGAAGAGAAGATGGGGACGGCATTCCTCGACCGCGGGGTCGACGCCCCCGGGATCGACCTCGAGAAGCAGTGGGAGTTCTCCCCCGAGGTCGAGGAGGGCGACACCGTCGAACCCGGCGACGTCGTCGGGACGGTCGAAGAGACGATCACCATCGACCACAAGGTCATGGTGCCGCCGGACTACGAGGGCGGCGAGGTGGCCAGCGTCGAGAGCGGCGAGTTCACCGTCGAAGAAACCGTCGTCGAACTCTCGAACGGCGAGGAAATCCAGATGCACCAGGAGTGGCCAGTCCGCGAAGCCCGGCCCGCCGGTGAGAAGGAGACGCCGACCGAGCCCCTGGTGACCGGCCAGCGGATTCAGGACGGTCTGTTCCCGCTCGCGAAAGGCGGGACGGCGGCGATTCCCGGTCCGTTCGGGTCGGGCAAGACCGTCACCCAGCAGCAACTCGCCAAGTGGTCCGACGCGGACATCGTCGTCTACATCGGCTGTGGCGAGCGCGGCAACGAGATGACCGAGGTCATCGAGGACTTCCCGGAACTGCCCGACCCGCAGACCGGCAACCCGCTGATGGCCCGAACGTGTCTCATCGCCAATACGTCGAACATGCCGGTCGCCGCTCGCGAGTCCTGTATTTACACGGGAATCACGATCGCAGAGTACTACCGCGACATGGGCTACGACGTCGCGCTGATGGCCGACTCCACCTCGCGGTGGGCCGAGGCCATGCGGGAGATCTCGAGCCGACTCGAGGAGATGCCCGGCGAGGAGGGCTACCCCGCGTATCTGGCGGCCGCGCTCTCCGAGTTCTACGAGCGCGCCGGCAAGTTCCAGCTGATCAACGGCGGCGAGGGCTCAATCTCGGTCGTCGGCGCCGTGTCGCCGCCCGGCGGCGACTTCTCGGAACCCGTCACGCAGAACACGCTGCGCATCGTCAAGACGTTCTGGGCGCTGGACGCCGACCTCGCGGAACGTCGGCACTTCCCGGCGATCAACTGGAACGAGTCCTACTCGCTGTACAAGGACCAGCTCGATCCCTGGTGGGAGGAAAACGTCGAGAGCGACTGGCCCGAAGTTCGCCAGTGGGCCGTCGACGTGCTCGACGAGGAGGACGAACTGCAAGAGATCGTGCAACTCGTCGGCAAGGACGCCCTGCCGGAAGACCAGCAGCTCACGCTCGAGGTCGCGCGGTACCTGCGTGAGGCCTGGCTCCAGCAGAACGCGCTCCACGACGTCGACACCTACTGTGAGCCCGAGAAGACCTACCGGATGCTCCAGGCCATCCAGACGTTCAACGACGAGGCGTTCGAAGCGCTCGAGGCCGGAGTGCCGGTCGAGGAGATTCAGGACGTCGACGCCGCACCGCGGCTCAACCGGATGGGCACCGCCGAAGAGTGGGACGAGTTCATCGACGAGATCGAAAGCGACCTCGAAACGCAACTGCGCGCACTGTACTAACAATGAAAGAGTACCAGACTATCACGGAAATCAGCGGTCCGCTGGTGTTCGCCGAGGTCGACGAGCCCGTTGGCTACGACGAAATCGTCGAGATCGAGACGCCACAGGGCGACACCCTGCGCGGACAGGTACTGGAATCGAGCGAGGGGATCGTCTCGATCCAGGTGTTCGAGGGCACGGGCGGGATCGACCGCAACGCCTCCGTTCGCTTCCTGGGCGAGACGATGAAGATGCCCGTCACCGAGGATCTGCTCGGACGGGTCCTGGACGGGTCCGGGAACCCGATCGACGGCGGCCCGGAGATCGTCCCCGACGAGCGCCGCGACATCGTCGGCGAAGCGATCAACCCCTTCTCGCGCGAATACCCCGAGGAGTTCATCCAGACCGGCGTCTCCGCCATCGACGGCATGAACACGCTGGTCCGGGGCCAGAAGCTGCCGATCTTCTCCGGATCGGGACTGCCCCACAACGAACTCGCACTCCAGATCGCCCGTCAGGCGACGGTGCCGGAAGAAGAGGAAGGCGAGGGCGAAGGCTCCGAGTTCGCGGTCATCTTCGGCGCGATGGGAATCACCGCCGAAGAGGCAAACGAGTTCATGGACGACTTCGAGCGCACCGGCGCGCTCGAGCGCTCGGTCGTCTTCATGAACCTCGCGGACGACCCCGCGGTCGAACGGCAGGTCACGCCGCGACTCGCGTTGACGACCGCCGAGTACCTGGCCTTCGAGGAGGGCTACCACGTCCTGGTCATTCTGACGGACATGACCAACTACTGTGAGGCGCTGCGCGAGATCGGTGCCGCACGCGAGGAGGTTCCGGGACGTCGTGGCTACCCCGGGTACATGTACACCGACCTGGCGCAGCTCTACGAGCGCGCGGGTCGAATCGAGGGCAAGGAGGGGTCGGTCACGCAGATTCCGATCCTGACGATGCCCGGCGACGACGACACCCACCCGATTCCGGACCTGACCGGCTACATCACCGAGGGTCAGATCATGATGGATCGGGACCTGAACAGTCAGGGGATCGAACCGCCGATCAACGTCCTGCCCAGCCTCTCGCGGCTGATGGACGACGGGATCGGCGAGGGCCTGACCCGCGAAGACCACGGCGACGTCTCCGACCAGATGTACGCCGCCTACGCGGAGGGTGAGGACCTGCGCGACCTCGTGAACATCGTCGGCCGCGAGGCGCTGTCCGAACGCGACAACAAGTTCCTCGACTTCGCCGACCGCTTCGAAGCGGAGTTCGTCCAGCAGGGCTACGACACCAACCGCTCGATCGAGCAGACGCTCGAGGTCGGCTGGGACCTGCTGTCTGCGCTCCCGAAAACGGAGCTCAACCGGATCGACGAGGACCTCATCGAAGAGCACTACCGCGAAGACGAGACGGAATCCGTCGAAGTCGAAGCCGAGTAATCACACGACTCGAGGGATCCGAGATTTTCCTTCTGTTCGTTCGAAGTGCTCCGACGAACTCGTCGTTCATGCCTTACACCAACTCACCGTCGCTGACCGCCCGGTGGACTGTCAGCTCGTGCCGGGTTCTTCGACTAGATGCGCATCCACTACGGCGACGACGAGGCGGTCGTCGCCACCACAGGCGAACGGCTCACGCACACCCGGTGTACTCTTGCGCACATTTAACTAAATCAGATGTTCCTGCAACAAAATGCTTATAACCAATGGTGAGGATGTGTGAATATGGTTGAGAGGATACAGATTGGCATTACGATTGCATTCATCATTATCGCGATTGCATTATTTTTCTGGGGTCAATCTACAGAGATCAATAGCAAAGCATTATATGCTCTGCTAATCGGTGTCGGGGTTATCATTCCAACAATTATTACGTCAATCTTGTCTGATTGATCAAACTGTGGTCCTTGGTCTCTCGGTACCTTATCTCTCTACTCGTTCTTTCAGACCGTACCGTTGACGCTGTGGATTCGACAGTCGGTCCTGTAAGGAAGACCGACACTCGTTGTGAATACATCGTGCATCATGTGGATGTACATCGATCACAGTCGGTGACCGATCGAATACCGCCGTCGCGCTTGCTGTATCGAAAATAAAACTTGCCAATTTCCATCGCCTTTGAAACACTGTTTGTTTGACCGACCCGGACTGGAAACGAAAATAGGGAACGATTCGAGTAGTGCGGTTCCAAAACCCGCTTCGAACCACGAAACAGTGGTCACCAATATGGTATCCAAGATTAGCCCATTTAACGTGTGCAGCGACAGGGGCCAGCGGAAGCAATAGTAACGGCCCGTACCAATAGTGGAAACCTGTCGTGACTGTTGCGGCTATAGCGACTACGAAAACGATGCCGATAGAAATCGTGTATTGCATAGCGTACCTCGTTCAAGCACGCTTTGGGGGGCGTTCGAACGCTGGGTCTTCAAATTCGAATAGACCGTGTGCAAAACGCCACACCCGTGACCCGTGAGCGAGGGGAATAATTAATTCGCGACCGTGACGCTCAGCATTGTCGGTTCCCCCGGCACCAGCAGTTTCTACTGATAGCTTCGCCATTCCAAGGAACCTAACGGGGACAGACTCCGAAATTCGGAGTGTTTGTATTTTTTCGTATGGAACCGTTCCGCTTCGGGTGCTTATCATCCCGCGTCTATAGACGAGTGAATCGTTCAGTCGTCCGAGAGCGTGGCCGTAATATTGTAAGCCGGTGAGAACGGCGCTACATGCCCAGAGCCCGATGAAAGCAAGCGGTCCCCAGACGGGAGTCAGTGCGAAGACACCTTCAGGATTGATTGCATCGAGAGCAAGTTGATCCGGCCCGCCGAGGGGTTGTGCGAGTTGAAGAAGTTCCGGTCCGAATAAATCATTGATAGCCGGGAGACTTATTGTGGCAAGTAAGACCGTCCCCTGGTAAAAATGACGTCAGGCAGAGGATAAGAAACTCTGATCGATTGAGTGAAAATAGATGTGTTGGTGACTGACTTGCCCCGTCACTCTCGGTGGCTTCGTCTCGAATAGTCTGCTGTAGTCGTTCCGCCTCTCCGATGGAGATACATCCGAGGACGACTTCTGACGTGGTCTCGCCCGCCGTCTCAATCATGACAGTTGCAACTCCGAGAAGACGGGATACCGCTCCCCGTTGAACGTGAATATTCTGCACGCGCGTATACGGTATTTCTCGTGTCGTTCTGGCGAGAACACCGGAATTGATGACGAGAGAGTGGCTCCGATCTTCGTATTTGAAACAGAGGTACCGAGCGATTCCGTATATCGGGCCGATGAAGACGAGAACGAACGATAAATCAAGCAAAACTGCAACCCGCTCCATTGGAAACAGAATAGTCAAAAGACCAGTTACAAAGATGGGTGCCCCGAGTCCAAGTAACATGCCTTTGGAAAATAATTGAACGGCGCTAAATATGTGCAACCGTTTCGCGGTATGGCGATCGCTTTGTTCAGGAATCATTCAAACATTACACTATTTACTCATGTTAGATTTGGCCTCAAATAAATGCGTTAGTGTTATATTTCAGCAGAGATTTACTTCCTCTTCACACACACTATCAGCGAGCGATCCAGTGCAGCCGTACGTTGATGCAAATGCGCAGGTTACGTTCACGATGGTGAGGCACCCGACACCTCCTATGCCGCCACTAATAATACCGAAGAAACCGCAGGCGAACCCACCTGCTGCACCACAAACGTTTTGACAGATGAGAGGAACTGCCCACTTGCACTCGTCACGAGGACCATTACCAACTCCTTGGATAGTCACCTGGCCCGAACCTCTCCGATTTTCCACTGATTCCATCGTTTCTCGGATTTCTTTCTCAGGAGTAACGACCCTCTTCGTAAGATCGGATTCAGTGGACTGTGTTGAAAGCCTGTCGGAGGATGAACCATCATCTACTGCATCGTACACCGCAAGACGATGCTCAGCATCGATGCTGGAATTCTCACTTTCATCTCTTCGTAGTGACATCCTCGCCCGCCGTTAACAGCGGGATTCTCTCGGTGCTTAAAGATCGTGTGACGGTTCACAGAATTGTAACGCGGATGCCTCGGGATCGTCCGTAAATTGGATATTTCAGTGAGCGGGCGAGACCGAAGCTCTTGCTGTCATCGAGAATCTTCGATTTTCGAACGACTTGACTCCGAGTCTGTTGACATACAATAGTAGTTGTTGAAACGATTCACTCACCGTTAGCAATGAAGCGGCCAGCAACGACTCGCCCGCCGCGAATGCGCGAGCAGGGTGTGCACTGACTTCAACGACTCCTGTAACTCTGCTCACTCCAAAACATTCCCTTCCGTGATCGTTCTCCACGTGTGACAGATGAAAACTATCGTATGTACTGCCCGCAAAGAATGGCATGCATGCACAAACCACTACTCGTACCGGAGTTCTTAGACCGGGCGCGGACCCACTACGGCGACGACGAGGCGGTCGTCGCCACCACGGGAGAACGATTCACGTACGACGAACTCGGCGAGCGCGCCGACCGGTTCTCGGCGGCGCTCGAGCAACGCGGCATCGAAAAAGGCGACCGAGTCGCTGTCCTCGACCCGAACACGCACTACCACCTCGAGGCGGCCTACGGGATCATGCAACTGGGCGCGATTCACACGCCGCTGAACTATCGCTTGACACCGAACGATTTCGAGTACATCCTCTCGGACGCGGGCGTCGACGCGATTTACGCGGATCACGAGTACGCCGACCGGATCGAGGAGATTCGCGACGAGGTGCCGACGGAGACGTTCATCACGAACGACTCGAGCGCCCTGGAGGGTGACTGGGAACGTTTCGACGAGGTTCTCGAGGACGCGGGAACGGAGTACGACCGGCCGGCGATGAGCGAGGACGAAATCATCACGATCAACTACACCTCGGGGACGACGGGCGATCCGAAGGGCGTCTGTCGCACCCACCGCTGCGAGACGATCCACGCCTACCTGCTGGTCGCCCACCAGGAGTTGACCGACGACGACGTCTACCTGTGGACGTTGCCGATGTTCCACGCGAACGGCTGGGGCCACATCTTCGCGGTGACCGGAATCGGCGCGAAACACGTCTGCACGCGCGGCGTGGATGCCGGGGACATCTTCGAAGCGGTGCGGTCGGAGGACGTCTCGTACATGTGCGGTGCCCCGACGGTGCTGAACATGTTGGTCGAATATTACGAAACGAACGAACCCGAGACGACCGGCGACGCGGACGTTCGACTGGCGACCGCCGGCAGCGCGCCGCCGGAAGCCACGATCAGAACCGTCGAAGACGAGTTCGGCTGGTACCTGAAACACGTCTACGGCGCGACCGAAACGGGGCCGCTGATCACGACCTCCGACGCGCGGCGACGGTTCGACGACGACAGCGACGACCGGTTTCGGATCAAGAAACGGCAGGGGCTGTCCTTCCTCGGCACCGAGATCCGGGTCGTCGACGAGGACGGAACCGACGTCCCGCGTGACGACGAGACCCTCGGCGAAGTCGTCGTCCGAGGCAACCAGATCATGGAGAAATACTGGGAGAAGCCCGACGCGACCGAGGAGGCCTTTACCGACCGCGTCGAGGGCTACTACCACACGGGCGACCTCGCGACGATCGACGAGAACGGCTTGATCGCCATTCAGGACCGCAAGAAAGACATCATCATCTCGGGCGGCGAGAACATCTCGAGCATCGAACTCGAGGACGCGCTGTTCGACCACCCGGACGTGGCGGACGTCGCGGTGATTCCGGCCCCGAGCGACGAGTGGGGCGAGACGCCGAAAGCGTTCGTCGTCCCCGGGTCCGGCGACCCCGACGATCCGGGGGTGACCGAGGGCGACCTCGAGGCGTTCACGCGCGAAAAGTTAGCGGGCTACAAGGTCGTCCACAGGATCGAGTTCGTCGAGGAACTGCCGACGACCGCGACGGGGAAGGTCCAGAAGTACGAACTCCGAAAGGAGGAGTGGGAGGACGAAGAGCGAATGGTCGGCCAGGGATAACGCACGCAAAACACCCTGTTGCACCCGCGTTCGAGTGGAGACGAGAGGCGAACGGTTCCGAAGGATTCGACCGTCCCATCCAAGTACCGCCGAATGGTGGTCGGTTCTGGCAGGATCCGGACCACACTGTTTCGTTGGAGAATCCGGAGACGGATCGGTCGAGGCGGGAAGCGATGGCCGGAACCCATTCGATACTGCGATCTCGTACGCTCGATCGGTTCTCCGTGACGGTTACGGAGGCCCCGTTCGATCAGAAATGATAGCATATGCCAAGAGTGAAATGTACTACCTGGAACCAGATAGTGAGGGTTGTTGCTAGTGACTGGATGAAGTAATAACAACGGACCCAAACTATGAATTCAAGAACCACGGATACTGATTCGGAGGTACTAGCGAGATATCTATCGCGAATCGGAACCGGCACGCAACTGCTCGCCCTGTTCACGACCTCCGGGGGTATTGTAGCCGCTGACGGCGTTTATCCGGTCGTCTCAGCGTCGTATACGACGATACTCGCCGCAGGTGCGCTCATCTTCGCCGCCAGTTCGTATTTTGAAGTGAAGGCCCTCGAGGCCCGTCTCGACGCTCGAGAGTCGAGGTCTTGCCCTAAATAACCGCTGGGAACGGCATCCGGTCTCCGTATAGTATCGATCGGACGGTAAGCAGAATATTGACGCGAAGGGAATGGCTGCGACGGCAACCGCCTTTATCCACGGAAGGTCGCGAACGTGTTGGATTTCAAACAATCAAATTAATCCCCGCTACAACAACGTGATCAATCCGACGACCGCCGCGACCGAATCCCAGGGACACGCGACGTAACCGATTCGGTTGCGACTCACTATCCCCGATCGGTCCGCTTGCGGACTCGAGTCAGCATCCACTGCGCTCGCTCGGAGTAGAGTCACACCGCCTTCACTCCCGGTATCGGACCGCAGGCGAGCCTGGTCGACGAAAACTGTAAACAGTTATCCGACTGCGGCCGCAATCCCCCCACAAGATGGCCAACGACGTCAAGCCCACCCGCAAGAACTTGATGGCGATCGAGGATCGCATCGAGCTCTCCGAGCGGGGACACGGCACGCTCGAGAAGAAACGCGACGGGCTGATCATGGAGTTCATGGACATCCTGGACAAGGCCCAGGACGTCCGCGGCAACCTCGCGGAGGACTACGAGTCGGCCCAGCAGAAGATCAACATGGCACGGGCGATGGAGGGCGACGTCGCCGTTCGCGGTGCCGCGGCGGCGCTGGAAGAACACCCGGAAATCACGACCGAATCGAAGAACATCATGGGCGTCGTCGTCCCGCAGATCGAATCCTCGCGGGTCACCAAGAGCCTCGATCAGCGCGGCTACGGGATCATGGGCACCTCCGCCCGCATCGACGAAGCCGCGGAAGCATACGAGGACTTACTCCAGAGCATCATCCTCGCCGCCGAGGTGGAGACGGCAATGAAGAAGATGCTCCGCGAGATCGAGACGACCAAACGGCGGGTCAACGCCCTCGAGTTCAAACTCCTCCCGGAACTGTACGAGAACCAGGAGTACATCGAACAGAAGCTCGAAGAACAGGAGCGCGAGGAGACGTTCCGCCTGAAGAAGATCAAGGAGAAGAAGGAAGCCGAAGAGCGTGAAGAACGGGAATCCGCGCCAGAAACGGAGCCCGAAGACGAAGACGAGACGGAACTGGAACAAGCGGCTGCAGACGACGACTGATCCGGTCGATCACGACCGCCGACCATCGACGATCACCGAATCGTTCACACCCGAGTCCGATCATGGCCTGTTCCGAGTGCGGCGCGTCGAGTATTCTCCTTTCGGTTCCCGACGAGTACCGCGAGTACGCGCCGTCGGAGGCCCCAACGGTAACCTTCTGTCCGCGCTGTCTGAGCCTCGAGCCGGCCCCGCGTTCGGACTCGACCGCGACTGGAGACGATGCGCCGGACGTGTTCCCGGGCGAGGACGGGGCCGCGGCCGAAAATCCCGACTTTACGCGGGTCAGCGACGCGTTTCCGAGGCGACCCGAGCGTGCGGTTCCGCTGGCGCTCGCGATCGGCCTGTGTTCGTCGCTGGCGACGAATCGGACCGCAATCGAGTTGCTCCTCAGAGAGGTCGAGCGCCTCGGAGCGGACCCGTTGCTCGTTCTCGATCGCCTCGGCGACGATCCTTCGGTCGAACCGGCAATCGACCTCGAACGTCGCCGACACCAACTCGAGCAGTTGCTCTACTGACTCGAATCGCGCACTCGCGAACCCGATAAGAAATCGCGGGGGGTTATTTTCCGGTCGGCCGGACGTTGTCGCTGACGGCCTGTTTCACCTGTAGCGCGGCACTCGCGGCGAGCCCCCGGGCGACTTCGTCGCGTTCGTCGGCGGTGATGACCTCCTCCGTGGCCGCGTCCTCCAGGTCAGGCGTGAAGCCGGCGCTGACCGGGTGGCCGACCGGGGGACGGACCGCAACGGTGACCTGTGGGCCAGTCAGGCTCGTCGAGACGTCGGAATCGACGATGTACTCGTTCGGGAGAAACTCGCGCGTTCGGGCGGCGATCCGCGAGACGTCACGGTGAAGCAGTCGTTTCTGCGCCCTCGAGAGGTCAGGAACGTCCGCCGCGGCACGCTGTCCAGCCCCAGTCTCGCCCGGCAGACCTGCGTACGGCGTATTTCCGTTCATGAGAAGTGTGTGCCAGTAGCAACGGGCCGCCGGGTGAAAAGGGTTCGCCTTCGGACAATCTAGAGAATCGGCTCGCTGTCGCCGTAAACTGCCAGGACGACTGCCGTCGTGTATCGACCCGAATCGGCCTGCTGACTCTCGACGGCGACCTGCGGGTCCGCGAAGCGCCACTCGCGAAGTTCCTGGCCCGCGGACAGACCCTCTCGAACTCGTCGTTCGACGTCAGCGCGGTCCATCTCGCCGGCGGTCTCGTAGAACAATCCCGGCCCGTCGTCGACGGACTGGGACCAGGCGAGCGCGGCGCTCACCCGTCCCGGCCCGGCGGTGGTCGCTCGCGCTTCGACGACCGTCAGTCGTTCACCGGCGGGACCGAGGTCCGGTGCGGTCCCGACGGCCTCGACGGAGACACCGGCTGGGATCACGGAGGAGACGGAGACGAGGTTGTAGTTCTCGACGCCGGCTTCGGCGAGCGCGGCGTCGTAGGAGGCCATCGCCGTGGGGCCCGACGCGGCCCCCCAGACGACGCGAATCGTGCTCATACTGGCATTCGGGGGCGGGCGGCGTAAGGCGTTGCGATCCGCGCTCGTGTCGGAATATCGCAACGGTGATCGCTGAACGGCCAGGATCGGAACCCGAAGACGTGTCGGGAGGTCGTCGAGTGGTAGAAAACGAGTCCACACAGCGGGAACGAACGGCTGCTATTGATAGAAGTATCCCGCCGACGAAATCACGTCGCTCGAGTCGTCGTTTTCGATCTTCTCCAAGGCCTCGGCGAAATCGGTATGCGTGACCGTCTCGCGGTCGTTGCGGATGGCGAACATGCCGGCTTCGGTGGCGAGGCTCTCGATGTCCGCGCCGGAGTAGCCGTCGGTATCGTCCGCGAGGTCGGCAAAGTCGACGTCCCCGGAGACGCTCATTCCGCGGGTGTGGATCTCCAGAATCTGTTCGCGGCCGTCGCGGTCGGGTTCGGGGACTTCGATGAGGCGGTCGAACCGGCCGGGACGGAGGATCGCGCGGTCGAGCATGTCGAAGCGGTTCGTCGCGGCGATGATGCGAATCTCGCCGCGGGCCTCGAAGCCGTCCATCTCGGAGAGCAGTTGCATCATCGTCCGCTGGACCTCGGCATCACCGGAGGTCTTCGACTCGGTTCGGCGAGTGGCGATGGCGTCGATCTCGTCGATGAAGATGATGGCGGGTTCGCGTTCGCGGGCCATTTCGAAGAGGTCGCGGACCAGGCGGGACCCCTCGCCGATGAATTTGCGGACGAGTTCGGAGCCGGCCATCTTGATGAACGTCGCGTCCGTCTCGTTGGCGACGGCCTTCGCGAGCATCGTCTTGCCCGTTCCCGGCGGGCCGTAGAGCAAAACGCCGCTCGGCGGATCGATCCCGACTTCGTCGAACAGTTCGGGCTCGGCGAGCGGTTGCTCGACGGCCTCGCGGACTTCCCTGACCTGCTCGTCGATGCCGCCGATGTCCGCGTACGTCACTTCCGGCTTCTCGGTGATCTCCATCGACTGCGCGCGCGCGTCGGTCTCCGCGTTCAGTATCGTCTGGATAGCGAAGGAATCGTTGACGGCGACGCGGTCGCCGGGTTCGACGCGGTCGACCATCCGGGCGGAAACCTCGGTGAGGACCTCCTGGTTGTTGCCGTGTTGTTTGACGATGACCTCGTCATCGTCGAGGACGTCTTCGACGGTGGCGATGTACAGCGACGAACTCTTCAGCGTCTCGTTTTCGCGTTCGACACGATCGACGTTCTCCCGAAGGCGCTTCCGGCGGTCCTCTGCGTCGTCGAGCTGAGCGGTCAGCTGTTCGTTGACGTCGACGAGGTCCTCGTAGTGCCCGCGAAGCGCCTCGAGCCGCTCGTCGTCGGGAAGGTCGGGGTCGATATCGCGGTGAGGTCGGTCGGGAATAGACGGGCTTCGAGACATCCTGATATACGCCGATAAGATATCGACAGTAAATGTGCCTTTGGGTCCCGGCGCAAATTCCGTCATGTGGTATCAACCCACTCCCGGACGGTGCAAGGCGACAGCCGTGGGGAACTCGTCCAACGTATCCGCATCGAAGCGGTGGTCGGGACCGCCTCGTCGGATCGCGGATCTGTCCGACGAAAATCGGAGAACCGGTGGACTGTGGCCGCCCGGTCAGTCGAGCAACGACTCGAATTCGTCGAGACGATCGCCGTAGGTTTCGAGCGCGCGGTCGATCGGCTCCGAGGAACTCATATCGACGCCGGCGATCCGAAGGAGTTCGAGCGGGTACTCCCTGGACCCCCGCTGGAGGAAGTCGAGGTAGTCGTCCGCGGCCGGTCGGCCGCGCTCGAGAACGTCGTCGACGATCGCCAGTGCCGCGGAAATACCGGTCGCGTACTGGTAGACGTAAAACGCCCGGTAAAAGTGAGGGATCCGCATCCACTCGCGGGAGATACGGTCGTCGACGACGGCGGGTTCGTAATACTCCTCTTTGAGGCCGCGGTACACGTCGTCCAATCGGTCGGCGGTCAGCGGTTCGCCGTCCTCTTCGAGTCGGTGGGTTTCGTGTTCGAACTCGGCGAAGAGCGTCTGTCGGTACAGCGTCGAACGGACGCGCTCCAAGAATTCGTTGAGGACGTGTTTTCGGAACTCTGGATCGTCGACGGTTTCGAGCAAGTGGTTCGTGAGCAGGGCCTCGTTGACCGTGCTTGCGACCTCCGCGACGAATATTTCGTAGCTCGAGTAGATGAACGGCTGTTCTTCCTTGGTGAGTTCGGAGTGCATCGAGTGGCCGAGTTCGTGGGCCAGCGTGTACATCGAGGCGATGTCGTGTTGATAATTGAGCAAGATGAACGGCTGGGTGTCGTACGTGCCGCCCGAGTAGGCGCCGGATTGCTTCCCCACGTTCTCGAAGACGTCGACCCACTGAGAGTCGAGCCCGTCGGCGACGCGAGACTGGTACTCGTCGCCCAACGGTGCGAGCGCGTCGACGACGTACTCGGTCGCCTGCTCGTACTCGAGGTCGGGACCTTCGTCCCCGGTCAATGGCATGTAGAGATCCCACATCCGAAGTTCGTCGACGTCTAACGCTCGTTGCTTCAGTGTTGCGTGGCGGTGAAGTTTCCCGAGATTGTCGTGGACCGTGTCGACGAGGGTGTCGTAGACCTCGACCGGGACGTTCGGGCCATCGAGGGCGGCTTCGCGAGCGGTATCGTAGTTTCGCGCTCGAGCGGTTTTCACGTCGGCTTTGACGCTGTTCTTGTAGGCGGAGGCGACGGTGTTGCGGACCGATTCCCACTCGTCGAAGTACGCTTCGTAAACGCGCTCGCGGAAGTCGCGGTCGGGCCGTTTGAGCAGGTTCGTGAAGTTGCTCTGAGTGATCTCGACGGCTTCGCCCTCGGAGTCCTCGGCGGTCGGGAACTCCATGTCGGCGTTCGAGAGCATGTTGTACACCTCACCCGTCGCACCCGTCACTTCGCTCAGGTCGGCGAGCAACGCCTCGACTTCCGCCGAGCGAGTGTGCGGTTTCATCCGGAGGACGTCGTCCACGTAGTGGTCGTACGTCTCGAGGGCGGGTTTCGCGTCGACCATCGAATCGAACTCCTCGCGGTCCAGTTCCTGTATTTCGGGATCGATGAAAGAGGCCGAAGACTGGGCTTCGGCCGCGAGCGACTGGGCGCGGGCGGTCAGCCCCTGATAGTGTTGGTCCGTCGTGTCCTCGTCACGACGCATCCGGGCGTAGGCGACGACCGTCGACACTTCGCGCATGATCTCGTCGCGCAACTCGAGGACGGCGAGGAGGGTCTCGGCGTCGTCGATGACCTGCCCCTCGTAGGCCTCGAGTTCGTCGACGCGCTCGGCGACGGACTCGTAGGCGGACTCCCAGTCGTCGTCCGTCGCGTAGATGCTCTCGAGGTTCCAGGTATACTCATCGTCTACCTCGGAGCGGTCAGGAACGGAACTCATAGAAGTTGGTTAGAAATGCATGAGGTAAAGCTTGCCGAACCTGACCGGCGACTGATAGCGAGCGGGTGCGCCACTCGGGCCGCAGGAAGCGATTTTTCGGGACCCGCGTGGCCGCGAACCTGAGAAGGGCACCGTCCATCGGGCTCGAGTATCAGCCTCCATACAAGTATGGCCTGCAGACGATCGGCAACCGGGATCGTCACGCGGAACGGCTCGTTCGAAGGTGGGCCGCGACCGCGCCTTACGAAAGTGAGGGCCGCCGTGTCCAGTTTCACGCGCAGGTGGGTGTCTCGCCGTCCCCGCGTCGCCATCGCCGCCTCACTGACGTTGCATTCCGCTTTCGCGGCCCTCCCCGCCGTGTTGCCGCCGTCGGCTTTCCTGGTCGCGTTTCCGTCATCGAGTCGTCGGTCCGTGCCGTCCTCGAGTTGCGTCGACGGGTCCAAGTACGGAATCGATGGGGTCTACTCGAGCGGTTCGTCGCACCGTCTGCCGTCGCCACACCGTATCGCGCCCGCCTCACCGCATGCCGTCCGCGACCTGCCCGGCCACGCGCGCGCCGGTTCGCCGGTCGATCCGGCGGCGCTCGAACACGGCGCGAGCGCTGGCGGCTGCCGCGTCGTCGATTTCGAACTCGAGGTCCGGATAGACCACGTCGGTCAGCACGAGCGGCTCCGGCGGGGCGGGTTCGATCCCCTCGTGGCCGGGGATCGGCTCGGATGCGAAAACGCGGTCTATCTTCTCGAGTGGCTCCTCGCCGGTGGCGATATCGCGAGCCAGCGAGAGGAGCCGACGGACGAGTTCTCGGGCGAAGCCGGAGGCGCTGACGGTGACGACGAGGTAGTCGCCGTCGCGGCTCGCCGCCATCGACGGCGAGCGCTCGGTGTTGTGATCGTCCGGCGTCAGATTGTGGAAATCGTGGGACCCCGACAGCGCCTCGCAGGCGGTCCGGAATCGATCGTCCTCCAGCGGGGTCGGAACCGTTTCGGACCCCGACAGCGCGTCGGACGGCGCATCGACCGGCGCGTAGAGGTGATAGGTGTACTCCCGACGTATCGCGTGGTGGGTCGCGTGGAATTCGTCGGGTGCGTCGGCGGCCGCCCAGGCCCGAACGTCGGCGGGAAGTTCGGCGTTCAGCGCCCGCGGCGTGAGCCAGTCGGGGGACTCGAGTGCGATGGTCTGTGCGAGCGCGGAGACGCCCGCGTCGGTGCGCCCCGCCGCGGCATATCCGTCGGGCTTGTCCGCGCTCGAGTCCAGGACTTCGAGCGCACGGAGGGCGTCGAAGATGGCGTCCTCGACGGTGGAGACGTCGGGCTGGCGCTGATAGCCGTAGTAATCCGTGCCGTCGTAGGCGATCCGGAACGCGCGAAGTGTCATCGGATATCGGTTCTCGAGTTGATCCAGCGGAGCCAGCGAGTTATGCTACCCGTTTTGCTCCCCGACTGGGTCGACTCGAACCCGGTCGTCTCCGGATCGGAGCAGCGGACACGAGTCGACATGAGTCGACGATCGACCCTCGCGAACGCGGGCCTCTGAAAAAAGCGGACGGCATCGATCAATTCGCCCCTGGCGGGTCCGTCCGCCGGAACGATCCATAGCACTCTTCGGCGGCAAAGTCACTCGTCGGCCGGGTCCGCCTCGGGGGCGAGCGTAACTTTGCTTACGTTGACCTGTCGTTCCTGAAGTTTTTGGAACATTCGATCGTCCAGGTCGCGTATTCGTCCTTCGACGCGGACTCGGACCTCGTTTTCTTCCGGTACCGTCTGCGTTTCCCAGGCGATGCTGTCCCAGTCAGTGTGCATAGAACTGGTGACCCACCATCGGATGGACTCGCTCGAGACGGATAAATGCCATCTTTGATCAGGAACGATATGTGCGGTGAGTCACTGACAGGATCGCTCAGGTACAGCACGGCGATGCCCCGGAAGGCGTGGTGACGGTACGGCTCGAAGGGAGAGACCATCTCGAGTGGCATGATACAGCGCAGCCACTGTCGGGGTCGGGTTTCGTTCCCAGTGTACAGAGTTTTGCCAACTATCGGCGTCGACTCGAGCACGTCGTGGCGCAGTTTCCGGCTCCGAACACCTCTCCTCGGCGTTGTGTCAGAGAACCAGAATCTATTATACGCCCCATTGGTAACGTCAGAAAGGACAGATGCCCTCCATTCAGACGAACGGATTGACGAAGCGATTCGGTGACGACACGGTCGCAGTCGAGGGGCTGGACTTGACCGTCGAAACCGGCGAGATATTCGGGTTTCTCGGTCCCAACGGGGCGGGAAAGTCGACGACGATCAATATGCTGCTCGACTTCATCAGACCGACCGACGGGTCAGCACGGGTCCTCGGGATGGACGCGCAGACGGAAATCGCCGCGATCCGGGAGCGTATCGGCGTGCTACCGGAAGGATACGAGTTCGACGAGTACCTGACCGGACGAGAATACGTCGAGTGGACGATCGAGACCAGAGCGGCCGACGACGATCCGGAGGAGATACTCGAGACCGTCGGCATCCGGGGCGACGCAGACCGAACGGCCGCCAGCTATTCCACGGGAATGCAACAGCGCCTCGCCTTCGGGATGGCCCTGGTCGACGACCCCGAACTCCTCATTCTCGACGAACCATCGGCGGGTCTCGACCCCAACGGTATCCAGCGGATGCGTTCGATCATCCGCGATCGAGCTGACGACGGAACGACCGTGTTCTTTTCGAGTCACCTCCTCTCGGAGGTCGAGGCCGTCTGCGATCGAGTCGGCGTCATGAACGACGGCGAACTCGTCGCGATGGACACGCTCGAGGGGCTTCGGACGAAGGCGGGTGGCCGTTCGGGCATCGAACTCGAATGCGCGAACCGGCCGACGGCAGCCGACGTCGAGGCGTTAGACGGCGTCGCAGAGGTGATCGTCGATGGGACGACCCTAACCGCGTACTGCACCGATTCGTCCGTCAAAGCCGACGTGGTCAGGCTGGTCGACGATCGGGCCGACGTCCTCGACATCTCCGTCGACGAGACGTCGCTCGAGGAACTGTTCAACCGGTATACGAGCGGCGGACGCGACGGACGGAACGCGGACGAATCTGAGAGCGCGTCTCGAGAGGTCTCCGCATGAGCGTACTCGCCGTCACGAAGAAGGACTTCAAAGGAGCGCGACGGTCCAAGACGCTCTGGGCCGCCGCCGTCCTCCTCGGTCTGATCGCGGTCCTCCTCGGATTCACGGCTCGAGGCTACCGACTGAGTGCGACCGAGACCGTTCAGAACCAGTTCCGGATGTTGACGCAGCTGCTTTCGGTACTGCTGCCGCTCATCGCGCTGGCTGTGACGTACATGGCTATCGCCGGAGAACGCGAAGGCGGCGGGATCAAGTTCCTGCTGTCCACGCCGAACACCCGTCGGGACGTCTTCGTCGGAAAACTCCTGAGCCGACTCGGAATCGTCGCGGCGGGCGTCGTCTTCGTGTACATCGCTGCGGTCAGCATCTCGCTGACCAAACACGGTGTGTTCCCTGCTGGCGTTATTCTCGGGACGCTCTTGCTGACGATCGTCTACGGATCGGTGTTCGTGAGCATCGCCGTCGCGGTGTCGGCCGCGGCGGCGACGCGGAGCCGTGCGATCGGCAGTTCGCTGACGTCGTACTTCGTCCTCGTTATCCTCTACGTCTTCCCCTTGATCGGGGTCAAAAGCCTGGCTCGAGGAGTCCACACGGCCGTACTCGGGATGGACCCGAATCCCGATCTCTACAACGCGGTCCAGTACACGAGCCCGTTCCTGGCGTACCGGAAATCGATAAACCTCGTCGTACCCGACGGCCTAGAACAGCGGTTGTTCCGCGATAGCTTCGCGAACGCGGACCGAGGCGCAGCCACGGGAGCAGACACCGTCGGAGGTGCAGGCCCGGGAGCAGGACACGTCGATCCCGATCTACCGCTGTATCTGACCGACGAGTTCTCCCTGGTGATTCTCGCGTTCTGGCTCGTGGTTCCGCTGCTCGTCGGGTACTGGGCGTTCAATCGAGCTGATCTGGAATGAGTCCGATGGATCGACGCACCACGGTCGGGACGGCACTCGTCGCTCTCGCGGTCGTCCTGTTCACAGTGCCTGCGCTGGCCCCCGTCCAGGCGGTGCTCACGCACGACACGACGGCGATCACCTTCGACGGCCGAGACACACTCGAGGAACAGGGCGTGAGGATCGTCCCGTACGAGAACCTCTCCGATCGAGGGCAAGAGCTGTACGTCCAGACGCTCGAAAACGGAGGGACGTACCGCGTCTCGCCGGGAAAAGGAGCGCCCGAATTCGACTACAGGACCGGTGCGGAGCGGTCGCAAGCTCGAAGGGAGGATCCGGACACGAGGCCCGGTTACGTCGCGATCGAACGTCCCGAGAACGCCACCCTTCCGACGGCAGACGAGCCGTTCGATCGGGAGCGTCGCACACGAGAGGACGGGGCCGAAAAGCACCGCAAAACGGTGATGCGCTACGACATCATGAAGGTTTCGAGAGGACCACCCCCGCTCGGATCGACGCCACAGCTGGTCCGTCTCGGGGCCTCGCTGCTCGCGGTCGTCTCGTTCGGGATCGGCGGGTATCTCGTGTCCTCGAAGTGACGGTCGGAGAATTACTCGCGCGGAAATCGCCGAGAGTCGGGCCGCTCTCGGATGGCGCTCGCGTCCGATGCGGGCGTTCTCCAGCGGGACCCACACGGGAGGCGATGACTCCCTGTGTGTCGACCGAGCGGCGGTGCGACTCCGAAGCCGTCGTGTCGGATCGGTTTCCGCGTCAGCGGCGACCCGCTGTCGGAACGCTGATTCGACGTCGCCGCGAGAAGAGTTAACGTTCGGAAGTGGTGTCGAAACCGTTAGTTTCGGACTCGTCGATGTCGAACTCGTCGGTCTCGAGGGCCGACCCGTCGACGCCGACGCGCCCCTCCTGGACCTCGATCGTGACGCCGTCGTCTTCGGACGACGTGCCGAGCAGGTCGCCGGTCGCAGACTCGACTTCCTCGTTGACCGACCAGACGAACCGCAGGACTGACTCGAGTTCGGTGCCGGCTTCTCTGACGCCGCGTCTCGGTGAGAGGTCGCCCAGACTCCGTGCACCTTCCGGGTGAAGGTACTGGATCGGGTGATCGGTCGGCACCTCGCGGAGGTCCACGTCGAACGACCAGAGGTACGGGAGAAACTGGATGGCGTAGCCGTGGGGCTTCGGCGCTCGTCGACCGGCGGCAGTCAGTGCGACGGTCTTGGCCGTCGACTCGCCGTCCGTATCGAAATACACGCCCGGCACTCGTGGAATGGATACTCGCATACTCGTTGGAGGGGGCCTGGGACGGGTGAGTCCGCACCCGGCAGTGTCACCCCGCTTTTGTACCGGGCGGGCACGAAACCGACGGTCCCGCAAATCGCTCCCATTCGGGCGGTTTCTGGGCGTCTGAACGGTGAGACGTCGGTCCTCGTCCCCGCTCGGTGAGACGACGATTCTCGTCACCGCGCGAACGTCGACCGGTGTCCCACGCTCGAGCGACTCCGACATCGGTGGTACTCATCGAACGACTGCGGGATCGGCCGGCCGTGAGGATCCCTCGACGCGAGAAACGGGTCGAGAGACGAGCGGGCGAGAACGCGAGAGAGTCAGTAGCCCTCGAGGTCGTACAGGTCGCCGTACTTTTCGGTGACGTACTCGAGGAAGTAGTCCGCGGTGAGTTCCTCGTCGGTGGCTCGCTCGATCAAGTCTTGCGTGACGTAGCGTTTGCCGTGCTGGTGGACGTTCTCGCGGAGCCAGCCGTTGAGTTCGTCGAACTCGCCCTCGCGGATGTCGTCGTCGAACGAACCGCAGTTCTCCGCGGCGGTGGCGTACAGTTGGGCGGCGAGCACCGAGCCCAGCGAGTACGTCGAGAAGTAGCCGAAGTCACCGTGGGACCAGTGGATGTCCTGCAAGCAGCCCTCCGCGTCGGTCTCCGGGCGGACGCCGAGGTAGTCCTCGTACTTGTCGTTCCAGACGTCGGGAACGTCGGAGACCTCGAGGTCGCCCCTGATGAGGTCGCGTTCGATCTCGAAGCGGATCACGATGTGGAGGTGGTAGGTGAGTTCGTCCGCCTCGACGCGGATGAGATTGTCGTCGTAGACCTGGTTCGCGGCCTCGTAGGCTTCCTCGGGGGTGACGTCCTCGAGTTCCGGGAACCGCTCGCGGGCGATCGGCAGGAAGTGTTTCCAGAAGGGGCGTGAACGGCCGACGTGGTTCTCCCAGAGCCGGGACTGGGACTCGTGGACGGAGAGGTCGCGCGCCTCGCCGAGCGGCGTGCCGTACCCGTCGTCGGGGAGTCCGAGCGTGTAGTTCGCGTGACCGAATTCGTGGATCGTCGAGGTGATCGATCCCAGCAGGTCCGCCTCGTCGAACCGGGTCGTCACGCGCGCGTCGAACTGCGTCCCGGACGAGAACGGGTGCGGTGCGGTATCGAGACGGCCGCGATTCCAGTCGTATCCCAACGAATCGAGGACGTCCCGCGCGAGGGCCTCCTGATCGTCGTCGTCGAACTGGCCCGCGAACGCGTCGGTCGCGAGCTCCGCATCGCTGTCCTGGACTGCCTCGATCAGCGGGACGAGTTCCTCGCGCAGGCGCTCTAAGACCCGTTCCGCGGTTTCGAGGTCGATGTACGGCTCGTAGTCCGCAAAGAGCACGGCGTAGGGATCTGCGTCGGGGTCGATGTGATTCGCGTACTCCCGCTTGAGTTCGACCAGTTTCTCGAGCGTCGGCGCGAAGTGCTCGAAATCGTCCTCCGCCCGGGCCCGTTTCCACTCGGGATGGGCGTTCGACGCGGTCGCGGAGATTTCCTCGACCAGACGCTGGGGAACGCTCGTCTCGCGGTCGTACGTCCGGCGAACTTCGCGAACGACCGCGGCCTCGTCGTCCGTGATTTCGGCACTCGCGGTTTCACCGCTCGCCTCTCGAGACGACGATGTCGTCTCGCCACCCTCCAGTTCGTCGAGTAGCGACCCGGTTTCGTCGGCGGTCAGGAGTTCGTGACTGATCGACGAGAGCGTCGAGAGCTGCTGTGCGCGGGCCGGTGTTCCCTCCTCGGGCATTACGACTTCCTGATCCCACCGCAGGATTCCGGCGGCGTTGCCGACGTTCGAGATGCGCTTTACTCGTTCTTCGAACCGGTCGTAGGTGTCGGCATCGCTCGAATCACTTTGAGCCTGATCGGTGGCCATAGAAGACCCATGCACGGGGTGCGGTATCAACATCCTGGTTATCGGATCACGAACTGTCCGGGAGCGTGTCGCCGGCGGCGCGACTCAGCGAGGACGAAGTCGTCTCGAGGCGCGTCGGTGATTCGGCGGCCGTACAAAACGTGTTGGCTGTGCAAGGACTACCTTATTCCGGTATTCTGAGGTAAGTCGGATCGGTATGGTCGTTGCTTCGCCACTCGCATCAGTCGTCGTTTTCGTCGTGAGCCTCCTGATCGGCGCGCTCGGTATCTGGGCCGGTGCGCGAGTCATCGTCGGGAGAGGGGACTACGATCACGCGATCGTCACCGCCCTGATCGGAGCGATCGTCTGGGCGGTCGTCGGCTTTTTCGTCGGCTGGATACCCCTCGTCGGACCGCTGATCGTCCTGCTCGCCTATATCGCGGTGATCAACTGGCGGTATCCCGGCGACTGGACGGCCGCGGCCATGATCGGACTCGTGGCCTGGGTGACCGTGTTGATCGTCCTCTACGTCCTCGCCGCGCTCGGGCTCACCGGCTTCGGAGCGATCGGCGTCCCGGGAATTTGACGTCTCCCCGCTCCCCGATCCACCGCGGAACCCGCTCTCGTCACCGCGACCGCGGCCACGCGTCCGCGATTCGCCGGTAGGTCTCGCGGCACCGCTCGAGAACGGCGATCGAGACGCTCTCGTCGTCCGTGTGGGCTTCTCCGGGTTCCGAGGGGCCGTAAACGACGCACTCGGTGCCGGCCTGTGAGAGCCACCCCGCGTCGGTTGCATGGGGTTTCGTCACCGCTTCGGGGTGTTCGTCCTGGGCACCGGCGGCGGCCTCGAGAACCGCGTCGGCGAACGCGTCGTCCGCACACTGCATCGGCGGCCAGTCCTGGTCGACCGTCCACTCGATCTCGTCGAGCGCCTCGACGCGCTCGAGGGCGGCGCGTTCGCCCGGAACCGTCCGTTCGTCGACGGTGAACTCACAGCGCGCGGGAACGACGTTCATCGCCGTGCCGCCGTCGATTTCCGTGACGGTGAGGCTCCCCTCGAGGGTCTCGCCCGCCACGTCGACCGATGGACGTTTCAGGTCGCGAACGCGATCGACGGCGTCGGTCGCGCGGTAGATGGCGTTCTCGCCCGCGCCGGCTTCGCTCGCGTGGGCTGCGGTCCCCCGAGCGACGATCGTACTTCCGCGACGACCTTTGTGGGCGATCGCGACGTCGGTCACGTCCGGCCCGGAGTAGTTCGTCGATCCCTCGCCGACGACGGCGTAGTCCGGTTCGAACCCGCGCTCGGTCGCGTGGCGCGCGCCGACGCCGCCGACCTCCTCGCCGACGAAACTGGCGAAGACGAGTTCCCCGGCCGGATCGGCGTCGCGGAAGGCGAGCATCGCTGCCGCGAGCGCACCTTTCATGTCCGCCGTCCCGCGGCCGTAGAGCCGCCCGTCGCGTCGCTCCACCGCGTACTCGTCGCCGTCGGTCCCACGCTGTGAATCCGCCGGTTCGACGACGTCGTGGTGGCCCACGAGCGCCAGCGTCTCCTCGCCCGTCCCCGTCCGCGCGATCACGTTACCGGCGTCGTCTCGCCGAACGTCCGCCTCGGTCTCGCGGCGCAGCCACTCCTCGATGAAATCGCCGGCTTCGGTTTCGTCCTCGTGGCTTGGAATCGAAACGAGCGTGCGCGTCAGATCGACGAGGGTCATACCTGGCGACTCGACGGCTGTCGTGTTCAGTCCACCGAAAACGAACCCCGAACCGGCGACTGACGATCGGTGCGGCCGCCGCTGGCCGTCTCCTCGTCTGCGGCCCGCCGCGTTGCGGTCCGCCCCACCGATCGCACCCGTGTCCGCCCGACACCGCCTCAGTCGATCCGTTCGTACACCGGCGGTTCCGTCCCCGTTCCGTCGTCGGTGAGTCGCGCGACCGTGTCGCGAACCTCCCGGAGGCTGGCCGTCTGCTGCTGGCTCGCCGCGGCCGCCGACTCCGCGGCGCTCGCCACCTGCTCGGCCGAGTCCGAGAGGTCCTCGAGCGTCTCGGCCGTTACCTCGACGCCTCGAGCCTGTTGATCCGCTGCGGCCGCGACGTCCTCCATTCCGCCCGCCGTCTCGGTCGCCGAGTCGTGAATCTCGTCGAGCGAGTCGACCGTCTCCCGAACGCGGTCCGTTCCGGCGTCCACGCGGGCGACCGTCTCCCCGGTCGTCTCGACGGTGGCCGCGGCGTCCTCGCGGACGGCTTCGACGGCGTCCTCGATCTCCGCGAGGTCGGCTTTCGTCCGCTGGGCGAACGATCGCACCTCACTCGCGATCACGCCCATCGTCCGGCTACTGGCTGCGTCCGATCGGGAGGATTCGATCTTCGCGTTCGCAGCCAGTAGCGTCGTCCGCTCGGCGAGGTCGTCGAGTCGGTCGACGACCTCGTCGATCTCGTCGGTCCGGTCCGCGAGATCCGCGGCGGCGTCTGCGGCGCGGTCGGTCGCCGCTTCGATCGCCTCGAGTTCGGCCAGTGCGCCGTCGGCCGCCTCGACTCCCGCCGCGGCGAGACGCTCGGTCCGGTCGCTCTCCTCGCGGACCTCGCCGGCGACGCTCGCGACCTCTTCGACGGCGGCGCTCACCTCGGTCAGTTCGGTCGCGGCCCGCGTCGCGCCGGCCGCCTGCGACTCGGTGTGATCGCTGATCGCTTCGGCTCGTCGAGCGACGACCTCGCTCGAGTCGTGGAGGTCTGCGATCGGCCGTCGGACGTCTCGCTCGACTTCGCGTGCGAGTCGCTCGCGGCGTTCGATCGAATCCTCGAGCCGACGGGCGTAGGAGTCGACGTACGTGTCCGTCGCGACCTGCAGGTCGAGGTTGATGATTCGCAGCAGCGAGAGGACGTCCATCATGCCGTCGTCGATCGCCTCCCTGACGGTCGCTTCGAACGATTCCTCGAGTCCGTCGTCGGCCTCGGCGTCGCCGCGGAATCCGAGCGCGCCGGCCAGGCGCTCGAGGCCGCCGTCGTCACCGTCCGCATCGCGCTCGTCGGCCCACTCCTCGATGGCGTCGACGACCTGCCGTTGTACTCGTTCGTTCAGCCGCGACAGAATGAGGTCGTAGTAGACGCCGTACTGCCCGACGTACTGCTTCAGGGGCATATCGAGTAGCTCGTGGAGCTTGCCGATTCGAGCCCGATTCTCGAAGAAGTCGCGGTCGTACCGGCCGGTCGAGAGCGAGACGAGGTACGCTTGCTGGGTCCGTTTGAGCGCGTCGATTCCCTTGGGCGATCGATCGACGATCTCCCTGGTTTGATCGTACTGTAACACGTTCTCGTAGAAATCGTCGGCGATCTCCTCGCGGTTGGCTCGAAAGAGCGGTTCGAGGTCAGAGAGACGCCGTTCGTCGACCTCGTCGAAGCCGATAAACGCCTTCCGCCAGGCGATTTCGCTGTCGTCGAGTCCGATGCGGTCGACGAGTTCGTCGACGTCGAAGGAGTCGTTTAGCCCCCCGTGACCAAACGTCCGTGCCGGTTGCATGCAAAACCGTGATCGGGCGGTCGTTTAAGCTCTCGCGAGAGTTTTCATCCGGCAGGAACACAACCCGTCCGGCCGGCGGCAGCTGATTCCGCCAACGACGGGTGGCCGGACGGTCAACGGCGACAGCCGAACCGACACGAAGCGGCGGAGACGGAGCGCGTCGGTGACGCCTGGGGCGGTGAGGACACCCTTAAAGGCGTCGGGGAACCTACGTTCGGTATGAACGTCGTGCCGGACACGAGCGTGGTAATCGACGGCCGCGTCTCGGCGACAATCGAAGATGGGCAGTTCGAGGGAGCGACGATCTGCGTCCCCGAAGCGGTCGTCGCGGAACTCGAGGCGCAGGCGAACGACGGCATCGACAGCGGCTGGGACGGCCTCGAGGAACTCCAGCGGCTGGCGGCCCTCGCCGACGAGGGAGTCGTCGACCTCGAATACGTCGGCGAGCGGCCGAGCGCCATCGAACGAGGGCACGCCTCCGAGGGCGAAATCGACGCCGTGATTCGGGACCTCGCGGAGGAACTCGAGGCCACCTTCATCACCAGCGACATCGTCCAGTCGGAGGTCGCACTGGCGAAGGGCCTCGACGTCGAATACGTCTCCCCCGAGGCCCGCAAAGTCGGCACCCTGACCATCGAGGAGTTTTTCGACGACGAGACGATGAGCGTCCACCTCAAGGCGGACGCCGTCCCGAAAGCCAAACGCGGCGAACTCGGGGCGATGCACTACGAGCCGATCGCCGACGAACCGCTCGACGAGGCGACCATGGACGAGTACGCCCGCGAGATCGTCGACGGCGCGAAGGAAGCCGCCGGCGGGTTCATCGAGCTTTCGGAGCCGGGGATGAAAATCGTCCAGTTCCGGGATTACCGGATCGCGATCGGTCGCCCGCCGTTTTCCGACGGCATCGAGATCACCGCCGTCCGCCCGATCGCCCAGACCGACATCGAGGATTACGAACACGCCGACGAACTGAAAGACCGGCTCCTCGAGCGCCAGCGAGGCGTCCTCATTTCGGGCGCTCCCGGAGCGGGGAAGTCGACGTTCGCGCAGGCCGTCGCTCGCTACATCACGGATCACGACTACTCGGTCAAGACCATGGAGAAACCGCGGGATCTGCAGGTCGGCCCCGACATTACCCAGTACACCGAACTCGCGGGCGACATGGCCAAAACCGCGGATGCCCTGTTGATGGTCCGACCGGACTACACCATCTACGACGAGGTCCGCAAGACCGACGACTTCGAAGTGTTCGCCGACATGCGCCTCGCCGGCGTCGGTATGATCGGCGTCGTTCACGCGACCAGACCGATCGACGCGCTGCAGCGGCTCGTCGGCCGCGTCGAACTCGGGATGATTCCCCAGGTCGTCGACACCGTCGTCTACATCGAGGCCGGGAAAGTCGAAACCGTCTACGACGTCAGGACCGAGGTCAAAGTGCCCGCGGGCCTCACCGAAGAGGACCTGGCCCGACCGGTCATCCAGGTGTCCGATTTCCAGACGGGCGAACCGGAGTACGAAATCTACACCTTCAACCGCCAGGTCGTCACCGTCCCGCTCAAAGAAGAGGAGGGCGGCCCCGGCAGCGAATCCGGCGTCGACCGCATCGCCATCCAGGAGATCGAACGCGAGATTCGCTCCGTCGCCCGCGGCTACGTCGACGTCCAGCTCAAAGGGCAGGACAGAGCGATCGTGTACGTCGAAGAGGACGACATCTCGAGCGTCATCGGCAAGGGCGGCGGTCGGATCTCCGACATCGAAAACCGACTGGGGATCAGCATCGACGTCCGCACTCACGACGAGAATCCCAGCTACGGCGCGGCCGCGGGCGGTGCCGGCGGAGCCGGCGGAACCGGCGACGGTGGCGGTGGCGGCGGTCAGGCCGGCCAGATGGTCCAACCCGAGATCACGTCGAGACACATCGTCATTCCCGTCGACGGCAACCACGGCGAAACCGTCGAAATCCAGGCCGCCGGCGACTACCTCTTTACGGCGACGGTGAGCCGCGGCGGCGAGATCCAGGTGTCACGCGGCAGCGCGATCGCCGAGGAACTCGAGCACGCGATCGATCGCAAAGCGCCGATCACCGTCGTGCCGTCCTGAGAGAGCCGAACCGCGAACGAACGGCGTGAGTGAGCGGCGTTTTTTGGTGCAGATTTTTTGGAGGAGCGGGGCGCGAGCGAAGCGAGCGGCCCCGACGAGAAAAAAAGGTGCGTGCGCGAGATCCAGGTGTCACGCGGCAGCGCGATCGCCGAGGAACTCGAGCACGCGATCGATCGCAAAGCGCCGATTACCGTCGTGCCGTCCTGAGAGAGCCGAACCGCGCGTAACCGGACGCGACGCGACACGTTGCGTCGGGACGAGGGGTACCGCCGGCGAGTCAGGCATCGGGCGGTTTTTCGGCGCCGTCGCGAGTGACCCGATCGACGAGCCAGCGAGGGCGAAACTCTCGCAGGGGAGCGGTGTGCGCGAATGGCCGACACTCCGGGTCAGGGCGACCAAATCCCCTGTTCCCGATCGAGCAACGAGACCACGACGACGTGCGGGAGCGTCAGCACGGCGATCCCGACCAGATAGACCGCGAGGACGTCGGCGACGGTCGCGGGCGTCCGCGGGACGGAGATCCAGATACCGACGAGTATGGCCAGCGCGGCGACGGTCAACGGTACCGCGTCACGGACGAAGCGGTGAACGGCGGTCCAAATCGCACCGCACTCGAGGGCCGCGCTGGCGACGGGATCGACGAGCATCGTTCTAAGGACGTGCCGGAGGGAGTGCCAGAAACAGAAGTAGAGACCGACCGCGAGGATCGGCGGCACGGTGGCGAAGTAGCAGACGAGACCCAGCGTCTCCGCGGCGTCGACGAGCCACGGCCACCGCTCGCCGGGGCTCGTTCGACGGGCCCCGAGGAGGAGCGAGAGCGCGATCAGGGACCCGAACCCGATCGTCACGGCCGCCCGAACCGCCGGTTCGAAGAGCGGATCGAGCGCGGACGCCGCGCCGGGGTCGAACAACCCGACGAGCGTCTCGGCGACGAACGCGTATTGTCTCGGGAAGGCGACCAGTGGGACGAGCATCGGGAGACCGCCCCTGACGAGGAGGGCGAGCAACCGGCTGGCCCGCGTCTCGAGGTGGTCGGCGCCGACGAATTCGAGGAGCGCGTAGACGTCGCCCTGCCCCCAGTGGACGAGCGTGACGAGGACGAACAGGACGAACGCGGCGACTGGTGCGAGAAACCAGACGACGGCGTATGCACACCCGAGGACCAGATAGAGGACGCCGACGAACGCGAGCGATCGCGGCGTCACCGGGTCGTCTCGGACCCGCGGTAACACGAGATGGTCGACGGCGCCGTGGGGGAGTCCGAGAACGAGGACGCTAAGCGCCAGCGGCACGTACTGGTAGACGAGCGGTGGCGAACCGAACGCGATCGTCGCCACGGCGGCGACGGCGAGCAGCGAGCCGAAGCCGAGGCTCAGCCGAACGGCCCGCGATCGGCTCTCGGCGCTCGCTCGTCCGTCGGCGCGCCGGTCGATCACGTCACTGGTCATCGGAAACGGTCGGAAACCGCGGAGACGCGTTCGTCCACGCCGAAACGCCGTCGATTCGCTCGAGCACCCAGATGTACATGGTGATCCCCTGGACGATGAAGAGATTGGTGACGAGGAAAAATAGCGCTTCCTCGATCGGGAGTCCGAGGAGTGCGTAGCCGGTGGTGTACGTGTCGGAGATGACCCAGACGCCGAGTTCGATCGCGATCCGGTCGACGAACCAGAGGTACAGCGTCGGGACGGCGACCGCGACCAGCAGCGACCGGCGGACGTCCCACAGGTACGTCGACCCGAACCCCCACTGAACGGCGAGGACCGGCCCGGCCCAGAGGAACAGCCAGCCCAGATAGTACGTCGCAGTGTCGTCGAGGAGCACCAGGCCGACGACGGCGATCGCCAGTCCGCCGGCGACGCCGAGCAGTCGGTGTGTGCGGGGAATCGCCAGCGGCCGATCGGCGGTCGGTCTCACATGAAACAGCCAGAGCGCGGTCAGTATCGGCTGGAGGACGAAGAAGAGGTACTCCTCGATCGGCGTATGCCAGACGGTCGCGAGGACGGCACCCTCCCCGTACCACCAGACGCCGGCGGGGATGAGGCGGTTCGTAAACGGCGTCGTGTAGGGGACGGCGAGGACGATCATGGCGCCGAGTCCCGAGAGGGGGCGGACGCCCCACCAGACGCGATCGCGCCGGAACGCGAGCCACCCCAGAATCAGGATTGGCGGCACCAGGAAGGCGAGGTGGATTCCGAGGTACGTGAGCGGGACAGTCATGGGTAGGTCGACGTTCGCTGTCGGTGCGCCGGCGGGGACCGGGGCCTCCGTGATCGACAGTACGAAGGGAAGCGGAATAGTGCCGTGTCCATACTGGTTAGGGACGATCGGGGGAACTTGCCCGGGATCGGTCGAGGACGGCCGAAAGTTGGAATCCGGACGGGACACCCTCGTCGGTCAGGGAGCAATCGGGGATCGGTTCGATCAGTCGTCGCCAGAGACGGGTCCGGGCACGCTGGTGCCGTAGTCCGCCCCGCCGGTGATCGCGTCGGGTTCGTCGGCGATGTAGAGCATGGCGACGAACGTCACGGCGTACTTCGTGATCATATCGAGGATGCTATACCCCCAGGAGGTAACGGTGACGTCCAGAATGGCGAATCCTTCGACGCCGAGCGCCCAGAGGATCGGATAGCCGAACCAGCCGACGACGGTGAGGAGTTTCAGCGTCCGGAACAGATCGGCCGTTCCCGTCACCGACGCCTCGGCGGTCCAGTCGACGAGGATGATGTAGACGATCACGAGAAAAAAGATCGTTCCCAGGACGAACCACCACCACCGCAGCACCAGCGAGGACGTGGTCAGTGCGGCGGCCAGGCCGGTGACGCACATCGCGACCGTGAACGCGCAGGTCGTGAGGATCTTCGTCCAGTTCGACCCGGCGATCATGCCGAGCGCGATCAGGATAAACGGGGTCGAGAACGTCCACGTGAGGTATCGACCCCACATCGTCAGGACGCCGTCCTGGCCGGCCGTCGTCGCACCCGCGGCCGGATGACCCGGCGGCATCTCGACGACGCCCAGGGTCAGCCCCGACGTGAGCCCGCTGTAACTCGAGATCGAAACGATCGAGATCAGCATCAGCGCCATCGCGATTGCCTTCGACCGGGAGTCCGTCAGGTTCCGCCCGAGGTAGGCGATTCCGAGGATGGTGATCCCCGCGAGGGCGATGTTGACGACGAACGACAGCGCGAGCAACGTGTTGTCACCGCCGAAGACGTACTCGAATAGTTCCCGGTCCGTCGCGACGTTCTGCAGGACGGCGTTCTGGGCGCGGAAACCGAGGTCGTGGACTGACTGCATGAACAGGGATCGCTTCACTACCGCGACACATAAACGAGTGTCTGCCTCGATCCAGAGACTCACGAGCAGTGATCGGAGTCGTGCCCGGGCTCCGCGGTCGTGTCGATCGCGGGCGCCGTCCGTCGATCACTCGCGTCCGAACCGGCGAACCAACTCGATCGCGGGTCGGTCGCGAGACGAGCGTCGCGAAGCCGATCGTCGGGAGTCGATGCTGCGTCCTCAGGCCGGCGCGGCCGTCGGCGTAACGGCCCGTTCCAGGACGGAGCGACTCCTGAGCAGGATCACCCCGAATCCGACCTTCGCCGCGAGGTCGAGCACCATGAACGCCGCGGTTTCCCAGTACAGCGGGAGGATGCCGAACGTCCCCTCCGTGCCGAGGATCCAGACCACCGGGTAGAGGAACCACAGCGCGATGACCAGGTTGCGGAGTCTCCCGAACAGCGCCGCGACTTCGGGGGATTGACTGCGCGCGTTCTCGGAGAGCGTCCCGACGAGGACGTACAGCAGGGTGAGCAGAGCGCCGGTGCTGATCGCCCACCAGGCGATCCGGGTGCCCGGGGTGGACGAGAACGCCGCGATCGCGCCGGTCCCGATCATGAAGACGTCGAGGCCGATCAGCGTCGCGATCGTGTTTCGGTTCGCCCCGGCTAGCAGCGCGAGGTCGAGCAACAGCAGCGGCGTCGTGAACAGCCAGTCGGCGTAGCGCGCCCAGTAGATCGTGAGCGTCTCGTCCCCGACCACCACTTCGGTGACGCCGAAGGCAGTCGCCATCGCGAAGTACATCGCAGCGGCGATGGTCGTGATGAAGATCGTGATGATGTAGAACTCCTGCATCTTCTGGTCGCGAACGCCACGTCCGCGCCCGATGAAGTACAGGGTTCCGAGGGTCATCCCGATCGTGCCGATCCACAGCCAAATGGATTCTGGGCCAACTGTTGCGGCCATGGTGGCCGCTAGAACGCGCACATACATACTGCTTGACCCTAACGGAAATAACCCCTATCGTGGACGCTATGTCCAGAAATTTGACGTAGAGCATGAAACCGCAGCGTATTTTGGGGCGTTCTGTGTCCGGTCGGATACCCCGATCACAAAGCGCCCCCGACAACCGATGACTTCGACTGATCCGAACGATCCGATCGCGGACGCACTCCTTGGCGAATCGACGTACGAGCGACTCAAAGTAGAGCGCTACGCGCTGATCAAGGGCCGAATTCCGCAAAAGCTCGTCTACCAGAGCGGCCTGCTGTTCGCGCTCGCACTCGTCGTTCCGATCGTCGCCACGTATCCGTCGTCGGTACAAGCGACGTTTCCGGGCAGCGATCCACTGTGGTCGTCGCCGCTCGTCCTCTGGGTCGGGGTCTACGCCGGCGGCATCGAATTGGGAACTGCAACCAGTCTCGTCGCGGTGGCGATCGCGCGCCGGCGCTACGAACCCTCCCTATCGGAGTCGCAGGTACACGCGATGCTCAACGTCGAGGACGTCGCGTCGATGTTCGGACTGGCGACCGGCGGCTTCGCGATCCTGATCACGGTCGGGTTCTTCCTGCTCGGCCACGCCGGCACCGAGACCGTCACCGCCGTCGTCGACTCCGCACCGCGAAATCCCTACGGACAGACCGGCGTCTCGGTACCCGTGATCGCCGTCGGTGCCGCTGCGGCGATCAGTTCCTGCGTCGTCTACGCCGTCGGCCGATACCTCTCCTCGCGGTGAGCGACGACCCGGCAAAGAGTCTCGCGGCGGTACCCGAGCGACCGATCGGAAGGACCCGGTGACGATCGATCCGGCCGACGCAAAGAGTGCAACCGTGCGGAACGGAGGCTTTCGAGGCTGGAAAGTGGACACACGATCAGTCAACTCCGCAGATACCAGACCGTGTGCGTCCAATACACGGGTAGAGAAACTAGGTGTTTAAGGGTTAGCTTCAAATACGAAACAATCGTTCAGGTATTTCGTGAACAACGGAGTGATTCCAACGAATGAGCGTAGATAGGAAGACGTTCGTATTCTCGGACGTGGCGCCCACGAACGGAGCGTTCGTCACGGATCGCCGCTCGCTCGAGGTCGTCCGCGAGCGGATCGTGGCAGCGATCCGGACCAGCGTCGGCGACGCCGGCGCGGACGGCGTCGTCGTGGCGATGAGCGGCGGACTCGACTCGACGCTGACGGCGGCGCTCGCGGTCGAAGCCGTGGGCAACGAGAACGTGCTTGGACTGGGGCTGCCCTGTCACAAAACGGATGCGGCCCACGTCAGCGACGCCCGGACGCTCGCCGAGGGAATGGGGATCGATTACGAAGAGATTCAGCTTCGGCCGCTTCTCGAGGCCTTCGAGGGGACGGTCGCGAGCGAACTCGAGTCGGAATCGGCGTCGGACGCGAGCGGCCGATCCGACGAGCGAACCCACGCGGTCGGGAACGCGGTCGCACGGCTGCGGATGGTCACAGCCTACTACGCGGCGAACCGCCAGTCGCGTCTCGTGATCGGAACCGCGAACCGCTCGGAGCGACTGCTGGGGTACTTCACCAAGTACGGGGACGGCGCGGCCGACGTCTATCCGCTCGGCGACTGCTACAAGACGGAGGTCCGGGCACTCGCGAAACACGTCGGGATTCCCCGCCGCATCATCGGCAAAGAGCCGACGGCGGGATTCTGGGCGACCCAGACCGACGCCGACGAACTCGGCGCGCGATACGACGTGATCGACCCGCTGTTGTATCGGCTCGTGGAAAACGACCTCCCGCTCGAGGAGGCCATCACCGAACTCAGGATCGATCCCGAGACGGCCGGTGAGATCGCCTCGAGATTCGAGGCGACGACTCACAAACGTACGGTCCCGCCGACACCGGGAATCGGTGACCGCGCCGATAGCCGCGCGTTCGACGGATCGACCGGGCCCGAGTGAGTCCGGCGACCCGTCGTGACGACCCGCCGCGGAGGAAGTGACGGCACGCACAGCCTGCCCGTGACGCTGCTCTACAGCGTATCTCGGGGACGTCGGTGGACGAACTCACCTCACCGGTCGGATTCGTCGGCGTACAGGTCGGGATTGCGCCACCAGAAGAGCCCCCAGGAGAGCAGGAACCCGCCGGCCATCGCGACGATGTCCAGGAGAAACGTTGGAAGGCCCAACCCGGTGATCGCGACGAGCGTCATCGCAGCCCCGAGTGCGGCCCCCGTGACGACGAACACGACGTCACCGAGGATTCGGGCTCGAGAGTGCGTCCAGTAGTGCTGTCGGTCCTCGTCGTACCAGACCCCTACGTAGATCACGACCGGAGACATCGCCGAGATGACCGTGACCGCCCGATACGTATCGGGAAACACGGTCGGGACCAGGACGAAGACGTTGAGCACATTCGCCACCAGCGTCGCGACGAACAACCCGGCCATGAGCCATCCCCACCGCGGTATCCGCTCTTTGTCCATATCAGGGACGGTCACCGCGAGAAAATAATTCTGCCGCTCCGCGGGTTATTCCGCGCAGCAGGCGTCCTTTTTCGGCGCCTCGTCGACGCCGTTGCCGTCGGCTGCGACCGGTTCCTCGAGCCGATACAGGCTCTGGCGAGCGTCAGCAAAGTAAATATCCTCGTCGACGATGCCGATTTCCTCGAGTCGCTCGAGTGCGTACCGCACCGTCCGGGCCGAGAGCATAGACTCCTCGACGATCTGTTTTTGTGTCAGTGGCCCGTCGTACTCGAGAACCTTGAAGACCAGTTTCGCACTCGGTGGCAAGTCTACTATCTCTTCCCCGTCGGTCTCTTCCATGTTACGAATCGAAAGGCCCCAGGAGTATAAAAGTTGAGCCTTACCCCCACAGCTAATAGTGACAGTTTACGACATTATTCGGTTCGTAAATTGCGCTCTGAGGAGTTGCACGGCTGGATATGAATTTCGCAGCTGAGTGGTCGAAACAGGTCGGATCGAGCGATACTCAGGATCGGACCGGCAATGAAACGGGAATGCGCCACCCGATCCAAACGGGCGCGTCCCGCGACGAACGCGCTACCGACGGCCACCGTTTACCGATCGTTGGATCGGTGGGATTTCGCCTCCCCGCCGACGGCGCGATGGCCACCGCTCCACGCTCGGTAAACGGTGTCGCCGACTCCGACGTGATGCGAGTGCGAGGCTACAATTGCTCCCAGACTTGCTCGTCGTCCTCGAAGGCGTCCGGATCGTCGGGAGCCGAAAATTCGTCGCTCCCCCCGAGTTCCGTGACCGAATCGGCATCGAGCTCCCCGTCGGCGTCGACGACCGGTGGCTGTTCTTCGAGGTCCATCTCCGGCCAGGCGGTCTCCTCCCACAGGCCGCTGTCGCTGTAGTAGTACACGACGCTGTCGTTGACGACAGCGAACAGACCGCGTCGCTCGTCGTGGACGACGCGCTCGTTGGTATCGATCGCGACGTCGACCACGTCCTCTAACGTATCGAGCGAGACGTGGTAGTCGCCGATCCACATCGGGATCGACCCGCGCGAGATCCACTCGGTGTAGCGCTGTTCGTGGACTGCCCGGCGGGCAGCGTCAACGACGATCGGCGAACGACGGGCGACGACCGGCGAGAGCCGACCGGCCCAGACGGGGCCCTCGGACCGCGACGCCCAGTCGAGGGAAGGTGAGATTTTCGACCTGCTTTCCAATCAGCGTCGCCGCTACGCCATCCACTACTGCAAACGCGAAGACGAACCCGTGACGCTCGGCGATCTCGCCGAACACGTCGCCGCGTGGGAACTCGAGAAGGACCTCGACGAGATAACCTCCGCGGAGCGAAAGCGCGTCTATACGTCCCTCCAACAGTCGCACCTTCCGACCCTCGAGCGGGCCGACGTAATCGAATTCGACGACCGGACGATCGAACTCACCGACGAGGCGGCCGAGCTGGACGTCTACCTCGACATCGTTCCGGGCAATTCGGTCTCGTGGGGGGTCTACTACCTGGGGCTGACCGGAGTCGGATCCGTCGTTATGGCGGGGCTGTGGCTCGAGGTAGTGCCGACGGAGACGATACCGGAACTCGGCTGGGCGACGCTGGTGTTCGCCCTGTTTGCCGTGTCGGCTATCGTCCACGTGACACAAACCAGACGGCTGCGCCTCGGTGAAATGGAACGACCACCGTAAGATGACTCGAACCCCCTCACTCGTCGCGGTCGGTTTGATATTCACGGGAGCCGTGACGATGGCCGGACCGACGTTCGGCTTCTCGTCGCTCGCGGCCGACCGTGGGGTTCAGGTGGACACGACGAACGATCCGATGGCGTATCTTGGAATCGTCGACAACTCCGGATCGGTCGACGCCGATATACAAAACAGCAACGGGAACAGTTTGCTGTATTACCTCGACGACAACGTCGGCGTATTCTCGAGTTCGGACATGATCACCGCCGACGTCGTCGCGTTCGACGGAAGTCCGACAGGGCTGAACGCAACCGTGGAACCGGCCAGTGGGTCGAACGATTACGTCGTTTCGGTGTCGTGTGGCAGTTCGAACCTGAACGCCCAGGGTACCGCGACCGTCGACATCGTCGCCGACGGGGCTGCTCGCGTCGAATTGCAGCGCACGACTGTGAACCAGATCGACGTCAATTGTCGCGGCGGTGGAAACCCCGGTTCCGGTTTCAATTCGGTGTCTGCGAGCGACGTCTCCGGATTCGTTCAGCCGGGCGACGAACGCCAGACCTTCAGCTTCGTTCTGGCTGGAAACCGGAAACCGAACGAGCAGATAGAGATCGATCTGAGCGACGCGCGAGACAACGGCATCAACTACGATCAGACGTTCTGGGACGGCGACGTTCGGATCGAAAGCGGACAGGGTTCCGTCTGGACGAGCGGCGATAGCATCGTGTATCAGGTGTCGTCCCAGGACAAGCGTGGGGGCGAGATCGTCATCTCCGCTGGAAGTTACGCGACCGACGGGAACGGCGGCCCGTATGAGGCCTCCTTCACCCGTGTCGACACCGGAGAGATCGGCACCGACCAGTTCCAGATCGACGGTCCGGCCGGCGGCGGAGACCCATTCCTGGACGTTACAGCGGAAGGCGTCCCCCCGAACGCGGGCTCGAGCGGTGAGCGCCAGACTTTCCGCTTCGAACCCGGACAACAGATCACCGCGTACGAGGAGGTTCGAATCGACCTCAGCGAGGCGCAGGGGAACGGGGTAGACTATACGTGGGACACCCGGGTGGAAACCGGAAGCGGCAGTGTCTGGCGAAGCGGTGAGACGCTCGTCTATCAGGTGGATCCGAACGACTACGCGGGAGAGGAGATCGTCGTCTCGATCGCGCTTGCGGACACCGCGGCGAGCGGCGGACCGTACGACGTTGCCTTTACTCGCACCGATACCGGTGATATGGGAACAGACGCGTTCGAGATTGGATAAGGACCCGGACGGTAACCCGAACCCCTTTTCACCACTGACGACAGAATTCGTCCTATGTCGACCGAATCGATCAGCGACCGACGCGAACACATTCGCTCGGTCAGCGTAACAGCCATGTCCGCGCTCCTTGGCATCGGCGCGGCGCTCGCCTCCGCGACCTGGGTCGGGACCACCACTGCGGCGGCCCAGAGCACGCAGGCGCTCGCGTTCGTCCTCGGTGCGGTCCTCGTCCAGTATCTCCTCATCAACGCCTCGGGGATCTACGGCGAAGACGAGTTCGGGACGAAACACTACCTGTTCGTCGCCTTCATGACCTTCGCGCTGTGGTTCGTCACCTGGGGCATCCTACTCACCTCGGAGGCCACGGGCTAACATGGCCGACGACAGCATCGCCGTCGTAGACCTAGACCGATGTCAACCCGACCGGTGTGGCTACGAGTGCAAAAACTACTGTCCGCCGAACCGGACCGGCAAGGAGTGTATCACCCTCCGCGGAGAGGACGCCGATGAGGGCCAACCCGAACAGATTCACATCTCCGAGGAGATCTGTCTGGGCGAGACCTGCGGGATCTGCGTCGAAAAGTGTCCGTTCGACGCCATCGAGATCATCAACCTCCCGAAGGAACTCCAGGACGACCCCGCTCACCGCTACGGCGAGAACGCCTTCTCGCTGTACGGCCTCCCCGCGCCACAGGAGGGCCAGGTAACCGGCATCCTGGGACCCAACGGGATCGGGAAGACGACAGCCGTCAGAATCCTCGCCGGCGAACTCGAGCCCAACCTCGGCCGCTACGAGGAGTCCCCGGGCTGGGACGAGGCGCTCGAGGCCTACCGCGGGACGGAACTCCAGGACTACATCGCGGACGTCCGCGACGGCGACGTCACGGTAGCGCGAAAGCCGCAGTACGTCGACCAGATTCCGAACTCCTTCGACGGCAACACGCGCCAGTTACTCGAGCGGACGAACGAGCGCGCTGCGTTAGACGACCTGGTCGAGCGCCTCTCGATCGAACCGGTCATGGAGCAATCGATCGACGACCTCTCGGGAGGCGAACTCCAGCGAGTCGCCATCGCAGCCACGCTGGCCCGCGATACGGACTTCTACTTCCTCGACGAGATCACGCCGTACCTCGACATCGGCCAGCGCGTGACCGCCGCGCGATTGATCCGGGAACTCGCCGAAGAGGAAGGGAAGTCGATGCTCGTCGTCGAACACGACCTGGCGATCCTCGACTTGCTCGCGGATACGCTGCACGTGGCCTACGGTGAACCGGGCGCGTACGGCGTCATCACGTCGCCGAAATCCGTCCGGAACGGCATCAACGAGTATCTCTCCGGCTATCTCGACAACGAAAACATGCGGATCCGCCCGGACCCGATCGAATTCGAGGAACACGCGCCTCGAACCGAGACGCACGGGGACGCGCTCGTCGAGTACCCCGCACTCACCAAGAGCTACGGCGACGGCGAATTCGGCCTCGAGGTCGAGGCCGGCCAGATTCGCGAAAACGAGGTGCTCGGGATCGTCGGTCCGAACGGGATCGGGAAGTCGACGTTCGCGAAACTATTGACGGGCAATCTGACGCCGGACGACGGTGATGCCGACCTGGACCTCGAGATTTCCTACAAGCCACAGTACGTCACCATCGACCAGCCCATGCGGGTCGACGCGTTCCTCTCGTCGATCACCGACCAGTTCGGCTCGTCGTACTGGAACACCGAAATCGCCCAGCCGCTCCAGTTAGAGCGGATCATGGAGCAGAACCTCTCGGATCTCTCCGGCGGCGAGCGCCAGCGGGTCGCGATCGCAGCCTGCCTCTCCGATTCGGCCGACCTCTACTTGCTCGACGAGCCCTCGGCGCACCTCGACGTCGAACAGCGGGTACAGGCGACGAAGGCGATCCGTCGCTACGCCGAACAGCAAGACGCCACCGTGATGGTGATCGACCACGACATCTACATGATCGACCTGCTCGCGGACCGACTGATGGTCTTCGACGGCGAACCCGCCGTCCACGGACGCGCGGGCAAACCGCAGTCGATGCGCGACGGCATGAACGAGTTCCTCGCGAACCTCGAGGTCACGTTCCGCCGGGACGAGCGCACCTCGCGTCCGCGAATCAACAAACCCGAGTCCCAGCTGGATCGCCAGCAAAAAAGCGAGGGCGAGTACTATTACGCGCCCTGAACCGGACCCCGTACCGATTACCTGATCAATCGCTGACAGCTCCCGCAGAGGTTCTCTTCTTTGATATCGACTTCGCGAACCGTCGGCGAGAAGTTCATCACGCAGCGGTTGTTGTCGCAGTGTTCGAGCCCGTAGGTGTGGCCGATCTCGTGGACGATCTCCTTGCGGACGCGGTCTTCGAAGATGTCGGCGGCGCTCTGGTTCGAGAAGCCGCCGTCGCTCGAGGTCTGGAGGCGGTACGTAGAGACGACGCTCCCGCTGCCGTCGAGATACGCGAGACCGAAGACGTAGTTTCGTCGCCGATAAAAGAGGTCGTGCGGGGTAATGGCGATGTTTTTCGTGCCGCGTCCGACCCGCTCGGCCAACTGAATGAACGTCTCGGCGGAGTACTGGTTCCGGTCGGAATCGAAGGCGCCGTTGGGGACCGACTGCGAGTCGTTGACCGACACGTCGCAGTCGTAGACCGATCGCAACGCGGTGGAGGCCGCCCGCTTGACCGTAGCGGAGACGTTGCCGACCGGGACGATATCGACGAGCATAGCAAGGGCTATGGCCGCGGACGGCATAAACGTCCCGCCGTGGTACACTCTCGCCGGGGTTTCGAATCGATGGTCGGATATCTCGCCGACTACGAACGAGTGATCGAAATCGGCATCGGCCGCCGGACGGACCTGGCTCGGGCGCTGGCGGAACGTGGGGTTTCGGTGACCGCGACCGACGTTTACGATCGCGACGTTCCCGTAGAGGTGCAGTTCGTGCGCGACGACGTCGTCGACCCCGACTCGTCGATCTACGCCGACGCGGACGCGGTGTACGCGCGAAATCTTCCGCCAGAACTTCACCGGCCGGCGCTCGCAGTCGCGCGGGACGCCGACGCCGACCTCCTGTTTACGACGCTCGGCGGCGATCAACCGACGATCCCGGTCGAGCGGAAGCCGATTCGAACGGGAACGCTGTACATCGCTCGAGCACGCCGGAAGTAGCACCCGTCGGCGCTCGAGACGGTCGGGAGCGACGGATCGGTTCGCTCCTGGAGACCGACCGACTCGAATGTATTATCCGAACGTGGGACGTTTCGGGGCTCGTGAACGCGGACGTCCTCACCTCTGCTGCCGTGGCCGTGATCGCCGTCGTCGGTCTCGCGGCCACGATCGTCGGTATCGCCAGCCTCCTCCGGTTCGCGATCCGGCTCTTTTCCGTTCCGGGCGTTATCGTCCACGAATTCGCTCACAAGTGGGCCTGCGGTCTCGTCGGCGTGACCGTTCTCGAGGTGGTGTACTTCCGGTTCGGAGATCCACCGGGATACGTCCGTCACGTCCAGCCCGACCGGTATCGGGAGGCGTTCGTCGTCAGCGTTGCCCCGTTTCTGGTCAACACGGGGAGCGCGTTCTGCCTCTTCCTGGGTCTCGCCGCGCTCCTCGAGACGACGGGCGGTATTCGGTCGGCGACGAACGGACAGCTCGCCATCGCCGTCGTCCTCTGCTGGTTCGCGCTTTCGATCGGGATGTACGCGTTTCCGAGCACGGGAGACGCGAACAGCCTCTGGAACCGCTCGCGAACCGAGTGGCGGCGGTCACCGACGGTGTTGCTCGGCGTCCCCGTCGTCGTCGTGATTTACGTCGCGAATCTGCTGTCGCGGCTGTGGGCGGACGCGCTCTACGCGCTGGGAATCGGGGTCGCGGCGTTTTCTGTCGTCGGTCCGACGGTGATCTGACGGGCCGGTCTCGTCTGTCTCGAGGAGCTCGTCGAACGCCCCTCCGCGAGTCGGTGGGTGAAACGGGAAACCGAAGACGGTGAGCGCGACGCAACCGGGTGGTCTTTATCCGCCGCGACACATCACACCGAGTATGAACGCAGACGCCGTCGTCCTCGATATCGACGGAGTGCTCGTCGACGTCGCAGACTCGTATCGGCGAGCGATCGTCGAATCCGTCGAAGCCGTCTACGACCGGACGATCCGGAAAGCCGACATTCAGGAGTTCAAGGACGCGGGCGGATTCAACAACGACTGGGAACTGACGTACGCGGTCGCGCTCTACGTGTTGGCGACCGAGGAGGGGTACGACGAATCGATCGCGGCGTTCACGGACGACATCCACGCCGCGGGCGGCGGCCTCGGGGCGGCCGAAACCGTCGTCCGCGAGTCGATCGGCGCGCGCGCGACGCAGCGAGTGACCGAGCGGTGGGATCGCTCGCGCCTGCGAGACGTCTTCCAGCAACTGTACCTGGGGGACGAACTCTACCGAGGACTCGAGGACGGGACCCCGGATCTCGAGCGCGAAACGCCGGGGTTCATCCACGACGAGCCCGTGTTGCTCGACGCTGGTGCGCGTGATCGATTGCTCGAGCGCTTCGACGTCGGTATCCTGACGGGCCGGCCGGAAGCCGAGGCCGAGATCGCCCTCGATCGCGTGGGACTCGGTGACGCGATCCCGGCCGATCACCGCTTTACGATGGACGACTGGGAGGAAGGCAAACCGAATCCGCGGGCGCTGCGGATCCTCGCAGAGCGGTTCGACGCCGACTCGGTCGTCTTCGTCGGCGATACCCTAGACGACGTCCGAACGGCCGTCAACGCGAGCGAGACGGATTGCGGACGCGACTACCGCGGCATCGGCGTCCTGACCGGTGGGCTGACCGGCGAGGAGGGTCGACGGAAATACGAACGGGAAGGCGCAGCTGCGGTGCTCGAATCGGTCAACGCCGTGGCGAACCTGCTCGAGTCGTAGTCACGGATCAACGACCGACGAGGCCGAGTCGGCGTTGCCGGACGGCGACCGACGAGGCGAAATCTGGGTCACGAAACGCCACGAGACGGTATCTCGACTGGAGAAATCGAATTCTCGAGCGTCCGAATCCGGTTCATCGAGGGGTGATCGGTGCAATCGTTGGTCGAGGGTCTCGGTCACGACTGATCGCCGGGCAGACGGACGAAGGTGAGCCAGAAGTCTTCGAACGAGCGGCCGAGTTGGATGAATTCGTCGGCTTCGACCGGTTTCTGGACGTAGGCGTTGGCGTGGAGATCGTACGACCGGGCGATGTCCTCTTCGGAGGACGAACTCGTCATCACGATGACTGGGATCGACCGGAGCGCCGGTTCGGACTTGAGTTCCGATAAGACGTCGGCGCCGCTGACGCCGGGCAGTTGAAAGTCGAGCAGGACCATGTCCGGACGGGGGCTGTCCGCGTGATCGCCGCGCTGGTAGACGAAATCGAGGGCGGACTCGCCGTCGGTGACGGTATAGATATCGCTGGCGATATTCGCATCCTCGAACGATTCGGAGAAGAGGCGTGCATCGCCGGGATTGGGTTCGACGAGGAGGATCGTAACGGCGTTCTCGATGGAGGGAGACATACCCTCGTTTCGGAGCGAGACAAGAAGAATCGCTCGGGTTTTCGACCCGAAGATGCTCGACTGTGTGGCGATAGCGATCCGAATCAGACCCCGATGGAGACGATCGGGATCGGCCGGGAAACGACACGATGTTCCGGTGGCGGTGGCGGACAACGGCAGCTATTTCGGGATTGGAACACCATAGAAAGGCGGTTATGGAAGATTCCGAAATCACCGTCGACGTCGAGGTCGAGGTGGAAGTAGATTCCGACGAACTCGAGATCGAAGTCGGGGACAAACGCGAGTTCGAGGCCGAACTCGAGGCCGACGGTCTGACTATCGAAGTCGAGGCGGAAGTCGAGATCGAAGGGGACGAAGGCGAGGAAGAAGAAGCGGAAGACGGCGAGGAAGAAGAAGCGGAAGGTGAGGAAGAAGAAGCGGAAGACGACGAAGCGGAAGACGACGACGAGAACTGACCCCCTCGAGTAGAAACCTTGAACAGGTTATGATTTCTCGGACGTGTCGAAAAACGCTATGTGCTGGTCTCGAAAGGCGGAGGCATGAGCTGGACGGTAATGCCACCATTCGAGGATTACGAGGCGGCCCGCGAAGGGTTTTCGTGGGACCTCCCCGACGAGTACAACCCAGCCGTCGACTTCCTCCGGAAACACGACGATACGAGTCGGACGGCGCTTCGATACGAAAGCCCCGACGGGACCCTCGAGACCTATTCGTTCGACGGTCTCGACGAGCGGTCCGATCGCCTCGCGGCGGCGCTGGCCGACCTCGGCGTGGAAGCGGGTGACCGCGTGGGCGTCGTCGTCCCGCAGAAACCCCAGAACCCGCTGACGCACCTCGCAAATTGGAAGCTCGGTGCCGTGTCGGTACCGCTTACGGTCCTCTTCGGTCGCGATGCGCTCCAGTATCGGCTCAGAGACAGCGAAGCCAGAGCGGTCGTCGTCGATCCGAGCGTTCGGGAGACGATCGACGAAATCCGCGACGAGTGTCCGGCACTCGAGGCCGTGATCGAACTCGGTGACGGCGATTCGGTAGCGGGTGGGGCACACGCCTTCGACGACCTCGTCGCAGGCTTCGAGCCCGGACTCGACGTCGCCGACGCGACGCCGGAGACGCCGTCGGCGATCATGTATACGAGCGGCTCGACCGGCCCACCGAAGGGAGTGCGCCACAGTCACGCGCTCTGGCTCGGTCGGGCCGCCGCGGCGTACAACTACTTCGGCCAGGGCCTGGCGGAAGGCCAGGCAACACTCTGGACACCGGCCGACTGGGCGTGGGGAGCGGCCCTCGGCGGGACCCTCTTCGCGGCGTGGCATCACGGCTGTACGATCGTCGGCTGGCCCCGCGACGGGTTCGACCCCGGGGACGCCTACGAGCTCGTGGAACGCCACGACGTGACGCACGCGTTCATGCCCCCGACCGCACTCCGGATGCTGATGGACGTCGACGACCCCGAGAGCCGATACAAGCTTTCGCTCGAGACGTTCGCCTCGGCCGGCGAGCCACTCACCTCGGAGGTCGTCGAGTGGGTCGACTCGACGTTCGACGACGTCGGGATCAACGAGTTTTACGGCCAGACCGAACTCAATCTCGCCGTCGGAAACGTCGAAAACTGGTTCGACACTCAACCGGGAAGCATGGGGAAACCGCTCCCCGGCTACGAGGTCGCGGTGCTCGATCCGGACACCCACGAGCGCAAGCCACGCGGCGAAGTCGGCGAACTCGCCGTAAAGCCCGGCGACCGCCGCGTCTTCTTCGACGAGTACCACGGATTGCCCGAAAAGACGGCGGCGAAGCGACTCGAGGACGGATGGTTCCTGACCGACGACCTCGTCGAACGCGACGAGGACGGCTACTGCTGGTTCGTCTCCCGGGCCGACGACGTCATCCTCACCAGCGGCTATCGCGTCGGTCCGATGGAAGTCGAAGACGCGATTCTTACCCACGACGCCGTCGAACAGGCGGGTGTCGTCGGCGTTCCCGACGACACCCGTGGCGAAGCGATCAAGGCGTTCGTCAAGCCGGCCACCGAGGAATACGACCCCGACGGGCTTCGCGGGGAGCTCCGCGAACTGGTCCGCGACCGATTGGCCGAATACGAGTATCCACAGCACATCGAGTTCGTCGAGACGCTCCCGACCACGACGACCGGCAAGATACGGCGTCGCACCCTGCGAGACCGCGACGGAACCGGCGACGAGTGACGCGCTTCGGGCCGCGATCCGTCGGCGAATCACTTCCGAGGCGACGGGAGTCAGAATCGGTTTTATTGTGCCTCATCGCGAACGTCAGGACATGTATCGCGTGTTACTGCCCGTCGACACCAACGAGGACCGCGCGCTGGCCCAGGCCGACTACGTCTCGTCCTTGCCGGACGCCACCGAATCGATCGAAGTCTACCTCCTGTTCGTCTTCACCGAGGACAGCGAAGACCTGCCCAGGGAGTTCGAGAAGTTCAAGTCCGCCTCCCGTATCAGCTCCGTTCGACGCGCGCAAGAGGCCATCGAAAACGCCGGCATCGACGTCACGATCCTCGAGGACAGCGGCGACACCGAAGGGGACATTCTCGAGGAAGCCGAGACCTACGACGTCGACGCGATCGTTCTGGGGGGCCGGAAGCGGTCGCCGGTCGGGAAAGCGATCTTCGGAAGCACGACGCAGGGCGTCATCCTCAAGTCGGATCGACCGGTGGTCGTCACGGGCGGGGGCAAAGAATAGTCGCACGCGGCGGTCGCCACGCGGACGGCGATGCGTCCACCAGTTCCGGACGGCAGGTGCGACTCCGCTTCGTCCCACCGCTTGTTTCCGCCGGCAGCCATCTTATGCGAATCCGTGCCCAGTATCCGATATGGAAATTCGGGAGCCGGACCCGGACGAATCGGGCCGGATTCGGGAGGTCGTCGACAGTTCGATGACGACCTCGTTCAGGCTGAGTCCGGGACAGATCGACGCGGTGACCGACGATCAGTTCGCCGACGACGCCGTCGCCGAGCGACTCGAGGACGAGGCAACCGTGCTTCGCGTCGCCGAAACAGGCGACGAAATCGAGGGTGAAACGGTCGCCGGATTCGTCGAGGGACGCCTCGAGGACGGCTGGGGAACGGTGAACTGGCTGTTCGTCGATCCGGAGCACCGGGGCCGAGGGATCGGAACGAGGCTCTACGAGGCGGCCTCGGAAACCATGCGCGACCGCGGCGTCGAACAGATCTGTGTCTCCGTTCTCGAGGCCAATACCGAGGGCCACGGATTCGTCGAACGGTTCGGCCTCGAACACGGGGGCGACCGCCGAATCGAGATCGCCGACGAGTCCCTCGTGAAGTACGCGTATACGGACCCCGGCGTCGACGTCGATCTCCCCGGCGAGTCGGGCACGGAGGATGCGACCGAGGAGGCGTTTCCCGAAACGGAGGCGACCGACGGGATGCTGACGACGACCGACGACGGCGAGACGGTGTACATCGATCGCGACGAGGAACGATCCGGAACCGCGGCGCCGTTTTACGTGACGTACGAGGACGAAGCCCTCACGGACCAGTACGGTTTCTACTGCGCGAACTGTGGGTCGGTCGACATCTCGATGGACAACGTGGATCGCCTCGAGTGTGCGGACTGCGGGAACACCCACGCGGAGCGGTCCGGCGAATCGTACGACGACTCGTATCTCTGACCGACGCCGCCGCGGCGACCCCGAGCCGAAGCGCGGATGCGGTCCGACGATGGTCGTGCCCTCACTTGGCGAAGAGGCTGTCAGCGGTCGCTGCGCCGACGACGCTGAAAACCGCGCCGACGCTGATGGCCTTGAACGTCGTCGTCGCGAGGGCGCGGGTCGAATCGGCCTCGAGGAAGGTCTCGGGTGCACCGAACAGGAGCGCGAGGACGGTGACGGACCCGAAGGTGACCACCATCAACGAGATGAATCGGATCGGGACCCCGGCGACTTCCTGTTCTTCCTCGGCCTCGCGGGTCGTATCGGCCTTGTACAGCGCCGCGTACCCGATGGCGAAGACGACCGCGACGGTCCCTACCGCCTGTGCGATGTGCATGTTCCTCGCGAGCCTCCAGACCTCCTCCGTGACCACGAACGGACCCGCGAGCAGGAATCCCCCGACGATCTGCTGTGCCGAGTCCGCCAACCGGAACTCGGGCGGGCGGCGCGGTCGTCGAAGTTTCATGGCAGAAGATACCGACGGAAGGCTAAAATACTCCCGCTCGAGCGGCTCCGTCCGTCACACGGGGGCGCCCGGCGGAGAGCCGTCGTCTAGACGAATACGAGAAGCGCAGCGTAGCCCGCAGCCCCACCGGCGAAGGCCCAGAATCGGCTCTCGCGATCCGAGGGCAGTTCCTCCTTGATCACGTTGAGGACGACGCCGCCGGACAGAAACGGCACGAACACCGCGACGAGGAGTTCGGTCCCCTCGAGTGCGTAGCCGGCCGCGAATCCGGCGATCACGGCACCAGACAGTATCCACCGACCCTGACGGTCGTAGACTCGACCGTGGTGGTCACGAAGTCCGTCGTCCGTCACGACGAAGTGGAGCGCCATCGCGAAGACGAAGAGTCCGACGGTGCCGAGTTCGGGGTCCCATAGGAGGGAGCCGATGATCGCGTTGTAGGCGGCGAACGATCCGAGGTGAATCCAGAAGAGTCCCGTTGCCGAGCCCCCTTCGGGTCGGTCTTCGACGGTGTTGGTCCGTCTTGCGAGGTGCTCGAGACCGTAGAAGACGACGAACCCCGAAAGCGCGATCAGATAGCCGTATCGTTCGGCGAACGCCATCGGACTCCCGTGGCGTTCGATCGTCGTCGCGGCGTCGTGAATCTCGGGCAGGAGGTGGACGAACACGTACGCGACCGAAATACCGCCAGCGGCGGACAGCCACCGGCTCCGCGGGGTTCGACCGCCCACGCCCAGTCGACCGGCGAACAAATGCACCAGTGCGAGGACGGCCGCGTACGCGAAAAGGATCTCCACGGGCGGACCCGCTGGTTCCAGCTGACGCATCGGCGGGGACTACACGCCGAACGGATATGTCGGTTGGCCGATCGACTCAATCGTCCGTGCTTTGCGGCCGATTACCGCCGATCGGCATCGCCTCGCCGACCGTCCCCGCGGTTCGGCGAAGGAGACGGCGGAACGACTGCCAGCGACGGACGAACAGCGCGACACCCAGGACGATGTAGATGGCCGTGTAGACGAGCAACAACTCGGTACTCGAGACCGGCAGTTCGACGTACTCGCGGATGATAACGAACTCGAAGAGGACCTGTGAGAGGAACAGGCCGAGTAGGACGAGCGCTTCCCTGACGGAGATCTGAAACCGAAGGAGGAGGGCGATGGCGAAAAACGACTGTGCGGCGGTCAGCCAGATCTCCGCAGATTGCTTGGAGTCGAACACGAGAACGCCGTATCGGCCGAGTGCGAGCGAGTGGACGACGACGAGCGTTCCGATGAGCAGCGTCCACTGATTGAGTTTCGAGGAGATGAGCGCGTTGAACCCCGCGGTCGACCGCGCCTTGTTCACCAGGTAGATGACGACGATGAGTTCCGGCGATTCGGACGCCAGCGGCGCGATCCACTGGATCATGAAGAACGAGGGGACGCCGATGCCTCGACCGAGTTCCTCGAGACCGTGTGCGAAGGGTTCGACGGCGGTGAAGATCATCGCGCCGGCGTAGGCAAAGAGAAAGAGAACTGTGGCGATCCGCCGACCCCTGGAGAACTGTTGTAAGTACGCCGGGACGCCGACGTGTTGTGTCTCGGGTTCGGCCTCGCCGCGGAGGATAACCGCGATGTAGAGGACGTAGAGCCCGACCAGAAACAGCATGTCGAAGACGTCGATGCCACCGTTGAGTGGAACCAGAAACGCCCAGACCGTCGCGACGAGCAAGAACACCACCTCGAGACCGATATCGCGATCGAGGACGACGACGTCGGCGAGGAAGCCGGGCCGTGGTTCCACGGCGGGATCGGACGACGATCCCCGCCGGAAGATCGTAAAGAGGGCGATCCCGGCCCAGCCGATACCGATGAGGATCCTGTTCGCGCCCGTCATGTTGGCGACCGCGAGGTTGCCCGCCTCGATTCCGCGGTCCGTTTCGGCGAAGACGCCCGCGTTCCAGGCGTACAGTGCGTCGACGGCGTATTCGGGGGCGACCGCCAGGACCGCGAGGACGGCGATCGCGAACGCTCGAGGAACGTCTTTCTCGGCCGTTTCGGCCGCCCACGCGAGCAGGAACGAGGCTCCGAGAACCGCGAGGCCGGTCACGATAACCGTCCCGAACGTCGACAGCGTTCGGAACACCGCCGGGGCACGGTACCCGAGCCACGGGAGAAGAGACGTCGAGCTCCAGACGGCGACCCAGGGAAGTGTCAATGCCAGTGCGACCGAGATGGGGGCGAGCGCTCGTCGTCTCATGGAGATCTCTGGAGATGCGTACCGGCCGAATGGCAATACATGATGCGATGCGACGCAGGTATCCGACTACTGCTGCGGCGCGAGTTCCTCGTACGGCTGGACGACCACGAACCCGTCGGAGCCCGAGAAATCGAGCTGATAGGTCTCGTCGGAGGACGAGCCGATCATGTTCGAGAGGCTCTTGTCGACGTAGTTGCCCGGGGAAAGATTCCCGCTCCACGCGACGGTCGCGCTGGGGTCCGTTCGAACCGGGGGCTGCAAGACCAGCGGCTCACCGTGGGTGGTGATCGCGACGGAACCCGGCCCGGAGAGGAAGACGTTCGTCATTCCGCCGGCCGAGAACCCGGCGATGCTCTTCATCGTCCGAATCTCGTAGTTTACGCTCGACTCGAACGCGAGGACGTCGTTGCCGTTGACCGAGATCTCGTCTCCCGCGTCGAGTTCGATGAGCTGGATCTTCTTTTCCTGGTCGGCGACGTAGAGGTGACCGGTACCGGTCGCTTCCATCACGTCCGTCCCTTCACCCGTCGCCTTCTCCTTTAAGAATCCCGTAATCCCACCCTCCGCGGAGGACTTGCCTTCGAACGAGATGTCTCCGCTGTAGGCGACCATCGATCCGGTCTTCGTGGTTACGGATCCGTCGAGATCGATGTCGAGGAGTTTTCCGTTCTCGAGTTGAAACGATTCGCCGCCTTCTTTCGGTTCGTTTGCGTTGACAAATTCGTCGACATTCATGATATACCGAGCCGGAGAACGGCTCTATCGGGCCGGTTGGGAGGGAGGTATCAAATAAGTACGCATAGATAACATTTCACCACCTGAAATTGTCGGGTATCGATCACGCTTCGTTCCGGATGAAATCCGCCGCCTTCTCGGCGATCATCGTCGTCGGCGCGTCCGTGTTTCCGCTGGTGATCGTCGGCATCACCGACGCGTCGACGACGCGCAGCCCCTCGAGCCCGTGGACGCGGAGTCGGTCGTCGACGACGGCCACGTCGTCGTCGCCCATTTTACACGTGCCGACGGGATGGTACAACGTCTCGGCCGTCTCGCGGATGTGTTCGATCAACTCGTCGTCACTCTGGACGGCCGGTCCCGGAAGCAGTTCTTCCCCGCGATACTCGTCGAACGGATCGGCCTGCATGATATCGCGACCCAGTTTGAGCCCGGCGAGCAACACCTCGAGGTCGGCGCCCTCGGTCAGATACTGCGGGTCGATCACGGGATCGTCGAAGGGATCGGAAGAGCGAAGCGTAATCCGGCCACGGCTCTCGGGTCGAAGCTGAAGCGCGTTCAGGGAGAACCCGTGGCCCTCTGGGTTCTCGAACCCGTGTTCGACGAAGTGTGCGGGAGCGAAGTGAAACTGAACGTCCGGGGTGGTGGCGTCCTCAGTGACGGTCGCGAACCCGCCGGCTTCCCCCACGTTCGACGTCAGCGGTCCGCTCTTTAGTACCACGAATTTGAGAAGGTTCAACAGCGAATCCGCGTCGTCGAGGGTGATCGGTTTCTCGCATTCGTAGTCGACGCCCGCCTGCAGGTGATCCTGCAGATTTCGGCCGACACCGGGGAGGTCCGTGACGACGGTGATATCGTGGTCGGCGAGGTGGTCGGCCGGACCGACGCCGGAGAGCAAGAGGAGCTGCGGTGAGTTGATCGCCCCGGCCGACAGGACGACTTCCTCGGTCGCGTCGACCGTCGCGGAGCTGTCGGCGCCGCCGTCGCGCGCGTACGCGACGCCGACGGCCTCCCGCCCGTCGAACCGAATCCGCGTCACTCGCGCGCCGGTCACCGCAGTCAGGTTGGGCCGATCCAATACCGGTTTCAGGTACGCGTCAGCAGCACTGTGGCGACTGCCGTCCGCCTGTGTGACCTGGTAGAATCCGACCCCCTCCTGATCGCCCGCGTTGAAATCCTCGTTGCGTGGCAGTCCCACGACGTGCCCGGCCTCGACGAACGCTTCGCTGAGTTCGTTGCGCGACTGGTGGTCGGCGACGTTCCTGGGACCGCTAATAGCGTGGTAGTCCGAGATGCCGCGCTCGTTGTTTTCCGCCCGCATGAAGTACGGCAACACGTCCTCGTACCCCCAGCCCTCGTTTCCTACCTCGGCCCAGTGATCGTAGTCCGCGGGCTGACCCCGGATGTATATCATCGCGTTCATCGAACTCGAGCCCCCGAGGGTCTTCCCGCGCGGCCAGTAGAGTTCTCGGTCGCACAGCTCCGACTGAGGGGCTGTGTGATAGTTCCAGTCGACCCCCGACTCGAACAGTTCCGAGAACGCCGCCGGAACGCCGATTTCGCGCTTCTCGTCGGGCTCCCCCGCCTCGAGCAACAGCACCTCGGTCTCGGCGTCGGCCGACAATCTGTTCGCGAGAACGCACCCCGCCGGTCCCGCACCCACGATGACGTAATCGTACGATCGCCCGTCCCCCGACATGATAATAGATGACATAGTTACGGATCGTTATAATAGTTCGTTTCACAGTACGAGGTCACGACGAGTATCGACCGATCGCCGGAGTCGACCGCGGGAAACGCCGGCGACCGTTCCCGCCGAACGCCGACGTTCGTCCCGTGTCTCGGAACGAGACGAGTCGACTGCGACACGATTCTCGCGGACGGACGGGAACGGACTGACCCGGAGACGGTCGTCGATACTCGCAATTCCGACGGGACACGCACGAACGGTGACCCGTACTTCAACAGCCTGAACGTGTAACGCGACGGCGGAACGTCGGTCGAATGGAAACTGTCGTAGATGGTTCGTCACAGCACGTGGCTGGTGATGTTCGTCGTCGTCACGCTGATCGGTGCCACCGCGGCCTACGGCGTTCTCGCAGTGGGTCGGCCGCAGGTCGAATCGGTCGACAACGAGTGGGGGATCGTCACGACCGAACGGACCGAAGTCGAAACGCGGATCGCCGTCGACGATCCCCTGTTGCTCCGTCTCGGCGATTCTGCGGCGGACGTATCGTATACGGTTTCGATGAACGATATCGAGGTCGCGACGGAGCGGGAAAATCGCGTCCAACTCGGCGGCAACGATAGTACCGTCAGCCTCTCGACGTGGCTGGACAACGACGATATCCCGGCCTGGTGGGCCTCTCACGTCAACAGAAACGAGACGACGACGGTCCGAGTCGACCCCGAGGTCGGCATCACCTATGCCGGACTCCGACTCCCGGCAACGGGGTTGACCCGGACACGAACCGTTCGGACGAATCTACTCGAGCCCCTGCGGACGAACGAGAGCCGACAGGTTCGGGCCGGCGGTCGGACGGTGTTCGTCGTCGACGAGACGGCCGCGCAGTGGGCCAGGGCCACGGTCGACCGGTCGCCGATCGACGCGTCGGCGACGGTCACGAACCCGACGTCGGTTCCGGTGCCGGTCACCGAGATCGGGTACACGGTTCGGCTGAACGGTATCGTCGTCGGTCAGGGCGTCGCCGCCCGACGAACGGTGATTCCACCGGGCAGTACACGAACGCTCGATGCGAACGCGACGATCGACACTTCCAGGCTCGACGAGTGGTGGATTACACACGTCCGGAACGACGAAACGTCGACGCTGTCGGTCGAGTTCGACGCGACCCTCGAGTACGGCGGCGTGACGCGGACGCTCCCGCTCGACGTTCTCTCGTACGAGCGGACGTTCGAGACGGATCTGCTCGGCGACGAGACCGACGAGACGGGGGATTCGTCTCGAAACCGGGAGTCGACTCGGAACCGATCCCGGACCGCACGGGACGAGCCGCCGTTCGGCCGGAGACGTCCCGCGTAGCCACGCGGGTACGGTTTCACGTCACCTCACAGAAACAGTGCGAGGGAGGGATCGGCGATCACCAGGTACGAAGCGAACGCGATGGCAGGGTGCCACAGCGAACGCGTCCGTTCGAACCCGGTCCCGGCAGCGGCCGCGACGACCGTGATGCCGAGGACCGAAGAGACGAATATCAGCGAATAGGACTGGATCGCGGCCACACAGAGCAGCGGAAGCGCGACGGCGGTGCCGCCGAACGAAGCCGCCACGACGGGTGTCAGTTCGATCCCGAGCGACCGCGTATACCGTCGCGAGCGTTCCCCCGATGAGCGTCGCGTAGACCACCGACCCACCGACCAGCGGACCCAGCTCCGCGACCCGATCGGACATCGGCTCGAGGGATCTCAGCGCCTGTCCCTGCAGGAACAGCGATGCGAACAACAGCAAAAATGCGAGCCCGTACTCTCGCATCCCGGGCCGATCGGGAACGATACCAGACCATCGGAGGGGCTGATTGGCCATACATATTCAAGTACTCTAAAAATGTGATAACATTACTATTTTATGGAGAAAAATATAATAGCTCGATAGTTTCCCAGAAGAATCGGACGAACAGACACACCCTCTCGAGACGAGAGGGTGGCCCGATACTCGAGCTATTTCGTCCTCGACGGCGAAGGACCGATCATGACCGAATTCCGCGGCGCCTGGACCGAGGACGAAGTCGAGACGTTCCTCCGGGAGACGACCGTTCCGATCCGGATCGCCACCAACCGGCCCGACGGGTCGCTGTGGCTCGTCGCGCTGTGGTATCGCTACCGCGACGGGGTGTTCGAGTGTGCGACCGGGGCGAACGCGACCCTGGTCCGATTTCTCCGCCGTGACCCCGGAATCGCGTTCGAGGTTTCGACGAACGACGTCCCCTACCGCGGAATCAGGGGCAGCGGGACTGCCGCGGTGACGGCCGATCGCGACAAGGCCGTTCTCCGGGCTCTCATCGAGCGCTATCTCAACGGGACGGATACCCCGCTGGCCCGGTGGTTACTCGGCGACGACCGGGAAGAGGTTCGCATCGAGATCGAACCGCGAGAGATCTACAGCTGGGATTACGCCAGTCGGATGGGCGCGGCCTCGAGCGAACCGAACGCGTAGCGGTGGGAGAGCGCCAGATGCTCGAGACCGGGTCCCTGTCCCCGACAGGACGGACTCCAGCGAATCGTGACAGCGACGCCGTTACGCTCTCGGAGACGGCTCGGCGTGTTCCATCCGCTCGGCCCGGCGCTTGATACCCCGGAGCATTCCCCGCTCCATGACGAAGTGGGCGGGTTCCCAGAAAAGGTAGTTCGCCACCCGCTGGAGCGCCGGAACCGACGCGAACGGACCGATCGTGGATCGCCGCGGGTTCGAGCGCATGCGGGCCAGCAGCCGCGTCGTCCCTTCGTCGACCGACTCGAGGACGAACGCCCACGTCCAGGCCGGCGACTCGCCCGGCGGTCTGAGGACGAGCGCGCGCCCGGACTCGAGCAGGGCGACTTCCGGCGCCGATTCGGGCGAACTGCCGGGATAGTCCTCGGGTGCTAACCTGACGATGTCACCCTCCACCAGGTCCTGATACTCCGGAACGATTCGATCCGCGTTGTGGATGTCGGCACCGACCGCGTTCTCGAGCCAGTCGTAGCTGTAAAAGCCGCCTCGGTCCTGTCCGAGCTGGACGAGCCACGGCCAGACCGCCTCGGCGGACGCGTCGATCTCGATGGCGTGGGTCACCTGATCCGTCGCGTCCGGAAGGAGGTCGTCGCCCGGAAGCGCCGCCCTGGCTTCCCCGTCGGTGGTCCCCCAGCGGCGGTGCAAGGGTCGGAGGACGAAGTGATACGTCCCGGCGAGGACCAGGGCGACTGCCGCACCGAGACGTCGGCGGAACGCACTCGACCGGCCCCCGACCCGATCACGTTCCCGCTTCGACGACCGGCGCGTGATCGCCTCGGCGTCGGCCGCGATCCGCTCGAGCGCGCGGGACATCACGTACCCCGCGAAGGGGCCGACGAGCCGCCAGTACCACCGGAAGTTTCTGCGGGCGCGCTCGCTCGTCGTCGCCGTGCGCGCATCGTACGTCAGAAGCGTCCGTCGCTCGCCGTACGGTCGAACGGAGAGGCCGATCGCGAGTTTCGCGTATCCCGGCTCGTCGAACGCCGCGAACTCCTCGGGACCCACGCGGCGCCACTCGATAGCGGGCCGCCAGAGCGTCCCGACGGCGCCGAAGACGAACTCCTCGCCCGGCCGGTCTGCGAGTCGCGTCCACTCCTCGGTCTCGGTCACGTCGGCGAATCGCAGCCGCTCGAGCGGCGGGGTCGCCGGATTCCCGCCGAGCGAGCGCGAGAGGGTCGTCGGAACGTCCCGCAGTCGGGAAAGCGCACGCACGAGCGGTCCGGTGTCGGTCAGGTCGGCCGCGAGCATCGCGTCGTACGTCGTCTCGGGATCGGCCTCGACGACGACGTGGCGAACGACCGTCCGGTCGCAGTCGGGCAGGTACCGGTCGATGAGCATCGACGAGTCGTTTCCGACCGGGCCCCTGCTCGCAAACGGATGTCGCATCGGGTCTCTCGACGACGGCCACGGTAAAAGAAGGGAGGCGCCGCACGTGCCGGTTCGACGGCTCGTTCGCGGGAGCCGACTCGGGTCGGCTGCTCACTCTCGAGAGTCGAACTCCTGGTAGATGACGTGGCCGCACGCCTTGCAGTGGGACGCATCCGAGTCGTGATACGACAGGCCGCAGTTCGGACAGGTGACGGCGACCTTCCCCCGGTGGCTCCACTCGCGGACGATCTTGCTCGCCTGCCACGGGATGACGATGATGCCCGCGAGGATCGCGGCTACCGTGACCCACCGCCCGCCGGCCGTCACCGGGACGACGTCCCCGAATCCGACGGTCGACAGCGCCACCACGACGTAGTAGAACGCGTCGCCGAACGTGTCGACCGCGGGATTGGCCGCGTGTTCCGCGCTGTAAAACAGTCCCGCGGAGACGAAAAAGAGGACCAGGACCGTCAACAACAGTTTCAGTGCGCGCAAGGCGTTGTCCGAAATCGTCCCGAAAAAGAACTCCGCGTCCTGCGTAAAGCGGTAGAACCGAAGGACGCGAACGACCCGGATCACGCGGAGGAATCCCACGCTAGCGACCGTCGCCGCCCCCGGCCAGACGACCACGAGCAGCGTCGGCAGGATCGCGATCAGATCGATCGCGGAGTAGACGTTGAGCGCCTCCGCGAGACGGTTTTCGGCGCCGTAGAGCCGCAGGACGTACTCCAGCAGAAACACCACGGCGATGGCGACCTCGGCGTTCCACAGGACGGTTCTGACGGACGAAGAGAGCGGATACGTCTCCGCGACCAGGATGGCGACGAAGACGAGGTTCAGTCCCAACAGCGCGATGTCGATCCCCTTTCCCAGCCACGTGCGGTGGTCCAGCAGGTAGAAGCGAACGAGCGCTCGAGTATCGCGACTCCGGAGCGACGGGTCGGCCGGCATTCGACAGCAACACTTCGGGATCGAAATACGTAGACCCTCGGATCCGACAGAGAACGGTCCGTTCGACGACGAGAGGGACCGCGGTCCGAGAGAAGCGATCCGGACAGCCACGACGGCTTCGAAACGGCAATGTCACGGTGGCAGCGACCGATTTCGGCGCGGTCGGGACTCACGAACGCTCGGCAGCAGCGGCGGCGTCTAACAGCCGAGCGACCGTCGGGTCTTCGTCGATCAACACGACCACGCCGTCGCTGTATTCGACGAGGCCGTTCGCGCGCAGCGGCGGGAGCGCGAGGTGATGCAGGTTGGTGACGGCCCGCTCGAGTGCGTCGGTCGGGACTTCGTCGGGGTCACAGTCGAGTTTCCTGGCTGCGACGTGACGGGCGAGTGCGCTCCGCTGGACGGCGGCGTCTACTCGTCGGAGGTAATCGAGGACGTGGCGTCGGGTGGGATCCGCCAGGAGCGAGAACGCCTCGTCGGTGGAAAGCGACGAGTTACCGCCGTCGGCGCAGAGAGACGGGGCACCACCGTCGGTGGGACGGTCGGCGGAGACGGTCTGCGTCGAACGCGTCCGCAACGTGCTCGGCCGATTTCGCGTCATCTTATGGTCCCACGACGGTACAAAAACTAAGGCCCGCGGCTTGCGGTCGCGAGACGAGTCTCACTCGTCCGACGGCTGGCGGTCCGCGGGCGACTCGATGACGATCCGACCCTCGGTAACCGTTACGTCGTATTCGTGGATGCGAATCGTGACGCTCCCCGTCGAATCGCCGTTCGTCTCGGCGGCCTCGACCGCGTCGACCAGCAGATCGAGGTCGACGCTCGCTTAAATCCATAGCCAGCGACTGCAGCCGAGCCCGATCGACCTTCGTTTTCGAACGCAACTCGACCCGCGCCGTGCGATCGGCACCGTCGCGTTCGGACCGTCCGTCTCGAGATCGGTTCCGTTCGGTGCAATCGTCGCTCCGGCCCGGTCGCGGTCCCCTCGCCGTTCGAGGCGGTCGACACGCCGGAGCGTCGCCTGGGACTCGGGACTCGTCGATCCGGATGCGACCCGCTGGGTACGGAACGAGCACACGGCTCTGGAGGTCGATAGCCGAGACTCCGCGGGACCGAAATCGGCGTCGAGGGGTCCCGCGGGACACCGCGGGCGTTCGGTACACGCGCCGACCGCGGGAGGGGGACCGGTGGTCCCGGGCCCCGAGAGCGATTCCGAAGCCGGCCGGACCGGTCGGCCCAACCGGCGGCGACTGGGTACCGGTGCCAGCGGCCTCAGTTGCTCAGATAGCCGAGCGACTCGAGGCGGCTCTCGACTTCGTCCTGGTCGACGGCGTCGTAGTTCGCGTCCTCGCCATCCGAGACCGCAGCCAGTACCTCCTCGACGACGAACTCGATGTAGGCGCTCGCGTCCTCGAAATCGGTGTACGCGAGACGCTGTTCGACGTCGTCGACGAGGCTGGACGGGAGTTCGACGGTGGCGACGTCTTCCGTCGCGATATCGGAGTGTGACATAGGGGACAGAACCCCGTACTAGCGTAAAAAGGCCGTTATCGTTTACACGATTCACGCACACGGCAGTCGTGCTTACCATCTTAATAATAACGCTCACTCTCGAACTCTGGTCGGCCTATGCCCGACGGCAAGAGCGTGGTCCTCGTTACGATCGACAGTTTCCGTACCGACTACTGCGGCGTTGCTGCGGACGAACGCGACACGATGCCCACGCTCGCGTCCTACGCGGAAGACGGGTTGGTGTTCGAAAACGCGATCGCGCCAGGTGCCGCGACGTTCGAATCGGCGACGTCCTTTCTGACCGGGATGGACCCCGTCGAACGACCGGGCGCGGACCGCGGGAGTCGCGAGGAGATGAAAAAGCACGTCCGCAAACACATGACCGCGCGGCGGAGCATCGCCGAGGAATTCTCCGAGCGGGGATACGAGACGGCCGCGTTTACCGCGAACCCCTGGACCTCGCGGTACTTCGGCTTCGACGCGGGGTTCGATCACTTCGAGGACTTCATGGAAGAAGACGCCTCGAGGGGCCTCCTCGAAGGGGGCGAACAGAAGAGTACCGTCGGGAAGCTGGTAATGAACGCCGCCAACTGGTGGCAAGGCCAGGACATGTTCATGTCCTGGGAGGCGCTCGCGGACGAAATTACTGAGTGGACGGCCGACGCAGACGAGCCGTATTTCCTGTGGGTCTTTCTCGTCGACAGTCACTTGCCTTACCTCCCGCCGGCACAGTACCGGACGCAATCCCGACTGAAAACCTACCCCGCGAACATGGGCCTGTTTCTCGGCCGGGACCTCCCGTTCGAATCCGTGCTCCACGACGTGTTGACGACGGCCTACGAGAACACCCTGAAGTATACGGACGAGTTCCTCTCCCATCTCACCGAAGCGGTCGGCGAGGACCCGCTGTTCGTCGTCCACGGCGATCACGGCGAGGCCTTCGGTGAACACGGCATGTACGGCCACGGCAGGCAACTGTACGACCCGATCGTGAACGTCCCGCTCGTCGTCCGCAACGGGCCGTCGGGGCACATCGAGGAGCCGTTCTCCCTCCGTCGGCTGCCGGCCCTGTTGACAGGCCTCGCACGCGGTGACGAGACGGTTCCGGACCGACTCACCGAGCCCTACGTGTTCTCCTCGACGCGCATGCCGAACGTCTCCGTCCGCGGGAAAGACTGGAAATACATCTGGTCGCCGGACGAGCGCGAGCTATACGACCTCACCGACGGCGAGGACACCGAACTCGACAACGACGACCTCCGTGCGGCCGGACAGGACCTCGTCGAGTTCTGGCAGGGGTCCCAGTCCGAGAAGGAACGCGTCATCGCCGCCGCGGCCGATCTCGCAGAAAGCGGCCTCGTGTAGCCGCTCGACCAGTCAGCGTCGGAACGAACCCGCTGAACGGCGGTCCGGTGGTCGGAGACGGCGCTCGCTGGGAGCGTTCGCGGTCGGGCCTGCGCTTGCGGGAGCTACCGAGAACGAACCGCGTGGTGGACGCCGGGACGGAGCCACGACGGGACGATACGATGAATTCTCGAGTGGGACGTCCGTCAGTGCCAAGACCGGCCGCGGAACCGACGGTCGACGCTGCGTGGACGCCTGTGTGCGAGGTCGACACCCCCGCGTCGGAGACCTGCCCGCGTTACTCGTCGGCCGCGTCCGCCGGCGGTGCGGGCAGCCGACAGCCGCAGGGCCAGGCAAACGGCCCGAGGTCTCTCGAGTCGAAGCGGAACGCGATGGCGATAGCGCGGCCGCAGCCGGGACAGGGACCGAGGAGTGACTCGTCGGCGGTCATCGTCGGCGATAGTGCTGGTAGCCCCGAGGTCGGTGTGGTGACGGTGGGACGCGACCGTGGCGTGACGGCGGTTCGCGGCCGTGCAGTCGCTCGAGGGACGTGCCGCAGGCGAAGCTAATCGGGTACGAACGCTGTGCGTGGCGTGCGAGACTTTTATGTCTCGGTAGACAGTATGGAATCATGCTTGCAAACCGCGTGGGTTTGGAAGCGCACTCGGGTGTTAGAGCACCCGGGTCTTTCGTGCGGACCCCGTGGAGCTGTGCTTCCACTTCGTGAGACGACAGCACAATACTTATAATTATTGGAATTAGGTGTGAGATATACCGAGTGGGGCGACGGAGGGACGTCCGAACTCGTTCGAACCACCAGTGCGGCAGTCCCGACAGAACGGGGGACTACTGATCAGAATTTCGTGGTAGCCTCGAAGCCCGATAGGGGTTCGGGAATCGACGGGCACGGCCTCACGACTCGAGATTGATCCGCCTCAGTACGTCTCGACATCGACACCGAGGGCGTCGAAGTGCTCGACATTCGGCCGTGGTTCGTCAATTCCGTTCTCTCGTGACCTGTGTCCGTTTCGGCACAGCGGGTGCCCATCTGATCGTGGCACTGATTTCCGTCGTACAGACGGCGATCGACAAGTCCGGCAACCTCGAGGTGTTTTGCCGACGCGTGCTCGAGGGCTTCCCCGCGGGACTGGCAGAGGAATCGACCGTCGGGTACACCTGTTCGCCCTCGAACCAGTAGAGAGGGGCGCGTCCTCCGTCACCCGTAGACATAAGTCATCGACTACGGTTCTCTCCGTCGATGAGACAGGAATTCGAGACCATCCAGTGGTCGTTCGACGAATCGCGCGGCGTCGGCCGGATCGTGCTCGATCGACCGGACTCGCTGAACGCGCTCTCGGGGACGATCAGGCGAGAGATCATCGAGGGCTTCGCCGAGTTCGAGCGCCTCGACGAAGCGGCGGACGGCGTCGCGGTCCGTGCCGTCGTCGTCTCGGGAGCGGGGGACGCGTTCTGTGCGGGCGCGGACGTAACCGAGTTCGCCGAGGGCACCGAACTCACGCACCCCGAACTGGTCTACGAGGCACCGAGCGAGTTCGCCGGTCCCGTGGTCGCCGAGATCGACGGGTACTGTCTGGGCGGCGGACTCGTGTTCGCACTGCACTGCGATATCCGACTCGCGAGCGAGCGCAGCGAGTTCGGCCTGCCGGAGGTCGATCTCGGAATACCGGCCATCGGGGGTGGGCTCGGTGCGTTGCGAGCCACGGTCGGGCCGGGGCGCGCCAAACGCCTCGCCGTAACCGGCGAGCGGGTCGACGCCGAGCAGGCAGCAACCGACGGGATCGTCGACGAGGTGTACTCCCGGGAGACGCTCTCTGCGGCGGTCGACGAACTCGTCGACACCATCGCCTCGAAACCGCCGCTCGCCGTCCGGTCGTCGCTCGACATCGTCGACGCCTACAGGAGCGCCCCGCCCGAGCAGTTCGAACGACGAGAGTCCCAGCGACTCCGAGAGTCCGAAGACTACCGCGAGGCCGTCGCCGCCTTCCGGGAAGATCGCGAGCCGGAGTTCACCGGCCAGTGAGACTGCCGGACGCCCCCGAATCGGTCCGTCAAGCGGTACGAGTACTCGAGCCATCCCGGATAGTCGGCTGTCGAGGCCACTCTCAGTCAGTGCGACTCGAGTTCGACTCCGAGCGCCTCGAACTCGGCACCGGTAGCGGGGAGGACGGTTCGTCGCCGTGATCCGCCATCACGGCGCCCATCGACGTGATTTACCGATGTTCGACCAGTTCATCCCCGAAAATGTCTGGGCAGAAAGCTGGCCTCGGCACTCATAGGGCTCGTCACCACCGGGTGCCGAGTCCGGTTCGGAGCAGGTGCGTCGTCATCGGCCAGGCGAGACTACGCGGGTCGCTTCAATGACGGTTTGGGTTCCCGTCGAATCCCGGTCGGTACTCGAATCTCTCGACCCGCCGACCACAGGAATCCCTCGAGAGCGACCACAATCTCAAAAACGCACTCGAGAAAACTCCTTACGCCGCTTCGTCCGAGTTGCCGGTCGCAAAGGCCGCGTTCCACTCGTCGATCAGGTTCTCGAGTCGGGCCCGGTTCCGGTGTGAGAACGTCTGTGGAGCGCGGTCGGTCGCAGTCCGCGTGTCCTCGGCGACGGACCTTGAGGGGGTCGTTCGCGTTCGTGTCTGCGTTCGATTCGGCGTCGGTTCGGGTTCGGGTTGGGAGAGGTGTTGTGTGCTCATGTCGGTCGGGTGGTGGAGATCGTCGAAAATCGGTACTCGTCGTCGGCGACGGACTCAGGCTACTACGTGTACGACCGACATCTCTACTCACCCCGTTCCCGCCCCATAGTAATAAAAGTTCATGATGTATATCGCCTCCTGGGACTATTTCATGAAAGGAACTACCACGGTCACGGCTGGCACGATTCAGGGCGGTCGACCCCTCTGACTACAGCGGCCGCCCCATCTGATCACAGCGACCGTCCCGTCCGATCACCGGCGAACCGGGCGGTCAGAACGGCGAACTATCGATAGTTTGAGAAACCGTCCCTGCGTCTCCCCCGCATAACAGGATGGCGAGCGATGATCGAGACGGCGCGGCCGACGTCGACGTCAGCTTCGTGGTGCCCGCGCGAAACGAGGGCGACTACCTCGAGGCGACCCTCGCGAGCATCGCGGCGCTTGACACCGACTACGCGTTCGAGGTGATCGTCGTCGACGGCGACTCCCGCGACGAGACCGTCGCGATCGCCCGCGACTACGGCGCGACGGTCTGCCAGGAAGGCGGCTCGAGCATCGCGGCGGCGCGGAACCTCGGCGCCGACCGCGCGAGCGGGGAGTGGCTCGCTTTCGTCGACGCGGACACGCGAGTCCGGCCGACCTACCTGACCGAGCTGCTCGGCTTCGTCGAAGCCAACGGGCTCGCGGCCGCGAGTTCCCACTGTCGGATCACCGGCCCGCTGCGTGCCAAACTGATGGAGGCGACGATCAATCACGTCTTCTCGCGGCTCGAACGCCCCGTCCTGCCGGGGTTCAACTGCTTCGTCCACCGGCACGCCTTCGCGGAGAGCGGCGGCTTTCCCGCGGTGGCGAACGAAGATACGGCGTTCAGCCGGTCGCTCTCGAGGGGGCTGCCGACGGCGTACTGTCCGTCAGTGCTGGTCGAGAGTTCCGGCCGCCGGATCGCCGAGTCCGGGCTCACCGGAACGCTGTGGCACTACGCGCGACTGGACGTCGAACGCCTTCGGGCCGTCGGGTGAACGCCGAGGCTCGAGTGGCACCGGGCGGTCGAGCGATGGAGCGATGGAGCGGCGGATCGGCGGAGCCATCGGCCCCGGCATACCAGCCTCTTTTCGTACTCGCCGTCGACGGTGGGACCGTGTCGACCCTTCCAACGGAGGCGGAACGGCTGCTCGAGAGCGAGCCGGTGATGGCCCACCTGGGGACCTGCGTCGAGGGACGCCCTCACGTCGCGCCGGTCTGGTACCGATACGCGGACGGGACCGTCGAGATCGTCACGACGGGTCGGAAGCTGGCGAACATCAGGCGGAACCCGCGCGTGTCCCTGTCGATTCAGAAGGACGACGCGGGCCGAACCCGCTGGATGGTGTCCCTGCTGGGGACGGCCGCGGTGATCGAAGACGAAGCCGAGACGACCGCGGCCCGCCGTCGGATCAACGAGAAGTACGGTGCCGGTCCCGACGCCTACGCCGACAACACGCTGGTTCGGATCGACGTCGGCTCGGCGACGTACCGGACGTACTGACGTCATTTCGGTACCGACGTCGGGTCGGTCCGGTTGAGGCACCGTCCGGAGTCAGCGTCGAAAGAGAGTCCCAGGGAGTTCTCCGAACCCGCCACCATCGTAGCGGGACGCGGCCCACCCGGCGTTCGTCGCCCCATCGACGTCGGCGTCGCTGTCTCCGACCAGTCCGTGCCGATCCGCCGGGAGTCGGTCCTCGAGCAGCCGATACGGTGGCGCATCCGGCTTGTGCGCACCCACCTCGTAGGAGGCGACGACGGCGTCGAAGTACGTCTCGAGGCCGTGTGCCCGGAGCTTCGCCAGTTGCCAGTCGCGGACGCCGTTCGTGAGTACGCCGAGGGCGTACGTCTCGGCCAACCGATCGAGATCCTCGTGCGCGTTCCGCGGCGGCGACAGCGACTCGATCTCGCGTTCGAGGAGGGCGTTCGCGTACGGTTCGGGATCGGCGCAGTCGTCGATTCGAGCGAACGCCCGCCGAACCGGGTCCGGTTCGAGTGCCGAAAACTGTTCGAAGAACGCCTCGTCGTACGCTGTGAGCCACTCCTGGGGTGCATCTCCCCGGACGTCGGCGATTGCGTCGGCAAGGACGTCACGGTAGTCTCGACTCGTGCGAAGCAACGTTCCATCGAGATCGAACACGATCGCCGTCATGGCGGGACGTTCTCGACCGCATGTGAAAAACGACGGTATCGAGCCGGATCACTCGTCACCCACCGTTCGATCCGCGACGACTCTCCGCGCGAGTCGCGACGAAAGGCCGGTTCTCGCGAAGCGATCCGTCACACCCGCTCCTGGTACCCGTTCCTGGCCGGACGCTCGCTCTCCCGAGCGCTCGTTATCCCTCGAGTCGCTCGCGCGCGGCCGCGACCACGAGCGGGAGCGTGATCGTCGCGTCTGCGTAGACGGAGACGTTCTCGGCGTTCTTCTCGAGTTTGCCCCACGAGCGGGCTTCGTCGAGGGTCGCGCCAGAGAGGCCGCCGGTCTGTTTGGGGTCCATCGTCAGCTGGACGGCGTAGTCGTAGGCGCCGGGGGTGACGAGCATCGTCTGGAGGGTGAAGTTCTTGGGTACGCCGCCGCCGACGACGAACGCGCCGGCCTCGTCGGCGTCGAACGCGATGTCGGTCAGCGGCGTCATGTCGGCCAGCGCGTCCAGCGAGAACGCGGAGGTCTGGGAGTACATCCACGCCTGGAGCCCGAGGACGGAGTCCTGGACGGCGGGACAGTAGATCGGCACGTCGTTCTCGTACGCGGCGGCGGCGATGCCGGGGTTCTCGTCGACGTCCTCGCGCACGTTGATTTCGGCGTTGGCCCGCCCGAGTTCTTCGGTGAGCCGCTGAATGGAGACCGCCCCCTCTTCCTCGCAGTCCGCCTCGAGGACCGGAAAGACCTCCTCGCGGAGGTGGGATTCGAAGGTCGCGAAGAATTCCTGGGGAAGGTAGACGTTGTAGATGCGGTCGACGCCCTCGTCGCGCAGCGTCTCGTCGTGTTCGCGTTCGGTCTTGCCTTCCGCGTGGACCTCGCCGTGGTGGTGTTTGCCGCCGATTGCCTCGATGGCGTCGTGAGTGAGGTTCGCCCCGGTCGTAACGAGGACGTCGATGTAGCCGTCGCGGATCAGGTCGGCGACGATCGCCCGCATTCCCGTCGGTACCATCGCACCCGCCAGGCTGAAGAAGACGGTCACGTCGTCGTCGAACATCGCCTCCGTCACGTCGACCGCCTCGTGGAGGGTCGCCGCACCGACCCCAGCGTTGCCGTACTCGTCCGCGAGGTCGCCGACCGTCATGCCCGCGCGGACCTCGGCGTGACCGATCGGGTCGTGCGAAAACGTGTGGCGCTCGGGCTCGTGGTGGTCTACTCCCCCGTCGTCGCCGTGATTTGGCTCCTCGCTCCCGTGATCGTGTTCCTCGCCGTCGGTACCGTGGTCCTCGCCGTCGGTATCGCGTTTCTCGCTCCCGCTATCGGAGTCGTCGCTCATGTCCTCGGCTCCGCGAGCCACCGGTTTGAACGTCGCGGTCTCGCTTCTCCAGCCCGTCCCGTCGCCGTGCCGAGCGCCGGTACCTACCGTCCTCGACGCAACCACCAGACCGGAATCGGACAGGAGACGGCGCCCGCGCTCGAGGCAGCAGCGATCCGCTCGTCGCCCGCGAACAGATCGACGCAGACGGTCCCGTCGCCGCCGGCTGCGATGAAACAGCGCGTCCCGTTCGCGGGCACGCGCAGTTCGTTGCGGTCGTCTTCGCCGCCGATGCAGGCGGTTGCACTCCGTTCGGTCCCCGTCGTTTCGCCGGCGGAAGTGGTGGACGCGGTCGTCTCACCCGCGGCGCTCCCGGACGCGGCGTCGACGATTCCGCCGAAGAACTCCTCCTGACACGCATCGTACGCCGGATTGTCGGCCGAGATATCGCCGCCGTAGGGGACGACCGGGGTCCCCTCACGGAACGCATCGGTCCGCTTGATAATCGAGTTCTCGGGAATGTCGGCTACCTCGGCGATGTTGAATGTCGCACACCCGTCGACGGGCCCGAACTCCCAGAAGACGTTGCCGATGCCGCTCTCGGTGTCGAACGTCGCGTCGACCATCACCTCGGCGAAGTCGCCGACGACGCGGATCGTCTGGCAATCCAGGTACTCGATACGCTCGTCTCCGGTGACGGTCTGCCACTCGAGGTGGGCCGCTCGATCGGAGTCGTTTTCGACGCAGAACAGCGCGGCCCCGTGCTCCGTATCGGCACAGACCGCTTCGAGGTCGATCTGTGCGGGGTCGACTGTCGTCGAGTCCTGACGGGCGGACTCGTTTTCGGCACTGACACTCGAGACGCCGACGATGCCCCCGCCGACGACGGCTCCGGCGGTAGAGAGCGCCCGAAGGCAGTCTCGTCGAGTCTGTGAATCGTTCGTTGTCATGGCTGGGGCCCGGAATCGGATCCGGGCGTCGACAGACAGTCAGCGAACGACGACTATTGTTATCGGCCGACTGTCCGTCGGCCACGACTGTCGGAGGCGATTGACGTGACTGAAACGATCGGTCGAACGCGCGTAAACGACCCTCTACTCGCTCACTTCGCCTCGCCCCTCCTCGCTCTCTTCTCCCGAGCGCTTCGCGCCCGTTCGAACGGGCAGAGGGCCGCCGGTCCTCTCGACTCGAGGCCAGGGCTCCACCTCGAATTCCGCTGCCCGACCCCACCGGCGGGCTCGGCGACCGATTCAGCCCGTCGGGCTGAGCACCGCTACAGTCCGGTCGGAACCTCGAGATAAGTCGTCTCGAGACCCCACTTCTCGACCACGTCCTGGACCGAGCGCACGCCGAAGGTCTCGGTGGCGTAATGACCCCCGAGGACGACGGTGAGACCGGCCTCCCGTGCTTCGTGGTAGACCTGCTGTTTGCTCTCGCCGGTCACCAGGACGTCCGCATCCGTCGCGACGGCCTCGTCGAGCCAGTCGGTCCCGCTGCCGGTGACGATCGCCACGTCTTCGATCTCGTCGGGACCGAACGCGAGCAGCCGAACGGACTGGCCGCCGGTCTCGAGGGACGATGCGAGGCGCTCGCGCAACTCATCGGGTGTGAACGGTTCGGGCGTCGACCCGCGCTGTCCGACGTACTCGGGACCGAGTTCGCCGAAGGGGGATCGGTCTTCGAGTTCGAGCAGGTCGGCGACGCCGGCGGCGTTGCCGAGTTCCTGGTGGCCGTCCAACGGAAGGTGAGAGACGTACAGCGCGACGTCGTTCTCGATCAGCGGCGCGATCCGGTCGTACGTTCGGCCCGTGACGCGGTCGAAACCGTCCCAGAAAAGCCCGTGGTGAACGACGAGTAGATCCGCGTCGGCCTCGATCGCGCGCTCGGCCGTCTCGCGAACGCCGTCGACGGCGAACGCGACGCGCTCGACCGTGGCCTCGTCCGGACCGACCTGCAAGCCGTTGGCGCTGGCGTCGATGTCGGCGTAGTCGGCGGTTCGCAGTCTCTGGTCGAGTCGGTCGACGACGCTCGAGAGTTTCATACCGACTCGTTCGGGAAGAGTCTCCTTGTAGTCGGGTGGTTTCGACCGTCGCGGCGACAGACGGTCACGGCTACTCGCGGAACCGCATCTCGGGTTCGGAACGCAACGCGAAATCGAAAACCGACGGTCGAATCCGCCGCCTATCGCGCTAGATCAGGTAGAACAGCGGGAAGAGGAACACCCAGACGATGTCGACGAAGTGCCAGTAGAGCCCGAAGTACTCGACCGGGCGGTCGTCCTCGAGGTAGGCGTCGACGGTCACGACCCGGTAGATCATGAACAGGGCGATCAACAGCCCGAGGATGACGTGCAGCGCGTGCAGGCCCGTCGTCACGAAGTACATCGAGTACTCGAGGTCGGTGAACCAGTAGATGTCGTGTGCGAACTCCTGGCTCCACTCGAAGCCCTTGACGGAGAGGAACGTGAGCCCGAGCAACACCGTCGCACCCATCGACGCCAGTAGCCCGCGTCTGTTCCCGCGTTCGGCCATCACCAGCGCCAGGACGACCGTGAAACTCGAAGTGATGAGAACGTAGGTGTTGACCAGACCGACGAACGCCGAGGGCGGCACGGTCTCGACCTCGCCCCAGCCGGTGTGAAGCCGCATGAAGATGTACGCGCCGATGACGGCGCCGAAGACGACGACGTCCGACGCCAGGAAGAACCAGACGCCGGTTTTCGTCGTCCCGACCCCCTCGAACGGCCAGCGCTCGGCGATCGCCATCTCGGGTGCGTGAAACCGTTCGCGTCCGTACTGGAACAGCGTGTACCCGAGGATACCGACGCCGAGGATCGAGACGACGGGGTAGAGGATGTTAGGGCCACCCGGCGGCTGGGACCCGGCGAACTCCAGCCCGCGATTCGTGGCGAAGGCGGCGACCCAGGACGTCATTCCCGACAGCCCGAGGAACGTGACGAACATCCCGAACCCGATTCCGAACGGCCAGATACTCGCGTGATCTTCGTGGCCCGCCTCGAGGGCATCGACGTGGTTGGCTCGCTCGTGGGTCGCAGCACCACCGTCGGTCGCAGTCGAGGACCGGTCGTCGACGAACTCGAGCGATCCGCTGGCGTAGCTGGGCCGGTCAGGCCAGTTCCCGAGCGGGGGCGGTGAGGTCGTCGCCCACTCGGCCGTTCGGGAGAACTGCCACGGATTGTCGGGTGCGTCGGGGCCGTCCACGAGGCTCTTTGCGAGCGTGACGAACACGAGGAGGAACCCGAGTGCGAGGACGAAGGCCCCGATCGTCGCGGCCTGGTGGTACAGTTGCGTTCCCTCGAAGTAATTGAAAACGCGCCGCGGCGTCTCCCAGGCGAGGAACATCGGGAAGTAAAGCAGGTTGAACCCGACGAAGTAGACGGCGAAGCTGAGTTTCCCGAGCGTCTCGGAGTACATCTTGCCGGTGATCTTGGGCCACCAGTAGTAGAGGCCGCCGATCAGCGCCGTGACGCCCGAGACCATCACGTAGTGGAAGTGGGCGACGACCCAGTAGGTGCCCCGGAACTCGTAGTCGAGGACGACGGCACCCAGGAAGACGCCCGTAATCCCGCCCAGGATGAACAGCAAGAGCGCGCCGAGGTTGAAGAGAAACGGTGTCGTGAATCGGACGCGTCCCTTGACCATCGTGTAGATCAGCGAGAAGACCATCAGGTCGAACGGCAGCGAGATCCCGATCGTCGTCGCCATGAACAGCGTCTTGATCTCGAGGTTGATCGTCGTCAGGAACATGTGGTGCATCCAGACGAGGAACGACTGGACCGCGACGAGGACCATCGCGATGATGACCCACTTGCGGCCGACGAGTCGGCGGCCGCAAAAGGTCTGGAACGCCTCGAAGATGATCCCGAGCGCGGGGAAGAAGACGATGTACACCTCCGGATGGCCGAAGAACCAGAACAGGTGCCCCCACAGGAGGCTCGCCCCCTCTCCCGTCGAGGAGTAGTACTGGGTGAGCAGGATGCGATCGGTGAGCATGAGAATCAGGGCGGCAAGCAGCGCCGCGAAGGCGAACAGCATCATCCAGACCGTCAGCAGCGTCCCCCACGTGAACAACGGCATGTTCCAGGTCCCCATCCCCTCCGCGCGGCAGGTGTGGATCGTCGTCAGGAAATTCACCGACCCGAGCGTGACCGACATGACGAACAGGGTCAAAGCGAGGATGGTCGTATTTCCGCCCATCGTCAGCGTGTAGCCGGGGTTGTAGATCGGCACGTTCAGCGGGGCGTACATGTACCAGCCGTTCGCCCACGACGTCCCCTGAAAGAACGACAGCAGGACGAGGATCCCCGAAAACAGGTAAAACCAGTAACTCAGGGCGTTCAGACGGGGAAACGCCAGATCCTTCGCACCGATCTGTAACGGCACGACGTAGTTTGCGAGGCCGAATCCGAACGGCGAGATGAACCAGAACACCATCAGCAGTCCGTGGATCGAAACCGCCTGATTGTATTCGGTGTTCGTGAGGAATCCGGTTCCGCCGGCTTCCCACAGTTGAATGCGAAAGAGCAAGGCGAGAACGCCGCCGGCGACGAGCAGGAAAAGCGAGGTCACCAGATAGAGGATCCCGATGTCCTTGTGATTCGTCGTGACTAGCCACCGCTTGACGGTCCGGCGCGGCGGAAAATCACTCATCCGGGTCCACCTCGCTGTCGAAATTCAGACGAGAGTCGAAGTCGGCGACCGGTACTGTCGAATCGGCGGGGTCCTCAGACCGACAGTCGAGACGTCTCCTCGAGTGAACGACGGAAAGCATAATCAACAGATGTTGTCCACGATTCGCCGTATCAAGGTGTCCGGTGCGTTTGCAGGGGATACTTGACGTGCGTGAGTCGATCAGGACCCGGTTCCGCGGATTCGAAGCCGTCAGTGGCCCGCGAGGGCCCGATAGCGGGCGCTCCGCGTCCGGTCGCTATCGCTCGCTCGAGTATCCACTCAGTCCGGGATAGTCGGCGACGATGCCGTCGACGCCCGCCGCGGCGAGTTCGTCGAACTGGATCCAGTTCGTCGCCGTCCAGACGTTGACCGTCCGCCCCTCCGCGTGTGCCGTCTCGAGGACGTCTCGCTCGAGTCCCGAACCCGAGACCCCTGCGTAGTCCGTCCCGGCCAGTTCCGTCCCTTCGATCGCGTTTCGTGGCGGATGGATCGCCTCGCAGTCGTAGCGACGCGCGATCGACAGGCCGGCCTCGAGGTCGTCCCAGATCAGCGGGGCGGCGGGATAGTCTGCGGTCTCGCGCAGCGCCGCGATCGCACCCTCGCAGAACGACGAAAAGAGGAGGTCCCCACCGAATGTCCTGCAGTCGGTGACGACCCGTTCGACGAACGATTGCCAGACGTCACGGCGTCGATCGCGTTCGGCCGGCGAAAGCGATTCACCGACCCGCAGGTCCCGGCGTCCCGGATTCTTCAGTTCGACGTTCACGCCGATCGTCTCGGGGACGGCCGCGAGCAGATCCGCCAGCGACGGGATGGTCGCCTCGGTGCCGAGGACGCGCGCCTCCTCTATATCTGCGAGCGGCGTCTCCCAGACGAGGCCGGTCGCGTCCGTCAACGGGCGGCCGTCGCGGGTCCCCTCGAGGCGCTCGTCGTGGACGACGACCGGCGTCCCGCACGCCGCCGGCTGAACGTCGATCTCGAGCATCGCGGTCTCGTCGTGTTCGGCCGCGCGTTCGACGGCTTCGATCGTGTTCTCGGGCGCGGTCCCTGCGTATCCGCGGTGGGCGATGACGGCGGGCCGTGTCATACCGGATCGACGGGTGGCCGGGTAATGGAAGCTGTGGCGCGGCGTTCGTGTCGCCGTGGCACGTCCCGGCCCGTCTTTGATCCGTTCGCTCGACGGACACCCGCTATGACCGAGACCACGCTCGCGGACGCCGAACGCGCGCTCGCTCGGGCGACCGACCTCGAGACCGAAGACGCCGTCGCGGTGTTGCGAACGGCCCGACGGAACTCCGGGACGAACGAGACGACCCCGACGTCGACGATGTGCGACGAGAAGAACTCGAGACTCGACTCGAGCAGCGCATTCGGGCGGTGACCGAACGCGACGCGTACGACGGCGGGCTCGGATCCGCGATGAACCCGACGGAGGAGGACGCACCGTAGGAGTCGCGACCGGGGCACCGAAGCGGTCGAAATCGAGGCGCCGGTGCGGGGGGAGTGCGGATCGAACGCCCCGGAGGAGGGTCCGTCTCGTCCGAGGTGTGTCCGAGAATCCGGCGAGATCGACCGACGTTCGGCCCTTTTATCCGGTTGCCCTCCAGAGAGATTCGTATGCGAATTGCACTACTGGGCGGCACCGGCGATATCGGCGAAGGACTCGCACTGCGATTTGCCCGGGATACGGACCACGAAATCCTCATCGGCTCGAGAGACCCCGAGAAGGCGCGCGATGCGGTCGCAGAGTACGAAAACGAACTCGCGGACCGCGGTGCCGAAGCCGACGTCAAAGGCTTCGCCAACGAGATGGCGGCCGACCGGGCCGACGTCGTCGTCTTGAGCGTCCCGCCGTACTACGTCGGTGACACCGTCGAAGGGGTCGCGGACAGCCTCGACTCGGACACGGTGCTCGTCACGCCTGCCGTCGGCATGCAAGGCGACGAAGACGGGCTGCACTACCACCCGCCGAGTGCCGGAAGCGTCACCGAACTCGTCGCCCAGCGGGCCCCCGACGAGGTTCCCGTCGTCGGCGCGTTCCACAACCTGGCCGCCGACGCGCTGGCGAACCTCGACAACGAACTCGACCTCGATACGCTGGTCGTCGCCGACGACGAAGCCGCCGGCGACACCGTCCGGACGCTCGCAAACGAGATTGTCGGCCTGCGCGCGCTCGAGGCCGGTCCCCTCGCGAACGCCGCAGAAGTCGAGAGCGTCACGCCGCTGGTCATCAACATCGCGAAGTACAACGAGGACATGCACGACGTCGGCGTGAAGTGGATCTAGGCGACGATTCGTGCTTCGAGAAGCGACGGCACGGGACGCGAGCGAGCGCGGCCGCTCGTCGGACGGAAAACGGAGAGAACTGGCGGATCGTTTCCCTACGCGCCGGCGGATTCGAGGGCGTCTTCGATGTCGTCGCGCTGGGTGACGCCGACGAAGCGTTCGACGATGCCGTCGTCGTTTTCGATAATGAGCGTCGGCAGCGAGCGAACCTGATACTCGTTGGCGATGTCTTGCTGTTCGTCGACGTTGACTTTCTCGACTTCGAATCGGCCTTCCCAGTCGTCCTCGATGTCCTCGAGGATCGGATCCTGAGTCTTGCACGGGCCACACCAGTCCGCGTAGAAGTCCTTGAGAGTGACAGTCATGCGGTCAGCGTTAGTTACGCCGCGGCGCGCATAAGGGTTTCCCACGGCCACCGCATTGCCGTCATCGGCGACGACGCCGGTCGAAAGGTTTAGTTCGGGGGCGTCGTAGAAATGGGTATGGATAAAGGACAGAACACCGGCGGACTGATGTCCAGTGCTGGCCTCGTCCGGTACTTCGACTCGGAGGACTCGAACGCGATCCGTATCGACCCCAAAACGGTCATCGCGTTCGGCGTCATGCTGGGCGTGCTCGTCCAGTTGCTGACGTTCGTCTCGTGATACGGACGGTCGTCGCGTAACGCGACTCGCTCGAGACCCTTTTATTCGGCCCGCCGCCGGCCGTGCCATCGTCGCCTCGAGGGGCGCCGCCGCTCTGGCTCGACGTGGCTCCACTCGGACCGATAGTAGCAGGCGCGCCGGATCGACGATAACTGTCGAGCGGATTCGATCGATCGGCGGGCCGGTCGTGGGACTGGCGTTCTGGACCGACGAGTCATCGCTGCGAGTCGCGGAGTATGAGCGGCTCTATCGCGAGCGTTCGCTTTGCGATCGTGACGATTCGGAGGACGTACGCCGTGAACAACAGAAACGGCACGAGCGTGATGGTAAACGCGAGGCCGATCGCCCACGTCATGTTCGTCACGCCGAACGTACTTCCGGGGAAGGTACCCGCGTCGACGACCGTGAGCATGATGCCGGCGACGACCAGCGCCGGGACCGCCGCGTAGAGGATCATCTGCGAGAGCGATACGAGCGCCCACTCGAAGTACAGCGTCTTGACGTGTTCCCGCGCCGGGCCGAACAGGCTCAGGGCGGTCTTCAGGTCGTCGAACAGTTCCATCTCGTCGGGAGAGAGGTCGTTTTCGTACTCGTTCGCGATTCGTTCGACCTGGAAGATTTTCCACCCGTAGTTGAAATTGAGGGCGGCGAACAGCACGTCGAACGTCCCGAACGACGCGCCCGCGAGCTGCTCGCGGACGGTTTCGGAGTTTCCGACGAGGCTGTCGGTGAACTCGTCGATTTCCCCGCGGAGTTGCTCGTTTTCGTTCTCGGAGAGATCCTCCCGGATCGTCTCGGCGCGACGCTGAGCGACGACGAGGATTTCGCGGAGGAACGTCGACGGATCGGCCGGACTGGGCGATCCGATCAACTCCTCGGTGTAATCCCGGAAGTCCATCGAGTTCTCCATTCGAGCCCGCTGTTCGCCGAGCGGCCCGTTCTCCTGAGAGAGGACGAGCTGGCCGATCGTGACCACGAGCGTGGTGCCGGTGATGATGGCGCCGATCATCGTCGAGAACATCGTCTCGATCGTGTCGCCGGAGCGGAGTTGGGGCATCAACGGCTCCGGGAGAAAGGTAACGGCCGCCACGAAGCCGACGAACACGAAAAGTGCCAGGAACGCGGTCACCTGAAGACGGTTCGCGCCGAGGAGGAGCCAGATTTTGAGTCGGCTCTCGCCCGCGCGCTCGCGCATCGTGTTCGCCGTCCCGATGTCGGAAGACGCGTCAGTGCCGTTGTTCACGTCCATTCACTCCTCGCTGGCACCGTCGACGGTCTCGGCCGGACGTTTGAAAACGAGGAACTTCGTCCCGCCACCCGTATAGTCGATCGTTTCGACGAGTTCCCAGCCGTCTTCGCCGTGATCGTTCAACTGCGTTTCCGGGTCCTCGGCCTCTTTTTTCGTTTCGCCACGAGACGGTCTAACGGTCTTGTATTCCCATCGACGCGCACTGACTCGGCTCACGGTCACGGTACGTCTTCGATCGCACTAAACGTAGGGGACCACCAACCGTCCGGCGACTGTACACACTCGAGCCGTGGCACGATTCGGGCCACTCGAACGTCCTCGAGGCGTCTCCGTCGGACCGCCGTCCGCCGATCGGCGGTTCGCCGATGGCTTCCGGCAGCCCCTGCGAGGACCCCCATCGACACAGGCGGCGATGGCGCGACGCTTTTGACGGCACCGTCCGTACCCGCAGTCATGTCACTGACTGCAGGCGTCGTCGCGGTCCAGGGCGACGTGTCGGAACACGCGGCCGCCATCGAACGGGCGGCGACGGACCACGGCCGCGAGGTCACCGTCCGCGAGATCCGTGAATCGGGACTCGTCCCCGAGTGCGACCTGCTCGCGATGCCCGGCGGGGAGTCGACGACCATCTCCCGGCTGATCCACAGCGACGGGATCGCATCCGAGATCCGGGATCACGTCGCGGCCGGAAAACCGCTTCTCGCGACCTGTGCCGGGCTAATAGTCGCCTCGAGCGACGCCGGAGACGACCGGGTCGACGAACTCGGCGTGATCGACGTACGCGTCGAGCGCAACGCGTTCGGCCGCCAAAAGGATAGTTTCGAAGCGCCGCTCGCGATCGCGGGGCTCGACGACCCGTACCCGGCGGTTTTCATCCGCGCGCCCGCGATCGACGCAGTCGGCGAGGCCGACGTGCTGGCGACGTGGGACGGTCGGCCGGTCGCGGTCCGGGACGGACCGGTCGTCGGCACCTCGTTCCACCCGGAGCTGACCCCGGACAGTCGGATTCACGGCCTCGCCTTTTTCGAAAACGAGGCGGCGGCAGTGCCGGCGCTCGAGGACGTCCAGTAACGCCACTCGGTGCGATCGAGACCCCGTGGCTCGGGCAGTGCATGCATTCGCGACCGGACCTGTTTTCTCCCTCCCCCGCGACGGTCTGGATATGCAGGCATCTATCGACGCGGTCCGCGTCGCGGGGACTCCGCAGGGACCGGTCCCGGTCGTCGTCCTCTCCGTCGACGGAGAAGACGACGTCGTGCCGATTTTCATCGGGTTCAACGAGGCGACGAGCATCGCCCGCGGACTCGAGGCCGAAGACATCGGACGGCCACTGACACACGACCTCTTGCTCGACGTCATGGAAGAACTCGGGAGCCGAATCGATCACGTCGTCGTCAACGAGATCAAAGAGCGAAGCGACGGCCAGGGAGGGACCTACATCGCCGACATCCACCTGGCGACGCCCCGCGGCGAGACCGTCATCGATGCTCGTCCGAGCGATTCGCTCGCGCTGGCCGCCCGAACGAACGCCTCGATCGAGATCACCGATGACGTCTTCGAGGACGGCCGAGACGAACGCGAGAAGTTCGACGAACTCGAGGACATCAGAAACGTATCGGGTGAGCGGTGATGGACGAGGTACTCGCGGACCTGTTCGCCGTTATCGAAGCCCGGAAGGAAACGTTGCCCGAAGACTCCTACACCGCCTCGCTGTTCACACACGAAAAAGGCGAAAACGCGGTCCTGGAGAAACTCGGGGAGGAGACCACGGAACTCGTACTGGCCGCGAAAGACGACGACTACGAGGAGATCGCCCACGAGAGCGCGGACATCGTCTACCATCTTCTCGTCCTGCTCGCGATGAAGGACATGGACGTCGCGGACCTCGAGGCGGAACTCGAGGCCCGCCGCTGAGCGATCGTCTCGGTGATATTTCAGAACGAACTGGCGAACCGTGTGCGGGTCCACGGGGAAGAGAGCGATCCGAACGCCGCGACCGGTCTCCGCAGTGAATAAAAGTACGGGTCAACGGCGCTCGCGGAATCAGTGCCGTTGACGGTCTATCGTCCGTGGAAGCGAGTTGAGGGGCGGGTACCGCTAACAGGCCGATTCCTGTCCGCAGTAGGAGTCCTGCTCGTCGTAGTCGATAGATGCCTCTGCGACCGTCTCGCCGTCCAGGGTGAGCGTCACGGTGGCCGTACAGTCCGGCTCGAGTTCGGTCCTGAACTCGGTCGAACTGTTCGCGCCGACGGTCAGTCCGCCGGTGGAACCGCCGTTCGAGCCATCACCGCCCGTGTCGCCGCTACCGTCGCCCGTGTCGGCGTCTGCGATGAGTTGGTTGATCTTTTCGACCTTGTCGGCGGCGTTGTTCAGCGCGTTCGCCGCTTTCTCGATGCCGATCCGGTCGGCTTCCGCGCGTGCCTCTTCGGGCGTGCTAACCGGGTTGGCGATGTCCGCACCGATCTTTTCCTGTGCCTGTGCGTTGATCTCCGCGACGACCTGCGTGAAGATCTCTTCTTGCAGATTGCTGGCCGTGTTCGGTCCGATCGAGTCGATCGTGCCGACCGGCTCGACGTTCTTGAGTTTCTCGTTGATCCCCGAGATTATCGAGTTGATCTCGTCGATCGCCGCCTGATTACCGCCACTGCCGGATCCGCCGTCGCCACTGCTGTCGGAGTTGCTTCCCTCGTCGCTAGTGGAAGCAGCGCTGGCTTTACTGCTTCCGCCACTTGCGTTCGCATCGCTGATGATCTGGTTGATCTTTTCGACCTTGTCGGCGGCGTTGTTCAGCGCGTTCGCCGCTTTCTCGATGCCGATCCGGTCGGCTTCCGCGCGTGCCTCTTCGGGCGTGCTAACCGGGTTGGCGATGTCCATACCGATCTTTTTCTGCGCCTGTGCGTTGATCTCGGCGACGACCTGCGTGAAGATCTCTTCCTGCACACTGCTAGCCGTGTTCGGGCCGATCGAGTCGATCGTGCCGACCGGCTCGACGTTCTTGAGTTTCTCGTTGATCCCCGAGATTATCGAGTTGACCTTCTGGATGGCCTCTTCGTTTCCTCCACCGGAGCCGCCGTCGTTTCCGGAGTCGTCGTCGTTTCCGGAGTCGCCGTCACTTCCGGAGTCGCCGTCGTTGCCCGATCCGCCCGAGTTGTACAGCGGCGTTCCTTCGTTTGCGAGCGTGACCGCCTGGCCGGCGCTGTTTTCGACGCGGAACGTTGCGTACTCGCGGGCGGCGTCGACACATTCGGCGACGAGCGAAATCGCGCTCGGATCGATGTCGGCTGGTTGGGTATCGTCTGATTGGGCCGTGGGAGCCACCGATTCGGATCCGTTATTTCCGACCGTTGCAGAAACGCCGAGGGCGCCACTTCCGAGCAACGCGCCGCTTGTCGCGATCATCTTCAAACTATTCCGTCGTGAGAGTGGGGTTCCGTCTACCATGTTTTTCTGCCCCAACTGGAACGTCGGCCGCCACCCAGTCAGGGTAAGAAGCGATCAGGACTTTTATTATCATTATTATTCGAGCATTAAACAGTTGTAGAGTTGTACGTTTTGTGAGACGCAGGCATTAATTAGATATTTCAACCGACTATAGTCCTAATTATTGTAAAAACCGCGCAGGAATTGAAAACGCGAATAGAGAACTCGCGCGAGCGCCCCCCAGAGAGCGGTCCGGGCGAAGGGGCTGACGAGCCGAATGCCATCGAATCCGCCACGTGTCGTCCCGATGTGCTGAAATACCCCGCAAATTCACAGCGAGAACTCGTCCGGGCGACCGGCGACGGTGCGTTTTTTCGCCGAATGAAACGAGACCCCACGAGGCGAGTGTCTCCGCCGTTCGATGCCCACTCGCGTCGATTCGCGACTGGCCCCCGCACCGTATTCAGCACGAACGGCCACGGGTCACGGGCCACGGGGACGGAATCCGGTAGCACCGACACACCCACCGACGGAGATGAAGAGACGGGGGACGCCCTGTTCGGCCGGTTCGAGGGATGTGAACGGAAGAAATGAAGGAAGCTGATCGAATGCGATCGGCGCCAGGGAGGCCGTAGTCGGGCGACGGATGCCTTCGGACGAAAGAAAGCGATCCGGAGCCGAGAGGGAACCGAGTCGGAACTGTTCTGACCACCAAAACAGCGTCGATGAATCCGCATCGACGGTCACGGCATCACGACGTCTTCGGCGCCGACAACCGCTCCGTATCCAGTAAACGGGAGGTACGGCGGACCATCGTTTCCGCCGGCGAACTCGGCGTTCGCAAGCCGTGCTTGCCCGAGGGCCCCGCCACGGTTTTCCGTGTTGCAACGATTGAACAGAATGGAATAACGCGAGTGACAGCCGACGCGTTCGTACTCACCGTCGACAACCGTGACGACCGCAGCCGATCACACCCGCCGGGGGCGAGTTTCACGACTCGACGGCGATCAGTGATGCTCACGGAGGATCGATCGGAGTCGGCGGACGACCCCAGGTGGCGTCCGTGAGGAGCCCACCGACACGCGATCCGCGGTCGAGACGACCGAGTGCCGGCAGACCGGGCGGACACGGGAAACACCACTCTGACGGCGATCACGTACGATCCGGGTCGAATATCGGTTCCTCGTGGGAGACTCGAGCAGCGTACCTCCCGATGACGCCGCCGATCGCACCGAACACCATCGGATAGAACGTCCCGGCGAATCCGATCGCCAGAAGGAAGTCGGGTTGCATCGGTCCCTTGCCGAGATCGATGGCGAATACGGTCGTGCCGAGAAGGACGAGGGGCAGGTAGCCGATCATGATGGTCGTTCCCGTGAGAGCGGCGTCCACAGTCGATACCAGATCGTGTCGCGCGTACATCGTGACCGACGCGCCAGCGACGAGCAAGATCAGTACCGGGATCACGTACAACAACAGAGTGCTGCCACCCTCGGCGGAGACGAAGTTGTGGTTTGGCTCGAGCGCCTGGAGGATGCTGTACTGTGGCACATCGATAGGGACGTTGTGAGCATTGTAGAACAGCATACCGATCATTTCGACGGAGAGAGAGTCGTCGGCCGCATACTCCAGCGCCTGGAACTGATCGCTCGACTGTACGTCACCGATCGCGGCGACGTAGGTGAGAATATAGCCGGCAATCCACGCGAGAGTACCAGTCAACGCACCGACAATCATCATGGCCTTCGATTCGGTATCAACCAACATGCGATGCAATAGCAATCCACAGTACAAAATAATTCCGAATTTTCAATGGATAATAATTACCTTCTATCCGAGGCCATTTATTGAAGTCCGGTTCGGCGCCACGGGTTCGAGACGGATTCCACGGGTGACTGGGTCGTCGTCCGGTCCGATCAAAGCGGAGAACGCCAGTTCGGGATGGAGTGGCCGCTGGGTCATCCACGTCGGTCGCGTTCGGTCGTCGATCACGGCGAGGCGTATCGTCCGTTTCGCGTCGTCAGCCGTCCGCACTCGAGCGGCCGGTGTAAGCGAAGGCGGCCATACTCGTCAGATTCACCGGTCTTCGACGGGCGTCCACGTCCGGTCTCTCGCCCCGACGTACCGCGAGAGGGGGCGAACCAATCGATTGTCCGCTCGCTGCTCGAGCGCGTGGGCCATCCAGCCGGCGACTCGCGAGACCCCGAACGTCGCCGTGAACAGTTCTTTCGGAACCCCGACGCCCGCGAGAAGCACAGCGGTATAGAATTCGACGTTCGTGTCGAGGCGACGGTCAGGGGTGTGATCCGCCAGGGCCTCGACGGCGACGTCCTCGAACGTCTGAACGGTCTCGAAGAAGTCGGTGTCTGCCGTCACTCTGTACAGACGGTCCGCTGCCGACGAGAGAACCGCCGCTCTGGGGTCACGAGTGCGATAGACGCGATGGCCGAACCCCATCAGTCGGTCGCCGGCGGCCAATCGCTCGGAGACGTATTCGGCGGGGTCGCCGGACTCGTGAACCGCTCGTAGCATCTCCAGGACGGGACGGGTGCCCCGCCGTGGAGCGGTCCCTTGAGTGAACCCACCGCGGCGGTCGCCGCGGAGACGAGGTCCGACTCGGTGGACACGACGGTCCTGGCGGTGAACGTCGAAGCGTTGATCCCGTGATCGATAACCGTATTGAGGTAGGTCTCGAGCCCGCGAACCTCGGACTCGGTCGGCCCGTCGCCCGTCAGCATAACCAGGTAGTTCGCGGCGTGGCTCAGGTCTTCGCGCGGTTCGACCGGGTCCGTTCCGCGTCGATAGCGCCAGTACGTCGCGGCGATCGTCGGGAAAACCGCGACGACCCGTTCGGCGGCCGCTCGCGGGTCCGTCTCGTCGATCTCGAGCGTCGCCGTTGCGATTCCCATCCTGAGAGCGTCCATCGGATGGGAACCCTCGGTAGCGGCGCACTGGAGGAGGTCCCGAACCTCCGGACGGATCCCGCGTCAGCCCGCGAGATCCGACCGAAAGTCGGCGAGTTCCGACGCCGTCGGCAGCCGATCGTGAAAGAGGAGAAACACGCATTCCTCGTAGCTCGCTCGCGTGGCCAGTTCCGCGACCGGGTAGCCGCCGATGATCAGGTCGCCGTTCTCGCCGTCGATGTCGCTGAGCGACGTCTGTGTGACCGTGACGGACTCCAGTCGCGGATCGAAGACGGATGAAGGCACGACGATCGGGTGATCGAACGCGGCCATTGTAACGATTCCGCAGGAACCGGGTACATCGTCGACCGCGGCGACGGGCACAGGGCCGAAAACGGGGGGCCGGAGACGGGCCACTGGACGCGAGGCCGGGACACCTCGGTTACCGCCGGCGTTCTCGAATTATGCTCGTTCCACCGGCCCGCAGCGAGGGAACAAGCTCGGAGGGCGAACCGAATCGCGGCGGACCGGGCGAGTCGAAGCGACTCGACGTCGCTTCCGGTATCAGGTTCGGACCGCAGCGCCGACCGCGCCGGCGACCGCGCTCTCGAGGGCCATGAGAAACGAAATCGCGACGGCGAGCGCGAAGATTCCGAGGCCGGCGGCGCCGGTGATCGCGCCGCCGAGCGGGCCAAGTGCAATCCCCGCCAGGCCGACGGCGACGCCGACGAGCAGCCCGCCGATGATCCCGCCGAGCGAGCCGGCGAGGAGCCCGTGCCAGAAACCGCTTCCCAGGCCGCCGCCGGCCATGTAGCCGGCGACGAACCCGCCGATCAGTCCGGCGGCGAGCTGGCCGATGCCGGGAACGACGAGCCCGATAATTCCGAAGACGGTCGCGACGAGGAACCCGACGAAGACGGCGCGCCAGTCGGTCATACTAGATCGGACGACGGCAAGGGGGATAAGCTCGCGGCGGACAACGAACGCCCTTTTATGAGCGCGCGTTCTACCTCTGACCATGATTTTCGAAGACCTTCCGACCACGCCCACGTCGGAAGAGCTGATCGACAAGGCGTTTTCGCGGGCGGCGCGGGCCGGCAAGGCAAAGGGCGGCCTGGAGGCCCAGCAGTCGATGCTCCAGACGGCGGCGAACATCATCTCGGACAACTTAGAAAACGTCGTGACGGCGTGGCCGGACTTCGAGTACGACGCACACCCGTTCTACTACGAGCTGGCGGACGCGATCGTCGACGTCGACAGGCTTCGTCAGAGCCTCTCCGAAGTGATGTGGGCCAGCCGGAAGACGCGGGAGATCCACGAGGAGTACCAGCCTCGGCTGCGCAAGACCGACGTCGACACGGCGCGCAAACACCGGAAACAGGCCTTCGCTCGGCTCGCGGACATTGTCGAGCAGATCGACGACGAACTGCTGTACATCAACGAGTCGCGCAACGACCTGCGCGACCTGCCCGACATCGACCCGGACGCGCCGACGATCGTCGTTGCGGGCTACCCCAACGTCGGCAAGTCCTCGCTCGTCAACGACGTCACCAGCGCCCGCGGCGAAACCGCGTCGTACCCGTTCACGACGAAGGGAATCGGTCTCGGCCACTTCGAGCGCGACCACATCCGCTACCAGATCGTCGATACCCCCGGCCTGCTCGACCGGCCGCCGGCGGAGCGCAACGCGATCGAATCGCAGGCGGTCAGCGCGATCGAACACCTCGCAGACTGCATGCTCGTCATGGTCGATCCCACCGGCGAGTGCGGCTATCCGATCGGCTCGCAACTCGAGCTTCGGGACTCGATCGCGGCCCAGTTCGAGGACGTCCCCGTCTTCACGGTCGCGAACAAGGCGGATCGATTCGAGCCGGACGAACTGGACGAGGCAGTGGCGGCCGACTACAGGATGAGCGTCGAAACGGGCGAGAACGTCGAAACCGTTCTCGAGGCGGCCGTCGAGGCGATCGACTACGAACCAGAATTACCGTTCGAGGGCTGAGGGCACCACGATCGAACCGGGACCGGTCGACGGTCCGGACGGACGAATGATCGTTCAGCCGCCCCGTTTCCACTGCCCGGGGTAGCGCGTCGCGTTGCCGGATATATTAGTGTCGTGAGTGTGTGACACTAACTGATGATAGACAGGCCAAACCTGGCGGGGCAGACGGCATTTATCACCGGAACGACGCGGGGGATCGGAAAGCAACTGGCGCTCGCACTCGCCGAACAGGGGTGTAACATCGTCTCGACGGGGAAGACGGTCGACGATTCGGACTCCGACCTGGAGGGAACGATCCACAAAACGGCCGACGCGTGCGCCGAGAAGGGCGTCGACACGCACGCCGTCCAGTTAAACGTGCGAAACGAAGACGAGATCGACGCGGCCATCGAAGAGGCGATCGACGAACTGGGCGAGATCAACATCGTCATCAACAACGCATCGGCCATCCAGCTCGAGTCCGTCGAAGAGATGCCGGCCAACCGGTACGACCTCATGAACGAGGTCAACGTGCGCGGTACCTACCTCGTCTCCCGGGGCTTCATCGATCACCTCAAGGGCGTCGAAGAGGACGCCTGGATCCTGACGAACGCACCGCCGGCGAAAATCGATCGTGCGCCGGGGAGCGCCGCCTACTCCTGGTCGAAGATGGGCATGTCCTTCATTACCCTGTCGCTGGCCCAGGAACTGGCCGACTACGACATCGGCTGTAACTCCTTCTGGCCCGTCACCGCCATCGATACGCGCGCGACGCGGTACTTCGGAATGGGAACCGAAGACGACTGGCGCACGCCGGACATCGTCTCGGACACGGTCCTCGAGATACTCAACCGAGACCCGACCGAATTCACCGGAAACGTCGTCTACGACGAAGACATCCTCCGCGAGGCCGGGATCGAGGACTTCTCCCGATACAACCTCACCGACGGCGACCCGGCACCACTGTCGGCACAGATCTTCGACCCGGACTATTCGCGACCCGAAGACGACGAGACGTAAGGTCCGCGACGGGGTGCAGAAACGGGAGACAGCTGCCGAAACGTGTCTCGAGCGGCGGTATGGTCCACGGATCCGGAACGGCGGCAGAGACCTCGAACCACCGGCCGCTCGAGTCGAATTCGGTGTCGGGATCGATCCCCGGAGCAATCGAAAACGGTAATCTGCCGGCGTCGAAGATCAGCCGGTCCCGAGCGGCGTGAATCTCGAGGACGGCACGGTGTTCACCGGTCCCGAGCGGCCGCTCGATCGTCACCTCGAGGACCGATCCGATCCGCCAGCTGTCGCCATCGGACCCGAGTACCCGCACGGAGCGATCGGCCGACGTGACGTACTGTCCGTCGAGGAGGACCTCGAGTGCAGCCGGCTCGAGCGTCTCGCCGCTGACGTTCTTGACGTACACCGTGACCCGTTCGTCGGCGTCGTCGTACGTTGCGCCGGCCGAGGGGTCGTTGATCACGGCGATTTCGGCGTCGATCGCTGCGACCGCCCGATCGGTCCGGTCCGCCGTCGACTGGGCGTACAGCGACGATTCCGTGACGACCGTCCCGGCGAACGCGGTCGCGACGCTCACCGCAGCGATGAACAACACCACCTGGCCGAGGGCCGCTCGAACCATCCTCTCTGTTGGAAAGGCAGCGTCGCAAACCGGCATACGCCTACCGGCCGATCCCCATCGCCGCCGGCAGCGGCCCGTATCGCTTCCACGTATCCACAGCGGCCTCGATCGTCCACACGGTGTGTATCGTCCACAGCAGCGGAGATCATGCATCGCGGCGTCGAATTTCGCCGCTACGACGACGCGCTGCGGGACGCACTCGTACGACGACGATACGGCCGGGCGACGACGATACGGCCGAGCTATCGCTCGAGGACGACGACGTATCTGACCTCCACCGTGACGGGGTGGTCGGCGTGGCTGCCGATCCGCTCGTCGAGGACGGTGGCCAGTTCGGGCGGCGATCCGTTCGGCGGGCCGCCGATCGTCACGACCACCCGTTCCGGATTTCGAAACGGGTAGTCGGTTCCCATCACGACTTCGAGTTCGAGTAACTGGTAGTCCTGGTATTCGTCCTGTGCGAGGACCGCCTCCACTTCCTCGCGGGCGTCCTGCTCGAAGGTACTGGCTTCGTAGGAGGCGTAGGTGATCCCACCGAGAAACACGGCGAAGACGAGGACGACGATAACGAGTCCGACGATCCGCTGACGGAGCCGTCGCTCCGTTTCGCCGAGCTGGAACAGGTTCTCCGGCCGATACCCGGCGTACCACAACGTCAACAGCCCGGCGAGGTTCACCGAGAGGAGGTTGACGAGAACGAGAACCGTCGCGCCGATCGCGGCCGACGGCTGGCCCCACGCGAGCGAGATACCCGCGACGCCGGCGGGCGGGATCAGCGCTGCCGCGATCATGACGCCGACGAGCGCGACCGAGGTTCCGGTCGCGATGCTGACGACGCCCGCGACGCCCGCGCCGAGTGCGATCGCGAGCGAGAGCAGATCCGGCGCGAGACGCTCCGAAATTTCGCCGACGTTAGAGAGGACGAGCCCCGGCGGGACGATGTTCGTCATCCGGGCGAACAGCGCGAAGATCGCAGCGGCTCCGATGGCGAGGACCACGCCGACGATCTGGAACGAGATACTCTCCGTGAACAACTCCTCGTCGTCGAGTACCGTCCCGACGCTGGCCCCCAGCGCCGGCCCGATCAGCGGCGCGATCACCATCGAACCCACGACGACCGCGGGCGAATCCAACAGGAGGCCCGCAGTGGCGACGATGGCGCTGATGATCGTCATCACCGCGTAGACGGGAAACGACGGCGTCAGATCCTCGGCTTGGGCCTGTAACTCGTGGCGGGAGATGCGCTCGGACTCGACGTTTCCGTCCTCGTACTCGTCTCGTAGGGACTGGAATCGTCGCGAGACGACCGTCTCCGCATCGACGACGACCGTGTAGGCGTCCTCGTCGATCCCTGCGTCCTGTAACTCGTCCAAGACCGGTTCGACGGCCGCATCGGGGAGCGGAAAGTAGACGACCGCCGTATACTCTCGAGTGCTGTTTTCGTCGGTCACGACGTAGTCGATCTTCCGCTCGTCGAGCGTCTCGAGGACCGCGTCCCGCTTTCCCATCGGCACCGTCAACTGTACGAGCCGCACGTCGAGGGGTGAGGCGCCCAGGGGTCATAACTCCGGGGCATTCTCCGATACGATCGGCCAGTGGCGGCCGGAACCGGTCGAGTCGTTCCGTCGTTTTCTTGTATTAACTGCCGTAACTAGGGATATGATCCGTCGTCTCGCCGCGGTGTTCGGTACGATCGTGCTCCTGTTCGCCATCAGCCTCCTCGTCGGTTTCGGGCGGTACGTGCTCATCGACCCGATCGCAGCCGCTGTCATCGGTGGCCTCGTCCTCGCATCACTGCTGTCGATCGTCGGCAGCGTCGCGGATTCGATCACCGTCGCCCGACGGACCGTCCCCTGGAACGTCCTCGTCGGAACAGCGAACATCGTCCTTTCGGTCACCGTCGTTCTCCTGTGGATTCGAACCGCCGTCGTCACCAACAACGCGAGCTCGTGGCTCGTCGCCGCGGCGATGCTCACGAGCGGGGTTTCGGTCTCCTGGCAAGGGAGCCAGATCGCCCGGAACAGCCACCACGTCGACCTCAATTCGACCCCCTCGAGTCGCCGATTCGTCGCCATCGCCTTGCTCCTCGCGGGATCGATCGGATTCAGTCTGTTCGCGGTAGCGGGTGTGTAGCGGTTCCGCCGCGTGGAAGCGACATCGAGCGGAACGCGGGAGCTTGACTGCCCAGCGCGCGGTAACGACCGCCGAACGGCCGCGGTAGCGACCGGCGACGGAATCCTTCAGTGCGTATATACCACCGAGACGTCTACACGAACGCATGTTCGATACCCGCCCCGACCGGGAGGCCGAAGTCGTCCTCGTCGGCCGCTCGAACGTGGGCAAGTCGACGCTCATGCGCGAGCTGACCGGCCACAGTTTCGACACGGGTGGCAAACCCGGCGTCACCCGTTCGCCGAACCACTACGACTGGGCGCCCGAAGACTTCGTCATCACCGATCTCCCCGGGTTCGGCTTCATGAGCGGCGTCGACGAGGACCACCGCGAACAGATCAAGACCGACATCGTTCGGTACCTCGAGGCGTACGCCGAGAACGTCCTCGTGGCGATTCTCGTCGTCGACGGCAAGAGCGTCATCGACATCATCGACCGCCACTCCGGACCCGATGAGATCCCCTACGACGTCGAGATGTTTCACTTCCTTCGCGACCTCGGAGTTCCGACGGTCGTCGCGGTCAACAAGATGGACAAAGTCGACGACCGCGACGAGCGCCTGAACGAGCTCTGCGATCGGCTCGGCCTCTATCCGCCGTGGAAACAGTGGCAAGAGACCATCGCCCCCATCAGCGCGAAACGGGGGCAACTCGGTCCGCTGAACGAAGCCGTTCGCGCCCACCTCCACGAGCAGAACAGGGACGACCTGTTCAAGTTCTTCTAGCGAACGTTTCCGCTGCGGGGCTGCTTCGCCAGCTCTCGGGAAAAGAGCGACGAGCGGATCACACGACCCGGTTCATCACGTCCTCGCCGGTCTCGAGTCGCGAGACGTTCTCGCGGACGATATCGCCGACGTCGCGGAAGTAGTCCCGCGTGTAGGCCGCACAGTGTGGCGTGACGATCACCTCGTCCATCTCCCACAGCGGCGACTCCTCGGGAAGCGGTTCCTCCTCGAAGACGTCCAGGGCCGCCCCCGCGAGATCGCCGGCCTCGAGTGCGTCGATCAGCGCCGGTTCGTCGACGACCGAACCGCGGGCGACGTTGACGAAGTACGCGTCGGGTCGCATCGCCGCGAACGCCTCGGCGTCGAAGAGGTGGTGGGTTTCGTCGGTCAGCGGCACGGTGAGGATCACGAAATCGGCGTCGCCGATCGCCTCGAACAGATCGTCGGTCGCGAAGACGGCGTCGAATCCGGGGACCGGGTCGGCGGACCGGTGGACGCCGGTCACGCGAACGCCGAGCCCGCCGAGCGTTTCCGCGACGCCCTGACCGAGGGTCCCGGTGCCGACGACGCAAGCCGTCGATCCCGGGAGCGTGAACGCCTCGTCCCACTCCGGACGGTCCCATCGCCGCGCCTGCTGGTTCGCGACGTGATCGTGCAACCGCCGGGCGAACATGAGCAGGTAGCCCGCGACCATCTCGCCGACGGTCCGATCGTGGATGCCGGTACTGTTCGTGAGAACGACGTCGTGTTCGGAGAGCGTGTCGAACGAGAAGCGGTCGACGCCCGCCTGCGTCGAGTGAATCCAGTGCAGATCGAGAAAGGCCTCGCGGTCCTCGCGGGTGACGACCGCGTCGCACGCGGCGATTTCGTCGTCACCGATCACCGCGACCTCGAGCGGCAGGTCCGCGAGGTACTCGACGAGTTTCTCCGGCGGAAAGATGCTGCCGACGGTTTCGTGGACGCCGATTCGCTCGAGTTCTATTTGCATGACTGTCGCTACAGAGGGCCCCGGATTGAAGGTTTCTACCTCCGCACACACCGCTCGAGTCCCCGTCGAAGTGGCGGCTCGGGAAAAATCCTCGTCACAAGGGGCTCAGAGGGGGTAACTCTTCGTCACGGCCGCCGTGTGTCCCTACTCTTTCGAGGGGTTTCGGTCTGTCGTTCCGGCGCCGTCGGCCCTATAGTAGTCTTTGAAACGATTTACTCACCGATCGCACTGAAGCGGCCAGCGAATCTTCGCTGGCCGCGAATTCGCGATCGGGGTGTGCATTGACTTTCAAAGACTACTATAGTACTCGCGCCACTCCTCGAGCCCGCGCAGTTCCCCGGCCACCGCATCGATATCGGCCGGATCGAGCGCGCCGCGCTCGGTCACGACCTCGGTGACGCAGTCGGCGGGCGTCACGTCGAAGGTCGGATTGAGCACGTCGACTGGCGCGTCACCGTCGTAGACCGCGGCCCGGTCGCCGGACTCTATGTTCACGGCCTCGCGGGTCGAGATCTTGTCCGTGGCGGCCACGACCGAGACCGGGATCCCCTCGCGGTCGGCGGCGATCGAAAGCGCCCGCGTTCCGGTCTTGTTCACCACGGACCCGTCGGGCAGGACGGTATCCGCACCGACGACGACGCGGTCGATCGCCTCGTTCGCGAGGACGTGGGCGGCCGCGGCGTCGGTATGGACCGTCACCGCGCTGTCGGTCGTTTCGGCCAGCCGTTCCGCGACGTCGATGCCCTCGCGAGCGGGCCGCGATTCGGCGACGTACGCACGCGACGGCTCTCCCTCGCGTACCGCCTCGAGGACCGTTCCCGACCGCGAGAGCGTCGCGATGCTCCCCTCGAGGCGCTCGGCCGCGTTGGTCGCGGCGTCCTCGTCGGCCGCCAGCGCGCGGTCGATCCCCGAGAGGGAGGCCTCGAGGACCGCCGGCGCGCCCACGTCCGGTCCGTCCGCGGCCGCCATCGTCCGATTGACGCGATTTCGGAGGACCGCCATGGACGGGCGTGCCTCGAGCAATCGTCCGGCCAGTTCGGCGAGTTCTTCCCACTCGTCCGCCGGATCGGGGGCCGTCTCGCGGGCCTTCGCTTCGCCGCTCGGTGTCGACGCCGTCGTCTCACCCTGGGCTCGTTCCGCGACGAGCAATCCGGCCCGATCGCGCAGGACCTCGAGCGCGCGCACGGAGAGAGACGCCGCGCCGTGTTCGTCGTCGGCCGTGATCGACCGAACGGTGGGCGCGACGCGCTCGTAAGCGGTCCAGAGCTCCGGCACCGTCTCCCGGTCCCCGACCGACTCCAGCAGTTCCGTCGGCGGGACCCACTCGAAGGCGTCGTGTTCCTCGCTCAGATCGATCTCGCGAGTCTCGCAGTCGACGAGGTACGGATGGACGACCCACTCGCGCGCGAGCGCCGGGTCCTCGAACGCGACGGGGCGTCCGGACCGAACGAGCGAGACGGCGTCGGACTCGAGTCCCGTTTCCTCGCGGATTTCGGCGAAGACCTGTTCGTCCGGCCGTCCCTCCGCGAAGCCGGACACGCCACCCCACTGGCCCGCGTAGGTCCCGACCGAATCGCTGCGACACAGCAGCAACACGGCGGCGCGATTTCGAAGGAAGGCGGTGACGACGTGACTCGCATCCGATTCGTCGCTCCCGTTCCCGTCGCGACCCGCGTCCGGTGCGTCGCTCATGTGTGAGGACACGACCGCCCGAGGGGAATCGCTTTCGGGACCGGGTCCTATTGCACCGCTATGCAACGAATTGCGATCCTCTCTGACACGCACGTCCCCTCACGCGAACGCGCCGTCCCCGACTGGGTCGTCGCGGAACTCGAGCGGGCCGACCACGTCGTCCACGCGGGCGATTTCGACTCGAAGGGGACCTGCGACCGGATCGAATCGCTCGCGAATGGAGGTCTGACGGCCGTTCGCGGAAATACCGACCCGCCGACGATCGAGATGCCCTACATCGATACGCTCGCGGTCGATGGGGTGACGTTCGCCGTAACGCACGGGTCCGGTTCGCCGAACGGATGGGGACGGCGGGTCGCGGAGATCGCTCGATCCAGTGCACCCGACGAGGATCCGATCGCCGTCGCTGGCCACACACACACGAGGTCGTCGACAGGACCGTCGAGGGGGTTCGAGTGCTGAATCCCGGCAGCGCGACCGGCGCGGCACCGGCCGACCGCGCGACGATGTACGTCGCGACCGTCGAGGACGGGGCCCTCTCGGTCGAACTCCGAACCGACTGACCGTCGTCGCTCGGACCCTGTATCGATGGTGGACCGATGCCGCCGACCGTCGGGCGGAACGGCAACTCGTCGGCCCGTTCTCGACGACCGATACGACCGGGGACAGCACCGAGAGGTGCCATCCAGACGCCTCAGGCGGTCGGACTCGAGAGGTCACGCATCCGGTCGGTGTAGTCCCAACTGTACATTTCGTTGGGCTGAATTCGAATGCGGATCTCGTCGCGCGCGTCGCGTAACAGCCACTCGGCGAGGGAGGAATCGGTTCCCCCGAGATAGCGTTCGATGAGGGCCCGCAGCGTCTCCTTGTTCCTGTCCGGGGACATGGCGGCAGTGCCGTTCCCTCTGACGCCCCGATACGGCGGATGGTTCGTCGAAATTTCGAACGCGACCTCCGCGTCGCTTCGGAGGAAGCGGACGACGTCGGCGTTCGCCCACGTCGCACACTCGAACGAACCGTCCCGATACTGATACCACAGCGCAACCATCCACATGGACCCGTCTCCCCGCTGTGTCGAGAGGCGAATCGGAATCCGTGACTCGTCGAGAAAGGCCTCGAGTTGGCGTTCGGTCCAGGCACCGGTGATCTTGGCCATACGGTTCGTACGCGGGCCGCGGAGGAAAAGTCTCCACTGTGGATCCACTTCCGCCGCGAGGGACCGGCGAGTTCGTTCCCGTGTTCTGCACCGGCGAGTTCGTTCCTGTTTCTGCACACCGTGAGTTCGTTCCCGCATTCTATACGGCCGGTCGAGCGGGAACCGACCGATTCAGTGGCGACAACGTGGCGTACACGCCGCCGACGAGGCGTGAACTATACCTATCTCGGCCACCCCCGTGAGACCATGACGCAGGACGAGACCGTATCGCTCGGCGAGGAATCGACCGCGGTCCGCGAGGTACCACGCGTCGATGACGGGTGACGAACCGAGTGCCGACGGTGGCGGCGACGACGAGAGGCGAACCGGCGACGACGAAACGCGATCCGAGGGCGACGAAACGCGAATCGGCGTCGACGTCGGGGGAACGTTTACCGACGTGGCGCTTTCGGTCGACGATCGACTCGTCACCGCGAAGGTGCCGACGACCGACGACCAGCACGTCGGCGTCCTCGAGGGAATTCACAAGGCGTGCGACCGCGCAGGCGTCGCGCCGGGAGCGATCGACGGCTTCGCCCACGCGATGACAGTTTCGGTCAACGCCCTCCTCGAGCGCGACGGCGCGAGGACGGCGCTCGTCACGACCGAGGGGTTCCGGGACGTCCTCGAGATCGGCCGCCAGAACCGGCCCGCGCTGTACGATCTCGCGGCCGAGAAACCCGAACCGCTGATTCCCCGCGGCCGTCGATTCGAGGTCGACGAACGGACGACGACCGACGGCGTCGAGCGCCCCGTCGACGCCGACGAGATCCGCGACCTCGCAGCGACCCTTCGCGACCGTGACGTCGAAGCCGTCGCCGTCTGCCTGCTGTTCGCGTACGCCGACCCCGAAAACGAACGGGCCGTCGCCGAGACGCTGCGGGAGGAACTCGAGGTCCCGGTTTCGGCGTCCCACGAGGTGCTCGCGGAGTTTCGCGAGTTCGAACGGACGTCGACGACCGCCGTGGATGCCTACGTCCGACCCGCGATCGATCGCTACGTCGGCCGGCTGGCCGAGGCGGCCGACGACGCGGGACTCCCCGCACCGTGGATCATGCAGGCCAACGGCGGCATCGCCGACTCGGAGACGGCTCGCGAACGCGCCGTGACGACCACGCTGTCGGGGCCCGCCGCGGGCGTCGTGGGTGCGGCGGCGACCGTCGACGACGCCGACGTGTCCGGGCTCATCACGTTCGACATGGGCGGGACCTCGAGCGACGTGAGCCTCGTTCGCGACGGACACGTCGAGCGGACGACCGACGCCGAGGTGGACGGACTCCCGATCCGAACGCCGATGGTCGACGTCCACACCGTCGGCGCGGGAGGCGGCTCGATCGCCTGGGTCGATCCCGGCGGCGCGCTCCGGGTCGGCCCTCGGTCGGCGGGTGCGGAGCCCGGCCCGGCCTGCTACGGCCGAGGTGGAACGGAGCCGACCGTCACCGACGCCGCCGTCGTGCTCGGCTACATCGGTCCGGAGACGGCGCTGGGCGGCGAACTAACGCTCGAGGTCGACGCCGCCCGCGAGGCGCTCGAGCGGCTCGCCGACGAGGCCGGACTCGAGGGGGCGCTCGAGGCGGCCCGCGGCGTCTACCGCGTCGCGAACGCGACGATGACGCGAACGATCCGCGGGGTCACCGTCGAACGAGGCCACGATCCCCGCGAGTTCGCCCTGGTCGCGTTCGGCGGAGCGGGGCCGATGCACGCCACCGAACTGGCGGAGTCCCTCTCCGTGGACCGGGTCGTCGTCCCCCGGCCCAGCGGTGTCCTCTCCGCGTACGGACTGCTCGCTGCCGACGAGAGCTACGACGCCGCCCGGACCGTCGGCGTCGACCTGGCGGCCGCCGATCCGGACGGTCTCGAGGACAGTTACGACGAGCTCGTGTCGGCGGTCCTCGCCGACACATCTGACGCGGACGCGGCGCGCGTCGAACGAGCGGCGGACTGCCGATACGACGGACAGAGCTTCGAACTGACCGTCCCCGTCGGCGACGAGTTCGACGAGGAAACGGTCGCAACGCGGTTCCGCGAGGCCCACGAACGAGCCTACGGGTACGCCATGGACGAAGCGATCGAGGTCGTCACCCTCCGTGCGACGGCGACCGTGCCCGGGTCCGAACCGGCCGTCCGCCACGACGGACGGGGTGACGACATCGTCGGCACCCGAAACGCACACTTTCTCGGCGTCGGACCGCGCACGGCGACCGTCTTCGACCGGGATCGGCTCGCGCCGGGGGCGACGGTATCCGGACCGGCGATCCTCGAACAAGCCGAGAGTACGACCGTCGTTCCGCCCGCGTGGTCGGGCGACGTCCTCGCGGACGGCACGCTGGTGTTGTCCCGAGAACGCGAACCCAGGGAGGGGGCGCCATGACCGTGAACACTGACGAGACGACCGACACCGACGACAGGCGCATGGATCCCGTCACGCTCGAGGTGCTGCGCAACCAGCTCGAGGGGATCGCGGAAGAAATGGGCCAGACCCTGATCCGGGGAGCGTACTCGCCGAACATCAAGGAGCGCCGTGACTGTTCGACGGCGCTGTTCGACGCCGACGGCCGGATGATCGCCCAGGCCGAACACATCCCGGTCCACCTCGGTGCGATGCCGGCTGCGGTCGACGCCGTCCGCGAGTGCGATCCCGAGCCCGGCGACGTGTTCGTCCTCAACGACCCGTTCACCGGCGGGACTCACCTGCCCGACGTGACGATGGTCTCGCCGCTCGCGCCCGGGAACGGACGGGACGGCGAGGGCGACGACGGCGACAGCGATCGAGGCGACCGCGACATCGTCGGCTATGCGGTCTCACGGGCCCACCACGCCGACGTCGGCGGAATGACCCCCGGCAGCATGCCGGCCGGTTCGCGAGAGATTCACCAGGAAGGACTCCGACTCCCACCCACGCGGCTCGTCGCCGGCGGGCGACTCAGGGACGACGTCCGCTCGCTCCTCCTCGCGAACGTCCGCAATCCCCGCGAGCGTCGAGCCGATCTCCGCGCCCAGCAAGCGGCGAACGAACGCGCCGAGTCACGGCTCGCCGACCTCTTCGCCGAACACGGCCGCGAGATCGTCCGCAACGGGTTCGACGCCGTGATCGAGTACTCGCGCGAGCGCGTGGAACGCGAGATCGAAGCGCTGCCCGACGGCAGCTACGAGGCGACCGACGTTCTCGAGGGCGACGGCGTGACCGACGACGACGTCGAGATCGCCGCGACGGTGACGATCGACGGGACCCGGATCGACGTGGACTTCTCGGGGACCGCGGGGCAGGTCGCGGGGAACCTGAACGCCCCGCTCGCGGTCGCGAAGAGCGCCGTCTACTTCGTCGTGCGCTGTCTCACCGATCCCGAGATACCCCCGAACCACGGCTGTTACGAGCCGGTGACGGTCAGCGCGCCCGACGGGTCGCTGCTGGATCCCCGGCCGCCCGCCGCGGTCGTCGGCGGCAACGTCGAGACCAGCCAGCGAGTCACCGACGTGGTGTTCACCGCGCTCGCGACGGCCGCACCGGAGCGGGTTCCGGCACAGGGCCAGGGAACCATGAACAACCTGACTATCGGCGCGCGCGACGGCTCGTTCACCTACTACGAGACGATCGGCGGCGGCTTCGGCGCGCGCCCCGACCGCGACGGGATGGACGGCGTCCAGGTCGGGATGACCAACACGCTCAACACGCCGATCGAATCCCTCGAGACCGAGTACCCGCTCCGGGTCGAGCGGTACGCACTCCGCGAGGGCAGCGGCGGCCGCGGCCGGTTCCGCGGAGGACTGGGCCTCGAGCGCTCCGTGACCGTCGAGACGGACGCGACCGTGTCGCTGCTGACCGAGCGGCGACGCTACGCACCGAGGGGCGTCGCCGGCGGCGAGGACGGCGCGACCGGCGAAAACCTGATCGACGGCGAATCGGTGCCCGCGAAGACCACCGTCGACGTGCCGGCCGGGTCGACGATCACCGTCAGGACGCCCGGCGGCGGCGGGCACGGCGATCTTGACGAGCGAGAGGAGTAGACCGGGGACACGGGACCGAAGCTCCCGTCGAAACGGGAATCGATCGAGGAACCGATCCGTCCGGTCAGACGTCCCCCGAACCGACCTCCGGGACTCGAGGCTGGTTCGGACTCGAGACGCGCGTCCAGACGGCGCGGGTTCCGATCGCCGCCAGTGACGTGAGGATGAGGAACGAGCAGAAGTACCACGGCTTGTACTGGATCACCGCGAGTCCTCGCGCGGGAGCGGGCACGATGCCGATTGCGAGCACGTAGAACGCGGTCAGGGCGTAAAGCGAAAGCTCGCGATGACCGTGCCAGTAGAGAATGCCGACGAGAACGCCGGAGAGCAGGCCGAGCTGGCCGGAATGGAGTTCGGGAATCGTGCTGAAAATCGACGACAGGACGGTCTCGACGGTAGCCATGACTACCTCACTCTCGTTCGTGACCGGCATACGACTCCGCCTGCACTAATGCAGGCAATATGCCACCCGCTCGCACGCAGCTACCGCGGGCCGAGTGGGAATGGAGACTCCATCGTCGCAGGTCACCGGTAAAGCGCGGCGCGCATCGGCCCCAGCGTATTTTCAACGACGGCTAGATTCGATCTCGAACGTCGCAGATCCCGTTTGTCGCTCCTGACCAGTAGAAGGGGTGAAAGCAGGTCTCGAGAGGGCGGGTGGAGCAAACGGGACACTGGCTCGATTATCCGGTGACGGTGCGTTTTTGACGTCGCTTCCCCACCCTCGAGTATGGAACTCAACGGTGTGGCGGGGCTGCCCGAGATCCGCCCCGGCGACGACATCGCCGAACTCGTCGCGGATCGGGCCGCCCTCGAGCCAGGCGACGTGCTCACCGTCGCGAGCACCATCGTCTCGAAAGCCGAGGGTCGCACGGCCGACCTCGAGGAGTATCCCATCAGCGGTCGGGCGCAGGAAATCGCCGACCGCATCGCCGCGGTGGCCGGGGAGGAGAAAGATCCCCGGTTCGCGCAGGCCGTCCTCGAAGAGAGCACGGAACTGCTGATCGACGCGCCGTTCCTGCTGACCGAGACGCGATTCGGCCACATTTGCGTCAACGCGGGGATCGACCGCTCGAACGTGCCGGATCACGATCTGTTGCTCCTGCCGAAACGGCCGGGCGAGAGCGCCGAGCGGATCCGATCGGGGCTCGAGGAGCGCGGGATCGAGGACGTAGCGGTGATCGTCACGGACACCTGCGGGCGCCCGTTCAGGCACGGCCAGCGCGGCGTCGCACTCGGCTGGGCCGGGATGCCCGCGAGCCGAGACTGGCGGGGCGAACTCGACCGCGACGGCCACGAACTCGGCGTTACGGTTCAATCGGTCGTCGACGAACTCGCCGCCGCCGCGAACCTCGTCACCGGCGAGGGGGCCGGCGGCACGCCTGCGGTCGTCGTCCGCGACTGGGAATTCGGCGATCACGAGGGCAGCGACGAACTGTTCCGGTCGGTCGAGGAGGACCTCGTGCGTCAGGCGCTGCGGGAGTGGAGGGTCGACGGATGAGTCGCGAGCCTCGAGCCGAGCGAGAACCTCGAAATCCGACCTGGGCCATCGAACTCACCCCCGAACACCCGCCCGATCGAATGGGCAACCTGGCGGCACTCGCGGAAACCGAGGGGTTCGAGATCGCGTTCGCGAGCAGTCACTACTTCAATCGTGATCCGTTCGTCGTCTGCTCGCAAATGGCCGCGGCGACCGACGAGATTCGGCTGGGGCCGGGCGTCGTAAACCCCTACGAGACCCATCCGGTGAAACTCGCCGCCCAGATGGCGACGATCGACGAGAGCAGCGACGGCCGGGCCGTCTTCGGCGTCGGTGCCGGCGATCGGTCCTCGTTGTCGAACCTCGGGATCGAACGCGAGAAACCGCTCCGTCGCGTCCTCGAGACGTTCACGCTCGCTCGCGACCTCTGGGCCGGCGAGACGGTCACCCACGAGGGGACGTTCACGGCACGGGACGCGTCCCTGAACCTCGAGCCGCCGTCCGACGGGCCCCCGGTATACGTCGGCGCGCAGGGCCCGCACATGCTCCGGATGAGCGCCAAGCACGCGGACGGCGTGCTGGTCAACGCCGCCCATCCGCGGGATCTCGAGTGGGCGGCGGGCGAGATCGATCTGGGGCTGGACGAACGCCCGGCGGAACGCGGTCCGTTCGAGTCGCTCGCGTTCGCGAGCGTCAGCGTCGCCGGCGACGAAGCCGAAGCGCGGGAGGCGGCCCGTCCGCCGGTCGCGTTCATCGTCGGCGGCGCCGCAGAGCCGGTCCTCGAGCGCCACGACATCGACCGCGAGGCGGCGACGGCGGTGAGCGACGCGTTAGAGCGCGGAGCGCTGACCGAGGCGTTCGACCGCGTTACCCCGTCGATGATCGACGCCTTCTGTATCGCCGGGACGACCGAAACGGTCGCCGACCGATTCGCGGCGGCACTCGAACACGTCGACGGAATCGTCGTCGGTTCGCCGCTCGGGCCGGACCTCGAGGATGCGGTCGAGCGCGCGAGCGAGGCGCTCGATCGTGCGACGTCGCGGTGACCGGGAGCATCGGACTGGCCGATCGTGTGTATTCTGCGGCCAGCGGTGAACAGTGAGCGTGAGTCGTCGGCGACGTGCGGAGAGTAGCGATGGACGGAACGGGCCTCAGCTCGCGGTGAAGAGGCTGCCGACGGCACCGAGGGAGAGGATGCCGAAGACGCCCATCGTGAAGGTGACGAGCAGCGCACCGATCAGGATCAAAAGCGGCGCGAGCCCCGCACCCGTCGCCACGTCGCTGAAGAGGTCGGTCATTTCGACGAGATTGTCCACGATGATGTTCATCGGTGTGAACGTGTCCATATTCGGGGGTTGTGACCGGTCCTACTTGGCCGTGCCGGTCCCGCGTCGACGGAGCGATTAAGCCGCTCCCGTTCGTATCTCGGTCCGTGACCGACGACGCGACGCTCTCGGATTTCGTCTCGAACACCGACGAGGAGACCGACAACGCGTCCGACGGATCGGACGATCGCGACGAATCGGCCGCCGACTCGAGCGCGTTCGACGATTCGCAGAACGGCCACGGCGACGTCGAGTGTTCGACGTTCGCGTCCGGCGACTACCGGTGTGTTCGGTGCGACGAGACGACGGGCCGCGTCTGGCGCGAGGACGGTGAACTGGTCTGTCCGGAATGCAAAACGTGGTGAACCGTCCCCGGAGACGGTAATCGCGGGCTTTTCGAGGCGTCCCTGCGAGTGTACCCCCGAACATTTATATTTGCGTCGTGGGTTTGTTTACCTGCAATGGCGAAAGGTACGGTCGCATTCTTCAACGACACCGGCGGCTACGGATTCATCGAGACCGACGACGCGGACGAGGACGTGTTCTTCCACATGGAGGACATCGGCGGTCCTGATCTGGAGGAGGGTCAGGAACTGGAGTTCGAAATCGTCGAGGCCGAGAAGGGGCCACGCGCGACGAACGTCGAGCGTCTCTAGGCAATTCCGACAGGGGGCATCGTTTTCAGACCGCTAGTTCGAAAGCGACAGCGCTGCTGGCCGCCCCGGGAGCGCAGCGCGTCGTGACTCGATTCGGCCCGCGCGGTACACGGCGACTGGAGAGGCGACCGCGTCGGACAACTCGCCGCACCGGTAGTTCACATGACACAAAACATATGTTCCGCAGACACGGATTACGGAGCAACGACCGGGTCGCCCGGGCCCCCACCGATACCTTCGAGACTATGACCAATGTCAACCCGACAGCGGATGCAGGTACTGCGTCGACGGCCGACGGCACGGCCCTTCAGATATCGACGGTCGAGCGACTGTGTGCCGATATCCAGGAAAACGTCGCGCGCGTGATCGTCGGCCACGAGGACGTGATCGAACACGTCGTGACCGCTATTCTCGGGCGCGGACACGTTCTCCTCGACGACGTCCCCGGCGTCGGTAAAACCATGCTCGCGCGCTCTATCGCCAGATCGGTCGACTGCACGTTCAGCCGCGTCCAGTTCACGCCCGACCTCCTCCCGACCGACGTCACCGGCGTCAACGTATTCAACCAGAAGACCCGCGAATTCGAGTTCCAGTCCGGCCCCATTTTCGGCAACATCGTTCTCGGCGACGAGATCAACCGCGCCCCGCCGAAGACGCAGGCGGCGCTGCTCGAGGCCATGGAAGAAGGGCAGGTGACCGTCGACGGGACGACGCGGGCGCTTCCGACGCCATTTACGGTCATCGCGACCCAGAACGCCGTCGAACCGAACCGAACCTACGACCTGCCGTTCGCCGAAGTCGACCGGTTCATGAAGAAACTTCACCTGGGCTATCCCGATCCCGACCAGGAAGCGGAGTTGCTCGGCCGAACGGTCGGCGATCACCCCATCGAGTCGCTCGAGCCGGTGACCGACCGCGAGACGCTCGTCGCCGCCCGCGAAACCGTCTCGACGATTCGGGTCGCCGAACCGGTCCGGAAATACGCGACGCGGCTGGCGGCGTACACCCGCGAAAACGCTCACATCGGCGTCAGCCCCCGCGGGACGATCTCGCTGCTTCGCGCGGCCCAGGCGCGTGCCGTCACCGACGGCCGGGAGTACGTGATTCCCGACGACGTTCAGATCGAGGCCCCCGTCGTGATGAGCCACCGGATCAAGACGACCGGCCGCGATCAGGACGGAACGGCGGTCGTCGAGGACGCACTCGAGCGCGTGTCCGTCGAATGAGGCCGAGACTGACGATCCGCGGCTGGACCGTCGTCGCCGTCATCCTCGCCGCCGTCGCGATGAGCTGGTGGTTCGGCCCCCGGGCGCTCAACGCGGTCGTCGTGCCGCTCGGTGTCGTCCTGCTGGCCGGCGTGGCCGCCGTCGTCCGTGCCGACCGGCCGCAGGTCCATCGCCACGCCGTTCCAGACGGGTTCATCGGCGAGCAGCGGCGGGTCGAAGTCGCCATCGAGACCGACGGCCCTGTCGCCGCGACCGTCCGCGATACGGTCGGCGAGGGGGTCTCGGCCACCGACGAGCCGATCGCGGAGACGACGCTCGCGGGCGACGAGACCGTCGCGTACGACGTGCGACTCGAGCGACGAGGTAACAATCGGGTCGGCCCGCTGTCGATCGCAGTCCAGGACGTCCTCGGACTCGTAGCGCGGCCGTTCGAGTACGAGGAAACGACCCCCGTCCTCGTCTATCCGCACGTTCGCGACCTGGGCCGCGGGTCCGTCGCCGATCTCCGGACGCTCACCGGCCTCGCCGATCGACGCGATCAGCGGGAGTTCGACTACCTCCGGGAGTACCGCCGCGGCGACTCGCTTCGCGACGTCCACTGGAAGAGCGCCGCCAAACGCCCCGGCGACGAACTGACCGTCGTGGAGTACGCGGACGACGAGGACGGGACAGCCGTCACGGTGGCCGCCGAGTGTCCCCCGCGCGGATTCGACGGCGCCACCGACCGCGTCGACGAGATGGCCGCTGCTGCCGCCAGCGTCGCGACCTACCTCCTCGAGCGGGGCACGACGGTCGGGATCGCCCTCCCGAAGGCGTCTCGCCCGCCGGGAGCGGGTCGTACGCACCACCGGGAGTTGCTGCGGTTACTCGCCGTCGCCGAGCCCGGCGAACTTCCGGAGCGAACCCGCCGGGACGCGGACGTTCTGGTTCGAACCGAGGCGGACGGGACGACGATCGTCGTCGACGGTCGCGAGATTCCGTTCGACCGGCTCAGTGGCGGGGGCCGATCAGAGGGAGCGAGCCGAGTCCACCGAGAGCGGATCGAACGCGACGATCGAAGCGACCACCACACCGGCAGTTCGTCGGGGATGACCGCATGAGTACGGAGTCGTCCAGCCACGCGGGCGGTCGAACGGTTTCGGTCGAGACCGACGGGCCGCTCGGCGCCGACGCGATGCGCCGGCTCGCACTCGGCTGCGTGCTGATCCTGACGGCCTCGTACGTGAGCGTGCTCTACGACGTCACGCACGTCGTCGGTGGGACGCGGTCGCTGCTCTCGGTCGTCGGACTGATGCTCCTCGCGGCGACCGTCTGTGCCCGCACGATCCGCCCGCGGACGGCCGCCGTGCTCGCGCTGTCGGTGGCCGGGTTCGGATTCGCCTACTATCTCACGGCGGCCGGCGTCGAACTCGGTGTCGTCTTCAACTCGACCGACGCCATCGTCTCCGATACCGTGGCGCTCGCGACCGGCCTCCCGCTGCTCCGGATGGTTCAAGCCGGCATCTGGACGCTCGGATTCGCGCCCGCACCGGTCTTTCTCTCGTGGTATTTCGCCCTCCGGAGCCACTACGGCCCGAGCGTCGTTCTCGGCGGGGTCGCACTCGGATTTCTGGTCTTGACAGGCGACGCCGGGACGGTCGTCACACTGATCGGGACCCTCGCCGCGATCGGCGCCGTGGCGTTGGGCGAACTCGAGAAACGGGGAGGTTCGATCGCACAGGCGGACCTGCTGACCGTCCTCTTCGCGCTGGCAATCTGCCTCTCGCTTTCCGTGACGGCGGTTCCCGGCGAACCGGCCGGGCCGACCCACATCGTCCAGGGCGAAGCGGGCACGCTCGAAGCGACGATCGATTCCGCCCCCCAGCGGTCGGGAATCTCCGGTCAGGTCGATCTCTCGCCGGAAACCCGATTCACCGTCGAATCACCGACGCGATCGTACTGGCGGACGGGCGTATACGATCGATTCGCCGGCGACGAGTGGATCCGAACCGGTCAGAGCAGCCGGTACAACGGCGGTCAGATCAACGCCCCGCCCGGCGAGTACGAGACGGTCGAGCAGACGGTCACCGTCGAGACGAAACTGGGCATCATCCCCGTCGCGCCACAGCCGCTTTCGATCAAAGAAGATACCGGACAGCGAACGACCATTTCCAGACACGGCCAACCGCGGCCCGAGACACCGTTTCAAAAGGGCGACAGCTTCACCGTCGAGAGCGCAATCGTCGATGCCGGTGCGAGCGAGCTCGCGGCAGCGGGGACGGACTACCCGGACGAGGTCACCGACCACTACCTCCAGACCCCCGAGGGGACCTCGAGCGAGTTCCGAGAGCGCACCGCGGAGATAACGGCGGGTGCGACCACTCCGTACGAGACCGCGGTCGCGATCGAACGGCACCTCGAATCCTCGAAGGAGTACTCGCTCGACGTTTCCCAACCCGCCGGAAACGTTGCGGAGGGATTCTTGCTCGAGATGGACGAGGGCTACTGCGTCTACTTCGCGACGACGATGACGCAGATGCTCCGCGAGGAAGGGGTCCCGGCCCGGTACGTCACCGGCTACACGAGCGGTCAGCAGATCGACGACGACACGTATCTGGTCCGCGGGCTCGACGCCCACGCCTGGGTCGAGGTCTACTTCCCCGACCACGGCTGGGTTCGGTTCGACCCGACGCCCGGAGGCAGCCGCGACGAGGTCCACACCGAGCGTCTCAGGGAGGCCCGGGAGAACGGAAACGAGGACGCCGATACCGAGGAAAGCGAGGACGTCCCGCTCCCGGAACGGCCCGACGAGAATCCTGACGACACCGACGATTCGGAACCACCGCAGTCACCGCCCGACGAGCGCCCGAACGAATCGCCGTCCGATCCCGCTGCCCCCAACGAAAGCGATCCGCAGGACCCAGCGGCCGGGTCGAACGACAGCGCATCCGGCCCCGACGGACCGGGCGACACCACCACCACTGTCGGGACCTGGCTCGAGCGATTCGTCACGTTCATGCGCGAGACCGGTGCGTTCGGACTGGTGCTGATCGTCGGACTCGCCGCGGGAGTCCGCCGAACTGCCGCGGCGACACGGTTCCGGCGCGAAGTCGGCGTGTACTGGCACGGGTTCCGGGCCGACCCCGACCGCGACGCCGAACGCGCATTCCGACGGCTCGAGCGGCTGCTTTCCCACCGGTACCGGCCACGTCGCCGATCGGAATCCGCACGAGCGTATCTGCGGTCGATTTCGGAATCCGCCGACGCCGACGGTCGCGCGCCGATCGATCCGCGGACCGAACGGGTCTGCGAGTGTTACGAACGGGCGATCTACGGCGACGGCGTCAGCCGAGCGGACGCAGACGACGCGATTTCGATCGTCGACGACCTGGCTCGAGACCGACTGCCGGTGATCGGACGCATTCGATGAGCGAACACTGACGATCGGGTGCAGCGAGCCAGCGGCCGATGCTGATGACCGTCGATTGCGGCCGGCCACGGGTCGCGACTGGCCGGTCCCCGATCCGGGGAGACGGACCCGTGACTCCGCTCCCGGCCGGACCGTGCGCCGATCCGCGACTCGGATACCGACCCGCGACCGCCCACCGTCGGACGCACGACGGGAGAGACACCCTCCCCCTGGGCATCCGTCCGCGGGGCGATCAGGTTCCGTACTTCTATGCACCGAAAATTCCCCTGAACACTCAAAAAGAACCAGGCGAGGGCATGCGGGTCCCGATAGTGTTTAATATGCCCGTTTCATAGCTACGAACGTAATGTCGGAAGTCTGCTCGACGTGCGGGCTGCCCCAGGAACTCTGCGTCTGCGAGGACGTGGCCAAGGGCCAACAGCAACTCAACATCCGCATTGACGAGCGCAGATACGGGAAAGAGGTAACGATCGTCGAAGGATTCGATCCGAAGGACGTCGATCTGGACAGTCTCTCGTCGGATCTCAAGTCCAAGTTCGCCTGTGGGGGGACCGTCGAAGACGACCACATCGAACTTCAGGGCAATCACACCGGCCGCATCGAGGACTTCCTTCGGGATCGCGGCTTCAACGTCGCGTAAATGCCCGCGATGCTCTGAGACGACTTCCGAACCCACGGACGTCGCCGGGGTCACGCCCGGTGGAATCGCGTTTCTGCATTATCCCGTCGCCGATGGTCGACCGTCGGCGACCGGGGAATTACGATCCTCGAGTCCGTAGACCGATGTGAACTCAAATGGCGTCGTTTCTCGTCGTATTCGGAACCGATACCGGTCAGACGGCAGCCGTCGCCGAGTCCATCGGGTCCGTGATCGCTGACCGGGGCCACGACGTAACGGCGAGACGGGTCGAAACCGTCTCGGAGTCGGCGGTCGGCGATTTCGATGCCGTTCTCGTCGGCTCGCCGGTCATCAACCGGGCACACCTGCCGGAGGTCGTCGCCTTCGTCGAACGGAACCGCGAGGCGCTGGCGGCGCGACCGACCGCGTTCTTCCAGTTGTCGTTCGCCGCCGCGATTCCGCGTCGCTGGGCTCGAGAGGGGGCGGCCGACTGGGTGGACGCGCTCGTCGACCGAACGGGCTGGCAACCCGATCGAATCGGGTCCTTCGCCGGCGCTGTCAAATACACGCAGTACGGCCCAGCCACACGGTTGTTTTTCAAACTGTTCGCTGCGCTGACGACCGGCGATACGGACACCGCTCGCGATTACGAGTACACGAACTGGGACGATGTCGAGGCGTTTGCGGCCGACTTCGCCGGGTTCGTCGAGCGCCAGGACGCCCGAGGCGGGCCCCAGAGTATCGGCCCCGAGTTCACGCGCGCCGTCACCGGACTCGGATTCCTACTGGGCGTTTCGAGCCTCGTTTACTGGCTGGTCGTCCGTCGTCGGCAGACCGACGACGGCGATCGTCGCGGCGTCCCCGCTCGAGCGGACGAGGAACCGAGTGAGAGAGTCGACCGCCGATAGCGCGGCGGTTCTCAAAAGGGCGATTCGGGATCGTCCGTCGGCGCTGTCGATTCCTCCTCGCGAACGAGACCGAACTTCATGCCGTACTTCTCGAGGCCGCCATCCATGCTCTCGACGTGGGCGTCCGCCGTCCCCTCGTAGGACCCGATGAGCTGTGCGGCCTGAACGCTGGCTTTGCCGTGGGGACAGACGGTAACGATGCGGTCGGCGTCCTCGAGTTCCTCGACGCGACCCGTGAGTTCGTGGAAGGGGATGTTCTCGCTGCCGGGGATGTGACTGTGTTCGAAGGCCCGCTCGTCGCGGATATCGACGATGCGAACGTCGGCGTCGTCCTCGAGAAGTTCCTTGACCTCGTCGGTGGAGATTTCGCCGTCCATTACCGGCGCGTTGGGCCGCAGGCCGAATAAGGGTGCGGGTCCGAAGACGGTCAGATACCGGCGGGCCGGTGGAATCGATCCGCTTGCGACGGGCCGTCCGGCGCAGTCTGCCCGTGTCGCACCGCCGCCGTTCATCCGAGTCGACAGTCTCTCACTCGAGAGACGACGAGGTGAGACGCGACGACGTTACAGAAAGCCGTCCGCGTCGGCCAGCAACAGCGCCGACAGGGTCGAGTCGTTCGCCGGCGGCTCGCGGGCGCGGTCGAGCGCCTCGTCGACCGGCACCGTCGTCACCTCGAGGAACTCGTTGGTGTCCAGTTCGCGCTCGCCCGGTTCGAGTCCGTCGGCGTAGACGACGCCCCGGTCGTGTCGCAACACGCCCGTCGCGACCGCGTACTCCTGAAGCAGTGCGGCACTCGTCGGGCGAAACCCGGTCTCCTCCTCGAGTTCGCGAGTCGCCGCTTCCGTGTAGGACTCGCCGTCCTCGACGATCCCCGCGGGCAACTCGAGGTGCGTCTCGCGGATCGTGGGCCGGTACTGTTCGACGAACAGGAGCCGGTCGCCGTCACCGCTCGCGTCACCCCCGCCGTCCGTATTCGCGAGGACGTCCCCGTCGATCCGCGCGACGACGACGACCGCCGGCGGCAACTCCGCCCAGTAGTATCGCTTCTCGCTCCCGTCCGGCTGCTCGAGGCGGTCGTAGCCGCCGTCGTACCAGCCCGTTTCGTACTCGGTTCGCTCCTCGAGAAGTTCCCACTCGTCGGGCGCTGTCATCGCGTCAAAGTGGGTGCTCGAGGAGATAATAGCTGGTGATCGTGGGCGCGATCGCTGCACTCCGACGTCACCGGCCGTTCCCGACCGGATCCGTTACCTCGAGCCACTCGAGGTCTTCGCCGACGCGTCGGAGCCCAGTATCGTGAGCCTCTCGAGACGGAATCGTTAGTCGTCGGGAAGATCCGACGTCCAATCGGCTTTCAGGCCTTCCGGAGCATCCGTCGATGCGTCCGCGACCTTCGCCGCTTCGGTAATACTGCCCCGCATCGACCGAACGAACTCTTGGCGAGAGATTCGGGGACGAACGACGACCGATCCGTTTTCCACGGTCACACGGACGCGTTGTCCCGTTTCGAGATTCGATCGGTTTCTGATGTGTTTCGGTATCGTGATTCGGTCTCTTTCATCGAGGCGCCGATCATCGTCGTCAGTATTCATGGGCCTCACTACAGCGGGAACAGAAAAAGGCGGTTCGCCTACACGATTTCCCGATACAGCCTCCCGAACGCCTGCCGACGAAGCGTCGCGACCGCCGCATCCTCCTCGTCCTGGAACGTCGCCGCGACCGCATTACCGTCGGGGCCCGCGTGCCAGACGACGTGGTCGACGCTCTCGTGGCCGACCGTCGTCACCTCGCCGTCGGCGGACTCGCGCCACTCCTCGAACTCCTCGCGGCTTCCGACGGTAACCTCGAGCATACTCGCGAAGAGGGCGTCTCGGGCGGTTTCGACGACGTCGCTCGTGACTCGGTCGTCGTACTCGTCGCGGTCGAATGCCATCGCCTTCGCGACCTCGCGGACGACCGTCTGGGCCGCGGAACCGGCCGCTTCGTAGCGTTCGCGGGCCGCTTCGATCGACGCCGGTGAGAACGTCCCAACCGTATGCATACGCAAACAGTGGGCGGTCCGGCAGTTACGCGTTTTCGTTCTCGTCGGCGGCGCCACCCTCGGTTTCGGCGTTCGACGTCGATTCGTCGCTCGCGTCGCTCTCGGTCGAGGGGTGCATCTGCCGAGTCATCTCGGCGGCCTCCCGCAATACGGTCTCGGTCTCCGTCGTCATCGATCCGCGACCGGGGCTGCGGCTCTGACGAGCGAGTCCCTCCTCGAGCGATCCGGGCCGGCCGGGTTCGTGGCCGTGGTCGTGCCCCTCGAACGCCGGCGTGTCGATTTCCGTCGCGTGCGAACTGACGATCTCGCCGAGTTCCGCCGGGCCGCAGTCGCCCCAGTGGGGCGCGTACTCGTCGAGCCACGCGCGGTGATCCTCGCGACCGAGCGAGGCGGTGATCGCCAGGTGGTTCGCGAGGTGAGCGGCGTCGGCCTCTTCGGCGTCACAGACCGGACAGGCGTATCCCATAGGCCCGTTTACGAACGCGAACGGTAAAACGTCCCGCACCCGAGATTGCAGTCACACGTTACGACCGGGCGGATCTGCCGAGTTTCCGAATCATCACGATCGCATCCTCGCCGTCACCGTAGTAGCCCGAAACCCGCCGGAGCGGTTCGAAACCGAACTCCCGGTAGAGGCCTCGCGCGTCGTCGTTCGAGCGCCGAACCTCGAGTTTCACCGACTCGGCACCGTGGGCCGCGAGGACGCCGAGCGACCGGGAGAGGAGCGCGGAGCCGACGCCCATCCCGCGCCGGTCGGGATGAACGGCGATGTCCTTTACGTGTCCGAGAGAGCGAGCGATCCCCTGCGTTACGTCGGCGACGACGTACCCGGCGATCCGGCCGTTGGTTTCCGCGACGAGAAATCCCGGCTCGCCGAGGAACCGCTCGAAGGCATCGTACGGCCAGGGCTGGGAAAACGACTCGTTCTCGATTCGAACGACCGCGAGCAGATCCGCACGCTCCGCGGGTCTGATCGACAGTTCGTCGCGTTCCTCTGGAGCGTGCGTCGTCACACGTACGGATACCGCACCGAGCAGTAAAAGCGGTACGCGTCTCGCGTCCCGTCGCGCGTGAGACGAACGGAGTCGGAAACGGTACCACGGGGCGGCGGCATCTACTCGTCGGCGTCGCGCCCGTCGTCCGCCTCGTCGTCGATGTCGGTCGTCGGCTGCTCGTCTTCCGTGCCGCCGTACTGGGTCCGTTCGTCTTCGTCCTGATCGCGGTCCTCCGTCATGCGAATCACTCCGCCGGAATCGCGTCGACCTCGAACGTTTCGGTCAACTCTTTCAGTTCGTCGAGGGCCGATTGCTCCTCCCGGAGGTTTTCCTCGAGGAGATCGGCCGCGTCGTCCATCCCGAGGTGGTCGGCGAGGGGAATCAGGTTCCCGTATGCGGCGATCTCGTAGTGTTCGGTCTTCTCGGCGGCCGCCATGTTGTGGTAGTCCATCACGTCCTGAGCCGGCTCCATCGAGGTGAACTCCTCGTACTCCTCGAGCAGGCCCTCGACGCCCTCACATTCCTCTTTCTCGGGTGGTTCTCCGAACTCGTCGAAGACCTCCTCGAGGCGATCGATCTGGTCCTGGGTCTCCTCGCGGTGCTCGGCAAACGCACGGGAAATCTCCTCGCGTTCGGTGTTGGTCTCGAGGTGTTCGAGCGCATCGAGTAGCTGATGCTCCGCGTGGTAGATGTCCTCGAGGCCGTGTTCGAACAGGTCCTGAATCGTGTCCATACTCATGATGTAACCACCCGGTCGTTCACAAGCCGGGAGAAAAAGCCGCGCGCCTGCGACAGCAACGCCAGCGAACGGGCACCGCGTCACCGGTCGGCGGCGCAGTATACGGGTACGTCAGTTCGATTTTCCAACCTCGTTCGGCCGCGATGCCGTCTCGACCGACGTCGACCCGCCCGAGCGGCGGGTCGACTCGACGGACAAGCAGTTCGGGACCGCGGACGGTCCGCACCACCGCCGGAGGATCGGTCGCCGATCGACCCGTATTGATACTCCATCCAATACCGGCTCCAGCACCCGGTCGATTTCGATAGGTCATTGGTACCACAACACATTGCCCTGAAAGAAGCGCCCTACTTACCGGCCACATTTACCCCTTCATTCACCGCTCCGCCACGGGGTGCATTCGGGACAGACCCGTGACTGGCGCCTCACCGACGGGTGTCGGGGTTCCGATACCGCTGACGACAACGGACGGCTCCCACTTCCCTCCGGCACGCGGCGCTTTTGGCCCCCTCTCACCACGAATAGACGTCGCCCAACGGGGCGCGTCGTCCGTTTCGGCGCCCACAGACGCCACTATTCGGCAGAACAGAGGGCAACGGTCCGCCGTCCTCGAGCACATCAGACACTGGGTCGGTACAGCCGTACCGCTCACCCCAGTGACGGGCTGTACTCGGTCGTCCGCCCGACGAGACCGCTCACGTCGGCCGATATCGATCCGATCCCGGCTGTCCGTGTGACGCTCCTCTCGGCCCCGATCGGATTGGACGGATCCGTCAGAGATAGCGGCATAAAACGCCCATAAGACACAGCACGGGTATCGCTTGCAGGCGAAGCGATACTTATCCCATCAGGGTTCGAACGACTGTCCATGTCTGATGCAGCCGATTGCAATCCGAAGCCGGTCGAGCAGGAAGCAAGCGAGCGTGACGACACACACCTCGACGATATCGAAGAAGGGGCCGGCTGTACGGAAATCTGGGAGCACCTCGCAGAGCAGCGCGAGGAATAACTCGAGACCGATGTCCCAGTACGGACCTTTTTAACGACGTGCCCCCTACTGAAATTCATGACCGACAACCGGCCCGGTGATCGGTCGCGCCGTCACGCCGCCTCCGATCGATCGATTCCGACGGACCGGGAATCGCCCGTCGGGGCGCCAGTAATCCGGGGCGACGAATCAGTCACCGGAACTCGTGCCCGCGAAGCCGTCATTTTCGACCCCGACGACCCCGAAAGCCTCGCAGACGCCGCCGAAACCGTTCGTCAGTTCGCCGCCGGTGTCGCCGACGACGATCACCTGTACATGCTCCGCGGCGCGGCCGCCTGCGCCGCCCTCGTGCGCGGCGAAGGCTCCTACAAGGCCGCCGCCGAACGCACCGACGGCGAAGTGACCGTCTCGTTCATCCGCAAGTGGGCGCGCGTTCACGACCTCCCGCGATCGGTCCGCAAACAGGTTGCACTCGGACAAATCGCCCCCACCGCCGCCAAACACATCGCCCGCGTCGCCGGCGAAGCCCGATTACTTCTCGCCTGGGCCACCCTCGACGGCGACCTCACCGTCCGCGACGTCCGCAGCGTCGCAAGCGCCGTCAACAACGACACCCCCATCGACCAGGCACTCGCAGACCACGGCGTCACCCTCGGCACACTCGAACTCACACTCTCACCCGCCACCTACCGCGATCTCCGACGGCGCGCCTCCATCGACGACGTTCATCCCGGCCAGCTCGTCACCGACGCGCTCGACCAGTACTTCGAACGCGAGTGACTCGGTCACACGGACTCTCGAGTCTTCGGCGCATCCGAGAAAGAAACGTTTAACCGCTACTCACCGAAACAGGAAATCAGAGGGCCGGTAGCTCAGTTTGGCAGAGCGTCTGGCTTTTAACCAGACGGTCGCGTGTTCAAATCGCGCCCGGCCCGCTCCTGCGAGGAATACGTTCGTGACGAGCGAAGCGGCTACCGCAATTTGAACGCAGAGAAATCGCGCGCAACGTGGTGAGCACATCCAACCGCGTGTTCGAATCGCTCCCCGCTCGCGTTTTCAGGGATCTTCTTCCCACGCGAGAAGTCGGGATGGGCTCGAATCGTCGTCTCGCTCGCGCATGCCAGAACTCGTGAAGTGACTGGTCGCATCTAAAGTGGGGGTGTACCACGAGCGCGAGCGCTACTTAGAAGCCGCGACCGTCTATCGCGCGCTGTTCGAGGAAATCGATGATAACGAAGTCCGCATCGACGCCGCGTACGACCACTACGCTAAAGCCTTGCAGTCCGCCCTCGACGGATACGTCGAGTGCGTGCTCGCGGCCGATACTGACCGAGGCAAGTTCGAGAAGTACATCGGTGTGCTAGAAGACCAGGCGGCATCGGCGCATCCAGCTAACACCGAGCAGTTCTACCGTGCGATCGACGACCTCGAAGAACGACGATGACAGTCGAGTCCCCGCCCGAGAAAAGATTCGGTCACTCTCTACCGAACGAATCCTGGAGCAGGGAACCAACTACTGGAGTCAAAGTCGAGGTCGAGAGTTGACCATCGCTCCCGACGATTTATGCGTCTACCCGCGAACGAACCGCTATGGGCGGTATCGAGCTACGGAACGAGACACTCGTCGTCGAGCGTGAGTCGAATCAACTCGACGAGTTGGCCATCGGGTTCTCCGAGGTTCTCGGCCGATTCGACATTAAGCACGTCTACATCGCGGGGTACGTCTCCATACTCGCTGGTCGGGCACGCTCTACCGAAGACGTTGATATCCTCATCGAACGAATCGACGAGGAAACCGCCGACAGACTCGCCACGACGCTCGACGAGGAGGAATTCTGGGGACCGGCGATGCCACTCACGTCGATGTACGAGATGCTCGACAACGGCGACAATATCTGGGTCGCCCCGGAAGACCAGATTACGCCTCACCTCGAAGTCAAGTTCGCGCGCGACGAGTTCGATCGGGGATCTCTCGAAAACGCGATCACGGCCCGGATCGGTGGTAAGACGATTCCGATAGGCCCCTTAGAGCTCCAGATCGCGTATAAACTCTACCTCGGTGCGCAAAAGGACGTCGAGGATGCAGTCCACCTCTACACGCTTTTCGAGGAAAGTCTTAGTGTGTCCCGCCTCGAAGAGTGGGTAACGCGACTCGACGTCGAAGCCGAATATGAGCGACTCAAACGCGCGTGAACACCTCGACACGAAGCACGAACGCAACCGTGAGCAGCGCATCGAGGGCATCAAACGCTGGGTCGAGTACATCGAGTCCGAACCGCCCGAGACGTGGGGGCCACAGCAGAACGCGGTCGTCAACGACCAACTCGGTGCGGCCCAAAGCGTACAGACGTCGGCGGATCACCAGCAGCACGTGGAAGACGTAGCAGCGGAGATCCTCGAAGTGAGCGACGAGTCCAACGCCGATTCGAAGTAACACGGGTTTCTCGCGGCCTCACCCGAAACGAGGCCGTTCAAGGTAGCACCAGTTACTTCTACCAGCATCTATATATGAGACTATGGAAAAGTGGTGGAACCCAAGACAACGTCGTCTTGGGCTTTAGGGTATCGTGTGAGAGCCAAGGGCCGGATTTGAACCGGCGGTGGGCGGCTCTGCAGGCCGCTGCGTTCGGCCGGACTCTGCCACCTTGGCGCAATATATCGTTGTTTCTGCGGTCGTTTAAGCATAGCGGTACGACGTAACCGGAGAGGTATCGTTCCGCGATCTGGACGCTGGCAGCAATGCAAAACGCCCCCGCGGGAGACCGCCGGTGCGGTCGCTCGTGGGGGCGAAAGAGAGTACGAGTATGAGTGGTCGGCGGCGAAACGGGGTTCCCAGAGGCTCGCGCACTCCAGTACTGGCCGTAACGCAGGCGAGCTTATCTTCCGTGTTCGGGATGGGTACGGGAGGTACCTCGCCGCTGTGGCCGCCGTAACGCCGATCGACGGAATCGAACCGCCGTCATGCCAATATCGGTGATACGGTGTCTGCGTGCTCGTGTCTGTGACCGTTGTGTATGTGTAGTCCAGTTTGCGTCCGGACCCGTTCGCGCGTCACGGATCCAATGCGATGATGTTGTAGTTATGAGTGTGTGGCTCGATCAGTTAGTGCTCGCGGGCTCAACACCTCGTTGCCTTGGTGCGTACACCCCGAGTCTATCGACCTCGTCTTCTACGAGTGATCTCGGTGGTATCTCTTTTTCAGGTGGGTTTCGAGCTTAGATGCGTTCAGCTCTTACCCCGTGGTGCGTCGCTGCCCGGCACGTGCTCTTTCGAACAGCCGGTACACGAGTGGCACCCATTCGTAGTTCCTCTCGTACTATACGAACGTTCCCGTCAGATACCGTTACACCCCCAATAGATAGCAGCCGACCTGTCTCACGACGGTCTAAACCCAGCTCACGACCTCCTTTAATAGGCGAACAACCTCACCCTTGCCCGCTTCTGCACGGGCAGGATGGAGGGAACCGACATCGAGGTAGCAAGCCACCCGGTCGATATGTGCTCTTGCGGGTGACGACTCTGTTATCCCTAAGGTAGCTTTTCTGTCAGCAATTGGCCGCATCAAGCAGCCTAATTGGTTCGCTAGACCACGCTTTCGCGTCAGCGTCCGTCGTTGTGCCGGACACTGTCAGACTTCCGTATGCTCTTGCGCTCTTTCCCGCGTCTCCGACACGGGTGAGGAAATCTTGGGGCGCGCCCGATATCTTTTCAGGCGCGTACCGCCCCAGTCAAACTGCCCGGCTACCAGTGTCCTCCGCCAGGAGTGAGAGTCGCAGTCACCATCGGGTAGTATTTCAGTGCTGCCTCGGTGGCCCGCTAGCGCGGGTACCTGTGTAACGGCTCCTACCTATGCTGCACAATGGCGACCACGTCTCAGTGACAGCCTGCAGTAAAGCTCTATAGGGTCTTCGCTTCCCCTTGGGGGTCTCCAGACTCCGCACTGGAACGTACAGTTCACCGGGCCCAACGTTGGGACAGTGGCGCTCTCGTTGATCCATTCATGCAAGCCGCTACTGAAGCGGCAAGGTACTACGCTACCTTAAGAGGGTCATAGTTACCCCCGCCGTTAACAGGTCCTTCGTCCCCTTGTACGGGGTGTTCAGATACCTGCACTGGGCAGGATTCAGTGACCGTACGAGTCCTTGCGGATTTGCGGTCACCTATGTTGTTACTAGACAGTCGGAGCGCCCGAGTCACTGCGACCTGCCTCTTCGCGAGGCAGGCATCCCTTATTGCGAACGTACGGGACTAACTTGCCGAATTCCCTAACGTCGGTTGCTCCCGACAGACCTTGGCTTTCGCCGCCACGAGTACCTGTGTCGGATCTCGGTACGGACAGTGTGCTCACCTTTTCACGGGCTCTGGGTTGACCTGACTTGCGCTATCCAGCCGTTCGACCGCTTCGTGCCATTACGGCTTCCACGATCTTTGACTGTTCGACTGGGCGAAGGCCCAGCTCAGGCGGCCCCAAAGCGTCGGCTTTGAGTGCACACTGGCATAGGAATATTAACCTATTTCCCTGTTGTCAGCTTCGACTTACGGGCTGACTTAGGACCGGCTAACCCTCAGCTGATTGGCATTGCTGAGGAACCCTTACTCGTTCGGCCGTCGGGGTTCTAACCCGACTAACGCTGCTACTATGACCAGGATTTTCGTTACTGAACGGTCCACACGAATTCTCATCCGTGCTTCCACCCGAACAGAACGCCAACCTACAAGATTGCGGTCTGATCCGCACTGCTAGGTCTCGGTGGTGGATTTGAGCCCCGATCATTTTGGGCGCCTCAAACCTCGGCCGGTAAGCTGTTACGCTTTTCTTAGAGGGTAGCTGCTTCTAAGCTCACCTCCCGGCTGTCTAGGGCTTGAGACCACCTTCGATCGCACTTAATCCACACTTGGGGACCTTAACCCAGCTCTGGGTTGTCTCCCTCACGGTACACAGGCTTACCCCGCGCACCGGACTCCCTGCGTCAAACGACGTTCGTAGGTTCGGAGTTGGACAGGGGGGCACACTCCTCTCGGAGTGCGGTCCCCCAATCCGTTGCTCTACCCCACGAACTATCTCGGCAGAGGTCATGCTTCGACATGTTTCGGTTGGAACCAGCTGTTTCCGGACTCGATGGGCCTTTCACCCCTAGACGTAGATCACGAGAGGGTATTGTAGGACACCAACTCTAACAGGCCTCCACGTGCCTTTCGGCACGCTTCACCTTGTCCACGCCTAGATCGTCCGGTTTCGGGTCGTGCCCGTTTGACTCCCCGCGCTTGAACACGGCGGCCCTTGTGCAAAGCACTGCGGCCCTGTCGGTTTCCCTACGCCTTCCTCGATAAGCGAGTTAGACTCGTCAAACAGGCACACTCCCTGGTTCGTTTTTCAAAACGTACGACGGAACACCGGCTTCCCGACCTTCCTACTGGTAGCTCGCGCTACGGTCGTTTCGGTCGGGACCTTTCGTGCCCCGTCGCTCCATCGCCAACTGATTTCACGCCCTATTGCACCTCCCTTCTTGGGGTGCTTTTCAGCGTTCGCTCACGCTACTTGTTCGCTATCGGTCTTGAGGAGTGTTTAGTCTTCGCGGTCGATGCCCGCGAACTTCACGAGGGATATCCAACCCCCGATACTCTGGAGCTGACTCGTTCCTTACTCGTCGACAGTACGGGACTGTCACCCTGTTTCGTACTCCGTTCCAGGAGACTTCGTGTCGAGTTTCGGGAAGTGATCGTCAGTCCGTACACCACATTGCCCGTGAAGGCTTCGGTTTGGACTGTATCGCGTTCATTCGCCATTACTTACGACATCGCGTTTGCTTTCTTTTCCTGCCGGTACTGAGATGTTTCAATTCCCGGCGTTCCCCATTGCGCGAAGCAATTGCGGTGGGGATTCCCATTCGGAGATCCTGAGTTCTTCGCCTCCGTGCGGCTCCCTCAGGCTTATCGCAGCTTGGCACGTCCTTCTTCAGCTCTCAAGCCGAGCGATCCACCAGCTGGCACAGTAGCCACGTTCATCGGATCGGCGTTGCGACAGAGTCGCAACATCGTGACCCGGGAACGGGTCCAGTGGACGCCTGGACTACACGTACACACGGTCTCATCTGCGCGCCGGTAGACGGCCGGCCCGCATTAACCCTTCCCACCCACGTTTGCACGGGGTGGTGCATCGGTTCGTTCGGATTCAATCCTCGGGCCGTCTCCCACTTAAGGGACACGATCCGAGATTTCCTCCGAGACATGGACCCACAGGGATTCGAACCCTGGGCATCCTCCTTGCAAAGGAGGCACTCTACCACTGAGCTATGGGCCCACGCCCGCCTCGTGAGAGGCGGGCAGGGAGTTGGGTGTTAGCCCTGGTAGTTCTGAGGTGCCCGATCGGCCAGTCGAGTGACTGTATCGATCGAACGTGTGCGGTTCGAAAACCGCGATCGCGATCCGCAGTGAGCCAGGCGCGTCGGCCTGGTCTCGGTCTGTGGAGGTGATCCAGCCGCAGATTCCCCTACGGCTACCTTGTTACGACTTAAGCCCCCTTGCGGAGCCCAGATTCGACCGGCGTTACGCCGGCCTCATCCGGACCCCACTCGGGTGCTTTGACGGGCGGTGTGTGCAAGGAGCAGGGACGTATTCACCGCCGTCTTCTGAACGGCGATTACTACCGAATCCAGCTTCATGAGGGCGAGTTTCAGCCCTCAATCCGAACTACGACCGAGTTTCGGAGATTAGCGCCCCCTTTCGGGGTGGCATCCCACTGTCTCGGCCATTGTAGCCCGCGTGTCGCCCAGCACATTCGGGGCATACTGACCTACCGTTGCCCGTTCCTTCCTCCAGTTTGGCACTGGCAGTCCTCCTAATGTACCCAACCACCGCAAGGGTGTTGCTGGCAATTAGGAGTGCGGGTCTCGCTCGTTGCCTGACTTAACAGGACGCCTCACGGTACGAGCTGACGGCGGCCATGCACCTCCTCTCAATGGCTCCAGTAAGCTCATCACACTGACCTTCACTGCACATTGTCGATGCTGGTGAGATGTCCGGCGTTGAGTCCAATTAAACCGCAGGCTCCTCCGGTTGTAGTGCTCCCCCGCCAATTCCTTTAAGTTTCATCCTTGCGGACGTACTTCCCAGGCGGTCTGCTTCACGGCTTCCCTACGGCACAACACAGGCTCGTAGCCTGTGTCACACCTAGCAGACATCGTTTACAGCTTGGACTACCCGGGTATCTAATCCGGTTCGTGACCCAAGCTTTCGTCCCTCACCGTCGGATCCGTCCTTCCAGAGCGCTTTCGCCACCGGTGGTCCGTCCAGGATTACGGGATTTCACTCCTACCCCAGACGTACCCTCTGGATCTTCCGGTCCCAAGCCACGCAGTTTCTACCGGACGCCCGCGCGTTGAGCGCGCGGATTTCCCGATAGACTTGCGTGGCCAGCTACGGACGCTTTAGGCCCAATAATAGCGGTCATCACTTGTGCTGCCGGTATTACCGCGGCGGCTGGCACCGGTCTTGCCCAGCACTTATTCTACCACCTCCTTACGGTGGTGAAAAGCGAGGACTATATGCCCTCGCACTTGGAGTCCCCTTATCGCACTCTCGTGCAGTGTAAAGGTTTCGCGCCTGCTGCGCCCCGTAGGGCCCGGAATCTTGTCTCAGATTCCGTCTCCGGGCTCTTGCTCTCACAACCCGTACCGATTATCGGCACGGTGGGCCGTTACCCCACCGTCTACCTAATCGGCCGCAGCCACATCCTATGGCGCCGGGACGTTTCGGGTTCGCGCCACTTCCAGGCTGCGAACCGTATCCCGGATTAGCCTCAGTTTCCCGAGGTTATCCGAGTCCATAGGGTAGTTTGGCCACGTGTTACTGAGCTATCTGCTACGAGTCTGAACTCGTGCAACTAGCATGGCTAAATCGGACTCCAATAGCAATGACCTCCGGCAGGATCAACCGGAATGAATGCTATGTCTCCCCGAGATGTGCTCGGGGTCTGGCGGTGAATGTTGTACACACTCACACATTTGGTAAATGGTCCACGTTCGACGACGACAGCCGGTCGCGACGACCGGTCGGGCGTCACCGAACTACCAGGGCTAACATCAGATCCCATCTATACGGCGGACCGCAGGGGTAGGATCCTCATTTCCTTCGGACGTATTCGTAAGCTGTCTGGGGTACATAACCCCTTCGAACTCACGTCGCCCGAGATGACGGCCCGAGTTGAACGGGCCGTCGATCACGCGTTTGTTGCGTTCATATCCAACTGCCCTCGTACATATAAGGGCGTCGGATCGAACCCGCGCCGAAAATCGCATCCGGCGAGGGCGTGTGCGATCCGAACTGAGTGCCCATACACGTATAAAGGCGTCGGATCGCCGTGACCGGGAATGCCGGCCACGGACACATCCTTTGGGAAACGCCCATATACTTATAAGGCCGTCGGATCGGACCGACAACCTGTCCGAGGGTGGATATGATACCTGCCTCCGTGCCGGGTCGCGGCCGGAGGGGACGTGGCGGCGTGCGCCACGTCGTTCGCATTAGTTTCGAACGCCGGGTTAGTATATAAGGCCGTCGGACCGGAAGCGCATCGGAATCCGGTACCATGGCACGGTTTTCCACGAGATGATAGCAGCAATGACATTAATAAACGATATCGCGTGGTCGGACGGCTCTCGGCGGTCCGAAAATGTCACGCGGGCGGAGGTCGGCCGGTCATCCCACCCTCGAAGGTACGGTCGGGCCGGATGATACCCGCGTGGTCGACGTCAAGCGCGCACGCGCAAGAAGGTGTCGTGTGAAGTCGGCGAGCGGTGGGAAACGCATCGATGCCGATAAACCACGTGCGTTGTAAGGGGAAATTGAATGGTCCGGGACCCGTTCGCTTCGGAGTCAACCCCGTCCGCAGAGGAGATCTGCTCTGCGCTGGACGATCCCGACTGCCGCGAAATTATTCGAAAGCTCGAGGAACCCATGACGGCCTCAGAGCTAACGAAAGAGTGTGACATCCCTCAGTCGACGTTATACCGAAAGCTCGAATTGTTGACCGACGCGACGCTGCTCGAGGAGTCGACGGAGATTCGACAGGACGGCCACCACGCCAGCAAGTACTCGATCGCGTTCGACGAGATCACGCTCGGCCTGGACGAGGAACGGGCACTATCGGTTCAGATCGAGCGGCCAGCCCGGACGGCGGACGAGCGACTCGCGGAACTGTGGTCGGAGGTGCGAAGAGAGACATGAATCCGTTTCCCGCTGGAGCGCCCGAAACGATGCTCGCACTGGCCATCGTCAAGACCCTCGTTCTCCTCGTCGGAGGCGTCATCACGTACTTCTCGTTCAAAGCCTACCGCCGGACCCGACAACGAGCGCTGGGGTATCTCGCGGCCGGATTCGGCCTCGTCACGCTCGGTCTGGTGCTCGCGGGGATGCTGTACGAGGTGCTCGGCGTCGAACTCGCGACGGGGATTCTGCTCGAGAGCTGTCTGGTACTCGTCGGCTTTCTGGTGATCGCCTACTCACTGTACGTGCAGTGAGTGGCGAAGGCGGATCGGTAACGAGAGATTGGGACGGACGTCGTCGCTGCCGGTGTGGCGGTAAAACGCGGTTATCCTCCCGACGAGGTGCAGAGCGAACGTGTCCGGGCCAGCGGCCGGATCGGTGCGACTCGACGGGAAGCGAGCGGCGAATGCGCAACGTCGCGTCGCCGAACGCGAACCACCGGCGATTACCACGTTACCGGTTCAGGGTGTGAATCGCGTGTCCGAGTGCGTTCTCGGCGGCTTCCATCACCGACTCCGAGAGGGTCGGATGGGCGTGGACTGTTGCGGCGACGTCCTCGAGCGTGGCACCCAGCTCGATCGCGAATCCGAGTTCCGCGATCAGTTCAGAGGCTTCCGGGCCGACGATCGACGCGCCGAGGAGGTAGCCGTCGGCGTCGTCGGCGACGATCTTCACGAAGCCGTCGCTGTGGCCGGTCGTCAGCGCGCGGCCGCTGGCCCGGAACGGGAACTGGCCGACGGTGGTCTCGAAGCCGGCTTCGCTCGCTTCGGACTCGGTCATGCCGACGGTGGCGATTTCGGGGTCGGTAAAGACGACGGCCGGGATCGCCTGCTGGTCGAGCATCGCGGGTTCGCCGGCGATCACTTCGGCGGCGACTTTTCCCTCCGTACTCCCCTTGTGAGCCAGCATGGGTTCGCCGGCGACGTCGCCGACGGCGAAGATGTGGTCGATAGTCGTTCGTGCGCGCGAATCCGTGACGATGAAGCCTCGATCGTCGGTCTCGACGCCAGCGGCGGACAGGTCGAGCGTGTCCGAAACCGGCTCGCGGCCGACGGCGACCAGCACGGAATCGACGTCGAACTCGAGGCGTTCGTCGACGAGTTGCTCGGCCTCGTTCCCACCATCGGCGGCGGCCCGATCGGCCGGCTCGGCGACGACGCGGATCCCGCCCTCGTCGCGGTCGTGCCAGTTCGACGCGGTGTAGCCGAACTCGAAGTCGATCCCGAGGTCGGTCGCTCGTTGCTTCACGGGGCGTTTGAGGTCCTCGTCGTAGCCGGGAAGGATCGAGTCGAGCATCTCGATGACGGTCACGTCGGTCCCGAGTTTGGCGAAAACGCTCGCGAGTTCCATCCCGATGTAGCCGGCGCCGACGACGACCAGCGAGTCGGGGACGGACGTGAGAGAAAGCGCCTGTCTCGAGTCCAGAACGGGCTCGTCGTCGAACTCGAAGTTCGGTATCTCGATGGGGCGAGAGCCGGTCGCGACGATCGCGTGTTCGAATTCGACGCTCTCCGATCCCTGCCCCTCGCCGCTGTGAGAGACGCGGACTGTATTCTCGTCCGCGAAGCGAGCGGTGCCTTCGAGCAGAGTCACGCCATTTGCCTTGCAAAGTTTCTCGACGCCGCCCGTGAGTTGGTCGACGACACCGTCTTTCCAGTCGATCATCCCGGCGAGATCGATCGCGGGGTCGGCGTGGATCCCCATCTCCTCGGCGGTCGCGGCCTCGTGGGCGACGTCCGTGGCGGTAATAAGCGCTTTCGAGGGAATACAGCCGTAGTTCAGACAGGTCCCGCCGTAGGCGTCTCTCTCGACGAGCGTCACGTCCAGATCGAGTTGGCCGGCGCGGATCGCGGCAACGTAGCCAGCGGGGCCTGCGCCGACGACCAGGACGTCCGTCCCGGTGGTGACATCTCCGACGACCATCAGCTATCGGTCTCCATCGTGCGTGTGATTGCTCTCATGTTCGGTATCTCTGGTTTCGATCGGTCTGCAGTACGTTCGTCTCGCATTCGTATTCAAAACTCCCGTCTTCGGTCACTCGAGCAAGAGGAGGTTCGGGTTCTCGAGGTACTCCATGACCGTATTCGTGAATCGAGCACCGACGGCCCCGTCCAACAGCCGGTGATCGAACGACAGCGAGAGCGTCATCACCGAACGGGGTTCGATCGATTCGGCGCCGTCGTCGTCGGTGACGACCCGCGGTTTGCGCTTGATCTCGCCGATCGCGAGGATCCCGGCTTCGGGATAGTTGATGATCGGGGTGGCGTACTCGCCGCCGATGCCGCCGACGTTGGTGATCGTGAACGTCGAACCGCGCAGTTCGCCGGGGCTGATCGTCCGGTCGCGGGCCTTCTGGACGAGTTCGTTCATCTCCGAAGAGAGTTGCAGGAGGCCCTTCCGGTCGGCGTCTTCGACCACCGGGACCATCAGTCCGACGTCGGTCGCGGTCGCGACCCCGATGTTGTAGTAGTCGCGGTAGACGATCTCTTCGTTCGCGTCGTCGATGACCGCGTTCATCTCGGGATGGTCTTTCAGCGCCGCGACGACGGCCTTCATGATGAAGGGCATGTAGGTCAGCCGGATCCCACGGTCCTCTGCGCGCGGTTTGAGCTCGTCTCGCGCGGCCACGAGCGCGGTGACGTCGACCTCGTCGTGGTGCGTGACGTGCGGCGCGGTGTACTTCGACTCGACCATCGCCTCGGCGATGCGTTTGCGGACGCCCGTGAACGGTTCGCGGCGTTCGCGCTCGCCCTCGGCGACGTCCGGGCCCCGCGTCCCGACCCGCTCGCCCGCTTCGACCGCCTCGCGGTCGGCTTCCTGCGCTCGCTTCTGTACCTCAGCGTACTCCCTGATGGCCGCTGGCGTGACGAACGCCTCGCCGTCGCGTTCTTCGACGGCGGGCACGGCGTCGATGTCGATGCCTTCCTCCTCGGCGAGTCGCCGAGTCGCCGGCGCGGCCAGCGTCCTGTCACGATCGGCCGCGTCACCCTGCGACGGGGGTTCGGACCGGCGAGACCGCGAAGGTCCCGTCGCGGTCTCCGGAGACGGTTCCGCGGCGGGTTCTTCGCCGTCGCCGGTCTCGCTCGACTCACCCGGTTCTCCCTCGTCGGCGGTCGGTGCGGGCGTCTGTGACTGGGGCTGGCCCCGTTCGGCGGCGGATTCGACGCCGTTCGCCGCCTGCACGTCGGCCGCGGTGATCCGACCGCCGGGACCGCTTCCGTCGATCCTCGAGAGGTCGATCCCGCGCTCGCGCGCCGTGCGACGGACGCGCGGCGGTGCGAAGACGCGGTCGTCGGGCGTGGAACCCGCCTCGGTTTCGGTCTGGGCCTCACCGGGACGTTCTGGGGCTTCACCGCCGGTCGTCGAGTCCGCTCCATCGGCCGCAGCGGATTCCTCCTTCGTCGCTGCGGGAGGTTCGGTCGCGGGTTCACCGGCTTCGTCGAACGAGATGATCACCGTCCCGACCGGGACGATTTCTCCCTCCGCGACGTGCAACTCGCGGACGGTGCCGTCGACCGGTGCGGGAACCTCCACGAGCGCCTTGTCCGTCTCGACCTCCGCGACCGACTGGTCCTCCGAGACCTCGTCGCCTTCCTCGACGAGCCAGGTGACGAGTTCACCTTCCGCGACGCCCTCGCCGACGTCCGGCAGTTCGAACTCCCTGACCATCTTAGAACCCCACCGCGTTCCGAATCCCGTCCTCGATGCGAGCCGGTTCGGGCAGGTAGTAATCCTCGAGCGCGTACAGCGGGAACGGCGTGTCGAAGCCCGTGATGCGCTCGACCGGCGCTTCCTGGTACAGGAGGGCCTCCTCCTGTAGGGTCGCGGTTATTTCGGCGCCGAGACCGCCCGTCTTCGGTGCTTCGTGGACGACAGCAGCGCGGCCGGTTTTCTTGAAGGAGTCGACGATTGTCTCCTCGTCCAGCGGCGACACCGTCCGCAAGTCGACCACTTCGACGTCGATCTCGCCGGCGAGGTTCTCCGCGGCCTCGAGGGTCGGTCGGGTCATCGCGCCCCAGGTGTAGACCGAGATGTCCGAGCCCTCGCGGCGGACGGCCGCCTCGCCGATCGGCACGGCATACGAGTCCGCCGGCACTTCCTCACGGAACGCTCGGTAGATGAGCTTCGGCTCGAGGAAGATCACCGGGTCGGGACTCCGAACGGCGCTGGCCAGCAGCCCCTTGGCGTCGGAGGGAGTCGAGGGGATGACGACCTGCAGTCCCGGCTGGTGGACGAACATCGCCTCCGTCGACTCGGAGTGGTGTTCCGGTGCGCGGATGCCCCCGCCGTAGGGAGCCCGGACGACCAGCGGACAGGTGAATCGTCCGCGCGAGCGCGTCCGCAGGCGCGCCGCGTGCGAGACGATCTGATCGAACGCGGGGTAGATGAAGCCCATGAACTGGATCTCGGGTATCGGCCGCATTCCGTAGGCGGCCATCCCGATCGCCGTCCCGACGATCCCCGACTCAGCGAGGGGAGTGTCGATCACGCGGTTCTCGCCGAATTCGTCGTACAGCCCCTCGGTCGCGCGGAAGACGCCGCCGTTCCGGCCGACGTCCTCGCCCATGACCACGACGTCGTCGTCGCGTTCCATTTCGGTGTGCAACCCGTCCTGTACCGCCTGTACCAGCGTGAGGTCTTCCGCTCGTGATTCTGCTGCCATGTTAGCCCTCCAAGAGCGCGTCGTCGCCGTAGTCCTCGCGGATCGATTCGAAGTACTCGAGTTGGTCCTGTAGTCGCCGCGGCATCCCTTCGTAGACGTGTGCGAAAATTTCCTCGGGATCGGGCCGTTCGGCCGACTCGGCCGCGTCGATGGCGTCGGCGACGTCGTCTTCGATCCGGGATTCGATCGCGTCGACTCGCTCGTCGTCGAGCATGCCGTTCGACCGCAGGTACGTCTCGAGTCGCGGGATGGGATCCTTCTGTTTCCAGCGTTCGACCTCCTCGTCGGGCCGATAGACGGAGGGATCGTCGGCGGTCGTGTGGGCCCCGAAGCGGTACTGGACCGCTTCGATCAGCGTCGGCCGCAGTTCGCCCGCATCGGGGTTTTTCGCCTTCTCGACGGCGTCGCGGGTGACCTTGTAGACGGCGAGCGGATCCATCCCGTCGACCTGAACGCCTTCGAATCCGTAGGCGGTCGCCTTCTGGGCGAGGGTATCGCTCGCCGTCTGGCGCTCGCGCGGCACGGAGATGGCCCACTGGTTGTTGTTACAGAAGAAGACCGTCGGCGTATCGAAGACGCCGGCGAAGTTGAGCCCCTCGTGGAAGTCGCCTTCCGAGGTCGCGCCGTCGCCGAAGTAACAGACGAACGCTCGGTCCTCGTCGCGGAGTTTCGAGGCCCAGGCTGCACCGGTCGCGTGGGGGATCTGAGTCGCGATCGGAACGGCGACGGAGAAGATGTTGACGTCCGCGGGCACGTAGTTACCCTGCTCGTGGCCCATCCAGTAGAGCAACGTCCGTTCGAGGGAGAGCCCGTGAACCAGTCCGACGCCGTGTTCGCGGTAGCTGGGGAAGACCCAATCGTCGGCATCGAGCGCGTGTGCGCTGCCGACCTGTGCGCCCTCCTGTCCGGACAGGGGCGGATAGGTTCCCATCCGTCCCTGACGCTGGAGGCTGACGGCCCGCTCGTCGAAACGACGGACGAGTCGCATCTGTTCGTACATTTCGACGAGCTGGTCCTCGGAGAGGTCCGGGACGTCGGCGCCCTCTCTGACCCTGCCCGCCTCGTCGAGAACCTGTACTCGTTCGCGGGGATCGCGCTGTATCGTGCTCACGGGAAGACCCACCTGCACATATCTCACTAATCTATCGCTCACGGTAAAGGAGTTTCCCAAATAGTTTACTATCAGTGAGATTCTTGCCAGTCGTTCGTGGAACCACGGTGAGTCAGTCGACAGGAGTGGACGAGAGTGGTCGAAAGTAACCATTTTTTGCCATTCGTCGAATTCAGACGGGAGAGGGGAGAGAAGACTGGACGAAATCGAAGTTCGATGGAGCAACCACGTGGGCGGTCGAGAGCGGGCGGAGAGGGGCGGGTACGCGCGGGGCGATCGGTTAAGATTCGGTCCGCTGTGGCCGCGTCCGGCGCGCGTCGGCCCTCGCCGCCGCGACGCTCTTGCCTTCCCGCAAGACGGCGTCGACGAACAGTTCGCCGGCTTTGTACGACGACCGCACCATCGGTCCGCTGGCGCAGTACAGGAAGCCTAACTCCTCCTCGGCGACGCGACGCCACGTCTCGTACTTGTCCGGATGATCGTAGCGACGAACCGCGAGGTGGTCGCGCGACGGCCGGAGGTACTGGCCGAGCGTCACGATGTCGACGCCGCGTTCGCGCAGATCCGCGAGCGTCTGGTAGACCTCGTGGTCGTACTCGCCGTGGCCGAGCATGATCGAGGTCTTCGTGTAGATGTCCGATTCTCGCTCGACGCACTCGAGGACCGAGAGGCTCTGCTCGTAGCCCGCGCGGCGGTCGCGGACGGGAAATTGCAGGCGTTCGACGGTTTCGACGTTGTGGGCGATCACGTCCGGTTCGGCGTCGATTATCTTCCGGACGAGCCGTCGTTCACCCCGGAAGTCGGGAATGAGTACTTCGACGAGGATGCCGGGGTGGCGAGCTTTGATCTCGCGGATCGTCTCGGCGAAGTGACCGGCACCCTGATCCGGAAGGTCGTCGCGGTCGACGCTCGTGAGGACGACGTAGTCGAGGCCGATCTCGGCGATGGCGCTCGCGACATTTTCGGGCTCGTCGGGATCGAGCGGCTCCATCCCGCCCGTTTTCACGTCGCAGAAATTGCAGGCTCGAGAGCAGCGATCACCCATCAGCATGAAGGTGGCCGTCCCGCCGCCGTCCGTGTGCCCGCTGCCGTCGGCCCCGTCGCGGCCCGACCAGCACTCGCCCAGGTTGGGGCAGTTCGCTTCCTCACAGACGGTGTGCAAGTCGTGTTCGCGCAGCGTCTCCCGAATGCCGGCGAACTCCCGGCCCGACGGTGGTCGACTCTTCAGCCAGTCGGGCTTGCGCGAACGACTCATACGTCGATTATCGGACCGGGCGGTGAAAACCGTGGTGGTCACGCGTCCGATCCGTGGCGGTCACGCGGTCCGCCTGCGACGACAGCACGACGGCCTCGGAGCGACCTCGCGATCGGTCCGAAGACGTGGCCAGTAGGGACCGTCAAACCGCCTGAAACGACGTAGCACTGGTGGTAACCGGCCCGTTACCCCGATAGGTTTACGGACGGGTGCAGAATAACCGAGGCCGATGGCCTTCGGCTCGACGCCCGACTGGTTCCACCTGAGCGACGACGAGGACATCGTCTGGGAGAGCCGTCCGCACCCGATCACGATGGGGCCCTGGTTGCCGGTCGGCGTCGCGCTCGCACTGGTCGGGTTTCTCGTCGCCGGCTGGAGCGGAACCGGCGGCGTCGGTCTCCTGACGTTTCTCGGCGTTTTCGTCACGGTCGTCGGCGCGGCCGTCGCACTCGTTCGCTACCTCGTCTGGACGAACACCCGCTACGTCATCACCACCTCGGAACTCTACAAGAAACGGGGGATCGTCTCGAGGGACGTGACCCAGTTCCGTCTGGATCGCGTCCAGAACATCAGCCTACGACAAACGGGGATCGGTCGCCTGCTGGGATACGGCGACCTGACGGTCTACACCGCCGGGTCCGGCGATCCGGAACTGACGTTCGAACGCGTTTCACAGCCGGAACGGGCCAGCAGCCGGCTAAGCGACCAGCTCGAGGAAATTGCGACCGATACGTCGGCTATCTAATCGATATCCGTTCATATCGTAAGATCCATTATATTAACGCACATCCGTATTTGACGAAATGGCGTCACAGTCGGCAGCAGTTGGGACCGCCGCCGGATCGCGCAGTTCGAACGTCACGGCGAGTGCGGGATCCGGGGTATTCGCCGCCGTAATCGGATATCTCGTGACGTACGCGCTGGTCAGCGGCGAGATTCGCCAGAACGTCCCCGATTTCGTCGCCGAAAACCTCGCCGAATGGAAGGGAGTCGCCTGGTACTTCTTCAACGCCCACATGGTCGACGTCGAAACGACCGGTAGCGTCGGATCGTTGGGGGGGACGGATACCGTGAACTTCATCGCCGAGTCGAGCAGTTCGAACGCCGATCTGTTGTACTTCGTGCCGCCGCTCGTGTTACTCGCGGTCGGAGTGTTCCTCGCCGTGCGGTGGGACGTTACAGATTTCGCCGACGCGGTCGTCGTCGGCGCGCCCGTCGCGATCGGGTACACCGTGGTACTGGGCATCGGTGCGATCGTGTCCGAGTTCAGCGTCGAAGGCTCCGCGTTCGGAATCGAGGCGAGCAGTTCGTTCGCACCCGCACTCGTGCCCGCCGTTTTGCTCGGTGGAATTATCTACCCGCTGGTGTTTGCCACCGGCGGGGCGGCGCTGACCGTCGCCGTCCGCGAGCGGTAATCGATCCCGCGAGAGTTCGCGTCGCCGATTCGAGAACGGATCCGGTCGCGGCCGCGACTCGAGCGCACCGCGCCGAACCGGGCGGTCGGGACGCAGCGACGAACGAGGCGGCCGTCGCGCCCGGTAAAAGGGCACGGCATGGCGCCGGATCGGCCGCGGCCGCCGAAACAGACCGGGACAGAAACGCCTTTCACCCGGCACTTCCCGTGTCCGTGTGATGGAGGTCGCCGAGGTTCTGCCCGAATTTGCCGACGCCTTCGCCTTCGACGAGTTCAACCGGATGCAACGCGAGGCGCTGCCCGCACTGCTCGAGCGAGACGAGAACGTCGTCGCGAGCGCGCCGACGGCCTCGGGGAAGACCGCGCTCGCGGAACTGGCGATCTGCAAGGCGCTTTCCGACGGCGGAACGGCGCTGTTTATCGCGCCGCTGCGAGCGCTCACGAACGAGAAGGAAGACGACTGGGACCGCTTCGAGTCGCTCGACTACTCGGTCTACGTCGTCACCGGCGAGCGGGACCTGAACCCGCGGCGCGCGCGCCGGGCGGACATCCTCGTGATGACCCCCGAAAAACTCGACTCGGCGACCCGGAAACACGATTCGCGACGGTACGACTTCGTCACCGACATCGACGTCTGCGTCATCGACGAAGTTCACTTGCTCGACGCCGACCGCCGCGGGTCGGTCCTCGAGGTGACGATCTCCCGTCTCCGCCGGCTCTGTGAGCCCCGCATCGTCGCGCTGTCGGCGACGATGCCGAACGTCTCCGACGTGGCGGCGTGGCTCGACGCCCCGGCGGAGACGACCTTCGAGTTCGGCGAGGAGTACCGCCCGGTCGACCTCAACGCGGGGGTCAAGACGTACACGCACGGGGAGAACTCCTTCGCGGACAAATACCGCCGCCTCTACCGGGCGCTCGACCTCGCAGAGCCCCACCTCCGCGAGGACGGCCAGTCGCTGGTGTTCGTTTCCTCCCGGCAGGACACCGTTCAGGCCGCGAAGAAGGCCCGCGACGAGGTCGCCGAACGCGACGTCCCGATGGGGGTCCGCGGCGACTACGATTTCCACACCGAATCGAAGGAACTCGACGATTCGACGCTGCGAAATTCGGTCCTCGACGGCGTCGCGTTTCACCACGCGGGGCTCTCGAAGAACGATCGCGACCTGATCGAGGAGTGGTTCAAACAGGGCCACGTCGAACTGCTCTTTTCGACGTCGACGCTGGCCTGGGGGGTCAACCTGCCCGCTCGCTGCGTCGTCATCCGCGATACGAAACTCCACGATCCGCTCGAGGGCGAAGTCGACATGAGCCCCCTGGACGTCCTCCAGATGCTGGGCCGCGCCGGTCGGCCGGGGTACGACGACGTCGGATACGGCTGGGTCGTCTGCGACGCGGCCGAGGCGGACAAGTACCGCCGGCTGCTCCGCGACGGCAAGGAGATCGAGTCCCGCCTCGCGGAGAGTCTGGAAACCCATCTCAACGCCGAGATCGCGATGGGGACGATCACCGACCTGGAGGACGTGATGGACTGGCTCGAGACGACGTTCTACTACGTCCGCGGGCAGTCGCGGCCCGACGACTACGACTTTCCGAACCTTCGCACGCGCGTCCGCGACTGCCTCGAGGGACTCGTCGAAGAGGGATTCGTCGAGACCGGGGACGACCTCTCGATCGAGGCGACGCCGCTGGGCGTGCTCACCTCGAAGTACTACCTCCGACTCGACACGGCGGCGCACTTCGCCGCGCTCTGCGATCGGGCGGCGTCGGGCGGACTCGAGGCCGAGGACGTCCTCGAGACGGTCGCGACCGCCGAGGAGTTCGACTCGGTTTCGGCCCGTCAGGACGAACGCGACGCGGTCGACGCGGTGCTCGTGGGGGCGGACACGGCGGATCTCGGCGCGGGCGAACGCAAAGTGCTCGCGATCCTCCGCGGTGCGGCGAGCGGAAGCACGCCCGCGGAACTCCGCAGCGACGCCTGGGTCATCCGGCGCAACGCCACGCGACTCGTGTCCGCGCTCGGGGCCTTCCTCGATCGGTTCGTCGGCCCCCACGCCGCGAACCTCGCGCGTCGCGTCGAGGCTCGCATCGAGAACGGCGTCGCCGAGGACGCGGTCGGGCTGACCGCCATCGACGGCGTCGGGCCGGGCCGAGCCAGCAAACTCGCGAAGGAGGGGGTCACGACCCCCGGCGACGTCGTCGACGCTGGCGTCGACGGGCTCGTCGATGCGGGGCTCTCCGACGGCGTCGCCGAACGCGTCTACGAGGGGGCGCAGTCGCTCCCCTCGATCGAACTCGAGTGGGGGCAGTTCCCCGACGCGATCGCGACGGGCGAGAACGAGGTCCGCGAAGTCACGGTTCGGAACGTCGGCGAACCGGCGCGGGCCGGGATCCGAGTGACCGTCAACGGGGTGGAGATGACGAGCACGAACACCTACCTCCGCGACCAAGAAACCGTCCCCGTCGGCGTTTTCGGTGCCGACGCCGACGCGCTCGAGTTCACCGTCAGCGTCGCCTTCCCCGAGACGCCGCTGGTGCCGCTCGAGGCGAGTCGGACGGTCGACGTTCGGTAGTGCCCGCGAATACGAGACGAGTGTGGGCGCGGCCGCGAGAACGACGAGAGCGCAGTTGCGAGCGCGAGCCTCGTGGCCGTTCGGGCGTTCGAAAACGCGGCTATTGCTCGGTCGTCAACTCGAGGACGCACTCTCGAAGCGCCGCGGGCGAGTCGACGATCTCGTCCGCGGGCGAGCGATCGATGTCGCCGTGGGCGTCGATCCGGTACGCAATAACGATCGTCCCGGCTCGAGCGGCCGCTTCGATCCCGTTCGCGGAGTCTTCGACGACGACGCATTCCGCTGCCGGAACGCCGATTTCGTCGGCCGCGTGCGCGAAGACGTCGGGGGCCGGCTTGCTCGCACCGTCGATGTCGTCGGCGCTGATGACGCGATCGAACGATCCCTCGAGGTCGAAGCGCTCCGTGACCATCTCGATCCAGTCGTGGGGCGACGAGGAGACGAGCGCCGTGGGGACGCCGCGGTCGTCGAGTTCGGCGAGGAGGTCGTGGAGACCGTCCAACAACTCCGCACGTTCGGTGTAGATCTCCCCGGCGGCCTCGTTGAACCGCTGGACGAACTCCTCGCGGGAGATGGCCGTGCCGTACTCGTCGTCGAGATAGTCGTATATTTCGCGGAAGTTCATCCCGCTCGTCTCTTCGAGATCGACGTCCGCATCGGGGACGGCCGCAGGAAAGAGTTCCTCGCGCTCGACGTCGACCCAGTAGTCTTCGCTGTCGACCAACACGCCGTCCATATCGAACAACACAGCAGCCATGTACGACAGGGTAGTCGATCGTCTCGTATAGCCGTTTGGCACGCAATCGTGTGCCGGCGGGTTCGGTCCCGCGGATCGCGGTCAACCGCGGACCCGCAGGGATCACCGCGAACCCGCCGAGATCACTGCGAACCGAGAACCTCGCCACGCCGTTCGTGGACCATCCGCTCGGCGACCTCGGACGCCACGTCCTCGCCGAACTCGCGCTCGAGCACCCAGAGCGCCAGGTCGATCCCCGAGGTGACGCCGCCGGCCGTGAGGACGTCACCGTCGTCGACGACGCGCTCGTCGACCACGTCCGCACCGGCGGCGTCCAGGTCCGCGGTGGCGACGGCGTGCGTGGTCGCAGGCCGGCCCTCGAGCAGTCCCGCTTCGGACAGCACCATCGCGCCGGTACAGATCGACGCGATCGTCGTGCCCCGCGAGTGCAGATCACCGACGGCGGCCGGCAGAGCCCCGTCCTCGACGGCGGCCCGGACCCCGCTCCCGTCGCTGGTCCACCCGCCACCGGGAACGAACAGGAGATCCGGCTCACCGAGCGCCCCCTCGGGTTCGACTCGGAGACCGTGGCTCGCCCGCACGAGATCCCATCCGTCTGACGCTCCGTCGAGCCCGTTCGCGTCCGAGTCCGACTCGAGCGAGACGAGTCGCGTCTCGAGCGACGCGCCGGCCCGGGCCCCGTTCTCGAGGACCTCGTAGGGACCGATCGCGTCGAGTTCGTCGAACCCGTCGAACAGCACGATTTCCGCAGTCGTGTCGACCATGCGTCGGTGATCGTCACCGGGCCGGATACTCGTTGCGGGCGGACACGCCCGCCAGGTGTCGGACGTCGGACCGGTCGAAATCGCACGATTGAACGGCGAATATCGAACGGAAGTGGCCCTCGAACCACGGACGTCCGAAAGCAATCCACACCCATCGAACGGGATCTCGCTCGGGGCGTGAGCGGGGTCGATACGCGCGCGCTGGACCGGGCCGGTCGCGCCGCTCGCAGGGTTCTCGTCTCACCGGCGAGCCGTCGGCCCAACCTCGTTCGATGGGCGTTGAACGGCGACAAACCGACGAAAACGTCCGTCAAATGGCCTCAAATGCTCGAAAAGCGGGTTCACGGCACTCCCCCTTCAAGTCGATCCGGCCACCGAGAGTCGGATGCGAGCTATGAAACGAACAACGCTCATCGCAGCCGTGTGCGCAGTGCTGGTACTGGCAACCGGATTCGCCGCCGCAGCGCCGGGAAACGTCCCCGTGTCCGTGGACACAGGCGCGGACGATGCAGACGACCAACGCGCCACCGGCGAAGAGCAACGGCGCGCAAACGAGCACAGCAATCAGAGTGAGTCCGGGACCGCCGCCGACGGTGTTGCCGACGAACGCACCAGTCGAGGACCGAGCGTCGACCTCCCCGAGCACGTTCCCGATCACGTCTCCGCGATCCACGACCGGATCTCTGCGTTCCTGAGCGGCGACCTCGAGGGATCGCTCGGCGACGCGATAAGCGAGATCACGCCGGATGACGGTGACGAAGCGGGCGACGACGCCGACGGGTCCGACGCCGAGCGGAACGAATCCGACGACAGCGGAACCGAATCCGACGACAGCGGAACCGAATCCGACGACAGCGGAACCGAATCCGACGACAGCGAAACCGAATCCGACGATAGCGAAACCGAATCGGTCGAGTCCGACGAATAGACCGCCACGTAACACACTATGCCCCCATTCGCTCAGCCAGCGCCGATCGGACTCGAGGACCGACTGCTCCCGTTCGCCGTGAGCCTGCTGGTCGGCGGTGCCGCCCTTCACGCTGGCACCTACGTCGTCTCCGACGCTCGGGACTACGCCCACGCGGTGCTGACCGCGCTGTTCGGCGCGCTGGTCTGGGCCGTTCTCGAGCCGATACCGCTGCTCGGTGGACTGCTGGCGCTCGTCGCGTGGGTCGCGGTCCTCAGGTGGCGCTACCGACTCGGCTGGTGGCGGTCGGCCGGCGTGGGCGTCGTCGCCTGGGTCGCAGCGGTCGTCGTCCTCGCGGCCCTCGAACTGGTCGGTATCGGTTCACTCCAGGCGCCCGGCGTGCCGGGTGCCTGACGCGAAGCCCGTCGACGGGTGTCCGCCGCTTTCGTCCCCCCTGACGCGTCCTTCCACTCCCCCTCAAACGATGTCCCGTTCCCCACGTCTTTTCGAGTCCGCTCCGAGTTTCGAGTCGATCACCGCGACCCGACGACGGTTAGTGCGTCGGATACTGACACCGAGGACCGACTTTCGTGTGGTTTAAGCGATGGTGCGCTCATCCAGCGGTATGAACGGTCGCGTCGGCGTCACGATCGTAATCGTGGCGGTACTGGTGACCGGTTTCGGGCCGGCCGTCGCCGCCAGCCAGGCCGCGGATCCGGGAGGGTCACAGTCGAGTCCGTTTACCCTCCAGCAGGATCAGATCGACGCCGACGAGGTGCGGATCGACGCGACTATCCGACCTGACGGGACCGCCGAGTGGACCCTCGAGTTCTGGGTCCGACTCGACGACAACGAGAGCGCGGCGGCGTTCGAGTCGCTCCAGAACGACGTCCGGGACGACCCCGAGAACTACACGCGGACGTTCGCCGACCGGATGACCGAGACGGTCGCGACGGCGAGCGACGCAACGGGGCGTGACATGAGCGCCGACGGGTTCGACGTGAGTACCGATCGACAGTCGTTCGCGCGCACGTACGGCGTCGTCAGGTACACGTTCAGCTGGCACGGGTTCGCCGCCGTCGACGGCGCCGAACTGCGTGCCGGCGACGCGATCGAGGGGATATACCTCGACGACGGGACGCGGCTCTTGATCGAGTGGCCGGACGGCTACGAGCTGACGTCGGTTACGCCGGACCCGGACGAGGAACGCGACGATGCCGTGATCTGGCGCGGCGGCGAAACGGACTTCATCAGCGGGGAACCGCGAGTCGTCGTCACCACCGCCGGAAGCGGGCCCGCCACCGGGATCGTCGCCGGGCTCGCGATCGCGGTTATCGGGGTCGGCGTCATCGGCGGCTGGTGGTACCGCAATCACGCGTCGACGGCGGATCAGCCGGCCGGCGCACCCGACGATTCCGACGGCGATTCCGACCCCGGTTCCGCGGCCGCGGCCGATCCGGACACCGCCGCGGCGTCGACGGCGGGCGGCGCTGCGAGCGCGAGCGGTTCACCGGAGATGGAACTGCTCAGCAACGAAGAGCAGGTCCTCCGACTCCTCCAGGACCGCGACGGGCGGATGAAACAGCAGGACGTCGTCGAGGAACTCGGCTGGACCGACGCGAAGACCAGCAAGGTAATCAGCGGGATGCGAGAGGAGGGAACGGTCGAGTCGTTCCGCCTCGGTCGCGAGAACGTGCTCTCGCTCCCCGAGGGAGACGGCGAGCGGACGGACGACGCCGCAGGTGACGAGGAGAAATGACACGAATGCGGACGTGCTGCGAACCGAATCGGACGACCGGGGTAGTCCGGTCGAACTCGTCGAAATCGACGGACAGCACCGGGTCGAAAACGGCGTTGAATGGCGTTAATCGACGTTGGACCCACGCCAACGTCTCGAGCGTATATCACCGAGCGAATACGAGATCACACCAATGAATCGAATCACGACGATCACGCTGGCGACGATGCTCGTCGTCGCGGCGATCGCCGTCCCACTCGCTGCGGCGAGCGTCGTCTCGAGTAGCGGATCACGGGAGATGACCGACTCCGAAGCGGGGAACGAATCGATCGAGCCGGGCGAGCAGTTCGCAGCCGCGCTCGGCGTCCAGAACGCCGAGATCGAGGGCGACGTCTCCAATCGAGCCTACGGCGTCAGGATCGCGAACGCCGAGACGGACCGGGCGAAAGCGGCGATCGCCGCGGACCAGTTCGAAGAGACCGAAACGCGTCTCGCCGACCTCGAGGCCAGACTCGAGGCGTTGAACGAGTCACGAGCGGCCGGCGAACTCGGCGCGGGACGCTATCGCGCGGAAGTCGCGACGACCGTCGCCGAGATGCGGACGGTCGAGCAGCAGGCTGCCGCGGTCGAGCGGACCGCGGCCGGATTACCCGAGGCGGTGCTCGCCGACCACGATATCGACGTCGAGTCGGTCCAAACGCTTCGAGACCGTGCCGGCGACCTCGGGGGCCCGGAAACTGCGGCGATCGCTCGGTCGGTCGCCGGCGACGAGATCGGCCGGTCGATCGGAACGGATCGCGAGTCCGGCGCTCCGATCGGAACCGACGGTGAGGAGCGAGACGACGGGCGAGGTCACGGCAGCGAAAACGAAACGACCGCGGAGTCGACCGACGAAACGACCGGATCGACCGCCGATGGAGAGGTGACTGATTCGCGGTCGGAAGACGGTCCCGAGTCCGGATAGGCGTGTCGCTGCCCGGGGGCTGCGGGCTGACAGGCGGTGAGCCGCTCGAGGGAACCGATGGCGTGCAACTGGGTCGGGGAACTCGACGACGCTGCGGCCCGTCGGGAGAATCGACGGCGGGACCGCCGACATCGCCGGTCACACTTCCGTTTTTTGCCGCTCGGAAACGAAGCGTCGAGAAATGGTGTACGCGTATACGACGGTCGATGCCGCGACCGGAACGTCCGACGAAGTCTGTGAGGCACTGACAGAGGTCGATGGCGTCGTCGATGCGCACGTCATCGCGGGAGACTTCGACGTGATGATCGAACTGGAAGGCGAGACCCCCCACGACGTGCTCAGGACCGTCACATCGTCGATCCGCCCGCTCGAGGGCGTCGGGACGACGCGAACGTACATCTGCATCGACTGACAGAATCGGCGACTCGGAGAAATCGTCCGAGTCTGGCTCGGCGAGGATCGACGACCCCGACCGAATCGCCCCGTCTTGTAAAATAATCTGCCGACAGGTCCGGCACACTGGACGTCCTTCCAGATGATCCGATAAAATCGTAATATGTGATTAAGACCTACGGGAACCTACTCGTAACCGAGGAAGGACGATGACACCAGACGAGCACCGCCAGCCTGCAGCGGAACGGAAAGGAGAAATGGAACACGGCGTAGACGCGGGAGAACACCTCGAGTTCATCGACTGGGTGGAAGCAAATCCGGACGAGGCCACGCTCGAATTCCGCGCCTCGGGGGTCACCGAAGAGGTGGCGAATCGGACCACCGCGACGATCGGCGAGTGGGCACTCGGGGGCGAAGAGATGGGTGCGGATCGCGAACACACCCTCGAATTCGGCCTGCCGCCGGAACTCGAGGACGCGATGGGATATCTCGAGCCGACCGACCGCTACGAAGCAGTCGAGGGCGCGCTGGCCGGCCTCACGGCGTGTATCAACGGAACGGTCGTCTTCAACGCGATCCGGGAAGGGATCGAGATCGACGACGTGACCACGACGGTTCGCGCTCCGATCGACCTTCGGATGCTCTTTGGCATCCGCGACGTCGACAGCGCCCACGAGATGTACGGCGAACTCGAGATCGACATCGCGGTGACGGGCGATCTCACCGACGCGGAAAAAGCGGCCGTTCGCGAGTACTACAAACGCTCGCCCGTCTACAACCTCGTGACGCTCGAACACCCCAACAGGCCGAAGACCGATTTCAGCGCGACCGCCTGACGGGGTCCGGGAGACGTTCGGATCCGATCGATTTTTTGTTCGCGCTGGAGCGACACCGAACGTGGACGAACAACGGGACGTTGCGGAATTCATCGAAGCGAACGACCTCGAGACGCCGCCGGCGTTCAGGCTCCTCGATCTCGTATCGGAGGTCGGAGAACTCGCGGAGGAGGCGAACACGTCGACAGAGTACGGATCCTCGCCAGCCGATCTCGAACTCGGGGACGCTCTATTCGCGCTGCTTGCAGTCTGCGAGGCGCTCGAAATCGACGCTTCCGATGCGCTCGCGGACGCTCTCGAGAAGTACGAAAATCGCATGGAGGACAGTTCGACGCCCGGGTCGGGGAGGTGATCGGAGGCGGGTTCACAGGTTGTCGAGGCGGATGCCACGGGGCGTGACCCCGAGGCGGGTGACCGTTTCATCCTCGAGTTTAAGTACGAAACCGGGGCCAACGGTCCTATGATCGACGACGCGATCCGCGTCCTCGCGGGCGACTGCACCGTTATCGCCGAAGATGCGGACCGGAAGGAGTACCGCGGTCGAGTAACCACGATCGTCAAACCGGACAACACCGTGCTGGTCCACGACATCGACGGCTATCAACCGGTCGCCTGGATCACCCGCGCCGACAGCCTCTCGAGCAATCGGCGGGGCGACTTCACGCTCGTGGCGAAGAAAGACACCCAGACGTTGCGGATCGCGGCCCACGAACAGGACGGCTTCGCACACTATCCGACCTCGGCCGCCGGGACGCCTGTCGGGGCGTGTCCCGACTGTGACGGCGCGCTCGTGCGCTCGAACGGCGTCCACTGCGTCCGATGCGGCGACCGCTACGGCGTGCCGGCGGACGCGACCATTCGAGACGGACAGGGCGATTGCGACTGTGGCCTCCCCCGGATGCGCGTCGAACGGGGCCTCGCGTTCGACGTCTGTCTCGACCGGGCCTGTGAGTCACTCGACGCGGCGGTCAGTCGGGCCTTCGATCGCCAGTGGGCCTGTCCCGAATCGGAGTGCGACGGCGACCTCAGGATCCTCCGTCGGGGCGGGCTCATCGCTGGCTGCGAACACTATCCCGACTGCGACACCGGCTTCGCCGTTCCCGCCGGCGTCGTCGACGGCGAGTGTGGCTGTGGCCTGCCGACGTTCGAAACCGCTCGCGGCACCCGGTGTCTCGACACGAGCTGCGATCGAGCGCTGGATGGAGTGCTCGAGGCCGAATCCGCGGCGGACGACTGAACGGACCGGCACAACCGCCGTCCCGTAGCCCACCAATCAGCCGCCGCTGCGGTGGGCGGGACTGAAAGGGGCTGGCGCGGTGGACGAACCACGACGACGCAAGGACCGCAGGAGTAACGCGATGAGGACCGCAGCGAGTCGTGGGAGTCGAGGCGCCAGGGGCTTTCCAGGCGGTCTCAGAGGTGGAGTTTCCGAAGCAGCCTCGGGGGGAGGAGCGGACGCGACCACAGCGAACGCGAGGAATCGATCCGCAGTCACTTAGTCCCGGCCGGCAAAGACCAGCTATGGCACTCGAGGGGCGATTAGACGACGGCGTCGTCCGCGTCGGCGGCGACGCACGCCAGCGGTATCACGACTCGCGGGGCTATGGCTATCCGCTCGACGGGAACGAAATCGCGCTCGCTCCCGTCGAGGCGGCCCACCTGCTGTACCGGGGAGATCTCGAGGCCATCGTCGACGTTGATCGCGACCAGCGCCTCGAATTCCGCGATTTCATGGCCCGCGAACCGGGCCGAGACTTCGGAGTTCGCTTTCTCGTCTACGCGGATCTGCGATCGCGGGGATTTTACCTCTCGCCGGCCGCGGAGCCGTGGATCCCGGTCCCGCCGAGCGGCGAGGCCGACTTCGCCGTGTTCCCGCGCGGAAAAGGACCGAGAGACGGCGAAATCGCCTACGCGTTGCGGATCGTCGGTGAACGAACCGATATCCCGGCGAGCGAACTCCGGGAGGGCGTGCTGGCCGTGGTCGACGAGGAGAGCGAAATTACGTACTTCGAGGTCGGCCGCCGCGACCCGTCGGGAACGTCGGGCACCGACGCCGCGTTGCCGTCGAACTGCGAGGCCGACCTGCTGGCCGATCGGGTCGTGGTCTGGGATCCGCCGCTGGAACTCTACGAGAAACGGTTCTACGGCCAGCCACTCGAGGGCAGAGAGTACGAGCGGCCGACGCTGCAGTGTTCGCTGCTCGAAGCGGCCTACCTCGCCGAACGGGGAGCGCTGTCCCTCGATCCCGAAACGGTCCGCAAACGGGGCCGCGAGGTCGAGGGCGAACGGTTCGATCGGCGGCTGACCGTGTACACGGTCCTGCGAGAGCGCGGACTCGTCCCGAAGACGGGGTACAAGTTCGGCGCTGATTTCCGCACGTACGCCGACGTGACGTCAGTCGACGAACTGGGACACTCGGAGTTGTTGATTCGGGTCCATCCCGGGGCGCACGTATTCGAGCCGCGCGATCTGGCGCTCGACGTTCGACTCGCTCACGGCGTCCGAAAGACGATGGTGTTCGCACTCGTCGACGACGGACCCGGTCACGACGGAGAGCGCGAGGCGGACGAAACCGGCGGTATCGAGTGGTGGTCACTCGAGCGGCTCACGCCGTAGGAACCGGCGCGGTCCGCACGGCGCCGGAATTCGACGAGGTGAGCAGGCGACGGGCCAGCGGTCGCCCGCCTACGGGCGACGCGTCCGTCACGGCGCAGTCCGTCCTCCATCGTGCGGCGCGGATCGCGGTCCGCGACCCTACCGCTCGCCCGGGATCGCCGCCCCTTCGTGTTCGAGCAATCGGCGTTTGAGATCCAGCCCGCCCGCGTATCCGACGAGCGAGTCCGCGCCGACGACCCGATGACAGGGAACGATCACCGGAATCGGATTGCGACCGCAGGCCTGACCGACCGCGATCGGCGCGGTCTCGAGGTCCGCGGCGATCTCCCCGTAGGTACGAGTGTCGCCGGCCGGAATCTCCGCCATCGCCCGCATCACGCGGCCCGTGAAATCGTCGGGGTAGGCGATCTCGACGTCGAACGCCCGGCGCTCACCGGCTTCGTATTCACGCACCTGTTCGCGGATCGTCGCCCCATCGGCGTCGATCCGCGAGTCGTCGATCTCCCGCTCGTGCCCGAGTACCTGAATGCGCATCGGTGATCGAACGTCGGCGCGAACCCACTTTAGTCTCGACGACCGGTGAGGCGTCCCGGTCGACGATGATTTCGTCGACGCCGAAGCCGAAGGCTTTTGCGCGCTGCAGCGCCAACCCGCACACTAATGACTGGAGACGACCCACTCGAGGAGTCCGAGCCAGGGGAACCGACGACAGGGGAACCGCTCACGGATGGCGGGGCGGCCGGAGCTGACGACGTGGCGCTCGACCCGTGGGGCTCCTCGAGCGTCTCCGACTACCGGAAGCTCTTCGAGGAATTCGGCATCGAGGAGTTCGACGACGTTCTCGAGGAGGTCCCGAACCCCCACTACCTGATGCGCCGGGGCGTCATCTTCGGGCATCGAGACTATCGGCCGGTCGCGCGGGCGTTGCAAAACGACGAGCCCGCAGCGGTCCTCTCCGGATTCATGCCGACGGGCGATCCGCACATCGGCCACAAGCTGGTCTTCGACGAGATCATCTGGCACCAACAGCAAGGGGCCGACGCCTACGCGCTGATCGCCGACCTCGAGGCCAACTCGGCCCGCGGGATGAGCTGGGAGGACATCGACGAACACGCACGTGACTACCTGCTCTCGTTGCTCGCGCTCGGATTCGACCCGGAAGAAGGGACGCTTTACCGCCAGTCGACCAATCGGGAGCTGCAGGACCTGGCGTTCGAACTCGGCGCGGAAGCGAACTTCTCGGAGCTGCAGTCCATCTACGGCTTCGACGGGGAGACGGACGTCTCGCACATGCAATCGGTCGTCACCCAGATGGCCGACATCCTCTACCCGCAACTCGAGGAGCCGAAGCCGACCGTGATCCCCGTCGGCCCGGACCAGGACCCCCACGTCCGGTTGGCCCGGGACCTCGCCGAGCGGATGCGCTTTTTCGGAGTGACGGACGCGTACGCGAGTTTCGAACTCGAAGACGACGAGCGGGTCGTGGTCGCGGATGCGTACCGGACGCTCGAGGAGATGGCCGGTGAGAACGACGAAATCAGGTGTCTCGACGCCGCGGTGCTCGTCGAAGATGGGCCGGAAGCGGTTTCGTTCGACGACCGCGATCGACCAGAAGAAACGTTCGCCGCCGCGGCCGACGCGCCCGCGGAGACCCGAGCGATGGCGAAACTGAAGAACGCGGGGATGGAACCGCTGCGCCCGCGAACCCGATTTTTCGATCGACGAGCGACGGACGAGGCGTTCGACGCGCTGATCGACGCGATCGAAGGCGAAAAGCGAGTCTACGAGAATCACATCGACGCCTTCGAGATCGACCGCGCGGACGCCGAGGAACTCGCCCGCGAGGTCGAAGTCGACACCGGCGGCTACGGCTTCCGGCCGCCGTCCTCGATCTACCACCGATTCATGACCGGTCTCACCGGCGGCAAGATGTCTTCCTCGATTCCGGCCAGTCACATCTCGTTGCTGGACGATCCCGAGGAGGGCTACGACAAGGTGAAAGCGGCGACGACCGGCGGCCGCGAGACTGCCGAAGAGCAGCGCGAGAAGGGGGGACGGGCCGACGAGTGTCCAGTCTACGAACTCTACGCCTATCTGCTGGCCGGCGACGACGACGAGTTCGCAAAGCGCGTCTACGACGAGTGCGTCGGCGGCGAACGCCTCTGTGGAGACTGCAAGGAACAGGCCGCACAGCTCATGCGGGAGTTCCTGGACGAACACCAGGCGAAACGCGAGGAGGTCGAGGACGTGCTCGCGGCGGCCGACATCGAACTCGAGTCGCCGCGGCGTCGCTGACCGCCGCTCGCGCGACGGGACCGCTGGCGCGGCCACCACCGGCCGAGCCACAGGACGCCGACACGACCGATACGAACCGCGTGAGAGACCGGGGGACGGGTCGCTCGCGGCCGCGGGCGTGCCGGCGAAGAAACCGGGCGGACGTTTCGGACGCGGTCGGGGTTGCGTTTTGGTGTCTGACGAAGATATATACGCCCGGTTGTGGAAGCCGGGGATATCGATGGCCCTGTATCCGCGTGATTCGGACGACGACCTGCTGGTCTGTGCCGACGTCCTCGGTGCGTTCGGCGTCACGGCGACGGACATCGAACGGGAATCGACCGGCGAGGAGACCCTCGAGGCGGTGCTCGCCGACGCTTTCGCCGACAGGATCGATCGGAGGACGGTACTGCGGCGGCTGATCGCCCGGTGCGATCGCGGAGTCTCCTGTGCGGCCCGGTACTCACAGGCCGACCTCGAGCGCGAACTCGAGGCCGTGTTCGAGTCGGTCGGGTGGTCGCTTACGATCACGGCAACCCGGACGAACTGGGAGGTCTCCGCCACCGATCCTCGCGGTCGTCACCGCGAGGCGTCGGTGACCTACCCCGAGACGCCGCTCGGATCCCACAACCTGCCCGCAGTGCTTCGGGCGCTCTCCGAGACGCTTCTCGCGGGGACCGGCGTCCGATTCGTCCTCCTCTCGTCGGGGAGCGACCGCTGGCAGGCCGCGCTGATCGAAACCGGCGAACTCGAGCACCTCCGCGGTCGGTACGGCCGGCGGATCGACGCGGTCGATCGGCCGTTGTTACCCGAGAACGGACTCGAGGCGTACGTCCCGACGGACCGTTCGAAGCCGAATTTCGAACCGTCCGGGACGGCGGCGGGGGCCGACGCCGATACCGGGACCACCCCGTGGCCGTCGTGGGCGCTCGAGGAGGGCGGACGGGGGACGATCGACGGGACCGAGAGCGTCGAGTCGCTGATCGAGGAAGCCGAGTGCGAGCAACGCGACGAGCAAAAAGAGAGGCCGAGAGAGGCCGTCTCCGGCGGCGCGGGTGCGACGCGGGACGCGTCGGCCGCCGCACCGGCGACGGCGGGCCGGACGGCCACCGATGGCGACTTCGGTACGCTCTCGGGACCCAGCCCGACCGAACGCGTCGCGAACGACGCGTTCGGAACCGACGTCGGATGCCAGTCGGACGGGGACTCCTATCGCGCACTCGGGGCGGCACTCGACGCCGGCGGGACCGTCGCGTCGCGAGGACTGCTCGCGAACGACGCGTTTTTCCCGACGCTGCCGACCGCCGAACTCGAGGAGATCCGCATCGAGTTCGCCGACGAGTTCGATCCCGCGGCGGTCCGCGACGCGAAATCGACAGCGGATCGATCCGGCTTCGAGTGGGTCGATGCCAGTTCGCTCGAGCCGACGCGAGCCTCGAACAGCTAGACGACCTGCGCTGCCGAGATGTCGTGCGATGCGGAGTCGAGACGAGGCGGCGATCCGCTCCCCTCGTTCGTCGTGAACGCGAGCGTCAGCCGGTGGGACCGGACGGCGAGACGAGGGCGCCGACCGCGCCCCCGACGGCCGAGAGTATGACGAAGTACGCGGTGAGAAGCGCGGCGGTCCACGGGAGGTAGTCGACGAACGCGCCCGCGAACACGAAGAGGACGGCGACCGTGATGAGAACGATCACGATGAGCGTGAGCGACGTCGCGATCACGCCGGACGCGGCGCCGAGGAGCGCTCCGCGGCGCCACCCGCTTCGCTCGAGATATCCCGTGGCCACACCCCCGACGAAGGGTGATCCCGGAACGAAGAAAATCGCGGTCGAAAGGGCGCTTCCGATCAGGACGGGTGCGATCGAATAGCGGTCGGCAACCGATTCGGCGTCGCGATCGCTCGCGTTTCGCCCGCTGCGTGAGCGCGTCGACCGATCGTTCGACGAGTGAACGCCGTCGGTCGTCGCAGTCGGTATCCGGTCGCCGGCGCGTTCGGAATCGGCGGAGTCATCGCGTTCGTCGGCCGCGTTCGTCCGGGCCGATCGCTCGAGTTCCCGACGGAGTACCGCACCGAGGAGCCCGCCGAGTCCCCCGAAAATGATCGCGAGAAGTCCGACGACGATGACGGCGAGAAACAGGGCGGCGATCCCGAGACCGGCGCCGCCGGTCGTCGTCGGCTGGGTTTCGAGCCAGGTGACGAAGAACGCGACCGATCCGACCGCGACCGTCAGGCCGAGTAGGACCCCGAGAACGGCGCCGAAACGGCGTCGACAACGCGCGAAAAACGCCGCAACGGCGCTCCCGACCGCCGGCGGAACGACGGCCGCCAGAACGATCCGCGACGAGGCGAGAGCGGCGACGGCGACCACGCCGATCACGACGAGTCCGAGGAGAGACGAACCGACGAGACGACGGACGGCCGGTCCGGACGAGCGATCGACCGAACGAGAGCCCATGATCGGCCCATCGGAAGACGTGTATATCAATCTAGGTGAACGATGGCGTGTCGACGCATCGGGCGCACGAGACGGGCGAGAGCACCAGTTTCGGATCGATCTCGCGCTCTCGAACTACGCGCGACGACCGCAGTCCTGTACCGGGCCGGTCGACGACCGACTGCCGTGGGATCGACCCGCAAGGTTTTTGCATCGACCCCGATTTTTGCCCCGTATGGCACTCGAATCCCACGGTGTCCGCGTCTTCTCGAGGACTTCGAGACGAGACACGGGACACGAGCGAAGTGCGTGTGCCGGTGTCGGCGATCAGCCACGGCGACTGCGGACGGGATTCGGCTTCTTTTTTGCCCGGTGAATTCCGGGCCGGTGGAACCGCACGCGCTCACACCGGGCGTTCGCGGCGAAACCGACCGTTCGACGGCCCTGCCGGGGGCGGCCCCGGGCAGTATCGGAACCGCTAACTGACCGACACGCAGCCATAGGAACAAGCGAATGCAACTTCCAGCACAACAGGTCGCGGTCGTAGAGACCGCGAGTGCGGACGAGGCAACGTCCGTCGACGCCCTCGCCGCGGCGACAGAACTCCCCCCTGAAACCGTCACCGGGGCGGTCTTCGAACTCGAGGACGAGGGGCTGGTCGCCGTCAGCGAACGCGTCGACGAAACGGTCGCACTGACCGACGAAGGTCGAGACTACGTCGAGGACGGGCTCCCCGAGGTTCGGCTCTACGAGGCCGCTCTCGAGGCCGGTGCCGACGCCGACCCCGTCTCGATGGGACGGGTCATCGGCGCCTCGGGCCTCGAGGGCGACGCGGTCGACATCGCGCTCTCGAACTACGCGCGCAAAGGGTACGGCAGCATCGACAGCGGCGAGATTACCGCAGATCCCGACGCTGATCCCGAAACGGATGCCGAGGCGACGGCACTCGCGGCACTCGCCGACGCGGACGACGCGCCGATCGACAGCGTCGACGTCGATACCGAGACCATCGAGCAACTCGAGCGACGCGGCCTGATAGAGCGCCGCGAATCGACGGTCCGCGAGGTGACCCTGACCGAACTCGCCGTCACCGAACTGATGGCGGGGATCGAAACGGCCGAGACGGTCGGGCAGGTCACCCCGGAACTGCTGACGAGCGGCGAGTGGGAGGACGTCGAATTCGCCGAGTACAACGTCGAGGCCGACGCCGAGCGGTTCGAGGGAGGCAGGGTCCACATCCTGCGCCAGACGGCCGAACGCGTCAAGGACGTCCTCGTCGGGATGGGCTTTCAGGAGATGGAAGGCCCGCACGTCGACGCCGACTTCTGGATCAACGACTGCCTGTTCATGCCCCAGGACCACCCCGCGCGGACCCACTGGGACCGGTTCGCGCTGGACCAGCCCACCCACATCGACGACCTCCCCGAGGACCTCGTCGAGCGGGTCGAACGCGCCCACCGGGAGGGCGTCGGCGAGGACGGCGAGGGATATCACTCGCCGTGGGACGAGGACTTCGCGCGCGCACTCGCGCTCCGCGGCCACACCACGTCGCTGTCGACGCGCTACCTCTCGGGCGAGGAGATCGGACGGCTGGAACCGCCACAGCGGTACTTCAGCGTCGAGAAGGTGTACCGAAACGACACGCTCGACCCGACCCACTTGCTCGAGTTCTTCCAGATAGAGGGCTGGGTGATGGCCGAGGACCTCTCGGTTCGGGACCTGATGGGCACCTTCGAGGAGTTCTACTCCCAGTTCGGTATCACGGACATCGAGTTCAAACCGCACTACAACCCCTACACCGAGCCGAGCTTCGAGCTGTTCGGGACCCATCCGACGACCGGCGAACTCGTCGAGATCGGGAATTCTGGGATCTTCCGCGAGGAGATGCTCGAGCCCCTCGGCGTCGAGTGCGACGTGATGGCCTGGGGACTCGCCCTCGAGCGGCTGCTCATGCTGATGTACGGCTTCGAGGACATTCGGGACATCCACGGGACGCTGTGTGACCTGCAACTGCTTCGCGAGACGGAGGTGACCTACTGATGCCCACGGTCGACATCGACCCCGACGAACTGCGCGAACTGACCGGCCACGACGAGAAGAGCGACGACGAACTGAAGGAGGATCTGTTCGGCCTCGGCCTCGAGTTCGAGGGGCGGACCGAAGCGGGCGCGTTCGAACTCGAGTTCGCGCCCGATAGGCTCGATCGGCTCTCCGTCGAGGGGGTCGCCAGATCGATGCGGTATCAGTACGGCGACTCGCGGGGGATTCACGTCCCCTCCCCGAACAAATCGGGGTGGACGATCGAAGTCGACGAGTCGGTGCCCGGCGAGCGCCCGTACGTCACGGGAGCGGTGATCCGCGACATCGATCTCGACGAGGACGGACTGGACTCGCTCATCCAACTTCAAGAGAAGCTCCACGCGACGATGGGGCGAAAGCGCGCGAAGGGTGCGATCGGGATCCACGACCTGACGATGCTCAGGGGGAGCCCCGCTACCGAAGGGAACCCGACCATCGAGTACGTCGGCGTCGAACCCGACGGGGACCGATTCGTCCCGCTCGATTCGGACGAGGAAATGACGCCGGGAGAGGTGCTCGAGCGACACCAGACGGGACAGACGTACGCCGATCTCGTCAGCGGTTACGAGCGGTATCCGGCTATCTACGACGATCTCGGGCTGTTCTCGTTCCCGCCGGTGATCAACGGCCGACGCACCGAGGTGTCGACGGACTCGCGTGATCTCTTCGTCGAGATGACCGGCACCGACCAGTGGACGATCGACAAAATGCTCACCATCGTCTGCTACGCGCTCGCGGCACGGGGTGCTACGATCGAGGAGGTCACGATCGAGTATCCGGATAGCGAGTCCGCGAACGCGGACTCGGACGGGAGCCGGACGAACTCCGGCGGACGCGAAATAGTACGTCCGGATCTCTCGACGAAGACCAAGACGGTCGCTCACGACCGCATCGAGACCATCCTCGGAATCGGACTCGATCCCGACGAGGTGATCGACCTCGCCGAGCGCTCGGGCCTCGAAGCGGAGAAAGCGGAGGCCGACGACGGAGCACTCGTCTACGAGGTGACGATACCGCCGTATCGCGTCGACGTCCTCCACCCGCTCGACGTCATCGACGACCTCGGTCGGGCATACGGCTTCAACGAGCTCGAGCCGCGCTATCCCGACGTCGGGACCGTCGGCGGCCGCCACGAGCGCTCCCGCCTCGAGAACGCCGCCCGCACCCAACTGGTCGGGCTGGGCTTCGAAGACCTGCTGAACTTCCACATGATCAGCGAGGCGGAAAATTACGACCGGCTCGACCTCGAGCCGGGAGAGGACGTCTACGGGGCCGGCGAGCCCGCGACGATCAAAGAGCCCTACAGCGAGGACTTCACGATGCTTCGGACGTGGGTCCTGCCCTCGCTTCTGATGGTCTTAGAGCGGAACACGCACCGGGCCTATCCGCAAAACCTGACGGAAATCGGCTTCACCGCCGAGAGAGACGAGGCCGAGAACACCGGCGTCTCGGAGGGACGACGCGTCGGTGCCGTCCTCGCGAGCCACGAGGCCGGCTACGAGGACGCCAAGGCACGACTGCAAGCGCTGGCCCGCGACTTCGGCGTCGAACTCGAGACGCCGCCGGCCGACCACCCGACCTTCATTTCGGGTCGAACGGCCGCCGTCGTCATCGACGGCGAGGAGGTCGGCGTGATCGGTGAAGTTCACCCGAAAGTGCTCGTCGAACACGATCTCGAAGTGCCGGTCTCGGCGTTCGAGTTCGACCTCGAGGCGCTGCGATAGGTCCGCGAACGCATCGGTTCCACAGCGGCCGGATCTCGCCGCAACTATCGACTCTCGCCGTCGGTTCGAACGAGTTCGCCGTCGGCGTCGGAGCGCCGCTGTTCGAAGCCGAGTGCGTTGCACACGAGCGTGTGGCCCATACAGGAGAGGGCGTAGTCGGCCATCCCGAAGGGGTGGAGTTCGGTCTGTTGGGCGGGCGGAAGCGCCGAGCCGAGCACGGTGATTTCGGAATCACCCGCGGAGAGCGTTCCGGCGCCGACGCCGGATCCGGTGGGGACGGGTTCGCCGTCGTCGAACGTCCAGCCCAACAGGGAGCCCGCGACGGAGCCGCCGGCCGCCGTGAACGCGTCGTGGTCGACTATCGTCGCCGGCTGGTCGATCCCCGTCGTGTAACCGAGCTGTGACCCCTTCCAGATTTCCTGTTGTCGGGGTCTGATTCCGGCGAGTAACGGATGGTCGAGGTCCCTGTCCTCGAGGACGGCGAACAGCATCTCGACGTCGTGAACGTCGTCAGGTTCGATCGACGCGGCGTCGCCGACGTCGAGTTCGCCGAGCACGTTCACGCCCGCGTCGGTGAGCACGAGATCGCCGCCGAGTTCGACGAAGGCTTCGATCGCGCTGACGTACGCCGGGTGATCGAGACAGACGTCGTGCGAAATGACGAGCGTGTCGTATCGACACGCCGTCGCGTCGCCCCAGAACAGTCGGCCGGCGACGATCTGAAAGACGTTCATCCCGGTCACGTCACCGTCTTCGAGGAAGGGCTCGAGGTCGGCAAAGAACTGCATCGGGTTGACGGTGTACTCGCGCTGTTCGTACCCGAGTACGGCTTCCGGGTCGGGGACGTCGCCGTCGACGTCGATCATCGTCGTCCCGACGTGAACGTCGACGTCACAGTCGACCTCGATGTCCCATCGGCCTGCCTGCGGTCGGCGGACGAACACGTCCTCGAGGTCGTGTTTTCGCGCCGTCGAATCGATCGGGTCCGCTTTTGCGGCGAGATCGATCTCCCGAACGACGGACCCGTTCGGATCCGTGACGCGTACGGTTCCGTCCGTGGCACGACGGACGCCTGCGAAGTGGACGAAGAGGGAGTGTGTCGTGTCAACCGCGTTCGCTCCGACACGCGAGGGCCCCGTCGGACCGGGTCGGACGACGTCGTGAGTACGACGCACCTCGGTTGCGCTATCGGCTCCGGTGTCGCTGGCACGAACGGGCTGTTCGTCGGTGTGTGGAAGATCCGCCGACGAGCGCGTAAGTGCGTCGGCGGTGACGTACGCGGTGTCCCGTCCGCCGGTCGCGACGGTGGCGTTCGTCTCCCGAGCGATCATCTCGGCACACGTACGCATCGAGATCCGGTAGGCCGTGACGTAGTGGCGCGACGAGTACGGTTTCCACTCTTTTTGTGCCGCAACCAGATGGTTCGAGAGGATGACCTCCGGCGATACCGCGATCGTTCCGAGTCCGCCGAAGGATTCGGGCTGTCCCGCCCAGTCTGCGAGTCCACCCGTTATCTGATAGTTGATCGAATCGTACGTCGTTCCCCAGTCGAACAGACCGTCGTAGCTCTCGCCGTCCGGGACGGCCTCGTCCCCGTCGTCTACCCAGTCGTACATTTCCTCGACGGCGGTGGCGATGTCGTCTTCGATCGCACCGATACCGCCCCAGTGAGCCCGCATACCCTCGGCGATGGAGACGTTGATACGGTCGAGATCGTGGGCCTCCCCGTGATCGAACGGCGCGTTCGACTCGAGGTTGAAGACCATCTGATCCGAGGTGTACATGCCGTGGTAGTCACAGAAGAACGCCGCGTTGTCGTACTCGCGGAAGTGGTCGACGATCCCGAGCGCGTCGGGTACGAGTTCCGCGAACTCGTCGGGTGCACCGTTCGGTTCGGCCGGCCGAAAGCTGGGGTCGATCCACCCGATCGTCGGATACTGGCGGTTGGTATCCACGGGCTGTCCGTCGAAGACGCTCGCGTTGCCGCGCTGGAAGTTCGTGTCGTGAGTCTCGACCCACGGGATCGGGGTTTGTGGCTTCCGCGCGATCCAGCCATCGGGGTTGGCGAACAAAAACAGGACGGCGATGTCGTCGAGCAGGGGCTCGAAGTCGTCCGCTCGGCCCGTTGCGATGTCCTCGACGAGTCGACACCCGGTTTCCGCCCCGGCCCGTTCGTCGCCGTGAATCGAGAGGGAATAGATCACCTTCTCCTTCTCGGTGAACGACTCCTCGTCCCGTACGTTCGCCGTCACCTCGGCCACGTAGACGGGTTGCGAATCGGGATCCTCGCCCGTGAACCGATTCTCCCAACCCGGTGACTCGCCGACCGATCGGACACGCACGCGATCGGGATGGGTGGATTCCAGGTGATCGAGTCCCTGGACGAGTTCCTCGTACGCGACGTAGTTACGTGCGTCCTCGACGGGAGGAAAGACGCGGTCTTCGTAGGGCGACTCGAGCGTCCACCACGGGTTTGCGCCGGGTGAGAAGTCGACTCGCTCGATGCCGTCCTGTTCGAGGACGTCAGCGGCCTCCGCGGCCGTGAGGCGGGCGTGCGCTGCGGGTGCGGGCGAGTTTCGGGTGACCGCTTTCGGTGCCCGGGAGAGATCGGGATCGGGGTCCGACACGTACTCGTCCGCAAACGTCGCGAGCGCATCCTGGTCAGCGAACTCGATGATCGTCGCCGCCTCGTACTCGTCCGGCGTGTGATTGACGACGAACTCGTACTCGTCGGTCGTCGGCTCGCCGTGGACGTCGGCGGTGGCGGCTCCGGGAAGCGTGAGTGAGGCCCCCGTCGTCGCAGCGAGGGTCAAAAACGTTCGCCGATCGATGACGCCGTCTGCGAACGCGTCGGCCGATCCGTCGATATCGGCGCTCGAGTCGGTAAAACGAGGATCGACCCGTGATCGGGCCGAGTTGTAATTTCCATTGGACATTAGTGGTCGTGGGAATATTCCACGCCACGATCAACAATAAGTTCAAACAAATAACGTCAGGAACAAGCGGATCTGGCTGAGAAACGAATATTTAGGGAGGCGGACGTGACAGGTTCGACGCCCGTTTCGGGTCCGAGAAGGCAAGTTCGCCGAAGGATGGACCGACGCCAGAACGAAGCGAACAGTTCCGCCTGGCAATACACGGACGGTCCGCGCGGTGATTCGACGGCGATGACGGCACCGTGTCTGGCGAGAGAAGCGTGCAGTGAGTCGCTAGAATTCGTGTTCGACGTCTTCTTCGTCCGCCTTCTGGATGATGATTTTGCCGTCTCGAACGCGGACGAAGACCTCGTCGCCGATATCCATGCCCGCGACTGCGAGTTCATCCTCGTGAAGGTTGAGGTGGACGTTGTGGTAGTTACCGTTTTCGTCTTTCGCACCGCTTGGACTCAGCTTCTTTTTCCGTACCATCGCGGGATTCTACCCCGAACTTCGCCGTAGGATATACTTAAGTGTTTTCGACGCCCAAGCGCTAGTCCTTGTTACACAGGCGGGGTGGTACCAATGCGGGAACCCGCCCCTCCTCGCGTAAGATAGTGTGATATGGTAGCGTACGCGAACAACTTAAAGATTCCGGCGCAGTCCATCGATTTTCGGGGATATCTTTATATCGGACCGTGCGTTGAATTGACACGGAGGCGAAATCATGGTACGCGAAGACGGTAAACGAAACTTTGCACTGCGCGAATCGGGCGGTGACGAATCGAGCGTCTTCTCGGGCAACACGCCCCGGCAGGCGGCGCTCAAGGCGGCCCGACGGCTCGAGCCCGGCTCGAGCGAGGAGTCGGCGGAACGCATCGAGCTCAAATTGCGCGAGAAGGGGACGGACAAGGTACACATCTACGACGGCTGGGCTTGGGAGGAGACGGCGCCGAGCGACAAGCCGAGCTGGATGCCCGACGAAATTACGGAAGCGAACGTCTCGAAGAAAGGAATCGAACACCTGGACGAATAATTCGACCGAACAGTCGCTTTCTCCGGGACGGATTCGACGACGAGCGACGTCGTTTGATCGCCCGAGGTCGAAGAGTGCGTACCGGTGAGCGGTCGGCGAGGCCGATTCGTCGGCCTCGAACTCGCGTTCCGTGATTCGCCGGTGAGTTACACCGGATAGCGACCGGGCACCCCATCGGTCTGCTGTCCGCGTGGGTACACCAGCCTCGCATCGCCGCCCGTGCGACCGAACACGGTTTCGTCGACTCGAGTGGCCCCGACCGGGACGGTGAGCGACGATCGATTCCGCTGAGTCCAGCGCGCCGTACCGTTCGGTCGAGTACGGGCCGCGAAACCCGACGGTCTTTTGACCCGTAACCCACTAGCAACGAGCAATGGCTGCAGTCACGCTCGGCCCCGAAGGCACCTATTCTCACAGAGCGACGAGTGCGATCGCCGACGACGACGAGATCGACTTCCGACAGTCGGTCACGGCGATCGTCGACGCCGTCGCCAGCGGCGAGTACGATCGCGGTGTCATCCCGATCGAAAACAGCATCGAAGGCAGCGTCACGGAGAGCCTCGACGCGCTCGCCGACTACGACGTCGCCGTCGTCCGCGAAATCGTCACGCCGATCAGACACGCGCTGTTCGCCCAGGGGCCGGCGTTCGAGACGATCGCCAGCCATTCGCAGGCGCTGGCGCAGTGTCGAACGTACCTCGAGCGCGAGTACCCCGAGGCGACCCTCGAAGCCGTCGCGAGCACGGCCAAAGGTGTCGAATTCGCCCGCGAAGACCCCTCGGTCGCGGGGATCGGCCATCCGGCCCTCGGCGGCGACGGCCTCGAACTCCTCGCCGAGGACATCCAGGATCAGGACTCGAACGCGACGCGCTTCTTCGCGATCGCACCGGCCGAAGAGCGCTCGAAGGGAGGCGGAAAGACCTCGCTGGTGGTGTATCCGAACGCGAACTATCCCGGACTCCTCCTCGAGTTGCTCGAGCCCTTCGCGGATCGCGACATCAACCTGACCCGCGTCGAGTCGCGGCCGAGCGGCAGGCGGCTGGGTGATTACGTGTTCCACGTCGACTTCGAGGCCGGTCTCTACGAGTCGCGAACGAGCGAGGCGGTCGAAGACCTCGAGGCGCTCGCGGAAAACGGCTGGGTTCGGCGCCTCGGCTCGTACGATACCGAACACGTCGTCGAGTAGTGAACGCGACGGCCCGAGACGAAAACGGAGTCGGAGACGATCAGTCGGAAGTCGGTGCAGCGTCGGAATCGAACCACGCCCGGATTCGATCGGCGTACGTCGCGAGACCGAGTCCCGTGACGAACATGAGAAACGACGGGACGAGTATCCACAGAAGGTCGGGATGAGACGAGCCTGTATGAAGTATCGGATCTACCATACGATAGCAGAGGAGAGGGGAGTAGCTTAAGCCGACTGGCAGGGGCAGAAGTAGCCGCGATCGAATCGATTCAACTCCGCTGCGAACGGGTCGTCTCCGAATTTCTGCCGGGCTCGAGCGAGAGAACGGACGGAGAAAGGGAATCGGACGGAGAGATGGAACGGATCGGGTGAGGAACGTGCGTCTGCCGACGAGGCCTTGGATCGTAGTCACCGCGCTAATCTACAACGGGCGGGTCGTCGCACCGAGGGTACACCACAAACGATTTTTCGTGTCCCACGGTATCACGGGTATGCCACTCGCTGCAGGCGACGACGCCCCGACCGTGACCGCGCACAACCAGGACGGGGACGCGCTCACCCTCACGTTCGAGGAACCGACGGTCCTCTACTTCTATCCGCGAGACGAGACACCGGGCTGTACGGTCGAGGCGAACCAGTTTCAGCGCGAACGCGAGACCTATCGAGAGGCGGGCGTCGACGTCTACGGCGTCTCGACGGACGACGTCGAGTCTCATCGATCGTTCTGCGACGCCGAGGGCCTCGAGTTCGACTTGCTCGCGGATCCCGACGCACAGCTCGCGGAGGCCTTCGGCGTCGACCTCCGGGACGGCACGGCCGCGCGGACGACGTTCCTGCTCGCCGACGGTGAGGTGTCGGCCGTCTACGAGAGCGTAACCCCCGACGGCCACGCCCGCGACGTCCTGCTCGATGCGCTCGAGGACGGGCTCGTAACCCTCCCCGAATAGCGTCCGGCCTTCTGTCGCATCGCGTCGGGCAGAATTTATCCCGGTCGGGGTCCTACGTGGCGACATGCGACGAAATCCGTTCGACGATATCGAGGAGTTGCTCGACCGCCTCAGTCGACAGGTCGAGGAGGGAATGACAGCCGGCGGCCTGCAGGTCCCGGGATCGGTCCCGGTCGACGTCGCCGACACGAACGAGGAGTACGTCGTCACGGCCGACCTGCCCGGCTACGAAACCGACGATATCGATCTGACGCTCTCGGAGGGGACGCTGCGCCTCGAGGCGAACCGGACGGACGAAGACACGCACGCCGAGCGGCGGTACCTTCGTCGCGAACGGACGAAGACGTCGGCGAGTCGGCGGATCCGCCTGCCCGAACCGGTCGACGAAGCCGCGGTGGCCGCCGGATTCGAGAACGGCGTGTTGACGGTTCGGTTGCCGAAGGTCTCGAGCGGCGAAGACTCTCGACAGATCGACATCGAGTAGCCGTCGACGGCAGGCCGCTCGAGTCCGGGCCGGGGGAGGGCACACGGCGTCGGTCGTCCGAATACGGTCCCAGTATGACCGCACGGCGTCGGTCGTCGGTCCGGCCGAGCGAGACTCGAGTCGCCGACCGAACGGTGAGGATCGACAGCCGCTGCGGTCCGCGCAGTCGCGTCGCCGGTTCGCCGTCCCGACCGGTCCCGATCGGTTTCTTTCGTGCATTTATTATACCTCGGTGATAGCTCCTCGCCTATGGTCCAGTTGATCGCCCTCGTTTTCGCGGGGATCTTCGTTTTTTTCGGCGGGATCGTTCTGTCACGAGCGAGCGAGGTCCACGAACGGTACACGACGATCGAGGAGCTAGAGGAGTCGGATGACGGCCCGATCGAACCGGGGCGTGAGACGACGATCAGCGGCCCAGTGAGCGTCTTCGAGCCAGCGACACCGGGCCGGAACCCCGCCGACCTGAACGCGGGCGCTGCGCCCGCCCTCTGGGCGTGGCGGGTCCGCCAGAAGGAGGATACGGGTGGGCAAGGCGGGAGCCGATGGCGAACCGTCGACGGCGAGTTGGCAGTCGGCGAGTTCGCAATCGATCACAATTGGGACCGGGTCCGCGTGGACGCCGCGATGCTCGAAGCCGGGCGGGATGACGGCGTGACCGATCCCTTCGACTCGTCGCAGTGCTATCTTGGCGAGCCGGCGGAGGACGTCTACCTCGGCGAACTCGGGCCGGTCAATCGGTTCCTCGAGCGGACGGGGCTGGCGAGCGAGGACGGCGTGCTGAGCGACGTCGAGGTCACGGTCAGCGTCGGTAGCAAAACCAACATGCCCGACAAGTATCAGGCAACCGTCGTTCGGGACGGCGACGAACTACTGGTTCGCGGCGAATTGACCGAGACGGCCGACGGATACGTCCTCCGCGGAACCGAGGAGACGCCGCTGGTGATCGCGGCCGGTGACCTCGAGCAGCAGCGGGATCGGGTCCGCTCGGAGGTCCGCATGCGACGGATAGTCGGCGGTGTGCTCGTCGCTCTCGGCGCGTTCGTCGCGATCGTCGGCATCCTGTGAACCGCCACAGACACCTTCGCTCGGTCTGCGGGCTTCACTTCGTCGAGGGGCCGTCGGACTGACCCGACGACGGGCAGACCGCGACCGGGAGGGGCCGGCGGACTGACCCGACGACGGGCAGACCGCGACCGGGAGGGGCCGGCGGACTGACCCGACGACGGGCAGACCGCGACCGGGAGGGGCCGGCGGCGCTAGTACCACGCCCCGCCAGAGGAGACGTTGATGTCCTGGCCCGTGACATGGCGCGATTCCGAACTCGCGAGGTGGACGCACAGTTCGGCGACTTCCGCCGGCGGGACCAGTTCGTCGAGCGTGAGGGCCTCGCGAACCTCTGCTTCGACGTCCGCTGGGGCGACGTCGTTTTGCTCGGCCTGTCGTTCGAAGACGTTCCGAATGCGATCGCCCTCGACGGGGCCGGGACAGATCGCGTTGACCGTCACGCCGTCGTCACCGAACTCGGCGGCCAGCGCGCGGGTCAGTCCGATGACGCCCATCTTCGAGGCGGCATAGGGCGTCCGGTTGGCGTACGGCCGTTTACCCCCGATCGAGGAGATGTTGACGACGCTCCCTCGATCCGACTCGCGGAGGTGCGGGGCGGCCCGTCTCGTCACGCGAGCGACGCCGACGACGTTGACGTCGAGCGTCTCGAGCCACTCGTCGTCGGTCGTCGCCTCGATCGGCGCGGTGGGGCCCGCGATCCCCGCGTTGTTCACGAGACAGTCGAGTCCGCCGAAGGTCTCGACCGTCTCGTCCATCGCATCGGCGACCGACTCGGAATCGGTCACGTCAGTCTCGAGGGCGAGCGTTCGGTCGGGCGCGTCGACGAGCGCTTCCGTTTCGTAGATGCCGTCGCTTCGGGCCGCGAGGACGACGTTCGCACCGCGGTCGGCGAACGCGACGGCTATTTCGCGGCCGAGTCCTTGGCTGGCGCCCGTCACGAAGACGGTGGAATCTGCTACCATACGCCGCAATCAAAGGAGATGCGGATAAAACTTCCCGCGATTGAACCGACGAGGCGACGGGTGTCGACAGAATGAACCGGAGATAATCGACACGCGCGAGACGGCGAACTGCTCCCTCGCTCGACAAAAGTATGGAAAGCTATAGGGCGGCGTCATCCCCATATATAAGCAAATGAGCGACGCGGGATACGACCACGCGACGGTCGAACGACGCTGGCAAGAGGCGTGGGACGACGCGAACGTCTACCGGACGCCCGACGACGTCGACGATCCGACGTACGTCCTGGGGATGTACCCGTACCCGTCCGGCAAGCTCCACATGGGTCACGTCCGCAATTACACGATTACGGACGCGTACGCTCGCTATCGCCGGATGCGCGGCGATGAGGTCCTCCACCCGATGGGGTGGGACGCGTTCGGCCTCCCGGCCGAGAACGCGGCGAAAGAGCGCGACACCAATCCCCGCGACTGGACGTTCGACTGCATCGAGACGATGCGCGACCAGATGACCGCGATGGGCTTTGGCTACGACTGGGACCGGGAAATCGCGACCTGCACGCCGGAGTACTATCAGTGGAACCAGTGGCTGTTCGAACGGTTCCACGAGGAGGGCCTGGTCGAACGCCGCGATGCCGAAGTCAACTGGTGTCCCAACTGCGAGACCGTCCTCGCCGACGAGCAAGTCGAAGGCGAGGACGAACTCTGCTGGCGCTGTGACACCCCCGTCGAGCAACGCGTCCTAGAGCAGTGGTTCCTGAAGATCACCGAGTACGCCGACGAACTGCTGGAAGCGATCGACGACCTCGAGGGGTGGCCGAACTCGGTTCGGCAGATGCAGCGCAACTGGATCGGCCGCCAGTACGGGACGGAACTCGAGTTCGAAGTGAGCGAGGCACCACGCGCCTCGAACGAACGCCGCGAGGGGAGTGAGCCGCGGGAGTACGGATCGGTGGAGGCCTTCACGACCCGCGTCGACACGATATACGGAGCGACGTTCTTCGCGCTCGCACCGGATCACCCGATCAGCGAGGAGTTGGCCGACCGTGACGACGCGGTCTCCGAGTTCGTCGAACACGAGGCGGATCCGGAGGGCGACGAACCGAACGGCGTCGAGACGGGCCTGACCGCGACGAATCCGGTCACCGGGGAAGAGATCCCCGTCTACGTCGCCGACTTCGTCCTCTCGGACGTCGGGACGGGCGCGCTGATGGCGGTCCCGGCCCACGACGAGCGCGACCACGCCTTCGCCGAGAAGAAGGGAATCGAGATCAGGCCCGTCATCGCCCCCGAACCCGACGGCGACGAGGCGCCGACTGCACCCGACGTGAGCGAGGAGGCGTTCACCGACGACGGCGTCCTGATCGACTCCGGGGAGTACAGCGGGCTCGACAGCGAGACGGCCCGCGAACGCCTGACCGAGGACATCGAGAGCGCCGCGGAGGCCACCCAGTACCAACTGCGCGACTGGGGCATCTCCCGGCAGCGCTACTGGGGGACGCCGATTCCGGTCGTCCACTGCGACGACTGCGGCCCCGTCATGGTTCCCAAATCCGAGTTACCGGTCGAACTCCCCGAGTTCATCAACACGACCGGGAATCCGCTGGACGCCGCCGAGGAGTGGAAGCAAACGACCTGTCCCGACTGCGGCGGCGACGCCGTTCGCGAGACGGACACGATGGACACGTTCGTCGACTCGTCGTGGTACTTCCTGCGGTACGTCTCGCCGGACGCGGACGACGCTCCCTTCGACCGCGAGCGGGCCAACGACTGGATGCCCGTCGACCAGTACGTCGGCGGCATCGAACACGCCGTGATGCACCTGCTTTACTCGCGATTCTTCACGAAGGTGCTGGCCGACTACGAAGACCTGGACCACCGCGAACCGTTCACGAACCTGCTCGCGCAGGGAATGGTTCAACTCGAGGGCGAAAAGATGTCCAAATCGAAGGGGAACGTCGTCTCGCCCCAGCGGATCGTCGACGAGTACGGGGCGGATACCGCCCGCCTGTTCATGATGCAAGCCGCCCAGCCGGAGCGCGACTTCGACTGGAGCGAGGAGGGTGTCAGATCGACGAACGCCTTCTTGACTCGGCTCAAGGGGATGGTCGAAGCGTACCGTGAGACGGAACCGGACGGCGACGACGACGCGGTCGCGAGTTACGTCGCCAGCGAGATCGATGCGACGATCGCCATCGCGACCGGCGAGTACGACGAATTGACGTTCAACAGGGCGCTTCGCGAAACACAGGATCTGACCCGAACGCTGCGCCAGTACGCCGACTACACCGAGCCCCACGCCGACACGTACGCGCGCGGGCTGTCGGCGGTCGTCCGCCTGCTCGCGCCGGTCGCACCGCATCTGGCCGAAGAGCTGTACGACGAACTCGGACGGGACGGGTTCGTGGCCGAGGCCGACTGGCCGACGGCCGAGGTCGACCGCGACCGGGTCGCAAAGCGGCGCCGACTGGTCCAGAACACCCGCGAGGACATCCGCGACATCGTCGAGGTCGCGGGCATCGAGGACCCGGACGCGATCGACGTCGTCGTCGCCCCCGACTGGAAGTACGACGCCCTCGAAATCGCCATCGAAAGCGACGCCGACAACCTGATCGGCGAACTCATGGGCGAATCCCACATCCGCGAACACGGCGACGACGCAGCCAGCTACGGGCAGGACCTCCAGGCCGAGCGCGAGGCCCTGACGATGACGCTCGAGTCGGACGACGAGTACGCGACCCTCGAGTCGGCCGCGTGGTTGATCGAACGCGAGTTCGACGCACCGGTTCACGTCGTCAGCGCCGACGAAGCGAGCGACGACCTTCTCACGAACGCAGAACCCGGTCGCCCGGCGATCGAAATCGACGACTGACGGCTCACCGCCGAACCTCGAGACCGGCGACGCGACGGTCCGTTGTCACACCCCGGTTCGGATCGAACCGGACGCTACCGTCCGTACAGCGAGTAAGCGTTGCAGAGCGGATCGCGTGCGAAATCGCCGATAACCGCCGCAATCGGTTATGGCCGGTGAGTAATAGTATTAACAATTTAGCTAATAATCAAAGCAACCATAACGTTCAATAATCCTGAAAAAACAGTACAGGGAAAGCACTGGGCAGTTCCGAACTGTTCGAGCCACCCGTGTGATAATATGTCATTGGAGGATACTATCCCAGATCGACTCAGAGAAACGTACAGTGCGAAGATAGGGCTTATTTTCGTGGTGGTCGTCGTGACGACGGTTCTCGTCGCCGCGCTCTTTTTCACCTACGTCTCCAACACGGTGGGACCGGCCACGGAAGAACGGTTCATCGACGGAACTGACGACCGGAGCGACGTCGCAGCAGCCTGGCTCGAAACGAACGCGGAGACGGCGTCGGGACTCGCCACCGATGCGACCATCGAAGGGGGGACGAGCGGGGAAATCAACGAACGGCTCGCGACGGCACAGTCCGATCGGGGGGATCGGATCGCCGAAGTTCACTATCTCGACAGCGACGGAGCCGTCTTTGCGAGTAGCGGGGAGGGCGCGAACGGCCAGAATTTCTTCGAGCAGACCGGTATCGACGGCGAAACCGACGGTCCGAGCGGCTCCCACCAGGGGCTGACGACCAACGAAACGGTCCTCTCGTTCGTCAGCAGCGTCGAACGCTCCGATGGAAGTCTGCGATACGTGGCCGTCTCAGTTCCCGCCGACAGGTTCGCGTCTCTCCTTCAGACGGACGAATCTAGCCGAACGATCGTCACGAACGCTGACGGCGAATCGGTCGCGGCGGTCGGCGAGGAAGCAGCGGTCGGCGACGACGCGGTCCTGGCGGCAATCTCGCCGAGTTCGGACGACTTCGCTACCGGCGTCCCCGACGGGACCGACACGGAGTACGCGGCGACGTCGGCGACGATCGACGTCGGCGACAGTTCGTTTACGGTCACGACGTACGATACCGCGGCGACAGTCTACGGGCCACAAAACGCCGCTTCGTCGGCGTTGCTCGGCTTGCTGTTTATCTTCGTCCTCCACCTCGGGCTCGTCGGAATCGTCCTCGGCGGCAACATCTCCCTGAACCTTCGCCGGCTCGCGAACAAAGCCGAACGAATGGGGGACGGTGATCTCACGGTCGACCTCGAGACCGACCGGGTCGACGAAGTGGGAATCCTCTACAGATCGTTCGCGACGATGCGGGACTCGCTCAAGACGACGCTCGACGATCTGGAAGAGCAACGCGAACGCGCACGCGATGCCCAGCAACAAACCGAACAGCACAATGACGAACTCGTGGCCGAAGCCGAACGGTACAGCGAAGTCATGTCGGCGTGTGCCGACGGTGACCTCGAGCGCCGTCTCGAGTCCGAAACGGACCACGATGCGATGGTGTCGATCGCCCGGGCGTTCAACGAGATGATCGCGGACCTCGAGAAGGCGGTCGCACAGGTCAAATCGATCTCGGCGGACGTCGCCAGGACGAGCACCGAGGTTCAGACCAGTTCCGACGAGATTCGGCGGGCGAGCGCGGAGGTTACCACGTCGGTCCAGGAGATTTCGAACGGGTCCGCCAAACAGGCGGAGGATCTGTCCGTTGCGACGACGGAAGTCAAAGAGATGTCCGCGACGGTCGAGGAGGTCGCCGCCGCGACGAGCAACATCGCCAAGCAGTCCAACCAGGTCGACGAACTGGCGGCGGACGGCCAGCAGGCGGCCGAGGAAACGACGATGGAAATGCACACGGCGAGCGAACAGACGGAGGCCGTCGCGGAGACGATCCGCGCGCTGGACGAGGAAGCGGACCAGATCCAGGAGATCGTCGAACTGATCGACGAGATCGCCGGCCAGACCAATATGCTCGCGTTGAACGCGGCCATCGAGTCATCGCGAACGCAAAGTGCTTCGAACGACGGCGGCGGTTTCCAGGCCGTCGCCGACGAGGTCAAAGAACTCGCAACACAGACGCAAGCGGCGGTCGAGGACGTCGAAACCATGATCGAATCGATACAACAGCGGGCGGCGAAAAGCGCGGCGCAGATCGAGGAAGCCGAAACGGTGATCGGATCGGCAACCGACGGGGTCGACGATCTCTCGCGAAAACTCGACCGGATCGCGACAGAAATCGAGCAGGTGGCTGCGGGGGTCGAAGAGATCGATCAGGCGACCGACGAACAGGCCGGGTCCGCCGAAGAGTTGGCGACGATCGTTCAGAACGTCGCGAGCGTCGCCGACGAGACGACCTCGCAGGCACAGCAGGTCGCCGCGGCCGCCGAGGAGACGACCGCGACGATCAGCGACGTCTCGACCGAAGCGACGCGCCTCGACGATCGAGCGACGGATCTCGCGAATGCCGTCGACGAGTTCACCGTCTCGGAGTCGCCGGCCGATCCGACGAACGCGGCCGTCTGGGACGGTGATTCGCGATGATTCCCCCGGAAACGCTCTACCGGATCATGTTCTACGCGATGGCGGTGGCTGCCGGGTTCTTCCTGGTCTGGATCTCGCGGTTACCCCAGGAAAAGCGCCGATACTACCTCATCATCCCGATCATCTGCGGGATAACGTCCCTCGCGTACTTCAGCATGTCAACGCAACAGTTTTTCGTGACGAACCCGACCGGCCAACCGGTTCAGGTGGGTCGCTACATCGAATACTTCACCGTGGGACCGATGATGGTGACCATCACGTGCATGGTCGCCGGCGCATCGCGCCGGCAGTTGATCGCCACCAACGCCGTCATGGTGTCGTGGACGAGCGCCACGGTCGCCGGCTACTTCCTCACGGAACCGGCGGTGTACGCGGCGAATATCGCCAATTTCGCGCTCCTGGGCTTGCTCGCGTATATTCTGGTCTGGCCGATCACGCGCCAATCCGGCAAACAGGGCGGCGAGCGCGTCCTGCTCTACGGGAAACTGCGAAACCTGCTGTTGATACTCTTTGGCGGCTACCTCGTCCTCGGCCTCCTGTCGCGACAGGGATTCGGACTGCTCGACGCATTCAGCGGAATCTTCCTCGGGATCTACCTCGACGCCCTCACTCGAATCGGATTCGGCGTGCTGGTGTTCCGGGCGACCGACGCGACCGACCAACTGATCGCCGAGATCGGATCGGACGACGCGGGTGACGGCGGGGTCACCCTCGAGAAGGGCGACCCGGCCGACTGAGGATCCCCGTCGCGACCGGCCGCGTCGGACGCGACGACGCCTCCCGAACGACGGAACCACCACCGGATTTGACAGCTGACTAGCCATTATATACGTCAGTACGTCGTACGGATGTCCACAGTATTTGTTGATACAGAGGATGAACGAACAACGTACGGATCTGCTTCGGCGGGCGGTTGCAGGTGGGTCGTCGTCGAACGTCACACACGTCGCATCCATGACATGGCGCGACGGATTGTTCATACACTGGCCGGTCGATCCGGACCAGCTCCGCCCGCATATTCCGGGGCAACTGACCCTCGAGACGCGTGACGGACGGGCCTGGGTGAGCGCCCTCCCGTTCGTCCTGACGAACGTCGGATTGCGGGGGACGCCGTCGATAACGCGGCTGGCATTCGCCGGAATCGGCGTTCGGACGTCCGTCCGACGGCGGGGCGAGAGGGGCGTCTACTTCTTCAGTATCGATATCGGAAACTCGTGGATCGCGTCGACCGTCGGTCGGGCGGTGAGACTCCCCGTCTCCCGCGCCCGAGTACGAGTCGGCGCGACCGAAGACAATCACGTCGCGTTCTCGTGCGAACGGCTGAGACGAGACGCCGACGTCCCCGCCAGGTTCGCCGCATCCTACCGCCCCGACGGGGAGACGTTCACTGCCAGACCGGACACGCTCGCGTACTGGCTCACCGCGCACCGGCGGTTCTACGGGTCGACCGAGAGCGCCATACTGACCGGCGAGATCGCCCACGATCCGTGGCTGCTCCAACCGGCCGCTGCGACGATCCACGAGAACACGATGCTCGAGACCAACGGCCTCCCGGCGCCGACCGGCGAACCGGTCGTCCACTACGCCGACGAACTGTCGATGACCGCCTCGGTGCCGCGTCGGATGCGAACGTAACCGGAACCGGGACCGGGACTCGAGGCGTGCCTCCGCGTCGGCGGTCGACGGCCTGGATCGGGATCGAACCGCGGACGGGCACTACTGGCCGGTATCGACGATCGCGAACTCGTAGCCGGCGTCGTTCTCTCGGGCAGTTTCGTACACGACACGGGCGGCCGCGACATCCTGGATCGCGAGTCCGGTCGAGTCGAAGACGGTGATGCCGGTGTCGTCCGTTCGGCCCGCTTTCGCACCCACGACCAGTTCGCCGATTTCGCCGTGGATGTCCGCATCGGTCAGCGTTCCCGCCCGGTAGGGGACGTTGATCTCGCCCGAGTGAGTACACTGCTCGTGGTCGTCGATGACGACCGTCGCCGCCTCGAGTAACTCGTCGGCCAGTTCGTGTTTCCCCTCGGCATCCGCCCCGATGGCGTTGACGTGCGTGCGATCGCCGACGTCCGCGCGGCCAACGATCGGCTCTCTGACGGGCGTCACCGTCGACAGAACGTCGCAGTGCCCGGCCTCGGAAATCGAGCCGCCGCGGACGTCGAACCGGTCCTCGAAGGCCTCGACGAACCGCGTCACCCGCTCGTCGTCGGGATCCGAGACGACGACCGTCTCGATCGGGCGCACCTCGCTGATCGCCTCGAGTTGCGTATAGGACTGGACGCCGGCCCCGACGAGTCCGAGACTCGAGGCGCCGTCGACGGCCAGGTGGTCGGTCGCGACGGCGGCCGCCGCGCCGGTTCGTTTCATCGTGAGGGCCGTGCCGTCCATGATCGAAAGCGGGAACGCGGTCTCGGGGTCGGAGTAGATCATCGTTCCCAGGACCGTCGGCAGGTCGTGGTCGGCGGGATTGTCCGGATGGACGTTGACCCACTTTACTCCGGCGGCGTCCCACTCGCCCGTATCGAGGTACGCGGGCATCGAGCGGAAGTCGCCGTTGTACTGCGGCAGGTCGATGTACGATTTCGCGGGCATCTGCGTCGTGCCGTTCTCGAAGGCCGCGAATGCCCGCTCGACGGCGTCGATGACGGTATCGAGTCGCGCGTATTCGTCGACGTCGTCGCCGTCCAGAAGGAGCGTGTTCATAGTGGCGAATATTGCGGGAGCCTACTTAATTCGTCGTGAATCGGTGCAGCGAGCGCGATACCGACGGCGAGCAGCGACGAAACGAGCACGATCGGACCCCTCGTTCGGAAGGGACAGCGACTGAGACGAACAGTTCCAGCGATCTCGGTACCGTCGAGACGGCCAGGAGTGTGCCTCCCGGAGCGGCGGGCGGTCCGCCGCGTGAAACCGGAGGCGGTCACACCGTGTAGCCGTCGGTGGTCGTCGAATCGGCTCCCGCCCACCACGGAGGTGAACGAGTACGTCAGCGAGGGGTCTGACCGTCCCATGCGGTACGTCACGTGCCAGTCGTCGTACCCGTCCACGAGCGACTGATCGAACGCGCTCGCCGCCGTGAGACCGACCGTGAAATCGGGTTCGAACGGACGAGTGTCGCGCTGGTCCGATCCCGGGAGACTTCGGCGTTCCCGGTTGGACGGGGGAAAATCACCGCCGCAGTCGAGTGTGACGGACCGAACGAAGAGCACACCCAGCGAGAACCGCGTTCACGGGTACCGTCGAAAGAGTTCGCAGGCACCGTCGAAAGAGGAATAAACGTGGACAGACGTCGCGGTCATCTGCCTACCGACCTCGTCCAGTGTCGAGCAACGGTAAACGAGTGGTTCGGAGAACCCGAGGGGTGAGCGGTTCTCGCTCTCTGCGCTCGCTTCGAACCGCTAGAAAGCGACCGGGGAACGGGTGACCCGAGGGCGATACCGTTCACCGAGCGACCGGCGGGAGCGAGGCGGCTTTTACACTGAATTTTGCCGAGGGCGAGCGTCGCTGGCCCGTAGAGCAAAATTCAGTCTCACATCGCGGGTCGCTTCGTTCCCCGCTCGTGTCTACGTGGTTCGAGCGAGCATCGCGAGGAAGAACCTCGCGAACCTCGCCTACATCATGCCGCCCATGCCGCCGCCCATGCCGCCCATGCCGCCGCCCATGCCGCCGCCGGGGCCGCCGGGCATCTCTTCTTCGTCGTCGTCGTGAGAGACCGCGAGGTCGCCCGCGGCGATGACGTCGTCGATGCGCAACAGCATGACGGCCGCCTCGGTGGCGGACTCGATGGCCTGGGTCTTCACGCGAAGCGGCTCGTACACGCCCTCGGCGTCCATGTCGATGGTGTCGCCGGTGTAGGCGTCGAGACCGGCACCGGTGTCGCCGCCGTCGTGGGCGCTTCGGAGTTCGACGAGCGAGTCGATGGGGTCCAGTCCGGCGTTCTCGGCCAGGGTGCGCGGGATAACCTCGAGCGCGTCGGCAAAGGCTTCGACGGCGAGCTGTTCGCGGCCGCCGACGGAGTCGGCGTAGTCACGGAGCGCGAGCGAAACGTCGATCTCGGGTGCGCCGCCGCCGGCGAGAACCTTGCCGTCCTCGATGGTCGTCTGGACGACGCCGAGGGAGTCCTCGATCGCGCGGTCGACCTCGTCGATGACGTGTTCGGTTCCGCCGCGGAGGATCAGCGTGACGGCCTGGGCGTCGTCGACGTCCTCGACGAAGATGCGCTGGTCGCCAGCGATCTCCTTCTGTGCGACGCTGCCGGCGAATCCGAGGTCGTCCTCGGAGAGGTCATCGACCGTCGAGACGGGAGTGGCACCGGTCGCTCGGGCCAGCTGCGACTGATCGCTGGACTTGACGCGGCGAACCGCGATGATGCCCTCCTTCGCGAGGTAGTGCTGGGCCATGTCGTCGATACCGCCATCGACGAAGACGACGTCGGCGCCGACGTCGGCGACCGTCTCGGCCATCTCGCGGAGCTGCGCCTCTTCCTGCTCGAGGAACTGCTCGAGCTGATCGGGATCGGTGACGTTGACCTCGGCGTCGATCTCCGTCTCCTTGATCTCGAGGGCACCGTCGACGATCGCGACCGAGGCGTCCTCGGCGAAGTACGGCATGTTTTCGGAGACGCGCTCCTTGTCGACGATGACGCCCTCGACGAGTTCGGAGTTCTCGATGGACCCGCCGACGACCTTCTCGACTTTGATGTTGTCCGTCTCGACGCCGTCGTCGTCGGCGACGGCCCGGACGGCTTCGACGACCAGTTCCGAGAGCAGGTCCTTGGCGCTTTCCGCACCCTTGCCCGTCATCGCCGTCGCGGCGATCTGCTCGAGGACGTCCGTGTCGTCCTCGTCGACGTCGATGGCGATCTCCTCGAGCGCGTCGGTCGCTTCTTCGGCGGCCTCGCGATACCCCTGGGCGAGGGTGGTCGCGTGGATGTCCTGATCGAGCAGGTCTTCGGCCTGACTGAGGAGTTCACCGGCGACGACGACGGCGCTGGTGGTGCCGTCTCCGACCTCGTCTTCCTGCGTTTCCGCGACTTCGACGATCATGTCGGCCGCGGGGTGGTCGATCTCCATCTCCGAAAGGAGTGTGACGCCGTCGTTCGTGACGATGACGTTGCCCGAGGAGTCCACGAGCATCTTGTCCATCCCCTTCGGACCGAGTGTCGTCCGTACCGACTCGGCGACGGCCTTCCCGGCCTGAACGTTCATCGACTGCGCATCTTTGCCGGAGGTCCGCTGGCTGTCCTCCGACAGTACGATGAGGGGCTGGTTGCCCATCTGCTGTTGAGCCATAGTCAACTGGTGGATTGATTGCTATTCTATATAACTCTTATGCTACTCGTCGGGTAGGAATCGGCGAGCAGACCCCCGTCTGGCGGTTCCGACCCGACAGGTGACGGAGTATTTATAGCTGATCGGTGCTCGAGCGACCGACCGAGCGGTCGAACGAATCGAATACCTGCCGAAAAGTATCGGACAGCGTCAGGACTGGTTGCCCGGGAATCGATGATACTCCATTCCCTGGTGTTTCATCTCGTTGTGTTTCTCCTCGAGGAAGGAGTAGACTGCGCCGTGAGGGGCGCCGTCCAGGAGCATCTCGGCGGCGCTGCGGACGGCGTCGACTTCCTGTGGCGCGCCGATAATACCGAGCGTCGAGCCGTAGATGACGACGTCCGCGCCGGTCAGTTCCTCCATCAACTCGCGGGTTCGGCCGCCCTCGCCGATGAGGCGGCCCTTCTTTCGTTTCATGTCGTTTTTGTTGCGCGACGCGGCGTCGATGTCGACGATGTCGAACAACATCATGTCGTCCTCGAGCAATCGCAGGGCGTCTTCGGGTGCGAACCCGCGTCCGATGGCGCGAACGATTTCGGGACCCTTGAGGCCGCGGACGGGGTCCCCGACAGTCTCGACGGCGACGGAGCCGTTCTCCGAGTCGATGTCGAGTCGCACTTCCGCTTCCGCCTCGATCTCGCGCATCGTCTCGCCTCCTTCACCGATAAGAACACCGACGCGGTCCTGCGGAATCTTCACGTGCTGCATACGGGCTGGTACTGGCTGAGTGAGGTTAAGACCTTGGTCCGCGAGAACCGAGTGCGGTCCGTTACCGACGCACGGGGTCGGTCGACCCGCGAATCGAGACACGCGGACGGCGTTCGGCGGACCGCAGGCGTCAGTCAGCAAGCGAGGAATCGAACCCGCAGCCGAACCTACTCGAGAACCGACCGGAACCGCACCGATTCCGACAGCGTGTCGAGGATTGCAACGCTTCGGTCCTCGTCGGTCTTCGTCAAGAAGTGAGCGCCGGGATTGAGTACCGTCGTCCGACCGTCCTCGGAGAGTTCGCGTTGATGGTGGTGGCCGTAACAGACGAAGTCGTACGTCTCGCCGGCGGCAATCGCCTCGACCTCCGCTTTCTGCTCACCGTGAAGCGCTGCGATAGAGAGGCCGTCGAACTCGAGGTCGGCGAAGCGGCCGTGAAGCTGGCTCTCGCCGCCGAGCGAGTCGAACGCCGCCTGGAGATTGGCCGCGTCGCCGTCGTTGTTCCCGAGGACGCCGTGGAGTTCGAACTCGTCGAAGTAGGGGACCATCAGCGGCGCGACGAAGTCGCCGCAGTGGATGACGACCTCGACGCCGGCGTCATGAAAGATTTCGACCGCACGTTCGGTCGCCGCCGCGTTGTCGTGTGTGTCCGAAATGATACCGATGTTCATACTCGTTTCCGCGAGGGCGAGTCACTAAGGCGTTCGGGAGTGGTGAGCATCGGATCCGACGACGTAATTCGCGGGACCGCCACTTCACAAAGATGCAAGGAGGAAGCCCACGGCTTTAGCCGTGGGAGGAATCTGACACAGCGATGTGTCGTATTTCGGAGATCGCGGAGGCCCGAATTAGTCTCGAGACGGATCCGGCTCCGGACTCGTGACGAACTCGAGCAGGTCGGCTTCGGTCACGTCCAGCCCCTGACGGGAGAAAAACGAGACGACGTTCCGACAGTCTCGCTCGAGAAAATCCCGGCTGTTGGGGTGGTGGACGGTGACGGCCTGTCCGAGGTCGATGATTACGAGCTGGCCCTCGTCGAAGACGACGTTGTACTCGCTCAAGTCACCGTGGATCAGCCCGGCCGAGTAGAGTCGGCGCATGTACTCGCGCATGACCTCGTAGGCCGTTCGGGGATTCTCGATGTGGACCTCACCGAGCCGTTTCGCGCGGCCGTCCTCGTTACCGATGTACTCCATGACCAGCACGTTGCGCTCGGCGGCGATCGGTTCGGGCACCCGCACGCCGGCCGCCTTCGCGCGTTCTAGGTTCGCCAGTTCCTTTCTGGTCCAGGCGAGGACGACGTCCTTCTTCTTTCCACCCAGGCCCTCGAAGCGCGGGTCGCCCTCGAGATAGTCGCGCATCTGCCGGAAGTTCGAGGCGTTGATCCGATAGATCTTGACCGCGACCTCGCGGTCGTCGCCCAGCGCGTGGTAGACGTTGGCCTCCTTGCCCGTCGACAGCGGGCCGCCGAACGCCTCGACGTAGCCGTCCTGGACGAGCTTGTACAGCGCCGCGAAGGTCGCGTCGTCGAACACCGACTGCTCGACCTTGAACTGGTCGGCGTCCTTGATCCGCTCCTGGAACTGGTCGAACTCGCGGTCGCGCTCCCGGGCGATCCTGTCCGCTTCCGTGTCCGAGACGTCGATCTCCTCCCACTCGTCCCCGGGGGTATCGGCGCCCTCCCTGTCGACCAGCCCGTATTCCGTTCCCTGTCCCATCTGTCCGCGCCTACGGGTCGGATGCGGGTAAAGACTGGGTATCCGCCGACCGCGCTCGGAGTCGCGCCGCCGGTCCCGTCGGCGGCGGTCGAACGAGAGTCGACGAGAGTCGGGTCCACCCTTTTGGCCCTCTCGATCGTACCCCCGACTATGAGAACCGTGGGCGAACGCCGGCGAACGGTGGTGGACGACCGATGACGCGCTACGACGTCACCCTCGAGTGGACCGGCGGGCCCACCCGGACGATCGAGGTCGCGGACGACGAAACGGTCCTCGAGGCGGCCCAGCGAGCGGGCGTTCGGCTGCCGTCCGACTGCCGGAAGGGAACCTGCACCACCTGCGTCGGTCGGCTGCTCGCGCTCGAGAGTGGCCCACCCGACACCGACGGCGACACTGACGCAGACACCGACGGCGACACTGACGCAGACACCGACGGCGACACTGACGCAGACACCGACGGCGACACTGACGTGGACTCCGACGTCGGCACCGACGCGGACTTCGACGATGACGAGGGCGAGGAGGGAACGGATCGACCGCTCGACGCCGCCGACGGGTTCACCTATCGACGGCCGCCGCAAGCGCTGACCGACAGCGAAGGGGCGCAGGGGTACGTCCTGCTCTGTATCGCGTCGCCGCGGGCCGACTGCCGCATCGAGGTCGGCCCGCGGGTGCGCGCCGCGGTCGGAGACAGCCCCTGGGCCTAACGGGCCTGGACGGGACCGCTCTCGGCTCGGCATCGATCGGACGAGGTCACCCGGCCGGACTAACCTTTTGTTCGCCCCCGTGGTGGAGCCCCTCATGAGTGATAGGAGCGCGACGGACGACGGCGAGGCGGACCACGAACACGGGCACAGTCATCACCTCGAGGGGCCCGGCTACGCGACGCCGCAGGCCGCAATCGAGGACGGCAGTCGCGAGAAACTGGCCTACGTGATGAGTCTCTACGTCGGGACTGACGTCGACGCGCCGGACTTCGTCGCGGTCGTCGATCTCGATCCAGACTCGGACACGTACTCCGAAATCGTCGACCGGGTCGAACTCCCGAACCGTGGGGACGAACTCCATCACTTCGGGTGGAACGCCTGTTCGTCGTCGTGTCACGTGGATGAACTCGAGCGGCGACACCTGATCGTCCCCGGACAGCGTTCCTCGCGGATACACGTGATCGACGCGAAAGACCGTCGGAACCCGGAACTGATCAAGGTGATCGAACCCGAGGACGTCTTCGAGTACGACCTCTCCGCGCCCCACACCGTCCACTGTATCCCGGACGGGCAGATCCTGATCAGCATGCTCGGGGACGCCGACGGCGAGCTTCCGGGCGGGTTCCTCGAACTGAACGAGGACTTCGAGATCGAGGGACGGTGGGACCAGCCAGGCGATATCGAGATGAACTACGACTACTGGTACCAGCCGCGCCGGAACGTGATGGTCTCCTCGGAGTGGGCCGCACCGGAGACCTACTACCCGGGGTTCGACCTCGACGACGTGGAGGCCGGAAAGTACGGACGGAAGCTCCACTTCTGGGACTGGGAGGCCGGGACCGTCGAGCAGACGATCGATCTCGGCGAGGAGGGACTGATCCCGCTCGAGGTGCGATTCCTCCACACGCCCGAGTCGACCCACGGGTTCGTGGGGGCCGCGCTCTCGTCGAACGTCTTTCACTTCTGGCGAGACGCCGGTGCGAACGGCGGTGCGGGCGAGTACCGCGCCGAGAAGGTGATCGATTTCGAGAGCCGCGAGCATCCGGACTGGGACATGCCGGTGCCAGCGCTGCCGACCGACATCCTGCTTTCGATGGACGATCGCTACCTGTTCGGCTCGAACTGGCTCCACGGCGAGGTCTGGATGTACGACGTCTCGGACCCGTCGAACCCGCGGCGGGCCGACTCGCTCTCGGTCGGCGGCACGTTCGGCGAGATCCGGGAGGTACAGGGCCGCGAGCTGGCGGCCGGACCGCAGATGCTGCAGCTCTCGCTCGACGGTGAGCGCCTCTACTGGACGACGTCGCTGTTCTCCTCGTGGGACGAGGAGTTCTACCCGGAGGAGGGCGAGCGGGGATCGGTGATGCTCAAAGCCGACGTCGATCCCAGAGCGGGCACCCTCGAACTCGACGAGGACTTCCTCGTCGACTGGGGCGACTGCCCGGCGGGACCGGCCCGCGCCCACGAAATCCGGTGGCCCGACGGGGACTGTACGAGCGACGTCTGGCAGTGATGGCCCGGACGACGCACTCATCGAGCCACGACGTCCGCCTCGAGTGGCCCGACGGTCGGACGCGGACGATCGACGTCCGCGAGGACCAGACGGTCCTCGAGGCCGCCACGTGTGCGGACATCGCGCTTCCGTTCGGCTGTCGCATCGGCGCCTGTGCGACGTGTACGGGTCGGCTGCTCGAGGTCGACGAGCCGGACGCACCCGACGGTGACGACGACCGAGGAGCGGTCGACGTCGAGGACGCGTTCGAGTACCGCCAGCAACCGCGAGCCCTGAAAGATCGACACCGGGACGACGGCTACGTGCTCCTGTGTCTCGCCTCGCCGCGAGTCGACTGTCGGATCGCCGTCGGCTCGAGCGTGCACACCGAACTGGTCGACAACCCGTGGAAGTGACGGGACGCGACGGGCTCGAGACGACGGCGGGGAAGCGCGCTCGAAACACAGTCAGTAACGTTAACGGGTCCAGGCGGCTACCCTCGAGCAATGGCAGCAGCCGACGAGGACGAAGAGAACCCGTATCTCCGAAATCCGCCGACGGACTTCGCGCCGATCGGGGACCTCTCCGAGGACCAGGCCGAGCGGCACGTGGAACTGCTCCGCGAGGCCATCCGCGAGCACGACCGCCGGTATTACGTCGAGAGCGAGCCGCTGATCGCCGATCGAACCTACGACGCCCTGTTCGCCCGGCTGCGCGAGCTCGAAGAGGCCTTCGACCTCACCCATCCCGACAGCCCAACGCGGAGCGTCGGGGGGGAACCGCTCGAGGAGTTCGAGACGGTCTCCCACGTCGCGCCGCTGCTCTCGATCGATCAGAGCGGCGAGGCCGAGGACGTCCGGGAGTTCGGCGACAGGGTCGAGCGGGAAGCCGGAGCCGTGAGGTACGTCTGCGAACCCAAGTTCGACGGGGTCTCCATGGAGTTCGTCTACGAGGACGGCCGCCTCGAGCGCGCGGTCACCCGCGGGGACGGCCGGGAGGGCGACGACGTGACCCGCAACGCTCGCACCATCGGCTCCGTCCCGCAGCGTCTCCACGGGGACTATCCGGACTTCCTCGCGGTGCGCGGCGAGGTCTACATGCCCAAAGACGCGTTTCAGGAGCACAACCGCGAGCGCATCGAGCGCGGCGACGAGGCGTTCGCGAACCCGCGCAACGCCACCGCCGGAACGATCCGGCAGCTCGACCCGTCGGTCGTCGCGGAGCGCCCCCTCGAGGTCTTCTTCTTCGACGTCCTCGACGCCAGCGACCTCGAGGAATCTCACTGGGCGGAGCTCGAACGGTTTCCCGAGTACGGCTTGCGAACGAACGATCGCGTCGAACTGGTCGACGACGTCGACGGCGCCATCGACTACCGCGACCGACTGCTCGAGATCCGCGACGACCTCGACTACGAAATCGACGGCGTCGTGCTCAAGGTCGATTCGCGAGACGCCCGGGAGGAACTCGGCCGGACGGCCCGCCACGACCGGTGGGCGTTCGCCTACAAATTCCCGGCCCGGGCCGAGGTAACGAGGATCGCCGACGTGGCGGTCCAGGTCGGTCGAACCGGGCGTCTCACCCCCGTCGCCCTGCTCGAGCCCGTCGACGTCGGCGGGGTCACCGTGTCGCGGGCCAGCCTCCACAACCCCGAGGAGATCGCCGAAAAGAACGTCAACGTCGGCGATACCGTCCGCGTCCAGCGCGCTGGCGACGTTATTCCCTACGTCGAAGAAGTCGTCGAGAAAGGAAGCGAGGGGCACTACGAGATGCCCGACGCGTGTCCCGTCTGTGACAGTCCCGTCGAGCGCGACGGCCCGATCGCGTTCTGTACCGGCGGGCTGGGATGTGAGGCCCAGCTCCGCCGATCGATCGAGTACTATGCGGGCGACGACGGTCTCGACCTGGAGGGCCTCGGCGAGGAGAGCGTCCGTCAACTCGTCGACGCCGGATTGCTCACGACAGTCGCGGATCTCTACGAACTCGACGAAGAGGAGCTCACCGACCTCGAAGGGTGGGGCGAAACCAGCGCCGAAAACCTGCTCGCGGAGATCGATGCCAGCCGCGAGCCGCCGCTCTCGGACTTCGTCTCCGCTCTGGGGATCCCCCACGTCGGCCCGACGACGGCCCGCGAACTGGCCCGCGAGTTCGCCACGTTCGACGCCTTCCGCGAGGTCGCAGAAACCGAGCCCGAGCGACTCGAGGGGGTCAGCGACGTCGGCGAAACGGTCGCCGAGACGATCCACGACTTCTTCACCAGCGAGGCCAACACCACCGTGGTCGACGACGTCCTCGATCACGTCTCTCCGCAGGAAGCCGATGCCGCCGCCGGTGGCGACGAACTCGAGGGGCTCACGTTCGTCTTTACCGGCTCGCTCGAGGACGTGACCAGAAGCGACGCCCAGGAGCTCGTCCAATCCCACGGCGCGAACGCGACGAGCAGCGTCTCGGGCAATACGGACTACCTCGTCGTCGGCGACGATCCCGGCACGACGAAACGCGAGGACGCCGACGCCAACGACGTTCCCATCATCGACGAGGACGAGTTCCGAGCGCTGCTCGAAGACGAGGCGATCGACCTCGAGTGAGACTCACCGATCCGCGGACGCGAGCGGTTTGCATCCACAAAACGTATCCCAACCGGACGGGTGCGACCGGATCACTCGATTCGGACGAGCCGTTCGTTCCAGCACTCCCGACAGGTCGTATTTTTCGTCTCGTACGTACACCCGCAGTTCGAGCAGCGATAAATCCGCTCCGCCGGTTTCTTTCGGTACAGTCGTCCCAGGTACTTCTCGAGGCGCTTCACGTGGATCAGTAGCGTGCCAGCTACAGCGAGTAACAGCCATGAAACCGACATAAGCTTCGTGGCTAGTGTCAGATTGTAATCAGTAAGTCGCAACGGAGAGATCCGGTCATCGTTCCGGGGTCGGCAGCGTGGGATCGACACGCGGTGGTCCTCGCCGCACCGAGTGAGCGAGCGGACGTCGTGGCCCGCGACGGACGAACGCGATTCGAACCCGCGGCGCGGAAATCGACGACCGACGGTCCTACCCTCTGCGGGAGAGGACCACGAAGATTGCGAGTATGGCGGCGACGACTCCGAGAATCGTCGGAACGAGTTGTCCCGAACCCCACTCCCAGCCGAGAACCTGGGTTCCGATGATCGCGACGAGGGCAAACGCCACGCCGATCGCCGTCACGAGCGGGGACGAACTTCGGCCGAACGAAAGTGACATGCCATAATGTAAGTTTTACAACAGTATAAGTGCAGCGGTCGCCCCCCTCGGCCCTGCGCTTCAGTTCGGGAGCCGGTCGGCGATCACCGCGAGCGGCTCGCGCCCCTGTGCTTCCCCCTCGAGGTCGGGCACCGTCACCACGTCGAGATTCGGAAACGTGGTGCGGATCTCGGCCAGTCGTTCCTCGTGGCGCTGTTTGCGCGACCGACAGCGCGGACACCCCTCGTGGGGGCCCTCGAGGACCCGATTGACGACCAGTCGCTCGACCGGCACGTCCGCCTCGCGGAGTCGCTCGACCAGCCGTTCCGTCTCGGCGATGGCCATCGACTCCGGGATGAGCACGACGCGGAACTCGGTCCGCTCGGGATCGACGAGGAGGTCGCGAGCCCGCTCGAGACGAGCCTGAAACGCCGCGAGGTCGTCCGCCTCGTCACGGTCGCCGGTCATCACCGAGATCGGCCCGAGAAACGCCGTTCGGGCGGCCGATCCGATCCGCCGAACCTGCCCGCGCAGCGACTGGGCCGTCTCGAGCGCCAGGCCCATCACCTCGGGCATGTCGAACAGCCGCAACGTGTGGCCCGTCGGTGCGGTGTCGAAGACGATGGTCTCCCACTCGCCCGAGTCGACGTACTCGACCAGCAGATCCAGCGCCGCGATTTCGTCGCTCCCGGCCGGCACGCCGCCCGCGAAGAACCGCTCGATCTCGTCGTCCGAGAGGCTGATCCCGGCGCCGCGGAGGTCTTTGGCCAGCGCCCGCGCGAGTTTCTCGTAGCGCTCCTTTCGCGTTTCGGGGTCGATCTCGACCGCCCAGAGGCCGCCGGGGCGGTCGGCATCAGAATCGGACTCGAGCGGGTGTGGTGGCTCGAGTTCGGTCGGGTCCGGCCCGAGATCCGTCTCGAACGAGTCGGCCAGCGAGTGGGCCGGATCGGTCGAGACGACGAGGGTCTCCCGGCCGGCGGCCGCCAGCGAGAGGCCGGTCGCCGCCGCGCAGGTCGTCTTGCCGACGCCGCCCTTACCGCCGTAGAAGATGCAGTCGGTCACGGCAGCGCGTACGACGGGCGGTGCCGTAAACTGGTACCCCGATAGAAAAGCGACGAGAGTGACCGAAACCGGTACCCGAATCGGACGTGACGCGCCGATTTAGATGTCGACGCGATCGAACCGGAAAAGCGCGATCGCCAGCGGCACGATGATCCAGAACAGCAGGATCATGAAGGAGAACCAGTCTTGCAGGTAGATCGGCAACTCGCCGCCGAACATCTGTGCGCTAAAGTTCGAACCCTGTTCGAGCAGATCGACGTCCGTGAGAAGCGTCAAGCCCCTGTTGTAGGCCTGGCCGGGATCCAGGTTCGTGATGAAGTACGTCCAGTCCTGCCGGCGTTCGACGGTCACTTGTCGTCCCTGAAACTCCCGCGTGTAGGTCACGGTATCGAAGAAGAGGAACTCGCGCTGGCCGAGCATCCTGAAGACAGTTCCGAGTCCGTTCCAGAGGCCGTAGAAGACCAAGAACACGCAGAACATCGCGGCGCCAGCGATGGTCGTCGAACGCGTCAGCGACGAGAGCGAAACGGCGAGGGTCGTGTAGGCGATACCGTATATGATCGACATGGCGAGCAAACCGGCGTAGTCGACGAAATCGAAACCGCCGAGAAACGCCGCAACGATGACTGCGGCGAGGGCGAATCCCACGGTCAGCGATATCGACAGCACGGCCGAGCGGCCGAGTAGTTTTCCGATAACGACGTCCTTTCGCGAGTGGGGGAGCGAAAGGAGGATTTTGATACTTCCGGACTCGCGCTCACCGGCAATCGACTTCCAGCCCAGAATCAGCGCAATCAGCGGCACGATCCACTTGGTGACCTGGCTGACGAGGACGACGAGCATATCGGTCGTCGCTCCCTGCGCTGCGATATCCTCGCCGAAGTACGACAGCGCTCCCGCGATGCCGACCAGTAAGAGGAAGAAAAGCGCGCTCAGCCCCCAGAACAGCCACGAGCGAACCGAATCCTGAAAGTCCTTCTTCGCGACCGCGAAGATGCTTCCGGGATGGATCGAACTCGAGGCCGATCCGCCGCCCGAGGACTCGCCCACGGTTCCGGTGTCGGTACTCATCGCGCGTGCACCCCCGTCTTCGCGCCGGTCGTGTATGATTGGAAGACGTCCTCGAGCGAGGCTTCGGTCGTCTGGAAGTCTTCGACTTCGATGCCGTGGTCCTCGAGCGTCGAGAGGACGGCGGTCTTCGAACCGTCGACGGCGACGACGATCGTCGGCGGGTCCTCGTCCTCGACGGTGGCGCGCGTCACGTCCTGGAGCGAGCGAACGGCTTCGAGGGCGTCCTGGTCGATCCGGTCGACGGTGACGCGCAGGGACGTGCCGCCCGAGACGGAGTCGCGCAGTCCCTCGACGGAATCGACGGCGACCATCTCGCCGTCGCGGAGGATGCCGACGCGGTCACAGACCGCCTCGACTTGCTCCATGATATGGCTCGAGAAAAAGACGGTCGCGCCGCGCTCGTTCTCTTCGCGGACGAGATCGCGCATCTCGCGGGCGCCGTTCGGGTCGAGTCCGGTGGAGGGCTCGTCCAGGATGAGCAGATCGGGTTCGCCGACCAGCGCCATCGCGAGCATGAGCCGCTGGGACATCCCCTTCGAGAAGCCGCCGGCTTTCCTGTCGATCGCGTCCGCGAGGCCCACGCGCTCGAGCAGCGTTTCGGGATCGTTGTCGGCGTTCTTGGAGTCGATCGCGAACTCGAGGTGCTGGCGGGCGGTCAGGCGGCCGTAGGTTTCGACACCTTCGGGGAGGACGCCGGTTCGCTGCCGGATGTCTCGGCTGTGCTGCTGGGCATCCATGCCGAGGACGCTAACCGAGCCATCGGTCGGGCGGGCGAAATCCAGGACGATGTTGATCGTCGTCGACTTGCCGGCACCGTTGGGACCAAGGAAGCCGAACACTTCACCCTCTTCGACCTGGAAGGAGAGGTCGTCCAGTGCGAGGGTCTGACCGAACGATTTGGTCAGGTTGTCGACTGTGATAGCTGGCATGCCCGTACGATCGTAGCGTTGCCCGATAAGGTTTTTGACATCACTAGCGGGTCTGAAACCATCGTTTTTCGCCCGTTGAACCGTTCGTACCGTCATTTCAGCGATCTAACGGTTGGTGGAGATCTAAATCGGATCGTTCGGATCGGACCGGCATGCGGTCCGCTCGACTTCCGCGGCGTACCGGCTTCGAGTCTCACCGTCGGCCACCTGCTCGAGTTCGGTCACCGAAACTGCGCCGCGTCGGTACGATCTGCCGGACACCGTCCCCCTGCTATGCACCCCCTACTCGTGCGAACGAGCCCCGACGTACTTGGGGATCGACGTCGGACCAGTGACGACGAGCACCGATGGCCGAGACGACAGGGGAGTGCGTCGACCGCTGGACCGAACACGTCGACCAGCTCTGCGACGACGGGGAGACCGTCGAACGACGCGTCGACCTCGAGGATGCGACGATCGTCGTCACGAACCGTCGCGTGATGACGTTTACGCCCGAGTCGGACGGGCCACGCTTTCGCCACGTCGATCGGCCGAACGTGGGGACCGTCCGCGTCGAGACGGCCGAACGACTGAGCCAGCTCGTCTGGGGGCTCGGCGCAGCCGTCGTCGGGATCGGATTAGTGGAGACGGCGAGGGCCATCAGATTCACCGAATACGTCCCGGGATTCGAGTTGCAGGGTGCCGACTCGCTCCCGGGAGCGAACGCCGTCGAGAATCTCGTGAACGGCGCGCTCTCCGCGATCGAAACGGCGCTTCTGATACTCGACTGGGCCATTCTCCTGAGCGGCGGCCTGGCGTTCGCCGTCGCGACCGCGTTCGTCGTCCGCTACGTCCGCTCGCGATCGCACCGGCTCGTCCTCCGAATACGCGGCGACGACGACCTCGTGGTGCCCGTCGGTGGCGCCGCTCTCGAGGCCGACCTCGTCGCCGACCTCGAGGCCGCGATTCGGCCGGGGTCGACGCCCGAGGGACGGACACCGGAGGAAGATCGTACCGGCGTCGACGACGGCGAGACGCGACTCGAGAGCGACCGTCGTGGCGATGACCGGGAGCAAACCGATCGGCCCGGTGCGGAGTGGTTAGGAGACGAGGAGTCAGGCTGAAACCCGCCGACGTTCTAGACCCGCCGATGAACGACGATGGGGTTCGCGAGCGTGCGGGATCGTTGCCCCGCGAGCCGGGCGTCTATCAGTTCCGCGAGGACGAAACGACGCTCTACGTCGGAAAGGCAGTCGATCTCCGGGACCGGGTCCGCTCCTACGCCGATCCGCGAAGTGCGCGGATTCGCCGGATGGTCGACCGCGCCGACGGAATCGAGATCGCCGTCACCGACACGGAGACCCAGGCGCTGTTGCTCGAGGCGAACCTGATCAAGCGCCACCAGCCCCGGTACAACGTCCGACTCAAGGACGACAAGTCCTATCCGATGGTCCAGGTGACGGCCCACGACGCCCCTCGGATCGAGATTACGCGCGACCCGGACGGCGAGACTCACGGCGCCTCGAGCGCGGGTAGCCCGAAACGCCGTTCCGCGAACCCTTCGAGCGGGCAGCGCCCGCGAAAAGACGGCGGTACCGCGAGCGAGCCGACCGTCTTCGGCCCCTACACGAACAAGGGCCAGGTCGAAACCGTCGTGAAGGCGCTGCGAGAGACTTACGGCGTCCGCGGGTGTTCCGATCACAAGTACGCCGGCCGTGACCGTCCCTGTCTCGACTACGAGATGGGGCTTTGCACGGCGCCCTGCACCGGCGAGATCGACCTCGAGAGCTACGGCGAGGACGTCGCCGCCGTCGAGCGGTTTCTGGAGGGCGAGACGGGCATTCTCGCAGATCCGCTGCGCCGGGAGATGGACGCCGCCGCGCGGGAGCAACACTTCGAGCGCGCGGCGAATCTGCGGGACCGCCTCGAGACCGTCGAAGCCTTCCACGGCGAGGGCGGCGAGGCGGTCCAGTCGGCCGGCGACGAGCGGGCCGTCGACGTCCTCGGGGTCGCAATCGAAGGCGAGGACGCGACCGTCGCCCGCCTCCGCGCGGAAGACGGCAAACTGGTCGGGCGCGATCGGCACACGCTCGAGGCGCCCGGGTCCGCTGGAGTCGACGCCGAGAGTGATTCGGACGGCGTCCCGGCCGTTCTGGCGGCCTTCCTCGTCCAGTACTACGCCGAACGCGAACTCCCGGATGCGCTCCTGTTACCGGAACGCCACGGGGACGGAGAAGTCGCGGCCTGGCTCGAGGCCGAAGGCGTCGCCGTCCGCGTCCCGGGAGCGGGACGGGAGGCCAAACTGGTCGAACTCGCGCTGAAGAACGCCCGGCGAAACGTGGGTCGGCGCGACGAGTGCGGGATGCTCGCGGACGCCCTCGAACTCGAGGCGGCCGGGCGGATCGAGGGCTTCGACGTGAGCCACGCCCAGGGCAAGTCGGCGGTCGGGAGCGACGTCACCTTCGTCGACGGGAGCGCCGAAACGGCCGACTACCGGCGAAAGAAGCTCACCGATCAGAACGACGACTACGACAACATGCGCGCCCTCCTCGAGTGGCGCGCACGCCGCGCCATCGAGGGGCGTGACGACCGGCCCGACCCCGATCTGATACTGATCGACGGCGGCGAGGGACAACTCGCGGCCGCCCGCGACGCGCTTTCAGCAGTCGGCTGGGACGTTCCGGCGGTCGCACTGGCCAAAGCAGAGGAGCGGGTGATCACCCCGGACCGGGAATTCTCCTGGCCGAGCGACGCGCCGCATCTGCACCTCCTCCAGCGCGTGCGAGACGAGGCCCACCGTTTCGCAGTGCAGTACCACCAGACCGTCCGGGACGAGGTCAAGACGGTGTTAGACGACGTCCACGGAGTGGGTCCCGAAACCCGAAAGCGGCTCCTCGGTCGCTTCGGAAGCGTCGAAAACGTCCGCGAAGCGAGCCTCGAGGATCTCCAGAGCGTCGAGGGAATCGGCGCGAAGACGGCGGAAACGATCAAGTCGCGCCTCTGAAAAGGCCTCGAGACGGATCGCCGACGCGCAGACGCGCCGAAACCGACGAGCGCGCTCGAAGCAGCCAGGGGAATGCTGGCCGCGTCGAATACGGGCGCGTGGCGATCGCGGCCATCCCGAAAGCCGTTCGACGGCCGCGACGCCCCTCGATCTCGCCAGTCCGCTGGTGTGACCGGCCGAACGTGTCGGCTGTTGCCGGCTCAGACCTTTTTTATCCCGGAATCGGAGTCGAAGCATGCCGACTCACGTGAGTGTCGAACAGGTTCGCTGGTGGCTCGACCAGAACGCCGTCCGGGACATCACGTCCCACTCCCAGGAGGAGACGGAGTTCAATCTCCAGGTGACCCTCTCACGGCTGCCGATACACCTCATCAAAGAAGAAAAGCGGGGGCCGATCAGGGTCGTCGGGCGCAGCGCGTTCGACACGGAACGGGCCAAGCGGCTCGTTCGCGAAGACGAATCGCGCGCGGAGCTGTTGGGCCAGATCGGGCCGGTGCTCGCGTCGACGCCCGGCTTCTACACGTTCCTCGACGAGGAGGGGGAAGCGTGTGACCTCCGGAACGCCGAAACGCTCCAGTTGGAACATTGGATCTATCCGGGCGAAGCGACCCAGCAGTCGATGATGGACAGTCTGGTGACATCCTCCCCGCCGTGAACGGCGGGGCTTCCCCTACAAGGGGAATCCGTCTTGGCCGGTTTCAGTCCGAGTATGCCGAGAGCGTCATCTGCGAGGGGTTCTCGCTCGTCTCCCGGTGGACTGTGGCGCTGTCACAGGCGCTCCCATCCCGAGGCGAGTCATCGCGTTCCGGCTCCCAAGGAACGCTCTCTCCCCACGGGTCTGCGCGACTGGCGATATTCGCCGCCGCGTTGATGTCTGCTTGGAACTCCGACACGTGGCAATCGTCGTGCGGACACACGAACTCCGCTTGCTGACTCCGCCGACCGAGACGACCGCAAGCGTGGCACGTCTGCGAGGTGTACGCTGCATTGACGTACTCGACTGGAATGCCTTCTTCCGTCGCCTTGTCCTCGATGCGCCCCTGTAGCCGTGCGAACGCCCACGCATGAAGCCGCCGGTTGATGAACTTGCCGTAATCCAACCGTTCGCGGATGTACGACAGGTCTTCGAGGACGATAACGGGGTTCTCGAAGGATTCGGCGTATTCGACGGCCCGCCGAGACACCTTCTCGACAATATCCGTCAGGGCGTTCTGGTAGTGGTCGAATCGTTCGTCCACGCGCCACTCGGCGGCGTCACGTTCTTGAAGCCGCTTGAGCGTGGTGTGCATCTCTTTGCGGAGGTGTCGCGCCCGACTGCCACTCTCCATCATCGGCTCCCGGGGTACGTCGCGTTTGAGGGCACAGCCCGTAATCAACGCGCTCTCACCTACGTCGAAACCGATGTACGTCGGGTCGTCCGAGTCGGTCGGTTCTTCGACCGGGTATTCGACGGTGACGTGCAACTCCCACGACGTGCGGTGTCGCTGTAGCCGCAACTCGCCTGCCTTCGCATCTCCGTCGAGCAGGTCGGACCACAGAGATTCTTGTTCGGGGTTAATCCGAAGCGGAATCCAGAAGTTCGTTCCGCGTCCGGGTTGCGGGGCCTGCCAGACAAAACCGTGTTCGCGCTCCCCCGAGTGGTCGAACTTCGCGGCCCGATTGACGAGTCGAAGCGGATGCTCGTCGTCCAGCTCCTCGGCGTTGTACGTCGAACGGAGTTTCGGGACGTAGGACTTAAGCGCGTCTTTGGCTTGGTACGGCAGGTCGTAGGGCGTCACAACGTCGTTGACGGCAGACATTGTGTCGGCTCTATTGTCGAAGGCGTCGTGGAGTGCTTCGCGGTAGGTGTCCAAGAGCCGCTGTAGGCGTTGCTCTTTGCCCGCAGTGGGCGTAGCGAGCGTAGCCTGTAGCGTCTTTGTCACCGTCTCGGACACACTACCCCGGTGGGCGACCGACACACATAAACGTAACGTTGGTGTAACACCATGCATGAAGTACGTCAAAATAGAGTTCGAGGACGAATCGCAGTACGAGAGCCTGAAAGAGACAAAGAAACACCACGGTCTGACGTGGAAAGGAATGCTACTCCACGCTCAGAAGGAGTTGGATTCCGGCAGTGCCGATTGAGCGGTGGACAGCGTAGTCAAGTGACGCGATTCCCCACCCGGCCTAAAGGCCGGGGTTCCCTCGTTGATTGAAGATGGGCATCGCCACCGGGATGCGCTTCGTCCAGAACGTGCTCGCAGCGACCCACCTCGGTCCGCCCGTAGAATCGGACGACCTCGACGACGAGGACGCCTGAAAACTGCGCGCCCTACCGCCGGCGAACCCGCGATATCGGACTCGTTCGTGCGTCCCGGCGACCGAACCGCCGCGGAAATCGATCGTCGATGCCCCGATACCCGTCGAGACGACTCGAGAGCATCGACACCGGACGGAAGGCCTGTTCTCGAGCCGGAAGCCGTGGGTGCCGGAACCGCGAATTGTCAACCGACGTACGGACGCTACCACCGTTGCGAGAGCAAGGACAGGCCTATTTCACGTGGCGACCCATGCCACCTTATGGCAGACGAAGACGACCTCGACGATCTCCTCGAGGAACTGGACAGTCAGGGCGACCTCGAGACGTCCCAGCAGGTGCTGTCGCTGCGGACCGAGAGTCGCCGATACGACAAACCGGTGACCATCATCGAAGGGTTCGACTTGCCCAAATCGGAGATCGAATCGACCGCGTCGGATCTGAAACGGTCGCTGGGGACGGGTGGGACGGTCGACGAGGGCCGCATCGAACTGCAGGGGGACCACCGAGACCGCGTTCCGGACTTACTCCGCGATCAGGGGTTCGACGTTCGCGAGTGACCGCACCGTCGAACCGACGGAACCGGATCTCGAACGTCGCTCGCGCCGAGCCGTTCGGTCGCGTTGCATCGGCGGATCCGTCCCCCGGACGGCAGCGAGTTATTTAAGTCTCTCATCGCAAGTACGGGTATGAACGTTCGATCCGCAACAGCCGCCGATTTCGGGCCCATCACGGCTGTCGCCCGCGCCACCTGGCACGACACGTACGACGAACTCGAGGCCGACGTAATCGACCGGACCGTCGACAACTGGTACACGGACGACTCGATGCCCCTCGAGGCTCCCGGAACGGTGGTCCTCGTCGCGGAGAAAGACGACGACCTCGTCGGCTTCACCCACGCGGTCGCTCAGGGCGAGAAAGCGGACATCCTCCGCATGTACGTCCACCCGGATCACCAGGGAGAGGGAGTCGGCTCGACGCTCCACGAGCGACTGATCGCCGAACTCGAGACCTACGACGTCGACCGGGTCCGATCGATCGACTTCGCGTTCAACGACACCAGCCGCGCCTTCTACGAGGGACTCGGCTTCGAACAGACCGACGAGGGCGAAGTCGAAATCGACGGGGAGTATTACCCCGAGGCGGTCTACACGCTCGAGTTGTAACGGACGAAACGGACCGGAAAAACGGTCGAAACCGGGAACGGACGGGCGATCGAGAGCGTCCCGTCCGTTCCGACGTCGATGCCCGTCGCGATGGCGAACGAACTCCCTAACCAAGACGGTGGAACCACTTTGTCACTCGATGTCGTACCCGCCGGTATGGAGATCAGACCTGCGACCCACGACGACCGCGAACGGATCAGGGCGGTCGCGCGCGACACCTGGCACGACACGTACGACGAACTGGACGCCGAGACCATCGACGAAACGATCGACGAGTGGTACGGGGACGAGGCGCTCGAAACGGCCCTGTCCAAGGCGGGCACCGCGTTTCTCGTCGCCGAGGTCGACGGCGAAATCGTCGGGTTCTCCCACGGCGTCGTCACGGCGGAGGAAGGCGACGTCCTGCGACTGTCGGTTCATCCGCGCCACCAGAAAGAGGGCATCGGAACCGCGCTGTACGAACGGCTCCGCGAAGACCTCCGCGACTTCAACATGAAACGGATGCGCGCGATCGATCTCGCATCGAACGAGGGCGGTCGGGAGTTCTACGAAACGCACGGCTTCGAGCCGACCGGCGAGGACGACGTCGAGATCGGCGGCCAGCAGCGCCGAGAAGTGGTCTACACGCTCGAACTGTGACGTCCGGGCCGCTCGAGGTCGTTCCCGGGTGATCGAAGGCAATTCCTCGGCCAGTCGTCCGCGGGCGGGCGGGGACGGGTTCCCAAGCGTACGCGACGACTCTAGTAGTCTTTGAAACGATTTACTCACCGGTCGCAGTGAAGCGGCCAGCGAAGACTCGCTGGCCGCGAATTCGCGATCGGGGTGTGTATTGACTTTCAAAGACTACTATAGCGACGCGACAGCGACCGTCGAGCCCCGGCCTCCGGGAAAACGCACCTCGTTTCGCGCGATCCAAAGCGGACCTTGCAAGTGCATAGCAGGAACGGAAGTGAGCCGATGATGTGGTCCTGTGTATCACAATGGCGACGAAAACGCCAAGCGAAGCCGACATTCTGCGGCCGATCGGAACGACCTCGAGAACGTACTTTCTGATGGTCGGGATAGCGGGGCTCGCGCTTCTCGCGTTCCTCGTCGGCTGGGCCTATCAACTCGAAGAGGGGCTGGTCGTCACCGCTCTCGGTGACTGGGGCAGCGGTGGCGGTGCCACGTGGGGAATCTACATCGGGGCGTTCATCTGGTGGGTCGGAATCGCCCACGGCGGGATCATCCTTTCGGCTGCGGTCCGGTTGCTCGGGATGGACCGGTACATGCCCGTCGCGCGTCTCGCCGAACTGTTGACCATCAGCGGCCTCTCCGCCGCGGGGTTCTACATCATCGTCCACCTCGGCCGGCCCGACCGGATGGTCACGAGCGTCATCGGCCACTACCACATCACGGTTCACAACTCGCCGCTGGTGTGGGACGTGACCGTCATCACGGCCTACTTCGTGCTGACGGCGACCTACCTCGGACTGACCCTCCGCTACGACGTGAGCCGGCTGCGCGATCAACTTCCGGATCGCCTCGATCCGATTTACCGGATAATGACGATCGGCTACACCGAAAAAGAAGACCAGGTCGTCGAACGGATGGTCTGGTGGCTCGCCCTCGCGATCATCATCATGGCCCCGCTCTTGCTCCACGGCGGCGTCATCCCGTGGCTGTTCGCCGTGTTGCCGAACTATCCGACCTGGTTCGGTGGCGTACAGGGACCGCAGTTCCTTACCATCGCGTTGACCTCCGCCATCAGCGGCGTGATCATCCTCTCGTACGCGTTCCGGCGCGCCTACAACTGGGACCACATCTTCACCGACGACATCTTCCGCGGACTCCTCCTCTGGCTCGGCTTCTTCTGTCTGCTGTTCCTGTGGCTGCAACTCCAGCAGAACATCACCGGCCTGTTCACGGCGCCGGTCCCGCTGACCATCGCGGCACTGGCCAGGGCCACGAATCCGATCTACCTCACGTCGATGACGCTGGTCTTCGTGACCCTCTCGTACATCTTCGCCCAGGCGATCCGGCCGACGCTGTTCACCAAGCGACGAGCCATCCTCTCGGGGCTTGCCGTCCTCACCGCGACGATCCTCGAGAAGGTCCTGTTCGTCGTCGAGGGGTTCCTCCACCCGACGTTCGACATCTACGCGGCGGTGCCGGGCGTCTACATCCCGAGTTTGATCGAGCTCGCCTCGATCACCGGGACGATCGGGATGGTCTGTCTGATCTTCCTCACCGTCGCCAAGATCTTCCCGGTCGTCGAACTCCACGCGATCGAACACCTGCGGGACGAACACGAACACGAGTAGCGCGGACCGACGGCCGTCCGACAGCGATCCGACAGCGCGGACCCCTGCGAGTCGAACGACCGGACTGCGTGCGATCCACCACGGCCGGTGGGACCCTCGTGCACCGCTGACGAGCCGGCGTTTCGAACGCGTCTCGTGTCTCGAGTCGACCCCCGAGGCCCTTCGTGAGCGACGTGGCGGGTGACCGCCACCAGCAACTATTTACCCTATGATGCTAAACCTATTTTTAGAGATGTCTAATCTACGGACTGCCGATCTCCGACGCACGGGTGATGTTCCGTGAACGAGGTTCTCGAGGTTCTCCTCGCGTCGCTCCGAGACGGCTACGTACAGGTCAGTGCGTTCGTCGCGATTACGGTCCTGGCGTTCGGACTGCTCCAGTACAAGACCGGCGGCGCCGTAATCGGCGCCATCGAAGACAACGAGCGACTGCAGGTGTTGTTCGGCGGCGTTCTCGGGTTGACCCCCGGGTGTGGCGGTGCGATCGTCGTCATGCCCCTGTACGTCCGCGGGACGGTCAGTTTCGGGACGGTCGTCGCGACGCTCGGTGCGACCGCTGGCGACTCGGCGTTCGTTATTCTCGCGCTCGCACCGGAGGCCGCGCTCTACGCGTACGCCATCGCCTTCGCCGCCTCGGTCGCGACCGGCTACCTCGTCGACTCGGTCGGCCTGGGCGTCTCCCGCGTCGACGCCGCAGTGGCGCGACTCTCGCCCGCCGCGACGCCCGACGGCGGCACCGTCGTCGACGGCGGCGTCGGACCGAATCCCGCCCACGATTACGGGGGGCCGGCGCCCACGCACGCCCACGCAGCGGGGCCGGATCGCCGCTCTCGAGTGCTCACCCCGTTCTCCCACCTCGCACACGTCGCGTGGTGGGGGACCGCTATCGCCGGCCTGTTCTTCGGGACGATCTACTTGCTCCGAGGCGGGCCCGAAGTCGCGCTCACGCTCGGCGTCGGCTTCGATGGCCTCTTTACGGTCGTCGGCATCGTCGGCGCGGTGCTCTCGTTGTACCTCTACGCCGTCGGCCGCCACTACGTCGGCGAAGGGACGATCGCCCGCGCTCGAGATTCGTTCGGGTCGGCCTACGACGCGCTCACGCACGCGGCGATGGAGACCAGTTTCGTCACCGTCTGGGTCCTCGCGGCCTTCCTCGTCTACGAATACGCCGTCCTCTTCACCGGGGTGAACGTCGCCACCCTCGCCGCGGCGGCGGGTGCGCTGGCGCCCATCGGCGGCGCGGCAGTCGGGTTGATCCCCGGCTGTGGCCCCCAGATCCTGCTGGCCAGCGTCTACGCCGAGGGTGGCCTCCCATTCTCCGCGCTGACCGCCAACGCGATCGCCCAGGACGGCGACGCGCTCTTTCCCCTCCTGGCGGTCGACGCCAGGGCCGCCCTCGTCGCGACGGTCTACAACTTCCTGCCCGCGGTCGTCGTCGGCGTCGCGCTCAACCTGCTGTGGGGACCCGTCTTCGGAATGGCCGAGTTCGGGTTCGGCGTGCTCTGATCGATCGGCCGATCCGATATCCGGCGCGCGGCGAAAACGGGGCGAAGACCCCGGTCGCACTCAGAACTCCTCGGTCGGCGGCGCGATCCCCTCGTCCTCGCCGCCCCCCAGTTCGAACTCGTCTCTCACTTCCCGAATCCGATCTCGGATGTCCGCGGCTAACTCGAACTCGAGGTTGCTCGCGGCCTCCTGCATCCGCTCTTCGAGGTCGTCGACGTAGCGCGCGGCCTCGTCTTCGTCGGCGAGTTCGCGGCCGGAGACCTCGCTGGTGTCGGTCTTGCTGCCCGGCAGATTGGTTTCGCCGACGTCCTTCTCGATCGTCGTGGGTTCGTGACCGTGTTCCGCGTTGAACTCCTGCTGGATTCGGCGGCGGCGCTGGGTCTCCTCGATGGCGGAGTCCATCGCGTTCGAGGGATCGTCGGCGTACAAAACGACCTCACCGTGGACGTTTCGCGCGGCTCGTCCCATCGTCTGGACGAGGGTCGTCTCCGACCTGAGGAACCCCTCCTGGTCGGCGTCTAAGATCGCCACGAGCGAGACCTCCGGGATGTCCAGCCCCTCCCGCAAGAGGTTGATTCCCACGAGGACGTCGATCTCCCCGAGGCGAAGCGAGCGGATGATCTCGTGGCGCTCCAAGGTGTCCGTCTCGTCGTGCATATACGCCACGTCGATCCCGGCCTCCTCCAGGTACTCCGTCAGGTCCTCCGCCATGCGCTTCGTGAGGGTGGTGACGAGAGTCCGCTCGTCACGGTCGATCCGGTCGTCGATGCGGTCCATGAGGTCCTCGACTTGCCCCGTCGCGGGCGAGACCTCGACCTTCGGGTCGACGAGGTGGGTCGGGCGAACGATCTGTTCGACGATCCGGTCGCTCTCCTCGCGCTCGTAGTCCCCCGGCGTCGCGCTGACGTACAGCGTCTGGTCGGTCTTCTCGTCGAACTCCTCGAAGGTGAGCGGGCGGTTGTCGTACGCCGTGGGAAGCCGGAACCCATTCTCGACCAGCGAATCCTTGCGGGACTTGTCGCCGGCGTACTGTCCGCGAACCTGGGGCAGCGTAACGTGTGACTCGTCGACCACGGTGAGGAAGTCGTCGGGGAAGTAATCGAGCAGCGTGTACGGCGCGTCGCCGGACTCCCGGTCGGAGAGGTAGACCGAGTAGTTCTCGATGCCCGAACAGTAGCCCGTCTCCTGCATCATCTCGAGGTCGAACGTCGTTCGCTCCTCGATGCGCTGGGCGGCGATCAGGTCACCCTGGCGCTCGAAGTAGGAAATGCGGGAGTCCAGGTCGTCGCGAATCTCGTCCATCGCCTGCTCGAGTTTCGTCTCCGGGATCGAGTAGTGCTCCGCGGGGTGGATCAGGACGGCCCGCTGCTCGCCCTGGGTCGTTCCCTCGAGCGGATCGACCTTGACCATCCGGTCGATCTCGTCCCCCCAGAGTTCGACGCGGACGGCGTAGCGGCCGTACATCGGGAATATCTCGATGGTGTCGCCGCGGACGCGGAACGTGCCCTGCGTGAAGTCGACGTCGTTGCGCTCGTAGTTCAGGTCGACGAGCTGTGCGAGCAAGTCGTCGCGGCCGACCTCCTCGCCGACCTCGAGTCGCAGCGACATGTCGACGTAGTTTCGCGGGTCGCCGAGACCGTAGATGGCCGACACCGAGGCGACGACGATCACGTCCTCGCGCGTGAGCAGCGAGCGGGTCGCGGAGTGGCGAAGCCGGTCGATTTCGTCGTTGATCGAGGCGTCCTTGTCGATGTAGGTGTCGGTCTGCTCGACGTAGGCCTCGGGCTGGTAGTAGTCGTAGTAGGAGACGAAGTACTCGACGGCGTTGTCCGGGAAGAGGTTCCGAAACTCCTCGTAGAGCTGGGCCGCCAGCGTCTTGTTGTGGGCGATCACGAGCGTCGGCTTCTCGATTTCCTCTACCACCCACGAGACGGTGTTCGTCTTCCCCGATCCGGTCACGCCGAGCAGGGTCTGTCTGTCCATCCCCGACCGGAACCCGTCGGCCAGTCGCTCGATGGCCTCCGGCTGGTCTCCCGCCGGCTCGAACGGGGCGTCGACCTCGAATGACAGGTCGACGTCGGGACGGTCCGGTTGCAGCGGGCCTCGACTCTCGCTCATTGTCCGATGCAGGTGTTGGAGGCACTTTACCCACACGCATGCCGGGTCGAAGTGCCACTCACGAATTCCGTACGCCTCCCAGAGGCCCGTCTACCGACCAGAACGTCACTCCACGCGTCGGGAACGCGAGGTCGGGCAGAAAGTCGGCGGCCGAGTTCCCGACGGCTGTCCGCGGTCCTCGTTGACAGGGGCGAATCGAACCTTACTTTTTCATTTGCTCGCCCATCGGACCGTCTTCCACCCGTTTCACGGTGAATTCTCGGCCCTCCGTCCCCGCCGGTGGGTCGGCGTAGCCGATCGCAAACGCGGAGTACGCGACGCCGATTTCGCGCGTGGCCTCGTACGACAGGAGCGTCGTCTCGGGATCTCCAGCCGGTCGGATCGAGACGGTGAAGGTGCCCGCGGGAAGGGCGGTGTAGTCGGTCGACTCGCCGAACGACAGGCCCTCGAAGAGGAGTTCGTCTTCCACGTAGATGTCGACGGTTGGCGCGTCGGGCACCGTGTGAACCACTCGAGCGAGCGCCGAGCCGGCGTCGAGCAGGACGAGCGGCTCGAACGAGCTCGCGCCGAGTTCGCCGATGGCCGCGATGGTGTAGAACGCGGGCTGCAGCGTGACGTCGCCCTCGAACGCGACGGTTCCCGGATCACCGGCCGCCGTGATCTTCACCGTGTAGGTGCCCGGTTCGATCTCGAGGTACGGGGATACGTCACCGTAGGCGACGTTCGAGAGAACCTGGTTGCCGTCGACGTAGACGTCGACGTTCGGCGCGTCCGGGGAGAAGTGTGCGACGCGAACGGCCGCACCCGGGGGCTCGGCTGGTTTCTCGTCGCTCATCGATTTCTCGTCGGGCTTCGACCGCTCGTCGTCCGGGTGTTCGCCGACGGCCATCGCGACACCGCTCGCCGCAGTCAGTCCACCGGCAGCACCCATGGCTTTCATCGCAGTGCGTCGTGATACTTGCATGGCACGGTCGGGAAGGCGGCCCGCGACATGAAAAAGGAGCCAGTCAGTATCACGTGTCGGTCAGGTATTTCTGGCCGAAGTCGCGGGGTACAGATCGTCTCTGTTACGAATACGGCCCCTACACGAATCGTCACGTGACGGGAGGTCCCGACACACCGCTGTAGGTCGACCGTAGTCCCGTGTACGAGTCGCTTTCCGAGCGAACGGCGGTCGAACGTTGCCGCTGCCCGGCCAACAGTTATGCGGGCCGTCGCCGTTGGCCCGATATGACGCAGGGCCTCCAGCAAGCCAGCAGCGACCTCGAGGACGCCGCGGAAACGGCCGACGGCGATCTACGCGATACCCTCCGGGAGACCGCACGTGAGTTCGAGGAAATCGCCCGCGACGAGACGGTCGCGGATCACGCCGTCCTCGACACGCACCTCAACGCGCTCCGGCAAGCCCGCGAGCGGGCCGGCGGCGACACGGAAGCGAAACTCGAATCGGCCATCGAGGCGGCGGAGGACTATCGGGAAAGCCTCGATCAAGCCTGAGAGCCGAACCGACGGCGGAGACGCTGCGACCGCTTTTTTCAGCCCGACCGCCGATCTCGGCCCCGACGCGGACGCGCGGGATCGGCATCGGTGGGTGACGGGACGAGATCCCCTCTCGGAGACGGACCGATCGTCGCGCGTTCGCCCCGGCCTCCGGTCTCGCCCGGGTGGAGGTACCCGCATCCGAACCGAGAGCCGAGGCGCTTCGCGCCGAGATACCGGGTATCGGTCCCGCGAACGGCGACCGGTCGATTCGCGCCCGGCCCGATCGACGCCACCGATCGACGAGCCGAGTGTGCTCGAAACATAAATCTAGCTATAGCACACATACACGACTCATGAGCAAACGGGAGATGGACTGCGCGCGATGATCGGTGCCGAGTTATCGGGCGGTGCGCCCGTGGTGTTCGGACTCGTCGCCGTCGCCCTCGTCCTGTTCGTGTCGGAGGCCATTCCGAACGACGTGACGGCGATCGGGATCATGGTCTCGCTCGCGGTGCTAGAACCGCTAACGGGCGTCGGTCATCGGGCAGCGATCTCCGGGTTCGCCAACACGGCGACGGTAACGATCGTCGCGATGTACATGCTAAGCGCGGGCATCCAGCAGACCGGCGTCGTCCAGAGACTGGGGCTCTCGCTCGCCGCGTTCGCGAAGGGCAACGAGGCGCGTGCGCTCGCGGCGACGGTCGCCACGGCGGGGCCGGTCGCGGGGTTCATCAACAACACGCCCGTCGTCGCAGTCTTCGTTCCGATGATCTCCGATCTCGCCGAGAAAGCCGGCGTCTCCCCGTCGAAACTGCTCTTGCCCCTCTCGTACGCGGCGATCCTGGGCGGCACCCTGACGCTCGTCGGGACGTCGACGAACCTGCTCGCGAGCGAATTCGCCGCCGAACTGCTCGATCGCGGGCCGATCGGAATGTTCGAGTTCGCTCCCCTCGGGATCGTCGTCTTCGCCGTCGGCATCGGCTACCTCATGACCGTCGGCCGCTGGCTGACGCCCGCGCGGATCCCGGTCGAGGCGGACCTCGTCGACGAGTTCGATCTCGAGGATCACCTCACTCAGGTCCGCGTCAGGGCGGATTCGGCGCCGGTCGGAAAGACCATCGACGAACTCGAGGCCGGGACCGAAGCGAAGGTCCGCATCCTCCAACTCCGGCGAGAAGTAGACCGCGACGCGCGGGTCGGAGAGGACGACCGCGTGTTCGAGTTCGGCGAGGGCGGCGAACGAGGTCGCGGCGCGAGTCCGGATCGGACAGGACCCGACCAGCGACTCCGCCGCGGCGAGATCGGAGAGTCGGCCCCGGACGCCGCCGGTCTCGACGAGCCGTCGCGGGATGTGAGCGAAACGTTCGTGGCGGTCGAGACGGACCGGCGAATTCTGGAGGGCGACGTCCTCACGGTCCACGGCAATCTACAGGCGGTCAACCGCTTCGTCGAGAATCAGGGGCTGCGCCAGCTCCTCCGGGAACAGGTGACCGAGGAAACGTTCGACGAGGGCACCAGCGAAGATCTGTTGGCCAAAGCCGTCGTCCCGGAAGCCTCGCCGTACGTCGGCGAGACGGTCTCCGAGACGCACCTCCGAGAGATTTACCAGCTGACCGTGCTGGCGATCCGCCGCGACGGCGAGTTGCTCCGGACCGATCTCGACGAGATCAGGCTCGAAGCCGGCGACCTCCTGCTGGTCCAGACGTTCCCCGAGACGCTCGAGTACTTCACCGGAACCGGGGATTTCGTCGTCGTCGACGACGGCGCCGTCGACCGACTGCTCGAGAGCGGGGTCGACGAGGTCGCACCGCTATCGCCGAAGACGCCGGTGGCGATCGCTATCATGGCCGGGGTGGTCGGGACCGCCGCGCTCGGGCTCGTTTCCATCGCGATCTCGGCCCTGGCAGGCGTCTTTCTCATGGTCGTGACCGGCTGTCTGTCGACGACCGACGCCTACGACGCCGTCTCGTGGAACATCGTGTTCCTGCTCGCCGGCGTGATCCCGCTGGGTCTCGCACTGGAAGCGACCGGGGGATCGCTGCTCATCGCCGACGGGCTGGTCGAATCGGCCGAATTCCTCCCCCTCGTCGGGGTCCTGTTCGCGTTCGCGATCGTGACGGGCCTGCTCGCGAACGTCATCACGCCCGTCGCAACGGTCGTTCTGATGATCCCCGTCGCCGTCGACGCCGCGGGATCCCTGGGTGCCGACCCGTTTTCCTTTCTCCTGTCGGTGCTGTTCGCGTCGGCGACGTCGTTCATGACGCCTGTGGGGTACCAGACGAACCTGATGGTTTACGGGCCGGGCGGGTACAAATTCTCCGACTTCGTGAGAGTCGGCGCCCCCCTACAGGTGCTGCTCGCAGGCGTCACGACGGTCGGAATCGTCCTCATATGGGGAGTATAACGCGGACCAGCAGTCTCGAGCCCGTCGTCCGCGCAAGCGTTCGATCGGTCGGTCACTCGAGTCGTTCTAACACCGCGTCCTTCTCGTAGGACAGCGTGAGCGACCGCGAGCGGCCCCGGCCGTCGACGTCGGCGTAATCGGCGTCGATGAGCCCGAGCTGGTCGAGTTTGTTGACGATCTCGGAGTAGCGCGTGTAGCCGAGGTCGGTCCGGTCGTGGAAGGCTTCGTAGACCGCACCGGCCTGATCCCCGTCGTGGTCGGCGATCACCTCGAGGAGCATCCGCTCCGTGTCGGTCAGCCCCGACAGCGATCGCGAGAGGTTGATGTACTTCGATTTCTCGTAGGCCTCTTCGACGTCCTGGCGCTCGACGGTGCGGCTGGCCCGCATCTCCGCGTTCAGTCCGGCCCGGCGCAACAGATCGATACCGACCCGAAGGTCGCCGCTGTCGGCCGTGAGTTCCGCGACGAACTCGAGCGTGTCCCGACCGATGACGCCGTCGTGGAAGCCGCGTGAGACCCGCTCGGAGAGAATGTCGACGATCTCCGGCTGGTCGTACACCGGAAAGTAGACGTCTTCGGGACGAAAGACGCTCTGGACGCGGGAGTCGAGTTCGTCGATCACGTCCAGTGACGGATCGGAGGAGACGACGATGACGCCGATCTTCGCGCCGGGATACTCCTCGTGGGCGCGCAACAGCGAATAGAGCGTGTCACTGGCTTCGTTCTCGTAGAAGAGATAGTTGACGTCGTCGAGTGCCACGACGAGAACGCGATCCTCCTCGACGAGTTTCTCGGCGATCTGGCCGAACAGCTTCTTGAACGAAATACCGGACGAGGGCGGTTCGTAATCGAACGTCCCCTCGAACAGCCGCGAGAACACCGAGTAACGGGTCGCGTTGACCTGACAGTTGACCCGGATCGTCCGAACCTCGCTCGTCTGGGCGCCCACCTCGTCGAACAACTTCTGTATCGCCGTCGTTTTCCCGGTTCCCGGCGGCCCACGGACCATGACGTTCAGCGGCCGCGACCCACGAACCGCCGGGCGCAACGCGTACGTCAGGCTCTGGGTCTGGCCCTCGCGGTGCTTGAACGTCTCGGGGACGTAGTCGATTTCGAAGACGTGCTCGTTCTTGAACACGGATTCGTCCCACGACAACATTCCCCCGTCGGGGTCGTCTGCCATCACTTTCACCACGCTTTCGAACTCACTTAGTTGTTTGCCGAATTCCAGGCGCGTCCAGGTCAGGCGGCCTCGATCCGCTCGAGCCACCGGTCGAGGTCGGCCGGAGCGATTCGGGCGTGGTGTGCGACGCGAGTGTGCGCTCGTGCGAGCCTCGCCGCCTCCCGGTCGGCATCGCAGCGGAGTCGGAAGGAACAACCGTCCCGTGGACACTCGAAATGGTATGGCATATCATGGCATTGGAGCGGAGCGCGCAAAAGGTTCGCACTTGCATGCCCCGCCATTCGACGGCCGGGACGGCGATCGGTTCGCGTGTCGAGGCCCGGGTCCGGTAGAACGGTTCGGTGTCCGCCGTCGCACCGGACGGCTGGCGTCGCCACCAAGGGCGTCCCGATTCGAGACGCGACCGCCGCCGACGGCAGCGGTTACGGCGTCCGATCGGTTCGATGGCCGATCTGTCGTCCGGTGAGTCGCTGGGCCAGGCCACGAATCCGGTCGAGCATCGGTCCGAGGATCGGGTTCGCGGTCACGCCGACGTACGCCGGCACGGGATGGTACCGGCCGGTTTCGAGAGACTGTAACGCGGCCGCCGTCGCCCGGTGGTTCCCGTCGGCGACGTACCACGGGGTCGCGCCGCGTCTGGTCCGTACCACCAGCGGGTCGAACCGCGTTCCGGCGGCGAGATTGTCGCGGTACGCACGGATCGCTGCGGCGTCGATTCCGGCCGACTCGAGCGGACCGAACCCCTCATCCTGAACCCGCTCGGCCACGCCGAACAGCGTGCCGTCCGTGGAGACGGCACGCCACAGGAGGTCGTCCGGGCCGTCCACCGGGCGGAGATCGCCGAACCGCTTCCAGTCGAGGTCGAGCCGATACCACCGAATCGGTCGCTCTCGCCAGACGAACGCCGCCGCTCCGGGCTTCGCAGCGAGGAGCGCGTCGAGTACTGCCGTCTTCGGCGGGTCGGACTCGGAATCGACGATCCGCGTTCCGCCGTCGGCCTCGCGCTCGAGCCACTCCCGGAGCACGCGCTCCTCGCGGACTCGTTCGGGCGCCCGTTTCACCGACGGCTGGCGCAGCGGGCGAGACGGGTCCGCTCGGGGTGAACGTCGGGACACGATCGACTACTCCGAGCGAGCCATATGGTATCGAACGGCATATATCCGCGGGACGAAGCCGCCACCCGCCACAGGTGGTCCTGTAACGAACCCTTTCCCGTCGATACGCACCCGCTATCGCCGGTGGATTTTACTGGTGGCGGTGGTACGGGGACGAGTGACTGGAACCGAAACGGGGGTCACGTCGATCCAGATCGACGACGACGGACCGTGGACGGTGGCCCCGTCACCCAGACGGGAAGTCGACCTGCAGACGCGCCAGACCCGCCTGCACGCGGATCTGTCCCGGCTCGTCGATCAGTACGACGGCGACGTGTTCGCCACGCGATTCGACAACGTGATCGCTGTCACGAACGGCCTCGACCTGGCGGGACACCGACGAATCCAGGACGCCGTCCGGATCGCCCACTTCGACGTCAACGACGCGACCGATCGGTACACCGACGGGCTCGACGCGTTCGAGGTGTTTCGACGGATCGATCGAGGAAACACGGCTCTTCTCGAGTACATGTTCGACGCCCACGACTCGCTGTCGTTCTTCATCGGCGGCGACAACGCCATCTCGGTGACGTCCGGACTCGACGAGACGGCGTTCGACGAGGCGATCGGTCACGTTACTGAAGCCACCGGAACCGACCTGAAAGTCGGTGTCCGTCGCGACCGGACGGCCGGGAGGGCCGGCATGGCGGCGAAGGAGGTCCCCGAACGCTGCCGGGAGGACGGAACGCGCGTCGAGATCGCTCCCGACGAGACCGCGAGGGGGCGTGACTCGTGACGGCGCAATCGGTGTACTTCACGGGACCCCACCAGGTCGAGGTCCGGGAGACGGCGGTGGCCGATCCCGGCCCGAACGAACTCGCGGTGGCGGCGACCGTGTCCGCCATCAGTTCCGGGACGGAGCTGTTACTCTATCGGGGCGACGTGAACCCCGAAATCGCCGCGGACGAGACGCTGGAATCCCTCGACGGGACCTTCTCCTACCCGTTCCCGTACGGCTACGCGGTCGTCGGAACGGTGACCGCCGTCGGCGCGGACGTCGATCCGGCGTGGCGCGACGAGACGGTACTCGCGTTCCACCCCCACGCCAGCGAATTCGTCGTCGGCGTCGACGAAGTCTGCGTCGTCCCGGACGACGTCTCCCCCGCGGCGGCAGCGTTTCTCCCGAACGTCGAAACGGCGGTCAATCTGGTGCTGGACGGGAACCCCAGACTCGGCGAACGGGCGGTCGTGTTCGGCCAGGGTGTCGTCGGGCTGTTGACGACGGCGCTGTTGGCCGAGACGCCCCTTTCGTCGCTCGTGACCGTGGATCGCTACGAGACGCGACGACGGCTCTCGGAAGCGTTCGGGGCCGACCGGAGCCTCGATCCCGACGACGCTGACCCGGTCGCGGAGATCGGCGAGTCGACGACGCTCCCCGACCGACCGGAGTCGCCATCCGGACGGACCGACGGGGAACGATCCCCGCGTCGAGCGGATCTCACGTACGAGCTCTCCGGCAACCCGGCGGGGCTCGACGCCGCCATCGACGCGACCGGATTCGGGGGGCGTGTCGTCGTCGGATCGTGGTACGGGTCGAAGACGGCCGAGCTGTCGCTCGACGGACGGTTTCACCGGAGCCGAATCCGGCTGATCAGCAGCCAGGTGAGCACGATCGCACCGACGTTGCGCGGGCGCTGGACCGTGGCGCGCCGGCTAGCGACCGCGTGGCAACGCCTCGAGGACATCGAGACGGACCGTCTGGTGACCCACCGCGTCCCGGTCGCGAACGCACCGAAGGCGTACTCCCTGCTGGACGAGCGACCGGACGACGCGGTTCAGGTACTCTTGACGTACTGATCGGACCCGAGGCTCCTGTCGTACCGCCTCCCCTCGAGACGGTGGGGCAGGCGCACCCGCGTCGGTTCGCACCCCAGGCTTTTGGTGGCATACGTGGTCCGACAGGGTATGTACGCGGTCACAGTCACCCGGGACTTCGTCGCTCAGCACTGGCTTACGGTCCCCGACCCCGGACCCGAAGGAGACCTCCACTCCCACCACCTGACGGTGGAGGTGCAGGTCGAGGGCGGGCAACTCGGGGAGTACGGCTACCTCGTCGACATCGACGACCTCAAAACGGTCGTCGACGGCCTGGTGGATCGATATCGCGACGCGACCCTCAACGACCTCCCCGAGTTCGAGGGGCGCAATCCGAGCGTGGAGCACTTCTCTCGGTTGTTCGCCGAGCGAGTCGCGGACGGAATCGAGACGGACCGTCTCGACGCCGTCGAGGTGACCACGTGGGAAGCGGACGCGGCGGCCGCCTCCTACGCCACGACCGTCTGATCCGATGCGGCTGGGGGTGCTCGTCTACGACGGCCTCGAGCGCACGTCCGGCGGCTACCGCTACGACCGACGGATCGTCGCGGGACTTCGCGATCGGGGTCACGAGGTGACGGTCGTCTCGATTCCGCGGGACGGATACGTACCCAATCTGCTCGATAACGTCTCCCGGAACGTCGCCGCGAACCTGGCCACCCTCGACGTCGACGTGCTGTTGCAAGACGAACTCTGTCACCCGTCGCTCGTCCGACACAACCGCCGACGCGACGACGACACGCCGGTTGTCTCCGTCGTTCACCACCTCCGGTGTCTGGAACCGCGGTCGACCTGGATCAACGCGCTCGTTCGAGCGGTCGAACGGCGCTACCTCGAGACCGTCGACGGCTTCGTGTACAACAGCGGGCCCACCCGAGAGACCGTCGAGGCGCTCGTCGGTCCGACGCCGGGCGTCGTCGCGCCACCCGGCGGCGATCACGTCGACCCGGGAATCACGCGGGCGCAGATTCGCAGGCGCGCTCGCGAGCCAGGGCCGCTTCGGATCGTCTTCGTGGGAACGCTCATCGAACGGAAGGGGCTCCACACCCTGCTCCGGGGGCTCTCCGACCGCCCGGCCGACGAGTGGACGCTGACAGCGGTCGGCGACCCGACGGTGGATCGGGCGTACGTCCGTCGCATCGGTCGGTTGATCGACGCGCTGGGTATCGACGCGTCGGTGACGGTCGCGGGCCGACTGTCCGACGCCGAGCTGACCGCGACCCTCCGGAACGGTCACATCCTCGCCGTCCCGTCCGGCTACGAAGGGTTCGGCATGGTCTACCTCGAGGGAATGGGGTTCGGAATGCCGGCGCTCGCCTCCGCCGCCGGCGGTGCGAGCGACGTCGTCGCCGACGGGGAAACCGGGGTATTGGTCCCGCCGGGCGAGCCGGGAGCCGTGGCCGAGACCGTGGGCGCGCTCGCGGCCGATCGCGAGCGCCTCGCCGAGATGGGAGTCGCCGCACGAGACGCCTACGACGCCCATCCCACCTGGAAAGACGCCGTGGACCGCATCGAGACGTTCGCGACCGAAATCAGCGAGGCCGCGAAATCGCCGGGCCGTCCCCGTGACACCCGAACTTAACTCGCCGCGAGTGGAGAGGACGACAGAGGCGTGACCGAACCCGACCGATACTCGTTTCGCCGATACCTCGACGCCAAGCGAAGCGTCGACTGGCGCGCCCGGAACCCGCGCGTCGCGGACGCGTTTCGCCGTGCGCTCGAGAGGGCCGACGAACCGGTCGAACTCTGCGAGATCGGTGCCGGAACGGGCGCGATGGTCGACGCGGTCCTCGAGTGGACGGGCAACACCGAGGTCCGATACACGGCCATCGACGCCGACTCGGCCCTCGTCGAGGCCGCGACCGACAGCATCGCCGATCGTGTGACGGACCGCGGAAACGGCTCGGTCGGATCGGCCGGGGCGGCCGGATCGGACGGGTCGGTACGCGTCGACCGCGACGGGGCCGCGTTCGAGGTCGAGTTCCGCACCGGAGACGCGCTCGCCCACCTGTCGGACGCCGAGGAGTCGTACGACGCCGTCGTCGCCCAGGCCTTCCTCGATCTCACGGACGTGCAGTCGGCGCTCGAGGCGGTCGCGACCGGTCTTCGCCCGGGCGGCATCGCTTACTTCCCGATCACGTTCGACGGAGTGACGGCGTTTCTCCCGCCGGTCGACCCCGGACTCGACGACCGCGTCGAACGCCGGTTTCACCGCCGGATGGACACGACCGAGAAGGTCGGCGGCGAGACCGGCGACAGCGAGGCCGGCCGCCACCTCCTCACCGCGATTCCGGCGACCGGCGGTCGGGTCGTCGCGGCGGGCGGCTCCGACTGGGTCGTACGGCCGAGCGACGGCGGGTACGAGGCCGACGAGGCGTACTTCCTCCACCACATCGTCGACACCGTCGACTCCGCGCTCGAGGCCGACGGCGCGCTCGACGACGAGCGGAGACGCGCGTGGGCGACGACTCGCCACGAACAGATCGCGGCCGCAGATCTGGTCTACCTCGCCCACCAGTTGGACGTCCTCGGCCGGTGGCCGCCGGCGGAGTGAGCGGAATCGCGCGTGCGGCGACCGCCGGGTCCGACACGGACTCGGGAGATGACTACCCGGACGATTATAGGTCACCGGGAGGAGTAGCTCGAGTCATGCACTGGGAACGGCGACGCGACCTGGAGGGCGGGAAGGAACTCGGCGTCTGGCTCCTCGTCGACGACGGAACGGTCGAAGCGGAACTGTACGTCGAGTCCCACGAGTACCGCGGCGGGGGATTCGACGTCTATACCGCCACGCCCGACGGCGAGTGGACGCACGAGGGCGAGTTCGCGGACGTCTCGGCCGCCTTCGATCGGGCGCTCGACGTGCTCGAGACCAGTTCCCACCCGCTCACGGGGCCAGGCCCGGGGTGACATCCGCTCGTCCTGACGGGCGAGGCGCCCGCTTCGCACTTCCGTAAGGGTGGTCCCGGAGTGCGGTCCCACGCAACGGTGAACCCAGAGTGCGGTCACGTCGACCGAAACGGGGTCCGATCGAGGGGACGTCCGTGCCCCCTGGACGAAATCGCTACTCGAACTTCTCGAGCAGCCGATCGTAGAAGAGCGGTTCGGCCGCGTCGTCGGTCGCCGACGCGGCTCCGCCGTTCGGTTCCGGGGTCGCTCGCGATTCGGTGGCCAGCTTCTCGACGATCAGTTCCGGCGTCGACCGCGCCAGATGATCTTTGACCGGCGACCGATTGACCTCGAGGTCGCCGTCGACGAGTCCGACGGCTTCGATCCCGTCGACCGTGACGTCGAAATCGGCCATCTCCCGGATCTCGTCGGCCAGGTGGGAAACGAACACCGCCGTCGCGCCGTTCTCGGACAGCGCCTCCAGAATGCCGGCGATGATCTTCGCCGACGCTCCGGGCTCGGTGATGCTCTCGAGTTCGTCGACGAGCACCAGCGACCCCGCTCCGCCCTCCGCGAGCGCGGCGAATTCGCGGACGGTCGACTCGAACGCGCCCGCGTCGAGCGTCCCCTGGGTCTTCGCGTGATAGTGCAGCGCGTCGAACCGCCGCAAACGCACGCTATCGGCGGGAACGGGCAACCCCATGTGGGCCAGGACGACGGTGCTCGCGACCAGGTCCAGCGTGGAGGTCTTCCCGCCGCTGTTGACCCCAGAGAGCAGGGCCACCCCCGAGACGGCGTAGTCGACGGGGTCGATCGACTCGAAGGGCTCCTCGAGCAACGGTGAGCGGCCGCCTTCGATCGCGAATCCACCGCCGCCGTCGCGTTTGCTCGCGGTTTCACCGTCGTCTCGCGGTGGTTCGGAAGCCGCTTTGCGGCTTCCATCATCACGAGACGGCTTCGCCGTCTCGGACGACTCCGCCGCTCGACTGTCCGCGGAACTCCGTTCCGCGCGACTCGCTTCCGAGGCGCGTGGCGCCTCGCTGTCGCGTTTGCTCGCGGTTTCACCGCTCGCTTCCGAGGCGCGTGGCGCCTCGCTGTCCACAAACTCCGGCATCGTACACTCGAAGTCCCGGCCGAACCGCGCGATGGCGAGTTCGACGTCCAACTCGAGCGCCTCGCGGACGAGGTCGCGAGCGCCCTCGCGCTGGTCGGCGAGATCGGCCGCGAGGTCGCGCTTCAACCGTCCGGCGCGGCGCTCCCTGGCCGTCGTCAACTCCTCGCGGAGTCGACCCACGGCGTCCTCGTCGCGCTCGACCGGGAACGTCGGCTCGTCGCCGAACGCACGGCGAGCGATCTCCGCCTCGCCCTGATCGAGACCGAGCGCGTCGACCAGGTGGTCGCGGGCCGCCTCGACGGCCGCCGCGTAGTCGTCCGCGAGCTCTCGGGAGAGCAACGAATCGACGCCGGCGCCGCGTTCGACCAGCGAGAGCAGGTCCGACCCTTCGATCGTCACGTCTTGCTCGCGGATCGCCTCCCGCAGGCGATCGTTCGCCACGCTCTCGGCCGCACTCGCCGCCGCGTCGAGGTCGTCGACCGCCGTCGTCAGGCGATCGAGTTCTGCGTCTCCCGCGACCGTGCCGTCCTCCTCGAGCCGCGACAGGCCGTCTTCGAGCGCCTCGAGATCGCACGGTGGCTCGAGCCCGGCCGTCCGGTGGACGTCGATGGCCGCCTGCAACCGATTTCGATTGCGCGCGAAAAAGGAGAGGGGCCGCTCCGGGACGATTTCGGCGGGGTTCTCGAGCGCGTCGGGACGGATCTGCACGTCGCCCTCGAGCGCGACGCCCGCGAAGGACTCGTCGAGAGCGATCACGGTCGCGTAGCCCCGCGCGAGTTCGGCCAGCCCCTGTGCGTCCTCGACAACCTCGACTGAGAGTTCCGGGATCGCTTCGCGCGCGTCGCTGTAGCGCTCCGCGTCGGTCGTCGCCAGACAGCGTTCTCGAACCCGCACGTCGCCGGCTTCTCGGAGCGGTTCGACCCCCTCGAGCGCCTCGAGGACCGCGGGGTCGGGCTCGCGCTCGAGCGCCTCGGTCGCGAACTCCTGTACCTCCGCGATGCGCGAGCGCCGCGAACTCGGATAGATCGTCTCGAGGCGCTGGGCGGCGTACTCGGTGACGGTTCGCGCCTTGAGCAGGCCGAGGAGTTTGCGGTAGACCTCGCTGGCGCGGTCGGTCGCGAGAAAGGTGCCCGGATCGTCGTGTTCGAGCCGGATTGCCCCGCGCGCGATGCGGGCGGCCCGCCCCTGGGTGATCCCCGGCGCGGTCGCGATCGCCGCCACGTCTCCGGTCCGGAGCGCACGCTCGGCGTCGTCGAGTTCCGCCAGCGCGCGGGCGGTCTTCTCGCCGACGCCCGGGATCGACTCGAGGTCCATGTTCTCGAGCGGCGTAACAAACCGGAGCGAGAAAAAGTTCCCGCCCGGTTTTTCCGTTCTTCCGTGGTAGCACCTGGCATGCCAATCGGGGCGCTCGAGTACCACGACCGAACGAAACACTCGCCCAGAAGCGTCCGCGAGGGGAGCCACGGGCTGGACTTCGACAACGAGCCGACGCCGTACAAGGAGTACACGAATTTGGCCGCGAGACCGCTCGCGAACCGGATCCGACCGCCCCAGCAACCCGCGCTCGCGGCCATCGCCGAGCCGACGCCGGACGGCGGTTCGGCTCGAGACGACCCGCCGGACCTCGGACCCGTCACGACGCTCTGCTACGACGCCGCGGGGATCACCACGGAGCTCACCCGCCGCGGTCGCTCTCTGCTGTTCCGCGCGGCGGCGACCACCGGCGCGCTCTACCACGTCGACCTGTACGTCGTCTGCGGGGACCTCGAGAGCAGCGGCGAGGCAGCAGGCGAGGCGCTCGACCTCGAGGCCGGCGTCTACCACTTCGACCCGCGGACGCTGTCGCTCGACGTCCTCCGGGACGGGGACTACCGCGGGGTGCTCGCGACCGCCAGCGAACACGGGGGCGTCGCCGACGCGCCGCTGTCGTTCGTCGCGACCTCGACGTGGTGGCGAAACGCCTGGAAGTACGGAAATCGGACCTTCCGCCACGCCTTCTGGGACTCCGGAACGACGCTCGCGAATCTGCTGGCTGTCGCCCACGCGCTCGAGTACCGCGCCGAGGTCGTCACCGGCTTCGCCGACCGTCCCGTCGCCGAATTGCTCGGCGTCGACCCCGCGCGCGAAGCGCCGCTCGAAATCGTCCCGATCGGCGCGGGCGACGCCGCCCCCGAGGTGGAGTCCACCGGCGTCGACCCGATCGATCCCGACACCGCGGCGCTCTCGCCCGACGAGAAGGACTTTCCCGTGATCGGCGAGGCGTGGTCGGCGGGCGAACTCGAGACCGGGTCCGCGGCCGAGGCCTGGCGCACGGAGACCCCGAGGGGGCCGCTCGGCACCCGCGAACCGGGCGACGGCGAACGGATCGCGCTCGAACCCGTCGATCACGAGACGGCTTCGCGCCGGCCGATACACGAGACGATCCGACGACGCGGCTCCTGTCGCGAGTACGAGCGCGACCCGATCAGCTTCCGAAAGCTCTCGACCGTCCTCGATCGGGCCGTCCGCGGCGTTCCGATGGACGTTCGCCGCGACGGCGAACGCGGCGGGTCCGCGGACGAGCCGCCGCTGTCGTTCGTCGACCCCTACCTGCTCGTCACCGGCGTCGAGGGACTCGAGTCCGGGAGTTACCACTATCACCCGGGCGCGGGCGACCTCGAGCGATTACGGACCGGCGACTTTCGCGCCGAGGCGGGCCACCTCGCGCTGGATCAGCGGCTGGGAGCCGACGCCGCCGTCTGCGTCTACTTTCTGACCGACGTCGGGGAGGTCGTCGACGCGCTGGGTGACCGTGGATATCGGGTCGCACAGCTCGAGGCGGCGCTTACGGCTGGCCGGTTGTACCTGGGGACCTACGCCCACCGCGACCTCGGCGGGACCGGGCTGACGTTCTACGACGACGTCGTCTCGAACTTCTTCGCCCCGCGAGCCGCGGGACAGACGCCGATGTTCCTGTACACGATGGGGCGGCCGAACGGATAGCGCAGGGGACCGAACGGATAGCACGCACTGAGGCCGTTCTTGCACTTTTATACGGACGCGCGTCAGTCAAACGAACATGCAGTCGAAACGGCCGCCCGTTCCGTCGGGCTCGAGGCGGCGGCAGCGAACGCGAGCAATCGAGTATTCGAGCCGACGGAATCGGGGGTGGATACATGGAGTATGAGCGTCCAGACGTCGTCATGGATCGCCTCGAGTTGCTCCGGGCCTACGCGTACGGGCTCTGTATGGGCACGGCGGACGCCCTCCCCGGGGTCTCGGGCGGCACGGTTGCGCTCTTGCTCGGCTTCTACGGGCGATTGATCGCCGCCGTCACGGCCCTCACGCCCCACAAGGCCGTCACCGTTCTCCGGGGCTACGATCCCGATCGCCGGACACGTGCGCGGGAAACCTTGCTCGAGATGGATCTGCAGTTTCTGATTCCACTCGGCGTCGGGATGGTCACGGCGGTGGTCCTCGTCGCCGACGCGGTTTCCTCGCTCGAAGCGTCTCATCCGGTCGCGCTCTTCGGCTTCTTCACCGGGTTGATCGCCGCGTCGGCGATCACCCTCGGCCGGAGCCTTCGAGTCTCGTCCGTGGCTCACGTCAGCGCTGCGATCGCCGGTGCCGGACTCGCGCTCCTGGTCGCGACCGGGATCGTCGAACTCCCCGGGAGCGGGCCGCTCGTCATCGCGTTCGCCGGTGCGATCGCCGTCAGTGCGATGATCCTGCCGGGGATCTCGGGCTCGTTGATCCTGATCCTGCTCGGCCAGTACGTCTTCCTCACGAACGAACTGACCGCGTTCGTCGGCGCACTGGGCGGCCTGCTCGGCGACGGCTCGCTCGCGACCCTCGTCGATCCGGGACTGACCGTCGTGCTGTTCGTCGCCGGGGGCGTCGTCGGGCTCGTCACGATCGCTCGCGTCGTGCGCGCGGCGCTGACCCGCCATCGCGAAGTGACCCTCGTCTTCCTCGTGAGCCTCATCGCCGGTTCGATCCCGGCACCGTTGGGCCACATCGCAGCGTCGCACGCGTGGACGACGGAGACGATCGCGCTGACGGCCGGGTGGGCGACACTCGGCGTCCTCGTGTTGTTCGGACTCGAGTACCTCGTGGGCGGGTTCAATCCGGAGTAGAGCCCACTTACCTCGATTTCTGTTCGATCCGTCCCCTGGTCACGGCGGTCGCGACTCGAACGGGGTCTGCTGGGCGAGGGACCGCCGAACCCGTCACTCGCCATCGTAGCTCGCGATCCGACCCCACGTCGACTTCTTCCCCCAGAGCCCCGAGCGCATGCACTCGAGTTCGACGATCTGGGAGTTGTCGACGAAGAGGTTCACCCTCGGGCCGAACTGCTTGATGTACCACTCGAACACCTCGGGATCGGCGGCCTCGAAGACGCAGTTCTCCACGCCGAGGCCCTCGGCAATCTCGAACGCGACATCGGTCCGCCACTCGCGCACCCGTTCGGTGATCCCCTCCGACTCGACCATCACCTTGTACGCGCCGGCATCGAGGTGGCGCTCGCCCTCCGCGATGGCGCTCGTCGGATCGATCGCCGCCTCCGATTCGAGTTCCTCGACACTCGAGGCGCCACCGGCGCCGAACTGGACGTTGATCTCCGGTTTCGCCTTCAGCCCCGTCTCCTGGACGAGTTCGGTCAGCGCGACCGCGTCGTCGACGTCGATCGCCAGGAAGCCGCTCGAGACCTCGACGATGTCGAAGCCGAGATCGGCGGCCTCCTCGACGTACCGCTCGACGTGATCGGGATCGCGGATGAGGACGTGTTCGATGAAGCCACCGGTCGAGACGGACACGTCGTACTCGTGGCAGACGTCGATCAGTTCCGTCACGGCGTCCTCGGGCATCAGCGCGAACGAGCCGCCGGAGAACTTGTAAATATCGACGTACGCGCCCATCGTCTCGAGAATGTCACGGAGCTCGCGGGGCCCCATGGGATCGTAGTACGGACCGCGTATTTCGGTGATGCCGGTCGATCGCGGCTTTCCCTCGCGTTCGTTAACGTGTAGGAAGTCGAACGCACGGTCGGTGTTCTCGGCGTCGGACATGCAGGAGCCACCTCCACGAGCAGGACTAAAACGCTGTCACGCGTCGGCCGATCGGCGTCGGGGCGCCTCGAGGGGCCGAACGGACGGCTCGCGGTCGGTCAGGCGAGCAGTGCCGTCAGATCGGACGCGTCGCGCTCGTCGAGCGATCTGATCGTCTCGACGATGGTATCGCGCTCGTCGGCGGGGAGGTGGTCGCCGGCGACCGCGTCGAACTTGTCCTCCAGGGCACCCCAGCCGATGGGGGCGGACGGATGGCCGCGGAAGGCGTCCTTCTCGACGCGGTAGGTCGTGCCGTCGTCCATCGTGACGTCGACGACGGCCGGCATCTCGCCCGCCTCGAAGCGCTCGGTGAGGTCGGGGTTTTCGGTCACGTCGACGATCCGGAGCAGTTCCTGGACGTCGTCGCGACGGATCCGGTCGGGTTCGTACTGCTCGAGCGAGAGGTCGCGGTCGATCAGCGCCGCGGCGAGCATGTAGGGCAGCGAGTGGTCCGCCTGGGCCCGGTTGCGAACCTCGTAGCGGTTGCCCTCCCCGCCGCCGATGATGAGCTTCGCCCCGCCGAACGTCTGGAGTTTGATGCCGGCGACCTCGCCCGGAGCGAGGTCCTCGCGCTCGGCGACCTCGATGATTCCCTCGACGGCGGACTGGGCGTACGTCTCGGCGACGTACCGCTTGGTCATCACGTCGTGGACGCGCTCGCCCGGCGAGAGGTCGACCTCGAAGGGGCCGGAGATAACGTCCTGCCACCCCTTCCGTCCCTCGAAGAGATTCCGCGGTCCCGCCATTCCGTTCTCGGCCAGCATCGCCGAGTAGACCGCGTTACGGGCCGCGTTCGCCGACGCGATTCCCTTCCACTCGTTGATCTCGCCGGTGCGGGTGACTCGAAGGGCGTTGTGCGCGGTTCCGGCGATGGCGATCGCGTTGCGCGTCGCTCCGAACTCGAGACCCAGGGCTTTCGACGCGCCCGCGGCGGCCGAGATCACGGTGTGGGTGACGTGGTCGAACCCGCGGTCTCGAACGGGGGCGTTCCAGGCCAGTTCGGCCTGAATTTCGTAGGCGACGGCGAGTGCGGCCAGCAGCTCCTCTCCCGACCGATCGGCGTACTCCGCGGCGGCGACGACGGCGCCGACGTTGTCGCTCGGGTGGGGCGTCTCGCCCGGAGCGAGAAACGAGTCCATGTAATCGAGATACCGAACGAGCGCCGTGTTGTGCATCGCCGCCTGAACGGGCGATGCGCCTCGATCGCGTCGCCAGAGGGCACACGGGCCACCGTTCTCTACGTCCGCCACCGTGGTGGCGACGATCTCGGTCGGGCCAGCGTCCGCCGCGGCGATGCCGATGCCGACCGCGTCGAGCACCCGGCGCTTGAGGGCGTCACGAACGTCCGGAGAGAGGTCGGCGTAGCCGGTCTCCTGAACGAACCTCGCGAACTCGCGGGTGGTAGTCATGGGCGGGCTTCCACGGGCATCACAAAACGTCTTCGCGTGACCGCCCGCGGTGTCGAACGCTCCTCTCGACGGCCGTCGTCGCTCCGGCAGCGGGCGGACGAGGACTCGCCACTCCGACGACAGGCGACCGACAACTGGCGACCGACGGCCGGCGGCGGTCCCCGTTTCCCTCTCTGGAGGCGAAACGACGGGTCACGAAGAGGGTGGGCGACGGAAGGCGGCGACACGACCCGAGACGGCCGCGTTCGACGAAGTACGGCTGGCGGCTGCAGGGGACGGTCATATCGGCCGAGTCGCCCAACCGTACTCAAACGACTGCGGGACTCGAGCCGAATCGGACTCTTCTGAGAACCACCGCCTCCCGGGGGCGACCGAGTGACGGCCACTGCCCAGACGCCCATCGCCCAACGGGTGACGGACGACTGCCTCACGGCTGCCTGCGGACCCGGCAGAACGAACGTCAACGCGAGCATGAACACGAGCATCGAAGTCGACTACTGGATCGTCGATACCAACGGACGCTTCGCCGACCCGGGGGCGCTCTCGGGCGTCGCCACGCGGCCCGGGGAACGACGCGCACGTTCACTGGTCCGAGTTTCGACACCCACCTGCGAGACGATTCCGGAGCTTCGGGCAGCGTTCGTCGCTGCTCTCCAGGACGTCTTCTCGAGAGCGGCGAAACGGGACAAACGTCTCGTCCCGTTCGCCACGCCGATCAACGGTGCCACGATAGACGAACGCCCGCGCAAGCGAGGCCGCATTCTGAAGGAGGCGACCGGGACCAGCGTCGATCACGCGACGTACTGTGCCGGGACGCACGTTCGCATCGAGGAGCGAAACGCGATCGACCAGCTCAACACCCTGCTCGCTCTCGATCCGGCACTCGCCCTGGTCAATTCGTCGCCGTACGTCCGGGGCGAACGAGTCGCCAACGGAGCCCGGGCCTCCCGCCTGCGGCGGACGTGCGACGAGCCGTCTCTCGGGGACGGCCGGTGTCGGCGCTACGTCGACACCGTCGGCGAGTGGGACCGACGGCTCGAGTACCGCTACGAGAGGGTCAAAACGGCGGCCGTGGAGGCGGGCGTCGACGCCGAGGCGTTCGAGGAACACATCTCGTCCGACGACGTCGTCTGGACGCCCGTTCGGCTGCGCGAGGGTGCGCCGACCGTCGAGTGGCGCTCGCCGGATACCGCGCTCCCGAGCCAGCTCCTCCGGCTGGTCGAGGAACTCGAGGCGGTGATGGAACGGCTCCAGCACGCCGCGGTTCGGATCGACGAATCGAGCGGTGTGGGAAACCGGAGAGACCGAACGCACAGCGGCGGATCCGCCGGTCTCGCCGGCGGACGCGATCGGACCTGGCATGGGAACGGCGGCCTCCCCGCCCCTCCCGGCCGCGTCGCGCGCGACGGGGTCACCCTCCCCGACCTCGAAACCGTTCGTGCCCTCGTCGAACGGGCGATTCACGACGGCCTCGAGTCGGCGGCCGTCGCGAGCTACCTCGAACGAATGGGGTTCTCGGTCGACAGCTACCACCCGATCGCCACCCGGATCGATGGACGCCAGTACGTGACCCGGGCCGACGCCAGGGAGCTCCGGCTCGAATACGCGAACCGACTCGAGGAGGACGTCGCCGAACTCGCGTCACCGTAAGTCAGTTTCCGTGCCGGTACTCGTAGTCCCGTTCGGGGTCCTCGACGCCCTCCGTTCGCGAGCCGACCCAGGCGCCCAGGGAGAGGCCGTAGACGAGATGGCCGGCGTGAAAGAGCGCGAGTTCGTCCGCCTCGAGACGGACGTCGAGCAGGTCCTGTAACACGAACTGGACGCCGACGGCCGACAGGACCAGGCCGTAGACCGAGCCCCAGAGGAGCCCACGCTGTTCGGGTTCGATCGACCGACCGGCGTCGTACAGCGAGAACAGGACGCCGAATGCGAGGCCGGAGCCGGTCCCGTACACGAGATGCAACGCGAGCGCGGCGATCGGGTGGTCGCCGGGGTCCTCGTCGGCGACGTACTGCGACCAGAAGTTGGCCGACGGTGGCAACGAACGCAGGATCGGAAGCCGAAAGGCGGTCATGATCAGCGTCGCGACGAAGCCGGCCTGAGTGCCGCGGATCGCGGCGTCGAGGACGTGTTGCACGCGCGGGTGCTCGTCGGCGGCTTCGGTGTGGCCCTCCGTTGCTGTGACGTCGCGGAATCGGCGCAATCGATCGAAGAGTGGCATAGTTGACTCAGTCGGAATACTCCCACGGCGGTCGTCTTAACGGCACGGCGCGCCGATCAATGCAGAAGCAACGGGTGAAACCGAACGTTCGATTCTGTCGTTGGTGGTGATTGCCAACACCGCGCACAGTACGGCGAATACACTCTTGCCGTTCAATCACCCTATGGAGACTCATGTCGAACCCGATCCGGGTACTCTACGTGGGTGACGAGCCAGAACGCCTGGATCTGGCGCTCACGGGACCGGACGGGACATCCGGGGGAGTCGAGGTTTACAGAATACCGAGGAGAAAGCCCACGATCTTCAGTCGTGTGGAGGATGTCAAGGGCGTCGAACGGGACGAATCGCCCGTGACGACGGTCGGCGAGGGAGACGCCGTGCAGACGGACTGACGACAACGTCCTTTTGTCTATCCGGCTCGAACGCCGGTCTATGACAACGGTCGAGGCGAAACTCGCGGCCGCACGCGACGACCTCGAGGCGCGGGACGGCGTCGTGATCGCCTTCTCGGGCGGGGTCGACTCGAGCGTGGTGGCCGCACTCGCCTACGATGCGCTCGGCGAGGACGCCGTCGCCTGCACCGCAAAGAGCGAGACGCTTCCCGAAGCCGAACTCGACGGTGCCCGGCGCGTCGCCGACGAGATCGGGATCCGCCACGAGATCGTCTCGTTCTCCGAACTCGAGAGCGACGCGTTCGTCGAAAACGACGACGATCGGTGCTATCACTGTCGGACGATGCGACTCGGCGAAATGTTCGAAGCCGCCCAGACCCTCGGCATTCAAACGGTCTGTGACGGGACGAACGCGGACGATCCGGGTGCCGGTCACCGACCCGGCCTCCGAGCCGTCGAGGAACTCGACGTCTATTCGCCGCTTCTGGCCCACGACATCTCGAAAGACGAGGTCCGGCGAATCGCCGAGTACTACGACCTGTCGGTCGCCGGCAAACCCTCGATGGCCTGTCTGTCATCGCGCATTCCGACCGGCCTCGAGGTCACCGAAGACCGACTCGGCCGAATCGAACGCGCCGAAGCGCGGCTCCGTCAGTGGGGATTCGACCAGTTCCGCGTTCGCGACCACGACGGACTGGCCCGGATCGAGGTCTCGCCGGACGAACTCGAGCGCGCGCTGGATCTCGAGTTCGCAGAGACGGTCCGAACCGAACTCACACGGCTCGGGTTCGACCACGTCACGCTCGATCTCCACGGGTACCGGACCGGAAGCGTCAGCCCCGAGAACGGCGAAACCGCCGACGAAGACGCCCCCGCAGAGTCCTCGAGCGACGATTGATCGCCACCGAGGCCGGTCGACGTCCAGGGCCTACCCACCGGTTTCGGGCTCGTTCGCAGATCGTCCGCATTCGGGCCCCAGATTCGACCATTCGACCACAATATAACCGTGTTTGACGGGTAGAATACGCCACAGGCAGAATTTTTGCATTATCGACAGATAATATTGCACATTTCGATACGAACGTAGCCTCTGGGACGATACCACTGATCGATGAATGGAGATGTGCCGCTCGAGTGGCAGCCAGAAGAGAGTCGGACGTACACCCCTGCCGATACGGACCGGGAACTCCAGTATCGGACGTTTCTCCACGAATCGGGTGACCTCAGGTTGAAGGTCGCCCCGGCCTCGCTCGACGGCGAAGACCACCCGGGGTACTCGCTTTCGGCGACGAGCTATCCCGGACTCGAACTCTCCGAGACGCTGCGGGTGAGAACCGTCCTGACGTTCGAACGGTGTACCCGGATCGCCCGTCAGTTCATGGACCTCTTTTCTGCCAGTTACGACGGCCCCGGCTCGCTCGAGGACGCGCTCGAGTACGCCTACGAACGGACGCGAGACCATCGCTGACACGAGCCACGAAAACCGCTCCGAACCGAATCGAGCGGCCCGCTCACTCGATTTCGAGCCGTCCGCCACCCTCGCCGTCTCCCCCATCGGCCTCGTCCCACTCGAGTTCGAACTCGATACTGAGTTCGCCGCGTCCGTCCGCCGGCCCTTCGCGCTCGGCTTTGACCTCGAACGTCGGTCGGGCCGGTGGCTCGAGCGTCACCGATTCGGAGCCGGCTTTGAGCGTGATCGCCTCGCCGTCGTCTAAGTTGTCCGCGACTCGGCGGAGCAACGACGCGATTTCGCCCCTGCTGTGCACGTTTTCGGACTTGAAGAGCACTTCTTCAGGCATAGGGGACGATACGTTCCGCGAACTGATAAACGCGCGCTCGGCGGTCGCGTCCGTATCGGTCCGGAAGACAGCCCCTGAACGCGCGTTCTCGGCCCCAACCGGCCGAGTGCACGCCGGATTCGTCGCGGGCCGCGGCTCCGGCCGAATTGGCAACCACTGCGGGGGCGTCGAACGGACGTCCGAGCGCGCACAGTCCATGTGACGCGGTGTCGGACGGCAGGAAGTTCGAACGTCGACGGAGAAATCGAACGTCGAGCGGGTCCTGAGTTATTCTCGTCCGACCCACTTCAGGATCAGCAACGTCCCCTCGAACAGCAGGATCATCGTGACGGCGACGAGGATGGGCGCCATTCCCGTCGGATCGAAGGCGAACATGAAGGCGATCCCGGCAAAGCCCGCCCAGAAGTAGAGGCGCTTCTGCGCGAGCCAGCGGCGGGTCGTCACGCCCATCATGATCGCCAGCATGATGAACAGCGGAATCTGGAAGACGACCGCGAGGAAACCGGTCAGCGTGATGATCAGGTTGAACGTATCGCCGAGGGCGTACGCGATTTCGGCGCTCCCTTCGGCGTAGTACGTGAAGTACTGAAAGAGGATCGGCAACACGAGCACGTACGAGAACAGCATCCCGATTGCGGCCAGGACGACGCTCGTCGGCACCGCCGCGAGGTAGTACTTCCGCTCGTTGGGGTAGAGCCCCGGGCGCATGAACAGGTAACACTCGTAGATGAACGCCGGCAGGGCGATCATGATCCCGAGCAGTGACGAGATCTTGATCCGGGTGAGCCACAACTCGAGCGGGTGGTAGACGTGCGGCGGCGGGACTTCGCCGTTCGCGTAGGGGAAGACGTTGAACCACACGAATTCGATGGCCTGAGACGCCCCGAGTATCCCGATCGCCGTCCCGCCGGCACCGAACAGCAAGACGACCGCCAGCCGCAGCACCATCTCCTCGATGTGATCGGCCAGCGGCATCTCGTGATCGTCCGGCGGCGCCGAGATGCCGCCGGCGTCCTCGTCGGGGTCGGGGTAGGTCTGTTCGGGCTCCGGCGTGTGATGGCCACCGGCGACACCCTCACCATCGGTCTCGAGGTTCGGCGCAGCGGCGCCGTCCGCGTCGGTCGGCGTCTCGGGTCCGGTCGGCGTTTCGACCTCCGGACTGCGCCCGTCGTCGACTGGCGTCGACGAGTCGGTGCCGGAATCGGACGCGTCGTCGGAGTCCGACGGCCCGGTAAAAGACCCAGTATCCTCGTCCGACCGCGGAAAGTCCGATTCGTCGTCGGACACCGGTCGCTCACCGGGATCACTCCAGCGATCTCCGAGGTCCGAGGTGCCCGCGGTATCCGTCGGCTCGTCGGGGCCACCCCATCGATCTCTGAGGTCGCCCGCGTTCTCGCCGTCCGTCGACTCGTCGGGGGCTGCCGATCGGTCTCCGAGGTCCCGAGTGCCCTCGCCGTCCGACGGCTCCTCCGGGCCGCTCCATCGGTCTCCGAGGTCCGAAGTACCTGCAGTGTCCGTGGTGTCCGTAGTGACCGTCGACTCGTCGCGGACGTCCCATCGGTCTCTGAGGTCACGGGTGTCCTCGCCGTCCGGCGGCTCGTCCGACATCTACGGGATAGTGATAGGCCACCGGTTATAGGCCTTTTTCTTACGAACACCAGACGAGAGCGAGAAGGCAGTATAACCGTTCGTTGAACGCCGGACCTACACGAAAGGTTGATAACTGGATGTCAGTTACCTCAACGCAATGAGTTCTGCAGTCGACGAGGACACCGCCCGCGCAATCAACAGCGGTCGGGAAACGATCGGCGCGCTCCTTTCGGGCGCCCAACAGCACCTCCAGAAGGTGTTTATCGTCTTCCTCATCGGCTTCGTCAGCTCCTTCTACGCGCTCCGCATGGTCGTCTGGGACTTCCTCGAGGCGACTGCGACGGAGCAAATGAACGAGACGGTCGCCGGTTCGACCGACATCATCACCCGAACGCCGTTCGAAGTGATCTTACTGCAGGCCAAGATCGGCATGGTCACGGGCCTCATCGTCGCGATCCCGGCGCTGCTCTTTTTCTCTCGGAAGGCGCTTCGCCGCCGCGGGTACACAAGCGAGGTGCCGATCTCGAAAGGCGCCATCGCCGGCTTCATCGTGATGGCGCTGTCGCTGTTTACGCTGGGCGTCGTCTACGCCTACAGCGTCTTCTTCCCGTTCTCGTTCAACTTCCTCGCCGGGAACGCCGTCAAGGCCGGCATCAAACCAAGCTACGGCATCACCGAGTTCACCGAGTTCATCGCGCTGTTGACGCTGTCGTTCGGCCTCGCCGCCCAACTCCCGCTGATAATGGGCGCGTTTTCCTACACCGAGATCATCCCCTACGAGACGTTCCGCGACAAGTGGCGCCACGCCGTCGTGGCGATCGTGATTTTCGGGGCCCTGTTCTCCCCTCCGGACCCGTTCACGCAGGTCATGTGGGCGATGCCGATGGTCGTCCTCTACGTCTTCAGCCTGGGACTGTCGAAGGTCGTCACCAACACCCGGCGGCGCGGCGCGGCGAAATCCGAGGGAACGGGGACGGGACACATCAAAAAACGCCTCCTCCAGTTCGGCGGCGTGCTCGCACTCATCACGGCCGGAACAGCCGCGGCGGTCGAACGAGGCGCGTTCGAGTACATTCGCGAGAACGTCTATCCGGCCGTGCCCGAACTCGTGCGCCCGAGCGGGAAGACCGGACTCGAGATCATGGCGAACGAGTACGGCCTCGCCGGCGCGGTCGCCGTCGGTCTCGTCGTCGCCGCCATCATCGCCGTCGTCGCGTTGCTCGCCTACACGATTCGCGTCCTCCAGTTGCCGGTCTATCCGAAAGTCGACGACATCCGGCGGGCCGACTCCCACCAGGACGTCGACTTCGAAGCCCTGGACGTCGAGGACATCGAGGACGTGTCCGCGCAGGTCTTCCTCACGATGAGCGAAGAGCAGGCGCTCGAGTACTCCCGGCAGGCGATGTACGACGACGACCGGGAGAAGGCCCAGGCCATCCTCGACCGCTTCGATTCGCTCGAGGGGGCGAACGAAGGCGCAGACGGCGCGGCCGCGGGGGGCGCCGCCGGTGGCGCGACGGGAGATGCAGCGGGCGACGCCGGCGAAGACGAGAGCCTCTTTGCGAACACCGCCGCCGGCATGCTCGATCCCTTTACCGAGGACGAGACGACCGAGGACGACATCGGCGGCTACGCCTACGACCTCGCGTTCATCTTCAGGAGCCTCACCTCCAAGATGTTCCGCATCGTGGGACTGTTCATCGTCGTCATGGGCGGCACTTTCTTCTGGCTCTACTCGGACGGGATCGGAAGAGTTCTCCAGCTCTTCCTCAGTCGAGTTCCGCGGCACGTACTCGACGAAGTCGTCGGAGAGGGCGTCGATCCGAGTACGTTAAGCCTTCAGGAACTCATCACGGAGATGGACATCGTCGTCGCCCTCCACCCCGTCGAAGTCCTCATCTTCGAGGCGAAGGTGAGCGCGCTCGCCGGGATCGTCGCCGTGTTACCGCTGACGTTGTTCTACGCCTGGCCGGCCGCCAAAGAGCGCGGAATGGTCTACGGCGACCGCCGCACGTTCATCCTCTGGGGCGGCGGTCTGCTGGTCGGCTTCGCCGTCGGAACCTACCTCGGATTCTTCTGGATTGCCCCGTCGATCATCTCGTATCTGGTCTCGGACGCGCTGCGCAACGGGATGGTCATCTCCTACCGGATCAAGAGCTTCTTCTGGCTCGTGATCCTCACCACCGTCGGCATCGGCTTCCTCATGAACATCATCGTCACGATGGCCCTGTTCCACGTCGGCGGCATCGTCAACTACCGCTCGATGCTCGAGCGCTGGCGGCCGTTCGTCGTCGCCACGTTCACCCTCTCGGCCCTCTTCAGCCCGAAGGGCGTGCTCATGATGCTGGTGTTCGCTATCCCCATCTCGATCACCTACGTGATCGGACTGATCATCCTCTACGTCCTCACTGCCGGTGGCCGGCTGTTCGGCGGTGGCGGTGGGTCCGCGGCCGAACCCGAACCGGAAGAGGCCGGCGCGTCGGCCACCGAGTGACGACGTCGATCGTCGTCTCGAGTGATTCGTAACTAGCAGTCGTTGGTCGGTCAGGAGGCGACGTCGAGGAATCTCGAGAGTCGCGACGCGGAGAGTCATGCGCGATCGACCTCCAGCCCCACGCCGCTGCGAAACGGGGCGGTCGATGGGTTGGTCGGGGACTCGAGCGGCTCAGGCCCCCAACTCTCGGAGTTTCTTCTGCACCCGGGTGTAGACTTTGGGGTGGAGATTCATCCCCTCGTCGACGAGATCGTACAGGATGTCGGTCGCCTCCTCCGCGGTCACGTCCCCGCCTTTCGTACACCGAAGCAACAGCGTCGTCACCCACCAGCACTCGAGGCCGTGACTCCGGGCGACCTCGATCAATCCCTTATCGTTGGCGAGGAGGATCTCATCGTCGGCCGCTGCCAGTAGAACGACGGACGCGTCGGCCACCGCGATCCCCTCCATGGTCGCCACGGTGTCGGCATCCGCCGGCGGTTCGTGAATCGCCACGTCTTCCAGAAACGTGTCGAGCGCCGCCGTCCCTCGTTTCCCCTCGGTGAGGACTTCCTCCCGAACCGCGTCCGTCGTTCGAATATCGTCGAACGAAGCCGAGACGAGGTCGAGTCGACCGACCCACGCGAGCGGGATCAGCGCGGAGGAGTCGACGACGACCATCAGATGCGATCGAGGTCGCGTTCGAGGTCCTCGGTCGTGTACCCCACGTCGATCCCCTCTTCCGCGGCGAGCGTCAGCATTTCGACGTACGAAACGTCCGCTCGGTCAGCCGCCGTCCGAAGCGTGATCTCGTGGTCTCGGAACTGCTCGAGTGCTCGCTCCCTGCGCCAGTCCGAGAGCCCCTGCCGAATGAGGCGACGGAGCACCTCTGACCGGTCGGCGCTCATCTCCTCTTCCAGATCAGCGAGTGCCTCCTCGTCGGCTTCCGGAATGCGAGTGGTGACCGTCTTCATCGTTACAAAAGACTCCGTTACGATACGCATTAGATGTAACGGTAGGGTTCTCGACAGGGGGCACGCCGACACCTCCCCCGCCCGTCGGATAGACAGGCCGTCGTCGGGAGTGACAGTCCGTCGACGGACGGAGGTGCGAGTCCGCGCTCGAGTCAGTCGTTGGCCGCTACCGGCCGATCGTCGCCGTCCGTCTCGAGGCCGTCGTACACGTCGATCGTCGTCTCGAGTGTCTCGATCGCCGGTTCGAGGGTCAGCGGTCCGACCAGGTGGCCGTCGAGCGTTTCGAGGTCCGCGCGGACCTCCTCGAGGCGGACCCGCGTGCGGTCGTGATCGCGAGGAGTCATTCGGGACCACCCGTCCGGCCCGCGCCGCTGCGAGAGCGGCCGATCGATGGCGGGAGTGGCGACTCGAGGGGCCGACCGGCGCGACGAGCGACTTCGCAGCCAGATTCTCCGATAGCGGAAGCGAGAGACATTTGTTTAATCGGTACTACCGAAACGGTTTCGTAGGTACGTGTTCGAATATACATCGTCCTTCGACCGTGGAGGACGCAGGTCGGGTGTTCCTACCACCCGGCCAATTTCACGCAAATTGGCGGCACTGCGCCCTAATTTCGCAGACATCGAACAGTTACTTATAGCTTTCTGAGTGGCCGTAATTAACGCGCTCTCGTTCGTGAGACGCTCCGAACGGGAGACTCCGGACGAACGGGTCGCGAGTCAGCCGCGGCACCCGGCACGGGACACCGAACGGCGACCTGGCGGTCCCGGAACTCGGGCGTGCGCCACTCGTGGAACGCCGCCACGCCCTCGGCGTGATCCTCGCTTCGGTACGCCCGATTCCGGAGCTGTCGAATCCACCCGGTTTCGGCCTCGGAGAGGCGGCCTCTCTCGAGGATGCGTCGGTGATCGATTTCGTTCCGCGGAGCGACAGCGGCGCGTTGCCCGCGATGTCCGCCGCCATTTCGTCGGTCCGGTCCTCGAGAGTCCCGCGTTCCGCGAACGGACGACCGGGGAGCGGCGCGAAATCGTCGACGAGCACGAGTTCCCGAGCGGGCCGCTGAATCGGGTGAGCGACGTCGTCGAAGGTGCCAGAAGAACCGTGCCGGCGAGGGTCGACGGTCGTCCCGCGTACCCGAGCGCAGGGGCGCCTGCAGCCGAACTTATTTCCGGTCTGAAGTGATCCGGTTGCACATGACTAGCACAGCGGAGGACGGTGGAGCGTTCGCGGAGACGACGGTCGTCGATACGGACGTTCACCTCTCGATTCCGTTCGACGAGTTGGCGGAGTACTGCGAGGAACCGTACCGGTCGATCACGAAGTATCCCACCTACACGCCGGTCCACAGAGGCGGGTGGAACCGGTACATGGGCGGGAAGATCGAAAACGAAAAAGAGAACGTTCAAAGCGCGGACTCGCTGTACGAGAAGATCTGCGTCGAGTTCGGAATCGATTACCCGCTCATCAACGCTTTTCCGGTACTGAATTCGGTCCCCGAAGACGACCGGGCAGTCGAATTGATGTCCGCCTACAACGATTACTTGCTCGAGAATTACCTCGACGAGTACGATCGGTTCCTCGGGCTCTGTACCGTCGCGACCCAGGACCCGGCGGCCGCGGCCGAAGAGATCGACCGGATGGGATCGGAACGGTGCATCGAAGGGCTGTACCTGCTCAACAGTGGTGCCCAGCCGCCACTCGGAGATCCCGTCTACGACCCGATCTATCGGGCCGCCGAGGACAACGACCTCCACGTCGCGTACCACGCCTCGGCCGGCGCCCCCTTCGCGAAGGACTTTCCGGTGCAGGATACGCAGTTCAACCGATTCCTCGAAAATCACATGCTCGCCCACCCCTGGGCGCACATGATGACGATGTCGAGTCTCATCGTCAACGGCACCCCGGCGAAATTTCCCGACCTCAACTTCTCGTTCCTGGAGGCGGGGGTTAGCTGGGTCCCCTACATGATGTTTCGATTCAACAAAGAATACTCGATGCGGCGCAGCGAGGCGCCGCTCCTGGAGAAAAGCCCCGAGGAGTATATCCGGGATCAGTTCTATTTCTCCACCCAACCCGTCGGAGAGCCGAACGACCCGGCGGACCTCCAGCAGATAATCGACGTTCTCGGTCCCGAGTCGCTCATGCTCTCGACGGACTACCCCCACTGGGACTTCGATCATCCTGACGCCCTCGATCAGCAGATCCGGCGATTCGGGGACGAGAAGACGAGAGAACGCGTCCTCTCTGAAACCGCCATCGAGGCGTTCGACCTCTCGATCTGAGACGTCGATACGACTCGACGAGCGGGGACTGTCCCTCCAGAAAAGGCGTGACGTTCCCGTCGTCGCCGGTCGGGCTTGCGGACGGCGAGACCGTCATCTCGAGGGCCCTGTGAGAACTATCGAACGCGCTCTCACGTCGGTCAGTGTAGAGCGTGCACCTAACAGGCGTACCACGAGTCGATCGAACCGTCCGATAGGAGGGTGATCCCGATATCCTCGCCATCACAATCCACGTCCAAATCGGGGGTGTACTCCCACGTCGCGGAGACACCGTCGGGAGTGAAGACTGTCACCGTTGCCGGCGTCGGTTCGATACCAGCGGACGAATCGAGTTGGCCAGGCGCGAGTTCGTAGACCCGGCTGAACAACGACGCCCCGTCGTCGGCTTCCACTCGGACCCCTATCTCTGCACGGTCATCCGTTCGGTTTTCGACCTTGACATCCTCCCCGCCCTGAAGGGCGAGGATTCCCGAGCGTTGGGATATTACGGTTCGCAACCCGCCTGTTCCCTCGGTGCGAAACGCCCCGAGGTTTGATTGAACAGGTGGACTACTGGCCGTGCCAAACGACCGTTACTCATATTCTCTGTGGGGAGATTCTGAGTTATCTTTCTGCGGATGTTCACCGCACCGTTCACGTCCGCGTTCATCGTCGCACCGCACGACTCGCAGACGTACAGGCCACGCTCCACGCGATTCGCGTCACGCTTCCGCCCACAACACGAACACGTCTTACTCGTGTCGCGCTCGCTCGTTCGGTCTACGAGGATGCCGTGTTCCTCGGCCTTGTATTCGAGTAGATTCGTGAATCGGTCGAACTCCCAGCCGTGGAGTTTCTTGTTTCCGCGCTTCCCCCAGTTTCGAGCGTCACCGTTCTCCTCCTCACGAATCTTGCTCAGGTCGCCAATAGCGATGTGACCAACTTCGTGGTCGATGCACTGCTCAACGATGTGCTTGGCAAGGGCGTGCAGGAAGTGGTCTTTCCGACGCGAGAGTATCTGTCGGGCACGAAGCGCACGGCGCGACGGGCCGTTCTCGCCCTCCGTGTCGTACTCGTCGCGGGTGAAGTAGTGCTTATCCTGTTTCAACACGTTCCCCGGATACAATTCAGCATCTCCATCATCGTAAGCGATGGCGAGGTAGTTCTTGATGCCGAGGTCGATACCAGCCGTGTTGTCGCCGGGGGCATCTTCGGTTGGAATCTCAACCTTGCAGACGAGGTGCAGTTCCCAGCGGTCGCCGTCCCACACGGCTCGAACTTGTTGGATGTCCTCCACAGTTACGTCCGGGCGAGTCTCGTACTCACAGAGGATGAAGTCCGAGCGGTGAGTCTTCAGGTTGAAGCCCTTACTCAGACGAATCTGGTTGTGCTTGGAATCGTGTTTGATGCCGTTCTGTTTCCACGTCACGGTGGAGCGTGGATGAGTGTCACCTCGCTTGCGGTAACCGGGCGGATTCGCGTCCGTGTCGCCATTCTCACGCTTTTTGAACCAGCCGTTGAACGACTCAGCAAGCTCTTCTAGAACTCGCTGACTTGACTGAGAATGCAGGTCACTGTATCGTTCGTGGTCTTTTAATTCACGCTTGAGGTCGGCCTCGGACGGAATCTCGCCGGTATCGTCCCATTCTTGCTGGGTGTGGTACCGGGCGACGTTCCACAGTTTAGATGCTGAGTGCCCACAGTCATCGAGGTCGTCACTCACCTGAGAGTGGTTGACGATTTTTGCTCGATAGGTACGGGTTGTCTCCAGCATCGGACTGTGTTCATAAGGACTTATGAAGAATAGTATATTAAGACTAACGACTAAGATGTGGAATATCCGGCAGTGCTATCGAATGGTGGATTGCGTAGGCTTTGTCGGCTGTATCCCCGCCCTGAAGGGCGGGGTTTTAGCCTTGTAACTTCCATAACTCCGTCGGAGACGGTACCGACGACGTCTGTCACGCTCGGATCGACTGCCTCGAGTCGGCCCGTCAGCCAGGTCCCGTGACGGAAGCGCAGTTCGATTGGACCGTCCCAGAATACCCGCTCACCGTGATCGGAGTGCCACTCGAGACGGATCGCGTCGGTCGAGACCCTCGAGCACGCGCGTCCGGGACGGGCCCCGAATCGAATCGGAGGCTGAACGAGCCAGGACCTCGGTTGCCGGCCGAGTGCTTCGTCGCGAGCCGACGGCTTAAGGTGTGGGCATACGAACGCATACCCAAACTAATGCCCAAGATTAGCGTCGAAATTCCGCAGGAACTCCTCGACGACCTGGACGAACACGTCGGAGACGACGGAAAGTTCGTCAACCGGAGCGACGCGATCCGCGCGTCGATCCGCAAAACACTGGATTTACTGGACGAAATCGACGAACGCCACGACCGCCTCGAGGACCAGGAGTAGGCCGACGGCGCGTCAGTCCCGGTCGAGTCGCCGGGCGAACCCGAAGGTCGGCTTCACGTCCTCGACGCGGACCGCGACGGACTCGCCTTCCGCCGCGTCCGGCACGAACAGCCGATAGCCGTCGACCGACGCGATGCCGTCACCCTCGCTGCCGACGTCGACGATTTCCACCTCGAGTTCGTCGCCCGGCCGGACCGAGGCGGTGAGCCGACCCTTTCCGATGAGGTAGATTTCGGAGGACTCGTCGCGGCTGGCCTTCGGCGACGTGGCCCGGACGTACTGGAATTCCGCCTCGACGTCGGATCGGAAGTCGTCGACGTCAGGTCCTTCGAAGACCTTCACGACGAAGTCACCCCCGCTGTCGAGGAGTTCGAGGGCGGTCTCGAAGGCCTGCCGTGCCAGATGGAGCGAGCGGGCCTGATCGAGCGAGTACTCGCCGGACATGTTCGGGGCCATGTCAGAAACGACCGCGTCCACGGGGCCGCCCGCCGCGTCGACGACGCGGTCGCGGGTCTTCTCCTCGGTCATGTCCCCGCGGAGCGTCTCGACGTTCTCGTGGTTCTCGAAGTCCTTGATGCGCTGGAAGTCGACGCCGATCACGGTCCCCTGCGGGCCGACCTCCTCGGCGGCGACCTCGAGCCAGCCGCCCGGTGCCGCGCCCAGGTCGACGACCGTGTCGCCGCGGGACAGGACGTCCTCGAGGTCGTCGAGCTGTTTGAGCTTGTAGGCCGCTCGAGAGCGGTAGCCCTCCTGTTTGGCCTTGTTGTAGTAGTGGTCTCGACCTGTCATGTGCACATCACCAAATTCCGTGACATGTTCCACATAGGAACTGCCGGCGAATTCGCGCTCATATCAACTGAGACGTGGTCGACCCGGAAAGGCACATCGGATAGCTCCACGAGGCAGCATCGTTGCATTGGATCGGTTCGACCCACGTCGAATCGAGCGAGTACGTTGAGTCGAGCAGGCCGCGGACGGCGGCCTGCTCGACGACCCTGTCGAAAACATCGTCGATAACGTGTTTGAGATCGGTGAGAAACCGGTCAATGGTGTCTCTCGATGACGGTTTGTCGGGTCCGCAGTAGTACCAGACGAGTCCGTGCTGGAGTTCTCGCGTGACTGGGCGTGTTCCGTAGATGTTCTCGTAGTACCAATGGAAATGGAGAACGGCGCAAAAGAGATCAGGTGGCTGGTGAACTCGTGTTCGCCCCACTTCGAGAGTGTAGGTTCCAGAGGTGACCTGGCTTTCACAGGAGCCAGTACCACTAGAGACGACTTTGGGATGCGACCAATAAGCTACCACCGATGAGAGTGCTGTAGGGTGCCAGGATTACTGTTTTCAAGGGTAGCATATTCGTCGCTGGTCAGATATAAAAAGTCATACCGTGGTGATTCCCGTAAGAACAACGGTTTTTCCTCGATATCTTCACAGTAAAGATAATGTATACCGTCTCCCCAGAGAGTCCGTACCGCGTGGAGATTTTCTTCAGTTGCTACCAGACTACCAATAACAAGCCTCTCATTTGTATTGGTGTCATCTGATTGGAGTGCAGCAAGTGCCTCCTTGTCAATTCGTCGGAGGACAGGAACGAGGCCACAGAATTGAAATCGATTGATGTCACGATCTAGTAAGTCAATAAGATCCCACCACTGCGGAGTAGCACTGTCACTAGCCGCCTTACTAAGTTTGTATTCCGTGAGAGAAGTTCCCGCTGCTGGATTTGTTCCGTCAGGTAGTCTAGTAATTGGGATGTCTTCCTCACGTGGATAGATCCGTGCCAGCAGATCCGTAGGAAGTTCGTTGGCGATACGTTCATACTCTCTGGGATGTAAATAGATGAAATCCGCATTATTATCTTGTCGTATGAATACTGGATTCCCCGACTCATCAACAAACTCCGCAGACAAAAGAGAATCCGAAAACAAGGAAAATACTGCTTCACACACCGCTGAAGTTGCTTGGACGGTTCCCTGAATAGTATCTTCCTCTGTGTTTATACCAGTCTCAATGAGAGTATCAACAGCTTCAGAATCGACATGCTCAGAGAGGAGTGGCAAAATCCCAGTAATTCGAACCTCTGTTACCGATCGCTGTGTATTGCCGATCACTATGCGAGCAATCGATGAAACACTCTCATGAGGATTGTTTCCGTAATGAAGAATGTGGAATTGGTCCATGGTTGATGTTGGTTGGATGGTGTGTTGTGTGTTACGGCGGCGGCGGCACAAAGGGTACGGCCCATGCAGCAGCAAGGGCTGTCGCTATTGTACTCGGACCGACGTATGCGATGGCTGCCACAACCGCTCCTGCAGCAACCGCAGCAGCACCAGTGTTGTTCGCTTCGAAGTCCCGTGCTGCTTCCTCAAGGTTTTCAATGGCGTTCTCGACGAAGGTTGAGATTTCACCCATGTCAGGGTCAGAATCATAACAATTCTTGTAACAGTAGGGAATTTCCGTCGCTGTTTCGAACATGAACAGACAGATATTCCCTCCGTCTCGGTAGGCACCACCATGGAGATTGAAGACTTCGTCCCCGTTTTCATAGAGCTTGATATTATAGTGTGATGGCTCCTTGTTTTGCCGGACATTGGATGGGAGACAATATGCGGCAGTGGTATTGAGTTCGTGACTGTGAAGCTGGACGATCAGCCGATACCCGCCACCGAGATCTTGGTTGATGAGCGGCATTATTTCTCCGTTGTCTCTTTATTGTACTTACGGATCTCTGAGGAGATTTTTTCGTCGGCTGCCGGATGGTTTGTGGCATAGCTTATTTTGAATGCTGTATCTGATACGGAAACACCAGCAGGATTCTGTTGACCAGCTAATACTTTCTGAAGTTCGCTATGCGAAATTCGTTTCGCCGAGTTACCTTGGAAGAATACGATGTCTTTTCCGTCGAATTGAGCGAGGCAATCTCGACCAGAGTCCGTAATCTGAACAAACTCGCCATTCTCTACGTACATCCAGAGGTTTCCATCGAGAGAAACAACGAGTCGGTTACCTTGTTTATTCCATGCTGGGTGTATTGGGGCTTTGTCGCCTGTTTCAAGGATCGTCTCTTTATCCTCGTTATCTTTTATAACTAATTCAACCCCTTCTTTGGCTGAACGAACCAAAGCACCTCTATTGCCACGGGCAGGAGTAACCGACGACAGAACCGCAGTACTATGTGCACCTTCTTTGTCTCTGTCTGCCGAAACAGTGGCTGCTGGGAAACTGCTTGCCGCAGTTGTTATAGCGAACCCCTTGAGGAGTTTTCGTCGATCGAATTGAGAGGTCCCTTCTGTACCTATTTCTCTTGATTTGGATGGTGAGTTATTTTCGTCCGCCATCAAATTATACAGCGGACTTGTAATTAATAAATATTTTCAATTTACATGCTATTTGGTGTAATCAATACAGCGTGTCATAGAATACGTCTCATACCCTCTCCCTCGCGATTTTAGAGCTTCCAATTCGCGTGTAATCCCATGCGAATCGGCAGTCATGAGTTTTGCTCGACATCGAGCCCGTGAATAATGCTCGTTGGGAACCAGTGTATGACACGTTCCGTTCCATCAACGAGATATAGTGGACGAATTAGCGGCGACGGGACGGGAAGACCGCCGTGCCCGCTCGGTTCGCGGGTCGGCACGACGGATACCAACACCGACTCCCCCGACCGCGCGTAAAGGGTGGCTTTTTATGGCAACCGTTCGTACGGCGACCTATATGTTCAAGGCCATCGTGAGCGCCGAAACGCTCACCAGCGCGCTCGACTCGGTGAGCGTGCTGGTCGACGAGTGCAAGATCCACCTCGAGGAGGACGGCCTCGAAATCCGGGCCGTCGACCCCGCGAACGTCGGGATGGTCGACCTCTCGCTCGATTCGGCTGCGTTCGAGTCGTACGAAGCAGACGGCGGGCTACTCGGCGTCGACCTCTCGCGGCTGGAAGACATCGCTGGCATGGCCGAATCAGGCCAGCTCGTCCAGCTCGAACTCGACGAGGAGACCCGGAAACTCCACATCCAGATCGACGGTCTCGAGTACACGCTCGCACTCATCGACCCCGATTCGATCCGTCAGGAACCGGACATCCCGGATCTCGACCTCCCCGCGGAGGTCGTTCTGGAAGGCAAAGACGTCAATCGATCGGTGACGGCAGCCGACATGGTCAGCGATCACATCGCACTCGGCGTCGACGAGGGCGAGGAGTTCTTCTACGTCAACGCGGAGGGTGACACCGACGACGTTCACCTCGAACTCACGCAGGAGGATCTGATCGACCTGCAGGTCGGCCCCGCGCACTCGCTGTTTTCGCTCGACTACCTCAAAGACATGAACAAGGCAATTCCCGCGGACACCGAGGTCACGCTGGATCTCGGCGAAGAGTTCCCCGTCAAGATCTACTTCGGGTTCGCGGAGGGACAGGGACAGGTCACGTACATGCTCGCACCGCGGATCCAGAGCGACTGACCGGTCGACCGCGCTCGTCGCGGTCCGTAGGAGACGGCCCGTGTCGGACCGAACCGATCTTCTGTGTTGCTGTCTCTGTCGGCTCGATGTTCTCGAAACGAGAATACGGGAAGGCCAGCGGCTACCGGATCGGTCTCCGAACGCCGGCCCACGCCCTCCCGTGACGAATCGCCGGACGAAACGGAGTCACAGTCGGAATCAATCGAGTGGACGACGACGTTCGACACAGAGACCGAACGACCGACCAAGGCGACCGTCACCGCCGTTGCTGCCGCACTCGAGGCGAACCCGCTCGAGCTGTCACCGCTGTCCGACAGCGTCGATCCGGACGCGCTCGATTCGCTGATCGAACACGCCCAGCGGGAAGCCGATACCGGGACTCACGAAGTGTGGTTCTCTTACGAGGGGGTCGACGTCGGCGTCCGAAGCGACGGACGGATCCGGGTTCGAGACGCGACCGCGGCCGCGGTCGCGTGATATCCTCCCCGCGCCAAAGCGTCGTACCCGTCCTCACGGTGAGACGCTCCCGACGGAGAGGTGACGGTCCCCACCGATGCGTCACGTTCCTCAGTCGTGTTCGTCGAGGAAGGCGACGAGGTGGTCGTTCACCCGGTCGTCGTCCTCGATGAAGAACAGGTGCGAGCCGCCCTCGACGAGTTCGAGACGACTATCCGGAATCTTCTCCGAGAGCAGGGTCGCGTTTTCGACGGGGACGACGTCGTCGTTCGTCCCGTGGAGAACGAGCGTCGGGACGCGGAGGCCCTCGAGTCGATCGCTGACGTCGAAGTTCAAGACGGCGGCGGCCTGGGCCTCGCGGGCGGCCTCGCTCGCGTCTTGCTCGAGGCGCCACTCGATGATCCGGTCCATCAGGTGCGGGTTCCGATTGGTGAACCGCTCGTTGAACGCGGGTCGCATTCGATAGCGAATTTTCTCGCGCTCGCTCGCTCCGTCGGGCGTGTCGAACATGTGTTCTTGCGTGTCGTCGGGCACGGGTGCCGCGTCGGGCCCGCCGTGGCTCGTACAGCAAAGCGTCAGCGACTTCGCGCGGGTGTACTCCAGGGCGTACCGCTGGGCGATCATCCCGCCCATGCTCGCGCCGACGATGTGGGCGTCGTAGATCCCCGCGTTGTCGAGGACGGTCTCGAGGTCGGCAGCCAGGCCGCCGATCGAGTAGCCGGCGAGTTTCAAAATGACGAGCGCGCGAAGTTTCCCGGGTAGCCGCGGGACGAGCGGCGGCAACCCGACGTCCGATCGGCCGGTCCCCCGGTTGTCCGGGGCGACGACGTCGTAGTCGGACGCCACGGCCTCGCGCTGCCAGCGCCACATCCACCGACCGAATCCCAGCCCCTGGACGAAGACGACGGGTGCGGAGCCGTCGCCGTCGCTGTCCGCGCGCTCGTAGTAAATCGACACGCCGTCTCTCGTCGCCTGTGGCATATCTCGAGTGTCGAGTCGAACACCCTTGAAATCGATCATCGAGGCGGACGACGCCACTGCGACGGGCGTCGACCGTTCCGCTCGAGCCGATAGTCCGATCGTATCACCGCTCCGACGGTCGACGCGTGGGGTTGGTCCCCGGTTTCGATCGACCCATCGAACTCGACGCGATCGGTCGCTTTAAGGGAGCATTGTGCTAACCAGCGCGTTTATCCCGCCTCAGTAATACTGTATTACCGATGCATCGACTGCACGCCCGATACCCGTTTCTCGAGGCCGCTCGCGAATCCGTCGCGACGGAGGCGGTCGATCTGGCGACCGTCGTCGAGCAGGATCGGGCGGTCGTCGACCGCGCCCGGCAACGAATTGTGACCGCGCTCGAGGAGGGCGACACCGGAGGGCCACACCGCGATCATCGAATCGAGTTGCTCTCGTACCCGGTCGCACGGGTGCTCGTTTCCATGGTCGAGGAACGGGTCCTCGTTCGGAAGTACGCCCGTGCGGAGGCCGAAACGGCCTACGACCGCTTCACCGCCGATATGGCGGATACGACCGAACTGAAAAGCGTCGAATCGGCGGATCTGGAACTGGACGCGTTGCTCGCCGAGTTCGAGTTGCAGGGCGGGATAAACGAAACGGACGCGGGCTATCGGATCGACGTCGGGACGTACCTGCCGCTTTCCGAAGATCTGTGGGGCGACGAGTGGCGGCTCGTGAACCGACCGCTTTCCGCGGGCGAGGTTCCCGTCGACGAGGACGAACTACTCACGTTGCTCCGGGAAGCGATCCGGGACCGCATCGAGGACGGGCTGCCGTTCGACGTCCCGGACGCAATCGCGACCGCTCTCGAGGACGAGGCCGCCGAAATCCGCGACGTCCTGGCGGATCTCGAGTTGACCCGCGAGATCGACACCGTCGTGCCGGATCTCTTTCCGCCGTGTATGAAAGCCCTCCTCGATCAGATCCAGAAGGGCGAACACCTGGCTCACCACTCCCGGTTCGCGATCACCGCCTTCCTCTCGAGCATCGGGATGACGACGGATCAGATCGTCGAACTCTACCGCGTGAACTCGTCGTTCGGCGAGGAGATGACCCGCTACCAGACCGACCACATTCGCGGGGAGACCTCGCCGACGGAGTACTCGCCGCCGTCCTGTGCGACGATGCAGTCCTACGGGGACTGCGTCAACAAGGACGATCTCTGCGAGCAAATTCCGCATCCGATGGCCTACTACGAAGAACGGATCGACGACGCCGACGACGACGAGATCGAAGACTGGCGGGAGCGGACCGACGAGAGCGAAAACGGTGCCGCAAGCGGCGACTAACTGCGTTCGACGCGACGATACGCCGGCCGTCACGATCGGACGCGCCCGCGTTACCGCCGAAACGGGTCGTCGGACAGATCGGCGGCCCGTTGCCGAACGTCGTCCAGCGCGCGTTCCTGTTCGCCGCGGGTGAGACCGCCGCGGGTGAGACCGCCGGATTCGGCGTGTCGTCCGTCGTACTGTTCGGACGGGATCGAGTTCCAGACGCTCGAGTCCGCATCGCCCCCGTTGCCGGTATCCGTCGGTGTGGGCCGCCGTCGCAGCGATGTAATCGTCCCGGCGAGTCCGATCAATACCGCCACTGCACCGACTGCGGGAGTAACGGTGGCGGAAGCCGAAACGCGAGCGACCAGCAGCGACCCGGCCACCAGCACCACGACGAAACCGAGAACGAGAAGCGGCCCAGATCGACGTGACGGTCCGGATTCGGAGTCTGAACGGCCCATAGGAAACGTCAGGAGACCAACGTGAAAAGCGTGCCGACGTCCGTCAGAACGTGCCGCCGTTGGGTTCGAGGCCGTCTTCCGGTTCGTTGAGCATGTAGGCCAGGCCGATTCCGACCGCGGTGAGCAGCAGGATGAAACCGGCGATGACCCAGACGAGCATCCAGCCGCCCTCGGGCGAGAGCGTGCTGTCGATTCCGTAGGTTGAACCGACGTAAACCATGGCGGCGAGCATGAAGAGGACGGCACCCACGGAGACGACGATTTCGATGATCTGTTCGCGATCGAGCATTGTCGGGTCGATTTCGCCGGACGCGTGAAAAGCGCTTCGAAGGGGTGGTGAGACGACGGGTCGTGAAACCGCACGCTCTCCGGGGGCGCGACGGCAGTTCCGTCGTATAAATGCGCCACCTGAACACGCAGGCGCGCCCGTTATTTCGCTCGAGTCCCTACCCACGTCGAATAGCCAGCCGATCAGCGAATCTCGCTCGACGCACCTATGAAAACAACAGCGTCACCGAAAGCACCCCTTCCAGCACCGTCGACCGACCATCTCACGAGGCGGTCCCGCCGAGCGCGCACCGAACCGATGTCGGTGTTGCCCCTCGGCGACGGACTCTACGAGGTCGAGTCCGCGAGCGATCACACCTACCTCGTCGATCTCGAGGGCGGGCGATGCACCTGTCCGGACCACGTCTTCCGCGACGCTCGCTGCAAGCACATCAGGCGGGTGGCGATGGAGATCACGGAGGGTCGAACCCCGCCGCCTGGCGAGATCGCCGTCGACTGTCACGACTGCGGCGAGACGATCTTCGTCGACGAGGAACGGACAGCACCCTTCTACTGCGAGACACACGAGATCTTCCCGGGCGATTCCGTCGTCGACCGCGAGACGGGCGACCGCCTCACCGTCGTCGACGTCTCGGAACTCCGAGCCGACGCCGTCGAGATCGGAGCGGCCGACACCACCGTCGCCGGCTACGCGACGAACGAGAACTACGAGCCGAACGTCCCCGTCGTCGGCGCGGTCTACCCTCACGCGCACGTCGCTCGAAACGGCGTCGTTCCCTCGTCGCTGAAGGTGTACGTCTTCCCGCGGACGCGGCTCGAACGCGAGGTTCGAACGAAGTGAGAACCTCGCGAAGGTGAGCGGGGAGGAACGACCCGCGAACGCGATGTTCGAACAGTGCGAGACTGACGTCTCGCGGGCCGTTCGCGCGAAGACGAGTGAGAGCCTCGACGTGGTCCGAACGATGCGAGACCCTCACAGCGGGAAGCGGGTCGACCGAGGGCGGCCGGTGTCGCCGACGTGGACACCGCTACGCCACTCGAAACGGCCTCCAACGCACCGCGAGTTGACACCGACCGTTTTCTTGTGGGCTGCGATCGACGATCTAGGTATGGGCACGGGTATCGACTACGGCGATCTCGACGAAGGACGGCACGTGAACTACTGGACGTTCGATCGCACGCTCCAGCGCGAGCTTCGTCGGGTGTACGACCCCGCGGACTTCGAGTGGGCCGAACCCCGGCTCGAGGAGTTCGGTGAGCTGATCGGCCACACCGTCGCGGATAACGCCGATTACGTCGACGACCACGGGCCGGAACTCGAGACCTACGACGAGTACGGCGACGTGCAGAACTTCGTCCGGTACCCCGCCGAACAGCGCGAGAACGATCGGGCGGTCTACGAGGCGGGCATCGTCGCCGACGCGTTCGAGGCTCCGCCCGGCCGCGACGAGCCGTTGCCGTTCAGCCACTTCCTCGCGATGTTGCACCTGGTATCGTACGCCGACGCGGGATTCGGCTGTCCGGTCGCGATGACCGCCGGTTCGGCGCTCGTCCTCGAGCGCTTCGACGGCGGCGTCTCCGGAAGCGACGGGACTGGAGGGTCGTCAGAGCCACGGTCCGACGGCGATCTCGAGGCCTACTATCGGGGACTCGTCAGCCGCGACTACGACGGGCTCATCGAGGGGGCGATGTTCCTCACCGAAGAGCAAGGCGGCAGCGACGTGGGTGCGAACGAAACGACGGCGCGATACGACGACCAGGCCGATTGCTGGCGACTCACCGGCGAGAAGTGGTTCTGTTCGAATATCGACGCCGAGGGGACGCTCGCGCTCGCCCGGACCGAAGACGCGCCGGCGGGGACCGACGGGCTCTCGATGTTCCTCGTTCCCCACGGCGACCCCGACGGGGGAGTCCTGACCAAAGGTGACCGCCGGGAGTTCGAGGGTGCACCGCCGGGAGACGCACTCAACGACCAGCTGTACCGGCGGCTGAAGGACAAACTGGGGACGATCGCCGTCCCGACCGGCGAAGTCGAGTTCGACGACACGAAGGCGTTCCTCGTCGGCGAGCGGGAGGCCGGCTTCAGACAGATGACCGAGATGCTCAACTTAGAACGGCTCGCGAACGCCGCCGCCTCCTGTGGCGTCATGGGCCGAGCCCTCCTCGAGAGCAGGGTCCAGGCCGCCACCCGCGAAGCCTTCGGAAAGACGATCGACGAGTTCCCGCTGATGCGAGCGGACCTCGTCGACATGACCGTCGACTACGAGGCCGCGACGGCGTACGTCGCCGAAGTCGGCCGATTGTTTTCGGAGCGCGAGCGAGCGAGACGGAACGGTGACTCGAGCGACGAGACCGACGACGAGTACCGACTGCTCCGGCTGTTGATCCCGATCGCCAAACTCCGAACGGGCAGGATGGCCGTCGACACCGCCTCCTACGCCATGGAGATCCAGGGCGGAAACGGCTACGTCGACGACTTCGTGACCAACCGCCTGCTCCGAGACGCGCAGGTACTGCCGATCTGGGAGGGGACGGAGAACGTCCTCTCGCTGGACGTGATCCGGGCCATGGAGCGCGAGCGTGCCCACGAGCCGTTCGTGCAGGCGATCGAGGAGCGACTCGAGGCCGTCACCCATCCGGCGCTCGCGGACGCGGCCGACACGGTCGCCGCGGAGTACGAGGAGTTGACGGCGGCACTCGTGGCGCTGGCCGACGCGGATCCCGACTACGCCCAGCTCTCCGCAAAGCGCCTCGCACACTACGTCTTCGAGGTGTTTACCGCCGCGCTGTTGCTCGAAGAAGCGCAATCCGACCTCGAGGACGGCGACGGCCGAACCGCACTCGTCGCGCGGCGGTTCGTCACGACGGAACTCGAGACGCGCGAGGCGCGGGGAATCACCGGCGGCGACCGGGCCGCCCTCGAGGCGTTCGAGCCGATCGTCCACCACGTACCGGTCGACCCCGAAACGGTCGCGGACGCAGTGACGGCCGACGATTGAAGAGAGCGGTCCGGTGATGGCCGACGATTGAAGAGAGCGGTCCGGTGATGGCCGACGATTGAAGAGAGCGGTCCGGTGACGGCCGACGATTGAAGAGAGCGGTCCGGTGACGGCCGACGATTGAAGAGTGAAGAGGCCGGTCCGACGACGGCCGCGCATCCGTGTCACCCCGAACGGGTCTCGGTTCGGCGGATCGAGGTCCGGGTCGACCGGCCGACTAGTCGAGCAGTTCCGCGGCTTCTTCGGCGTCCATCACGCCCTGTGCCACCGCGTTCAGCACGCGGATGATTTCCTCGTCCGGGCCGGTCTCAGTCGCGTCGTCGCCGACCTCGTCGAGGGTGACTTTCTCGGATCGACCGGCGAATTCGGCGAAGTCGACTCCCTCGGCGAGCGCCGTCTCCTTCTTGACGCGGTAGTTACCGCCGTCGGTGACGTGGAGATCGGCGGGATGGAAGAAGTACCAGTCCTCGCGGTCGAAGCGGACGCCGATCCGGGGTTTCGCGCCGAAATTCTGCGCGAAGTAGATCAGCGCTTCGACCTCTTCGCCGGTGAGATAGATGGGGTCGCCGGAACTCGATTTCGCCTCGATCGCGTAGAACCGCTCGCCGTCGCCCGCGAGGACGTCCGGGAGTTCCCGTTCGGTCGCGGAACCGCTCGCGGGCGCACGCATCACAGCGAAACCGGCCTCGTCGAGCGCGTTGACGAGTTCGCGTTCGCGGCGGTCGCCCTTCGCCTGGGACATACCCGTTTCTCTCCTCCGGCCGATAATAAAAGAACGGACCCGAACCGCCGACGCCGTCCGTGCGGACGTCAGATCAGAACGGAAGTGACATTGCAGTGATGAGACCGACGGTATCGGCCAGGAGCGACGTCGACTGTTCTGCCGTCTCGAGGTCGTACTCGAGGGCGATATACACCAGGCCGAACTGGACGCCGTTGAAGACGGCGTGGGCGGCGATCGGGACCAGCAGGTTGTCCGTTTTCGCGTAGAGGAATCCGAAAATGGCGGCGCCGCCCATGACGACGGCGACCGGGACGGCGGTCGCGAGCAGCGACTCCGAGAGCGCGGCGTAAACCGGGAAGTGTATCAGGCCGAAGATGACGCTCGCGATGGCGACCGCCTCTAACCGTGAGAAGGCATCGTAGAGCCGTTTCTGGACGACGTTCCGGTAGAGAAACTCTTCGGCGGGCGCGTTGAAGACGAAGACGATGGCGATCATGACGAGGATCATCGTCTGGTCGTTCCCGATGTAGGTCGAGACCTGGTTCTCCGCGGACGGCAGCGAGAGGAACTGGACGACCAGACTGATCAGGATGTAAAACGCGATCCCGCCACCGATGCCGGCGAGAACGTAGCGCCACTCCCTTCTCGTCGGCCAGCGGAGATCGACGTACGACCAGCCCCGACCAGTGACGGCAAGATAGATGCCACCGGCGACGAAGAACCCGACGAATCCGAGGATCAACACGGCCGCGCGACTCGCGATCGACGTCTCCGTCGGTGCGGTCGCGAGGGCGGGATCGAGCAGGAACGCCGGCAGGGTCGTCACTTGCTGGGCAACGATGCCGAAGATTGCCAGTCCGACGGCGACGAGCGTCGAGTGGATCGGCCCATCGGTCCGGCGACGTGTAAACGCGGCCATAGAGACGATACGGACAGCGGGCCCTTGGGCGTTCCCGTCCGGTGCGCCCGGTTCGGCCCGCCGCGTTCGATCTCGGTGCCATCCCGTCCGCGGCCCCGGACAGTCTGTCTCGGTGCCGTTCAGTCCGCGGGCGTCGGCTGTTCGGTCTCGAACAATTGCGCCAACAGCCGCTGCTGTCCGACTCGCAGGTGGCGATTGACCGTCGGCTGAGTCACCTCGAGCATGTCGGCGATCTCCTCGCCGGTGCTCTCGCGTGGCCAGTCGAAAAACCCGGCGAAGTAGGCCGTCCGCAGCACCTCGAGTTGTCGATCGGTCAGCACGTCGAACAGCGACGTCACGAGTTCGCTTCGGGTCCCCATGGACCGTTCGACGTGGCGGCGGGCCTGCAACTCGACGGACGCGTACTGCTCTCGGAGCATCTCGACGAACTCGCGGACGTCGGTCCCCGTGGGGACGTCGACGGCGACCTCCAGTCGCTCGCCGTCGGCGTGCATCGAACGCGGACTGCCGCCGTGACGGACCAGCCGCGAAGCGATCGTATCGCCCGCGACGGTCGCCTCGAAGCGGCAGTCGCCGTCGGCATCGCTGATCAGTCTGTACTCCGTGACGGAAACGATATCGTCGAGGGCGGTGCGGACGTCCTCGGACGGGACGCCGCTGGTTTCGAAGAACAGCAGCGTCTCGTCGCCGGTGTGGGTTCCGAGGCCGTCGTACGTGACGCGAGCGCCGGTCTTCGACGCGATTCGGGAGAGCAAGTCGGCCGAGCCGTCGATTCGAAGCGTCAGTTCGAGCAGGGTCTCCGCGTGTAGCGCTTCGCGCGTTTTCACCTCCGTAATCGCGTTCGCAATCCCCTCCCCGAGTTCCGTCACGACGGTCTGCTCGAGGTCGGCGAACGCGTCCGGATCGTCGGCGTACACGGTGAGCACGCCGTAGGAGTACTCGGCGTGCGAGAGCGGGACGCTGATGACGGACTGGAACCCCCGATCAAGCGCGTCGCGCCGCCAGGGATCGTTCTGCAGGCCCTCGACGACGTTCGAAACGACCGTCGGCGTTTCCGTTCGTGCGGTCCGGACGGCCGGCTCGGACGACGCGTCGTACGACAGCGAGACGTCGCCCAGGTACTCCTGGCCGTCGCCGGCCCAGGTGCGAGGCTCGAGTTGCGTGCCGCTCGCGTCGAGCGAGCCGATCCAGGCGAACGCGATGTCGTCGGCCTCGACCAGCCGTTCGGGAACCGTGCGTTCGATCTCCTCCCGGTTGTCGGCACCGATGAGCAACTGGTCGATCCGCCTGATGAGCTCCGTGGTCGCGATCTGGCGGTTGAGACGGCGGTTTCGTTCCTCGAGTTCGACTTCCCGTTCGCGGAGGCTGGCCTCGCTTTCGAGGCGGTCGAGCGCGGCTTCCGTCGTCGCGACGAGCGTCTCGATCAGCCGCCTGGCCTCGGCGCCGATCGGTCCCCTCCCCGACGCGACCGTGAAGACGCCGTGATCGCCGATCGGGACGACGACGCCGCTTTCGACGTCGGAACCAAACACTCGCGAACGGTCGAACGACGCCGGTTCGTCGACCACCGTCCCCGCCCCCGTCACGTAGGTGTTCCAGAGGACCGAATCGGCGTCGCCGACGGCGACCGACGGCGCACCGTCACTGAGGGTCTCGAACCCGTCGGTGTACGCGACCGGATCCAGCCGGTTTACGTCCGAATCGAGCCGGTAGACGGCGACGCCCGACGCCTCGAGAATGTCGGTCGCGGTTTCGACGACCAGTTCCGCGACCTCTCGTTCGGAGTCGGAGCCGAGCAGATCCCGCGCGACGCGGTGGAGCGTCTCGAGTGCCAGTTCGCGTTCCTTGTGCGCGGTGATATCCTGAACCGTCCCGCGTATTCCGACGACTTCGTCGGTACCTGAGGACGTCCGGCTACACGGGAGGCGCCGGCCCTCGTCGTCCAGTACGAGGGGCTCACCGATGGATCTCACCCACCGCTCGTCACCCCGTGTCGTCCGCAAACGGTGTTCAATCTCGTAGCTCTCGCCGTCCTCCAGGGCCGATTCGACGACCTCGTGGACGGCCGGTTGGTCGTCGGGGTGGGTAAGCGAGAACGCCCGATCGAAATCGACGTCCTCGTCCGGCCCAAATTCGAACAGCCGACGCAACCCGTCCGTCAACGTCACGGTTCGCGAGTCGCCGCTTTCGTCGAGTTCCCAGCCGCCCATGCCGGCGAGGCGTTCTGCCTGCCTGAGCAATTCGGTCGTCCGCTCGAGATCGCGTTCGTGTTCCTTGCGCTGGCTGATGTCGTTGTTGATCCCCACCATCCGCCTGCCTCCGTCGGCGTCGACGACCCGACCGCGGGCCCCGACCCAGACCCAGTGCCCGTCTTCGTGTCGCAACCGGAACTCCGTCTGGAACAGTTCGTCGTTCTCGATGTTCCGGGTGACCGTTTCCACCACGCGGGAGACGTCGTCCGGATGGACCCGGCTTTTGAAAGCCTCCCACGTTCCGCCGAACGACCCGGGGTCGAGCCCCAGCAGCCCCTCGTACGTCTCGTTCCAGGTGACCGCGTCGGTCTCTAGATCCCACTCCCAGACGCCGGTGTTCGTCCCTTCCAGTGCCAGTTCGAGACGGCGTTTCGTCTCGCGGAGGTCGCGCTCGCGTTCTTTCCGCTCCGTGATGTCGCGGCTGATCGCGATGAAGCGGTTTTCGTTCTCGAGTTCGATACAGATCAGGTGGATTTCGACTGGAAACGTCGACCCGTCGCGACGCTGATACGTACCCTCGAATTTCCGCCGGTCGCCGACCGACAGGTCCTCGAGCATGGCCAGCACCTCATCGGCGTCGAACAGGGTGTCGTATTCCCAGATGCTCGTCCCGACCAGTTCGTCCGCAGCGTATCCCAGTTCGTCCGCCAGTCGGCGGTTCGCGTCGACGATCGTTCCCTCGGTATCGAGGACGTCGATCATATCGGGGGAGTTTTCGAACAGCGCCTCGAGCCGTGCGCTCGTCGTTTTCAGTCGGCGTTCGCGCTCCTTGCGCTCGGTAACGTTGCGAGCGACGCCCGCAGTCCCGGTGAATTCGCCGTTTGCCGACGGCAACACCGCCATGTGATTTTCCACGTCGATCACCGTGCCATCCTCGGTCTCGATCACCATCTCGAACGTCTCCGAGGGGACGTCGGCGCGGAGTAACTCTCGAATCCGGTCCTGGGCGGTCTCGATGTCGTCCTGGACCATGACCTTGGAGACGTGTTCGCCGATCAGTTCCTCGGGTTCGTAGCCCACGACTGACGTGACCGCGTCGTTCAGGAAGGTGAAGCAGCCGTCAGCGTCTATCGTGTACACGAGTTCGTCGAGCGTCTGAATGATCGTCTCGGCGCGCTCGAGTTCGCGTTCGCGCTCCTTGCGCTCCGTGATGTCCTGAAACGCCCCGCACAGTCTGACGGTCTCTCCGTCGTCGGACGGTTCGTGACCTCCCTCGCCGCCCTCACAGAGCGGTTCGCCGATGGTCCGAATCCATCGCAGATCGCCGTCGGTCGTGACGATGCGCAGTTCCAGATCGAACGGCTCACCGTCCTCGAGCCCGCGTTCGACTGCCTCGCGGACCGTCGGACGGTCGTCCGGATGGTAGAACTCGATCGCCCGTTCGACGTCGATCTCTTCGTCGGGCGAGACGCCGTGGATCCGCCGGACCTCGTCGGACCACCGGAGGTCGGACGGCTCCTCGGACACGTCGAGTTCCCAGGCGCCGACCTTCGCCAACCGCTGGGCTTGCTCGAACATGGTCTTCGTCCGCGCGAGGTGCGTCTCGCGCTCGCGGAGGCGGCGTTGTTTCTCCTTGCGTTCCGTGATGTCCCGACCGATCCCGACTTCGACCGGATTCTCGTCCGGATCCTCGAGGACCGACGCGATGAACTCGTAGGGAATCCGGTCGCCCGATTTCGTTCGCAACTTCGCTTCGACGCGGGTATCGCCGGTCTCGAAGGCATCCTCGAACGAATCACGGATCGCCGGTCTGGTTTCCTCGTCGAAGAACTCGAGTGCGCGCATCGACTCGATCTCCGCGTCCGTATACCCCGACACATCGACCAGCGTCTCGTTCCAGCGCTGGAAGTACCCGTCGTCGTCGATGATGTAGAACACGTCGTCCACCGCATCCAGTACGTCGTTCGTAAACGCCTCGTAGCGCTCGAGGCGCCGCTCTTTCGCCTGCTGTTCGCTGACGTCCCGGCCGACGCCGGCGATGACCCGATCTCCGGCCGGCGTCTCGAGAGACGACCCGAAGAACTGGTAGGGAATCCGCTCGCCGTCGCTGGTGACGAGCGGGACGTCGATGTGCGCGTCTCCGGTCTCGAAAACCTCGGTGATCGCGTCCATCACCCGTTCGTGCTCCGGCTCGTCGAAGAAATCCAGGGCGTGCATCGACTCGACTTCGTCGTCGGTGTACCCGGTCGCCTCACACAGGCTCTCGTTCCAGCGACACACCTCGCCGGTTTCGTCGAGCAGGTACACGACGTCGTCGACGGCGTCTAACATATCGTCGGTGAACGCGTGGGCGCGCTCGAGTCGGCGCTCCCGTTCGCGTATTCGCTCGACGTGAGCGTGCCGTTCGCAGGTCTGGCTTATGCAGCGGCTCATCAGGTCGACGAACGCCGTTTCGTCCGGCGTGAACGGCTCGTCTCGCGGTCGGTGGCTCACGAAACAGAGCGTCCCGTAGGGATCGCCTTCGACGAGGATCTTCCCGCCGACGTAACTGCGGACGTCGAACTCGACGTCGGAAAACTGGTCGTCAGTGCCCGGGTCCCCGACGTCGGAGACCGCCAGTACGTCGTCCGACGTGACGACCTCCTGGCAATGGATGTGCGACAGGTCCATCGTCGTTCCCTCCAGATCGGCGTGGCGCCCGACGGCCGCCTCGACTTCGGCGCGCTCGGCCGAGTCGTCGATCCGAGAAACGATCCCGGTGTCGGCCCCCAGTCGATCACGGCCGAGCTCGAGCAGCCGGCGGATCTTCGTCTCGGTCTGCAGCGTCGGATCGGTCGTAATTCGGTGCAGGTCCCGCCGATAGCGCTCGTTCCGTGCCCGCCGGCAGTCGCGTTCGCGCACGGCGTCCGCCAGATCGTCGACCACCTCCGACAGCTGGCCGACCTCGTCGTCCCGATCGATGGTGAAGTCGATCGGTTCCTCGACGTCGGCGCGTCGGTCGCCGTCAGCCGGCGACTCGGCGGTTTCTGGTGCGGGTATCGGAGCATCTCCGCGGACCCGATCCACGAACCGTCGAAGGTCGCCGGTGAGCGCCTCGATATCGTTCGCTCGACCGGACCCGCTTCGGGCGGCGAGGCCGAGCAGGATCACTTCGGCTCCCGGTTTCGACGCCTCCCCCGCAGCAGCGATGCGCTCGAGTAGCACTTCACCGACGATTTCGAGCGGGCCGGCGAGTGCACTCAGGAGCCCGACCGCACTCGAGAGGATGGCGACAGTCTCAGCTGTGGCACCTGCGAGCGGTATTGCGTGGGCCACGGCAGTGAACATAGCCCCCGTACGAACCGAGCGGCAATGATACGTGTGGTTATGTTCTAGACACGGTCCGTGGAAGTCACGCTCGTTTCGACCGCCCCTCACGAACCGAGATTCGAGGCCACGAGTTCGGTACCGGCCAGTCCCGAACCGACCAGGACGGACGCGGGCTCTCGGTTTCGGAAGACACTATACACGTAGTGTCGCCACGTGAACCGAGATTACGCATATAACGGGTAGGCCGATACCGTCCGGTCACTTCGGACCAACTAGCATGACCAGCACCACACTAGATTACCACCACGATTCGATCAGTCTCCGGGTTATCGACGCTATCGCGAACGCGACGAATACCGACCCACACGAGCTCGATCCGCTGTACTACGTCGTTGACCCCGAAGCGCTCGATCAACTGTTTCAGTCCGACACGAGCACCTCCGTTCGCGTCGAATTCGAGTACGACGGCAGGCTGGTCGAAGTTCGAAGTGACGGCACCGTCGCGGTCGATGGAACGGTCCACGGACGAGCGTAAGCGACGAGCACTCGAAACGCGTTCAGTTCCGACCGCTCTCGCAGTCCGCAAACGCCACGTCAGCCCCGCCCGCCTCGAGCGTCACCGAGGTCATCGAACGACAGCGATCCGAACCCGATACTGGCCCCTATGCTGATCCCGCCACCGGCGTCGACACGGACAGAACGGACACCACCTGCGGAACTCCGCCTCCTCGCAGTCGCGACCGGACGGCGTCGCGACCACCTCGAAACCACACTCGAGGACGCCGGTTTCGGGGACGACGACTCCCCTCGATCCCTCGAGACGACGGCGACCCTGGCGGACGCACGAACTCGATTCGGAGAGATCGACTGTCTCGTCGTTGCACCGCCGACGGCGCCGATCGACGAAGACGCGCCCGAAGCCGAGTCGGCCTCCCGAGACGAGCGGGGAGACGGCGACGAACCCGTCGCGGAGCTCCTCGAGAGCATCAGGGCGAGCGCCCCCGATCTTCCGATTATCGTCCTCGCGAACGAACGGAGCCCCGAACTCGCGGACGCGGTTCGATCTCACGACTTGACCGCCGTTCTCGAACGCGACGACGTCTCCGACCACCTCGAGCGCCGCGCACGGGATCTCGTCGAACACCGCCGGTTGGCCGCGCTGACGCGGCGGACGCTCGCTGGCCTCGAGTTCACGGGCGGCGCGATCGCCATCGTCGGGCCCGACGGCCGGATCCAGTTCGCGAGTCGCGTGTTCGCGATGCAATTTGGCTACGATCGGGACTCGCTCCCCGGGCTGCCCTGGCGAGATCTGTTCACGGACGCGGCCGTCGCCCACCTCGAATCGACGGCGATCCCGACCGTCGCGGAGGGGTGGCGATGGACCGGCAACAGCACGGGCCGTCGAAAAACGGGGTCGACGTTTCCCGCCCAGCTCAGCGTCGACGGGCTGGAAGACGGAAGCCTCATTTTCGTCGTCACCGAGTCGGCCGGTGACGACAGCGAACGCTGACCGTCGTCGGGTTCGGGACCCGTGGCCTCGGCGTCGGTCTAGGTCCCGTGGTCCCAGCTTCCCATGTAGTCGCGCTGGGCGTCGGTCAGCGAATCGAAGTCGACGCCCTCGGCCTCGAGTTTGATCTCGGCGATCTCTTTGTCGAGTTCGTCGGGGACGTCGTAGACGCCCGACTCGTAGATGTCGCCGTTTTCGAGCAGTTCACGGACGCAGACGGCCTGGACGCCGAAGGACTGGTCCATCACCTCGACCGGGTGACCGAGCGAGACGGGGGCGGCCAGATTGACGAGTCTGCCTTCGGCGATGACGTTCAAGCGGCGACCGTCCGCCAGTTCGTAGGCCTCGACGCCCTCGCGGGCCTCGTAGCGGTCCACGGCGAGGTCGTCGAGCGCCTCGAGATCGATTTCGATGTCGAAGTGACCGGCGTTCGCCAGCAGGACGCCGTCTTTCATCTTCTCGAAGTGCTCCGCGACGATGACGTCGCGGTTGCCCGTCGTCGTCAGGAACACGTCGCCGATCTCGGCGGCCTCGTCCATCGGCATGACGTCGTAGCCCTCCATGTGTGCCTCGAGCGCGCGACGGGGCTCGACTTCGGTGACGACGACGTTCGCGTTCTGGCCCGCCGCCTTCTTCGCGACGCCTTTCCCGCAGTAGCCGTAGCCGGCGACGACGACGTTCTTCCCGGCCCACGACAGATTCGTCGTCATGGCGATCGACGCCAGCGACGACTCGCCGGTGCCGTGGACGTTGTCGAACAGGCGTTTCATCGGGGTGTCGTTGACCGCGAAGACGGGGTACTCGAGCGCGCCGTCGTCGTCCATCGCGCGCAGGCGGTGGACGCCGGTAGTCGTCTCCTCCGCACCGCCGATGATACCGTCGATCAACTCGGGATAGTCCTCGTGGATCGCGGCCACGAGGTCCATCCCGTCGTCGACGGTGATCGTGGGCTCGTGGGCGATGACGGTCTCGATGGCGTCGTAGTACTCCTCGTCGTCGACGCCGCGTCTGGCGTAGCTGGTGATGTTCTCGTGTGCGTCGAGCGCCGCCGAGACGTCGTCGTGCGTCGACAGCGGGTTACAGCCGGTGACGGCGACCTCCGCGCCGCCCTCAGCGAGTGCCTCGACGAGTATCGCCGTCTTGGCCTCGACGTGCATCGCCATCCCGATTCGTTCGCCAGCGAGCGGCTTGTCGGCGACGAACTCCTCGCGTACGTGTTCCATGATCGGCATGTGCTGTGCGGCCCAGTCCATCTTCCGGCGTCCCTCCTCGCGAGCGGACGCGACGTCGTCCAGTTGCTCGCTGATCGGAGGATACTCGGTGTCGGTCATGGGTCGACTGAGAGGGACCGAGGCCAAAACGCTACCGAACCGTTCCGGAGAGCGGCCTCGAGCGGTGAAAACGGGTGACGAAACAGGGCGGCAAAACGGTGGTGGGTGGAAACTACGTGTCTGATCGAACGCGGTCGTGTCGCGTTACTCGTCGGTCTCGTCGTCGGTCCCGTCAGTATCGTCTCCGCCCGACGGGCCGGCGTAGCTCGGCGGGCCGCCGGACCCGTCGTCGCCTTCGTCACTCGGTCCGCCGGCGTGATTCGGCGGGCCACCCGATTCCGCGCCGGGCCGATCGCCGCCCTCGTCCGGCGGACCCGCGTGTCCCGGCGGTGAACCCGGATTGTGCTCGAGAACGAAATTCGCGATCGAGAGGCTGATCGACTCGGTGGTAGCGTTCTGCTGGCTCGAGGCGAACTCGGAGACGAACGTGCCGAAGATCAGGCCGTCCCCGGGTTCGGTTTCGTTCGTCACCTCGTCACCGGCGGCGGTCAGCGTCGCCGTCGTCGTCGCCGTCTCGTTTCCGGCCGACGCGGTGGCCGAAACCGTGACTCGCTTTGCCGGTGCGGGGAGAGTGACCGTCCCGTTCCCGTCGGTCATGTACGTACCTGTACCCGCATACGTCGCGTTGTCGTCGGTCGTCGTTACGTCGACCGTCGCATCGGCGACCGCCGTGCCGTTCGACGTTACCGTGACGACGGAACTCTCGACGTCCACCGACAGCTCCCCGTCGGCATCCCCATCCTGTGCCAATGCCGCGCCGGCCAACGCGAACGCGGACAGGACGACTGCAGCGACCATCGCGATCGTGAGTAGTCGTCGATCCCTCATCCAGTCGTGACTATCACGGTTTCCTACGTAAATCCGGCCGGCAGTTCTCGGCGTTCACCTCGCTACGAAACCGATCGAGATTCGTTTTGGGAGTTTATCGCGGACTCTGAGCGTTTATTTTTGTTTTTGGAGTGTCGACACGTCGACGGCCCGAGTCCGCGTCTACTCGTCGACGCGAGCGGAAAGCGCCTCGGCCGCCTCGGTCGCTCGCTCCCGCACTGCCGTTTCGTCGAGCGTGAGAACGTCGCGGTCTCGCATGAGGACCCGACCGTCGCAGACGGTGTGGCGGACGTCGGCCGCCGCCGCCGCGTACGCGAGGTGACTGACGAGGTCGTGCTGTGGAGTCAGGTGGGGTCGCTCGAGGTCGATCACCGCGAGATCGGCCGGCGCACCCACCTCGAGACGACCGGACTCGAGGCCGATCGCTGCCGCGCTGCCCCCGGTCAGCATGTCGACGGCGGCCTCGGCGGGCACCGCGCTGGCGTCGTCGGCGGCGAGTTTTCCGAGCATGGCCGCGTCGCGGGCCTCGTCGAGCATCGAGAGGTCGTTGTTCGACGCCGCGCCGTCGGTTCCGAGGCCCACGGTGACGCCGGCCTCGATCATGCGTTGGACGGGTGCCATCCCGCTGGCGAGTTTCATGTTCGACGCCGGGCAGTGAACCACGCCGGTCCCGGCCTCGGCGAGCAGTTCGATTTCGGCGTCGTCGAAGTGGACCCCGTGCGCGACGAAATCCTCCGGTTCGAGCATCCCCAGTTCGGCCGCGTACTCGAGCGGCCGAACCCCGTGCTCGTCGACGATCGGCACGACCTCGGCTTCGGTCTCGTTCGCGTGGTAGTGGACCGGCAGGCCCGCCGCTCGCGCTTCGGGCACGAACTCGCGGAGGTAGTCGCTCCCGACGGTCGTCAGCGAGTGGGGCATGAACGCCGTCGAAATCCGGCCGTCGGCCGCACCGTCGTACTCGCGAGCGATCTCGAGGCTCGTCAGGGCGTCCTCGCGGGCCGCGTCGCCGTCCTTCCCGACGGTGACGATCCCGTGACCCAGGCGGGCGCGGAGGCCGGCCGTCTCGACCGCCGCGACGATCTCGGGGATGTGGAAGTACATGTCCGCGAACGCGGTCGTCCCGGATTTGATCATCTCGAGCAGCCCCAGTTCGGCACCGGCGCGGGCGTCTTCCGGCGTGAGTTCGCCCTCCGCGGGCCAGATGTCCTCCTGTAGCCACGCGTCGAGCGGCTTGTCGTCGGCGTACCCCCGCAGGAGCGTCATCGCGACGTGACAGTGACCGTTGACGAATCCGGGCGTGACCAGCGCGTTCGCGGCCTCGAGCGTCTCGTCGGCGTCGGCCGCGAGTTCGGGGCCGATATCGACGATCTCGCCGCGGGTCCGGTCGACCAGCACGTCAGCAGTCGTCACCGTCAGATCGGGTCCGAGGATCCGCCCCCCGGTGATCGCAAGCGTCGTCATGAACGCAGGGTTCTTCTCCGGCGGCCTTAGCCTGTCGATACCCTGTGGGGGACGAGCCACGGGGTTTAAGGGTTGTTTCGCCAACATGAGCACATGGACAATCGGACCGAGGGCGAGGGAGCGCTGACCGGCGACGGGGGCGGATATCCCCCGCGAGAGGCGCTCGAGGACGCGTGGACCGAACACAGCCGCTACGTCGGATTCGCCGCGGGCCTGTTCGCGGTCGGGATCGTCGTCGGAATCGCCCTCATGGCCGCCGGGTACAACTTGCTCGAGATCATCGAAGAGGCGGTCGGAGAGCCGCTGTTCCCGGATATCAGCGGGCAGAGCAAACTCGAACTCGCGCGCTTTCTGCTCGTGAACAACTCGCGGGCGTTCGTCCTCTCGATACTCGGCGTCCTCACCCTCGGGCTGCTCACGGCCTGGGCGATGCTCTTCAACGGGGTTATCGTCGGCAATATCGGCGCGTTCGTCGCCACGGACGCGGGGATCGGCTACATCCTCGTCGGCTTGCTCCCGCACGGAATCTTCGAACTCCCCGCGCTCTTCGTCGCCGCCGGCGTCGGATTCCGGCTTCTCTACCGCGTCGGGCAGCGAGTTCGTGGCAGCCGCGACGCCGTCTTCTCGAAATCCTACCTCTACCGGACCGGCATCCTCCTCGTCGCCGGCTGGCTGTTGCTCGTCGTCGCCGCCTTCGTCGAGGCGTTCGTCACGCCCGTCTTGCTCGAGACCCTGTTCGCCGAGCAGGTGCAGGCGGCCTCCTGATCCGAGAACGGTCGAGAGACAGTTTCGAACAGTTCACGTTCCTGAACGGTTTGAAACGGCGTGGATAGTCGCACCCTTTTTGATCGATCGACTGACTGTCATCGGGTATGAACAGACGTGCGATTCAACTGATACTCGTCGCGGCGCTCGTCGCGATCGCCGGCTGCGCCGGCGGAATGGGCGGGAAACCAGCGGATGATCCGACGACTGACGACGCACCGGAGACGATCGACTCGAGTGGCGCAACGGGAACGGCCGCGTTCTACGTCAGTGACGAACCGAGCCAGATCGACAACTTCAGACACCTCAACGTGACGATCACGAAGGTCGGCTTCAAGAAGACCGGGAGCGCCGACGTGAGCGGTGAATCCGGCGAGAACGAGTCGGACGATGGGACGGAAGACGAGGACGAATCGGCCGACGGTGCCGAATCGGCGAACGAAACGTCCGCCGACGAGACGGAGACCGACGACGGGACGGGTACCGAAACCGAGTCCGAGGCGGGTGAGGAAACCGACTCGGACGGAGAACGGACCGACGAGGAAGAAAAGGAGGGCGAAACGGACGCCGACGGTGACGGCGGCGCGTCCGAGGAGCGCTGGGTCGAATACGACGTCGACGAACGGACGGTCGACCTCACCGAACTGAAAGGCGCGAACGCGTCCATGATCGACGAGTTCGACCTGCCGGCCGGCGAATACGAGACGGTCTTCATCTACGTCGACGACACGAACGGCGTTCTGACCGACGGGAGCGAGACGAACGTGAAGCTCCCGAGCAACAAACTGCAACTGCAGACGACGTTCACCATCGGGGACGACGAGTCGGTCGACTTCGTCTACGACATCGCCCCCCACAAAGCCGGGAGGAGTGGACAGTACATCCTCAAGCCGGTGATCAGTCAGAGCGGCACGGGCGACGACGTCGAGATCCGCGACATCGACGAAGAGAACGAAGCCGGCGAGAAAGGAGCGAAAACGGGCGAGAAACGAACCGACGAAGAGACGGAAGACGGCGAGACCGACGACGCCGACGGTAACGGAGACGCGAAACCCGAAGAAAAGCCGACGCAGAACTGACGCTGACTGTTTTTTGGCGTGCGCATCCGTCGGGCGGCCGGACTCGAGTGCGTCCAGCCTCGAGTCGGGTGCTCGTTTTTTCGAGTGCAGTTCGGCGAGTGTGGCCCTGCGCCGTCGTGATTACGGCCGGAGACGACCGAGCAGCCGGTACTCCCGGTCCGGCGAGTAGCGCCGGAAGATCAGGCTGTTCGAGAGGACCGACACCGACGACAGCGCCATCGCGCCGGCCGCGAGGACGGGCTGGAGCAGGCCGAGCGAGGCGAGCGGAATCATCGCGGTGTTGTATCCCAGCGCCCAGACCAGGTTCTGCTTGATCTTCTGCAGCGTCGCATCGGAGATGCGGATCGCTTTCACCACGTCGAGCGGATCGTCGCGCATCAGCGTCACGTCCGCCGCCTCGATGGCCACGTCCGTCCCGGAGCCGATCGCCGTGCCGACGTACGCGATCGCGAGCGCGGGCGCGTCGTTGACGCCGTCACCGACCATCATCGCCCGGCGGCCCGACGACTGAATGTCCTCGACGGCGTCGGCTTTGTCCTCCGGCAGAACGCCGGCACGGACGTCGTCCGGGTCGATCCCGACCCGCTCGGCGACGGCGCGAGCCGTCCGCTCGTTGTCGCCGGTGATCATCATCACGTCGACGCCGCGGTCTCGCAGGGCGGCGACCGCTTCGGCAGACCGTTCCTTTACCGTGTCGGCGTCAGCGACCACGCCCGCGACCGCCCCGTCGACCGCGACCAGCATCGCCGTCTTGCCCTCGTGCTCGAGCCGTTCCATCGCCGCTTCGGCGGGCGACGGGTCGACGCCCGCGGCCTCGAGCAGCCGCCGGTTGCCGACCAGTACCTCGCGGTCGTCGACGGTCGCCCGGACGCCCTGTCCGGGGACGTTCTCGAACGAACCGGCCTCGAGTAGCTCGAGGTCGCGCTCCGCTGCACCATCGACGATAGCCTGCGCGAGTGGGTGTTCGCTGTTGCGTTCCGCGCTTGCCGCGAGACGAAGGACCGCGTCCTGATCGGGGGCCGGACGTGAAGCCAGCGTCCCGCCGTCGACAGCGGCGTCGCCACCGTCAGCAGCGGTCCCGTCGCCACCGTCAGCGGCCATTTCACCGTCGACCTCGAGTGCGACCACGTCGGTCAGCGTCATCTCGCCGGTCGTCAACGTGCCGGTCTTGTCGAAGACGACGGTGTCGACGTCCTTCGCTCGCTCGAGGATGTCGCCGCCTTTGAACAGGACGCCGTTTTTCGCACCCAGCGTGCTCCCGACCATCGTCGCGGCGGGTGTCGCGAGGCCCAGCGCGCAGGGACAGGCGATCAGCACCGCGGAGGCGAAGACGACGACGGCGAACTCGAACGTCGAGAGCGCGGCCGGACCCCCGCCGACCAGCCCCCATAGCGGAAGCGCGCGGACGAAGCCGGCCAACGCCTCGGGGAAGAAGAACCAGACGAGTCCCCAGACCGTCGCGTTCAGGATGACCGCCGGGACGAAGTACGCCGAGATTCGGTCCGCGAGGTTCTGGATCTCCGGCTGGCGCGCCTGGGCCTCCTTGACGGTCTGTACGATCTGCTGGAGCGCCGTGTCCGAACCGACCTTCGTCGCCTCGACGACCAGCACGCCGTTCTCGTTGACCGTCGAACCGACCACCTCGTCGCCCATCTCCTTCTCGACGGGAACCGATTCGCCGGTCACCATCGACTCGTCGACCGCGGACTGACCGTCGACGACGACGCCGTCGGTCGGCACCTTCTCGCCCGGTCGGACCTTCATCCGGTCGCCGACGGTGACGTTCTCTAGGGGGACCTCGCGTTCGCTCCCGTCGTCGTCGATCAGCGTGGCGGTCTCGGCTTCCATCTCGAGGAGTTTCCGCAGCGCGTCGCTGGCCTGGCCCTTCGAGCGGGCCTCGAGGTAGTTACCCAGCGTGATGAACACGAGGATCAGCGCCGCGGTGTCGAAGTAGAGACTCCCCGCGAGCAGGTCCAACAGGACGACGAGGCTGTACACGTAGGCCGTCGAGGAACCGAGCGCGATCAGCACGTCCATGTTGGCGGTCCGGTTCCTGACGAGCGCCGTGTACGAGTTCACGAAGAACTCGCGGCCGAGGACGACGTAAACCGGCGTCGCGAGCAGGAACTCGACCCAGCCGAACTCGACGCCAAAGACGGTCTCCGGCACGAACGCCCCGCCGAGCAGGAATTTGTCCGCGAGGAACAACAGGAAGGGAGCCGACAGGACCGCGCCGAAGATCGTCAGCCGACGCTGTCTGCGGATCTCGGCCGTCCGGGCCGCGTCGCGACGTTCCCGGTCCGACGCCTCGCCGTCACCGCCCTCGTCGCGCACGGGCGTGTAGCCGGCGTTCTCGATCGCGTCGTAGAGGTCCGCGAGCGAAGCGTCGGCCGGGTTGTACTCGACGGACGCCTCGTCGGTCGCGTAGTTGACCTCGACGTCGACGACGCCGGGGACGGACTCGAGCGCCGATTCGTTGGCCTCGGCGCAGTTGGCACAGCTCATGTCGGTGATGCCGATCGACCGACGCGCCCGCTCGGCTCCGTAGCCGGCGTCCTCGATCGTGTCGTAAATCTCGGCGAGTGACACCGTCTCGGGATCGTACTCGACGGTCCCCTCGTCCGTGGCGAAGTTGGCGTTCGCCTCGACGACGCCGTCGAGCGATTCCAGGGACTCGTCGATCGTTTGCGAACAGTTCGCACAGCTCATCCCGTGGATGTCCAGGTGCGCGGTCCGGGTGCTCATCGAAAATTGATAGGAGATCCTGCCTTACCCACTTTGCTGAACGAAATCCAAAGCAAATCGGGCCGGGAACTTCGGAGCCGAAAGTCAAACTCCCTCCTCGAGTCGCTCGTATCGCCCTTCGAACCGGCTCGAACAGGAGGGACAGCAGAAGTGGTACACCTCGCCGTCGATGCGGGTCGACTCTCCCTCGCTGTCGACGGTGTTGCCACACTCCGCGCAGGTCAACGCGAACGACGTTCCGGCGAGCGACGGCGTCCACTCGGCCTCGTCGATCAACGTCACCTCGTACTCGACGCCGTCGTCGACGGGGAGGAGTCCCTCGAGCCACTCGCGGACCTGCTGAACCTGTGCGCGGGCATAGAACAGGATTTCGCCGTCCGCGGTCAGGAACACGTGTTCGACCGCATCGGCGGCCGCGATAGCCGCTCTGGCGTCGTCGACCTCGCTCGCGGGGACGGTCGCCCGAACGAACACCGGGACCCCCGCTCGGAGCTGCGACTGGTTGACGTCGACGGTGAAGCCGTCGATGACTCCCGCTTCCTCCAGACGTTTGACGCGGTCCGAGACGGCCGGTCCGGAGAGGCCGACCTCCTCGGCGATGTCGCTGTACGGCCGGCGAGCGTCGTCGCCCAGGAGCTGCAAGATTTCCATGTCGGTCTCGTCGAGGTCGCGCATGCCGTGTCCGTTCGGGCCCGAAAGGAAAGAAACTGACGACTATCGCTTTCGATTCTTAAGCCAGAATCGACCGATCCTTATCAGCCGGAACAGTAATGCACAAAGAACGCCACCTCGTACATCGGCACATGAATCAGACCATCACCGTCGAAGGCATGTCCTGTGAACACTGCGAGCAAGCCGTCGAAGACGCGCTCGAGGACGTCGACGGCGTGACGTCGGCGGAGGCCGATCGGGAGACAGAACGCGCGGTCGTCGACGGGGATGCGGATCCACAGGCGCTGGTCGGGGCGGTCGACGAGGCGGGGTACGACGCGGCAGCGGAGTGAACTCCCCCTCGCCCGCACGGAGAAGCGCGACGAGTCGTCTCCGGAGCTTCGGTTCTGACGCGTGACGGCCGGCTTCGGTGGCGTCTACGCGCATCAGCGCCCGGGAGCGTCTCGTGACCTGGAACGACGGAGCCGTCGAGAGCCGCTTTAGTGGTGATCGTGAGCCGCTTCGGAATCCGAATCGGACGAAGACTGCCGCGCGAATTCCGCGGGCGCATCTTCGAACGTCCGCTTGCAGGCGGTCGAGCAGAAATAGTACGTCTCGCCCCCGTGAGCGGCGTTCGGACCGCGATCGTCGGTTCGCATGCCACACACTGGATCGCGATACTGGCCGGGTGCACCGAGTCCGCGACGGTAGACGTACAGGAGGAACACGGAAAGGGCGAACGCGACGAGGTTGAGGTAGAAGGTATAGTCGAGCTGGAAGTACGTCTCCTCGGTGGCCGTCTCGCCGCCGGCCAGGTCCGGGACGATTCCGAGCGCGTCGAAGAGCAGTTCCATGAGAAATCCGGTGAACGCCATCGTTACGAAGAAGACGCCGAGGATGTACAGCATGACCGCCCAGCCGTAGTACTTCCGGTAGACGTTCAACACCGGGATGGTGATGAGGTCGGCGTAGACGAACGCGATGACGCCCGCGAAGCTGATCCCACCGCCCCAGAGTGCGACCGCGAACGGGACGTTACCCATGCTTCCGACGAAGCTGACAACGGCGATCGCGACGCCCACGATCGCGTTCTCGGCGATCACTAACAGCCCATCGCCCTGGACGAACAGCGCGTTCCAGACCCGCTGCGGGACGAACACGATGACGAACCCCGAGACGAGAAACCCCGCGACGACGTCCGTCCAGATCATCGACCACTCTTTCCGGTACTGGTTGCCGAGTTTGTACCACCCGCCCCAGGAACGGAGTTCCTCGCGCCACCCACCGCCGCCCGCCGTCTGCTGGCGATAGGTCTCGAGACACCCCTCCGAACAGAATTTCAGCCGCTCGCCGCCGTCGGTCACGATGGCGTGTTCGTCCGTTCCCTCCATACCACACGTCGGGTCCGTCGTAACGCCGCGCTCGTGGTCTCGCCGATCGAGTTCCGCCCGGACCTCGTCGAATAGCGCCTTCGGGAGCGTCACCCGGACGATGAGGGCCATGACGGCGATGAGAACGACCCCGCCGAGGAGTTCCGCGACGAGAAACTCCCACCCCAGGAGGAGCAGGATCATCAATCCGAGTTCGACGATCAGGTTCGTCGAGGCGAACATGAACGCGAGAACGTTCACCACGTGAGCCCCCTTGGTGAAGAGCCCCTTCGCGATGGCGACTGCACCGAAGCTGCAACCGCTGCTCGCGGCGCCGAACGCCGTCGCCTTCGTGAGGCTCGCGAGGTCGCTCTCCCCGAGTACCCGCGCCATTCGCTCCTTCGACACGTACACCTGTACGAGACTCGTGATCGTGAGCCCCATGATGATCGCCCACGCCGCCGTCCAGAGGAACCCGAGACCAATCCGGAGCGACTCGAGAACCCCCTCGAGAAGGGGCGGTTCCATGCGTAGTCCATCGGTGTATTCGGCTATTGCGGTTGCCCTTCGGAAAACGGGTTCTCCACCGTCGAAGAATACGGATCCGAAAGTGATCGACGGTATTCGGTTACGGTTTCGAGCGTCGAGCGGTCACATCGCGCGCTCGTGGCACAGCGTCGGTCCCGATTGCAGCATCGACCGTTCGCCCGGATTCTTCAATTGAATTATGTTGAAACGGTCAGGGCCGTTGACATTCACGTCGATACTCTCGATCGCCCGGTTCCGACTCATTTCGGATCGAACAGGTCTGTCCAAGAATGCCCGACGTCGGATCGCGATGGCCTCCCGTCTCGGAGATTAGATTCGAAAGGAGAACTGCATTGAGTACGGGACGCATATCTTTGCCTGAAGACGGAACGTCCGTCGTCGGAGGAATATCATGGCAACTGAAACAACTGACACCAAACTCGTCACGATCGTCCTCGTTACTCTCGGCATCCTCGTGGTTCTCCCCGTCCTGTTCATGGGGTTCGGGATGATGGGGTTCGGACCCATGATGGGCGGAACGTGGGGTCACGGCATGTGGGGTGGCGGGACGGCACCCGGTTGGATGGCGCTCGTCGCCGTCCTGATGCAACTCCTGTTCGTCGCCGTCATCGTCGGGGCCGGATACGCCCTCTATCGGGCGCTCGCGGGCGGTGACGACACCGATCGTGCGCTCGAGGAACTTCGCCTCGCGTACGCTCGCGGCGACCTGAGCGACGAGGAGTACGAGCAACGACGAAACGCACTCGAGCGGGATTGAGAGGACGAACGCCGGAAAGCGAGCCCACGCGAGACGGCACACTATGTCGAGTGAGATCACGACAGCAGTCGGTTCGAATCGAGTCGCGATGCCGACCTGGCTCGAGCGGTATACGACGGCCGGACGCTACGGACTCGTCGTCGGAACCGGGCTTTGTCTGGCTGCTCTCCTGACGAACCCGGTTCCTGACCCCTCTTTCCCCTGGATGACCCTTCCGCCGTCGCTGCGGCTACCGATCAGTCAGCCGCGAATCGAACACTGGCCGGTCACGTACACCATCGGCATCTGGTTGTGGATCGCCTGTTTTCCGGCGCTGTTTCTGGCCGGGTTCAAACGGTACCGCTCGCGACTCCGGTTCGGTTCCGAACTGTGGCTCGCCGGCCTCCCGACGCTCGCGATGCTCGGCTGGACGACGTACTGCCGATTCCTCTGGCCGAAGTTAGAGCCGCCGACGTGGAACGCGCCCTCCTACACGGCCGTCTGTTGGCTATACTGTTCCTCGTACGAGACGTTCTGGAGCAATGCCGCGTACGCAGTCGCGCTGCTGGGTGTCTGTGCCACGATGCTTGCCCACCACCGGTCTCGAACGCGACTAGCGCCGTCCCTTCTCGCCGCGTTCGGGGTGCTCGCGTTCCCGCTCGGCGTTCCGGCGCTGTACGCGGCGGCCCGTCGCTTCCGGGCGGGCGCCGACGACCACGCCACCGGCTGACCCGCCGGTCACGATCGAACCGTCGTTCAATCGGCTGGCTGCGGTTCCCGCGACGCGGAGACGCCCGGCAAATTCGGCACGGACAGGTCGATGCGGCGGAGGAACTGTGCGTTGATCGCGACGGTCACCGTGCTGAGGGACATGAGCAACGCACCGACGGCCGGCGAGAGCAAGATACCGATCGGCGCGAGGATGCCGGCCGCCAGCGGGAGCGCGAACACGTTGTACCCCGCGGCCCAGACGAGATTCTGTTGCATCTTCCGGTAGCTCGCGCGGCTGAGCGTCACGAGTCTGACGACGTCCATCGGATTGTTCTGGACGAGGATGATGTCCGCCGACTGGACGGCGACGTCCGTCCCGCTCCCGATCGCGATGCCGATGTCCGCGCGAGTGAGCGCCGGCGCGTCGTTGACGCCGTCGCCGACCATCGCGACCATATCACCGCGCTCTCGGAGTTCCGTCACCTTCGCGTCCTTATCCTCGGGTAACACCTCTGCGAAGACCGTATCGATACCGAGATCGTCCGCGACCGCCCGAGCCACGTCTTCGGAATCGCCGGTCAACATCGCCACCTCGAGTCCGAGTTCGTGGAGCGCGTCGACGACCCGGTAGCTCTCCTCGCGGACGTGATCCGCGAGCGCGAACGCGGCGATCGGGTCGTCCCCCCTGAGTAAATAGACGACCGTCTGCGCCTCGTCACCCGCCCGATCGGCGAACCGCTCGAGTTTTACCGGGACGTCCCCCTCGAGTTCCGAGATGAGGTTCGGGCCGCCGACGTAGATCCGCTCGCCATCTTGCGACGATGAGTCGCGAGACAGTCCGGCGGCGCGGAGCGCCGCCCCGTCGACGGTCGCGCGAACGCCGCGCCCTTTTAGCGCCTCGAAGTTCGACGCGCGCCGCCTCGAGACGCCGCGGTCGTCGGCCGCCTCGCGGATCGCCCGTGCGATCATGTGTTCGGAGTCGGCTTCGACGGCGGCTGCGAGCTCGAGCGCCGTCGACGGTCTCGATATCGACGACGCCCTGTTCGCCCTCGGTGAGCGTCCCCGTCTTGTCGAAGACGACGGTATCGAGGTTGCGGGCCTGTTCCATGGCGATGCGGTCCCTGACGAGCATTCCGTTCCGGGCGGCGAGGGAGGTGTTGATCGCGATGACCAGCGGAATCGCCAGCCCGAGCGCGTGGCGACAGGCGATGACGAGGACGGTGACGACGCGTTCGATCACCGCCGAATCGAATCCCTCCGCGATCGTCCACGCCACGGCCGTGACGACGGCCGCGCCGAGGGCGACGTAGAACAGCCAGCCCGCCGCGCGATTCGCGAGCGCCTGCGTTCGGGATTCGCTCTCCTGGGCCTCCTCGACGAGTCGCATGATACCGGCCAGCGTCGTCTCCTCGCCCGTCGCGCTGATCCGGACGCGGAGGCTCCCGTCGCCGTTTACGCTCCCGCCGATCACCTCGTCGCCGGGGTCCTTCGAGACCGGCGTCGACTCGCCGGTGATCATCGACTCGTTGACGTTCGAGTCACCCGCCTCGACGACGCCGTCGGCGGGAACGCTCGCGCCGGGCCGGACGAGCACGAGATCCCCCTCCTCGAGTTCGGTCGCGGGAACCTCCTCGATCTCACCGGGCTGCTCTCGATCGTCCGCGCGCTCGCCGTCCTCGACGATCCGCTCGGCCGTATCGGGCATGAGTTTCGCCAGTTCGTCCAGCGCGCTCGAGGCCCGCCGGACGCTTCGCATCTCGATCCAGTGGCCGAGCAGCATGACGTCGATGAGCGTGACGAGTTCCCAGAAGAACGCCGACTCGGTCGGGACGACGACGCGGGACGACGACGCTCGCGAGGCTGTAGACGAACGCGACGCTGATCGCCATCGAGATGAGCGTCATCATTCCCGGCGCGCGATCTCGTAGTTCCGGGACGGCCATCCGGAGGAACGGAACCCCGCCGTACGCGAAGACGATCACCGCGAAGACCGGGTTGATCCACTCGCTGCCGGGAAACGCGGGCACCGAGAAGCCGAGCCACTCCTGAAGCGTTTCGCTGTACAGGAGGACGGGAATCGAGAGCAGCGTCGAGACGAAAAAGCGTCGCCGAAACATATGGTTTCGTGACCGGCGTGCATCCCGTCGCCGTGGTCGGCGGTCGGAGTCGTCCATGGGTCGGCTCTCGCTCGGGAGTACGCGGCCACGAAACAAGGAACTGCGGGTGGCAATATCAGTTCGCGGAGTCACGATCCGGCTCACACGAGCGGGGATTCGACCCGAGCCGGCCGCTCGCGCGGATGAAAAGACAATTCCCCGCTGACGCCCAACACTGGCCACATGCGAATCGCCGTTCCCAACAAGGGCCGCCTGCACGAGCCGACGATCGACCTCCTGGAGCGGGCGGGGCTCCACCTCGAGAACGGGGCCGATCGGAAACTCTACGCCGATACCGTCGATCCCGACGTCACCGTGCTGTTCGCCCGCGCGGCCGACATCCCGGAGTACGTCGCCGACGGCGCGGCCGACCTCGGGATCACCGGCTTCGATCAGGTCCAGGAGGCCCGCGTCGACACCGTCGACGAGTTGCTCGATCTCGAGTTCGGACGCTGTCGGCTCGTGCTGGCGGCACCCGAAGACGGGAACATCGAGTCCGTCGACGACCTGGCCGGCAAGATCGTCGCGACGGAGTTTCCGAACATCACCGCCGATTTCTTCGCGGAGACCGGGGTCGAACCCGACATCGTGGAGGTCACGGGCGCGACGGAACTCACACCGCACGTCGAGATGGCCGACGCCATCGTCGACATCACGAGCACCGGAACCACGCTCAAAATGAATCGCCTGGCCGTCGTCGACGAGGTCCTCTCGAGTTCGGTTCGGTTGTTCGGCCGCGAAGACGTCGTCGACGACCCGAAGGTCGAGGAAGTCAGGACCGCCCTCTCCTCGGTGAAACACGCCGAGGGGAAGCGGTATCTGATGATGAACGTTCCCCGGGAACGACTCGCGGACGTTCGAGCGGTCATTCCGGGCCTGGGCGGACCGACGGTCATGGATATCGCCGACGAGCGGGGATCGGCCGACGCAGATACCGACACCGGTGACGGAAAAGTCGCGGTCCACGCCGTCGTCGACGAACAGGACGTCTTCGAGACGATCACCGACGTCAAAAACGCCGGCGCGAGCGATATTTTAGTGACCGAGATCGAGCGTCTCGTCGAATAGTCGCGGCCGAGTCGGGGAACCGTTACCCCAGCCGGCCGGCGATCGGCCGCTCGAGCGATTGGTACTCGAGTTCGGATTCGAACGCATCGAGGCTCGGGCCCGGCCCGACGAGGCTTCGAATCCGGTCGTACGTTACGATATCGTGGTCCTCGAGCAACGGGAGGTGGGTCCGACACAGGGAAACGTGGATCCGCTGGCGAAGTTGGTGAATCGTCGTCTCGAGGGTCGCATCGTCCTCGGCGTCGGCGATGCGACCGACGAGCGTCCGGACCTCGACCGGCCCGTCCGCAGCGAGGACACAGCGAAGCACCTCGCTCCGGCGGTCGCTGTCCAAGACGCGGTTGATCGTCTCGCGCGGGAGCGACCGACGACCGACCACGCCGCCGCTCGCGGACGGATACCGATCCGAAACGGTCGTCGTTCGGTCTGAGTGGATCGTCATGGGCGCGTGAGACTCGGCGATGTATCGGGGAATAAACGCAGCCGGTCGTTTCGGCGACTCACCCCCAATTCACTCGACTCGGGCCCGGAAGGCCGTGATTGAACGATCGACAATCCGACCCAACCGACGCGAAGTATCGGAACGAACGATAGTCCATCGGAGATAGCGGTTGGCTATTTCCATCACTTTCAGAAGTCGTTCAAGAGCGGTCGGAATCGGAGCCCGTCGTTCGAAAGCGGGTGCGATCTGAGACACGACGGCCGAAGATGCACGACGACCGAAACGAGCGACGAGAGCGCCCGCCGGAACGAGTCGGGGAGTCAACGGACGGTCGAACGACCGGCGAAAACGTCGACGGTCTTATTCGAGCAGTCCCAGGTCCTCGAGTCGGGAGACGATCTTGTCGACGGCGTGTTCGGCGTCCTCGGGTTTCTTGCCGCCAGTGATGACGAGTTTGCCGGAGCCAAAGAGGAGCGCGACGACCTCCGGTTCGTCGAGCCGGTACACGAGTCCGGGGAACTGTTCGGGTTCGTACTCGATGTTCTCCAGTCCCAATCCGATCGCGATCGCGTTCAGGTTGAGATTTCGACCGAGGTCGGCCGAGGTGACGATGTTCTGGACGACGATTTCCGGATCTTCGTTGACCTGAATCTGGAGTTCGCGGAGTTTATCGAAGACGATGCGAAGACTTTCGTGGACGTCGTCGGTGCTTTTCGCGCCGGTACAGACGATCTTCCCGGACCGGAAGATCAGGGCGGCGGACTTTGGATTCTGGGTGCGGTAAACGAGACCGGGGAACTGTTCGGGGTCGTAATCGGCCCCCTCGAGGTCCATCGCAACGCTCTGGAGGTCGAGTTCCTGCCCGATGCCGGTCGACGCCACCACGTTTTCGATGTTGATGGTGTCCTTCGGATCCGTCATTAGTCGCTTAAAAAGACGTATTTAAGGTTTATAAAGGTTGGTGCCGCCACCTGATATATCCGGTATATACGACCTGCATCAGTTTCGGACCGTCATCTGCGTGGGTATCCGACCAGCAGTGTCGCCGTTTGACGGGCCCTCACGACACAAACCGCGAACGCGGTCACCGGCCGACCCGAAGAAACGCCAGTCTCATACTCGAGCAGCGGCGACACTTCACCGTGTATCTGCTCGAGTTGGGCGGCGAGGACGACGCGTTCGCGGCCCGGGAAGCCCGAAGCGCGGCGACCGGCGTCGATCGAATCGCACCCGGCCTCGCCGTCGCGCGCGGAATCGATCCGGAGCGCGTCCGCGGCCTCGCCTACACGCACCGCGCGAGCGAACTCCTCGGACGGGGCGACGCCGATCTCGCGAGCGCCCGCGCCGTCCTCGAAGCCGCTGCGATCGACCGAACCGGATCGGTCGCGGTGCGCGCGACCGACGTCCACGGCTCGAGTGACGTACGCACCGAGCGTGCGGAACGCGAACTGGGCCAGCTTCTGGTCGATCGCGGCTTCGCCGTCGACCTCGAGGAACCGGATCACCTCCTGCGGGTCGTCTTCTCGGAGGGCACGGTCGGAGACGAGGAGCGAAGTACGGGGTCCGACGCGCTCGAGCGAGTCGAGAATGAGACGGCCGCGGGTGAGCACGCCTCCGTCTGCGCTCTCGGCTGGCTCGCAGCCGAGAGCGTCCGCGATTTCGGGACTCGAGCGCCGACGGACAAACCGTTCTTCCAGCCCGGGAGTATGGACCCACTGCTCGCGCGGGCCGTCGCGAACGTCGCCGGTGCTCGGCCGGGGGCGACGATTCTGGACCCGATGTGTGGAACCGGCGGCGTGCTCGTCGAGGCCGGCCTCGTCGGCGCTGACGTGATCGGCACCGACGCGCAGGCGAAGATGGCCGCCGGCGCACGCGAGAATCTGGCGCATTTCCTCGGGACCGACGACCCGTCGCCGACCGGCGTCTCGCGGGGCTCGTGGCACGTCGGTCGCGGCGACGCGACGCGGCTGGCGCTGGTGGACGACGCCGTCGACGGCGTCGTCTTCGACGCGCCCTACGGCCGACAGTCGAAAATCGACACCCACCGACTCGAGGACCTCGTCGCCGGTGCCCTCGCCGAGGCCCACCGGATCGCGCCGCGGGCGGTCGTGATCGCGGATCGGTCGTGGCGCGAGGAAGCGCGAGCGGCCGGCTGGCAACTCGAGTCGGCGTTCGAGCGCCGCGTGCATCGATCGCTGACGCGGTACGTGATGGTGCTCGAGCGGCGAGCGGGAGGATCCGATCGTCTCGGACCCGACCGACGAGACGCGCTCACGAGCGGGTCGGAATAGGGAGGAGAAGCGTTCCGCGACGCGGGAGACGCGACTTTTGGAGGGCGGTGAAATGGGATCGAAACGGATTCGACCGGACCTGAACGCGCTCTCGATCCGACTCGTCGACGATCGTCCCGATCATCCGTACGTCGCAACGGAGTTCGTGCCGGCGCTGACGAGCAGCGATTCGCTCGTCGTCTTCGGCCAGCTACCGCTCCGGGTTCGGTGAGTTCTCGAGGGTCTCGACTTCGGGCCGAATCAACCGGACGGACGAAAATGGACGCTCAGACCGTGCGATTCGGCGGTGAGTGACTCAGGCCTCGCGGCCGAGTTCCGCCAGCAAGTGCGAGACGTGAATCCGGTCGCTCGTCCCTTCGGTCATCTCGAATTCGACGTCCGCGGCCAACCGGTGGATCCGTGCGAGGCGCCGACCCTGGTAGCGCTTGCGCCCGATGCGCAAGATCGCATCGAGGATCTCCTCACCGTCCAACCCCTCGTCGACGAGCAGATCGTCAAGCGTCTTGCGAGCGTCGGTGAACGCGCCGGCCTCGGCGTCGTCTAGCATCGACTCGATCTCGTCGTCCAGGCCGACCTCGCCGATCGTTTCGTAGGCCGCGCTCATCGTCAGTTCACCCGCGTCCTCGACCGTCGTTTGCGCCGCGAGGATCGCCTGCCTGAGGTTGCCGTCGGCGTAGCCCGCCACGAACTCGAGGCCGTCCGCGTCGTAATCGACGGCTTCTTTCTCGACGATTCGCTCGAGGACGGCCACGGTCTCTTCGCTGGTCGGCGCGCGAAACGAGACGGGGAAACACCGCGAGCGAATCGGCGGGATGAGCTTGGTCGGCTGGCGCGTGGCGACGATGAACTGCGTCGTTCGGTGGTGTTGCTCCATGATTCGCCGCAGAGCCTGCTGGAAGTCCTCCCGGACGTCCTCGGCGTTGTCCAGTAAGATCGTGGTGTATCCCCCTGAAACGGGCGCGTAGCTCGCGGATTCCTTGAGGACGTGGTTGATCATGTCCCGTTTCGACATCGAGGAGCGACCCGTGAGAAAGTGTTCGAAGCGGGGGTCGTTCGTGATCTCGGTCTTGGTCCGCCCGAAGAAGTCGGCGACGTTGATCTCGACGTAATCGTTGTCCGGGTCGTCGTGAGCGGCCCGGGCCAACGCGCGCGCCGCCGCCGTCTTTCCGCTCCCGGGTGGACCCTGTAAGAGGAGATTGATCGGCTCCTCGACCGCTCGCTGTAGGTACTCGCGAGCGTCGTCCTGTGGCAACTCGGCCAGTTCGGGCGCGTGGGTTTCGGTCCACAGCGGCGCGTCCATCGCCGTGAGCTAGGGGAAGGACGGGTAAGTATCGGTCGGTTACTCGCCGGGCGGGCCACGCTCGAGCAGTCGCCGACCGGCCGACCGTCCGCCGACTACCCGCCGTTCGAACCGTTCCCCGATCCGGAGCCACCGTCTCCGGATTCGTCGCCGGACGCCTCGGCGATCGTAAACGTCGTTCGCACGGGCTCGCCGCCGAACACGATCGGCGAGGCCGCGTCGACGGCCCCGGGTGACCCCGCGTAGAGCGTCGCCGTCAACTCGTCGGTCTCCGCGACCGAGGCGTCCGCCGGCACGTCGACGGTGACGTTTTCGTGCTCGCCGGGATCGAGTTCGTCGCTCGTGGCGAGGACGGTCCCGTTTCGCTCGAGCGCGACGAACCCGCGTTCCGGAATCGCAGCCGACACGGTCACGCTCTCGTTGCTCGCGTCGGTGATCGCGACGCTCGGATCGGTGTGGAACTCGAGGTCGATCCACGCGACTGCGCCGTCGTTTTCGGTGTAGACACCGATCGTCCGGTTGCCCGGTGGCGCGCCGTTCGTATCCGTCTGGAAGGTCACGTTGCGCGCCTCGCCGCCGTCGAGTTCCAGCACCTGTCGCTCGATGACGGCACCGTCGATGCGGACTTCGACCGGTTGCTGCGTCTGGAACTCGGTCGGGTTCCGGATCCGTGCGTTCACCTCGATCGTCTCGTTGGTCGTCGCCGCCGCGGGTGCGTCGATCGATTCGACGAGGAACGAGTTGCCGAGCGCGGTCTCGCCGGACGTCGTCACCGTCGCGGTGTCGCTGACCGGGAACCCGTCGTCGAGATACGGCTGGTCTTCCTCACCGTCGCTCGACTCGTAGGCGTAGTCCTCGCCGTCGGACGTATCCTGGTGGACCGTCGCCGTCAACTGACCGATCAGCTCGCGCGACACGTCGTCCACTCGATCGATAGTGACGTTTTCGTGGGTTCCCGCCTCGAGACGCTCGGAGACGGCCAGGGGTTCGTCGCCGCCGTCGGTGACGACCACGTAGCCACCGTCAGAGAGGGAGACCTCCCGAATCGTGACGGAAGAGCCGTTGCCCTGCTGGTCTTCGAACGTGATCGAGGCCTCCGGTTCCTCCTCGACGCCGAAGATTTCCGGCGCCTGGCCGACGACGATACCGGCAGCGGCGACGATTACGACCGCAATCAGGATCGCGCCGAGTCGCTTGACCGTGCCGAACGTCTGTCTCGAACTCATTGAGGGTGTCGTCGTTTCCGTCATCGGGTTCGACGGACGTAAAATGCGCAGTTCGTTCGCGATCCGGCCGCTCGGTTCGGGACAGCTTACCTGAATAATCGCCGATTACGACGGTTCGGACCGGGTGTCCGTCCGCAGAAACGGACGAAATCGAGAGGTGAACCGAGCGGCGGGCCGAACAGTAGGCGCCCCCAACCCATCGTTTGGGAACCCGTACCCAGTCGGATCGATCCGGAGGAGGCGGCCAGGCTGCTTCGAACGGCCGATCCGGCACCCGACTGTCGCGGTTCCGACCGGGAGGATCCGGGGCGAGATCGAGTTGCGGGCTCGAGCGATCCGAAGCGGGTTTAGCCGCGGCCCGTCGAACGTATACCGATGCCACTGCGCGTGACGTTTCTGGGGACGGCCGGCGCGATTCCGACGACGGAGCGGAACCCGAGCAGCGTCTTCGTCGCTCGCGAGGGCGAGGAGCTGCTGTTCGACGCCGGGGAAGGGACCCAGCGCCAGATGATGCGGTTCGGAACGGGGTTTTCCGTCTCGCAGTTGTTCGTCACGCACTTACACGGCGATCACGTCCTCGGAATTCCGGGCTTGCTCCAGACGATGGATTTCAACGATCGCGAGGAGCCGCTTTCGATTCACACCCCACACGGCACGCGTCGGCAGCTCAAATCGCTCGTTACCACCCTCGGAAACCGCCCGTCGTTTCCGGTCCGAATCGACGAAGTCGGCGACGGGGACGTCGCGTACCGCGCCGAGGAATACGAGGTTCGCGCGTTCGAGACCGACCACGACACCCGCTCGGTCGGCTACGCCCTCGTCGAGGACGAGCGCAAGGGCCGGTTCGACCGCGAACGCGCCGAGGAACTCGGCGTTCCGGTCGGCCCGGAATTCTCGACGCTCCACGAGGGCGATCCGGTCGAACTCGAGGACGGCACGGTCGTCCGTCCCGAACAGGTCGTCGGAGACCCCCGTCCCGGTCGGTCGATCGTCTACACCGGCGATACCCGCCCCTCCGAGGCGACGGTCGACGTCGTCGACGACCCGGACCTGGTGATCCACGACGCGACGTTCGCCGACGACCGCGCCGATCGGGCAACCGCGACCGCCCACTCGACGGCCCGACAGGCGGCCGAGATCGCGACCCGCGCCGGCGCCGATCGGCTCGCATTACTGCACCTGTCCTCGCGGTACGCGGGCTACACCGCGGATCACGAACGCCAGGCTCGCGAGGTCTTCGAGAGCGCGGCGTTCGTCCCCGACGACGGCGACCAACTCGAGATTCCGTATCCCGACGGGTGATCGACGGGGCGGGAGACGATCTGCACACGACGGGACGGCGCCGATCATCGGAACCGGCGATTTTCTACGACATGTATCTCTGGCCGGCACGGAAATCGTCCCCGTCGAGAGGCAACGTCCGTTACTCGACACACGAGCGACCACCGGCGTCTTCGGGCCGTGATTTTCGCCCGGTGTCGACGGGGTCCGCTGCTCGAAGCGGTGAGCCGTTACATCGGGGTCGACCATCGTGTCAGAACGTGCTCACTGGCCGAATGCCCGCGCCGGATTTATAGCCGACTCGTTCCTATGACGACCTGTGAGTACGCGAACGAGTGCGCTCGATGCGGTCGTCTTCGGTGTCGACATTCAGAGCGGTGACGTGCGTGGCGATGCACCATCGTACGCACTGGCGGTCTACGACGGCGACGACGTCGCGCGTGACGTCGTCTCCCACCGAAAACTCAGACGGTTGATCGACGACGAAGTGCCGGCGATCGTCGCGACGGACAACATGTACGAACTGGCGGCCGACAAGGATCAACTCATCCACTTCCTCGGGTCGCTGCCCGCGGACACCCGTCTCGTCCAGGTGACCGGCGCCGAACAACCCGAACCGCTCTCTCGCGTCGCGAAACGGCACGGAATTCCCTACGGAAAGGATCCGATGAAAGAGGCCGAGGCCGCCGCCCGGCTCGCCGCCCACAACGTCGGCCACGAGGTCTCCGCGTTCACCGACACCACGGAAGTCAAGGTTTCACGCGGCCGCTCGACCGGGAGCGGCGGCTGGAGCGAGGACCGCTTTACCCGACGCATCCACGGCTCCGTCAAGCGCCGCTCCCGCGAAGTCGAATCCGAACTCGAGGATGCGAACCTCGAGTACGAAAAGGACGTTCGCGAATCCTACGGCGGCTACGCAAACGCCGTCTTCACCGTCCAGGCCCGGCCCAGCGACATCCCAGTCTCGCGCAATCGATCGGGCGACGTCCGCGTCGAAATCGAACGGGAACGTCGCGACGGCATCGAATTCCGCCCGCTCGCCAAGCGCCGCGACCACGTCGTCGTCGGGATCGATCCCGGGACGACGACCGCCGTCGCAATCGTCGGCCTCGAGGGGAAGGTGCTCGACGTCTGGAGTTCGCGCACGAGCGACACCGCCGAGGTGATCGAGTGGATCGTCGAACGCGGCCGGCCGATCATCGTCGCGGCCGACGTCACACCGATCCCCGAGACCGTCGAGAAATTCCGCCGGAGCTTCGACGCCGCGGGCTGGACGCCCGACCGGGACCTGCCGATCGACGAGAAACAGCACCGAACCCGCGACCATCCCTACGACAACGACCACCAGCGCGACGCGATGGCCGCCGCGCTGTACGCCGTCGACGCCCACGCCGATCAGTTCGAGCGGATCGCCGACAAACTCCCGCCGGGCATCGATCGCGGCGAGGTCACCGCCCGCGTCGTCGCCGGCGAAGAGAGCGTCGAAGCAGTTCTGCGGGACCTGACCGACGACGATTCCGGGGGCGACGACGAGTCCACCCACCACGAACCGCGCGAACTCACCGCGGAAGAAAAGCGGATCAAGGACCTCGAGCGTCAGGTCGAGCGCCTCCAGTCGCACGTCGAGCGACTCGAGGGCCGCATCGAAGACCGCGACGATCGCATCGACGAACTCGAGACCGAACTCAGTACCGCCCGCCGACAAGAGCGAACGGAGGTCCGTCGGGATCGCGAGGTGAGCCGCCTCGAGCGGAAGGCAAACCGGCTCGAGCGCGAGCGCGACGACGCCCGGGACGAGGTCGAAACCCTGGAAAAGAAAGTCGAGCGGATGAAGGCGCTCTGGAAGCTCGATCACTCGAACTTCAGCGACGTCTCGGCGAAGAAGGAAGGGCTGGTTCCGGTCAAAGTCGTCGAGAAATTCACCAAGGGCGCCATCCGCGAGGCGGACGAACAGTACGGCATCGCCGCCGGCGACGTCGTCTACATACGGGATGCGAGCGGCGCGGGTCGGTCGACAGCCGAGCTCGTGGCGGAGTTCGACCCCCGCGTCATCCTGAAGGACGGCGGCCTCTCGGAGATCGCCGACGAAATCCTCTTCGACGCCGAAATCCCGGTCGGTCCCGCAGACGACGTCGCCATGCAAGAAGTGGACGAACTCGCCGTCGCTCGAGAGGACGACGTCGACGCGGTCGTCGACGACTGGCACGAGCGCGCGCGAGATCGAAAACTGGACCGCAAAGCCGCGATGGTCGACCAGCTCATCAGCGAACACCGGGCGGGCGACAACGAGGTGTAGTCTGCGACCGTCGCTACGTAACGGTTGGAGTGACGGACGCACGAAGTATCGACCCGCATACCGAGGTCGTATTTCGCCGTCTATTCGTCGACTCGAGAGCCTACGTCACCGAGCCGGTTTCTAACGGCGACAGCACCGTCGGCACCTCCTCGATGGCGACCTCCTCGGTCAGATCGTCGGTGTCGTCGACCGGTCCGTTGACGTTGATGTACAGCGCGTGGGCGACGAACCCGATCGCGACCGCTCCGAATCCGACGATTGCGGCCGGTGACGGGATGGACGTCACGAGGCCGACCAGGGCCCCGATTCCCAGGCTCGCGCCGATACCCCCAGATGAGATCGTAGTACTGGAGCGTGTATCCCATACGTCAGATGCGCGGTCCAGGAGCCAAACGCTCGAGCCGTCGTAATTGGGAGTTCCCCTCCGCTCCGTGAGTTCAGAACATCCCGAAATTCCGGAGCATCCCGGAGATCAACGATCTGACCAGCAGGCCGAGCCCGGCGACGATGAGCGCCATCCCGATGGCGATCAACAGGCTCTGGGATGCGATGAGGGCGATACCGGCGAGCAGAACGACGATACCGGCGACGCCGAGCGCGTCGAGCGATTGCAACATATACGCAGGGCTCGAGAGGCGAGCGGAATAAACGACGCGGTTTTTCGCCCGTGGAGTGCCCAGGCCGACGACGAGGACTGGCGCGAAAGAACGATAAAGGATTAAACCGCTCGACCGCCAACCGACGGCCATGAGCGACGACGGGAACGGCGGTCGGAAGAACCTCCGGATGCCCGAGGACGACGAGGTCTTCGCGACCGTCACCAACATGCTCGGGGCGAATCGGGTGACAGTACGCTGTGCCGACGGCAAAGAACGCACCGCGCGGATCCCCGGCAAGATGCAAAAACGCATCTGGATCCGCGAGGACGACGTCGTCCTCGTCGAACCCTGGGACTGGCAGGACGAAAAGGCCGATATCACCTGGCGCTACGAGAAGAGCGACGCCGACCAACTCCGGCGCGAAGGCCATATCCAGTAACACGAAATTTTTCGCTGCGGTCTGCGACGGCACACGGCAGCGATGCTGCCGGCGCCGTCGCGTCCCTCGGTAAAATTTCGATCAAAAGCACTCCTCTTTCCCCTCCATTCACTGCGTTCATTCCGGGTCAGTCGTCGGCCCGCTCGCGCCTCCGGCGCTCGCGGTGAACGCGTCGCTCTCGGGACACTCCGTTCCCCGACGCGTTCTAGCGGTTCGAAGCGAGCGCAGGGAGCGAGAACCGCTCACTCCTCGGTTCTTCGAACCGCTCGTTCGCCGACGCTCGAGCGAGTTTCCATGGCACGTTTCGATATTGCCACTCGGCTCTGTCGAACCAATCAGTAGATGACACGAGTTGCCTGGTGAATACTGAGGATTGGGTCACCGTACAGCTCTGTATAAAGGCGGTCAAATCGGACGTTGAATACGATGTCGACGAGGACCGAGGCTCAGAGATAGATTCCTCCTGCTAATCACTGCATCGAGGGCGCGTACGGGAACCCTGTCAGTCATAGATATACGAAAAACCGTCCTGGTCGGTCCACCAATAGCAAGTCTCGATCAGACGTCGGACCAGACGTGTCGGTACTTTCCACTCGTAGGATCTCGAGCCGGTAGTTCGGCCGCTAGCTCGACGGTCAGGTCTCGGACCTCGTGTGCATCAAAGAAGGCCACGAGAGCTGAATTGACCCTCTCCCACACTGCCGCTTCGTCGGCATCGTCCTCGACCTCGAGGCGAACGGTGACCGTCTCTGGGGCGGTCTTGACGATCTGAGATCGATGGACGCCGGGGACCTCCTCTACGACGCTCGTGAGTGCGAGCGGGAAGATCGGTATCTGCTCGCCAGATACTGCTTCGAAGTGTAGGATATCGCCCTGCCGGCCCTCAACCTCGATTACCGGGAAGGCGCTCCCACAGGGGCAGCGTTCCTCGTACATGGTGATGCTATCGCCGAGATCGTATCGGACAATGGGCTGGATTCGGTTCGCCAGGTTCGTCAGGAGAACCGTCTCGGATGGTTCCCCGAACTCGACGATAGTCCGCGTCGACCGGTTCGAGAACGATCCAGTCAGTATTGGCGTGCAAGTTCCCGTGATCACACTCGACAGCGATGCTATAGAACTCCGTCGCACCGTACACCTCGCGGACGGTACAATCAAATGTCTTGCGGAGGCGGGCCTTCTGGGCTTCCGTAATCGGCTCGCCGCTGGGTACGATGAACGCTGGCGAGAGGTTCAATTGCCCGGCCCGCTGCTCTCGCTCGAGTTCCATGAGGACAGTCGAGTACCCAACCAAGATCACTGGCTGAAACTCGTCGAGTTCCTGTACGATCTCCGAGAGCGGCCGGTCCGGGGAGACGAGGCGCATCCGGTCGCGAAGAAACTGATTCTCCCTCCGAAACATTTCGACGCCCGAAGCGGCGGCGAAGTGCCCGCCACCGACGGCAATCTCGGCGGTCCGTGCGTTGTGTGTGACGAGTCGTTTGATCGTCTCACCGTCGATGAAGGCAGGGGCCGACCATCGGTCGCCTACCGAGTCCGTGGCCAGCAACGACCACTCGTCCTGTAGAAAGGTGCCGGGTTCGCCGGTCGTTCCCGAGGTCAACCACACCGGGTAACGACCCAGAAACCGTTGGCCAATGGTCGCTGCTTCGCTCGTGAATGCCGCCACGTCCGCGAATTCGACCGCTGTATCGGTCACCACCGAATCAAAATGCTCCATCAACTGGGATTTGGTCACCGGCGGAAGCGATCGCAGATCGGTGATCGGCCGCTCGACGTCTGCATACAGGTGTTTGTAGAATCTGGATTCGCGGACGACGAATTCGAGGTGGTTCTGGAGACGTTGGTTCTGTCTCGCCTGGATCTCTTCGCGTGATGCGCCTTTCATCCGGTAGGCGCCGATACGCGCGCGAATTTTCTCGAACGCCGAGGGCTGTTCCATCGTCTAATTCTTCGTCGATGAGCGAAATAAAGCTCACAACCCGATAAGCCCCGGTTCCACTCGCTGCTGACGACGCGCCCTGTATCCAGCACTGTTACTGAGATTTGGGACCGATTGAGGGCTCCAACGACCCCCTCCGCTCCACTGCTCGAGGAACACCGCAGTACCCCCACAATTGCTTATTGCAACAGCTATCAGTAATTATATTATGCTTCATGTCGACTGTCACGATGGAAGCCGCGCGCTCCGAAAACGGACGCGGGGGCATGCGTACGAAATGCCCCGGGTGCTGTAACACCCGAGACGGGTGGCTTCCAAGCGCACACTTGGTTGCCATGTTTCACTTACTGCCACCGAGACAAAAAGGTCTCGCACGACGATCCAATACAGCCTTCGATCAGCATTCGGCTCCGGATTGGGGCTCATCTCCCCAGAATCTCGCCGATGATCGATCTCCTGGAGAGCAACCCAACGGAGAAAACGTCTCCGGACAGCAATTCCGGAGAGAGAAATCCAGCAGTCGCCGGTCCTGCGCTCGAGCGTCCCTGCGGTCGAGACCCGCTGAGGAGACGACGGCGAATTCTCCGACCGACGCGATCGAGACACGAAGCACCGACCGGCCGCAAGCCGACAGCTGCGATCGCTGTGGCGAGCCGGTGCGCGACGACCGGGTGATCCGCATCTCGAGCGAGCCGTGTCCCGAACTTGCCGACCGATATCGGAGCACGAGTCGGGCATACTGTCCCGACTGTGTGGCGAGTATCGGATTGCTCGCGCTCGCGACCGAATCCACGGATCTCGTTCCACAAGACCGGAGTGAGAGTCACCGAGGTGACGAAGTGGTGGCGCGAGACTAGTACTGCAAAATCGGTTCACTGGCCAAGTTCCGGGACCGTCGTTCGTCCCGGCGTTATTTTCTGGCGAGAATCACTACACGTGCGACCGTGACGCTGTTGTTGCTATCAGCGTCCGGTGGTGTTGGAGGAGCCGTGCTGAATACGAAACACGAACATTGTACATGCGGAAACCCAGGTCAGCTATCGGAGCGATCTGTCCAGTTAATCCCGCTTCCATCTTGCTCGTCGGGCTACCCAATAGAGCATGCCGAATATGAGAAGGAACGGCGGCGGCCTCTCGTCTAATAAGTATGCTTCTCGGTCCGGTGCCGGTGGAGCCCGATGTCGAGTTCCACTAGAAGGACCGCCTCTCCTTGGGGGAGAGGGCAAGATCCATGCCCTGATAGGTCTCAATTGTGATAATGCGACCCTTAGAGCCTCTGTATTATCACAGGGTCCCTTCGGGTCCAGTTTGTCTTCAAAACATTTATCCACGTTTTCATGTATATATTCGCTAGGCCTAGTATAATATGCTTCTTTCCATTTATATTGGATGCCGTCTTCGCATCCCGTGAATTCACGGCTGAAATAATTTCTCTTCTCGATAAGGAATTGGAAGAAGTAGCACCAACCGTCTACTTCTACCCATTTCTTTTTTGGCCGACCTGGTACACCCCAGACGAAAACCATCCACCAATCCCACGACCATACCCATTTATTCTTCCAGAATTTTTGCTTCCTGGGCATATCCGTATGACATCCCGATCGCATATGTATTTTAGCACCCATTGATGTGGTGAAATATCCCTCTTCAACGAATATTTCAATTTTTTACCATTCAGCAATATGCAATCAACAGTAAGCCATTCAGAATAGTACTCGATGATGCATCCCCTGGGATGGGAGTGATTTGCTGTCGGTCGCGTTCATACTACCGGACCGGATAGAAGAGAATGCCGTTCACTACGTCGTCCGTCGATAACGCGCTACTGCATAGATCCTCTCCGTTCAGCAGACCGATTTGACACCATCTGGAGCTACTCCGGCAATCATGGTATCGAGCCGATATGTCCGCATCGCTGAATGGTACGAACTACTTCCTCGGAGATACTTTCAGCGGTCGCGTTCGGACGGGTGCCCGGCCAGCACCCACCCTCGAGTCGGGACGCGACGATTTCACCGGGGAAACGGCGAAAGGAGTACAGCGTCGGCGAAAAATACGAGCCGCGTCCTCGAGCCCCGATTACAACCCGGCGACGTCTTCGATCGCATCGGTCAGTTCCCGGATCGACTCGACGTCGTGTTCGCCCATGTGACCGATGCGGAACGTCTGCTCGCCGAGCGCCGATCCGTACCCGTTCGAGAAGACCATGTCGTACTCCTCGGAGACGGCGTCGATGGTTTCCGCGACGTCGATGCCCTGCGTGTTCTCGATACAGCTGACCGTCTGCGATTCGTAGCCCTCCTCGGGGAACATGTCGAAGTGCTCGCGTGCCCACTCGCGCGTGTACTCGGCCATCTCCCGGTGGCGCTGATCGCGCGCATCGTGGCCCTCGGAGAGCATGTGTTTCATCTGTGTGCGGTAGGCGAGCATGATCGGAATCGCCGGCGTGGAGTGGGTCTGGCCCTTCCGCTCGTAGTAGTCGATCGTCCGCTGGAACCCGCCGTACCACGACGCCGAGTCGCTCTCGAGTTCGCGCTCGTAGGCGTCCTCGCTGACGACGCAGACCGCCAGTCCCGGCGGCATGGCGAAGGCCTTCTGCACCGAGGTGAAGATGACGTCGATGCCGTGGGCGTCGATGTCGACGTAGTCCCCGCCCAGCGAGGAGACGGCGTCGACGACGAAGTACGTGTCCGGATAGTCGGCGACGACGTCGCCGATCTCCTCGACGGGGTTCCGGACGCCGGTCGAACTCTCGTTCATCACGCAGGTGACGGCGTCGTAGTCGGTATCGCTTTCGTCCAGTGCCTCCCGCACGTCCTCGGGTTTGACCGCCCGCCCCCACTCGTACTCGAGGGTGTCGACGGATTTGCCGAGCCGTTCGGCGACGTTGGCCTGGCGCTCGCTGAAGCTGCCGCAGGTGGTACAGAGGACGTTCTCGTCGACGAGGTTGAGGATCGAACTCTCCATGAACTCGGTCCCCGACCCCGTGAGGATCACGACGTCGTTGTCGGTCTCGAGGAACTCCTTCGTGTCCTCGACGATGGTCGTGTACAGGTCCGTCATCCGGTCCATCCGGTGGCCGAACATCGGCTCGCACATCGACTCGATGACGTCCTCGCGCACCTCGGTCGGGCCCGGAATGTACAGCGTCTTGTCGGGGTAGTCGCCTTTATATTCGTGTTTCGTGGTCACGGAATTCACCTGAGTACGGCGTACTGGGTCGCGGAAGGGTATGGTACTTTTGATGCCGCATCGGACACGGGGCGACTCAGTACGCTGGCCCGTTTATTCCCGATTTCTTCTCGCGGCACGACTGCCCGTCCAGATGGTTCGCCGACCGTCGCTGCGAATGGACTTCGAGTCGTTCGGAAATAAAACGCCTCGACGTGACAACCGCGCGAGTACACTGTCCAGGCGAACGTCTCTCCGCAACGAGGAGACGCACAGGAGGGCGAATCGGCCTCGCCTCGCGACGAGGAAGCCGTCGGTCTCGTGTCGGCCACGGGAAAACGAACTCACAGAAAATTGTGACGAATTCGCCACAGAAGGGAGGTCAGATGACGGCGTCAATCGTCAGACGTGTTGCCGTCGTCGTTGGTGCGATTGTTATTCGACTTGAATGCTGCCTTTCATTCCCTGAGTACGGTGGGGAATACAGGCGTATTCGACCACGCCACTCGAGGCGGTGAACTCGAGAATCTGGTCCTCACCAGGTTCCGAGACTACGTCCGTCGGACCCGCGACCTGTTCGTCGCTGTCGTTAAAGATCGCGATGTTGTGGGCCACGGAGCCGCCGTTTTCGTCCCAGCCGATTTCGTAGGTTTCGCCCTCGGTGAGCTTGAGCGTCGGGTTCACCTGGCCTTCGATTCCGGACGGCGACTTGCCCTCCCACTTGTTGGCCGAAGTGGCCTTGAACATGATCTTCGCACCGGCTTCGATTGCGACGGGTTCACTGCCGCTACCGTTGCCGTTTCCGTTGCCGTTTCCGTTCCCGTTGCCGTTGCCGTTTCCGTTGCCGTTGCCACCACTGCTACAGCCGGCGACGAGCGCGGTCGACGCGGCCGCGCCCGTCAGCTTCAGTGCTGTCCGCCGTGAAACTGCGTTGTCTCGTGCCATCATCGGGGGTTGGGTGTGTGAACATAAAAATTGATACCTTCCACCCCTACGATGTTATGAGAATACATACCACAAAATAAGATCCTCGCACGTGAGTACCAGTCGTCGCGCCCGCCCGCGGTCACACATCGCCGCCGTCGCCCGTCTGTAACCGGTCTGGTCCCCCTAGCGACAGTCGCAGGAACACGGGCACGGTGACGACTGCGATCGCGATCTCGAGGCCGCCGACGACGAGGAAGGCCAGTTCGTACCCGTACCTGCCGGCGACGGTTCCGCCGAGGAGGAAGCCGCCGATGAAGCCGAGGCTGCCGGCGATGTTGAAGCCGGCCATGGCGAGCCCGCGCTCGCGGTCCTCGGCGAGGTCGGAAACTAACGCCATCGTGGCCGGGGCGACCAGCGCGCCGAGAACGCCGACGCCAACCATCGCCAGCGCAGCGGTCGCGACCGACGGAGCGGCCCCGACGGCGAGAATGCCCGCACCGTAACAGACCGACCCGACGACGATCGGAACCGTGCGGCCGATTCGATCCGAGAGCGCCCCCATCGGATACTGTAACAGGGCGAACGGAGCGAAAAAGCACGCCAGCATGAGGCCCGTCGTCCCGGCCTCGAGCCCGAACGCCTCCTGAAAGTAGAGGGTCCCGACGAGCGCGAAAAAGCCGGCCGTGAGCCGATCCACGAACCCGAACGCGTACGGAATCGACAGCGTGGGTCGTCGACGGACGCCCTCGACGAGGGCTCGAGCCGTCCGGCGTTCGTCGGGCGCGCGCTCCCCGACGAACGAGACGAGCGCGCCGACGCTGACGAGCAACGCGGCGGCGACCAGCAGCGGCGCGACCGGCGCGAGTTCCGTCAACTGTCCGCCGACCGGTGCGCCCAGGGCGGCGCCGAGTCCGATGGCGATCCCGGCCGCCCCCATGTTTCGACCGTGACCGCCCTCGAGGTCCATCAGCATGGTCATCGTCAGGGAGAACGCGCCGATGGTCATCGCGCCCTGAAAGACCCGCAGGAGGAGGACGCCCGCGAAGGGAATCGCCCCGAAGACGGGGACCGCGGCGAGGGCGGCGTACCCGACGGCTCCCGTCAGCGCACCGGCGACGATGAAGGGGCGTCGGCGACCGGTCGCATCGCTGGCCAGGCCCCAGACACCGACGAACGCGACGTAGGCAGCGAACTCGGCGACCAGGAACCACATGCTAGCGTCGAGCGCGGTCGCCGCGAACGCCGATGTCGCGCCGTCGGCACCCAGCGTCTGCACGAGTGTGGCGACGCCCGGATAGAGCAACACCTGCGAGAACAACACCGCGAATACGAGGGCGGCGAGGACGATCCGATCGCGATCACTCGAGGACACGGCCGCTGCTTGGCGCTCCGAGCGTATGAAGTCATCCGATTCGGCACGACCGAGCCACCGCGCCGGCCGCGAGGTCGGCGCCGAGATGCGGTCCGATCTCACGCACGCCGACCGGCGCAACCGAAACCGATGTGTTTTCGTCCAGTCGCGCCCCGGTACTATCGATGACAGTCACGCGTCGACAGCTCCTCGCCGCGGGAGCGACTGCCGGGACGGCGACCGTCGCCGGCTGCACCGGATTCCTACGAGATTCACTTTCGTCGACGGCGGCGACCGTCCCCGGAGCGGCACTCGAGGACACCGGCTACAGCGAACACACCGTCGACGAGGTCGTCATCGAGCGGACCGTCGGTCGGTTCGGGATCGATCGGTCCGTCGAGGTCCGAAACTGGTACGCCGAATACGATCGGTCGATAGCGCTCGATGCGCTCGGATTGACGCGCGTGCAAGCGGCGGTCGTCGCCGCCTTCACGACGCCACAGGTGTCGTTCCTCGGGAAGACGTTCAATCCCGTCGGGAACTACTCGACGGACGACCTCGTCGAACTGATCCAGGACCGGTACGACCGGCTCGAGGACGTCCAGTACGTCGACGAGGAACCGATTTCGATTCTGGGCACCGAAACGGCCCTCGTCCGGTACGAGGCGCGCGCCCGCCTGCTGTCCGCCGAAACCACGCTCGACGTCTACCTCCAACTGAGCGAGCCGGTCGCCCACGAGAACGACTTCGTGATCGGTGTCGCGGCCTATCCGCAGGTCCGGGGCATAGAGACCGAGTCCGACGCCGTCCGATCGCTACTCGAGTCGCTCGAACACGGGTGAGCGGACGCGCATCGAGGGAGAGAGAGTCAGGAATTGGTGACATTCGAATCGTCGTGGAATGATCCGTGACGAACGTGTAGCCCGCGATAACTGAATCTCCGAGGCGACGCACCGACGGTCGATTTTCGTAAACCTGCCTATACTAAAATTGGCTTCTCGTGTACGAACGGGCTCAGATGAAACGAAGACGCGTCGTGCAAATCGTGTCACTGGGAGGCCTCACACTCCCACTCGCCGGCTGTACGAACGATGCGGCCGAGGACGGGACCGAAAGCGATGATGGCGGAGAAGGAAGTGGCGGCGGTGATGGCGGAGAGGGCGACGATGGCACCGGAAACGAATCGGACGACGAGATAACCATCACGGCCGGATCGGGCCAGCAGGGGTTCTCCGGGAACGGCGACGCGCTCACCGACGACTTCGATATCGGAGGTGGTCTCACCGTCGTCGAGGCCGCCCACGACGGTGACGGCGAGTTCGGAGTCCGACTCATGCCGGTGGACGACAGAAATGGGACGCTATTCGCCGACTCGACGGGCTCCTACGACGGGCGGACCGCCTGGCATTTGCCCGGTGGATCGTACCGCCTCAGCGTCGTCGCCGGGGGCGACTGGGAAGTGCTCGTTCAACAACCGCGCGACGAGAGCGGAGAAAGCCCGCCGTTCTCGTTCAGCGGCAACGGAAACGATGTTCACGGCCCGTTCGAATTCGACGGGACGTACCGGCCGTCCGGCGACTACGGCGGGGATCGATTCATCGTCCACTTCCTCTCGGCGACGGGCGACACCCGCGAATTCCTGTTCCACGACGGCAGCATCGGCAATCCGCCGTCGTTCGAGTTCCACGACGTCGGGTACATAGAGGTCAAATCCGACGGCGAGTGGTCGGTCGAGGTCGACTGACCACGTTCGGTGGATATTTTCGGACGCGTTTCCTCGAGTTCGGCTCGACTACGCGATCTGTACGTCCCGTCGAACATTCGGACGTGACCGATAGCGTTCACATATCACGGGTAACGATGCTCAAAGAGATCGAGCGAAGCGTTCGACGAGGCCGCGTTCGTGTACTCGGGCGCAGAGCCCCGGCCGTCGGACCGCCGGCCCCATCCATGTCAGACATTCTCTAGCCTGCTGTTTTTGCCGTTACTACCATGCATATGAACGTGGAGAAGTATGCATACTAAACATGAGCGACGACGCGAGCGACGGGCGCGACGCCGACCGCGACGAATGCGGGTTCGGTACGCGCAGCGTCCACGCCGGCCAATCACCCGATCCCGAGACCGGCGCGATGGCACCGCCGATCTACCAGACGACCTCGTACGTGTTCGAGGACGCCGACACGGCCGCCGCCCGCTACGCCCTCGAGGACGACGGCTACATCTACTCTCGCATCGCCAACCCGACGGTCGTGACCCTCGAGGACCGCCTCGCCTCGCTCGAGGGCGGAGCCGGTGCGGTCGCGACGGGAAGCGGCATGGCCGCGCTGGATTCCGCGGTGTTGATTCTCGCGGAGGCGGGCGACAACGTGGTCTGCTCGACCGACACCTACGGCGGGACGACCGCGTACTTCTCGAAGACCGCGACCCGGCGGAATATCGAACCCCGGTTCGTCCCCACCATCGAGTACGACGAGTACGAGGCCGCGATCGACGAGGACACGGCCTTCGTCCACGTCGAAACGATCGGCAACCCGTCGCTGGTCACGCCCGACTTCGAGCGCGTCGCCGAGATCGCCCACGACAACGGCGTCCCGCTCGTGGTCGACAACACGTTCGCGACGCCCGCCCTCTGTCGCCCGCTCGAGCACGGGGCCGACGTCGTCTGGGAGTCGACGACGAAGTGGCTCCACGGCTCCGGGACGACCGTCGGCGGGGTCCTCGTCGACGGCGGCTCGTTCCCCTGGGGCGAGCACGGCTACGACGAGATCGCGGGCGAAAACCACGCCTACCACGACGTCGACTTCTCGCGGGACTTTCCGGCGGCCCCCTTCGCCGCGACGGCACGGTACCGTTCGCTGCGCAGCCTCGGCAACCAGCAGTCACCGTTCGACGCCTGGCAGACCCTCCAGGGCCTCGAGTCGTTACCCCTCCGCGTCGCGAAACACTGCGAAAACGCGTCGATCGTCGCGGACTACCTCGACGACCACGAGGACGTCGCCTGGGTCACGCATCCGGGGCTCGAAGACCACCCGACCCACGACAACGCCGAGCGGTACCTCGAAGATTACGGCGGAATGATCGCGTTCGGGCTGGAGGGCGGATTTCAGGCGGGCAAGGCCTTTTGCGAGAACGTCGAACTCGCCCAGTTCCTCGCGAACATCGGCGACGCGAAGACGCTGGTGATCCACCCCGCCAGCACGACTCACGGCCAGCTCACCCCCGACGAACGGGAGGACGCGGGCGTCACCGCCGACCTGATTCGGATGTCGGTCGGGATCGAAGACCCGGCGGACATCCTGGCGGACCTCGAAAGAGCCATCGACGTCGCGTCGAAAGCCTCTCGAGAGGAAGGTGAGCGACGATGACGACGAAAGAGACGATCGACCTCGGTGAGTTCCGATTCGAATCCGGGGAGTCGATCCCGAACCTCGAAGTGGGCTACGAGACCTACGGCGAGTTTACGGGCGACAACGCGGTGCTGGTCTGTCACGCGCTGACCGGCAGCGCCCACGTCGCCCGTCGGCCGGACGCGGGCGGCGAGACGGCGGGGCAGGCCCGGGCCTGGTGGGGCGACGTCGTCGGGCCCGGGAAAGCGATCGATACGACGGAGTACTACGTGGTCTGTGCGAACGCGCCCGGTTCCTGTTACGGGACGACCGGCCCCGCGAGCGAGAACCCGGAGACGGGCGAGCCCTACGGCACCGACTTCCCGCCGGTCACGGTCGGAGACTGGACGCGAGCCCAACGCGAGTTGCTGGACGCACTCGGCGTCGGTCGAATCCACGCCGTCGTCGGCGGCAGCGTCGGCGGTATGAACGTCCTCGACTGGCTGCGACGGTTCCCGGACGACGTCGAACGCGCCTGTGCGGTGGCCGCGGCCGCCCGACTCGACGCGCAGTGTCTGGCGCTCGACACCGTCGCCCGGCGGGCGATCACGTCCGATCCGAACTGGAACGGCGGCCACTACTACGGCGGCGAGCCACCCGAGGCCGGACTGGCTCGAGCCCGACAGATCGGCCACATCATGTACCTCTCGAAGGCCTCGATGGCCCGCAAGTTCGGCCGCCGCTCGGCGGGCCGGGAGACGGTCCGCGAAGAGCCGCCGGACGCGGCGGCCGCCTTCTTCCCCTACCGCGAGGTCGAGTCGTATCTCGATTATCAGGCCGACAAGTTCACCGACCGGTTCGACGCGAACAGCTATCTCTACATGACGCGCGCGATGGACGACTTCGACCTGTCGGCGGGCTACGAGTCCGACGCCGACGCGCTGGCCGCGTTCGAGGGGGAACTCCTGGTCCTCTCGTTTACCGGGGACTGGCACTTCACCGTCGAACAGGCGGAAGCGCTGGCCGACGCCCGTCGCGAAACGGGCGTCGACGTCTCCCACCACGTGATCGAGTCCGACCACGGTCACGACGCCTTCCTCGTCGAGCCGGAGAAGGTCGGTCCGCCGCTTTCGGACCTGCTCGAGGATGGACTCGCCGGCCGTGCGATTACCGATACGAGACAGGAATCCGATAATTCCGGGGACTTCGCCCCGGTTCACACGAGCCTATTTTCCGAGTGATCCGAAGGCGAGACCAAATCTTGATAGCTGTTTTTGGCTCGAGAGTGCAGAATAAAGGGCCTATTTCGGTGAATTATACTAGCGAAGGGACGGTTGTGACACAACGTTATAATATCAGCAAATCTGATCTGTTAGCGACGTCAGATGGGAAGCAACTGGGATACGAGGAGGAATCGGAGGTTCGACAGCAGGTACCGAGGACGAGGGGAAGCGAACTACCGATCAAGGAGGGAGCCGTGTTCGGTAGTATCGGGGTAGTCGTCACGTATCTGATGCACCTCTATCTGTCGATGGTGGCGTCTGCATAGGCGACGCCCGTTATAAACACCAACGGAGAGACACCGGTGGCGACCGATCTGGTGAGTTCGTGGGTCGCAGCAGGGTGGAGTTACCTCAGCACGTTCGGCGTCGGGTTCGAAGTAAACGGTGAGGCGGCAACGCTCGGACAGGCGCCGAACAACGTCGCGGCGATCAGTAACTCGCCGTTCGTTCTCGCCACCACGGTCCTGTTTGCAGTCACGGTCGGAACGGTGATCGCAGCCGGGTACGGAATCGCCCGATACACTGACGCCGATGACCCGGTCGAAGCGGCGAAAGTCGGTCTGACGGTCGTTCCACCGTATCTGGTGTTTGCCGCCCTCGCCGCGTTCGTGATGACCCACACCTACTCCGATCTGGTGACCGTAAGCCAGCTCGCCGGGAGCGTCCCGATGCTACAACCGAGTACGTTCATCAACGAGGGATCCGTCGCGATGAAACCGACTTTCGGTGCGTCGACGACTGACGCGATTCTCTTCGCGGGTATCGTCTTCCCGACCATCTTCGGGGTCGCTGGAGCACTCATCAGTCAGGGGAACGGCGTCGTCGATGCCGCGATCGCCAAAGTAAACGAGCGGTAGCGGAGCGGTTCCGCGAGTCGTCGCCGGACGACACGACGAAGCACTGTTTTTGCGACCGGGCCGGGAGACGAGTTTCGATCGACTGTCCACGTGCGCAATTGCCGAACGGCATTTCGCGAGGAGACCAGTCCCAGAGTCTAGCGCTCGTGACCCTGCCCGTGGGCCCGAACGTGATCGAACACGACGTACTGCTCGGCGTGCGGTCGATCGGATCGCCGGCGGTCGATCCAGTACCGCAGGTCGGAGACGAACAGCGCGAGATTGTCGTGGGCAAAGAGCGTCATCGAAACGCCCTGCGGAGAACGGAACGTGGCGATCAGCGACCACATCGAACCGGCCGCGAACGCGCCGGCAGCGGAGAACCGCATCCCGAGCGTAAAGAAGGTCATCGCGTAGACGAACCCGATTCCCATCGACGGCAGACTCGTGCCCAGCGGAACCCGCGCGCTGGCATCGCGCAGCGTCGGCGCGAGAAAAACGATCGAGAGGGCGCTTCCGAACGTGAATACCAGGTCTTGCCACATCATCGGATAAAATTACTCGCCCTCGAGTTAATAACTCCCTCGGTGCCGAAATCGGCCGTTGTCCGTGACGGTCTCCGAGCCACGAACGATAGGATAACACGACGATCGGAGGTGCGGAGGCGTCGAATCCGGAACCCGGACGAAAACGGCGGGACCGCACCGAGCAGGAACCGGACGGTGCGAGGGCGCGGAGCGAACCGGTGGTGTTCGAGTTCCCGTCAGCGCTCGAGTACGGCGGTTTCCTCGAGTAACGTCTCGCGGGCCTCGGCCATCGACGTGACGACGACGTCACAGTGGGGTTCGACCGCCGGTTTGGGCTCGAAACCGATCGCGAGTCCGGCGACCTGGAGCATCGGCAGGTCGTTCGCGCCGTCTCCGACGGCGATGGTCTCTGCTACGTCGACGCCGACGTCGTCGGCGAGATCCGCGAGCGCGTCGTCTTTGGTGCCTTCGATCAGCGGGCCCTCGACCGCGCCGGTGAGTTCATCCGCCCGCATCGGGAGTCGGTTCGAAACGATGTGGTCGACCGAGACGTCCTCTCGCTCGAGGGCGGCCGCGACGCCGCGTTCGAAGCCCCCCGTAAGAATGGCGGTCGTGACGCCGGCGGCGTTCAATTCCGCGATGAGGTCGGCGGCCCCCTCCCGAAGGACGACTTCGTCGAATGCGGCCTCGGCCTCGGCCCGGGGAAGACCTTCGAGCAGGGCCGCGCGTTTGCGGAGGCTTTCCGCGTAGCCTATCTCGTCGTTCATTGCACGCTCGGTGATGTCCGCCATGTCCGCGGCGACGTCGCGGCGATCGCCGAGCAGTACGGTCATCTCGGAGTCGGAAAGCGTCCCGTCGAAGTCGAAGGCGACGACTGTCATCGCTCCCCGATTGTCGGTCCGCGGATAAACCAGTTCAGGTTTCTTCGTGGACTCGATCACGGCCTGATTTCGGCCCCGTCCCTACCGAAATATATTATCGACGCGTTCACGTTGACGAGCATATGTCGTCCGAACGACGATTCGAGTACGAGAAGGGGCCGCGCCTCGAGGACGAACGAGAGACCGACGAAAGCGATAGCGAAGCCGTCGGCGACGACGGATCGGACGACGGACCGCATCGAGAGCGCCATCAACTCGTCGTCCGGCCCTGGAAAGCCGGCGCTGTCGCGGGCGTCGGAGCCTTCACCGTCGTCTTCGCGGTACTCTACCAGTTGGCCGGAGCGATGGTCGCAGGGGGAGCGTTCGGCGGATCGCAGGACCGGCCGAGTCGCTGGGTGATGACGGGGTTGATAACCCTGGGAAATCACGGGGTGACGATCGAACACGGCGGCGAGACGATACGAGGTGGGTTCGGATACGTTCGCGGACTGACCAGCCACGTCGGTGCCCTCGTACCGATCGCCGTGTTGCTCGCCGCCGGCTACCTCCTCGTTCGGTACGTCCGCCTCGAGACGCGCCGGGAAGCCGGCCTGGCAATCGGCTCTCTGATCGGTAGTTACATCATCTTGGTGACTGGACTCTCGACGATCGCCAGGTGGACGCCCCCACAGGCCCTCGAGACCACCGAGGAAGTTCAGACGGTCGCTGCGGGGACCGATCTCGGCACGATCGTCTCGGTCGGTACCACTGCGATCGTGTTCGTCACGATCGGGGCCGCCGTGGCCGCCCTTCCGCAACTGGTGGCGGCCAGGCAGTGAGTTCCGTACTCGAGGTCTTCGAACGGAAAGACGTCCTCGCCGACCCCGCGAATCACCGCCGTGGCCGTCCCCGGACGGCCCGGTCCCGGCACTGACTGACGTCGAGATTCGGCCCGTCGATCGAACCGGCGGTGGGGACCGCCCCCGTTTCAGTCCACGACCGAGGTAGTTTTTGCCGACGACCTCGACAACGGAAGGGTTTACCTGTTCCGACCGGTTGTCTCGCGCATGAAGGTTCTCGTCACGGACCCGATCGCAGACGCGGGTCTGGACGTACTCAGAGACGCCGGCCACGAGGTCGAAACGAACTACGACGTCGACGGTGACGACCTCCTCGAGGCGATCTCGGACGCCAACGGATTGATCGTTCGGTCCGGCACCGAGGTCACGGACGAGGTCCTCGAAGCCGCCGACGAGCTGGTCATCGTCGGTCGGGCGGGTATCGGCGTCGACAACATCGACATCGACGCGGCGACGGACCACGGGGTCATCGTCGCCAACGCTCCGGAAGGCAACGTCCGTGCCGCCGCCGAACACACCGTCGGGATGACGTTCGCGGCCGCTCGTTCGATCCCGCAGGCTCACATCCGCCTGAAGAACGGCGAGTGGGCCAAAAGCGACTACCTCGGCGCCGAACTCGACAGTAAGACGCTCGGCGTCGTCGGCCTGGGCCGCGTCGGCCAGGAAGTGGCGAAGAAACTCGACTCCCTCGGGATGGATATCGTCGCCTACGACCCCTACATCAGCGAAGAGCGGGCCCAGCGTATCGGGGCAGAACTCGTCGACATCGAGACGTGCCTCGAGCGGGCCGACTTCCTGACCGTTCACACCCCGCTCACGCCGGAGACGGAAGGGCTGATCAGCACGGACGAACTCGAACTGCTCGGAGACGGCTACCTGATCAACTGCGCTCGCGGCGGCGTCGTCGACGAGGACGCGCTGGCCGCCAAAGTCGAAGACGGAACGGTGGCCGGCGCGGCGCTGGACGTCTTCGCCGAGGAACCGCTCTCGCCGGACTCGCCGCTGCTCGAGCACGACGATATCATCGTCACGCCCCACCTCGGGGCGTCGACGGAAGCCGCCCAGGAGAACGTCGCCACCTCGACCGCCGCGCAGGTCAACGCGGCGCTCACCGGCGAACCCGTCGCAAACGCCTTGAACGCGCCCTCGATCGACGAGAGCGCGTTCCCCCGCGTCGAGCCCTACATCGAACTCGCGGAGACAGCCGGGAAAGTCGCGACCCAGTTGCTCCACGGCCGCATCGAGGACGTCGAAGTCACCTACGAGGGAGACATCGCCGGCGAGGACGTCGAGTTCGTCACCGCGTCGGCGCTCAAGGGCGTCTTCGAACCCCTCGAGTGGCAGGTCAACGCCGTCAACGCACCGCAGATCGCCGAGGACCGCGGCGTCGACGTCACCGAATCCAAGACCCGTCAGGCCGAGGACTTCCAGAGCCTGATCACCGTCACCGTCAGCAACGACGACGATCAGGTGTCGGTCGACGGCACCCTGTTCGCCGGCGACGATCCGCGGATCGTCCGCATCGACGGCTACCGGGTCGACGCCATCCCGCACGGCCGAATGGTCATCACGCGAAACACCGACGAACCCGGCGTCATCGGCCTGATCGGCACGGTCATGGGCAACCACGGCGTCAACATCGCCGGCATGTTCAACGCCCGCGAGGCCATCGGCGGCGAAGCCCTGACCGTCTACAACGTCGACAACGACGTCCCCGCCGAAGCGAAAGCCGAACTCGAGGACGACTCGCGGATCATCGGTGTCAGCGACATCACGCTGAACGGCCAGTAACCGATCTCGCTCGCGGAATCGGTCCCGGCGCAGCGAATAGGACGTCACGAGACTATCTATCGACTTATTTTGGGCTCGAGAGTCGGTCTACACGCCGTGATCGCGAAATCGCTCGCAGGACACCTCGAGCGGGAGATCGTCGAAATCGTCGTCGCCCCCGACGAGGAGCGTGGCGTCTCGTTCGGATGCGAGCGCGACGGCGGCCGCATCGGCCAGCGAAACGTGGCCGTCGGCTTTGACCGTTCCGGTGAGTCGCCAGTCGGCAGACGCAACGGCGAGCCCCTGTCGTTCTATCGCGCGGAGGTCCCGGTCAGCAATTCGAAACGAGTCGGGGGTCGAGACCTCCGCGTTCGTCCCTTCGAAACGAGCGACGAGAGAGAATACTTCGCTGGCGTTCAGTTCCGCGAGAAAGCCATCAGCGTCCCCGGCAAAAACGGCAGTGAGGACCTCCGCAACGAAGTCGTGACCGGGTTCGCCGTAGAGATACGCGATGATCGCTTCGGTGTCGAACACGTAGCGGTCGCTCATTCGTCAGACGCCGGGCGGAGTCGATCGAGCGACCCATCTTCGCGATGGTGGTCGGCCTCTCTGAGTTCGCGAACCCGTCTGGTGACGGACCCCGGTTCGTGTTCGCCGGCGTGGATTCCGTGGAGTTCGTCGGGCGATGGAACGGGCTCGATAACGATCCGCTCGTCCTCCTCGTACACGAACACCTCTCCCGGCGTCTCGATGCCGAACTTTTCCCGTAGTGCTTTCGGGATCGTCGCCTGTCCCTTCTGAGAAACGCGTACGACTCGAGGCTTGTTCGTACTACTACTCATTAGTAGTTGTACCTACAGCCCCGAGTGTTACTAGAGGTATCGCCGGTTCTGGCTTGACCGTACGTTCCGACTGGCTGTTCTCACGGGCCACTTCCAGAACCGAGAAAGGTTCACGAACCGGAGAGTCCGTCCCGACGCGGACCCGGTCCGTTACCGTTGGTAGCCCCTCCCGGATGGGGGTACGGGACGTGCCAGGTCCGTACGGCGGTCCCGGAACACCAGCCGACCTCGGGCGCTCGAGGACGGCGCAGAAACGAGGCCAACGTCCGCTCGGGGACCGACGTCGCGAACGCGCTCGTCGCCCTCACGAACGGGTGTATAGAACGGAAGAGATGCGGGAAGCGCGACGGCACCGGTCGCGGGACGCGGTCGCCAGACTCGAACGACAGCCGCGTGTCCGCGACGGAATTCGCGCGCCGATTCTCGGAGACCTGGCCGCGGCAAAAGACCTATCGCCCGGACGAACGACGTCTCGAGTATGGACGACGACGTTTCGGTCGACTTCGGCGAGGACGGACTCGTCCCCGCCGTGGCACAGGACGCCGATACCGGCGAGGTGTTGATGCTGGCGTACGTCTCTCCGGAGGCCCTCGAGCGAACGCGCGAGACGGGACGGGCCCACTACTACTCCCGGAGTCGGGACGAACTCTGGGAGAAAGGCGCGACGAGCGGCCACGTCCAGGCGGTCGAGGAGGTCCGAGTCGACTGCGACGCCGACACGCTCCTCTATCTGGTCGACCAGGAGGGCGGGGCGTGTCACACCGGCCACCGGTCGTGTTTCTACCGGACGATCGACGGAGAAATCGTCGGCGACGAAGTGTTCGACCCGAACGCCGTCTACGAATAGGATGAGCGATCGTGCCCACCCGACGGACGTCGGCTCCGACAGCGGGGCCGAGACCGACGGGACTCCCACCCCGCTCGAATCACTCGAGGCCGCACGACGGCGCCTCGAGACGGCCAAACGGCGGATCGAGGATCACGGCGACGGGTCGGTCGAGGAAGCCGCCAGCGCCTACCGCGACGCGACGAGGCTGTTAGAGGAGTACGTCGACCGCGCGACCGGGACCGGCCGAGAGAACTTCCAGGCCTACGTCGAACTCGAGGGACGGTTCGAAACGCTCGTCTCGAACCTGTCCGACGACCTCGTCGAGTACGAGGCGTTCGAAGACGCGCTGGACGCGATCGACAAGCGCCGGCTCAGCGAGTCCGACTTCGACCGAGCCCGCGAGGCCCTCGAGCCCGCGGCACGGTGTGCGGACCTGCTCGACGAACGCGACGCCGCTCGCGAGGACCTGGCGGACGCACGGAAAGCCGCGAACAAGCGCCTCCGGACGATAGCGGACGAAATCTCCGAGCGCGAGCGGCTGCTCGAACTCGCGAACGCCGACCTCGACGCGCCGGTCGAACGCCTTCGAGAACCCGTCGAAACCTACAACGACGCGATCCGCGACGCGTTCCAATCGTACCGGCTCGAGGCCTCCGCACGTGAGGTGTTCGACCTGCTCGAGCGGAGCCGATGGTACCCGTTCGTGACCTACGAACTGCCGCCGGACGACCTCGAACGGTACGTCCGGACCAATTCGGCGGGCGAATACACGATCCCGGAACTGCTCGAGTACGCCGAGTACTCCCGATCGAAGCTCTCCCACTACGTGGACAGCGCGGACGAACTCAAGCGCAACGTCGCGACCCAGCGGACGTTTCTCGACGGCATCGGCCCCGAGCCGCTGACGATCGACTGGCCGCCGGAACCCGCCGGCGCGCTCCGCTGCCGGGCGCGGGAGTATCGCCCGTTCGTCGAGCGCGTCGCCGACGAGGACACCGTCGCGGCGCTGCGCGACGTTCGATTGCTCACCGCCGACCCCGAGTACGACCGCCTGCAGACAGCAGCACAGGCCATCGATCAACTTACGCCCGCCGAACGCGAGCGATTGACAGACGGCCGCGTCGAAGCCGAACTCGAGGAATTACGGACGGAGCGCGCGCGACTCGAAGACGCGCTCGCGGTCGAGGACCCGATCTGAACGACGGTCGGCGTCTCGACGGAAACCGACGTCGGGCCACCGGCCCCGCGCTTTACTCACTGGGGAGCGAAGGCAAGGCCGGCGTCTCGCGGGTGTTACTCGGAAGCGTCGCGAAGGGTGTCTCGCGACGGGCGTCGGTTCCGGTAACGGTCGTGGCGTGACGGCGGTCGGTACTCGACCCGAAGTTTCATTTCGTTTCAGTGAGATATGCTGGGCATGTCAATTTCGCCCTCCAGACGTACCGTTCTCGGACTGATCGCCGCGAGTGGAATCGGCGGGCTCGCAGGGTGTAGCGCCGTCAATGCGTCAGGGAAACCCGCACACACGGTGAGCGTGTATCTCGGCGACCGCGAGGCCGTCCGTGAGACGACAGTGACGGTCGAAGGGGAAGACGGAACGGTCGTCTTCGAACGGGAGTATACCCTCTCTGACGACAACGAAGCCCACGAGGACGCGACGTTTCCAGCGTCGACCGACCCGCGGGACGTGATCGTAACGGTCGACGGGAACCGGTTCGAACGTCCGTGGCCGGAATTCAGTAGTCCGAACGACGCGTGTTCCGACGGGAACTGGGAAGGAATCGAAGTGTGGATCGAAGGCGGGCCGGACGAGTCCCCGACCGTCCGAGTGCAAGGCAACTGTCAGCACGTCACGCTCGACTGATCTCCTCCCCGTCTGTAGTCCTCGAGTCGCGCTGCCGAACCGAATTCTCGCCAGTTCGTCCCGACGCGCGTCGGACGGGAGTGCGAGCAGGGCGCCGAGAGACGCGTGAGTGTGACGACGTCGATGCGGGCCGAGAGGGAATCCGACCGCAGCGGTACCGAACGGGGACCGAGTACCGACTCGGTACCGGACCGGAAACCGTCGCCGTGGTACCCCTACCGTTCGTTCCAGTTCGGCGTCGGATAGATGGGGTCAGACTCGCTGACCCCCTCCGGCCAGACGATCCGTTTGCCCGCGTCCGGTTGCCACTGGTAAAGGACCATATCCCGCGGAATGACGCCGTCGTCGCCGAACTGGATCGGGCCGTAGAGACATTCGAACTGGACGGTTCGAACGGCGTCGCGCACGGCCTCCGGTCTCAGCTCGTCGACCCGAGTGAACGCGCGCTGGAACGTCTGGACGACGGCGCTTCCGGCCGCACTGTGATAGTCGGGGTCGTATCCGTACTCGCTTTCGACGGCCGAGATGAACTCGCTCGTCGACCCGAAGACGGCGTCCTCGTAATCGACGGTGGTCGCCCACGGCGACGGCCCGTACCAGTAATCCCCGTTCGGCCCCGTCCGCTCCTTGAAGGAATCGGTGAGGGACCCGACCGTGGCCATCGCCATGTCGACGTCGACGTTCTGACGCGCCATCCCCTCCGCCGCGACGATCGCGTACTCCTCGTGTGCGTTCAAGACGAGGACGTCCGCGTCGCTCTCCTGAACCCGCTCGAGGAGCGCCGAGAGGTCAGACGTTTCGCTGGAGAACGTTTCGTCGACGACGATGTCGATCCCCGCCGACCGGAGCTTCCGGCGGGCACCCTCCGTACTGCTCCGGCTGAAGAGATCGGTTCCGGCCAGAACTGCCGCTGACGACGGCGGCTCCGACTGCGCCATCGCCATGTCGATACCCGAATTGGAGTACGTGTCCGCGAGCGGTAGCAAGCTGACGATCCACTCGTTTCCCCGGCCGTATATCTCCTGACTCGCGCCGCCGCCCGCGACCATCGGTCGTTGGGCCTCCGCCGCAACCTCGCTCGCCGGTAACGTCACCGAACTCGCGTACGGCCCCAGGAGGTAGTCGATGTCCTCCTCGGCAACGAGGTTCCGGTAGATCGCCTCGCTCCTCGAGGGATCGCTCTCGTCGTCCCGCAGGACCACGTCCAGCGCGTAGGTGGTTCCGTCGCCCGCGTCGACGCCACCAGCCTCGTTGATGCGGTCGATAGTCAACTCGTACGCGTCCCGGTACAACACGCCGAGGTCGGAATTTTCACCGGAGAGACTCATCGAACCGCCGAGCGTGATCGTGCTTCCGGCGGGCGACCGTTCCCTGTCATCGTTCACACTGTCGAGGATTTCCGTCTCCGTGGGAGGTTCATCCATTCCGCTCGCGAGACAGCCCACAAGGCCGGGCACACCGGACGCTCCGGCCGCTTTCAGGAACCGGCGACGGTTGGCGCGTCGGTCCGGGTCGTCTGTAATCGTCGGTGTCATGGTAAACGACCGTCCGGAAGAATTCCCCACGAGAGTCGAAAAGTAGCTTTCCGGTGGTTGTGATGAGTGTAATCGGTCGAGAACTGTGTTCGGAGACGGGACCGTCTCGCGTGACGCAGGGACGAACGGGGCACCACTCGCAGAACGGGACAGTCAGCGCACGGCGGAACGATGGTTGCAAGGCGGAGGTTAATAGGGACCGACGAGGCCACCCCACACATGTCCAGACTGGGAACGCACGCGGTCGTCATCGAGTCGATCGATCAGCAGCTCCTCGAGCGCCTCGAGAATCGGCTGGAAGAGGAGTTCGAAGACGATATCGAAACCATCGAAATCAAGACGTCGTTCGACGAGGCGATCGAGCCGATCGGGGTCGCGCTCGAGCTCAGCTTCGCCACACCGCTCTCCGACGCGGTCGGGGCCCGAACCGACGACGTGATCGCCCAGGAAATCGACGATCGGTACAGCGACCGAGCCGACGCGAAGGCGGGGGTGAAGGTGACGGAAACGAAGGTCGCAGTAGAATAAGCGGGGTGTGGGTTGACGGCCAGCGGGGTGTGCGTTGACGGCCGATCACGTCGCACTCTCGGCTCGCGGATCGCCCGCTCGGTCGAATGGGACGACCGCGGAATCACTCGAGCGGGACGACTGCGCAGTGGTCGTCACCAGCGGGGGTCGCGGGCGGCAGTCCGGGAGGCTCGCGGACGGCAGCGCGCGGACAACCCACGCGGTCACGAATCGTCGCCGTCGATTTTCTGGCCCCAGTAGCCCGGGTGCTTCCGAACGACGAGGTCGTCCTCGACCTGGAGCTGACAGGAGAGCCGGAGTCCGGACTCGAGACTGTGCGGTGGGAGTTTGAGACGGCGGCGCTCCTGACCCGTCGGTTCGTCGATCTCGCCCGACACGATTTCGACGGCGCACGTGCCGCAGATTCCGTTCCCGTGGCAGTTCGTGTACTGAGCCGCCCCGTTGTGAGGCGAGAGCCCGGCGTCGAGAAGCGTTCGACGGAGGTTGTCACCGGTATCGGCTTCGATCGTTTCACCCTCGAATTCGACTGTGGGCATGCGGGAGGCTGCCACCCCCACGCACAAATACGTTCGACCGCGCAGCAGCGGTTATTCGGCGTCGGTTGACGGCAGCTCGAAACGGAATCCAACCATTCTGTACGGGTCAGACGGATAACGCTCGCGCGATTATCCGTCGATGAATGGTAGCTTCTCGCGTCTCTCAGTCGAGATCGGGGTGCCGTCGTTCGCGTCTTCGTCGTTGCAAGTCACCTCGGTCGGGAGAGAAGCAGTGATCGGCGCCGCCCTTATCGATCCATCGGCCCGAAGAGCGTTTCTCCGGCATCGGTCGGTGTCGTATTCTCCCAGTCATCTCGACCTGCCGTCGCTGTCGCCAGTTTCGAACTCGGTTTCGGGTCGAGTTCGAGAACGGACCCGACGAGGGTCGCGAGAATCTCATCGTTCGGTTCGATTCCCAATCGGTTCCGAACCTCTTTCGGGAGGGTCACCCGCCCTCTCACATCCACCGTGAGGGTGAATTTCTCTCTGTGGTTCCCTTCGAGCGACGTTCGTCCCATTTCTGATCGTCTGGTTTTCACTCCAGTACCGACAAACTATCTGGGTCAGTCGGAACCGTCTTTCGACCGATTGCGGACTCTTCGTCGAGTTCGCTCGCGAACAGGCGCGATGCACCGAGGTTTACCCCGAACGGCCGTCTCGAGGGAGAACCGCACTCGAGGACGAGCGGTGAGTGTCTCTACTCGCCGTCGCGCTTCAGGGCACCCGGGAGAACCGCACAGCCACAGGGGCGGACGGACCCGGAGAGGGGACCCCTCGTGATCGTCCGGAACACGCGAGCGCCACAGCGCGGGCACGTGGGTGGCGACGACTCGAGGTCGTCGATCGCTGCGCCGTCGGCGTCGGTGGCGGTGTCCTCATCGGAGACCTCGTCCGTCATGCCGACCACCGCGCGTCGCGTCCGGTGAGCCGGGAAATCGGCGCAGTCGCTGGTTCGAGCGGTCGATTCGTCGGTCGTGCGGGATGTTTATATCCCGCCAGAATATACGGAATCATGCAACCAAATCCGTGAGGGTTTGGAAGCATCGTCTCGGGTGTCTCTACCACCCGGGGCATTTCGTACCGCGCGTGCCCCCTCACATTCGGAAACGAGCTTCCGGTTCGATTGTTTACCCATGGTGACTTATATCTACTGCTAATAATTCGTATTTAATCGCAGATCCGGACAGAAATTGTGGTGGATTTCGGCTATACGACTTCCCCGAACGTGTCGAGACATCGCTCGAGATGCCGAACGTATCCGGCCCGGGATTTAGGAGGCTGAGAGGGATACGAGTTCGTGCCATGGTTTCGACAGGCGACAGCGCACCGACGTTCACGGCGACGTACAAGGGCAGCGACCACGAGCCGTTCGACCTCGAGAACCACCTCGGCGACGGCCCGGTCGTGCTCGCGTTCTTTCCGGGGGCGTTCACGCCGCCCTGTACGAACGAGATGGTCGCCCTGCAGGACAATCACGAGCGGTTCGCGGACGCCGATGCGACCGTCTTCGGCGTCAGCGCCGACTCGCCGTTTTCCCAGGGGGCGTTCGCGTCCGAGTACGACCTCGAGTTCGACCTCGTCAGCGACATGGACGGCGACACGATCGAGGCGTACGATCTCTCGGTCGACATCCCCGACCTGGGCCTGTACGGGGCCGCCAACAGGGCGGTGTACGTCCTCGACGAGGAGGGGACCGTGACGTACACGTGGGAAGCCGACGACCCGACGAACGAACCGGACTACGACGAACTGAGCGAGGCCGTCCGGGACGCCTGAGACGGACGGCCGACACGGATCGATCCGTTCCGATGCGGCAGCTCTGTTGCGGTTTTCACCCGGTAATCGGGTGCACCGAACGTGCAGACGCCCACGTACTGATTCGGGCACAGGTTCGACAGGCACGGACAACTCGAGGAACTGCTGGACTCGACCGCCGTCCACCTCTGTCTTCTCGGCGAGTCCGTCTCGCCGGTCGTCTCTGCATCCGAACGACTCGCCTCACTGTGGCCGAAATCGCGTGCTAACTACGAATCGCGAATACCGGAAATCGGCCCCCGAAAATCACACAGTGACATCGACCGTGAAACCCTCCGTGCAAAATAGATATCGATATCCGACATCGCCATCGGTCGCTAGACGACTTGCAGATGTTCCTGCCGAAGTTCGTCGCCCGAGTACTCCTGGCCGTGAACCTCCTTCATGTGTTTCTGAGCCAACTCGACCGCTTCTTCCTCGTCTTCCGATTGGATGATGAAACGGCACGTATCCGATACCGATTCACAATCGAGTTTGTGAGCGCTTGCCATGGTATTTCTCCCCCGTTCCGCTGTTGTGCCCGGTGTCCAGTACTACGTTCACTGTTACCAAGCACCATTCAATATACCACAGTTGATTATTTATGCATTTTTATCAGAATATATTTGGAAACCGAACGGAGAATCGTTCCTCCGATCCAATCGGGTCACGACAGACAGGATTGTCAAAACCGAGCAAATCGATAGCATCGTCGCCACTCGAGACGGAATCCGTCCGTCCCAGGTGAACCATTTTCAGTGTCCGTGGTGGCGTAAACGTCGATTTCGTCCCCGGTTCGTCCGGAGAAGCGTCGTCTCGATCCGGACAAAGAGAGAAAAATGACAGTCCAACACGCTGGACCGTTTCCTGTGTAAATCGCTCGAGTGGAGGACCGAAATACCGACTCAGGCGTCGGCTTTCGCGTCGGCGAGCGCCGTGTACATATCGTCGGCGAGGTCCGTGGCCCGGTCGCCGTCGCGGGCTTCGGCGTAGATCCGGACGAGCGGTTCGGTGCCGGAGGGGCGGGCGAGCACCCAGGCATCGCCGTAATCCAGCCGGTAGCCGTCGCGGGTGTTGAGTTCCGCCTCGGCGATCTGGGCCTGGTTGGCCGCCGCGTCGAGCATCGCGTCGCGTTCGGCCGTCGACTCGTACTCGACGTTTCGTCGAACGTTGACGTAGCCGTCGAACGGCGCGACGATCTCGCTGACCGGCCGCTCGGCGACCAATTCGAGGAAGCTCGCGGCCGTGAAGGCCCCGTCGCGCGAGAGCCGATAGCTCGGGAAGAAGATACCCCCGTTGCCCTCGCCCGCGATCGGCACCCGTTCGCCGCTGGCCTCGAGTTCCCGGATGCGCGTGATGATGTTGGTCGAGCCGATGGGAGTCAACTCGAGGTCGGCGCCGACGTCGGTGACGACGTCGACGAGCCGCTGGGAGACGTTGACCGCGGAGACGGTGGTGTCGCCGGCCTCGAGTTCGGCGGCGGCGAGCGCGGCGAGGGTCGCGTCGCCTTCGACGTACTCGCCGTGTTCGTCGAAGAAGATGGCGCGGTCGGCGTCGCCGTCGTGGGCGATGCCGACGTCGGCGTCGGTCGCGCGGACGAGTCGGCCCAGGTCGGCGAGGTTATCGGGGACGGGTTCGGGATCGCGACCGGGGAAGTGGCCGTCGGGCTGGCCGTTGACGGTGACGACGCGACAGCCGAGTTTGCGGAAGAACGTGGGGCTGGTCAGCGATCCCGCGCCGTGGCCCGGATCGAGCGCCACGGTGAGATCGGCGTCGGCGATCGCCGCCCGGTCCGTGGCGGCGAGAAGTTCGTCGACGTATTCGCGCCCCGCACTCTCGATATCGTGGACGCGGCCCGTCTCGTCCCAGGACGCGACGGCGAACGACTCGGCGAGGAGGGTTTCTTCGATCGCCTCGAGCGCCGAGACCGAGAGTTCCACGCCGTCGCTGCCGACGAGTTTGACCCCGTTGTACTGCGGCGGGTTGTGCGAGGCCGTGATGACGACGACGGGGACCCCTTCCCGTTCGGCGTAGGCCTGTGCCCCTGGCGTGGGGATGATTCCGAGACGGTCGACGTCGGCACCCGTACTCGCCAGTCCGCTGGCAGCCGCGTCGGCCAGCATCCGTCCGGTGTGGCGAGTGTCGCGGGCGATCGCGACCCGATTCCCACCGCGATCGCCGTCCCAGGTCGTCCCGGCCGCTTTCGCGACGCGCAGGACGAACGCGGGCGTCAGTTCCTCGTTGGCGACGCCTCGCGTCCCACTCGATCCGAAGACTTGCATCACTCCCTAGTCTGTCCGGATTCCCCAAAGGGATTCCGAAGCGCCGTCCCCGCAGGACGGAACGTTTTCGGGCCGCCCCCGCGACGATCACGTATGGACTCGATCGAGGAGAAACGCGTCTTCGGCGACCGCGAGGGGGCGATCACCGCCTACGTCGCGAGCGCGATCGGCGTCGTTCGCGTCCGCGTCGCAGGCGACACCGTCGGCGAGTTTGGCCTCTGCGAGCGCTGTGCTGCCAGGGACGTCGCAGCGACCCGTCGCCGCATCGCCGTCGCGACCGACGAGGACGTCCGGATGGTCGAACTCGAGGACGGACCCGACGCCGACGCGCCGGGCGCGGGTGGCGACGAGACGTTCGCCGAAACGGGGTTCGGCCCGGCCGTCGCCGTCGGCTTCGACGGCGACGAGCTGCTCGCGGCCGGTCCGGACGGCCGTCTCGCACGCCTGCCGGCCGATGCCGACGAGTGGACGACCCTCGAGTCGGACACCGGGGCGGCGGTGCGAGCGATCGACGGCGGCCTGGTCGGCACGGACGCCGGCGTCTACCGCGTCCACGGCGGCGGACTCGATCACGCCGGACTGACGGACGTCCGAGACGTCTCGGCAGCCGGCGTTCCGCTGGCTGCCACGGGGAACGGGCTCTACAAACTCGGTAACGGCTGGATGACCGCGATCGAGGGCGCCTTCGAGACGGTCGCGGCGGATCCGCGCTCGCCGCGTGGCAAACTCGAGCGTGCCCACGCCGTCTCGGGCGACGAGATCTACGAGTACGAAATCGACGGCGAGTGGACGGCTCGGAAGGGGGTCCACGGTGGGGACGACCGGGTCGTCGGGTTCGGGTACGGCGACACCGTCTACGCCGTCACGGAACGAGGAACGTTTCTGTCCGCGGTCGACGACGACTGGCGGACGCGAACGCTCGGCGTCACGGACGTCACCGGGGTGGCGATTCCCGCGACGGCAGCCCCGACGGGAGACGGCCACGAACTCGACTGAGCCTACCGGACCCACCGAGTCGAGTGAGTCGATTCCGCCCGTCGCGTCGAAAATCCCGCGGCAAGCGGCCGGAAGAACGAAAACTGGTTTAATCCCCGGGCTGTCCCACCGACTATGATCGTTAGCGGATCCGCGTCGCAGGCCCTCGCCGCGGCGCTCGCGCGCGAACTCGAGGAACCGCTCGCAGCCGTCGAGTACGACCGCTTTCCCGACGGCGAACTGCTGGCCGCCGTCCCCGGCGTCGCCGATGCCCGCCCGGAGCGAGCGGTGATCGTCGCGGCGACGGTTTCGAGCGACGCTCACCTCGAGGTGTTGCAGCTCCAGGATGCCGTCCGCGAGGCCGGCGTCGAGGAGGTCGTCACGGTGGTGCCGTACATGGGATACGGTCGGCAGGACGAGGCGTTCGAAGCGGGCCATCCCGTGTCCGCCCGCGCGGTCGCCCGGGCGATTTCGACCGGCACGGACCGCGTGGTGACCGTCAATCCGCACGAAGAAGCCGTCTGCGAGTACTTCGACCCGACCGCGACGGCGGTCGACGCGGCCGGTCGGCTGGCCGAACCGTTACCCGACGACCTCGCGGACCCGGTCTTTCTCTCGCCGGACGCGGGCGCGATCGACCTCGCCGAAACCGCTCGCGACGCCTACGGCGCGGGCGAAATCGACTACTTCGAGAAGACCCGTCACTCCGGCACCGAGGTCGAGATCACCCCGAGCGGCGGCACCGTGGCCGGCCGCGACGTCGTCGTCGTCGACGACATCATCGCGACGGGGTCGACGATGAGCGAGGCCGTCGGCGTCCTGCGGGACCGAGGCGTCGCTCGCGTCTTCGTCACCTGCGTTCACCCACTGCTCGCCCGCAACGCCGTCACGAAGCTCTCGCGCGCCGGCGTCGAGGCCATCTACGGCACGGACACGATCGAACGAGGCGTCAGCACCGTCTCGGTCGCGCCGGCGCTCGCATCGCACCTGTAAGTAAACCATTAAGTAGTCGCCTGACACTGCCATAGTTGTTAGCGCGTCGCACGAGCGGGTAAGCGCACCAGGCGACGTGACGAGGCACCAGGACCAGATGCACGGAATCGTCCACAAATCACTCAAAGAATACGTTATCGATCGCGCCGACGACGACACCTGGGAAACGGTCGTCGAGCGGTCCGGTCTCGAGCCGACGCTGTATCTTCCCGTAACCCGGTACGGCGACAAGGAAATCGACGCCATTCTCGAAACGCTCACGGCGATGGCGACCCAGGACAGGTACACGATCGAACGGGATTTCGGCCGATCGCTCGCCCCCCAATTACTCTCGACGTTCAGCGCCCACATCCGACGCGAGTGGGACCTGGCCGCGTTCCTCGGCTCGCTCGAAGACGTGTACGAAAACGTCGACGACGCGACGGCGGAGGCAACGCTCCCCGAACTGTCCTGTACGCGGAAGTGGAACTACGCGTCCGTCACCTACGACACACACCGAGACAGGCAGTACTGCGGGCTGGCTCACGGCATCCTCGAAGGGATCGTCACGGCCTTCGACGCGAACGCGACCGTCGAGAAAACGGCCTGCGTCGACAACGGCGCCGATGCGTGCCGATTTCGCGTCGACCTCGAGTGAATCGGCGACGGGGCCATCGAGGGGTTTCGCCAGCGGTGTCAGACGCGAGCGGGGGCGACGGGGGACGAGATTCAGCGACGGCGGGCCAACAGCGCACCGAGAAGCACCGTCGCGACGGCGGCGAGGCCCACCGGAACGCCGAACCCGGGCATCCCGTCGAGTCTCGCGGCCGGTCCGGTGGCGACCCCGACGGTCGTGGTTTCACCGGCGACTGCGACCTCGTATCGACCGGTTTCCTCGAACCGAAGGGCCGCGTCGACCGTCGCCGTCTCTCCGGCCCGAAGCGCTACCGGTCGCCTGGCGACGATACCCTCCGCCGTCCTGAACTCGAGGACGGTAGCGGCCGGTCGCTCGCCGGCGGCCTCGACCGTCGCGCTCACCGTCACGGGTTCGCCGGGATCCGTCCGCTCGGGTTCCGCCCGTAGATCGGCGACTGTCACGCTCGAGGGAGAGCGGACGACGGCGGTCAGTCGCCGGGAGCCGACGCGAACGTCGTACTCACCGGGTCTGGCCGGCGCCCACGTCAGACGGTGGGTCGTCCGCTCGCCGGCAGGGAGCGTCCCCCCGCGATGATCGACGACCCTGCCGTCGACCTGCAGCGTCGCGTCGTACGTGCCGTCGCGATCGCCGACGTTTTCGACCGCGACCGGGATCGAAACGGATTCGTCGGCCGGAACCGCGATCACGTCGGCGGCGTCGCTGTCGATGGCCTCGATATCCGATGTACGCCAGCGAGTCCACTCCCGACCCGCCACCTCGAGCGGCTCCGACCCGAACCCGTACTCGAAGACCGCGACCGGTTGCTCGAACGCCGCCCTGTGCTGTTTCCGGGTCCACATCTCCGGCGTCACCGCCGTCTGCGTGTACCGTTCGGCGACCGCCCGAACGTCCGCCCCGCCGGCGTCCTCGAGCGCCCCGAGGAAGTCGGCCTCGGTTATCGGTCCGCCCTGCGCGTTCAGCGTCCGAAAGACGTCCTCGAGCGTCCGGTCACCGTCCGTCGCGAGTCGGAGTCTGCGGTCGATCTCGCCGTAGACGAGCTCTCCTTTCGTATAATCCGTCTTCCGATCCTGCCACGTCGAGCGATCCGCGAGGACACCGTCGGCGGACGGCGAGCGCTCCCCCCGCTCGAGCAGGCCGCTGAAATCGTCGAAATCGGTGCGCCCGCTCTCGAAGGCGAGCAGCCCGGCGTAGTAGTCGGCCTGGGCCTCGACGAGCCAGTCCGTTTCCGGCGCCGTGGCGGTCTCCGAACTGGAAAACCGCTGGCGAACGTGGACGTACTCGTGGAGCCAGACCGGGTTGGGGTCGTCGAGCGTGGCGTCGTCGACGACCCAGGCGTCCGATCGACCGTACTGGATTCCCCGTTTCTGTCCCCAGTCGACGCCGTTTGGCACCGCGACCACGAACACCTCCTCGCTTCGAGCGCCGACCTCGAGGCGGCCCCGTGCCGTCGCGAGAGCCGCGAGGATCGCGTCCGGCGATTCCCGGAGGGTCGCGACCTCGGGAACGACCAGCCTGATGGACCCGCCGTCGACGACCCGCTCGTACTCCGTCACCTCGCCGAAGAAGGCGATATCACCGCCCGTCGCACCGGGTCCGTCGACCGTCACGGTCTCCTCGATTCCGACCGGCTCGGTTCGTTGCAGCGAAATCGCCACGCCCGGGACCGGGACGACGCCCCAGTCGCCGGTGTCGACGAACGTGTAGCCGTCGGTCGACGAGTCGGCACCCTGCTGCTCGGTCCCCCGCCGGTCGGCCGGCATCGTATACCGCACCGTCGGCTCGTCTGTCTCGCCGGTCCACTCGAGGGTTCGCTCGCCCGTCCGCTCGAACCCCGCCGTCGATTCGACGGTCGCGCCCGACTCGAGCGTGATCTCGAGTTCTCTGACCGAATCCGGGACGCGAAACGTCATCTCCGTCTCGAAAACGTCTGGGTCCGCCGGCCGATGTCGAAGAACCGTCGTCCGGTGGAGGACGTCCGGCGCAGAACCGGTCTGGGCCGCTGTCGGGGTCCGCACGGCCGTGGTCAGTCCGGACGGTGAGGCTACGTGAGCGCCTATCGACTCCGCCGACCCGATCGACTGGGCTTCCGAGGGAGCCGCGGCGGGATTGCCACTGATCGCTCCGACGCTGCCCGAGAGCGATCCCACGAGCAGCACGGTTACGAGAACGACGCCGACGCGAGAGTTCACGAACGTACACTCGAAAGTGACTGTCAAGACTTTTGTGGCGCCGTCTCCCGGTAGCGCCGATCGGACTGCCCGCACAGGCGTGCTTCGGGGGGCGGGGAAATAATCCGCTCTCGAATACGATATATCATCGGAACTATCAATAGAATTTATATATGATGAAATTTGTAATCACACTTTATATGTGCCACGCGGTGTCACGGAAACAAGCGGCTGACAGTGGGGACGGGCGGCCAAACGACGTAGGTGTGAGTAAGACGGGGGAGAGACTACTATGACCGAGTACCCACGGACGCTGCCGCGACGGCGCGTCCTGTCCGGAATCACGGGACTCGGATCGCTCTCCGTGGGGGTTCCCTCGGTCGGGGCAGACGGTGCGTCGAAGACGAGTTCCACGTCGGGATACACGCCGAACGTCGAACGGTCCCGGCATCCCGGGCACCCGCGGTTCGTCGAGGTCGGCGAACGACTCACGAATCCCGTCTTCGTCGGCGAGGTAAGCGGCCACGACCAGGGGGTCTACGGCAGTCGGGACAACCTCGCACCCGGAGCGACACCGACGCAATCTCCCGAAAACTACGATCCGGCCGACTCCCGGTGGTCGATCGCCGATCGACCGGAGGGGAGCACGCCGAGGTGACCTTCGCCTCGCCGAGCGAGGAAATCGGCGAAGCCCGCTACGACGAGGGCCGCGAAAACGTCGCCGAGTTCGAAGCCGACGTTCCCGGACGGTACGCGCTCGAGCTCGAGGACGAAACCGGCGATATCCATCGCGTAACGATCCACGCCTTCCCGGAAGGGGACGGCCCGCCGCCCCGGATCGAACTCGAGGGCAGGTACGAAGCCGAGAAAGACCGATTCGTCGTCGAGTCGAACCCGAAACTCGCGCCCGACTCGAGCGCGGCGTCGGGCGACCTCTCGGTGGAGTTCCTCGCGGACGATCGGGACGCGCTGTCGACCGACGACATCGAGGTCGACGGATCCCGGGCGTTCGTCGATCGGGACGCGCTCGGCGGCGACACGGCGCGAATCCACGCCGCGGCGTGGGACGGGGACGCTCACAGCATGCTGGATACGATCGAGGTCGATCCGGGCGACGACTCGGTTCACCTTCCGAACCGGCCGCCGGAGTGGATCCACGACGCGGTCGTCTACCAGATCTTCACGCGGTCGTGGGCCGGCGAGCGATACGCAACCGACTTCGACGTGCTCATCGACGGCGACGACAGCCTCGGCGCGGCGGGGGTCGACTACCTCGCGGACCTCGGTATCGACGCGGTCTGGCTCACGCCGGTCATCCCCTCGGTCAGTTCGACGATGCACGACGAGGAATTCATCGTCGGCGGCGGGCCACACGGCTACGACGCCACCGACTACTTCGACGTCGCGCCGGACCTCGCTCCCGACGGGAAAGACCCGCTCCAGGCCTATCAGGACTTCGTCGATGCCTGCCACGAGCGGGGCATCAAGGTCGTCTTCGACACGGTCCTCAACCACGCCGGGCGATTCCACGAGTTCTTCCAAAATACGATCGCCGCGAAAGAGGGCACCGTCGAAGACCTCTGGTGGTACTTTCCGCGGGTCACCCAGTGGAACGAGGGCTCGTCCTCCTTCGACTGGTTCGACCGCGTCGAGGAACCCCGCGTCGCCGGGGACGACCACCCGGAATTTGACGCCGGGGCGGTCCTCGAGCCGTCGCCGCGGGCGACCGGGTTCTTCGGCCTGCCGGTGATGCCGAACTGGAACTACGACAACCTCGCCGTCCGGGAGCACCTGCTCGCGATGGCGGACTTCTGGACGGGCGAGATCGGCGTCGACGGACTCCGGTGCGACATCGCGTGGGGCGTCCCGCACAGCTTCTGGAAGGAAGTCCGGGAGGTCGCCCGTTCGAACGACGGCGACGTGTTGCTGTTCGACGAGACGATTCCGAAAGAGCCCTCCTTCGCCGAGAACGAGTTCGACATGCACTACGACAAGGCGGCGTTCACCGATACCGCCTTGCACATCGGGCAGAACAAGGGCGACGCGAGCGGCTTCCGCGAGGCGATCGAGACCCGGAAGAACGAGGGGTTTCCCGATCACACGCTGTTCTACAACGGCATCGAGAACCACGACGAGGAACGGGTCCTCGATGCGGCGCTGGACGCGTACGACGACGAGGCTTACGCCTCGAAGCTCCAACGGGCGTGCTGGGCCGCCGGCATCACCCTACCCGGCGTTCCGGCGATCTACTACGGTCAGGAGCGCGAGATCAGCAAGTACGGCCAGGGCCGCCACCGCGGCGCAGACGATCCGCGCGACGGCGACGTCTCACCAGGCAGTACGCAGCGGGCGTTCATGAACTGGGGTGACGAATTCGACCAGCGCCACCTCGAGTTCTACCGGGACCTGATCGACGTCTACCACCAGTACGAGGTCCTGCACACCGGGGCCGCAGTGCGGGACGACTGGTACGACCCGGGAGACGATCACGTCCTGGTGTTCGGTCGCGACGCGAGCGATCTCGCATCCGTCGACGGACCGGAACGGGTCCTCGTCGCAATCAACTACGAACCGGGCCCGGTCGAAATCGACGTCCGCGCCGCCGTCGACACCCACGACCTGGTTAGCGACGACCAGATCGACGTCGGCTCAGGTGACGGGAAAATGACCGTCGAAGTCGACACCGTCGCGATCCTCGAGACCCCGGACTTCGACCCCGTCTCCACGGTGATCGCACAGTGGTCGGACGAGACCGGCGACGACCACGGCCCCGGCTGGTACGAGTATCCGACGGCCGACGCGTTCGCCGACGGCGCCTTCGACATTGAGCGATTCGAGGTCCGCGAAACCGGCAGCAGCTACGAGTTCGCCATCGAGGTCGGCCACCTCGAGAACGTCTGGGGGCTCGAGCACGGATTCTCCGTCCAGTTCCCGCAAGTGTACGTTCGGAATCCCGACGCGGACGACGGAACCAGCGGCGCCCGCCCCGGCGTCAACGCCTCCTTCGAGGACGACTACCACTACTGGCTCGCCGGCACGATGGAGTGGACGGCGCTCGAGGACGCGGCCGGAACCGACGTGGGGCGGCTCCACGTCGACATGCTACCCGACGAGAACGCGATCGTCCTGCGATTCCCGACGGACGCGATCGACGGCGATCTGACGGAGATGGACTTCGCCCCCCTGATGCTCGGCTACGACGGGTACGGAACCGGCGGCGTCCGCAGCGTCACGGCGGGCGATCCGACGGCCTGGAAATTCGGTGGGGCCGAGAATGGAAACGCGCCCGCGGTGATCGACCTGGCCACTCCGACCGGCCTCACGCACGCGGAGGCGCTCGCCTACAGCGCGGACGCGACGGCCGAAATCCCGTTCCGACCGGTGGTCGCGACCGTCCGCGAGGCCATCGTCGGGCGCGACGAGCCACCGTCGCCGGATCACATCCACGTGGCCAGAGAGTACAGAAAGAGCGGCGAGCCCGTTCCCGGCACCGGCGGTAAAACCGTCGACAAGGAGATTTTCCGCGAACTCGCCCGCGACGCTCGAGGACGCGGAAATCGCGACCGCGATCGGGACAGAAACCGGGACCGGGACTGAGATCGAAATCGCGACTGTGAGCCGAACTACGACTGATACGACGGAGGTCGTGGGGCCAGCGTTACCGCCACCGACGGCATTCGAATACGAAACTTGAGCGACGGCCGCTCAATCCGACGCTTCCGCCGCCGCCAACGGCTCGATGGCGATTTCCATCGTCACACCATCGACGTCCCACTCCTTGCGGTGTCCGTCTTCGACCGCGCGGCGTTCGTCCGCGCGAACTTCCTCGCTGATCAGGGACTCGCGCTCGGCGACCAGGTCGGCCACCCGATCGTCGTCGATCTCGAGGTCGAGCGCGATCCGCTCTTCCACGTCGAGTTCGAGGTCCTTGCGCATCTCCTGAACGCGGCGGATGACTTCGCGGGCGTAGCCCTCGCTCTCGATGTCGTCGGTCAGCGAGGCGTCGACGTAGGCCACGCCACGGTCGTCGCCGTCGATACCGAACGCGGTGCCAGCGACGGAATCGGGCGTCTGCGTGACGAACGAGACCATCTCGTCGGTGATGGTCTCGTCGTCCTCGAGCACGTCGTCGACGGCGGCCGCGATCGATTCGAGTGTCGGCTCGTCGACGCGGGCCTCGTTGAGCGCGTTCATGACCTGCCCGGCGCGGTTGCCGAAGGCCGGCCCGAGTTCGCTCATGTCGGCCTCGGCGCTGTACTCGAGTTCGCTCCATCGGTCGTCGGGCCCGACAAGTTCGATCGCGCGCGCGTTGAGCCGATCCTCGAGGAGTTCGGTGTGGCGCTCGACGGCCTCGACGACCCGGTCGTCGTCCGCGGCGACGACCACTCGCGCCACCGGCCAGCGAAGCTTTCGGCCGGCCTGCTGGCGGGCGTTCGCGCCCGCTTCCTCGATCGCGCGGAGGAGCGCGACGTCCTCCTCGAGCTGTTCGTCGACCCAGTACTCCTCGACGGCGGGCCAGTCTGACATGTGGACGGTATCGTACTCGGCGTCGCCGGTCAGGGTCCCGTAGATCGTCTCGCTGATAAAGGGCGCATACGGTGCGAGGAGAGAGACGGTCTCACGAAGCACGCGGTAGATCGTCGCGTAGGCCGCCCTCTTCGAGGCGCTGTCTTCTTCCTCCCACATGCGCTCGCGGACGGCCTGGACGTAGAACCGAGAGACGTCCTCGACGATGAACTCGACGAGCGCGTCGACGGCGCGGTCCTGGCGGAAGTCCTCGAAGTGCTCGGTCATCTCGGCTTTGGTGGACTGGAGCCGGGCCAGCACCCACTCGTCGATCAGCTCGAGGTCGTCGTCGACGTCCGAAAGGCCCGTTTCCTGCGGATCGAACCCGTCCAGGCGCATGTACGGCAGCGGGAACCGGAAGACGTTCCACAGCGTCCGGAGGTGGTTCTCCATCGTCTGCATGCCGTCCCAGGAAAAGCGCATGTCGTCGCCCTGCGGGTTGTTCGACAGCAGGAACATGCGCATGACGTCCCGGCCGTGGCGGTCGATCGCCTCGTGCGGGTCGACCAGGATGTCCTTGGACTTGCTCATCGCGCGGCCGTCCGGCATCAGCGCGTGGCCGTGCATCAGCACCTCTTGGTAGGGAATCTCCCCGATCGCGGCGGTTCCCATCCCCAGCTGTGACCAGAACCAGCCGCGGGTCTGGTCGTGAGCCTCGAGGATGAAGTCCGCCGGCCAGAGTTCGTCGAACCGGCTGTCGTTGGAGGGGTAGTCGAGGGTCCCCCACGACGCGACGGAGGAATCGAGCCAGACGTCGAAGACGTCGGGAACGCGCGTATAGGTGGTCCCGTCCTCGGTGATGGTCAACTCGTCGACCGTGTCCTTGTGGAGGTCGACCGTCTCGGGGTCGACGTCCTGATCGACGCGCTCGGCGAGTTCCTCACGGGTTCCGACGACGATCGTGTCTTCGTCCGCGCGCCCGCTGGCGCGCTCTGGACTGGCGGCGGTAGCCGCCCCGTCGTCGTCCCGATCCTCGGGGGTCCAGACCGGAAGCGGAATCCCCCAGTAGCGCTGTCGGGAGACGTTCCAGTCGGGCGCCTCTTCGACGAAATCGCGGAACCGACTGTCGCGGGCCCACTCGGGGTGCCACTCGCTGTCCTCGATGTTCGCGAGGAGGTCGTCTTTGATGTCGGTGATCGTGATGAACCACTGGTCCGTGACGATCTGGAGGATGCCCGTGTCACAGCGCCAGCAGTGGCCGTAACTGTGCTCGACGGTGCCGGACGCGAGCAGCGCACCGTTGTCGTCCAGATCGGCCGTGATCTCGTCGTCGGCGTCCTTGACGAACTGCCCCGCGTAGGCACCCGCCTCGTCGGTGTAGACGCCGTCCCCGCCGACCGGACAGAAGATCGGGAACCCGAGTTCGCGGCCGCGCTCGAAGTCCTCCTCACCGTGACCGGGTGCGGAGTGGACGAGGCCGGTCCCGTCGCCGTGAACGTCGACGTAGTCGGCGGCGTAGATCTCGAGTGCGCCGTCGTGGTCCGGGTGCTTCGGAACCTCCTCGGATAGCGGGTGCTCGTACGACCAGCCGAGCAACTCCTCGCCGGTGCGTTCCTCGACGATCTCGTAGTCCTCGTAGCGGCCCTCCCCCAGGACGTCCTCGACTTTCGGTTCCGCGACGTACAGGAGTTCGTCGTCACCGTCCTTCTCGGCACGAACGCCGACGTACTCGCCCTCCTCGTCGACGGCGACGAAGGTGTTCGCCGGGATCGTCCACGGGGTCGTCGTCCAGACGACGATCGATCCCTCGCGGTCGTTCAGGTCGAATTTTACGTAGATCGAGGGGTCCTCGACGTCCTCGTACTCGACTTCGTTGTTCGCGATGGCCGTTTCACAGCGCGGACACTGCGAAATAGAGCGGTGGCCCTTCTCGACTAATCCGCGGTCTGCGGCCTTCGAGAACCCCCACCAGGCCGCCTCCATGTACTCTGGGCTGACCGTCCGATAGGGGTTCTCCCAGTCCATCCAGACGCCGAAATCCCGGAAATCAGACTGGAGTCCCTCGAGTTGCTCCTCGGCGTACTCCTTGCAGGCCTCGATGAAGTTCTCCTCGCCGTACTCCTCGATGTCCTTCTTGTTCTCGAATCCCAGTCGCTCCTCGACGCGGGTCTCGATGGGGAGTCCGTGCATGTCGTAGCCCGGACGGTCCGTCACGTCGTACCCCTGCATCCGGAGGTAGCGGATGTAGACGTCCTTCAGCGACTTGTTCCAGGTCGTCCCCATGTGCGCCGATCCCGACGTGTACGGCGGGCCGTCGACGAAGAAGTAGGATTCGCCGTCCGATCGGTGCTCGACCGTCTGCTCGTAGGCGTCGACGTCGGCCCAGTACTCGAAGATCCGCTGCTCGAGTCGGTCTGGGTCGTACTGGTCGTCGACCTCGCCGAACCTGCTCATACCGGACCTAATCGCCTCCGGGAGTAAAGAGGAATCGATATCGCAGGTCGCCCGTCTCGTCTCCGCTCTCGCCCGACTCCGAACCGTCTCGAGCTAGACGTATTCCGAGAGAACCTTCTGGTAGCCGAGTCCGTACGCGCCTGCATAGAGCATGACGCCGCCGAGCGCGGCGAGCCACAGCGCGATCATGGCCTCGCCGGCCCCCAGATGCTGGACGCTCGCTTGTTCGACGAGGACGCCGCCGACCGTCAGTATCCCGGCGACGATCGTATAGACGACCAGCGACAGCGATTCCGCGAGTAGTTCCGGACCGATGGATGTCATTAGCAGTCTTGTACCCACGCACGGAAGGTAAACCTGTCCCCTCTCGTGCGACGCAACCACACGATTGCGGCCGTGGCGAACCGATTCGCACTCGGCCGTCGCGGACGGACTGGTGACTGTGCCCGCATCCGATTCCGACTCCGATCCCAAATCGACTCCTACCGACGAACCCGCCGTTCCAACGAGGCGCAACGTTCTCGAGGCGGCCTGCTCGCGGTGTTCGGCACTGGCCGACTCTCGGGAGCGTATTTCGTGGGGAACCGGTCCTCCCGATGCGGAAATCGTGGTCGTCGGCGAAGCGCCCGGCTACGGCACCCCCGAGGCCGACCGCTGGCGCGGTGGTAACTGGACCGGCAAGGCCTACACCTCGCGACACTCCGGTCGTCGAATTCGGCGCATGCTCGAGCGAATCGGCTACGGCGACGCCTACTACACGAACGCGGTGAAGTGTTTCCCGGCCGACCCGGACGACCCGACGACGAACCGCGAACCGACGCCCGAAGAGCGTGCGAACTGCCGACCGCACCTGCGAACCGAACTCGAGGACGTCGACCCGTCGGTCGTCCTCGCGACCGGCAAACACGCCACGTCGACCGTCCTCGCGGCCGAGGGACGGGAACTCGAGGGGTTTCTCGACTCCATCCTCGAGCCGGTGTGGTGCGAGCGACTCGGGGTCCACCTCGTCCCGATCCTGCACCCGTCGTATCAGGACGTCTGGATCGCCCGGCTCGGATTCGAACCGGACGAGTACCTCGAGGCGATCGGGGAAACACTCGGTAGGCTCTCTTGAATAGTATCTCGTCGACCTTTCCCCGATCGCGGACGACCGGACGATCGGATTGCAGGGACTGATTCGTCAGGCAGCCCGCCAAATTGTAGATCCCACTACACATACTAGTTCTTATGTATAGTGAATAGAATGTGTACTGCATGTCGACCCATGCGGACGGCGATACGACGATGGCGGCACTGGCACATGTATCAGCACTCATCGCGGCGTTTCTCGGGCCGCTACTCATCCTCGTGCTCGCGGACGACACCGACACGCTGGTCAAAGAGAACGCGAAAAACGCGTTGAACTTTCAGATCATAGTCTTCATCGCGGTCATCATCTCCTTCGCGCTCACGGTGGTCCTCATCGGCCTCCTCTTGCTCCCGGTAGTCGCACTGGTGGACGTCGTTCTGGTCGTCTTGGCGACCGTGAAAGCCAACAACGGCGAGGTGTACTCGTACCCGCTCACGCCGAGCATCGTGTGAACCACACCCCCTACTCGCTCACGGTTTCACCGTTCGCACCGCCTTCCAGGCGATGACGTCGAGTCCGTGGTCGCGTGCCGCGGAAACGACGTCGGTATCGACGCAGTGGTCGTGAAACATTTGCAGTTTTTCCTCGAAACAGTACGTATGACTATCCACCGCCAGTTTTAGTGGTGGAAGCCACAGACGATACGGAACGAACGGCGCCGTCGACGGCGAGTCCCTATGGTCGACCGAGATGAGGCGAGTAAGCTACTTACGGCGAGCCGACACATACCCGCGTATGAGCACGATCTTCAGCCAGATCGTCGAGGGGGAGATCCCCGCTCGAGTCGTGTACGAAGACGAGACGACGATGGCCTTCCTCGACGCCAATCCGCTGGCTCCGGGCCACACGCTGGTGATCCCGAAAGACGAGCACGAGCGGCTGAACGACGTCCCCGACGCCGTCGCGACCGATCTCTATGCGACGGTCCACCGACTGGTCCCCGCCGTCGAAGCGTCGGTCGATGCCGACGCGTCCACCGTCGCGTTCAACAACGGTGAGGCCGCCGGCCAGGAGGTCCCTCACGTCCACTGCCACATCGTGCCCCGCTTCGAAGGGGATGGCGGCGGCCCGATCCACGCCGTTGCGGGCGACACTCCGGACCTCGAGGACGACGAACTCGACGAGATCGCAGGCGAGATCGAGTCTCGAGCGTAACTGAGCCGCGCCGTTTCTAACGCACCGTTCGACGGCCGCCTTTGAAAACCGCTTCTGCGAGCGCGTTCGACGTCTCCGCGAGCGGCGCCCGCGTTCGAAGGTCACACGTACTCGGCCGCCGTGACGTTTTTACCGCCCCCGCGCGACTCTCGCGTACACCGATGACCATCGCCGGTATCGTGGCTCAGCTTCGACGTCACCCGATCGCCACGGTCGTCGAACTCGGCAGCGTTCTCGTCTGTTGCCTGCTGTTCGCGGGCACGTTCGTCCTCCTCTCGAGCGGTCTCCCGACCGGCCGTGGCGAGCCGTGGCTGGCGCTAATCGGGGTCGGCGTCGCTTTCGTGCTCTTCTGGACGGTGCTGGTGCCGCTGTATTGGAAATACTCTGAATTAGAATAAATTAGCGAGTAGGAAATCACCGTAGACGAGTGCAACCAATATACCCACAAACACCGGCACAAGAAACGGTGTTCCCGGAGTGAACCAGACTTTTTCTTTAGTCACAAGGACATCTAGACCGTCACGCAGTTTCTCCGGCGTCGTGCCGTAGGCAGATCTCTCTATGTCATCAAGAAATGCTTTGGCGCCCCATGGGTCGTCGAACTGGGTGGCCGATCTGCCTACTTTGGGTATGGCCTTCCTGGTAGTGGACTCAGATTTCTCATCTTCCCTGTGGGCCTGCACTTCAGCAGTCACTGCTCCATCTGTCGGTGGATTTGGATCCGCGGGCAGCGTAGCGGGGTCGCGGTATCGATCTGGTTCGTCCCGGAGGTCTGCAAGTGAGATCCCTCGCCAGCGAAGGTACATTCGCAAAGCATCGAGATCAAGCCCACCTCCAGAAAATCCAACACTCACAGTGAATCCGGCAGGTGACTCTAATAACATACCATTTGTTTCTGGAATCTTCTTCCAGGAGATTGGCCATCCCAGAAACATGACGGGTGTGATCCGGCCGATAGCGCCATTGTAAATCAGGAGGATAACAGGAATAGCAACGCCGATAAGCACGGCGTTGGTCAGAATAGTAAACGAGAACGCCCCAATTAGAGGCGTATTGAGTGGGAATGTCCATGTTCCCATTGTGTACTCGGGAAATGTTGGGAAGAAAACGGCGATCACTAACAAAGCCGAGGTGTCGGCCCAGCCGAAGCTGCCAATTCTCCCAAAGAGGTAGGCGATAGGGACGACTAGCCCGAGACTAATTGTAGTAGGTAGGAGGAATCCATAGGTCCACGCGTATTGATCAGCGTTCCAAGCCAGCCAGCCATCCCAAATTAGCAGTAACGTTCCCAACAGGGAGAGGGGGACCCAGACGATACTCGAGACTCGCCTCGTCTTGATGTCTCGAATCGCGACCCACGCGAAGACGGGAACGGCGATGAGCCGAAGCAGGTCCGGCCCCGTCGCCGAGACGCCGAGGAGTGTCACGGCTGTGACTCTCGAGTGAAGGAGCGTTACGTTTTCGGCTCGGTCGACGCGACCGATCGAATTCGATGGGGCCGCCTTACTGGACCGGACGATCGACCTCGACCGTCTCGAGGCGGCGATTGTGGAGTGCGTCGCCGCTTTGCTGGTCGAAGACGTGAATCGCGTCTTCCGGGACGCCGACCGTCACCGACTCGCCGCTCTCGAGTCGGCGCATCCCGTCGACGGTCGCGACGAGCGAGACGTCTGTCTCGGCCAGTTGCAGGTAGACGATGTTGTCGTCGCCCATCGGTTCGACGACGTCGACCGTCGCCGACACGGAGTGTGCATCGGTCGCCTGTCCGTCACCGACGGCGATGTCTTCGGGACGGATCCCGAGGACGAGATCGGTCGCGTCCCCGAGATTCGCCGCGACGTCCGACGAGAGGGGATACGTGACGCCCTCCTCCGGCGTCACGAGAACGTCCTCGGTCGGTCGCTCCACGTCGAGAAAGTTCATCGAGGGTTCGCCGATGAAATCGGCGACGAAGCGATTCGCCGGGCGGTGATAACACTCGAGCGGTGTGCCGACCTGCATCAGCCGTCCCTCGTTGAGAACGGCGACGCGATCCGACATGGTCATCGCTTCGGTCTGATCGTGGGTGACGTAGACGGTCGTCACGCCGAGGTCCTGCTGGATTCGCTGGAGTTCGGTCCGCATCTGTGAGCGCAGTTTGGCGTCCAGATTCGACAGCGGTTCGTCCATCAGGAAGACCTCGGGGTCGCGAACGATCGCCCGCCCGAGCGCGACGCGCTGTTGCTGCCCGCCGGAGAGGTCGCTCGGTTTCCGGCCGAGCAGGTCGTCGATTCCCATCATCTCCGCGCTCTCTTCGACCCGCCTGTCCATCTCGTCGTCGGAGAGATCCGTCGACTCCTCGAGCCCGAAGCGCATGTTTTCCCGCACGGTCATGTGCGGATAGAGCGCGTAGGACTGGAACACCATCGCGACGTTCCGGTCCTTGGGCTGTCGGTGTTCGATCGCCTGCCCGTCGAGTTTGATGGAACCGTCCGTCACCGTCTCGAGGCCGGCGACCATCCGCAAGGTGGTCGATTTCCCGCAGCCGGACGGGCCGACGAGAACGAGGAACTCCCCGTCCTCGATGTCGATCGTTACGTCGTCGACGGCGACGATTTCGCCGTTGCTGTCCTGGAACGTCTTCGTTACGCCGTCGATCGTCACTCCTGTCATATGTCGTAATCCTCGTAACTCACACCGTGGCACCTTTTGCGAACTGTTCTCCGAACGCGATGTAGACGAGCAACGTCGGCAACGCGGCGATGAACGCGCCGGCCATCTGAACGTTGTACATGCTCTGCATCGACCCGGCGAGCGCGTTCAGTTCCATCGTCACCACGAAGTTCTCCGGCGAGTTCAGGAGGACGAGCGCGATCAGGAAGTCGTTCCAGATCTGCGTGAACTGATAGATCAGCGTCACCGCGAACATAGGGACGGAAAGCGGCAGGACGATCCGCCGGTAGACCCGCCGCTCCGGTGCGCCGTCCAGTCGCGCTGCCTCCAGTATCTCGTCGTTTAACTTCTGGTAGTACGATCGAAAGAGGATCGTACAGATCGGTATCCCGTAGGCCGCGTGCGTGATGGTCAGTTCGATCATGCCGGTTCGCTCCACCAGCGTCTCGCCGACGACCGGAACCAGTGCGACCACCTGTTCGAGTCCGACTAACGACCACCCCAGTCGCAGCGGGACGAGGACCGCCTGATACGGGATGAAGATGGCTGCGAGAATGAGCGTGACGACGGTAAGCTGGCCGCGCCACTCGAGTTTCGTGAGGCCGTATGCCGTCATGCTCCCAAACAAAGCAGAGATCATCGTCGCCGGAACGGCGACCAGAGCGCTGTTCACCATCGCGTGGCCGAGCCGCGAAAACGCGGTCGACCAGGGCTCGAGTGTCGCAGCGTCGGCCGACGGCGGGACGAAGGGGAGGCTCGTTGCGAACGCGTTCCCGCCCTTGAGCGACGTCATCAACCCGCTGTGCAGGGGAACGAGAAAGAGGACGGCGATGACGGTCAACAGCACGTAGAGACCGATCCGCCGGTACTCTATGTGTTCGAACCTCGATTCGGTCGTCTCCTGTGGTGTGGACGCTTGCGCGTTGCTCATAGGGCACCTCGTCGATACTGCGCGATCGCGTAGGGGGCGATCACGGAGAGGGCCAGCACGAACAGTACCATCGCCACGGCGGATCCGTACGCCCACTCCGGATTCCCGGAGAAGGCCTCGCGATACATCATCACTCCGAGGATGTCGGCCGAAGGACCCGGCTGACTGCCCCCGTAGATGACGTAGATGAAGTCGAACGCTTTCAACGCGAAGACCATGAGCACGACCGTCGCACCCATCGTCGCCGCGCGGAGTTGCGGGATGATCACGCGCCAGTACATCCGGACGGTCGTCGCCCCGTCGACGCGGGCCGCCTCGTAGTGATCGTCGGGAATCGCTCTCAGCGCCGCCAGGTAGACGATCATACAATACCCGCTGAACTGCCAGATGAGGGCGATGATGACGGCCCAGAGCTTGAATTGTGGATCACCGAGCCAGTTGGGAGCGATCCCACCGAGCCCGACCGCCTGAAATCCCACGTTGATGACGCCGTCCTGGGCGTTGTACATCCACTTCCAGAAGATGGCAGTGACGACGAACGAGAGACTCATCGGCAACAGGTAGATCGTCCGAAACCCGTTCCCGAAGCGGATCTCCCGGTCCATCAGAATCGCCAGGAAGAGTCCGACTGCGAGCGCGATAACGGTAAACGACACCATCAACACGAACGTGTTCCACGTCGCGTTTCGGAACGCACCGTCCTGGAAGAGCTGGAGGTACGTATCGAACGAAATGTTCGAATAGGTCGGCGAACCCAGCCCCGACCAGTCGGTCAGCGAGATCAGGAAATTCCACCCGATCGCACCGTAGACGAACGCGGCAACGAGGAGGAATCCGGGAAGCCAGAAGGGAAGCGACTGCACGAAATCGTTCCGACGGAGGGAGGCGAGCGCCGATTCCGACGAGCCGAAGTCGGCCTCGTCCGGCGTTGGACGGCCGGAATCGGTCGCGTCGACACCGCCGTCGGTTCGCAGCGACCGTGACGAATCCGTACTCGACGGTTTCGCTTTCCGGAGAGAGCGAACGAGTCGCGCGATCATGTATTTGAAGCCCCGTTTCGGTGAACCATCTTACTCGAGAGCGTCGACGATGCCGTCGTAGGCCTTGTCGGCGTTCCAGTTTTCGGCCATCGAGGTCATGACGCTCTCGACCTCGGACTTCTTTCCGGGCGCTAACGCCAGTCCGTGGGCGACCGATGGCGGTTGCGCGTCGGACGACTGGAATTTCTCGATCTGGCGCTTGTGGAAGTCGGTATACTCCTCGGTGTTGACGTCGGTTCGCGGCGGGATCGAGCCCTTGTGCTCGTTGAACCGCCGCTGTGCGTCCGCCGTCCCGACGTACTCGAGGAACGCGAGCGTCGCGTTCGGCGATGGGTTGTATTTCGGGAAGACGAACGAGTCCATGTTCAGCGCGTACATCCCCGACGTGCCCGGGAACGGGATGTAGTCCCAGTCGTCTTCGAAGGCGAAGTCTTCCTCGCTGAGATACTGACCGGCCGCCCAATCGCCGTTGTGGTGGAACGCCGCGTCGCCGGCGATGACGTCGCCGTTGGCCTCGTCCCACGCGACGGAACTCGCGTCTTCGGGGAAGTACTCCGAGAACTCGATCATGCGCTCGAGCGAGGCCTTGACGGTCTCTTCGTTGTCGGAGACGTTCCCGTCCAGAACTGCGTTGTAGGTGTCGGTACCGCCCTCGCCGAGTAGCGTCATCCCCCACAGTTGTACCATCATGAACGTCGCGTTGCTCGACTGGGCGAACCCGGTATACCCTGCTTCGTCGACGGTCGCAAGCGCGTCGACGAGATCGCTCGGGCTTTCGAGGGACCCCGGATCGACGCCCGCATCCTCGACCACCGACACGTTGTAGAACACGTTGTTGAGTCGGTGAATGTTGAGCGGGACCGCGTAGTAGGCCCCGTCGATCTGGGCCTGTTCTTTGGGGCCCGCGAGGTAGGCGTCTTGCATGTCGCTCTTCCAGACGTGTTCGCCGATGTCGAACAACAGATCGTCGTTCGTGTACGTGGTCAGCGCCTGACCCGGCCAGATCTGGAAGGTACTGGGCGGACTTTTGTCGACGACCTGGCTTCGGACGTCGGTCGCAAGCGCGCTTCCGCCGCCGCCGGGGGATTCCTGCGGTTCCACCGTGATGTCCGGGTGTTTCTCTTCGAATCCGGATTTCAGGGCGTCGAACGCTTTCTTTTCGCCCCCTGCGGTCCACCAGTGCCCGATTTCGAGCGGTTCGTACTCGCTCTCCTCGAGATCCGAATCGATCACGTCCTCGAGCGAATCGGCCTTCGATCCCCCACCGCCCAGGCAGCCAGCGAGCGCCAATCCCCCTGTGACCCCCACCGCGCCGAGAACGTGACGCCGACCGAGTGTTTCGTTCTTGCCTTCCCTCTGTTTGCTCATGTCTGAGTCTGTCATGATACAATACACACAAGGCATCCATAATAAAGTTTTGTGTATTAATTCATCGTAGAGTAAAGGTTCTGGGTGCGAAGGCCGAGCCGTACGGCCGTTAGGCTAGTACGTGACTTCGAAAAGTGAGTCAGCTAGAAATACCGAAACCGTGATACAGCGCCGGATGTTGAGCGACAGCGAGCCATGAAGAGACGAACGCCGCCACCTCGTGCTGGGACGCCGGGCCCGGTAACAAACGGTATATGAGGTCGTGCTGACAAGGCGACGAATATGAGAGAGGAGGCGCCGTTTTCGACGCTGTACGTCGGTGTATTGCTCGCCGTCCCCGGACTGCTGGCCTGGGTGACCGGACGGGCGCTCCTCTTTCCGAGCCTTGGACCCTCCGCGTTCCTGTTAGCGACGGTACGGAGCGGCGAGGTCACCGAGCCGCGGCGAGTCGTCGGCGGTCACGTGATCGGGGCCCTCGCCGGCCTCGTCGCCTACCACACGATCGCGCCGGGACTCGAGGTGACCGCGAGTGCACCCGTGCTCGCGATTCCACAGCTTCGGCTCGTCGCCAGCGGAATCCTCGCCGCCACGCTCACGTCGGGCGGGATGCTCGCGACCGAGACGGTCCACCCGCCCGCCTGCGCGACGACGCTCATCGTCTCGCTCGGCTTACTCCCGTCGGTCGTCGACGGCGCGCTCATCGTCGTGGCCGTCGTCGTCCTCGTTCTCGTCCACGCGCTGGTGACCGACGCGTTGTCGTTCGACGGGGCGCTGCGCTCGCGATGACCGAATCTCCCACGAATCGTCGCCGGTCGGCGAACGTAAAACGAACAACTCGAGTCCCAGCCGCCAGGTCGTCGCGTCGATCAGGTCCTGCGTTCTCCCGGGAGAACGCCTTTGGCGCCTCCGAGGCGACGTCGCCTCGCTCGGTGACGGCGAGGATCGGCTGCGCCGCCGTTTCGTCCCCGGTATCTGTCCGATCTGGACCGTTTCTCGTCGTACCCCCGTCGCTTATACCAGTCGTTGGCATAGGCGGATACTGACATCGATCACGACCGGCGGACGCGCCTCTCCCGACTACCTGGCGACACCCGACGGAGCATTCTATGGACGAAGGCGTAGCCCACGACCGCGCGGAAGCGAATTGGCTCGAGCGGATCGCGTCTGACTTTACGCGCGAGGCCTGGGTCTTTATCCCGATCGCCGTTACGATCAACGTCGCCGGTAGCTTCGTGGTCGACATCCTCGGCATCCCGCTGTTTTTCAACGTGATCGGCACGATCGCGCTCGCGATCGTGTCCGGGCCGTGGGTGGCCGCCGTCGCCGGCGCGTCGACGAACGTCGTCCTCGGCCTCCTACGGGCCCCGTTCTTCGTTCCGTTCGGGCTCGTCCAGGTTGGTATCGCGTTGGTCGTGGGATACCTGGCAACCCGTGGCTGGTTCCGCGTCCGGAAATTCGGAGACCACGTCTGGCTCGTCGCGACCGGCCTCCTCGTTGCGGCGACTGCGGTCGTCATCAGCACCCCGATCATCGTACTCGTCTTCGGTGACCTGACCGGCGGTCCGGCGGACGTAGTGATAGAATTCTTCCTCGTCACCTGGACCGAACTTCTCACCGCCGTACTGGTCGCCGAGTTCGTTTACGAACCGATCGACAAGATCGTCAGCGTGTTCGTCGCTTACTTCATCGCCACGTCGATTCCGCGCCGATATCTCCCCCCGTTCGGACGGCGGACGCTGACGCGCGAGTGACGAACGCGATCGGTACCGAAAGCGGTCGGACTCGATCCACGGACTGTGCGCTCGAACCGGACGACCTCACCGCTTCCGTTGCGATTACGTGAAAAAGAGAGGAGAACCAACCGCGATACGCGGGGAGACTTTTCTGGGCCGGTTTCGCGATTGGATAGTCGTTCACCCATTTCGTGAGAACCTGCCGTTCGGATCGTCCGTCACCGCGGACTCCCCGATCTCGCGGCTCGAGAGCGCGTCGCTGTCGGTGTGATCGGTCAGGAATATGCGAACGGTGCCGTCCGATAGCTCGGCGAGGTCGGAGCGCTCGTCTCCAACGACGAGTTCGTGACCGGCGATTTCTCCGGCAGGACGAAGAGTTCGTCGTACGTCCCCGATCCGTCGACGACGTACCCCTGGTCGCTTCGCTCGAAGTCCCCGGTGGACGGCCAGCCCGAAAGCCCCGGTGAAAGTCATCGTCCACGGATACGCCGTGCCGCGAACCACACCCGCCGCATCGACTGCCTCGACCACATTTCGTCGTGTGACGGCCGTCTGTCCCATCGTCGTTGGTTGGCCCACGTCGTAGCAATGCGGGATGGACGCTACTCTGGGAACTCACTGATGATATCTTCGGGGAGGGCTTTGAGCGTTTGACCGGTGATATACCCCTCACTCTCGACCTTCAGTATGGCCTTCGCGTAACTTTCATCGTCGGGGAACTCGGAGATCACGACGTTGTCGTACGGTCCCATCGTATAGTATACGTCTTTGACCGCTCCCCCTTGCGACTCGACTATTTCGGCCCCGGCTTCGTCTCGATCGAGGCTATCTTCGACGTTCTCGATCCCCTTTTGCGTCCAGTTCAACAGCGTGATATACGTTGGCATTGCGTCGGCACTTCCACCGTCAGACGGCATAATACCCCCATTTGCTGCGTGTAGTCGGGCGACGCCGCTGCTACTCGTGGGCTAGCGCTGCTGGCGCTCAGTATGTCAGGACGGCCGTGCGCGATACGGAGTGTGAGTGTTGCACAGTGTGCGTTTAGGACAGCAATACGGACAGCGGAGGTGTTCTCCCGGCCGAGACGGGGACAGATCCCCGATTATCCGTCGCGGAACGCGGTGACTTCCGCCGAGATCCGGGCCGGCGCTTCGCCGGGACCGCTGTGACTGACGCCGTCGAACTCCACGAAACGGCTGTGGGGGAGCGCCTCGTGGACGTCGCGGGCGCTCTTCCGAAGGAAGTCCGGGCCGTCGGTACCGGACATCACGAGCACGGGAGCGTCGACATCGAGACGGGCAGGGAGTTCGTATCGCTCGACGGCGCGGTTCATTCGGACGACTTCTTCGGCGAGGTCGACGCAATCCGGCCAGACCGGCCACGCTGCCAGCCACGCATCGAGGTCGTCGATGCCGTCGGGATGGAGGACCGTCTCGACGTACCGTTTGACCGCCTCGCGTCGCCGTCCATCCGCGATGAGCTTCTCCATGCGGTCGGCAAGGTCGGCCTGCTCCCGGAAGCCGTCGGGAAGGATTGCCGGTTCGTAGACGAGGACAGCCTCGACCGCTGCGTCCGTCGCAGTCTCGAGTGCAGTCAGCGCGCCAAACGAGTGGCCGAACAGGATCGGGTCGCCGTCGACGGCGTCGACGAGCGTTTGTACGTCGGTGGTTTCGCGGTCCAGCACCTCGGCGGCGCTCGTCGTCTCCGGGTCGTCCAGACAGGTTCCGAACCCCGGCCGCTGAGGGAGGACGACACCGAAGTCGTCGAAGTGAGGCACGACCGCACTCCAGTACTCCCGCGGAGCCATGCCCCCGTGGAGGAGGATCAGCGGCTGACCGTCGCCGCGACGTTCGTAGGTCAATTCTGTGCCAGCTGCGGACTGTGTCACCTGCATGTATCTTTCCGTACCCGGACGGGTAGGCTAAGCCGTTCTCTCAGTAATCCGGCAGTTTAAATGGGGGCAGTCGGAGAGGGTGAGCTGCTTGCGGGCAGGTAGTCGGACGTGGGGCCGATCGAATCGCCGGGACTCAACTTCAGTCTCGGCGATTCGATCGTGTGCCCGGCGCTTTCGGCACGCCCATTAGCGTCCGCACGGACGGCAGCGTATGGGTCTAGTCGCCGAATTCGAGATCCACTGCGAGGCGCTTCCGCTGGCCGGGGTTGCGGCGGCCGTCCCCGAGGCGACGCTGATCCTGGAATTGCAGTTCAACCACGGTGACCGACCGCTGTTTTTGGTCACCGCGAGTGGCGTGTCCAGGACAGAACTCGAGCACGCCCTCGGTGCCGCTCGTGACGTCGAAAGGTGGACGCTCGTCGGCCAGGCCGGGGACACGCGCCGGTATCAGATACGGCCGGCGCTGAGCCTCGAAGAACAACTCGGAGACGCGATCGACGACCTGACCGGGCTCAAAGCGCTCGCGACAGCCGAGGCCATCATCGAACGGATCGAGGTACGGGACGACGGATGGCGCCAAACCGGCTGGTTTGCCAGCCGAGACGCGTTCACCGAGTTCTCGTCGTTCTGGCAACACAACGCCGGCTTTCGATTGCGCCGTCTCACGCAGGATGGAGAGAGTGAACCGCCGGGTGAGGGACTCACTGACCGCCAACACGAAGCGCTCCGAACGGCCTACGAACTGGGCCATTTCGATATCCCGCGACGGGCGTCTCTGGAAGACGTTGCCACAGAGTTGGATATCTCTGCGTCTTCGGTCTCCGAACGATTACGTCGTGCGCAAACCCGACTCATCGAGGAGACAGTGGCCCCGACGTGGCCGCCACTCCCCACCCGATCGTGATCGCTCGGCTACGAGCGACACCGTCGCCGTGCCAATCTGCGCCTTCGCCGAAGTAACGTGTCAACCACCGGTGACCCGGAGAAACTGCTACATTCGCGCTGTGTAGTCAGCACGACGGTGGAAACGTATCACCGCTCGAGGGTTTCACCACGTCCCTACTTCCGAGCCGAACGCGCCTCATCGTCGCTGCCTTCTCGAGGATCGTCCGCGAGTTCGGAGACCCCTTCGGATACCATCCGTGCGTTGCCACGTTCCACGAGACGACCAAGCCGGTCACGCACGTACCGCAGACTGGAGCCTGGAGCCGGCGACGAACGGCGCGGTTACGACCAGCGGACACCGTGGTGAGGCGTCCTGGCTGGGACACACAGCGCCTCGACGCACTCGAGGCGAAAAACGCCGAGCGAGCGACTACGCCGGCGCTACTCGGTTTCTAGCTGACAGACACTGACGTACTCGAGGTCTGTGAGTTACCGTCCTCGTCTTCTTGATGCTGCGTCTGTGAGGCCTCGACCTCGTCACCCTCCGAGGCGGTGACGTCCGTCGATTGAGACTGGCTCATTCCGTCGTCGTCGGCAACCTGGGACTGGTCTTGTTCGACTTCGGAAGCTGACGGGGTATCCTCGGACTCTGATTGGGTGTCCGCGGCATCGTCGCTCTGCGAGATGGATGCTTCCTGACTGAAGTCTTGTTCGATGCCGTCACCCACGATCACCTGTTCTAGCGATTGATCGATGGTTGCGCTCTGTTCCGTGTCGCCGTCTCCATCTTGGGATGCGGATTGGTCGATTTCAGCGCGTTGGTCTCCGTTCTGCTCGTTGTCGGTACCGTCTACGGTCTGGGTATGGTTCTGGTCGATTTCGGCCTCCTGACCGATATTCTGTTCTTCGTTGCTGTCGTCTGCCTGCTGTGCAGCATCTTGGTTGATGTCACTGTGCTGTGACGAATTTTGCTCGTTGTCGGTACCGTCTGCGGTCTGGGTCTGATCCTGGTCGATTTCGGCTTCCTGTCCGATATCCTGATCGTTGTCGCTGTCGTCTGCCTGCTGTGCAGCGTCTTGACTGATGTCACTACGCTTCGTCGCGTTTTGCTCGTTGTCGAACCCTATCGCAGTCTGGCTCTGGCTGCCATCCTGGCCGCTGCTCTGATCGACGTTCTGTTCGTTGGTGGTCGCGTTACTCTCTTCACCATCACCAACACCGAGGAACCCGTCTTCGCCTTCAGCTGAACTCTCGACGTCCTGGTCGACGTTCTGGTCGGCGGTCTGTTCGCTCTCGGCGGTTTGGTCGTTGCCGCTACCAAACTGTGCAACCTGGGTCTGACTGCTGTCCTGGTCGCTCTCCTGTGATGCACGCTGATCGTTCTCGGTGGCGTCACTCTCCGCGTCACCGCCGACGCCAAAGACGGCGTCACCATCGTCGGCCGAACTGGCGACACTCTGATCGACGTGCTGGTCGGCGGTCTGTTCGTTCTCGGCAGTCTGGCCGTTGCTCTCGTCCGCAGTTTGGCTCTGGTCGCTGTCCTGGCTGCTCACCTGTGACGCACGCTGGTCGTTCTCGGTGGCGTTACTCTCCGCGTTGCCGCCACCACCCAGGATGGCGTCACCACCGTCGGCCGAACTGGCGACGCTCTGGTCGACGTTCTGGTCGGCGGCCTGTGCGTTCTCGGCGGTTTGGTCGTTGTTATCGAACTGGGCAAATTGGCGCTGATCGCTGTCCTGGCTGCTCGCCTGTGACGCACGCTGGTCGTTCTCGGTGGCGTCACTCTCCGCGTCACCGCCGACGCCAAAGACGGCGTCACCACCGTCGGCTGAACTCTCGACGCTCTGATCGACGTGCTGGTCGGCGGCCTGTGCGTTCTCGGCGGTTTGGTCGTTGTTGTCACCTTGTGCGGTCTGACTTGGATCGAATCTGCTATCCTGGCTGCTCACCTGCGACGTACTCTGGTCGTTCTCGGTAGCGTCACTCTCTGCGTCACCGCCGACGCCAAAGATGGCGTCACCACCGTCGGCCGAACTGGCGACGTTCTGGTCGACGTGCTGGCCGGCGGTCTGTTCACTCTCGACAGTTTGGTCGTTGTCGCTACCGAACTGTGCAAACTGGCGCTGTTCGCTGAACTGGCTGCTCGCCTGTGACGCACGCTGATCGGTCTCGGTGGCGTCACTCTCCGCGTTACCGCCGACACCAAAGATGGCGTCACCACCATCGGCTGAACTCTCGACGTTCTGGTCGACGTGCTGGTCGGCGGCCTGTGCGTTCTCCGCAGTTTGGTCGTTGTTGCTGCCGAACTGTACCTGCTGGAGCTGATTGCTGTCCTGGCCGCTCTCCTGTGACGCACGCTGGTCGGTCTCGGTGGCGTCACTCTCCGCGTCACCGCCGACACCAACGATTCCAGTACCGTCCTCACTGGAAGTGGTGACGGACTGGTCGATACCCTGTATACTCTCTTGTATCGATTGAGCTTCCTGTGAGTTGTCTCCAACGTTGTTTCGCGATCTATCAAGATTCTGTTCGATCAGCTGGGTGAATTGTTGTACGGTATCCTCACCCTCGTCGATCGAGTTGTACTCTTGTTCCGGCTCTTGCACGGCCGAGTCGTCGGCTGCTGCCGTCATTGCGACGCTGCCGGCGATCATACCCGTTAGCACGAGCAGGGAGATCAATCCGACTGCAATCCGCCTGGGAAATCGGTTTTTCGTACTCGTATCCATCGTATCACACGTGCCGATGACCGGCACTCGTCTAGAGTGTCGAAGGGATCTGATCACTCAGAACGGAGCGTCCGCCATCGGTTCCGTGGTCTCCCCTCGACGTATCTGCCACCTCACACGAGACGACATCTACCGAGGATGACAGAATCGCTCTTGAACCGGTCAGATAGTTCACGCGAGAATTGTGTGCGAACAGCGGAGCCACTGCCGAGAGAAGCGTAGAAACGGCCTCCCACGGACTGTTTCAGTGACATCGCAGACTCACGGAGGGAATCGGCCAATCATCCATATCTGGCCCCTCGAGGTACCGCCGCCGAGACTGAGAAAGTGACGATTGGCACAGGCCTCTCAAAAATCATATTTATCCGATGTAAATTCGGTGCTTCCCAATCGGTGTGGGAACCGGAGCGAGAGCGCTGGTCTGAGTCGGGTGCGATCTGGTCGAGTGAATCTGTACGAGCGCTCTCAGCCGGACGGTGTTCGGTCCAGAACAGCCGTAGCTCCGTCCTCTCGTTCCGGTTCGCTCCTTCTGTGGACACGATTCCCTCCTCGAACAGTCATCACACGAAGTGTCACGGTCACAAGACGTCGTCAAACGAACGTGGCGGCGCCTCCGACGAGTCCGAGCGTCACGATCAGGCGCCCGAGGCTCCCGAGGAACGTCGCGGCGGCGAACTTCAGGTGATCCTCTTCGAGGACGGCGAACGCGTAGATCGACAGCGTATCGGGGAAAAACGGGACGCACAGCGCGAGCGCCAGGCCGCCATACCCGTAGCGCCGCGCCAGCGTGAACGTGCGGCGTTCCGTCCACGCGAGGACGTCGACGCGCGAGCGTCGCAGCCAGCGCACGAGTGGGCCGGCCTGTTTGGCCTCTTGGCCCACCTGAAACGCGACGAGGCTCCCGACGGTTTTCCCCGTCGCGCTGACTCCCATGATGAGACCGAAGTGCGCCCACGTCGGGATGCCGAGGTCCAGGGGGGTCGCGAGGACGACCTCGCTCGGGCCGGGGAGCGCGAACGCGATCAGTACCGAGTACACGAAGACGAAGCTCAACCCTGGCCACCCCGTTGCGCCAGCCGCGAGGGCGTGGACGCTGTCGGAGAGCCACGGCAAGACCTCGGTCCAGATAACCAGCCACGAAGTGCCCGTCGTACTCACGGTCGAGGATGGGCGAGAGTCATCGTATATGCTTTCTGATCCGCCCCCTCAGTATCGAGGCCCCACAACAGACACACTCGCGACCCCCTCCTCGTCCCGGTGGACGTCTCCGTCGCGGCTCGACGGTCGAAGACCGCGGTCGGCCCGCCCCGATGAACCACCCACGCGCGACGCCAGCGCGCCGACCGTGCCGCGCCCTGCCGGCGCCACTCGTGGCGGATAAGCGAAAGGGCGCCGCCACCGATCATCGTGATCGTGATCGTAATCGGGTGAAAGCGTACGAACAGCACCGGGCCGCACGGGCTCCCGGCTGGCAGTCAGCGGGGCGACCGCCACGAGACGGGAGCTCCGAAAGCGAACTGTGCTCGTAAAACGGGTTCACGCCGCAAAAGATGGGTCTGTGGCCGGCGGCCACAGCGGCGATTAAATGACGCGGTTCTGCAGGTAGTCGAGGTGCTTTGCGTTGTACACGATCTTGACCTCGTCCGTCTCGGCCGAACCGATGCAGGTCAGACGGACGTTTTTGTCCTCGACTTCCTCGTCCGAGAGGATCTGCTGCATGTCCATCTGGATCTCGCCCTCCGTGATGATCGCCGCACAGTTCGCACAGGCACCTGCGCGACACGAGAACGGCCAGTCGTAGCCCTGGGCTTCGGCCGCCTCGAGGATGTATTCGCCCTCGGCAACGTCGAGCGTGCCGTAGTCCTCCTCGTCGAGGCCAGCATCGGCTGCCTCGTCGAAGAGATCATCATCGTCCATGTCCCAACCCTGATCGTCCAGTACTTCGTAATTGAGGTATTCTACCGTGGGCATCACTCGCCGGTTCGTGTCCCGCACTGGTATAGCTTGCTGTTCAGTCCTAAATTGTCTTTGAGCCAGAATTGGCAACTTCCAAGGGAATAAGGGCCGCATTTGTTAGAAGATGTTCGGTCAAACGGGGGAGAAAAAGAATATCACGTGACTGGAGCAGGGTCTTTGCCTGATACGAACCGATGGGTCCGATGAGCGAGGACGAGCCGACAGATCGCACCGAACCGACGGGTCGCGGTCGGCCAGCTGCGATCACGGCCAGGTCCGCATCGGTGGGCCGATCGAACGGCGGTCAGGGACGAACGAAACGAGTCACACCGGTCCGAAATCAGTTGGAACGGTCGAAAACGGCGCGAACGGTTCGAACCCGGTCGGACCGGCGAGAAATCGACCGGAACGACGCGAAGCGAGGGAAGTCGGCACGACGAGACAGAACACGTACGCCAGCCCGGCGGAGGCCGACGGGCCGATAACGCCGACGACGAGGACCGCGGAAACCATACCGGACCCCATTTTGCCTGCCGAAAAAGACGTCTCGGAACGTCGAGAGGACTATCAGTGGGCGCGACAGGTACCGAACGCGAGTCGGAAACCGCATCGACTCGAGCCGGGTCGAGCCTCGCGATTCCTCAAAAACCGAATATCGGGACGAATCGGAACGTGAGGTAGGCACCGACGGTCGAGAGAGCCGGGACGACGTTTTGCATGAGGATGACGCGAGCCGTCGTCGACGGATCGAACAGGTCCGACGCCTGCGGGATGTCCTCGGGTTCCTCCTCGCCGATCTCGGGGGACTGTTCGCCCTCCTCGTCGGCGGTCAGCGCCCCGACGGAGACGGGGGGCTGTTCGCCCGCGCGGACGCCGGAGAGCGTCGTCGTCCGGGTCGCTCGCCCCCAGCCCAGGCCGACGATGCTCATCGTCGCGATGACGACGAAACTCGCCGGGATGCCGATCCACGAGAGGGTGACGACGATTCCCGAACTGATGACCGCGACGACGATCGCCGCGGTCAACGGCAAGTTCGTGATGTCGCTCCCGAGCGTATCGAGGGTTCGACGCGCTATCGTGAAGCAACCGACTGCTACCGCCGCCGAGCCGATCAGGATCAGCGTCGTCATGTCGACGTCGCCGGTGCCGTATATCGGTGCGATCGCGTTTGCGATGTTGCTCGTCCCCGACGCGAAGCCCATCAGACAGCCGATTGCGACGACGATCAGCGCCCCGGTGATCTCCCGTCGGGTGGCCCCGGCGCCGAATCTGAGTCTGGGCGCAACGCCCGACCGATCGACCGTGACCATCGGTCGTCCGTCCCGGTTCCCTTCGATGGCGATCCAGGCGTTGATCCGCGGATAGAAGTACCGTCCGACCACGCCGGCGACCCAGAAGCCGGTGATCGGTGCGACGACCCACCAGATGACGATTTCGCCGAGCACGTCCATGTTGAGTTCGCCGGTCGCAAAGCCCAGTGCGGCGATGGCCCCGACGGCGGTCATCGACGTCGAGGCGGGAACGCCGGCGTAGTTGCCGACGAACAGCGCGCCGCCGATAAAGAACAGGACGGCGGCGTTCGTCCGAAGTGTAAAGACCGACGTATCTGCGACGAGTTCCGTCCCCAGCGTGTCGACGACTTGCGGGCCGATGGTGTAGGCCCCGATGAAGAAGAAAATCGACATCAACCCCGCCGCCATCACCTTGGTGATCACGTTGGCCCCGACGGCCGGCCCGAACGCTGGGCCGGTGGTCGAGCCCCCGATGTTGTACCCGACGAAGATCGCCGTGAGGATTCCAACGATAAGCAGTACTTCCGGCACGTTCGAAAGTCACGCGATCCGAGCGTAAAAGTACGACTATTCGCGGCCGTTCTGGCGCGCCGTCGGCCAGTCGTAAACCGATCGCCACTCGTCAGCGGCAACTCGCTCGAGGTCCGTCCCGACGGCCGACGTGCGCTCCCAGCGCAGACTCGATTCGAGTCCCTCGAGACGAGCGTACCCGGAGGCGCTCGCCGGCATCCCCGCGATCCCAAAGAATTTCACCGAGTCAAACCGTGTGTTAGGACAGTATGTTGCTACGCGTACCCACGGTTCGGTCGGACGACAGTCCGAGACCCGGATGCGTTCGCTCGGGGTCGAAGCACGCGCTGATCGCCGCGGGCCCGGACGTTGTTTGGCGATGAGACCGGCGCGCGTCGACGCGGTCATCGACCTCGCGTACGGCGGATTGATCCTTCTCTCGATCGCGCTGATCGCGACGCTCGATATTCGGGTCGGCCTGACGTTCGGGCTGGGTGTCTTCGCGTCGTACATCCTCCACGTCGTCTGGAAGATGGCACGGTTCGATCCCGACTGGATGACGTCGACCGTGCAGGAAACCGTCGAGCAGTCGGTCGAGGAGACCGTCGGCGACGCCGTCGAGCAAACCGTAAGCGACACCGTCGAAGAGACGGTGGACCAGACGGTCGGTGAAACGGTCGAGGAGACGGTTGGCGAGCAACTGGAGGAGGTACAGGCGAAGGTCGAATCCGTCGACGAGCGCGTCGACCGCCGCCCTCGAGAGGAGGAAGTCGAGGAGATCATCGAGGAGTCGGTCGAAGACGAATCGGAGCGCTAGCGGCCGAGACGTCAGCGGACGATGGTCACCGGAACCGGTGCGCGCTTCGACACCGTCTCGGCGACGTTTCCGACCAGGAACTGGCGCGTCGCACGGCTCCAGTCCTCGCCGTGACCGCCGATGATGACCGCGTCGTACGCTTCGGAACGGTCGATGATGTTTCGAGCCGGATGCCCGATGCCGACGATCGTTTCGATCTCGCGGTCGCGTTCGTCGGCGATCTCGCGAGCGCGCTCGAAGACCCCCGCGGCGCGCTCGGCGGCGGCGGCTTCGAGGTCGTCCTCGAGCGAGAGGCCCACTGCGTCGCCCATCATCATCGACGGGACGCCAACGACGTGGAGGACGGTGACCTCGGCGTCGGGATTGTTCTCGAGCGCGTACTCGAGGGCGTGGCCGGAGTGTTCGGAGTCGTCCATCGGAACCAAAATGTCCGAGAGCATACGCCGGGATACGGCGGCCAGTGATGTAAGTTCCCGTTAGACGACTCCGGGGAGGATCGAGAAGAAGGCGTACGCGAGGACCGTCGACATCGACGGGCCGATGATCCACATGGAGACGTACTTGATGATCGCGCGAGGGTTGAAGAGGTCCGCGCCGCGAAGCACCTCTTCGGGCTCTGGTTCGCCGATTTGAGGGGCCGTCTCGTCCGCTTTCTCCTCGGCGACGATGGCACCCAGTTCGATCTCGGGGTTCTCCACGTCGCGGGTGACCGCCTCGCGGACCGTGATCGGACGGGTTGCCCGGCCCCAGCCGATGCCGACGATCGTCATCACCGTCGCCATCACGAGGCTGATCGGGATGCCGGCCCACGAGAGCACTGTCGTGATCGTGGACGCGGTCACCATGACGAACAGCGCCGCGAGCAGCGGGATGTCGCTCAGTTCGCCGCCGACGGAGTCCATCGTTCGCCGAGCGATCGTGAAGCCGCCGAGGCCGATCGCGAGCGTGGCGACGACGATGGCGGTGTCGGCGTCCAGTCCGCTGGCGGTCCCGACCAGCGGTGCGGCGGCGTTCGGAACGTTGCTCGCGCCGGCGCTGAACGCCATGTAACAGCCGATGACGAGGACGGCGACCGTCGTGACCAGTTCCCGCCAGGTCGTGTTCGGACCGAGCGCCGGCGTCGGAACCGCGCCTCGGCGATCGAGACGCAACAAGGGTCCCTCGGACTTCTCGATTTTCACTCGCCGATTGATCCACGAATAGATGTAGCGGCCGATCAGTACGCCGATCCAGAGGCCGATGATCGGCGTCACGATCCACCAGGAGATGATCCCTGCGATCGTCTCGTAGTTGAGCGTCCCGGTCGCCAGTCCGAGGCCGGCGATCGCGCCAACGGTCGTCATCGACGTCGGGACCGGGACGCCGAAAACGTTGGCGACGAGCATCCCCAGGCCGATGAAAAAGAGGACCGCGACGCCGGCAGTCAGCGTGAGGTCCGTCGTGATGATTCCCTCGCTGAGCGTGTCCATCACGTTCCGACCGACGGTCCAGCCCCCGAAGAAGACGAAGAACGTCATGACCGCCGCCGCCGTGGTCTTCGTTACGATCCCGGCGCCGACGGACGGACCCCACGTGATCCCCGTCGACGAACCGCCGATGTTGAAGCCGACGAAAACCGACGCGACGACACCGACCAACAGCACGGTTTCGACCATCGATCGACGGTACACTACTGTCGGCCAAATAAGTGGGGGAACCTAAGTGGGGGAACCACGTGATACGTTGGCCGGCTGATACCGATATCCCGCACTCTCGAGCGCTGATTATCCGTCCGGAAGCGAGCGATAACAGATTCGACAGCTGTCACGTGTCGGTCATCGCGTGGAGGAACCGCCGCTGGCTGATCCACTGCGTGCGCTCGACGAGCAGGCGGTACGTGACGCCGATCCGTGGCCGGCCCGCCGAAGCTGTAGGCCGAGACCTGCCCCAGACGCGGGGCGTCTCGCGAATCCCGACGTTACACCTCGAGACGACGTCGCTCGCCGTCGGACTCGAGTCGGTCGGACCGTCTCCGCTGGTGGCGTCGGCCATCGCGTCGGGGAGGGTTCAACCGGCGAGACATCGTTCATCCACCCCTCAGATGCCCCAGAAAAACGCGATGCCGAGTACGGTCACGATCGATAGAATCAGTTGTAACGGCGCACCGATACGAAAGTAGTCACTGAACCGGTAGCCGCCGGGGCCGTAGACGAACAGGTTCGTCTGATAGCCGATCGGACCGAGGAACGCGGTGCTCGCCGCGAAGGTCACGGCCAGGACGAACGCGAACGGGTTCGCACCGATCCCGCTCGCCGCTGCCGCGGCCACCGGGATCAGGAGTACCACGCTCGCGTTGTTGCTGATGACCTCCGTGAGGAAGCCGGTCAGGAGGTAAAACAGCCACAGGACGACGATCGTCGGCAGGAATCCAGCCGACTGGACGACCAGCCAGGCGAGATACGCAGCCCCGCCGGTCTCCTCGAGTGCGATCCCGAGGGGAATCACGCCCGCGAGCAGGAAGATGACGTCCCACTCGACGGCGTCGTACAGTTCGTTGGGTTCGAGAACGCCGGAGACGACCATCGCCACGACGCCCGCGAGCGCGGCGATCAGTATCGGATAGAGTTCGAGGGCCGCGACGCCGACGACGCCGATCATGATTGCGACGGCAATCGGGGCCTTGTTCGCGCGGTACTCCGGGCGGGGCGGTTCGCGGGCGACGATCACGTCGTTACGGCGAGCGAGTCGATCGAGCGTGTCTGGCGGTGCCTGAACGAGCAGCGTGTCGCCGACGTCGAGGCGTTTGCCCACGATGCGCTCGGCGACGAGTTCGCCGTGACTCCGTAATCCGAGGACGGCGGCGTTGAACTCCTCGCGGAACCGCTCGGGGTCGAGGCGCTCGCCGACCAGGCGGGAATCCAGTGAGACGACCAGTTCCGTGAGAACGCCCGTCTCCTCGTCCGTCGGGAGCGTGGCCACCGCGTTGGGGCCGCCGACGAGTTCGAATCCCGTCGTGTCCTCGAGCGTCGCGATCGCGTCACGGTTCGTCCTGACGACCAGGACGTCACCCTCCCTGAGGGCGGTCGCCTGGCGGGGGGCGACCGACCGCGTCCCGTCGTGGAGCACCTGAACGATGTCGACTTCCGAGCCGAGCACCGTCGTCGCATCGCGTACCGTCCCGCCGGCGATCGGCGACCCCGGTACCACGGCGAGGTCGGCCACGTAGTCGCCCACGTCGTACGCCTCGAGGTAGTCGGCACGCGGCGGGACGCGTTCGGGCAGGAGGTAGTGGCCGACGAAGATCAGATAGAGGCCCCCGACGAGGACGACGAGAATCCCGAGTCCGGTGAACTCGAACATCGAGAACCGATGGAGTTCGGGGTATTGCGACCCGAGGCGGGCACTGACGTCGCTCGCGAGGATGTTGGTCGAGGTACCGATGAGCGTGAGCATCCCGCCCATCTGCGAGGCGTACGAGAGCGGGATGAGAAGTTTCGACGGAGACGTTTGCCCCCGATTCGCGACGTCGGTGACGACCGGGACCAGCAGCGCGACGACCGGCGTGTTGTTCAGGAATCCCGAGACGGGACTGGTCGCGGCGACGGTCGCGAACAGTTGGCGCCGCAGGCTGTCGCCCGCGAAGTCGGCCATCCGCCGCCCCAGTTCCTGGACGAGTCCCGTTCGGCTGATGCCACCGCTCAGGATCAACATCGCCAACACCGTGATCGTCGCCTCGTTCGCGAAGCCGGAGATGCCGGTCGCGGGATCGACGTTCGTCCAGGGCTCGAGGACGACGAGCACCACGATCAACAGGATCGCGGTGACGTCGATCGGCAGGCGCTCCGTCAGAAACAGGACGAGTGCGAGGACGACGACGCCGAAAACGACGACCATGTCCGTCGTCGGTTCGGGCCGGGTCGCGGTCGCCTGTGCGAGAAAAGCGCACGCCGGCGGGAGCATAGGGAGCCACACACCGACCACACATGTAAAAATTCTGTTGAGAAAGGGAACTGTGTGGCGCCGATGGTCGTCCGGCGAAACCGTCGCCTTTACTCGCGGCGGCCTCGGTCACACGGATATGAGCCCAGAGACAGGCGCGGAGGCGGGCGGACGCGAGTCGTTCGAGGTGATTCCCGCGGTCGACGTTCAAGACGGCGCGGTCGTCCAGCTCGTCCAGGGCGAGCGCGGCACCGAAACGACCTACGGCGACCCCGTCGAAGCGGCCAGGCGGTGGATCGACGCCGGGGCGCAAACGCTTCACCTGGTCGATCTCGACGGCGCATTCGAGGGCGACCGAGCGAACGCGGGCGCCATCGACGCGGTCATCGACGCCGTCGACGTGCCCACGCAACTCGGCGGCGGAATCCGCACCGCGGACGACGCCGTCGACCTGCTCGAGCGCGGCGTCGACCGCGTCATCCTCGGCACGGCGGCGGTCGAGGACCCGTCCATCGTGGCCGAGATCGGCGCCGACCATCCCGACAGCGTGGTCGTCAGCCTCGACGCGAAAGGCGGCGAGGTCGTCGTCGAAGGGTGGACCGAAGGTGCGGGGATTTCACCCGTCGAGGCCGCCGAGCGATACGAGGACCTCGGTGCGGCCGCGATCCTCTTTACGAACGTCGACGTCGAAGGACAACTCGAGGGCGTCGCGACCGATCCCGTCCGCGAACTGGTCGCCGCGACCGACGTCCCCGTGATCGCGAGCGGCGGCGTCGCGACGCTCGAAGACGTCCGGGCGCTCGCGGACGCGGGCGCTACCGCGGTGGTCGTCGGCAGCGCGCTGTACGAGGGGAACTTCACGCTCGAGGAGGCCCAGAACGCGGCCGAAACCGTCGAGTAGGTACCCCTCGAAGTGGTGAACGTGACCGCTTTTGCGGCCCGATCGGAGGCGCGCGGATCTGCGACCGAACCGACGAACGACTGCGAGCCAACGGTCGCTCGTCACGATTTCCAGAACTCGGGCGTCAGCAAGACGAGAACGGGAATGATTTCGATACGGCCGATCCACATCATGACGATCATCACGGTCCGGGTAAACGGCGAGAAGACGGCGTAGTTGTCGAACGGGCCGGCCACGCCGAACGCCGGCCCGATGTTGAGGAAGATCGACGCGGCCGCACCCAGCGCGTCGAACTCGTTTACGGGTTCACCGACTCGAGCGCTGTCGGCGACGATGACCACCGTCAGGAGGAAGAAGATCACGATCGCGAGCATGACGTACGTGAAGATGTCACCGACCGTCTCTTCGTCGACCACCGAGTCGTCGAGACGGATCGGACGAACGGCATTCGGGTGAATTGCCACGAACAGGTTTCGCCGGAACGCTTTGAGAATGACCAGCCATCGCAACGACTTGATCGAACACGTCGTCGAACCGGCCATCCCGCCCGTAAACATACACAGGAACAGCATGTGCTTGGCACCGGGAGACCAGAGGTCGAAGTTCGTCGACGCGTAGCCCGTCGTCGTCACCATCGAGACCACGTTGAACAGGCTGTGGCGGATCGTCGCCTCGAGGCCCGGACCGAGATGCGGGTCGAGAACGAGCAAGATGGCAACGAGAGTCCCGAACGACGCGAGAAGACCGACGTAGAAACGGAACTCCGCGGACTCGAGGGGTCGTCGATACTCCCCCTGAACGACGTAGTAGAGGAGGATGAAGTTGGTCGCACCGACGATCATGACGGGGATCAACGTCCACTGCACCGCCGGTGAAAACGCGCCGATGCTGTCGGGTTGGGGGGAGAAGCCGGCCGTCGAGATGCTGGTCAGCGCGTGTGCGACTGCGTCGTAGAGGCTCATGTCGGGTGCGAGCCCGACCAGATGGAGCAGATAGAGAGCGAGCGTCGTGAGGACGGTCAACCCGACGTACAACCACCAGATGAGCCGTGCCGTTTCACCGATTCGCGGCCGAAGTCTGTGGACGTCACGCGTTTGCGTCTCGGTTTCCATCAACTGGGCGCCGCCGACCAGCAGGTGCGAAAAGAGGCCGATCGCGACGATCAGAATGCCGAGGCCACCCAGCCACTGGAGGATCGCCCGCCAGAGCATGGTCGCCCGAGAGTGAACGCCGAAATCTTCGATCACGGTCGCGCCCGTCGTCGTGACACCGCTCGTACTCTCGAAAACGGCATTGACCGGCCGCGAAAAGACGCCCTCGCCGGCGACGAAAAACGGTATCGCACCGACCAGTGCGACCCCCAGCCAGGTCAACGCGACCATCAGGAACGCTTCGCGCTGACCGATCTTCCGGTCGTCGGTCAGCCGCTCGAGGCCGGCCGCGAGGACGAGGGTTACGACGATCGTGACGAGAAACGGACCGGGAGAATCACCGTCGATCAGTGCGAGCGCGATCGGAGCTACTAGCGCGACGGAGAACCACTTCAGGACGGTTCCGGTGAGGCTACAACTCGAGCGCCAGTCGACACGAATCGGCATCTCACGTTCCGAAATGAGCCGGCGAGAGGAATAACAGTTCGGACCGAGTGAACGGGGCCAGAGTGGAACGGAACGCACCCTCGTCCCGAACGGCGAGTGGAGACGATTAGCTCCGATTGTACCCGTGACCGAGATAGAGCGCGAAGACGTTGACCAGCAGCAGGGCGAAAAACGTCAACGTGACGGCGGGATCGCCGAGTCCCTGTGCGAGAAGCGGGAGGTGGACGAACGGCAGCGCGATAGCGACCCAGAACGACAGGAACTGCGTCGGGCCTTTGATCGAACGGACGAGACGGTGGCGTCGCTCGGGTTGGGTCTCCGCCTCAGGGCTCGACGGAGCGATCGATTCGTTCGAAAGCGGGGAGGGGTTGGACATCGGGTCGGGGCACCTCTTCTCGATCACGACATTCAACCCACAGAGCATATAACGGGCTGAATATTGGTGTTGTTTCGGTCCGTTTTATCGCGATCCACCAATCTGACGATATTTTTTTACGCGTTTAGAAACGTTTAGACCTTTTAGTACCTTGTCTCGGTCCGTTTTCCTGGTCAGTCGATCTCGAGGGAGAACTCGTCGCGACGGTCGCCGGTCGGACCGATCCGACGCCGACGAACGGAACCCCCTTGTACCGTGGGCGTAATGAATTCGCCATGAGCGAGCGAACGGCAACCGTCACGCGCGAGACGGCCGAGACGTCGATCGAGTGTACGCTCGAGGTCGACGGAAACGGTGCGGCGACGATCGACACTGGAATCGGATTCTTCGACCACATGTTGACGTCGTTCGCCAAACACGGGCTGTTCGACCTCGAGATCGAGTGCGACGGCGACCTGGAGATCGACGACCACCACACTGTCGAGGACGTGGCGATCGTCCTCGGGCGAGCGTTCGACGAGGCGCTCGGCGATCGGTCGGGGATCGTCAGATACGCTGATCGACGCGTTCCGCTCGACGAAGCCGTCGCGAGCGCGGTCGTCGATGTGAGCGGACGGCCGCGCTGTTACTTCGACGGCCGGTTCTCCCAGGAGTCGATCGGCGAGTTCACGAGCGACATGGCGCGTCACTTCGGCGAAACGCTCGCGATGAACGCCGGCCTGACGCTCCACCTCGAGGTCGCCGGCGAGAACGCCCACCACGAGGTCGAGGCGCTGTTCAAGGCGCTCACGCGATGTCTCGACGACGCGACGCGAATCGACGAGCGGCGAGAGGGAACGCCGAGTACGAAAGGGACCCTTTGACGGCCGACGCGACCCGGAGACGACGTCCGTGCCGTCGCGCCCGGAACGAACGAGACGCGGGCACCGTTACGGCCTGTCGAGCATCTCTCGCTCCTCGACGAACTCCCCGGTTTCGACCGCGTGGTCAACGATGGCCTCGACCTCCTGACCCTCGAGGTCGTAGGCCCCCGCCACCAACTCCTCGACGGCGCTTCGTTGCATCGGAAAGTGGCGGTTGCGAAGGAGCCGGATGACCTTGCTGTAGGCACCCGGTGGGCGGTTCGACTGCTCCACCGCCGCGGTCGATTCGTCCGCATCGACCCCCTCACCCGACGGTTCGGCGTTCGAATCCGCACCATCACCCGAACTGGACTCGTCCGTCTCGTTCTCCCGTCCCTCCACCGTTTCCGCGCCGTTTCCGGCCGTCGGCTCGGTTCGTTCGAAGGTGATTCCGTCCTCGCGTTCCGATTTGGCGGACGCCCCCGAGCGGGTGTCGGGATCAGTCTCGGCTTCGGACTCCACAGCCGATGTCGGATCCGAGACGGGCGCGTTCGACCGCGACGGTCGACGACGTTTCTCCGTCGATTCGTTCGCCGTGGCGACGACGGATCTCGTCCGCTCGACCCCTCCGTTTCCCGTCGACTCGCGCTGGCGCTGGCCGGCGCGAGACTCGGCCTCGACGCCCGCTCGAGCGAGCAGCGGTTCGATCAGCGCCTCGAGCCGGTCCCGACAATCCGGACAGAGGACGACGCGGCGCTGTTCGGCCTCCGTCGGCTCGAGCGAGGGCGGAACGACCTCGAACGCACCGGCAGCGTCGGCACCACAGAAATCACAGTTCCGGAGTTCGCGCATAGTACCGACTCTCTCGGAGAGCGTAAAAATCATCTGTCAACTTACACCACGAGAAAACGGATCGACACCGCTGGCGGGAGCGTGAATCGAGCGGATCGGATCCTCGTCCAGCGGTGCGGATCGGCGGCTGATGCGAGGCATATCACCGAACATTATACCGCGGCGCCCGTAGACCCGACACCGAATGTTCGACGAGATCATGGAAAAATTCGAGGGGTCGCCGAGCCAGCAGGCCGTTATCCGCCTGCTGTTAGAGCGGGGATTCTCGGTCAACGACGACGGCCGGGTCGTCTCGGGCGGAATCGAGATTCCGAACACCGGGATCGCCCGCGAGATCGGCGTCGACCGTCGAGTGGTCGACTCGACCACCGACGTCATCCTCGAGGATCCCGAACTGCGCCGTATTTTTCAGAACATCTCGCAAGTGCCGAGCCTGATGGATCTGGCTCCCGTACTCGACCTGACGGTGCTGTCGATCGCCGTCGACGACGCCGAACGGGAAGGAATCGTCGCCGAAATCACGGGAACGCTCGCCGACCACGGAATCTCGATTCGCCAGACTATCAGCGAAGACCCGGAGTTTACCGACGAACCGCGGTTGTACCTGATTACGGACGAGGACTTGCCGGGCGAGGCGATCACCGCGATTCGCAATCTCGGGTTCGTCCGGAAGATCGAACTCCAGTGAGGGCGTCGCGGGTCACTCGTCGCCGGTCGACTCGTCGTCACCGTCGACGTCGACGGTCTCCGCGAACTCGTCGAGAACCGACGCGAGGGCGCTCGTCAGTTCTTCGAACCGCTCGATCGACATATCATCCGTCGTCACCCAGACGCCGTGAGGACCGCGAATCACCCGCGAGAGAAAGCCGTTGTCGAACATTCGGATCGTCGCCTGGTACTCGCCGAGTTGCGTGTTCCGGTAGGCCGACTGCGAGTGAAATCCCAGCCGCTCGTGGTCGGCGAACCCGACGAGATCCGCGGTCTGCTCGAGGTCCGAGCGGAGGTACAGTTGCTCGACGTCGTCCTCGGTGAAGTAGGTGATACTGCGTAGTTCGTCGCCCACCGTCGTCCGGCAGACGCTGTATAGTTCGTCCGCGAGTTCGGAATCGATGGTCTCGCCGTCCATACATGGATTCAACACTCGGAATACCAATAGCGTACGGGTCCCAGCGAAACCGCCTGTGTCACCGGTCCCGCTTCCCTGGCGGCAAAAAGCGGGACGGGTGCGCCGACGACCGGCGACCGACGACCTCTTTTCGGGGCCCGACGTACCGATCGCCCATGGACGGCGTCGAAGCGCCGGACGCGTGGAACGCGCGAGGTGACCGGCCGTGAGCGGCGCCTACCGTACCGTGGCTGAACCCGCGACCGCGGAATTCGTCGTCCAGGGCTCGCAGTTCATCGGTCACGTCCGACCGGTCGGTTCCGTCTCGGCCGCCGACGAGTTCATCGACGCCGTTCGGGTCGAGTACGCCGACGCCACGCACAACGTCCCCGCGTATCGCGTGCGCGCCGACGCCGACGGTGACTTCCTGCGCGAGTACGCGAGCGACGAGGGCGAACCCTCCGGCTCGGCCGGCAAACCGGCGTTGAACGTCCTCACCCAGCGGGATCTCGAGAACTGCGCGGTCGTCGTGACCCGCTACTACGGCGGGACGAACCTCGGCATCGGCGGCCTCGTTCGGGCCTACTCTCGAGCCGTCAAAGAGGCCGTCGAGCGAGCCGGCATCGTCGAGGAACGACCGCACGAGCAGGTATCGATCACCGTCGAATACGACGACTCGGGCACCGTCCGCTCTATTCTGGAGAGCGAGGGGTGCGAGTTCGACGCCGACTACGCGGCCACCGTCACCTTCGACGTTCGCGTCCCGGTCGCCGAGGGCGACGCGCTCCGCGACCGCATCCGAAGCGCGACGAGCGGCCGGGCCGACCTCGGGTAGCCCGTTCGAACGATACCCGACTCGAGACGAACCGTCTACCGTGGGAGTGCCACGGGACCGTCGGCCGAAACGCGCTCCAGGCGCCGTTCGATCTCCGTCGCGACGGCCTCGAGATCTGCGACCTCGTCGCGCTCGAACCGCACGTCGAACAAGCCTCTGTCCAGGACGAGTTCGTTATCGCGAAGCCGGACGTGGTCTACCTCGTCCCACCGCACGATCGATCGTCTGAAGGGCCACTGTTTGACGACTCCCGCCTCGTGGACCCGGATCTCCGGCGTCGCGCCCAGCGTTTCGATCCGCCACGTCCCCTCCTCGAGGGCGACACAGACCCCCGTCGTGGCGAATCCCGTCCGTACGATCGAAGCCGTCCAGTCACCGGAGAAAACGGACACCGTTCCCATCAGCAACCACCAGACGACGAAAATCGCGTACAGCCACGATCTGCCCTGTGGTTCCCACCGCCACGTCGCGCTCGGTTCGTCGGCAGTGATCGAATCCACGTAGCAGGTTTCTCCCAGCTCCGCGGCGGCCCAGCCCGTGAACAAGAGGGCGAACGTGAACGTGAGTGCGACGACGCCGACTCGTGGATCGAACAAACCGAGCATTGCGGCGCAACCGAACAGTCCGAACGAGAGGGACGAAAACAGAACAACCGTCCCGTGGCGACGACGTCGACCGATACGGATCGGGGGCTGGGAATAACGTTTCGCGACGTTGATGCCGACGACCAGCCCTCCCAGGAAGCCGGTGACGGCCGCCCCGGCGACGATTGCGGGGGACGCGTCAGTGAAGGCGACACGAACTGTCACGAGACCGCCGACGAGCGTGCCGACGTAGCCACCGAAGGCGAGTCGAAACGCCGACCCACGGGCACTCATGAGCGCACAATCGTGTTTTCGTAATAGAGTGTGTTTGATTGCAAATAACACAGGGCACAATCGTCACGGATGGGGCCGGACGAACTATTCGACCGGTTCGTCTGGAACGACGCTCGGAAAATTCGGCAGACGGAAGGGAGGTTCGACCGGAAACGGGGGGGGTGCAGGGGTTATCGATATACGGCAGTCACCCGTATGTCGAATATGGATCGGAACGTCTGCGGATTCGACCGCCTCGGCCGTACCGTCCTCGCGACGATGTTGCTGCTGGTCGGCTATCGAAACCGAGACCGGACGGTCGGCACGCTCGCATTCGTCGCGGGGAGTGACCTTCTCGCGACCGCTATCATCCAGCGGTGCCCGATAAACGCACTTGTGGGGCTCGACACGTGCGGAGCTGACCGGTAGCGGCGCCGCAAACGACGCGATGGAGCGGCTCTCCGACTTCCGAATCGCGCGAGCGATGACGGCCTCGTTCGCGGCCCTCGCGGTCACTCGTCGGTCTCGTACGGAACCGCGTCGCCGTCGACCGGCGGGGCACCGATCGCGATGACGGAAACGGAATCGGCGGCGTCGGCGGGATTGTACGCTCGGTGGGGCGCTTCCGGCGAGGCCGCGAACATCGACCCCTCCGCCACCTCGAATTCGCCGTCCGGAGTCTCGACGTGCAACGTTCCCGAGCAGACGACGAACGCCTCCTCCTGGGTCTCGTGATAGTGGTAGGCGAGCGGCAGCTGTTCGCCCGGTTCCGCGACGAACCGGTTGATCGCAACGCTATCCAGCCCGGCAGCCTCGCTCAATCGGCGGAGATCGCAGGGTCGATCGGCGACGGGCTCTCTATCCTCCGGGTCGATGACTGAATATCCCATGGGAGCCGTTTCCAGGGAACCCGCAAAAGTCCGTCGGCGCCCGAGACTCGAGGGGACGCCACCACAGCCGCCGGCGGCGGACGCAGACGTCGGACGGCGCGAACGATCGGACCTTACGTCGTCCGGAACGCTCGGTCGCCAGCGTCTCCGAGGCCCGGGACGATGAAGCCGTCGTCGTCGAGGCGGTCGTCGATCGACACCGTCAGCAGATCCGCCTCGGGACACGACTCGCCGACCCGGAGCAGCCCCTCCGGCGCCGACAACGCCGAGAGAACGATCAGATTCTCCGGCTGCGTGGCGGTCTCGACGACGTGCTCGAGGACGGTACACATCGTACTCCCCGTCGCGAGCATGGGATCGGCGACGATGACGGTGTCCTCCTCGTGTATCTCGGGCAGTTTCACGTAGTCGACGGTGATGGGAAACGACCCGTCTTCGTCGCGACCCGCCTCCTCGTCCCGGCTCGCACTGATGACGCCCTGACGAGCCCGGGGAAACGCCTTCAACAGTCCCTCGACGAACGGCGTCGCGGCGCGCAAGACGTTGATGATGACGACGTTATCGAGCCCGCGGACGCGCTCGCCCATCGTCTTCTCGAGCGGGGTTTCGATCTCGACGTACTCGGTTTCCATCCGGCCGTCGATGATTTCGTAGCCGCAGATCCGGCCGAGTTTGACCAGCCCCTTTCGAAAGCTGACTTGCTCGGTCTCGACGTCGCGAAGCCGCGAGAGTGTGTCCTTCGCCAGTGCGTGGGTAACGAGATAGGCGTTTTCCCGGTCTTCGATCGGCATACTCGTATGGCCACTCGCCGGGTAGTTCACAGTATCGATCAGTGCGAACGGAGTCGCGCGCCTCGAGATCGGCTGCCGGATCGGGAGTCGACGGTCGATATCGTGCTCGCCACGGAGGTATTATCGACCGGCGAATCGCGCTCCGGGACGAATTCGGCCCGCCACTATCGCCCCGTGGACGTGGGCACGGCCTCCAGCCATCATCCTACGGGACGGGAGGCGGCAGGGCGGCTACGTACGGTCGCGGACAGGGCGACGGTCGCGGACTGGACAGCCGCTACCAGGCCGCCGCGATCCATCGATTTCTCGGGCGATACGTCCCCGCAGGCGTCCGTCAGTGACGGCTCCGCCCGATACCGTCCGTGACGTTCCCGTCTGTGACGGCTCCGCTCACTTCCGGACCGTGATCGTCCTGCCGTCCCTGCGGGCGACGGCAGAGAAGTTTATACCGATCCGCACGCTACCACACGCCCAGCCGAATGGAAGAGAGCATCTCGGGATTCAAGGTTCGCGGTGACTGGGGCGACATCGTCGAACACGGCGAGCGGATCACGCGCGCATTGCAAGATGCCGGGGCTCACGACCTCGACCGAGGCGACGGTGCGCAGTATGTTCGCGCATTCGAGGAGTGGGACGAGTGGCGGCCCAAGGCCCACGAAACACTCGATGCCGACGTCAGTGAAAAAACCGCAGACCAGGCGAGTGTCGAGGAAGGCAAGGGCGAAAAGGCCGGCAAAGAGCCGGACGAGGACATCAAGACGGCCGGTGAAAAGCTGTCCGAGTCCTACGAGAAACTCGAGGACGACGACGCGGAGGCCGCGGTCGGCAACTGGAAGGAGTCGATCGACTACGTCGCGCGAGCGGCCGACTCGGCGGGGCGCAAGGCCCTGCGCCGCGTCGAAGACACGGTCTATCAGAACGTGATGACGCAGCTCGCACCCTACTACTTCGACAACGAACTCGTCAGCGCAAACGTACAGCAGTCGACGCGAAACGGCGGAACCAGCGAGCAGTTCGTCTTCGAAGTCAACGTCAACGACGACGAACTCAAAGATGACGTCTCCGACCTGTTGGCCGAATACGAGGACGATATCGACCGCTGGCACGTCGAGGTCGAGAAAGACACGGACGCCGCCGAGGCTATCGAGGGGGCCGAGCCACCGCCCGAACCCGATGACAACTCCAGATCGACGACGAACTGAGGGATTGCCCGTCGGTCGGCAGCCACCGGCCGACTCTCGCAGCCGACGGTCGGCACACACTTGTAGGGTCGGCAAATAGGGAGCGAGTAGATGGTCGACATCGCCACGCTCGGGACCTTCGCCGTGGCCGCAGTCGCGAGCCTCTTTATGGCCTGGGCGATCGGCGCTGGCTCGAGCGGTTCCACGCCGTTCGCACCGGCCGTCGGTGCGAACGCAATTTCAGTGATGCGAGCCGGATTTCTCGTCGGATTGCTCGGTTTCGGCGGTGCGGTGCTCCAGGGGGCGAACGTCTCCGAAGCGGTCGGCACGGAGCTTATCGGCGGAGTGATGCTTTCGTCGATCGCCGCCACCCTGGCTCTCCTGATCGCGGCCGCCCTCGTGGCCACCGGTATCTTCACCGGGTATCCGATCGCGACGGCGTTTACCGTGACCGGGGCCGTCATCGGCGTCGGCCTCGCGCTGGGCGGCGATCCGGCGTGGCCGAAGTACACCGAGATGGCCACGCTATGGCTGTTGACACCGTTGGTCGGCGGGGGAATCGCCTACGCGGTCGCCCGGCTTCTCCGCGCCGCGTGGGTCTCGGAGACGTATTTCATCGTCTTGCTGGCCGGACTCGTCGGCGGAATCGTCGCCAACATCAAATTCGCCCTCCTCGGCCCGCCGGGGGGCGGCGGCGCATCGATCGCCCAGGTCTCGGGCGAGTGGCTCCCCGGCCCGGACATCGCCGGCCTCGCCGCCGCGACGCTGGTGATCGCGGCGGTCTGGGCGGGCCTGATCGCGTTCGACCTCGGAAACGGACTCGAACGCGGCGAACGACATTTCCTGCTCGTCCTCGGCGGCCTGGTCGCCTTTTCCGCCGGGGGCAGTCAGGTCGGGCTGGCGATCGGTCCGCTGGTCCCCCTCTCGAGCGAGTTCGAGTTGCCGTTGTTTGCGATGCTCGTCGGCGGCGGATTCGGTCTCCTGCTCGGATCGTGGACCGGCGCACCGCGGATGATCAAGGCGATTTCGCAGGACTACTCCTCGCTGGGGCCCCGTCGGTCGATCGCCGCACTCATTCCCTCGTTCATCATCGCACAGGCCGCGGTGTTCTACGGTATCCCGGTCTCGTTCAACGAGATTATCGTCAGCGCAATTATCGGCAGCGGGTACGCTGCGGCCGACGCCGGCGGCGGCGTCAGCGCTCGGAAAATGGGGTTCACCGTCCTCGCGTGGATCGGCTCGCTGGCCGGTTCGATCATCGTCGCGTACGTCGGCTACGCTGCCATCGATGCGATCGCGCTCTGAGCCGGCCGATATCGAACGGTCTTTACACGACGGCTTGTGAGTGTGTCTATGGACGAGGACACCGTCGATTCCCCGAGGGATGGAGGTGGGGACGAGTCGATCCAGTGGCGACGGGACGCGAGTACGTCCCGAACCGTTCGACTCCTGTGGACGTTCGGCGTCGGTACGTTCTTCGCCGCGATCGGGATCGTCATCTGCTGGCGGCTCTACCGGCTGGCCGGTGAGGCAGCCGGCGGACTCGGCCGAAACGCCGTCCTCGCACTCATCGCGGCCTTCGCAGCGACGATCCTCGCGCTCGCCGTCGCAGCGGACACCGAACGACACCTCGAGCGCCTCGCCGACCCGCTCTCGATCGACGTTCCGACGGGAACGCGCCTGGACCGGGCGATGGATGCCGCGGTCGGCACGGTCGTGATGGGCGCTTTCATCGGCGTACTGATGGGAGTCGGGCGATACGTCTCCCAGAACGAACTTCTGGCCGTCGGTGCGGGCCCCTTCACCGGGTTCGCCGCATTTTTGCTGCCACTCGCACTCGTCGCGCTCGTCCTGGCGTCGTTCCTCCAGTCGGTCGGCACGCTCGACCGTTCGGAACGGGTGATCTACCTCTACGAGCCGAAACAACGAGTCGATCTGACGGTGATTACCGACGTTTCGGTTCGACGTCTCGGCGACGCCGCCGTGGTGAAACTCGGTTACGCACAACCCGACGGGCAGTACGTTCAGGGGCCGCGTCGAATCGTCGTTCCGCCCGAAATCGCACGCGACGTCGCGTCCCTCGTCGACGCGAACGGTTGACCGGTCACGTATCGTTTTCGTCGATTTCGAGGGCCGTGGGGCCGCCCTCCTCGTCGGGTTCGGGTTCCTCGTCGACGAGGTCGAGCTTTCGGAGGCGGGCTTTCATGATCCGGGTATTCTCGACCGTTTCGACGGTGATGCGGACGCCGTCGTAGGTGATCTCCTCACCCTCCTCCACGAGGCGTCCCGCGCGGTTGAAGATGAAGCCGGCGATGGTCTCGAACTCCTGGCCCTCCGGGAGATCGATCTCGAGGGCCTCGTTGACGTCTTCGATGTTAACCTCGCCCCGGACGAGAACGGTGTCCGCGTCGATCTCCTCGATCGGCTGTTCCTCGCCGCCCTCGAGGATCTCGCCGACGATCTCCTCGATCATATCCTCCATCGTCACCAGCCCCTCCGTGGTCCCGAACTCGTCGATGACGATCGCCATGTGCATCCGATTTTCGCGCATTTCGGAGAGGAGTTCGTCGACGTTCTTCGACTCGGGAACGTGCAGCGTCGGCTGGATGAGATCGCCGAGTTCGAGTTCGTCGCCGCCGGGTTCGCCGTAGTTGAGGTCCCGGACGAGATCGCGGATGTGGACGACCCCTTGAACGTTGTCGAGGCTCCCTTCGTAGACCGGGACGCGGGCGTGGCCGCTCTGAATACAGGTCTCGATGGCTTCGTCGATGCCGGCGTCTTTCGGGACCGCCGTCATGTCCAGTCGCGGCGTCATGACCTCCTTGACGATCGTGTTGTTGAACCGGAATATCCGCTGGAGCATCTCGTGTTCTTCTTCCTCCAGGACGCCCTCGCGCTCGCCGGATTCGATCATCTCCTGGATCTCGTCTCTGGTGACGTACGGCGTCTCGATCGCACCCGTAGAGCCGGTGAGACGGTTGATCTGTCGCGTGAGGTAATCGAAGAGAACGACGAGCGGATACATCACCCGCTCTGCGATCTTCAAGGGTCTCGCGACGCGGATCGACCAGGACTCGGTATTTTCGACGGCGTAGGACTTGGGCGCGCTCTCGCCGAACAGGAGGACGATCGCGGCGATGCCGAACGTCGCGATCACGACGGACGCCAGACTGCCGAAGTAGAACGCGAGGATCGCCGTCGCTATCGACGACATCGCGATGTTGACGAGGTTGTTCCCGACGAGGATCGTCACGAGCAACCGGTGCGGGTCCGCCTTCAACGCCTTCACGCGCTCCGCGCCCGGAATTCCGTCCTCGGCCATCCCCTCGACGCGGTGTTTCGGGATGGAAAATAACGCGATTTCCGACGACGAGAAGAACGCGGAGAGACCGACGAGGACGACGAGGGCGAGCACACCGAGGATCGTCACCACCGACTGATCGATCTCGAGTCCCACCACCGGGATCTCGTACAGGGCCAACATAATCTCGATGGGTGGAGGCAACGCCATTGATATACTTCGTTATAGCTGGATCGGTTAACAGTTTCCCATTTGAGGATCAGTGACAGTTATCACCGGGTCCGATCGATGACGGCAATCGGTTCCGAACGCGGGCGCTCGAGGACTCGGCGTTGGGTCCGACCGGTCACGGCCATCGTCGCCGCCGACGACACGGTTTTCCGCTCGTTTCCCCAACGGTCGAGTATGAGCGCGACCGCAGAGTCACCGATCACGTTCTACCGGCTGCAGGGCTGTCCGTTCTGCGAGCGGGTCGCCCGGTTGCTGTCAGCGTACGATCTCGACTACCGATCGCGGTTCGTCGAACCCATGCACTCCGAACGGGACGTCGTCAAACGGATCGCCGGGGTCCGGACCGTTCCCGTCATCGTCGACGAGAATACCGGTGTCACGATGGCCGAAAGCGCAAACATCGTCGGCTATCTCGAGTCGACCTACGGTGAGGGAGCGCGCCCCGACCGAGCCGCGGCGGACGCGGGAGGTGACGACTGATGCTCGACTTCGAGGTCGTCGAACTCGGCCCGACGGATCACCCCGAGCCCGGCGACGAGGCGCCGGAATTCACCCGGCCGCTCGTCACCGCCGAATTCTGGGAGGACCGAACCCTCTCGGACCTCGTCCGCGACACCGACGGGCGGACGATTCTCGTCTTCACCCCAATGACGGGGTCGTTTCTCGCGAAATACGTCTGGGACGAACTCGCGGATCGAAACTGGGACGAGCGCTCGGCCCGGATCGTCGGCGTCACGGCGTCGACCCCCTACGGCATCAAACGATTCCTCGCCGACAACGACTATCCCTTCCAGTTCGTCAGCGATCCGGGCAACGGGGTCGCGGCGGCGTACGACGTCGCACACGACTTGGACGGGATGACCGGGATCAGCGAACCCCGCATCGCGTTCTTCGCACTCGACAGCGATCGCACGGTCCAGAGCGCGTGGGTCGCCACCGACTGGCCCGAATTTCCCGACTACGACGACCTCGAGTCGGACCTCGGACTCGCGTGAGGGGCGTCTCGAGGTGCGCACCCGACAGCTTTTTGCGCGAGATCCGCCGAGTTCGAACCGAATGAGCGAACTCGACCGCGCGGCGGACGCGATCGAATCCGGGTCTCTCGTCGTCTACCCGACCGAGACGGTCTACGGGCTCGGAGCGGCGGCGCTCGATCCCGACGCCGTCGATCGCGTCTTCGAGGTGAAAGGGCGTGACCGATCGAAACCGATCTCGTTCGCGGTGCCGTCAGTCCCGTCGGCGCTTCCGTACGTCCGAACGACGGATCGCGAACGACGGTTCATGGCGACGTTTCTTCCGGGGCCCGTGACGGTCCTCTGTCGTCGACGTGACGCCGTCCCGGACGAACTCACCGCGGGCCGCGACCACGTCGGCGTCCGCGTGCCGGATCACGACCTCGCGCTCGCGCTGTGTGAGCGCGCCGGAACGCCGGTCACCGCGACGAGCGCGAACGTCAGCGGTCGCGAGAGCGCCCGGAAACTCGCCGATCTCGACCCCGAGATTCGTGAGGCGGCCGCGGTCGTCATAGACGGTGGCGAAACCCACGGCAGCGAAAGCACCGTCGTCGACGTCTCGACGGAGACGATCCACAGACGCGGCGCGCTGGCCGACGAGATCGAGGGCTGGCTCGAGCGCCACTAGCGCTCTGGAGCGTGGACGGAATCAACGTCCCGAGCCGTAGACGCCACTAGATACCCAGGAGCGATCGCAGCGTTCTCGTTTTCACGCCACATTCGGCCGCGAACTCGCAGGGCTCGCACTTCGAACGATTGGTCGTTCTGGCCGGCGGCCCGTCCAGTTCTCGGACGGTACGGAGGGCGCGTCGATACTGTGCCGTCCGCCGAGTCGTCAGTTCGAGCGACCGAATCACGCCGTAGGCCGGATACTCGAGCCAGGCCCGTTCGACTCGCACGCCGTGTTGCCAGGAAAGCGCCTTCGCGGCCGCGACCGCGTGAACCGACTGGGGCTCCCAGACCCCGGTATCGGGCGGTTCGCCGGACGAAATCAGGACCGGCTCGAGCGGGTCCCCGAGGACCTTGTGGACGATCCCCCGGCAGTGGCGGCCGATTGCGAACACAGCCCGGTCGTCGGGGTCGCACAGCCGTTCCCAGTGCCCCGCGGCCTCGAGTCGTCGGCGGGTAGCGGCCAGCCGGTCGCGGTACCGGATCGCGGAGACGGCGATCGGCTCACAGTCGAAGTCGTCCGCCGGGGCCTCGAGCAACTCGGTGTACCGGGTCGCCAGTGCCCGAATCGCTTCGACTTCGGGCGGCGGCTCGCGATCCTCTTCGGGCAGCGTCCGCTGATAGTAGCACTTCCGCGGACAGTAGGCGGCGGTCCGAAGATCGCTGAACGAGACGTGCGCGCGGGTCACGGGCCGTCTGGCCGCGGCTTCGTATAAAAAGCCACGCACGAACGGAGAGCGGACGCCAGAAATCGGATGGTCGGTGGTTCAAATCCGACACGGACCGTAAGAGACGACCCGCGGGATATCACGGTGAACGGGAATGTTACGTAGGCAAACCGTACCCGACCGCGTATTTAAATATGATAGCGGCCGAAACGGTTCTCATGACCATCGTCCGGGACCCAGATCACAGCGACGGAGCACCGACGATAGAAGGAACGGGCATTCGCGTAAAAGACATCGCAATAGCCTACGAGCACAGCGGCTACGAGCCGGATGAAATCACCCAACTGTATCCAGATCTCTCTCTCTCGGAGACGTCCACCGTGCACTCGCATACTACTACGATCACATTGATGATTTCAGGCCAACCGAATCGGCACCGGCATGAGGCCGATTTACTGCGGCGAGGGCATCTGGATCCCGGTTGCCGACGGATTACGTCGCCGAGGATGGACCGTTCATACGGTTCGTGACGAGGGGAAACTGGGCGCTCCCGACCGCGAACACCTCTCGTATGCCGTCGAGAACGACTGGGTTCTGGTGACGTTCGACGACAATTTTCTCTCGCTTGTCGAGCGAGCCGATCTCGAGACGCCGGCATAATCTCCATCCAGCAAGGGGGGCGCGACATTGGTGACGTCGTGAAAGCCGTCGACTCTCATCTCGAGGAGCGTTCGGATGACGACGACGGAATTCACTACTGTTGAGGTAGCATCAGACCCTCATCTTCGGAGCCGACTTCACGTGATTCAAAAGCCCAGGTCGTACCTGGATCGACTACAAAGTCGGTTCGTCGACCGAGAAAATCCTCAAAAGTCCACGTCCGTTTCCATCCCCTCGGTCGCGTCCTCGAGTCCGTCCTCGCGGAGGTCGGACGCCATCCGCTCCGAGAGTTCCGCGTCCGCGAGGATACTGTCGAACTCGTCGCGGTACCGGTCGTTCGCCGACCGAGACTCGTCTTCCGCTCGGGCGACGCGGCGGTAGCGGCGAATCTTCGCCTCGCTGACGTCGTATTCGTCCGCCAGCGTCTCGTCGCCCTCCTCGCGGTCGCGGATGGCCGCGAGGTCCACTTCGTCCGCATCGGTCTCGCCCACGAGGTGCAACGACATTCGCGCCTCGAAGACGTCCTCCGCGTCGACCCCGATCCCCCCTGCGATCGCATCGTCGGACCGGCCGTCGTAGAATTCCCTGGCGACCGTGATCAATTCGTCGTCGGTCAGTTCCGTGTCGAACGCGTAGCGCTCGCGCATCTGCTGGACGACGCTCTCGAGGCGCTCCTCGTCGGTTCGCTCGTCGCGCTCGAGGGAGCCGCGGGTGTCCTCCTGCGATTCGGTGATCGTTTCCTCGCCATCGGTGACGGACGTGAAGATATCCCGGAGTTCCTCGGTTTTCTCGTTCATGAGTGGACACTCCCGAGGGGTGGCTATTTAAGCCTGTTGCCAGCTTAGATCGGCATCGTTCGGCGACGTCGGTTCGAATGCTGTGCGTCCCGCTCGAACATTCGGACGGGCTTCTATTTGTGGTCTCGAAACAATTTCTCAGCCGGCCAACGAACCGATTTATTTCTCGAAGCGGTGACTGGAGGGCGTTCCACTTTCCTCTGCTACGTGCCCAAATCGGAGGGGGAGACGCCCGATTCTGTCTTCAGACGGGAGACGGAATCGACGAGAAACGCGGCGTCCCGACGACGTATCGCTCGAGACGGTCGGAGAAAACGCTCGCCGTCGACGTGGCGCGTCGAAAGAGCCGTGGCGGAACGCGTTCGGAACAGGGATCGACGGTAGCGGACAGCCGGTCGCGTCGATCGGCGCGTTGGATGCAGTTTTCGCATCCAGCGCCCACGGCGGCTGCTCGCGCGCAGTACCGGCTACCGAACGCTCGATCCTCGCCCCGTCGAGGCGATCCAATTCGTGTATATTCACTTCGAGGACGCCCCCTCGCTTCGGCAAACACAGGTCCGGATAATTCCGCTCAGACTGAGGACAGTAATCAAACATGGTCAACTATTATAAACTCGAAATAAGTTGGAAATTTACGCAGGACGGCGGCGGGAAAGCCCAACGGACGGTGTGGCAAGAATTAAGTTCCAGCCCTGCCCCTCATTGGATATGCACACCGTAGCACAGTCGAACGTGGCGAGGGAGACGTACTGGGGAATCACCAGCGTCGAGTACGCGGTGTTTTACCTCCTCGCCTTTACCACCGTTGCCGTCTTCCTGTACGGCGTCTATCGGCGGTTCGCCCGCTATTCGGACGGCGACGACGATTCGTTCGATCGGCTCGACGATCTGCAGAATCGCATCGTGAGCGCGTCCAAGATCGTGCTCTCGAACGAGAAACAATTCAACAGGGACCTCTACGGCGGTCTGATGCACTCCTTTATTCTCTGGGGATTCCTGTCTCTGTTTATTGCCACGTCCATCCTGATGGCCGAAGAGTACGGCGCCAAAAAGATCCTGAACGTGTCGTTCTGGGACGGCGACTTCTATCTCGCCTACCAGTTCATGGTCGACGCGATGGGCCTGCTGTTCGTCGTCGGCATCGGAATGGCGATGTACCGACGCTACTGGGTTCGGAACCACCGCCTCTGGGACCGCCACACCTCCGTCGAGGACGACCTCTTCATCTGGACGCTGTTCGCGCTCGGGGCCGGCGGCTTCCTGCTCGAGGGGTTGCGCGTTTACAGCGCCGGCATCCCGGACCACGAGGTCGTCAGCTTCGTCGCCTACGGGATGGCACTCGGCTTCGAGGCGATCGGACTGCCGACGCTCGGGCCCGAACAGGCCGGGCTCAACGGCGCCGGGTTCAACGTCGAGAACCTGCACTGGCTCGCGTGGTGGACCCACTCCCTGATCGCGTTCTTCTTCATCGCGTGGATCCCGTACGCCAAGCCGTTCCACATGATCTCCTCCTTCGCGAACGTCGTCACCCGAGACGAGAAAGCGGGCCAGCGCCTGCCCAACGTCCCCTCGGACCTCGACGCGACCAACGCGGAATCTATCGACGACTTCACCTGGAAGGAGATGCTCGACCAGGACGCCTGTACCAAGTGCGGTCGCTGTTCCTCGGTCTGTCCCGCCAAGGCCTCCGACCGCCCGCTCGACCCGCGTAACGTCATCCTCGACCTGAAATCCTACCGCGAGGACCTCGAGGCCGGCGGGGACGAACAGCCGATCATCGCCGACGGCGGCACGAGCGTCATCGACACGGAGACGATGGAATCGTGTATGGCCTGCATGGCCTGCATGGACGCCTGTCCCGTCGAGATCGAGCACCTGAAGAGCTTCACCCGGCTCAACCGCCAGATGACCGACCAGGGGGACATCAACTCGAGCATGCAGGACGTCTTCCAGAACGTCATGCAAAACGGCAACACCTTCGGCGATTCGCCCCGAAACCGGGGCGACTGGACGGAGGAGCTGGATTTCGACGTCGCCGACGCTCGCGAGGAGGAAGTCGACTACCTCTGGTACGTCGGGGACTTCCCGAGCTACGACGAGCGCAACAAGCAGGTCGCCCGCTCGCTGGCGACCATCCTGAAGGAGGCCGACGTCAGCTTCGGCATCCTCTTCGACGACGAGAAATTCGACGGCAACGACATCCGCCGCGTCGGCGAGGAGTTCCTCTACATCGAACTCGCCGGCCACCACGTCGAAACCTGGGAGGACTGCGAGTTCGACAAAATCGTCTGTACCGACCCCCACTCGTACAACACGTTCAAGAACGAGTATCCGGAGGTCGACTTCGAGGAGTTCGCCGACGACCCGATGATGCCCTTCGAGTACGAGGAGCAGTGGAACGCAGACGGCGACGTCGACGTCCTCCACTGGACCCAGGCGGTGGAGGAACTCGTCACCGACGGTAAACTCGAACTGTCGGGCACCGAACTCGACTACACGGTCACCTACCACGATCCGTGTCACCTCGGCCGATACAACGACGAGTACGAGGCGCCGCGCGAACTCATCGAAGCCACTGGCTGCACGCTCGACGAGATGCCCCGCAACCGCAGCAACTCCTTCTGCTGTGGCGGCGGCGGTGGCGGCCTGTGGATGGACTTCGAAGAGGAACCCAAACCCAGCGAAGAACGGATTCGAGAGGCGCTCGAGGACACGGACGCCGGCAGCGGGGTCGAGAAGTTCGTCGTCGCCTGTCCGATGTGTATGACGATGTACGAGGACGGCCGCAAGACCGGCGGCTACGAGGACGAAATCGAGATCGTCGACGTCGCCGAACTCATCGTGGAAGCGATCGGGAAGGAAGACGAAGCGAAGGTCCAGGTCGCGGCCGACTGACGGCGCACCCGGTTCGATCCGGGAGCCGCTGTTTTGTCAGTCGATTTTCTCCAGACGGAACGGATCGAACGTCTCGAGGGCACGCCCCGAAGCGGTTCCAGCCCGCACTCGTCGACCGGGGGCTATCGACCGGAAACTACCGCGTTCTCGCAAGACGCGGCATCGTCTGCGTGTCGATCGTTACTCGCCTTCGCTACGATAGATAATGTCGTCGATGTCGTCCTCGTCGATGCGGTCGCCGGTCGCTGCCGATTCGGAAAGCAACCCATCGATGTCCTCGTCAGCGAGTCCGTCCCACTCGTCGCAGAGCGAATCGATGAATTCGGATCGAGACTCGTAGACAGTATCGACCAGTCGCTCGAGCAGTTCCTGTTCGGTTACGACGTGACCGGTCTCGGACTCGATTTCCGTCTGTAAGTCCTGCAGGCGCCCCTTCGTCCGGCTATCTATTTTTACCGATGTAATCATAGTCGGTATAAGGGCGCTTCGATTGTAAAACTTTTGTTGGCCAAATTCCGATACAAAAGCGGTGACGGCACGGGTTCCGACGGTTCGGATAGCCTCGGTCGCGACCGGCGATCCTGGGCGTCACTCAGTCGGTTCGACCGACTCGCGGCGACGCTTCACGTGGCGGTTCGTCGGGTGCGGCGTCGGTCGCAGTTACCTCGCGGACGAACTCGAGGAAGTTATCGAACACGAGTTTCGCCTCGCACGCCCGCCGGTAGTTCGCCTCCGTTATGTCGTCGAGGAGCGTCTCGCGGCGCTCGTCGGAGAGGTCCTTCCGATTGACGAGGCCGCGTGCGGTCGTGATGTCGTACTCCGGGTGGAACTGGACCCCGAAGACCCGTTCCTTGCGGAAACCGTGGTTCGAGTAGTCGTTTTCGGCGAGGGAGGTGCTCCCCGGCGGGAGTTCGGACACTTCGTCGGTGTGGCTGGTGAAGACGGTGAACGTTTCGTCGATGCCGTCGAACAGCCGTGATTCGCCGGTATGTTCGACCTCGCTGTACCCGACCTCGTAGACCCCCATATCCGTGACGGCGCCGCCGAGGACGTCGGCCAGGAGCTGGTGGCCCCAGCAAACGCCCAGAAACGGCATCCCGCGATCGATCGCGTCGTCGACCCACTCCGCGAGCGGCCGCATCCAGTCTTCCTCCCAGTACACCGACGCTCGAGAGCCGGTGATCACGGCCCCGTCGTAGTCGAAGCCGTCCGGTACGGCCCCGTCCGTGACGTCGAATTCCGCCAGTGACGCGTCGAGTTCGCGCCGAAAATTCCGCGTCGTATTCTCGTCCCGATACGCTGCGTTCAGGACGACGATCCGAAGCTGACTCATTACTCGCTAATGACGCCTCGAAAGAAATAGGCCTTCCGCCCGTTCGCGATGGCGGCGCCGTGACAGCCGCCGACGAGTCGACTGTCCCCCTCGAACACACTGGCAGATCGTCCGTCACTGCGGGTGATAGGTGCCGTTTTCGTCCCGATGGAATCGTTCGCCGGTGTCGAACCAGCCGTCGGTGAACCGTCCGATATCAGCGGGCCGATCGGCACCGCCACGTCCAGATTCGTCGGATTCGTCCCGTTCCTCGAGCGGACCGGAGCTGGGGAAGTAGCCGTCGGCGACCATCGGTCCCGAAAGCTGGAGGCGACCGGTCGCCGCGCCGGAGAGAACGGTTCCGTCGCTATCGACCAGTCGGACTCGACAATCAGGGACCGGGCGACCGACACCGGACCCGTCGGCCGCCGACTCGGATCGATCCGCGACGAACCCCTGGCTCAGGGCGGTCGGACACTCGAGGCGGCCGTACGCCCGTGCGAATTCCACGCCGCGGTCTCGATAGGCACCGGCCACGTCAGTGGCGACCGGTCCCTCGCAGACGACGCGCTCGAGGGAGTCGGCGGCCGCCTCGAATCCCGATTCGGCCGCGATCGCCCGGATCGCCTGCTCGCGCCCCGCCAGAAACGTCGCGCTTTCGGCGGCCGTCGCTGTCACGGCATCCGCGGGGTCGAACGCGCGATCGATCACGAGCGTGGCGCCGACGTAGAGCACCGACAGCGCCACCCGAACGAGGCCGTCTGCAGCCGCGAGCGGGGTCGGAAGCGGGACGACGTCGTTCGCGGCGAGTCCCCACGCGACGACGGCCGTGAGACAGTTCCGCTCGACGGCGCCATCGGAAAAGCCGACGACCGGACGACCCGATTCGCCGTGCAGCGCCAGCACCGGGTCCGGCTTCGGCGAGTCGTCGTCCGGATCGCGGGGATCGCCGACGGTCTCGGCCAGTTTCTCGAGCGTCACGATCCGATCGTATGGGATCGACCGCACCAGATCACGCTGGGCGGGTTCGGCGACGACCAGGTCGGGCACCAGGGCGTCGAACGGCCGCTCGACCGAGGCGGGCGTCAGCAGATGAGAGATGGGCGCGAACGTCGCACCCAGGCGCCGACACGCGAAAAAGAGGGCGAGCGAGACGACTCGGTTGCGCGTGACGAGACAGACCGTATCGCCGGGTCCGATTCCACGCGCCGAGAGAGACGTGGCCGTCCTCGCCGCGAGCGCCGACAGTTCGCCGTAGGAGACCCGGTCCTCGTCGATCGTCCCCGCGGGGGCATCCCGCCGCTCCTCGGAGATGTCGATGACCGCGGTCCGATCCGGGAAGTGCGCTGCCCGCCGCGCAAGCGAGAGGGTCACGGGAGAGACTCCACCGCTCGAGTACGTAGTAGACGGGGGTCGATCGATGGACGTCGATCACGTCGACTCGTTCGTCCCGTCCTCGAGAAACCCGCGCAACCGATCGTTGACCGTTCGCGAGCGTTCGACGAAACAGAGGTGACCCGCCCCCTCGAGTTCCCAGAACGTCCCGCGGGGCAGCCGTCGCGCGAGGTCCCGGCCGTCCGCCGGAGAGACCAGTTCGTCCGCGCCGCCGTGGATCACCCGCGTCGGCTGGGTCACCTCGACCAGCCAGTCGGTCGCGTCGAATCCGTCGAGCGCAGCGACCTGGGCCTGCCACCCCGCTCGATCGGCGTCACCGTCGGCCCGCCAGTCGACGATGCCGTCCCGGACGTCCGGCTGTGACTCGAGGAACGCGGCCGAGAGTCCCGCCTCGAGCGACTCCCGGAGCGCCCGCCGGTCGTCCGGCGAGGCGAACAGGGCCTCGAGCGCCAGCGCGTCTCCCCGCGGGGCGGTTCCGAAGAGCGTGAGCGTCTCGACGCGATTCGACGACCGTGCCGCAGACAGCGCGATCGCACCGCCGAGTCCGCATCCCACGAGGTGACCGTTTCGGATCCCGCAGTCGGACAGCACCGCCTCGAGGTCGGCGACGAGCGTCTCGAGGGTGTAGGGCCCGTCGGGGGCGTCCGAGCGGCCCGTCCCGCGGAGATCCCAGACGACGACCTCGTAGGGACCGGCGAGGGCGGCGTGTTGCCAGCCCCAGAGCCAGCCGCCGAGACCCGCTTCGGAAACGAAGACGACGGGGTCACCCTTGCCGTCGCGGTCGTAATACAGCGAGACGCCCTCGTTCGATGCGGTCGGCATGGGCGTACCCTCGGGACGGAGACCGAAAGAAGGGGTGGATTTCGACTCGAGCCCGGAACCGCCCGCGGGGGCCGTTTCGAGGAGTCGACCGATTCAGGCGTTCAGAATCTGGCGGAGAACGTCGGGAGCGTCCTCGAGCGCGTCGTCCAGGTCGTCGACGTTGGGGCCGCCGCCCTGTGCGAAGTCCGGCGGACCGCCACCGCCGCCGCCGACGCGGCCGGCGAGTTCGCCGACGACCTCGCCGGCGTTGACGCCCACGTCGTCCGGGACGGCCACGACGAACTGCGCGCCGTTCGCGCCGCTGCCGAGCACGGCGATCCGATCCTCCTCGACGAGGGCGTTGGCGGTCGCTCGCAGTTCGTCCATGTCGGCGTCGATCCGATCGACGACGGCGGTCGTGTCGCCGACCTCGACTTCCTCGCCGCCGCCACCGCCTCCGGCGCGAGCCTCGGCGAGTTGTTCTTTCAGGTCTTCGATCTGCTTGCCGCGACCTTTCCACTCCTCGAAGAACCGATCGGCGGTCTCGGGAACCGCGTCGGGCGACACGTCGAGGATCTCGGCGGCCTCGTAGAGGGCGTCTTCCGTGCGCTGGGTGGCCTCGAGGGCGGCCGCTCCCGCGGCGAACGTGATGCGTTCGACGCCGTCCTGGACGCGCTCGGTGGTGAGCACTTTGATCGCGCCGATGTCGCCGGTCCGGGCGACGTGGGTGCCGCCGCAGGCCTGGACGTCCGCTTCGACGTGAATGAGGCGGATCTGCTCGCCCGGCGGGATACCGCCCTGGTAGAGATCGAAGCCGTGTTCGGCCTCCGCGTCGTGTCGATCGGGCCACTCCTGGCTGACCGCGGTGTTGTTCATGACGATCTCGTTCGCGCGGTTCTCGATGGCTTTGACCTCCTCGCGTGAGATCCGATCGTAGTGGCGGAGATCGATCCGGGAACTCTCGACGCCCTTCTGGGCGCCGGCCTGTCGGATGTGGTCGCCGAGCACCTGTCGGGCCGAGTGGATGACGATGTGGGTCGCCGTGTGATGGCGCATGAGCTGCCGGCGGCGTTCGCCGTCGATCTGCCCGTTGACCAGTTCGCCCTTCCCCGGGTCCTCGTCGGTCCGATGAAGGATGACGCCGTCGACGATCTGAACGTCTTCGATCTCGACGGACGTGTCGTCCGTCGAGAGCGTCCCCGTATCCGAGGGTTGGCCGCCGCCTTCGGGGTAGAACATCGTCTGATCGAGGACGACGTCGTAGCCGTCCTCACGCTCGAAGACGTCGAGGACGACCGCCTCGAACTGGGTTCGCTCCTGGTCGTCGTAGTAGAGTTTCTCCGTCTCCGGGAGGTCCTCGAAGCGATCGCGTTCGCCCTCGTCGGTTTCGGCGACGGCCTCGGGCGTGTCGTGGCGCTTCGCGACGAGGCTGTAGAAGTCGTCCGGGACGTCGACGGACGCACCCGTCTCCTCGGCGATTTCGGCGACCATGTCCGGCTGGATCCCGTGAGAGTCGTAGAGTTCGATCAGCTCGTCGGTGGGAATCGGCTCGCCTTTCGTCGCGTACTCTTCGGCCAGGCTTTCGACTCGACGACCCCCGCGCTCGAGCGTCTCGCGGTACTTTTCGACCTCGGTGCGGACGATGTCGCGGATCGTGTCGCGGTTCTGGTACTCGAGGCGCTCGGCTTGCATGTCGACCAGTTCGTCGAGGGGCGCGTCGACGCCGGCGGTGTCACAGAGGCGCTTGGTGCGTCGGAGGACCATTCGCGCGAGATAGCCCGTCCCGACGTTCGAGGGAACGATTCCGTCGCCGAGCATGTACGCGAGCGTCCGACAGTGGTCTGCGATCGCGTAGATGTCCTCGAGCGGCTCCATCAGGGCCTCGAGATCGTCGGCGTCGACGTCGAGTTCGGCGGCGATCTCGCCGCGGGCGGTCTCCATGTCCTCGGCCTCGTCGATATCCATGTGGCCCGCGAGTTTGGCGGCCCGGTGAATGAGATCCTCCTGCTCGGCCGTGTGCTCGATCCCCGCATTGTCCTTCAGGAAGGCGATCATGTCGGGATAGACCGCCTCGTAGACGGTCGGCGTTCCCTGCGAGACCCAGGTCCACCGCTCGAGCCCGTATCCGGTGTCGACGATGTAGGTGTCCATCGGGCTGTAGCGGTTCCCGTCTTTCATCTCGTACTCGCCGTCGGGGTCTTGCTCCATGGACATGAAGACTAGCGTGGCGAGTTCGACGCCGCGGTAGATGACCTCGATCGCGGGGCCGGCGTTTCCGCCGCCGACCCACGGGTCCTCGATATAGATGACCTCCTCGAGATCGACGCCCAGCGAGTCGAAGAAGCTGTCGCAGAGTTCGACGGTTCGATCTTTCCAGTACACCTCGCCGTGGTAGGCGTACTCGTCCTCCGGGACGTCCTCGCGCGTGTTGAACGCGTGATGGGCCATCATCTCGAAGGCCATCGTGTGCCGGCCCGTCTTGCCGACGTTGTCGATGTCCTGCATGCGGATGCAGGGCTGTGAGACACACAGCGGGTTGGCCGGCGGCGGGGTCTGCCCGCTCGTCACCAGCGGCTGGAAGTCGTAGATCGACGCCTGAGTCAGCAGGACGTCGTCACGCCAGCGGTTCGCCGCGACCGGATACGGGTCGATTCGCTCGTGGTCGTTGGCCTCGAAGAAAGAGAGGAAGGCCTCGCGCATCTCCTCGAGACTGTACGACTCCTCGAAACCGGCGTTGTCGATGAAGCCGTACTCCTCGCAGGGGGGCTCGCCGCAGGTTTCCCTGCCGTGATCGCGCGTCCAGAAGTGAGCGCCACACGTCGGGCACTCTTTGCGCTCGAATCCTTCCTCCTCGAAGTACTCGAGGCGGTATTCGTCCGCCAGTTCGCTCATTACGCATCTAGTGACCCTGCAACGTGTAAAACAGTTCCGCAAATCGCCCCGCGAAACCATCGTCTGACGGCGCCCAGATCGAACCGTGACGGGCGATTCTCGGCCCGTCACGCCTTCGTTTCCACCGGTTCGGCCGCCGGCTTCACTGACCGGCCAGCCGTCGACTGACGGACCCTCGCGCGCCGGATCGGTCGGCCCGGTCGAGTCGATCGCCTCGGGATCGGTCGACCTGCCGTCGTCGACCGAATTCGAGACGGGGCCGTGGAGTACGAACACACCATCCGGTGTATCCAATAAATCCATTAGTCTGGCTTGAGGTCATCAGGTAGAGACTGTCACCACTATCGACACAATGACGCAGCCGCCAGCGACCACCCGACCCCGAACGATCCTCTACGTCGCAGCGACCGACGACGCGGCGAGCGACGGCGCCGCCGCGCTCGAGAACGTCGACGCCGCGCCGGATCGGTCGGTCCGACCGGCGACGACGGTCGAACGCGTCCGTAACTGGTCTCCCGCGGTTGACTGCGTCGTCTTCGCCGAAACGCCGACGACCGCAGCGGGCTCGAATCTGCTCGAGATGGTCGACGCGTGCGGTTCGACGCCGCTCGTGCTCTTTTCGGACCCGTCGTATGCGGCCACGGCCGCACGGTCGACGGACGGCATCGACGGCTACGTTCGCCGCGGCACCGACGACGCCGTCGCGCACCTCGCCGACGAGATCGAGTGGGTCTGCAGCGGCGGAACCGACCTCGACTCGGCGGACGACACCGAACGCGAGGCCGAACCGATCGACGCGACCGGCAAAACGACGGCCGCGACGAACGCGTCGACCGCCCGGTTCATCGGGTCGCTCGCCGAACTGGCCGCCTGTCGCGACCGCGAGTCCCTCTTCGAGGAGGTAGTCGAGACCGTCGCCGACAGCCTGGATCGCGACTACTGTTGGCTCTCCACGGTTCAGTTCGGTCAGTTCACCCCGCGAGCGACCGCGCCGGCCGTCCCGGACGACGACCTCGAGGTCCTCTCGTGTTCGGGCCCGCTCGGTGACGCCCTCGGAACGGACGAGCCGATCCGGTTCGACCGCGTCGGGGTCGGGGCCGGCGCCGAGGTCGAAGCGCCGTTCGAGGGGATCGAATCGCTGTGTTGCGTCCCAGTCGGCGACATCGGACTGCTACTGGTGGCTGCCGACGAGCCGACGGCGTTCGACCAGCGCGACTGCGAGCTCCTCGGGTCGTGGGGACGGGTCGCGACCGCCCTCCTCGAGCGAATCGACGCGGAAGCCGCGTCCGAGACGCAGCACGATCGACTGCGTGTGGAACGGGACCGGCTGCGATCGGAACGGGACCGGTTGCAAGCGTCTCGGGATCACTTGTCGGCCGAGCGAGACGACCTCGCTGCCGAACGCGACCGCTATCGGACGTTCTTCGAAAACGCGCCGGAGCCGGTGATCCGCTACGAGGTCGACGACGGCCAACCCGTCGTCAGGACCGTCAACGAAGCGTTTAGGGAGGTCTTTGGCACCGATCTCGAGGCGGTCGTCGACGAGCCGGTCGACGAGGAAACCGTTCCGCCGGGGCTCGAGCACCGCCGGAAGACGCTGCTCGAATCGCTCCGGTCGGGCGAGCGTCGACAGCTCGTCAGCCGCCGGGAAACCGTCGACGGAGTGCGCGAATTCCTGCTCACACTGGTCCCGATCGAATCGGAGGCCGACGGAGCCGTCGAAGACGCCGAAACGGACGACGAGAACGCCGAAATCGACGACTGGGACACCGAAACGCGTGCCAGGTACACCGAAATCGACGGCGGATTCGCCGAACCGGGCGATCCCTCGGACGACCGCGCCGACACCACCCGGGAGGGACTGATCGTCTACAGGGACGTCACCGAGATCAACCGCCGCGAACGCGAACTCGCCGCCGCGGAGTCGCGACTCGAGACGATCGCCGCGCTGGTCGACGACGACGTCCGAACCCCGCTGATCGTCGCCCGCGGCTATCTCGAACTCGCGGCGGAGACCGGCGACAGGGAACACTTCGCGGAGGTCGACGAGGCCCAGGAGCGGCTGCGAGAGCTGGTCGATCGGGTCGTCTCGATCGCCCGACACGACGCCGTGGTCGTCGAGACCGAACCCGTCGCCATCCACGACGTCGCGCGCCGGGCCTGGGTCGCGGTCGAAACCGGGGACGCGCGCCTCGTCACACGGTCGACCGAAAATCGGGTCCTCGAGGCCGACAAATCGCAGCTTCGGGAGCTGTTCGAACGGCTGTTTCAGGCCGTCGTCGACGGAGACAGTTTCGACGACGAGCGGGACGGAACCGCTGGCTCGGGTGGCGCGACGGCGGTGGTCACCGTCGGCGCGACCGACGACGGATTCTACGTCGCTCGACGCGCCCCCGAAACCGCAGCCCTCGGTGGCGAGGGGGGACTCGAGACGGACCCCGTTCCGGGCCGACTGGCCGCGGCCGACGGCACCGGCTTCGGACTCGGCAGCGTCGAACACATCGCCGACGCCCACGGCTGGAGCGTCGGCGTTGCAGAGGACGAGGGTCGGATCGCCTTCGCGTTTCGGGGCGTCGACGCTCGCGACGTCGATTGACTCACCGAGTGGGCATCGTCCGTCGGTAGGATCGAGGTCCACGGTCAACCGACGCGTCCGGGAAGCCGTCGAGCGAGCGGACCCCACGTGACGGTCGATCGGACCCACGTTCCGGTGGAGGAGGCTAGCCACGAGCACCGACCACCCATCACCGATGCGAGATCGTGGACGGTCACCAAACATTTTTCTCGACATACCCGCTACTAGTGGATGTATAATAGCTGACAATTCGAGAGAATTATGAACGGCATTCGAGACTCAGCGGTGATCGTAACTGGAGCGAGTACCGGTATTGGCCAAGCGGCGGCACTGCGGTTCGCCGAAGAGGGCGCGAACGTCGTCGTGGCGGACGTCGACGTTCAGGACGGCGAACAGACCGTCGAGGACATCCAGGATGCGGGAGGCGAGGCGACGTTCGTCGAGACGGACGTGAGTGAGCGAACGGACGTCGAGGCGATGGTCGAGGAAACCGTCGAGACGTACGGCGGGCTCGATTTCGCGGTCAACAACGCCGGCGTCGAGGGCGACACGCACCCGACGGCCGACCAGCCGATAGACAACTGGGAGCGCGTCATCGACATCAACCTCAAGGGTGTGTTCCTCGGGATCCGCGCTGAACTGCCCGCGATGCTCGAGGACGGTGGCGGCGCGATCGTCAACATCTCGTCGACCGCTGGCGAGGTCGGCTTTCGGGGAGGTAGTCCGTACGTCGCGAGCAAGCACGGCGTCATCGGGCTGACCAAGACGGCCGCCCTCGAATACGGCAACCAGGACGTCCGGGTCAACGCCGTCTGTCCCGGGGTAATCCAGACACAGATGGTCGACCGGGCGGCCGAACGCGATCCCGAGATGATAGAGCAGATCAGCGCAGCGACGCCGCTGGGCCGCATCGGCCAGCCCGAAGAAATCGGCGACGCTGTGGTCTGGCTCTGTTCGGACGACGCCTCGTTCGTGACCGGCGAAGCGTTGGTCATCGACGGCGGCTACGTGAGTCAGTAGGGCGTCGAGCCTGAACGAGGAACTCGACACCCGAACACGGGAGCAGCGACGCTACTCGGGGGCGAAGTCGATCGCGTCGCCGCAACACGGACTCGGCGAACCACGCCGATCGGTGCCGTTCGAACGGCCGGAATCGGTACGTCCGCTGTGACGGGTCTCCGTTCCGTCTCGCGTGCCGGACAATCGCTTGCGATCCGGTGTGTCGCACTCCGCCAGCAGAAACGCGGATTGCGCTATCCGTCCGCCTCGAGCGCCAGCGACGCCAGCATCGCCTCGAGTTGCAGGCGTTCGTTCGCGCCCTCGGTGATCCGGTAGTCGACCTCGCCGAGGCGTTCGAGCAGTCGGACCGTCGCCTGCTCGGGAATGTCGAATTCCCACGCTGAGCGGTGCAGTTGATCGATGACGTCGCCGCCGGCGAGGCCGCGGTCGGTCAACAGGTCCTCGAGGGCGGCGCGGGCGGCAGTGAAGTCGCCGCCGATCGCGTACTCCACCATCGCCTCGACCTCCTCGGGGCGTGCGGTGGCGGTGATCGCGAAGACTGTCGCTTCGTCGACCGTCTCGCCCATCACCGCGGCTGCCTGGAGGCCGTTGATCGCCTTTCGCATATCGCCGTCGGCCGCGTAGACCAGGGCGTCGACGCCGTCGTCGGTCACCTCGATCCCCTCCGTCTCGGCGATGTCTCGAATCTGCGCCTCGATCGCCTCCGCCGAGAGTTCGGTAAACCGGAAGACGGCACACCGCGACTGGATCGGGTCGATGATCTGGCTCGAGTAGTTACACGAGAGGATAAAACGGGTGTTGTTCGAGAACTGCTCCATCGTCCGGCGCAGGGCGGACTGGGCGTCGGAGGTGAGCGCGTCGGCCTCGTCGAGGAAGATGATGCGGTGGTCGTACCCGCCGAACGAAGAGCGCGCGAAGTCCTTGATCCGATCCCGAACGACGTCGATCCCGCGCTGGTCGGAGGCGTTCAACTCGAGGAAGTTCTCGCGCCAGTCGTCGCCGTAGACCTCGCGGGCGATGGCCTGCGCAGCGGTGGTGTTGTGCATCACCGTCGGGACGTCACCCGCGACGTAGTTTCGCGTCCCGGGAACCGTGAGATCGTAGACGCGGCGCTCGTCCTCCACGCGTGTTACGTTCGTTACGCGGTCGAAGTAGAGCGTGCCACGGGAAAGCCGATCGAGCACGACGAGTCGTTCGACGACCTCCATCGAACACATTTCGGCAGCCACATCGAGAACCCGATCGGCGACGGTCGCGAACCGCGGCAGCGACGCGAGGTCGTGACCGTTATTCTCGACGATATTTCTGACGTCCCTGCCGGATAACTCCGTCCCATCTGCGATTCGATTGTCCGAGACGCCGAGTGCGTCGATCGCATCACGAAGCGATTCCTGGACCGATTTCGTCTCCGGCAGTTCCGTACGCGATTCGAGCGTGACGAGCAATTCACTCGCGCGGGTCGCGGTCGGGGATCGTCGACCGTCGGAGTATTCGAGCAACCGGTCGGTCCGGATTCCGGTTGCCGCTTCGACCTCCTTTCGTGCCTCGAGTGGTTCCAATGCGCCACGCTGGTCGATCCACGCTGTTGGAACCGAACTCACCGATTGAATTTCGGATCGAACCCGCTCAATATCCCGCGTGACGCGCTGTGCTGCGTCGAGACGGTCGGATGCTGCCTCGATAACGCGTTCGATATCCTCGAGATAAGACACCCGACCGGGGTTGTCGGGATTCAGACTCTTCGTCATCAGCGGCTCTTTGGTCAGCGCGAGCGTTCGACAGAGGTCGTCGACGGCCGTCTGAGCGGGGATCGTGTCGTGATTCGGGTTCCCGGTTTGCTCCGTTGCAGAAGCGAGTCGACCGCGCTTGTGGTCGATGGTGAATCCGATGGCCTCCTCGAAGCGAGAGAGTGCCCACGATCCTGAGATGTACAGAACGTGATACTCTTTGGTCGTATTCGATCCGTTCGTCGCCGACTTTTCGACTCGCTTTCGCCGCGTCGGAATTCCGAACGTGGAGAGGAGATACGAACAGAGCGTTATCACTGTCTCGTCTTTCTGTGATAGCTCGATCGTTCCCTGTTCAGCGACGTACGCCTCTGAATCGAAGACAGCCTGCAGGAAGGCTGCGCGGACGTCCTTCGAGGCATGGACGAGGGAGGTACCGAGAGCCGAACCGGACGATTCACCGAAAACGTCGAAACAGGATTCGAGGAAGTGATGGAGCGACTTGGTTCGCAACTCGACGTACGGCACGCCTTTCTGTGTACCACGAGTCGTCTCGATACCGAACAATCGCCGTGCGATTTCCGCGAACGATTCACGGAGGGCATCGTCCGTGTTATAGAATTTGATTCGACCGTTTTCGATCCGTGCTTCACTAATTGCGAGACCGACGAAGCGCGCCAAATCCGGCGTGAGTTTCCAGGGTGGCGTGATCGGTCGGGACCGCTTGTTGTACGGCGTGACGTATTGAACGGACTCGACGTGGGATTGGAGTTCCGATTCCTCGACGTCGAGCGAACGTAGATATGCAAGTGAACAGGTCGTCGACGGCACCTCGAAATCGACCGATGTCCTGCGTGCATACTCCGCGGCGGTATCGCGGGAAATCTCGTGCTCTGTTGCGATCTCGTCGATCGAATATCCTCGGCGAAGACAGCCGATCACTGTCTTCTTTTGCCCCACATAGTTCTCTTCGACCGGAACGTCGTATCGGCGGGCAAACGACTTCGAGACGGTGACGAACGTCCTATCGCCGTCCATCAACGAAACCCACTCGAGCGACGGAGACGAATCGTCGTTTGATATCGGCGTTTTCAGGGGCCTGACGATACGCTCCCCGTCTGATATTGAGTCAGCCCGTCGCCACGTTAGTCCCGTTTCGTCCGCGACGAGGAGTTTGTGTTCCGGTGTGACTGTTATCTCGTTTCCGTCTCGGGTCTCGACCGAAACGAGACCGGCCGCGTCCCGAGAGTAGACGTGTGACGGGGTGACGTACTCGAACGAACCGTCATTGGCGTAGGTGAGTACTTTGAGGTCGTCATCCGGCGTGTCGAATCCGTCGACGTCGCCAACGACTGCTGATATCGGGGCGACCCCTTCGTTCGTCAGAACCGGCGTCTCTCCAGCAACACATTTCCCGGTACCGGCCGGCCCCGCGAACATGAGATGGGGGAGGTCGTCCTGCTCGACGTACCGCTGGAGTCGCGGAACGATGTTCTCGTGGCCCTTAATTTCGTCGAGCCGTTCCGGACGGTACTTCTCGATCCAGACCTCGGTCCTGCCGGGGGTCGATTCCGCCGCCTCGGCGTCGGCCTCGCTCATACCGTCACCAGACCGGGACGAAAGATAAATCGCCCGAAGGCCGGTCTCGGTTCGGACGTCGCCGTCGACCGGGGGAGTGTCGGGCGATCCCGACCGCACGGTCTCCGCCGCACCGGCGAGTACGGACCCGATCGAAATCGATCGGTGACCGACACGGTTCCTGATATATGCATTACACGTTTTTCTGCGTGCTCGTGGAAGGACGACGCATGGACGGGGAGAATCACCGATCACGACTCGTCGTTGCGATGCTCGTCGTGATTATCGCGTTCGGTATCGGTCCCATGACGGCCGCCGCCCAGCCCGACCCACAGGCGGGCGGCACGGTCGTCGTCGAGGAAGGGGAGTCGGTCGACGAACTCGAGTCGTTCGCCGGAACGGTGATCGTTCGCGGAACGGTCACCGGGGACGTCAGCGCCCTCGCGGGCGACGTGACGATTACCGATACCGGGTCGGTCGAGGGCGGCCTTGAGGTGGCTGCCGGGAGCGTGACGATCGCGGGAACCGTCGACGACGACGTCGAGATCGCAGCGGGAAGCGTGACGGTTACCGAAAATGGCACCGTCAACGGCACGTTCATGGTCGGCGCGGGCAACGTGATCGTCGACGGGACGCTCGGGGACGACGCAGAGATCGGCGCCGAAACGATCCGCCTCGGCGAGACGGCGTCCATCGACGGCGACCTTCGCTACGACGGTGATCTCGAGGGGAACACCGATGCGGTCGCTGGTTCGGTCGAGGAAGATTCCTCGCTCGGCATCGACGCTGCACCGACGGTGCAGCCGTTCGCGACGTGGATCGTCGCGGTCTACACGCTCGTGGTGAACCTGCTTCTCGGTGCCGTGTTGCTCGCGTTGTTCCCGCGGTTCTCCGATAGCGTCGCCACGAGCGTCGCGACGGGACCGATCCGCTCCGGGCTCATCGGACTCGGCGTCTTCGTCGGCATTCCCGTCCTTCTGATCGCGCTCGCGATCACTATCGTCGGTATCCCCCTCTCGATCGTCGGCGCCATCGCGTTCTCCTTCCTGCTCTGGATCGCCACCGTATACGGCTGGTACGCCATCGCCGCTGCCGTTCTGTCCGCGCTCGGTATCGGAAATCGCTGGCTCGCGCTCGTCGTCGGGTTGGTCGTCGGCGCGGCGATCACCAGAGTCCCCATCGTCGGCGGCCTCATCACCTTCCTCGTCCTTCTGCTCGGACTCGGGGCCATCGCTCGCGGGCTGTACGGCCACCGGCGGAACGTCAGAGAGCGAGGGCAGCGAGTCGGACCGAGCACCGACGAACCGACCACGGACTGACCGACCGACACGTGAATCGACCACGGAACGACGCGCTCAAGGCCGTCCCACCGTAACTGGCGCGCATGCGCGTCACCGTCGACGTCAAGGGCGAGGACACCTACGAAATCGATCTCGCGGCGGTGGCGGATCCTGCCGACGCCACGACCGCCGGGAACGCGGAGCCGACCGACACGACGCCGACCTACGCGGACCTGCTCCGCGAAGTCGACTTGAGTCCGCACGAGGTGAGCGTCATCGTCGACGGTCGGCCGGTTCCCGAAGATCAGCCGGTCGAGAGCGATCACGTGACGGTGTTGCGGCTCATCAAGGGCGGATGCGGTCGGTGACTCGTTCGATCCGAAACCGACACGTCGATGGCCCACCTCGGTCGACGCGTCCGACGAATGTTCGTCCGTACAGCGACTCCCGACGACGCACTCGAGATCCGTCGAATCCTCGACGCGGCCATGCTCGAACCCGGGAACGTCGAACATCGAATCGACGCCGGCGATGTCCTGGTGGCGGGTGATCGCCGAGGGGGAACGAGCACGAACGAGCTCGGTGTCACCGGGAGCGAGCGGATTCTGGGCACGATCGTTCTCGAGCCTCGCGAATCGAGCCCCGGTGCCCACGTCGGCGCAATCGGCGTCCGCCGTCGCCATCGGGGACGCGGGATCGGCCAGGCACTGATCGAACGAGCGCTCGAACTCGAGGGACGACTCACGGCCAGATTCGACGACGACGTGCGCCCGTTCTACGAACGGCTCGGCTTTTCGATCGAACCGATCGACGAGCACCGCAACCGGGGTGTCGCGGTGACGGCAGATCGCGCCTGATCGGCACCGTCGCGACGTGCGAGGCAACGACCGCGACACCTCGAAACCCGTCTCCTGCCGGCGCAGCTTTATCCGACAGAACGTGGTAGCACCCTGCGCATGGCGCTCCAACGGATGCTCAGCGGCGATCCGTCGAAGAGTTCGAAGGTCTATCTCGCGATCGGTGCCCTCTCGCTCGCGAAGGCAATCGCAGTTCGAAAGGACCGAGAGCGGTTCCGGCGCGAACTGCTCGACGCAGGCCTGTTCCTCGGTGCTGGACTGGCCCTCCGCCGATTTAGCCGGATCAAAACCGAAAAACGGCAGGAACTCGAGTCACAGCTCCCGGAGTGGGCGGTCGACGCGCTCAGGTCCGAAACCGCTTCTCGAGGAGTCCGAACGATCGCCAAGCAGCGACTCCGCAGCCGATCCGAAACGAAAGCACAACCGGAACCGACGTTCCGGGACCGCGCTCGCACCGTTCTGGCGAGGTTGTAACTGACACAGCGGCGGTCACGGAAGCGCCGCGAGATCGAGTCCCGCGATCCGCGGGGCCGATCACGGTTTCGCGACGAATTCTCGCCGCGAGCGGGAGCCGCTCAGCGGTGCGTCTCGGCCGGTGCCGACTCGGTCCACTGGAACTCGGCCGCGTCGTCCGTCGAGTCGCCGGTTCCGAAGGTATCGTTGGAGACGCGAGTCGCGGTCGGGTCGGGGCCGACAAGTGATAGCGTTTCGGCCGATTTGCGTTCGGTCGCCGCCGCGTCCGCGACCGAATCGGTAGTCTCCGGACCGGAATCCGCCGTATGCTCGTCGGTTTCCGACCGGACCGCGACGCTCGGTTCGGAAACGAAGACGGAGTCGAACTGGTCGGCGGGATCGTCGGCACGGGGCGTGGAATTCGACGTCCCTCCGCCAGTCGATGGGCCATCTCTCCGTCCGTTCGCATCCCTCGAGGGAGCCGCGATCACCTGAAGCCTGGCGAACAACGTCTCCGCGGTCTCGTCGTCGGCGTCGATTACTGGATCGGTCGTCGCCTCGTGCTCGCCGGCGCTCTCGATGAGTTCCTCCGGTGTCTCCACGTCGTAGGCGTCGAGGATCGCGTCCGGGTCGGCTTCGACCGTCTCGAGTACTTCCGTCACTGTCGAATCGGTGCTCATAGCACCGTTTCCACCGCTTTCCCCCTTCGTTACGCTGGGGCTACCGGAGCGGTGCTCGTCGGATACGCTCGAGACCGAGAGTTTCGCAGAATGCAACTAATCAGCGAGGGAGGTGCCCGCACCGGGTTTGTGGAAGTGGCGGAATCGAGCGCGGACCCGACGACCAGTCGGGCTCGAACCGCCGCGTGCTAGAACAGATCCTGGGTCAACTCGAGCGTTTGCTCGCGGTCGTCCCAGTTGACGAAGAGCGCGACGCTCGTGGCGCTCGTGATGATGTCCTGTAAGTGGATTCGGGCCTCCGCGAGAGGGTTGACGATCTCGCTGATGATCCCCGGCTGATTGGGGAGTTCGCCGCCGGTGACCCGGACGACGGCGATCGGCGAGTCGACGGTGACGCTCGAGAGTTCGTCGCGAGCGATGACCTCGCGATGGAGAATGTTTTCGGCGCGTTCGGCCTCCTCTTCGTCGATGTAGAACGTGATAGTGTCCATCCCGCTGGCGACGGCGTCGATGTTGACGTCGCTCTCGGCCAACGCTTCGGAGAGGTGGTTGAAGATACCCGGCTGGTTGCGAATCGCACGGCCGGCGACCGTCAGGCAGGCGAGCGGCCGCTCGCGCAGATCGACGAGGTTCCTGAATTCGCCTTCGATGCTCGTGCCTCCGGAGAGGAGATCCCCGTGCTGGTAGTGGACGACGCGAACGTCGAGCTTCCCGTCTTTGTACGACAGCGCCGAGGGTGCGACGACCTCGGCCCCGCGAAACGAGAGGTTCCGGAGTTCGTCGACTGAAATCTCGCCGACGTTGCGAGCGCCTTCGACGACGTGGGGGTCGCCGGTCATGACTCCCTCGACGTCGGTCACGATGACGACCTCGTCGGCGTCCATGTACTTGCCCATCATGACCGCCGTCGTGTCGCTGCCGCCACGACCGAGCGTCGTAATCGACCCGTCCGGTCCTTCCGCCAGGAATCCGGTGATGACGGGCACGGTCTCGTCGAGTTCTGCGGCGACGTTGCCCGCGCGTTTCTGCGTCTCCTCGACGTTAACCTCGCCATACTCGTCGGTGACGACCGGCCAGTCCTCGCTTCCCGGCTCGAAAAACGTCGCGTCGATATCACGAGCCGAGAGCGCCGCCTTCAGCATGCGAACCGACGTTCGCTCGCCCATGCTGACGATCTGGGCTCGGTCGGCTTCGTCAGTCTCGAACGTGATTTCGTCGAGCAGTTCGTCGGTCGTCGACCCCATGGCGCTGGCGACGACGGCGATCTCGTGTCCGTCCTCGACGGCGGCGGCGATCGAGTCCGCGGCGCGGTTGATCCGGTCGCCGCTACCGAGGCTCGTCCCGCCGAACTTCGCTACGACGCGCATACTACCACCTCACAGGAGGCTCGCGTTGCGATCGAGTGGCTCATACTCGGTCCGTTACCAGAGCGGGCAGATAACTGTGTCCCATCGTCCGCATTTTTAGTCGGCCGTTCACCGGCCGTGAGACGGCTCGCGAACGTGTCGAAAGCCGAGATACAGACAGCCGGGGTCGGACCCCACTCGCGACCGGGATTTATTGTCGTGCGCAGCATTACCACACATCGATGAACGTACGGGATGCACTCGAGGCCGACGCCGACGCACTCGCGTCGATCGCGGACTCCCCGACGGACGTGATGCGAAATCTCGTCCACGACCGAACTGTGCGCGTCGCCGAGGACGGGAGCCACGATCCGAACGCGGACGTGTCGGACTCGCAGTACGACGGCTCAGATCCGGAGGACTTGCTCGGATTCATTAGCTTCGACGCGCGCGAGGACACCGTTCACGTCACCCAACTCGACGGGACGAGCGAGGCCTGCAAGCGGTTGCTCGCCGAACCGGTTCGATTCGCCGAGCGCGAATCGATGGCCGTCGAACTGCTCGTCTCACAGGACGCCGATTCCATCGAGGCGGCTGCCGAGGAACTCGGGTTTCGGCGTCGCGGCCGCGGGCCGCAGTTCGATGGGTCCCCGACGGTACGGTTTCGACTCGAGCCCTAAACGGAACTGACGGTACGGTTTCGACTCGAGCCGTAGTCCTCGCCGGACGGTCGATCTCGAGATTCGTCACGAGAATTTCTGAACGGTCACGTCGAGCGTGTCCAGATCCACGATCGGCGCGAAGCCGGCGTCGGGATCGATGTTGACGCTCTTCTGAAAGTCGGTCTGGGCCTGCCAGCAACCGGAGTTGATCGCGAGTACATTGTGATATTTTCCGAACCCGAGCTTGTGTACGTGGCCCGTATGGAAGATGTCGGGCACCTCGTCGATGATGAGGTAATCTTTCTCTTCGGGCGCGAGTCGGGTGTGACCGCCGAACTGTGGGGCGACGTGGCGCTTCTTGAGGAGGTGGTACATCGCTTTGTGCGGATCGTCGTAGCTGGCCTTTTCCTCGGGGAGTTCCGCGATCACCTCGTCCAGGGAAACGCCGTGATACATCAACACGGAGACGCCCTCAAGCGTTATCGTCGACGGGTTGCTCACGATCCGAGGATCGTGTGCGGACATGATCTCCCGCAACTCCTCGTCGAATCCGGGCTGTGGCTCGGCGAGGCGGACCGCATCGTGGTTCCCCGGGATCATGACGATCTCGATGTCGCCGGGTACTTTCTTCAGGTGCTCACTGAACGCTTCGTACTGTTCGTAAATGTCGACGATGTCGAGTTCCTCGTCCTGATTCGGATACACACCGACGCCTTCGACCATGTCACCCCCGAGCAACATGTACTCCACGTGTTGGGCCTGGTCGGTGTGCAGCCAGTCGGTGAACGCGTTCCACGCGTCCGCCATAAATTCCTGGCTGCCGACGTGGACGTCGCTGATCAGCGCCGCCTGAACGTGGCGATCAGCGGTCGACGGCTCGTGCGTACGGGGCACGTCCGGGAAGTACATCGAATCGACGAACGCGATTCCCGAATCGTCAGCGAGCGTCCCTTCCATCGCGAGCACCTCGTCGCAGAGTAATTCGTCGACGAGGTCGACGTACTCCCGGTCTTTCATCACCAGCCAGGGGAACGTTCCGGTCGCGTCCTCGAGTTCGATCAGCCAGTGACCGCTCGCAGTCGATCGGATGTCGTTGACCAGACCCACCATCGCAGCCTCACTGCCGCCGGGCATCGCCTGAATCGCCGACGCCGGCCGATGGTTGACCCGGGATCGAAGCGTCGCTCCCAGTCGATCGAGCCTGTCCCGGAAAACCGAGACGAAATCGCTATACTCGCCCGTTCCCGTGCTTTGGCCGGTCATATCGCCGACGATCTCGACCGACCGTTTCGACGGATCGGCGGAGCGGCCGGCGGCGGAAGACCCCTCCGTTTCAACTGGAGATCGACCGGTCGATGCTCGTCCCTCCGGGGTAGTTCCAGTCGAAACGGAGGGGGTTCGGTCTCCCGCCGGAGGCGGGTTTTCCGAACCGGCCGCATCGGTCCGATCAGCGGGGTCGGTGGTCGAGAGGGCCGCCTCGACGTGCGCACTCCGAACGACGAGAGCGTCCTCCGGCACTTCCTCGAGAACGCGTTCGAGCGCGGCAGTCGAATTCGCGGCCGCTGCGAGTTTCGTGACGGCCTCACGCTCTGCGTTGTACCCGCGGGACGTGAGTTCGCTGACGATTCGAGCGGAGGCCTCGAGTGGCACACGCCACGCATTCGCGACGGACGGCAAAAGGGTAGCGGATCACTCTCACGTGGTGCGCGTGGTACCGAACTCCCGTTTCGGGGGACGGAGACCGTTCTGTCTCTTTCCCGTCCGGAAAAACGGAGACCGTTCAGTCTGTGCGGGGGTCCAATCTGTCCGAACGGGACCCCGGACCCGCTCGGAGCCCGGACCCGCTCGGAGCCCGGACCCGCTCGGAGCCCGGACCCGCTACGGGTTCCCGCGAAACGGCTGAATTTGAAATCCCGACCGAAGCCTCCGCAAAGTTGATACTACGTTCCGAGAAACGGAGTGTCGATGGATGGGTCTGACGAGACGAACCGGAGCCACCAACGGGCCAGCTCTCGGGACGATCGTCACCGATTCGTCGGGAAGCCGTCGGGCGGTCGCGGTGACGTCGATCCGAGCACGAAAACACGGCCTCGAGACCGAGAGGGCGAGCGGATCCGGATCGAAGACGGAATCGTCCGATGGCTGCTCGAATCGGACGCGCTTCCGATCGCTATGTTTCGCACCGTCGCGATGGCAATCGCAATCATCGGATTGCTCAGTCTCCTCCTGTTCGGGATCAGCGGTCAGCTACCCGTCCTGGTCGCCGTCGAGAGCGGGAGTATGCAACCGAATATGCAGACAGGAGATCTCGTCTTCCTCGTCGAGGAAGGCCGATTCGCCGGCGACGGGGCCGTGGCGGGCACCGGCGTCGTCACCCTCGAACGCGGCCGGGAGAGCGGTCATCGAACGTTCAACAGTTCGGGCGACGTCATCGTCTTTCGACCGAACGGCAACCCGGCCGAGACGCCGGTGATCCACCGCGTACACTTCTACGTCGAAGACGGCGAAAACTGGGTGCAAACGAAAGCAGATCCGAACGCGATGAACGGGGCGACTTGCGTCGATATCCCGTCGTGTCCGGCGGCCCACGACGGATTCGTGACGAAGGGCGATGCGAACGACGCGTACGATCAGCTCCCGCGGTCCGGCGCCGAGACGACGGTCGTCCGCCCGGATTGGGTGACCGGCAAAGCGATGGTTCGCATTCCGTGGGTCGGTCAGATTCGGCTCGCGATCGATTCGGTCGGTACGGCGACCGGCGTCGGCTCCATCGTTATCGTCGCCACCTCCGGTGCGATCGCGCTCGTTCTGTTCGGAATGGCAGCCGGAACCGACGAGGGCGGCTCGTAGTTTGACACAGCACAGACTCCCGTGAACAGAAAGTTGATTGTCGGCCCGGGCAAAACAAGGGACAATGAGCGGTTCTAATTCCGGGAGACCACCCGACGATTCCGGCGACGATCGCCCTCGACAGGATCGAGGCGCCGGCAACCCTCGAACGACGAGAGAGCCACGACGCTCCGGGTCAGATTCCGACGGCGTGTCGATCGAAAACGACGGGGTCGTTCGCTGGTTCCTCGAGACTAACGACGAGAACGTGGTCTTGGTACGTGATATTCTGAGTAGCGTCGCCATCGTCGCCGTTATCGGCCTTATCTTGTTCACCGTTAGCGGAATCTGGCCGCCGCTGGTCGCCGTCGAGAGCGGGAGTATGCAACCGCACATGGAAAAAGGCGATCTCATCTTCGTCGTCGACGAGAACCGATTCGTCGGCGACGGAGCCGTAGCGGGCACCGGCGTCGTCACCCTCGAGCAGGGGCGAGAGAGTGGCTATACGAAGTTCGGGATGGCAGGGGACGTAATCGTCTACCGGCCCAACGGGAATGCAGCAGAGACACCGGTGATCCATCGGGCCCACTTCTGGGTGGAAGAGGACGAAAAGTGGGTCAACACCAAAGCCAGCGACAAGATCGTCGGCGACAAAACGTGCGACGAGGTCGCCAACTGTCCCGCCCCGTACGCGGGCTTCGTAACGAAGGGGGATCACAACGGCGGGTACGATCAACAGCGGAGCCACGGCGCCGATACCAGCGTCGTCAAATCCGAATGGATCACCGGCAAGGCGAAGTACCGGGTTCCGTGGCTCGGCCAGATCCGATTGACCTTCGATAGGATCCTCGGCGGGATGCTCGTTCCCGGATCGCCCGCGAGCCCGGCGCTCCAGGGAGTCGATCCTGCGACGATCACGACACCGTCGCCCGCGAGCCCTGAGACACCCGGCTCGAGGCTGAACGGCCAAGCCGGCATCGCCGGCATCGCTAGTGTCGGATCCGCAGCGGCTATCGGCCGGTATCGCCGCTGAATCGACTCGCACAGTCGGTCGTCTCTCAGACCGGAACGCGTTTCGGCCAATCGAGAGGTGTCGGCGTATTCCGTGCGACATTTCGTTCGATCTGGCCGCTTCGTCTCCGTTCCACCACGTTCGAACGCGTGACCACAGCCTCCACTCTCTGGGTTCCGTGGGCCACAACGGGAGGTTTCTGTCGGGGCGATCTGCAGTTGAAACGAAGGGGGTAGGGTCGGGCCAGTCGAATTCCGGTGTGCGGTTACGATACCGGAGACGACACATCGCGGAACGCTGTCCGTCTCACGCGTTGGAATCGAAAATCGAACGGAGAGCCCGATAGAAAGGCGAGTTTCGGCCAGTACGTTTTCGCTTAGTTTTCGAATCGGGCCTGGATGAACGGCTGGACGTCGTCGATATCGCTCAGTCGGGAGTCGCTCAACAGCACCGCCTCCGTCTCTTCGAGTGGAACCGAGAGACTGATCTCCTTCGTACGACCGTACCGGCCCTTCGAGACCACGATCGCGTTGACGATGCCGAGCATGTCGAGTTCGCTGATGAGATCCGTCACGCGACGCTGCGTCAGGACGTCCGCGTCGATCTCCTCACAGAGTCGTTTGTAAATGTTGAACACTTCGCCGGTGTTGATGCTGTGAACGCCGTTTTTCTCGAGCAGAATAATCGCGAAGAGGACGAGTTTACTCTGCGTGGGCAGCGTACGGACGACTTCGACCACGCGATCGAGTTCGATCTTGTCCTGGGCCTGTCGGACGTGTTCTTCCACGATCGTTTCGGCCTGGGACCGCTCGGCCAGCTCGCCCGCCGTGCGAAGCAGATCCAGCGCACGTCTCGCGTCACCGTGTTCTTGTGCCGCAAACGCCGCACACAACGGGATCACGTCCTCGGAGAGCGCTCCGTCCTTGAACGCGACCTCCGAGCGGTGTTCCAAAATATCTCGTAGCTGATTCGCGTCGTACGGCGGGAAGACGATCTCCTCTTCACCCAGCGAGGATTTGACCCGCGGATCGAGAAAGTCCGTGAACTTCAAATCGTTACTGATCCCGATGATCGACACTCGCGAGTTCTCGAGTTCGGAATTCATCCGCGAGAGATTGTACAGCGTATCGTCGCCGCTTTTCTCGACGAGTTTGTCGATTTCGTCGAGCATGATGACGACGACCCGCTCGTCGTAATCGACGGCGTCGAAAAAGACGCTGTACACACGGTCGGTCGGCCACCCCGTCATCGGAACTTCCTCGAAGGACTCCTTGTCGTCCTCGAGTTCTGCTATTCGGTCGTCGACATCGTCACGAGTATCGAACGGGGTGGACTCGAGGGGGTGTGTCGCCGGGGTCGTCGCGTGATCGGTGGCTGCGGAGTCGGGGAACGAAGAATCCGTCGTTTTGGAATCCGAGGTTGCGGAATCGGACGGTGTGGAATCGAGGTCGTCGCCGCTACCGATCGTGCGATCGGATCGGTCGACGGACGACGCAGCGTGTTCGTCTGGAGACCCCTCCATTTCAGGTGGAGAACCGGACGACTCCGTCTCCTTTTTGCCTCCAGTCGAAGCGGTGGAATGTGGTTCACGTTCCCCGTCGGAGACGAACTCGAACGGATCCGACACCGTCCGGTCGCCCGAATCGGGACGACCGTCAGTAGCGTCCCCATCGGAATTGGCCTCGTACTCGGCTACGTCATCCAGCAGCGACTCGAGGTCTGCTATTCGATCGTCGATTCGTTTCTCGTTCTTTTCGATGAATTTGTTCGCGAGCTGAGCGAGGACGCGGTACTGTGTATCGGTGACCTCGCAGTTGATGTATTCGACGTCACACGGGACGCTGTACTTCTGTGAAGTGCTCTCGAGTTCTTTGCTGACGAATTTGGCGCTCGCAGTCTTTCCGGTCCCGGTTTTTCCGTAGATGAGAATGTTCGATGGGGTTTCGCCGCGGAGCGCAGCGACGAGGATCGTCGCCATTTTGTTGATTTGATCGCTCCGATGGGGTAATTCGTGCGGTGTATAGGACGGGCGAAGGACTTCCTTGTTCCCGAAAATCGGTTCGCCACTGAGCAAATCGTCGAACAGGCCCTGGTTCGACTCCTCTTCGGTGCCGATATCTGGGTTCTCCAAGTTCGACGAGAACACGTTCGTTCCGTCGATCTCGGTCTCGTCTGATCCTGCGATTTCTGAGTCGTCGTCTGACATTCGTCGTATGCGAACCCCCTTATTTCGAGTGGAAACCCGAACCAGTAGCGAGGAATTTCACAGTGTGATGGCCTCCTCCAGAGAATCCACCGATTCATACGTCCGATCCGGGTCCAGTTGATGCAAACGAAACAGAGGAAAAGCATGCTAATAAATTCTTCCCTTCCTCTTGGCCCGTGCGTGAGAATAAATAGAGACGTACCTGTAACAGAAATTTCCGTGGAGACCGACGTGAGGGGCCACAGCGGAAGAACGTGCAGAACGAGAGGACGTTGCCAAACTCTTGTCCTGCAGTGGAGTCGACGACAAAATCGAGTTCTCACTCGAGACGAAGAGCCGAGTGGAACCGATCACTTTCGGTTCGAAATCCAGTTCGACGTCGCTTTGCTGGTCGATGTGACCCGGGAGACGATCGTCGAACAGGGCGAGTGGCACGCGGTGAGTGTTACTAACTATATCGGTGATTGCCGACCGGTACCGCTACTCGAGTCGGGTCAAAAACAGTTCGGTTCAAATGCGTCGGACGTTTCGGTTCAGATACGTTGAATTTCTCACGACGGATCGAATCCTTGATTCGATAAAGGGCAGTGGCTCGACCAGCACATTGCCACCGAAAGAGAGGCCGTTCGATCCGAGTGACGCACCGGGATTAGTGTGCATCAGTTGATATATTTTCGACTCCGTGAGTTGGATTCAGCCTGTCGAGTTACGTTCGTTCACCCCTCGACAGGATTGGTCCCGGAAGATGCCCTATCGATCATTCCTCGGAGGGGGTGGCTGAGGTGAATTCATCGATTGTGTCCGTCTAACAGTTGCAGGGGTGGACAATGAAAGAGTGTTCAGTGAAAGAGCGGTGAGCGAAGCCACAGGTAGGAGCGGAGGTGTTGGTTAACGAGTTGGTTAACCTCTACCCCCCCACCCCTTCGTTTCAGGTGGAACGGATGGAAGGGGAGGGGTGGGTGACGGAGAATTTAGGACGGGAAGTTTTATTAGGTAGGGTGCAAAACAGTATCCGCAGAACTAGCAAAGTTGAACTAGTTGCTAGGGTTCATCTTTGTGTTACTAGTCTAAACTAGAACGCACGTTCTGTACAGCTAGAGTTACTAGACACACGATCAAATTACTAGAGCGGCCTTCTCCCTCGAGTTCACGCGGTAAATCACTTCTCTCTCCCCTGCAGCGGAAGTAACGGGGGACTGACCCGCTACTACATCCGATCGGCTCGTTCAATCCGTCTCCGGTCCTGGCGATCTCCACCTGAAACGAAGGGGTGGGGGGGCTGTCTCCGAGATCACCTTCTGGTATTATGTGTCATTGTGTGCTAGTATATCTCCCTTCTTCATTCAATGATAATTGTTATCAATACGATTCACACGCGATAAGACTCATGACCTCACGACGTTGTCAACCATCACGACAATGTTAGGTGTCATGAAGTTGTCAAGTGACGCGATGCGTATCACGATGTATCGGTACGGATTACACAGGACATTCCTGACCGAGACTCACTCCAACTCGTCGAACTGTCACTTCGTCTGACGTAGTCTTAAGTGAGTTCAGTTTGTAGTGAGCGCAGATGCACCCCGCGGTGCTGGAGGCCCCCACAGATGGGACTGTTCACAGAACTCAAAGATAGTATCTCTCGGGTCACGGATCGCCTGTTCTCGGAACAGGAACCGAAACGTATCGGTATCTACGGTCCACCGAACGCCGGCAAAACGACGCTTGCAAACCGAATCGCACGCGACTGGACTGGCGATGCGATCGGTGCGGAAAGTCACGTCCCTCACGAAACGCGACGCGCACGACGGAAAGAGAACGTCGAGATCGAACGGGATGGCAAGACGGTGACCATCGACATCGTCGATACACCCGGTGTGACGACGAAGGTCGATTACGAGGAGTTCACCGACGAGATGGACGAAGAGGACGCTATTCGTCGGTCCCGGGAAGCCACCGAGGGCGTCGCCGAGGCGATGCACTGGCTTCGAGAAGACGTCGACGGCGTTATCTATGTTCTAGATAGTGCTGAAGACCCGATCACACAGGTCAACACGATGCTGATCGGCATCATCGAATCCCGTGATCTTCCAGTTCTCATCTTCGCGAACAAAACCGATCTCGAGGAATCGAGCGTCAAGCGGATCGAAGACGCATTTCCGCAGCACACGACCATTCCGCTCTCCGCGAAGGAGGGCAACAACATGGAGGAAGTGTACGGCAAGATCGCGGAGTACTTCGGGTGATAACGATGCCGAAAGCTACCAACGCCGACGACTCTGACCCATCTGACGGCGTACAGATCGACCTGATCAGCGGGGAGCGGATGGACGGTATGGCAACGATGGAGAAGATCAGGATGATCTTGGACGGCGTCCACGACGGTAACATCGTCGTCCTCGAGGAGGGATTGACTCCCGACGAGGAGAGTCGACTCATCGAGGTGACGATGGCCGAGATCAGTCCCGACGAATTCAACGGGATCGAAATCGAGACCTATCCGAAATCCGAGACTCGCGACTCATCGCTGCTCGGCCGCATTATGGGGACCGATCAGACGGAAACGAAACTGACGGTGATCGGCCCGGCAAACCAGATAGAGACGCTCCACAAGGACGAAACGCTCATCAGCGCGCTCGTGTCCCGCAACTAATGCCTCATCAGTGTACGAACTGCGGCCGGACGTTCGCCGACGGCTCCAAGGAAATGCTGTCGGGCTGTCCCGATTGCGGCGGCAACAAATTTCAGTTCGCGCCGACTGCCGCGGCCGCAGCTGAATCGTTCGACGATGGCGGTGACTCGCCGTCCGCCTCGTCGGCCCGCGGGGGCGGATCGACGACCGTCGACTCGTCTGATTCGACAGATCCAGCTGACCCGTCCACGTCCGCCGAGTCGTCGAGTGTCACCACGCGAGCCGCTAAGACCGTTCGCGATTGGGTGTCTACCGACTCGTCGGGCAGCCAGAACGACGAGTACACTGACTCACCCGAGCACGCACACCGGAACAGATCCGACTCTGCCGGACGCCAGCAACCGGATCGGTCGCACGCAACCTCGCGGGCGGACAACCCGTGGCCCTCGAGTGCGAAGCCGGAGACCGACGAATCGAGTTCACCGACGACCGACGAGTTTGCCGAGTGGCCCGAGTCGGCTCGACGGCCCGAAGATCGGTCCGGCGCTCAGAACGAACCCGAGACGACAGGTGACGGGCGCGAAGAGTTCGAGACGACAGGTGACGGGCGCGAAGAGTTCGAGACGACAGGTGACGGGCGCGAAGAGTTCGAGACGACAGGTGACGGGCGCAAACGACGAGTCGAACGGGACGCCGATCAGCAGGATCGGTCGTCGGCAGCTCCAGCCGAACCGCGGACGAAAGACGAAAACGCAGCGCAAGCCGACGCCCGCAGCGAGGTGTTTTCAACGAACGACCTGCCCTCCTACTCGTCGGGTCCGGATCGATCCGCCTCGGAACGAAGTGCCGCCGGCAGTGCTCGGGCGGATTCACGTGCCACCACCGAAGGGACCGCTACCGGGGCCGACGACGCTCAGCCACCCGAACACGGTCGCGTCGTCAGCGAACCGAGCGGCGAGCGCCCCTCTATCGAGGAACTTCGCGCAGAACTCAACGAACAGTTCGAAAGCATCAAGATCGTCAGACCGGGCCAGTACGAGCTCAATTTGATGGAACTCTACAATCGCGACGAGTACATTATCTCACTTCAGGAAGATGGCCGATACGTGATCGACGTCCCGGATTCCTGGCGCGCTGGCGACGACGGTGAGGACTGAGCGTCGCCGCACGGGGCGATCGAGCCGTGGAACCTGTCCGTGTCTCGAACGTGTCGCCGTGGTCTTTCCAACTACTACCGGACTGTTTCGACTCCACGTCTCTTCGAATACGCTCAAAATCGCCATACTAGGTCTTTTCGATCTCCATCTGAAACGGTGGGTTCCGGGACGCGTTCCATGAATGCGGCTCTCCGTCGGACAACGGGAAAGACACGAACGACTCGACAGTTCGAAGAAAGACGGAGAGTGACCGAGTGAAGAGGTTCGATCGATCGTGGAAAGACGGATGGAAACCGTGTGGAACGGTTCGACAGTCCGAACGGAGACAGATGGATTTATGCGACGCGGATTCGACGACACGCACATGAGTACTGCAACCAAGGTCGTTCTCACTACGGTCGCCGTATCGGCGCTGCTGTCGATCCTGCTTGTCTTCCAGAACGCGCTCGCCTGATGTTCGAGACCCGTCCGCTCTCGGGCCCGGTCGAAGACGTTCGGGCAGTTCACGCCCCACGTGCCCTGATATTCGATTGCGAACGCGATTTCGAGACGCTGCCGCCGGCCCAGGCCGAGGATCTCGGCCTGTTCGTCGATGCGCTCGAGCCAGCGAGCTATCCTGCAGCCTGGCTACCCAGCGACGCCCCGACGTTGCTCGCTCGCTACGCGGGTTCGGATCTCACGATCGGGATGCCGGGCGACGGAAGTATCGCCTGGACCCGCCAGACCGAACCACCCGTGGTCCTCGTCAAGCCACGAGTCGAAGGGTCGCCAGACTCGTTCGTCGATTTTCTAGTCGCCGAGGCGTTCGTCCAGATTGGACTCGACGTTCCAGAACAGTTCATCGGCTTCTTCGAGGAGTCGTACCGCGACCTCGATCGGGCGGTTCCGCTCGATCCGAACGCCACCTATCAGATCGCTGCGGCGCTGTACGATGGCTGGGTGGGTCTTCAGACCCGGGACGTCTTCGCGGAGTGGCACGACGATCATCCAGCACTCGCCGACGCCTGGCAGGATGCCGGAAATCGACTCGAGGACCGCGTTGCTGGATTGCCCAGCGCTGTGTCCCGCGGTGAGACCGATTTCGCTGACGCGACCGAACTCGCGTGTGCGGCGATCAAGCACGCGGTCGAACTGCCGGCACCGTTCGCCGCCCTCGATACCGACGCGTATCGGGATCACGGCCCGGAGTACGCGATTCGCTGGGCCGAAAAGACCTTCGACTCGCTCGCCGACGAGTCGTAATCGACCTGTTTTCGGCCGGTGGTCCGTTTCACGCGGCGGCTGTCGTCGTAACTGATTTCCTGTGGGTGCTGTCGTCGGCAAAGAGGATGCTGTCGTCGGCAAAGAGGATGCTGTCGTCGGCAAAGAGGATGCTGTCGTCGGCAAAGAGGATGCTGTCGTCGTCGGAATCGCGCTGGACGATCGCGACCCGTAATCAATCGATTTTCGAGAAGTCGGCGTCGACGCTGCCGTCCTCGTCGAGGTCGATTACGCCGTCGAACAGCGCGCGAAATTCGTCGACGGTGTCCGTGTCGTGAGGTTCCTCCGAAAGGTGAAAGAGTCCGACTGCGTCGCGTTCGTCGAGCAGGTCGAGGATTCGCTCGACGGCCTCGAGGGCCCGTTCTTCACCGGCGTAGTAGGCCAGTTCCGTGACGGAGTCGAAACTGAGGCGGAGCTTTCCGTCGTGTTCGTCGAGGAAACCGTCGATGTGCGCAACGATCCCGTCGATGTCGTCCGGAGCAGCAACGTAATGGACGGTGTCGCTCGAGCGTCGCGAATATCCCCGTTCGATGCTCAGGGTATCGAGAATTTCGGCCCGCTCTTCGTCGACGTCGTAGTACTCGAGTTTCTGTCGAACCTCTCGCGCGGTGGTTCGCGTCGAGATGACGAGAAAGTTATCGGTGTCAGTTTTGAGGAAATCAGTGTCGATGCGATCCGTCTCACCGGTACTCGGATGCAACAGGAGCAATCCGGTACCGCCGGGTACCGTCTCCGGTGTCCCGTCGATTTCGAGCGTATAATCCATGCTGGCGTGAACAACTTTGGGCAATCCCTTAAGAGTGCGGATGTGGCTCTCGGTGCGCATGAGACTCCGAAATTCGGAGGAAGGGCCTGAAACTGTTCGAGGGTGGGACAGCGAGTTTCACCGAGTGTCGAAAGGAAATCCGGATGCCCGCGGATTTCAGTCGGCGTCGACCCTTCGTCCGTCATAATTTAGGCAAGCCTAAAAAACTGTCGGAGAGAATTCGACATCAGTTGAACGCGTGTGCCCCAACTCGATCGGTTGAACGGTCTCCTATTGACCGAAGGGATAGTTTCCGTATGCGAACTCGTTTATTTCTGGCTGTCCCATCGTCCGACTATGAGCGTACGCGAAGAATTCGACGACTGGGCATCGAGTGGCCGGGATAGAGGGATGGAGGAACGCCACTGGCACACCGCAAAGCACGCCCTGGCGCGGATGCCGATCGAACCCGGCGACACGGTCCTCGACCTGGGCTGTGGGAGCGGATACGCCGGGCGAGCACTCCGGGATACCAGCGATGCTGGTCGAGTCTACGGCCTCGACGGGTCGCCGGAAATGGCTCGCAACGCGGCCGGATATACCGACAGCGAGTCGATCGGCTACGTCGTCGGGGACTTCGACGCGCTCCCGTTTACCGACGACTCGATCGACCACTGCTGGTCGATGGAAGCATTCTATTATGCCTCCGATCCGAGAGAGACCCTCCGGGAAATCGTCCGTGTTCTCCGACCCGGCGGAACGTTCTACTGCGCCGTCAACTATTACGAAGAAAACGTCCACTCCCACGAGTGGGACGGGTTCATCTCGGTGGAGATGACACGCTGGAGTCGCTCCGAATATCGAGACGCGTTCCGCGAGGCCGGGTTCTCCGTCGCAGAACAGGACAACATTCCTGATCGCGAAATCACGATTCCCGGTGAAGCCGAGTTTCCACTCGAGGAATGGGACACCCGTGACGCGATGGTCGAACGATACCGCGAGTTCGGAACGCTGCTCACCGTCGGCGTCGCTCCGTGAGTTCGCATCCCGCCGTTCCACGAAATCTCTATACCGGTATAGTGATCTCGTCGCGGTCGCGCCAACCAGTGGATACTCGGCGCCCGAACCCCCTAATTTCCACTCGAGACACACGTTTCCCTCGGTACGATCGGTAACACCCCGGTTGGTTCGAGTTGAAACGGTCCCGTAGAGACGATGATATTCGAATATACTGATATAATTCTCCGTCGAACCGAAACGCCGAGCAAACGTGATCGAGATCGACATCGAAGTGACGGGTGCTCGTCGTAACTGACCCATCTCCCGATGAAATCGGACGACCGGACGGACCAACGGACTCGAGTCCACGGACGGACCGAAATCGCTGCGCGTGCGAGACGGATTCGACGATCAGAGGCCGTTCACTTCTCGAATCGTTCGCCCGCCGGAATCGCCACCTCGAGCCAGTTTTCTTCCGGCGGAAGCGGACAGTCGAAGGTATCGCTGTACGCACAGAACGGTGAGTACGCGAGGTTGAAATCGACGACGATCTTGTCGCCGTCGGTCAGTTCGTCTTCCGTCTCGAGTTCCATGTACCGGCCGCCCCGGTAGCTCTGTTGGCCGGTGGTCTTGTCCCGAAACGGCACGAACAGCGGTTGTTCGGTCGGGCGCTCCTGTCGGTACGCACCAAGTTCGAACGTGCCGTCTTCCAGGTCGTCGTCCGCACGCGAGAGGTCGAACTCGAGGGTCGCGGTCCGGCGGTAGCGAATTTCGCGGCCCGTGGTAGTGTCCATGAGAACTGGGTCCGGTTTCTCGTGGACCGTCGCGGTCGCGGTCACCCGGTAGGTCGGGTCCGGGTCGAAGTAATCGAGTCCGTCGAACGAATCGCGTTCTTCGGGCGGGATCGGCGACTGCGGATGCTCCGCGAAAAAGTCGTCTTTCTCGGCACGTTTCGACTCGAGTTCGTCGCGCCAGCGGTCGACGTCGATGGAACCGGTGTCGCTCATGGGTGCCGTAGGTGACCGAGCCTGGAGTGCGTTACGTTCCTCGCGGCACGGTTTGGGTGGCCAACCGACACCGACTCTCTCCCATTCCGGTTCGCTGGACGAGGGTTCACGGGCGTCTGGTCGCGATGACATCATTCCCTCCCTGTCGTTACAATTACCCCCTCGGTTACTCCATACGTCATTACGCTACACCTCATCGCTCTCCTCGTTCCACTCGCGACCTCACTGCTCTCTTCGTTCCGCTCGCGTCGTCTTTCGGGACGGTCCGCCCGCCAGTCTACGCGTTCGTCCAGCGGCGTGCAAACGAGGGGTGAGGCGGAAACGAGTGAGGCGAGGCGGCTCTGGAGGGAAGGAGTGATGTCGGTAGTCGAGTCGGGCCGGGAGACGGTCTCGAGGCGCGACCGAACCGGGAGTGACGAACCGTGGTTCGGTGTCCCGTCCCCAGTGTGGAATCGCTGCTCCCACGGCGCGGTTCGAGTTCGACGCGGATACGTTCGCACCCTCTTCGCTGGCCCGGTCATTTAAATACTATCGCGCGACCAATACGGTTCGTCAACCCTATGACCGACGGACGATGAGTACGGCAAGAATGACGAATTGGCGGACGGTGTTCGGCCACGACAGCCCCTACGATCCGCAGGTGGACGGCATCGAGACGGCCATCGATACCGCCCGGAATGACGGCTACACCGTCATCGAAGGCGCCTGTGGCACCGGAAAGACGATGATCGCGCTCACGGCGGGGATCGACCTCGTGCGCGATCCGGACACGGGCTACGAGCGTGTCCTCGTCCTCACGAGTGTCAAACAGCAGTTACGCCAGTTCGAGGACGACCTCGAGACGATCAACGAGAATTTGCCCGCCGACTGGGATCCGGTTTCGGGTCTCACGCTCGTCGGAAAGGCCGACGTCTGTCCGTACAACCGCGAGGGGAAGGCGGGATTCGACGACGGGACCGTCTACGACCGCTGTGAAACCCTGCGAGATCGGACCCGCGATCTCACCGGCGAGGGCGGCGAGACGACGGCACGGAATCTCGTCGGCCGGGCCCGGAGCCAGCAGATCGGACTGGCTGACAGCGCTGACCGAACTGGCGGTGCATTCCTCGAGACGGCGGGCGAACCGACCCCGTATCCGCCCGCATTACCCGAGCACGGCGACGGCGGACCCGTCGGTGCCGAAACCGAGTACTGTCCGTTCTACGCGCAATATCTCGAGGATTTGCCGGACGAGGCGAACGACGGCGACGCCGCGGAAGCGATCCCGTACGATTTCACCGACGCCGGCATGATCACCCCCGAAAATTTGGTCGCCAGATCGGTCGCACACGGAACGTGCCCTCACTCGGTGATGGGTGCCGCCCTCGGCCACGTGGAGGTCGTCATCGGGAACTATTACCACGCCTTCGATTCGAGGACGGTCGGCTCCTTTACCGGCGCGCTGGTGGACGAATCGACGTTCGTCGTCTGCGACGAGGCGCACATGCTGGAGCCGCGCGTTCGCGACCTGGTCAGCGAGGGGGTCGCCGACTCGACGCTGCGCGATGCCGAAACCGAACTCTCGCGAGTGATTCAGCCGGTCAAATTCGAGCGCGAGGGTCGACGGGCAGCGGGCGGATCCAAGACCGCCGACGCCGATCTCGTCCGCGCGGAACTGGCGGACAGCGACGTTTCCTACGAGGAACTCAATCGAACCCTCGAGTTCGTCGGCGACCTCCGGACCGAACTGGATCGCCGAGTGACCGATTTTCTCGACCGGAAACACAGGGGGTGGCAGTCGAATTTGACCGATCTCCCCGACGAGGAAATTCCCCTCCGCGACCCCGCTGTGCCGGCCGAAGACGAACTCACCGAGTGGGCGAACGCGGCGAACTACGGTGACGCGGACTGGGTCCGCGCCGAGGCAGTCGGTGCGGTCGTCGCGCGAATTCTGAACGAGGCCGAAGACGAAGACCGCACCCGTGCCGCACCGGCCGTTGGCCGCGTTCTCGGCGAGTGGTACCGCCAGGGCCACACCGACTACTTCCGAGAAATCGAACTCGAGCGAACGTGGGACGACACCGAACCGGCCGACTCCTGGCGCCGGGCGTACAACGCCAGGCTCGGCCTTCACAACTGCGTTCCGAGCGATGCGATCGGCTCCCGCCTCGCCTCGTTCGGCGGCGGCATTTTGATGAGCGCCACGCTCGAGCCGATGGACGCCTTCACCGAGGTAACCGGGCTTCGGTACCTCGAACGCGCGGAGGATCGGCCGGTCGTCGAGCGCCGATACGGCCTCCACTTCCCCGCCGAAAACCGGGAGAGCTTCGCGGTCGCCGTGCCGAAGTTCACCTACGACAATCGCGGCAGTCCGAGTGACGTCCGCGGACCGGGTGAGCACGGGCAACGGAATCCGACCAGAACGCACTACGCCGACGCTATCCAGAAGATCGCTCGTCTCCCCGGCAACGTCCTCGTCGGGATGCCGAGCTACGCCGAAGCCGAGTGGATCGCGGGCGTCCTCGAGCGGCGAGTCGACAAACCGATCCTGCTCGACGCCGCGAGCGACGACCAGACCACTCAGTCCCTCAAGGACGAATTCTTCGCGGGCGACGGGAAGGTACTCGTCACGAGTCTCCGGGGGACGCTGACCGAGGGCGTCGACTACAGTGGCGATCGGCTCGCGGCGGCGGTCGTCTGTGGTGTCCCGATCGTCAACACCTCGAGTCCCCGAACGAAAGCGGTTCGCCGGGCCTACGACGACGAGTTCGGCGACGGCTTTACGTACGCACTCACGATCCCCGCTGTCCGGAAAGCTCGCCAGGCGATCGGTCGCGTCATCCGAAGCCCCGCCGATGTCGGTGTGCGCGTCTTGCTCGACGAGCGCTACGCTCGCGACAGCTGGGACTCGGTCCGTCCGTATCTGCCCGAAGACAACGAATTTCAGGCGGTCAGTCCCGACATGCTCGACGTCGGACTCGAGCGATTTCGCTCACGACGTTCCTCGCAGTAGCTGCTCGGATCGCCGCGTTGGCTCTCCCGTCCGGTGGGACGATGCTAGCGCGTGGGCGGGTGGGGTCGGGGCCCGTGCTTACACTGCTATTCCGTCGCCCCTTCGCCGTCCGCTCCCGAGTCGGCCGCTCGCAAAGCGGCCGGTTCGACGGCGACCGCTTCCTCCTCGACCTCGAGCGGCGGTTCGGTTTCGTCGCGTCGCTCGAGCGCCTCCGCGAGTTCCCGTTCGCACTGGCGTCGTTCCGCGTTGCGGGCCTGCTTGTTCCGACTGACCTTCGTGTCTGCCATAAAGTACCACACCGAGGCGAGCGTGATAACGCTATGCCTGTCGGGTCCCGCTGGCCGCTTCTTACAGCTGCCGGCCGCTATCGGTAGCCGACCCTGCCGAGCGGGCGGAGCGCGGCCTCGTTCGAGACCACGCGGACGAGTGCGGCGGCCGGCTCGTACGCGACGCGGTCGGTCGCTGACTTCGCCGCGACGAGCTTCCAGAAGCCGGGGCGCGTCGAAGCGCAGCCGACACAGCCCGCGGTCGTCCGTTCGCACGGATTTGGTCTCGGTCGTGACGAGAGCACCGGAAACGGACCGTCGTCCGTCATCGCGAACGCGGACGGTGATCGGCGTCCCGACCGCGACTTCGCTTCGACCGACGTCGATCCGGAGGCGACGAGTAACGCGCATACCGACTGCTATCACGACGGCGGCGAAAAGGAACCACTTGCGTATTCGGGCGCCTACGACTGCCGGCCGCCCGCTCGCAGCGAGGTCACGACGTGTGCGTCCTCGGGCGCGAATCCCACGGTCAGGTCGTCGCGCTCGGGCACGTCATCGAGTAGCAACGTGATCTCCCTGCCGTTCCACCGACCGTGGACGCGGACGGTCTCGCCGAGGAACTCGGCCGTTTCGACCGCGACGGGGAATCGGTTGTGGGTGGCGGTCCGCGAGAGTGCGCCGGGTCGCACGCAGACGGTCGCTCGCTCACTTCCGTCGGGGAGTGTCGGAACGGCGAGCGGCTGGCCGCCGATTTCGACTCGAGCCCCGTCCCGGTCGTTCGAGAGCACAGTTCCCTCGAAGACGTTGTTGTCGCCGACGAACTCCGCGACGAATCGGGTCGCCGGCTCCCGATAGATCTCCTGCGGGCGGCCGACCTGTTCGACGCGGCCGTCGCGGAGCACCGCGAGCCGATCCGAGATCGCCAGCGCTTCGGCCTGGTCGTGGGTGACGTAGACGGTCGTGATCTCGAGTTCGGACTGGATTCGCGAAATCTGGCGGCGCAGCGATTCCCGGAGCTGTGCGTCGAGCGCGCTCATCGGCTCGTCGAGCAAGAGCAGGTCGGGAGCCGGCGCCAGCGCACGGGCCAGCGCGACGCGCTGTTGCTGGCCGCCGGATAGCTGGTCGGGATTACGATCGCCCATCCCCTCGAGGTCGACCAGTGCGAGCAACTCCGCGACGCGTTCGTCGACCGTCATCCCGTCGGGCGGATCGCGAAATTGCAGCCCGTAGCCGACGTTTTCGGCGACGCTCATGTGGGGAAACAGCGCGTAACTCTGGAAGACGACGCCGACGTCCCGACGTTCGGGTGCGACGCCGGTCATCTCCCGGTCGTCGAACCGAACGCGTCCGGTCGTCGGCTCCTCGAATCCGGCGATCGTTCGAAGCGTGGTCGTCTTTCCGCACCCGGACGGGCCGACGAGGGTGAAAAACTCCCCGCCGTGGACCGTGAGGTCGACGTCTTCGAGCGCGACGGTGTCGTCGTAGGCTCGGGAAACGTCCTCGAGTCGAAGCGTCGTCATCGCTCGAACCTCCCGCCGACCCGGTCGACGACGACGAAACTCGCGGCGGTCACGAACAGGAGGATCGTTCCCATGGCGATCGCGGGACCGGAGCGGCGGCCGAGATAGCGCTCGACGGCGACGGGCATCGTGTACGTGTCGTTTCCACCCGCCAAAATCACCGTCGAAGAGAACTCGCCGATCGAGATGGCGAAGGCGAAGGCTGCGCCGGCGACGATGCCACTCGCCACCAGCGGGAGTTCGACGTCGACGAGCGCGCGATAGCGGGGCGCTCCCAGGGCTCGAGCGGATTCGACCAACGCGGGGTCGAGAGACGCGAGAAGCGGCGAGACGTTGCGCGTGACGAAGGGGTACGCTGCGACGGCGTGGGCAGCGGCGATGGCGACCGCACCTGTCACCTGGAACCGCCAGCCGCCGGGGAGCGGAATGCCGAAGACCAGCCCTTGTAGCAAGCCGATCCCGAAGACGACGCCGCTGACCGCGAGCGGGGCCATCGCCAGCGTGTCGACGAGCTTTCCCCCGCGGCCCGCACGGACCGTCACCGTCGAGATGACGACTCCCATCGGCACGGCGATGAGCAGCGTGGCGACGCCGAAGACGAGGGAGTTCCGGACGGCGACGGCCGGCAGCGTCTGATAGGACGCCCCCTCGAACTGGCGCTCGAGCAGGAACGCGAAGTGTCGAAGCGTGAGTCCGTCCCCGTCCGTCACGCTCCCGACGAGCAGACTCGCGATCGGCCCGACGAAGACGACCAGCGCGACGAGTCCGTAGATGCCGATCGCCACTCGGCGGGGCGACAGCGCGGTCCGCAGATTCGGGAACAGCGGCGTTCGTGTCGGCGACGAGGCCGTTCGGGCCAGTCCCGCCTGTGCGGACTCGTACCGCAGGTACGCGTAGGTCAGCCCCAGCGAGAGGAGCGTCTCGAGGACGGCGAGCGTGGCGGCCTCGCCGTACGCGAGTCGGCGGACGCGGTCGTAGATCCAGACTTCGACGGTCGCGAGTTGGAGTCCGCCGAGCGCGAGGACGATGGGGAACGTCATGAACGTGAAGATGAAGGTCAACAAGGCGCCGGTCAGGACCGCCGGCAGGAGCTGTGGGACGACCACGTCGCGGAACGCGCGGCGAGGGCTCGCACCGAGGCTGCGTGCGGTCTCGACCGTTCGAGCGTCGATCGATTCCCAGGCTGCGACGGTGATGCGCGCCACCAGCGGCGCGTTGTAGAACGCGTGGGCGACGATGACGACGGCGAGCGGGTTCCCTTCGATGAACGAGTACGGCCCGATTCCGACGAGTCCGAGCAGCCCGTTGAGCGTCCCCGATCGACCGAACATCGCGTAAAAGCCGACGGCGACCATGATCCCCGGCAACACGAACGGAACGATCGTCAGGGAGCGAAGCGTCTTTCGGCCCCGAAACTCGTAGTTCGCGAGAACGTACGCGCCGGGCAGTCCGAGCACTACGCTCGCGACCGTCGAACAGAGCGCCTGATACGCCGTAAATCCGAACAGTCCCGTCCGAACGGCGGGGGCGTCGACTCGCGGCCACGGAATCGGCACTTCGAGTCCGGGAATCGGCGCCTCGAGCGATATCGAGACCGACACGGCCGCGAGCCAGCTCGCGACCCCCTCGATGTGCGAGCGAACTGCAAGCGGTTCGGCGAAGATGTCCGCGAGGACGCCGACGTAGAACGGATCGGTGAGGACGTCGACGAACGCGGACAGCGTGAGAGCCCCCCGGTCGAGGACGGCGTCGGCGAAGACGAGGCCGACCGGGAGATAGAGCATGATCGCGAGGACGGTCGCCGTTACGAGCCCCAGCAGCGAAAGCGCGTGGCGTTCGACCCACCCGCGGGCGGCCGCGGCTCGTCGTCGAACTCGAGGCCCCCACTCGCCCGCTTTCGATCGTCCCATCGACGTCCTCTACTGGCCGGCGAACTCGCGCGCCCAGTCTTCGACCCATCCGTCGAGCTTCCCCCGGAGGGTCTCGTAGCCGACGGTTACCGCTTCCGGCGGTTCGTGGGCGTACTGGTCGAACTCCTCGTCGAGGTCGACGTGCTCGGACGTGACGGCCGGGAACTGGACGTTGCGCTGGGCGATGACGCCCTGGGCCTCGCTCGAGAGGGCGAAATCGAGGAACGCGTAGGCGAGGTCGAGTTCCGACGCGCGCTCGAAGATGCCCATTCCCTCGGGGTTCGCATACCCCTGATCGTCCGGGAACGCGATCTGATGCCGACTCATGTCGTAGCCCTCGGCGCTCGCGTACACCTGGTCGGTCGAGTACGAGACCACCATCGGCCGGTTCTCGTTCATGTACGACCCGTAGTAGGATTCGGTCCAGTCGTCGAGAACGCGAATCCCGTTGTCCTCGAGTGAGCGCCAGTAGTCGAGGTACCCGTCCTCGCCGTAAGCGTCGATGGTCCACAGTAAGAACGCCCGGCCCGGATCGGACGATTGAGCGTTCTGGGCGAGCAGCGCGTCTTCGTAGGCCGGCTCGGTCAGGGCCTCGAGGGTTTCCGGGGCGTCGACGACGGTTTCGTCGTATACGAGGCTGATGTAGCCCGTGTCGTACGCGAGCACTCGGCCGTGGGGATCGCCCATGTCGAGCCCGTCGCGAATCCGACCCGACCGGTCGATCCGGTCGACGTTGAGGTCGCGAAAGAGTCCGCCCCCGCCGAGTGTATCGTCGATTCGAACGAGGTCGTCGACGTTGAGCCCGAGGTAGACGTCCGCATCGAAATCGGCGCTCTGTCGCTCGCGACTGATATAGTGGTTGAGTCCCTGGCTCGGGACGGTCCAGGTGAGCGTCGCGTCGGGGTATTCCGCCTCGAACGCGTCCTTGAGCCACGGCCCTGCCGGGTTGTCGCCGTCGACCATCGACGTGTACGTCGCGACCGTCAGTTCCCCCTCGAGATCCGGATCCGCCGGCTCTCGATCGTCGGTTTCGTTTCCGTCAGCGTCGTCCTCCACGTCCCGCGTCAGGCAGCCGGCGACGCCGGCGACCCCGCTCGCGCCGACCCCGGTGACGAACGTCCGTCGTTTCATTACGCGGTGGTTGCACCCGGTGGTCTTAAACGCCGTGATTGACACCCGTCGAACCGACTGCACGGGGACGAAGAGTAATATGAATTTTGACACAACCGACCACCGACATTTTTCTCGTTGCCCGTCGTTCGGTGCATATGGTCCGTAGCCGAACCGTCATCAACGCGTTCATCGGGGCCGTCGTTAGCGTCGTTCTCTCGTTCATCCCGCTTGCGCCGGTTCTGGGTGGTGTCGTCGCCGGCTTCCTCGAGGGACCGGACGAACGCCAGGGCACGAAAGTGGGCGCTCTGGCCGGGGCGATTTCGTTTCTCCCGATCGCGGTAGGTGGATTCGTCGTGCTTGGATTCCTCGGGTTCGGTCTCGGATTCGTCGGCGGAGCCCCCGCCGCTGGCATCCTCTTCCTCCTGATCCTGCTCTTCAGCATGATCCTGTTTTTCCTCCTCTATACCGTCGGTCTCTCCGCTCTCGGGGGGTATCTGGGCGCGTACCTCGCGGACGACTATCCCGAGAAGCGACGGCGTACCCGGGAGACCATCGGATTCGAATCGACGTCGGACGGTTCCGTTCGCGCCGCCGATACGGCGCCGATTCGGGACCGACATTCGGGGCACATCGGGGACGTGGATTCGGATGTGGGTCAGGACGTGGAGTCGGAGCCTGGCCGAGACTCGGAGTCAGAGCCTGGCCGAGACTCGGATTCGGATCGAGACCGGACCAGGTGACGTGACTGGCCCTCGAGTGACCGACCGGTCCTGGTCGAACCGGCGAGCGACCCACTCTATTTTCGAGGAGGGATTTCGCCGTACACGGCGAGGAGGATGTCACTCGTACCTGAGCGCGTCGATCGGGTCCGTCCGCGCGGCCCGCCAGGCCGGATACAGTCCCGCGAGAACGCCGACGAGCACCCCGACGACGACCGCGAGCACGACGTACTCGAGGGGATAGACCAGCGGGAGGTCGATGTACTGCGCACCGAGATAGCCGGCGACGAGCCCCAGCCCGGTCCCCAGGATCGCGCCAATCACGCCGAGGATCACCGCTTCGGTCAGAAACAGGCCGAGGACGTCGCGGTTCTGCGCACCGACGGCTTTCATGATGCCGATCTCGCGGGTCCGCTCGGTGACGCTGACGAGCATGATGTTCGCGATACCGATCGAGCCGACCAGCAGGGAAATCGCGGCGATTCCGACGATGAAGTTCCGCAGGAGATCGAGCACGTCCTGCAGCTGCTGGAGCAGTTCCGTGCTCGTCCGGAGCTGTACCTCGAGGTCGTCGCCCATCAGCTCGCTCGCGTCGGACCGATCGCTCTCGAGGTAGTCGATGGCCGCCTCGCGGGCGGCGTCGATGGCCGCCTGATCGTCGGACGGTGCCTCGACGACGATGGCGAGGAAGCGAGCGGGACTATCGGTACCGCCGTCGGTACCACCGTTGCCGCCGTTTCCAGCGGTGGTTTGGTTTCCAGCACCAGTTTCGTTTCCAGCGGCGGTTTGGTTTCCAGCGGCGGTTTGGTTTCCAGCGGCGGTTTGGTTTCCAGCGCCAGTTTGGTTTCCGTCGCCGGTTTGGTTCCCAGTGCCGCCCGCAGTGTCATCACCGTTCCCCGCGTCACCGCCCGGTCCGCCGCCGAATCCCAGCCTCGCCGCCTGCTCCACGTAGTACGGATCGGTCGGCACGTAGATTCGAGGCGAGGACTCGAACCCCTCGAACGGGCTCAACCCCTCGCTCGTGTCGGTTATACCGACCACTTCGACGGTTGTTTGCCGACCGCCCAGGAACGTCACCGTGAGTTCGTCGCCGACGGTGACGTTCTCCTCGAACTGGCCCGCCGCGGCGGGATTGATCACCGCTTCCCGTTCGCCCCTTCGGAACTGCCTCCCGTCGGCCAGTTCATCCTCGCCGATGTACGACGGGCCCGAGGCGATCAGTCCGTTGCCCTGCGCGACGGTCTCGTCGCCGTCCGAAAGCGCCTGCGTCTGTATCGTCGCGTATCCGTAGGCCGCCTCGACGTCGTCTAAGTCCTCGACGTTCTCGAGGTCCGCCTGCGTGAAGACGGGTTGGGCACCTGCGAGCGGGCCGCCCTCCGTGTCGGGTTCGGCCGCCCACCCGTAGAGGCTTCGCTGGTCGTCGGGGCTGATGTCGCCGATGATTCCCGCCTGCAGACTCGCACCGAGACTGACGAACGCGATGACCGCAGCGATCCCGATCACGATCCCGAGCGTCGTCAACGACGACCTGAGTTTGTGACCGCGAATGGACCGCCAGGCGAGGCGAAGACTCTCGAGCGGATTCATTCGGTATCAGCCCCCGCCTCTCCCGCCGCCGAGTCCGGCCGCGACGCGCCGTTCGTACCGCCTCCATCGAGTTCCTCGATCCATTCGATCTTCCCGTCGAGGAGATGGACGATCCGATCGGCTCGCTCGGCCACGTGACGCTCGTGGGTGACGACGAGCATCGTCGTCCCGGCGTCGTGAAACTCGTCGAAGAGATCGAGAATCTCGGATTCGGTATCGGTGTCGAGGTTTCCCGACGGTTCGTCGGCCAGCACGATCGCCGGGTCGTTGACCAGCGCTCGCGCCAGCGCGACACGCTGGCGCTGTCCGCCCGACAGTTCGTTCGGCAGGTGATCCGCCCGATCTGTCAGTCCCACGCGCTCCAAGAGGTCCCGCGCACGGTCCAGTCGGGCCGTCCGATCGACGTTCTGGAACAGCTGCGGCAACGCGACGTTCTCGAGTGCGTTCAGCCGCGGCATGAGGTTGAACGTCTGGAAGACGAACCCGACCTCCGTCCCTCGGAGGGTGGTGCGCTCGCGGTCGCCGAGTGCGCCGACGTCGCGGCCGCCGACGACCACCGTCCCCTCGGTCGGCGTGTCGAGACAGCCCACGAGATTCATGAGCGTCGACTTACCGGAGCCGCTCGGCCCCATGATCGCGGTGTACGACCCCTGTGGAACCTCGAGACTGACGCCATCGAGCGCGTGGACGGGTTTGCCGACGCGGTACGTTTTCCGCACGTTCGAGAGAGAAACAGCCGTTCCAGAAGTCGCCATGCGGGTTCGTCCACGGACTGTTCAAAAAAAGTTCCGCGCGGTCTGTGGCCCGTTCCGTTCGGTTCTGTCCGGTGACGGTTCGGACAGGTCGCACGCGGTTCGTTCACGTCGCTCTCGGATCGAGACCGGTGACCTCGATTCGCTCGCGCCGGTCTCGACGTTCGCCACAAAGATGCAACGTTTTTGCCGTCGCCGCTCACTTGCAAAACCATGAAGACGGAGGGCGGCCCGGAGGCTGCAAAGCGCCGCGCCGGCGAACGAGCGATCGAGACCATCGAGGACGGGTTCGTCGTCGGCCTCGGCACCGGCTCGACGACCGCCCACGCGATTCGGGCGATCGGCCGGGCCGTCGACGACGGCCTCGAGATTCGCGGGATTCCCACCTCGTTTCAGTCCCGTCAATTGGCCCTCGAGGTCGGGATACCGCTGACGGACCTCGATGCGGTCGACGTCGTCGACCTCGCGATCGACGGCGCGGATCAGGTGCTCGACGATCCGGACGCCGCGACTCACGGTGCGCTGATCAAGGGTGGCGGTGCGGCCCACGCCCGCGAGAAACTCGTCGATACGGCGGCCGACCGGTTCGTCGTCGTCGCCGACCCTTCGAAGCTGACCGACCGACTTGAGCGCCCGGTTCCGGTCGAAGTCCTCCCGGACGCCCACGCCGTGGTGGCGGAGCGCGTCCGCACGTTCGGCGGCGAACCGACGCTCCGGGACGCCGAGCGAAAGGACGGGCCGGTCGTAACCGACAACGGAAACCTCGTTCTCGATTGTGGATTCGGCGCGATCGACGATCCCGATGCGCTGGCGACGCGACTCTCGAGGCTCCCTGGGGTCGTCGAACACGGATTGTTCGTCGGGCAGGCGGACGCGACCTACGTCGGCTCCGACGGCGGCGTCGAGGTCCGTCGGTACTGAAGGGGGAGTGCTCGCCGGTCGCCTCGATTGTGGATCGTCGATCGACGATTCGTGTCGGTCCGATCACCGCTCGTGGCGCGATTCGGACCGGCGGGACGCGTTCCATCGTTCGATGACGTCGTCACCGCGAACGCAGCCGAATCCGGCGCTTCGTAGCCGTGGCACCCTCGTCGGCTTCGTCCACCTCGTTGCTGACAGCGTCGCGACGGGGTTCCAGGAGAGGAGGGTCACGGTCAGGTAGAGGACGCCCAGGAGGCGCGCTGCCGGCACCGCCCACGGCTTGAACTCCAGGTCGTCCCTGTTGGCGTAGCCGACGTTCTGGCAGAGCGCGATAACGGACCGCGGGATTAAAACGAGGACGAGGCCTGCGACCCCGAGGACCTCGCCGACGAGTGACATCCCCTTCCGATCACGGGCGAGCAGCCAGACGAACGCCAGCCCCTCGAGGCGAGCGCCCGCGAGCGCGATCGGTCGTCGCTGGCAGCGCTCGGGATTTCGCAGGCCGATTCGCTCGCACAGTCCGATGACTGGTTCCGGCTTGACGATTTCGACGAGGCCGAAGGCGACCAGAAGATTGCGCAGCATGTCTTCGACCTACGTCGCCGGCGGCAAAAAACTCAATCTAGGCCCGGCGTGACAATCGAGCGTCTCGGACGAATTCCGCCAACGGTGAAGCCTCTCCAGGTTGCTGACAACCAACTCGGCTCGACGCGTCGCTCGTCGACTATCGGGCGAAAAATATCGAGTGGCGTTCCTTACAGGTCGCGAGGCTGGACCGTCTTTCGGTCGTTGGCCTCGGCACGTCGGGCGGCGTCGTCGAGCAGTTCGGAAACTTCCTCGTCGAGTGCGTCGTAGAAATCCGAGGCAACGTTTTTGTCATCGAGCGCTTCCTTGACGGCGGCTTTGACGATAAGGTCTGCCATACGATGTATTCGTTCCCCGTTACCCCATATAAATGTATTGGTTAGCAGCGGAAATACGGGGGTTGCAGCGGTTCATTCGGCTGTTTCGAACACCGACTTCACCGGAAAGTATATGTTTGATGAGTGGGCGACACCGATTTCGGACCCGGCCAATGGCAAAATCTGGCTCGCGCGCGCTTCTCCGGGGTTCGCGCGCACCTTCAGTGATCCAGTCGATCGTCGTTCGCCCCGTCGGGTCGACGGATTCGAGTGTCTCGGCCGCCCAGGTCGAACATGCGCGAACTCCTCGAGGCCGTCGCCGACGGTTCGCTATCGCCGGCACAGGCCGAAGCCGAACTCAACGGATACGTAACCGGTGATGCGGGCCGATTCGATGCGGCCCGTGAGCAACGCCGCGGGGTTCCGGAGGCGATTCTAGCCGAGGGCAAGTCGATCGAACAGGTTATCGAACTCGCCGAGACTGCGCTCGAGACGACCGACCGCGCCTTGCTCACCCGGATATCACCTGCGCAGTTCGAGGCACTCGAGGCGTCCATCGACGAGACGGTCCCCGGTGCGACGATCGATCGGCGAGAAACGACGGTTCGGGTAACGATGCCCGATTACGAACCGCCGACGGTCGATGCGACGGTCGGGATCGCCACCGGGGGAACGGTCGACGGTCCGGTCGCCGCCGAAGTCGAAGCAGTCTGTCTGGATGCTGGGGTGACTGTCGACCGGGTCGACGACATCGGAGTCGCTGCACTTTCCCGGACGATCGACCAGATCGACCGCCTTCGCGACGCGGACGTGTTGATCGTCGCCGCCGGCCGGGAGGGTGCGCTACCGACGGTCGTCGCCGGCCTCGTCGATACGCCGGTGATCGGCGTTCCGATCTCGAGCGGCTACGGGTACGGTGGCGACGGTCACGGCGCACTCGCCGGCATGCTCCAGTCCTGTACCGTTCTTTCGGTCGTCAACATCGATGCGGGGTTCGTCGCCGGCGCCCAGGCGGTCCTGATCGCCCGGGCGATCGACGCCGCTCGTGGCTAGCTGTCGTGCTTGTTTTCAGAAAAATACTTTCCACAATCGAAAACCCAAACAGCGTATGGAGAAAGTTACTTATCCAGCCGCCCAATAGATCGATATACCGGCTTCGGCCGGTGTGACCAATGCCCAAGTGTGATCACTGCGGCGCGCACGTCTCCGAACGGTTCGCACGCGTCTTCGCCAACGAGTACGGTGAAATCCACGCGTGTATCAGTTGCTCAGCCAACGCTGGAATCGCGGAAGCCGCGAAAGAGCGCGCTCGCGGCACCTGACGCACCACAACCGACAACCACGTGCCCCCGACGGACGAGACGCTTTTTACGCATCCGTCCCCGTTTGCAGGCGATGGCCGACCACATCGTCTACGTCCTCGAATGCGCCGACGGGTCGCTTTACACCGGCTACACGACCGACCTCGAGCGACGCGTGGCCGAACACGACGCCGGCGACGGTGCGAAGTACACCCGCGGTCGAACGCCGGTGGAACTCCGATACCACGAGCGATTCCACTCGAAGTCGGCCGCGATGTCGCGCGAATACGAAATCAAACAACTGAGCCGATCCCAGAAGGAGCGGCTCGTCGGCATGGAGTGAGTGCGACCGAAACGCCACGCTCTCGGAGTGCCGGTCGCCGTGAGCGGGCCCGATTCGCAGGTAACGACCGGATTCGTACGTTCTGGCCCCGCTTCGTCTTCGCGTTCCCCGCTGTCCCGTGGCGAGTTCTATTATCTTCCGACCGTGTCCGAAAAATAGATGTCCGCTGGGAGTGACGGTAGCAACGAGATGCAACTCGACGTCGTCGACGATCTCAAACAACCCGAGTACACCGGTGAGAATCGGTGTGAACCCTGTACCGTGTTGAACCTCCTTATCGTGGCGGTGATCGGTTCAGTCGTCGCGCGGAAGTCTCGACTCGGCGGCGCGGTCGCCGTTGGAGTCTCGATCGCGTTGATCTATCTCCGCGGCTATCTCGTCCCCGGAACGCCGACACTGACCAAGCGCTACCTTCCGCCTGAAGTCTTGCGCTGGTTCGGCAAGGAACCCGATCCTGCGGTGGCGAGCGGGCTCGGTTTCGACGATTCGACGGCAGCGCCCGACGCCGTCGAACTGAGTCACGACCGTCTCGAGCCCGATCCGGACCCTCCCAGCGACGTGTCGACGGTCGACGACGTCGAGACCGCCGCTCCCGACGAGAAGAGCGATGGCGGGGCGAGTGCCGGCCGCGACGACACCGCGATCGTCGACCTCGAGTCGTTCTTCGTGGATCACGAGGTCCTCGAGCCGTGTTCCGACAGGGACGACCTCTGTCTCACCGACGATTTCGAGGGCGCCTGGCTCGACGAAATCGACCCGCTCGACGAATCTGGCGTCGACGTCACGGCGGCCGTCGACGCGTTCGGGTTCGACGCGGATCCCGACGACTTCGACCTCGAGACGCGCGACGAGGCCCGCGTCCTGCTTTCCGGTGCACGAGTGGCCGGCCGCTGGCCGTCTCGGGCTGCGTTGATCGCAGACATCGCCTCAAGCCGGGTACTCGAGTCGTGGATCGACGACTGGAGCGCGTACGAACCCGAGACGAAAGGCGACGTCCTCAACAGTCTCCGGATGTTCCTCGAAATCTGCCCGTCCGGCGGCGACGTACAGATGGGCGAGGAAGTCGTCGAATCCTGCTGTACGTCCCACGAGGTCGTCGCGGTCACCTGTGAAGAGACCGGCGAACGACTCTTCGAACAGCGCCTCGTCGACGGCGATGTCTGATCGAGTCGTCGATTGCGGCTGACGACGATCCGGTCGGAGCGGGCGTTCGGGGTTCGTTCGGGGCGGCTCCGGGATCGTTTCGGCACGGGCTCGCTCGAGGGGCCCATCGCTTTTTTCGCATCGGCTAGCAACCACAGGAGCATGGAGACGATCAGTTTCGGCACCGACGGCTGGCGGGCGACGCTCGAGGAATTTACGACCCCACGGGTTCGGATGGTGGGGCAAGCGGTCGCGACGTATCTCGCGGACGAGGACGCCGCCGGGCCGGTCGCGATCGGGTACGACGCCCGCGAAACGTCGCGGGGGTTCGCCGAGGAGTTAACGCGCGTGTTGTGCGCGAACGGCGTCGACGTGTTGCTTTCGGATCGGGATCGGCCAACGCCGCTGATCGCCCACGCCATCGTCGATCGCGACCTCGCCGGCGGACTGGTGATCACCGCCTCACACAACCCGCCCGAGTACAACGGCGTCAAATTCATTCCCCACGACGGTGCACCGGCGCTTCCCGCCGTCACCGACGCCATCGCCGAGCGCCTCGCCGAACCTCGGCCACATCCCGAAGACGAGCACGGGACCGCCCGGGAGGTCGACTTCGCCGGATCACACGCCGACGCCACCCTCGAACTCGTCGCGGAGATCACCGGCAGCGCCGACCTCTCGGGGCTGACCGTCGCCTACGACGCCATGCACGGCAGCGGTCGCGGGACCACCGACGCCGTCCTCGAGCACGCCGGTGCCGCCGTGGAGTGCCTGCGCTGTGACCGCGACCCGGAGTTCGGCGGCGGCTCCCCCGAACCGGCGGCCGAGAACCTCGAGGAACTGATCGCGACGGTCGCGGACGACGACGTCGACCTCGGAATCGCGAACGACGGCGACGCCGACCGTATCGCGATCGTCACGCCCGACCGCGGCTACCTCGACGAGAACCTGTTCTTCGCGGCGCTGTACGACTACCTGCTCGAGGGCGACTCGGGCGCGGCCGTCCGATCCGTCTCGACCACGTACCTGATCGACCGGGTCGCCGAGGCCCACGACGAGACCGTCCACGAGGTGCCGGTCGGGTTCAAGTGGGTCGCCGAGGCGATGGCCGAGCGCGACGCGCTGATCGGCGGCGAGGAATCGGGCGGCTTCACCGTCCGGGGCCACGTTCGCGAGAAGGACGGGGTTCTGATGGCGCTGCTCGCGGGCGCGATGCACGCCGCGGAACCGCTGGACGAGCGCGTCGACCGACTGCTCGAGGCACACGGTACCGTCGTCCAGGACAAGATCAGCGTGGACTGCCCCGACGACGAGAAATCGCGGGTGCTGTCGGCCCTCGAGGACGAGATTCCCGAGACCGTGGCCGGAACGACGGTCGAGGACGTCAACACTGCCGACGGGTTCAAACTGCTGCTGGCCGACGGCTCGTGGCTGCTCGTCCGTCCCAGCGGAACCGAGCCCGTGCTGCGGGTCTACGCCGAGGCCGAAGACGAGGACCGGGTTCGAGAACTGCTCGAGGCGGGCAGGCAATTGCTCGAGTCGCTGGTGTGAGCGTCCGGACGCCGAGGCCGCCTACTGGTTTCTCGATGGGCCCTCGAGCCCGTGTCGACGCGTCAGCGGTGAAGCGTCACTTCTCCCAGTTCGTGGCGACCAACGATTTCCGAGAGTCAGATTCGACTCTGGCATCGAGTAGCGTAGTCGAGTAAGATTTTTATCTATTACTGTATTATTGGTAACTATCAGATGTACGAGGTACTTGACGAAACGGCGGCACAGGTCGTCCTCGCTATCGAACGTGGTGACTCAATCCGCCGTATCGCACAGCGCCTCCAGACGCCGTATGAGACTGTGAGACAAGCCGTCAATCGACTCGAAGAAGCGGGGTACATCCGCTATGACGACGGCCTCTCAACCGTCGACGACCGCGTGAGGGACGCTGCGCGTGATCTCGTTGCTGCCAGCGCCAGGGTGAATCCTCCTACCATCGAAGAAGCGTATATCATTCCCCAGTTCGGTGACTGGCCGTTTGCATTCACACGGATCGACGCGGTCTACGTGTGGACTCAGGGCGGCTACCAGGTCGGTCGTCACCCCGAAGACTATCCACTGTTCATTGCAGTCCGCGAGCGGGACGTCGACGCGTGGGAGGCGTTTTTCGAGTCGTTCGACCTCCCCACCGCCTTCGAACGCCAGCCCGAAAATGAGCTAGCAGGCCGACTGCAGATCGTGCTCGACCCTCGACCATCACTCGAAATCGACCACATCGAAGGCTATCCGGTCATACAACGGGCGGAAACGATCGAGTATATGCACGAGAACTACGCTCAGTTCCAGTCGGCTCTCGCGATGCTTGACCGGATGTACGAAGACCTCGACCTCGGTGTCGCTTATCGGGAGACCGAGCGTGTCCGATCGTGAGTTTTCACAACCGGAGTGACGCGCTCATCGAACTTCTCGAGGAACTCGCACAAAATGACCACGAGTACGTCCTTGTCGGCGGCTATGCTGTGTCTGCGTTCAACGCACGTTTTTCGACGGATCTCGACATCGTCGTTGCACCAAACACGAAAGAGGAGTTCGTCGAATTTCTCGAGGCCCGTGGGTTCGTGAAAACGGGCAGTCACGCCAAGCAGTGGTTCTACGATACGGAAGTACTCGAGTATGAGAAGCGGCTTGCTCCGCAGCAACCGATCGGCTTCGATTTGCTGGTAAACGGTCTCGGCTGTCGTCAGACCGAGGCTCAATGGTCATTCGACTACCTATACGACCACAGTCGGGAACAGAAAGTAAGCGGAGGGACGGTAACGTCGACTGCTAGAGTCATCGACGGGGCAGTTCTCGTGGCTGCAAAGCTCCATAGCGGTCGCGAGACGGATCTTCGAGACGTCCTGGCGGTCGCTGAAGAGATTGACCTAGAAACTGTCACACCCCACCTCCGGCGGGGCGACGAGGGTGCCCTTCGCGCGCAACTCGAACGTGGACTGGAGATTATAGAGAGCGAGGAACTCAAGCACGGGTATCGGAGTGATTTCGGGGCGTCGACTGTCTCGACGGAGACCGTTCGGAGCCTCCAAAAGTATCTTTCCACGCACGTAGGTGAACTAGGCTGACAGCATGCTGTTAGCCTAATTAGAACAGTTAAAGAAGCAACCGAGATCGGACCGTGGACATTCAACTTCAGCTGTAACTTCATTACTCTGTAGCACTCTGGGATCGCCAGAACGCGCGCCAACGGAATTATTCGACCTCCGGCGGCGCACTAACTCGACTGAGTCTCGACCTTGGCTCCCGATCAACTGGCTGCTATTTCTGTATCCGACTCCTCTCCGTCCCAGCGGAACCGAGCCCGTGCTGGTCTTCGATCTGGTCGCTCTGCTCGGTGACGCGTAGTTACCGTGTAGTGCGTCAAGTTCTCATTTCTGGAGTCGACTCCCATTTTATATAGAGGAACGAGATCTCTGGTGATCAGAGTGGGTCTATTTCTCCATTATATTTTGCAAAGGTGTCTATATTGACACACCTAAGATAATGTGACAAGTTATTTAATATTGGTGAACAATTTAAGCGTGATGAGCTCAGGGGAGTATAACGGAAAGATACGCGGTGAATCACTACAACGGTTTGCAATTGTTCTATCAATTACAGGGGGAATAATCTATTTTGAAGACCCAGTGGGCGGTCCTGGTCCGGCGTTGATCTGGGCGGGGGTAATTGTAAGTCTTATTGGAGTGGGAATGGTGTGGTTCGCGGGAGAATAGGGCCGCAATCTCCTCTCTCCAGTATATGTAGTCGTAGTTCACCGCACTGCTTACGAATCTTCGCGCGTCGCTCGTGAGCGTCAGACTTGCTGATCCGGAGCTATCTCGACGGGCGTGGCAGCTAGCTGCCGATCGAGTCGTTGAGCATGCCGTCCGGCCTGAGAAAGTCGTCGACGACCTCGAGAGTGGATACTCTCGCTCGAATACCTCGACCTGCCCGGATGGGCACGGAGAGAGATTGCCGCCGGGCAGGTGTGAACGAGATCGGTGGGTGCCTGTTGGGAGCTGTCGCGTCTCGGGGAACGCGACAACGAATATGTTCGGCATGGACGTTATCAATCTCTTCGCGATTCCGAGTGTGTTGGAATCGTCCGAAAGCAGTGTTCCCGTATTTGGTCCGCGTATCTCGAACTGCACCCGCGAGTATCTTGCCCCCTCATCGCGTCTCCTCCTCGAGACCACCTTCTAACTCTTGGATTCGACGTTCTTGGGCTCCCAATACCGACACCAGAACGGCACCGTCATCTCGTTTCGAATCCCTGCGGCATCCGCGAACTGCCGTGGCTCATCACACTACTGGTCGAACTCCTCCACTCCTCCTGATACTGTACTCGGAGCGCCCGCCGGAATGACTGCCAGCCTTCCTCGAGCCGACGCAGCTGATCGCGATACGTTGGAGTCGTCTCCCCCATCTATGCCCCCTCCCGAATCGACCCTGGGGTAATCGGCCTCGGATACGCCGACTCAGGCGCCTCGAGTCTCTGCTTCCAGACGCGAACGTCGTTTGGCCCATTCCGTTGCCGACCGGGGAGACCCACGACTCGAACTCCGTACGATGAAACGGGTACTATCGACGAAAGGACCGATAGTACCGTCGAGCCGTCAGTCGACCCGTTCCGCCGGAATCCCGGTGACGGTCGCGCCGGCGTCGACGTCACGCGTAACGACCGAACCGGCGCCGACGGCCGCCCCCTCGCCGATCGTGATGTCGCCAAGCAGCGTCGCGTTGGCACCCAGGTGTGCGCCGTCCTCGACCGTCGGATGGCGTTTGATCGGTTCGTTCACGTCACCGCCGAGCGTGACGCCGTGGTACATGTGGACGTCGTCGCCGATTTCGGCCGTCTCACCGATGACGACGCCCATGCCGTGATCGATCGTCACTCGCCGCCCGATCTCGGCCGCCGGGTGGATCTCCACGCCCGTCAGGAGACGTACGACGTGGGAAACCACCCGCGCGAACAGCCGAGCACCGCCGCCGACGTTCCAGCACCGGTGGGCGAGTCGGTGGGCCCAGACCGCGTGCAGTCCCGGATAACAGCACGCCACCTCGAGTCGCCCCTTCGCGGCGGGATCGCGCTCGCGCATCGCCCGTACGTCCTCGCGGATCCGTCTAAGCATCGTCCCGATCGCCCTCGGCCGCCCCTGCCAGCACGGTTTCGTTGCGGCGCTCGCGTGAGAGCCACGGCACCCCAGCCGACCGACGACACCGGCTCACGGCGCGACGAGATCGGTTCCTGTCGACACACGCGACTGAGCCGCTGCGTAGCATACCCGAACGTAGCGGTGGAACCGGGTAAAACGATTCGTTCCGCCGCGCTCGCACGTTCCGTTCGCGTTCCCCGCTCACTGCCCCCGAGCCAGCCGCGTTCCGATTCGATCGGGGAGTCCGGCCTCGTCGACCGCCGCCTGAACGGCCTCGACGTCGTACTCGACGCGATGGGTTTCGACGGTCAGCGCCTCGAGATCGACGACCGCGTACCCCGCCCGCGGATCCCCGTCGCGGGGCTGGCCGACGCTGCCCGGGTTGACGACGATCCCCTCCGCGAACTGCTCTGCGCCCTGTACGTGGGTGTGGCCGAGCACCAGCGCGTCCTCGTCGCCGAGCAATCGAGGGGAAAAGTCACTCGGGTACGTGTATCGCGTGTACCGGTCGGGATCGTCCGGATGCCCGTGAACGAGTTTCACCCGCCCGTCGCACTCGAGGCGTTCGGTCGGCAGCGAGGCCACCCACTCGAGTTGCTCGTCCGAAAGGCTCTCTTTGGCGTGTTCGACGCCGGCGCGGGCCATCCCGTTGAACCGAAAGGCGGCCCCCTCGACGACCGCGGCGTCGTGGTTCCCCATCACCGTCGGGACGTCCCGCTCCCGGAGCGCGTCGACGCAGTCGGCCGGCCACGGGTTGTAGCCGACCACGTCGCCCGCACAGAGCACCGCTTCGACCGATGGCATCGCCTCGAGAACGGCCTCGAGAGCGACCCTGTTGCCGTGGACGTCCGAAATGAGTCCGACCCTCATGGTCGTGATAACAGACGCGAGGGATTTGTAGGTTGTCCGCCGCAGTCCTCGGAGTACCCCACGGACGGTGCTCCCGATAGGTATTCGGTCCTCCCCGACGAGGCCGTACTCGACGAGACAACTGAGTCACGGATATGGGCACGAAAACGGAATTCGATTCGAAAGAAGCAGCGGGCGTCGAATCGCTCTACAGGACGGATGCAGCCGAACGCCGCCGGAGGTTCGTCAGGACGCAGCTCGATCCGCAGCCGGGCGAGTCGATCCTCTCGATCGGGTGTGGACCCGGGTTCGAACCGGTCGAACTGGCCGACGCAGTCGCGTCGGACGGACGGGTACACGCGATCGACGCGAGCGAACCGATGATACACCTCGCGGAGACGCGATGCGAGGACCACGAGAACGTGACCGTCCAACGCGGCCTGGCAACCGAATTGCCGGTCGAGGATGGGGCCTTCGACGCCGCGACGTCGGTCCAGGTCTTCGAGTACATCGAGGATCTCGACGCCGCACTGTCGGAACTCGAGCGGGTGCTCCGACCCGGCGGCCGAGCCGCCGTCTACGCGACCGACTGGGATTCTCTCGTCTGGAACGCCGCCGATAGAGAACGCTCGAGGCGCGTCGCCGACGCGTGGGCGGACCACTGTCCGCGTCCGCACCTCGGCTCCGACCTTCGCTCGCCGCTTCGGAGCGCCGGGCTCTCCATCGATCGCGTCGCGCCGTTTACGATCGTCGAAACCGAACTCGAGGATACGTTCGCGGGATACATGCGAGGGATATTCCGTTCGTACGCCACGGAACACGACGAGTTCGACACGGAAACGGCACAGGCGTGGGGTGAAGACCTCCGCGAGCGGGATCGGAACGGGGAAACGCTGTTCAGTCTCACGGCGTTTCTGTACCTCGTGTCGAAACCGGAGTAACCGGTCGCAGCTCTCGAAATCAGTCTCCGTTCTCGACGGCCGTCTCGAACCCGTCGTCGGTCCGGGCGACGCCGGCCGCACAGACCGCGTGTTCGAACTCGAGCCCGTACGCCTCGCTCGCGGCCGCGTCGGCCCCCTCGACCTCGAAATCGGTCGCCTCGGGCGCGTTCTTCTCGTAGGTCGCGACCAGCGTCGGCTCGTCGACGGTCTCGACGAGCAGGGCGTCGTCTCGAACGGTGCCGATCAGCGCCTCGCCGTCGTCACCGATCGTCGCCGCGATCCGGGGCGTGTTGTAGTCGTCCTTCTCGTAATCCAGCGCCAGCAGGCTGCCTGCCAGCGCGTCGCGGGCGGGATAGCCCAACTCGAGTTTCTCCGCGATCGGATCGACGTGCGAGCCGTTCCCGAACGCGACCGTCTCGCCCGTCGGCGTCTCCACGACCCGCAGGCAGTTGTACGAAACGTACGGGTTGTCCGTTGCCGGCGCGTCGGCCGTGGGACCCACGGTGAGCGCCTCGTCTCGAGCGGTGATCTCGCGGTTCGGGAACGACCGCGACGACACGCGGTACGCGCCGAAATCGGGGCCGACGACGACGAATCGTCCGATGTACATACTCGAGGGTGCGCGAGAGAGCGGAAAATGGGTATCGGTTCGCGCTCGAGAGATCGGTTTCGTCGTGGTCGTCCGAGACTTCATATGCCAGTGGGCGCCCAACGAGGGCGTGACGACGGACGACGAGTGCCTCGAGTCGCTGCTCGAGGCCGCTGACAGACTGGGCAAGTCACCGACGAAAGCGCAGTACGAAGAGTTGGGGCTGACGCCTGCTTCCGCGACTATCATTCGAGTGTGCGGCGGATGGAACGATGCGAAAGCGATGGCCGGACTCGAGACCTCGTATTCGAGGGGTCCTCGAGTCGGTCCGAAACCGGACGCCGTCGAACTTCCTGCGGGAACGTCGTGGGACGAGCTATCGGTCGATCAGCGGTGGCATTACCGAAATGCGGAGTGGAATACGAAACGGACGTTGCGCCGCCGCTCTCGTCTTCGTTCCTGGCTCGACGATCACAAGCGAAACCGAGGCTGTTCACAGTGTGGTACCAACATTGCAGCCTGTCTAGATTTTCATCACGTCGATGAATCGACGAAGAAAATGGCAGTCGGACGAATGGTAACATTCGGCTATGGGAAGGATGCACTTCGTGATGAAATCGCAAAGTGTGAAGTGCTGTGCGCTAACTGCCATCGGAAGCACCATTCTACACCACCGGATCAGGAACGCCGCCGATGGGTCTTCGAACGAAAGCGGGCCGCAGGGTGTCAACGGTGTGAAGAGGCTGACCCTGCGTGTCTGGACTTCCATCACGTCGACGAGAAAAAGGAAGCGACCGTTGCGAAACTCCTCTCGAACGACCGACCGAAAGCGCGTATTCGAACCGAAATAGAACTGTGTCGCGTGCTCTGTGCGAACTGCCATCGCAAACTACACACTGATTCACCGACGGGTTGATCGACGTCCGCATCAGGTCGTCGAGTGTGGTCTCATCGGAGTTCCAATTCCCGTTCGAGTTCGTAACACTCTAATACGGACGCGGTCTACGGATTGGTACGTCGCCGGTAATCGAAACCGACGAGTTCATGTCAAGTCCATTAGGGTAGTGGCCAATCCTTCGAGCTTCTGGGGCTCGAGACGCTGGTTCGAATCCAGCATGGACTACTTCTCTGCCGTTTCGACTCGAGCCAATAACCGACTCGGTCACCCGATTTCCAGTCGAAACGAGGGGGTCGGAAGTGACGCTCGAGTCACCAGAAACCATATTGTTCTCTCGTCAGTACACACTGAACATGAACCGACGGACGTTCCTCGCTGCGAGCGGGACGGGTATACTCGGCGGGGTTGCCGGTTGTCTTGGCGGGAATTCTAACGGCAGCGATGCTGATGGCTACGGTCCAGAACCGGAGACGGTACCCGAAGAGCGGACGATCGACACGAGCACATACGAAACGGCGGAATTCGACGGTTTCGATGTCCCACTCGCGCCTATCGACGACGTCTTCTACTGGTACCAGCGACAGGAAGCCAGGGTCGCGGACGCACGCGGGTCCGCCCAGTACGAACGGGCGCACATCGTTGGTGCGCCGCTGAGCACCGCACCCGACGGCGTTTCGAACGATCCCGTTTCGGGCTGGTCGAAAGACGATCGCATCGTCACGTACTGCGGCTGTCCGCACCACCTTTCCGGACTCCGTGCCGCGTCGCTGTTAGACAGCGGCTACGAAGAAGTATATGCAATCGACGAAGGGTTCGGTGCGTGGATCGATCGCGGCTATCCGCTCGAGGGATCGGAGGTCTCGTCGGATCGGGCGACGTACCAGATCAGCGGCCGGTCCGATCCCGCCTACACCGGTGAGATGGTCATGCTCGAGCAAGTCGACGCGGACCGGCTCGAAGCGGCGCCGATCGCCGACGACGGCTCCTACACTCTCCAGCTCCACTACGCCGGCTCGATCGACTCCCGATTCAGGGTCAAAGCCCCCGATTATACGGTCGAAGGGACGCTCGAGGAGCTGACGAGCAGTCCGCTTACCCCGACGCAGAACTGACGAGCGGGACGCTCGCGGCCCGATTTCTCACGGCTCACGGATCGGTGCGCTCGTAGGCGCCCGCACGCTCGAGTTCGCCCCGCTTTCGAAGCACGCCGGGCGTTCGACAGATCCCCGGCGCGCCGGTCACTTGCGGGACCGTGCAGTTGTTACAGCTTTCGCAGACGACGCGCGGGTTGGCCGCGGCTCGAGCGTCGGTTCCGGCCCCCGATCCCGGTTCCGCCCCCGCTCCGGAGTCCGGCTCGAGCAGTCGCGCGCCCAGTCGCGGTTCGGCGTAGAACGGGCGGGCCATGCCGACCATGTCACAGGCCGGTTCGTCGCCGGTCCCGCCGTCGGCCCTGCTGGCGTCGGAACCGGCGCTCGTACCGAGCAGTCGATCCATCTCCGCTCGTTCGCGTATCCCGCCCTCGGCGAGAACCGGGATCGACACCCGTTCGCGAACCCGTCGGCAGAACGTCTCGTTCCACGCGGACTCGAAACCGTACTGCAGCGACTGGATTCGGTTCGCCAGCGCGACGAGTCGTCTGCGAGTCGTGCCGCCGAACGCGGCGTCGTACTCCTCGCGCAGCGCCTCGTTGCCCCACGCTCGCTCGGGGTACGCCCCGCGGACGATGCTCATGTCCCAGACGACCGAGGTCTGGACCGGCACCACCGCGTCGTAGCCGATCCGCTCGAGCCGGCGGGCGATCTCGATCCCGTCGGTGAGCGAGAGTTTTCGCCGGACGACGGGCGCGGGCGGCGCCGGCGTTTCTGCCGGGACTTTGGTGATGAGCGGAACGTCGCCCGCCCGGTCGCGAACCTCGTCGTGAACGACCGCGAGGAACTCGAGGCGGGCCGCCGGCGAGCCACCGAACTCGTCGTCCCGCCGGTTGTAAAACGGCGACAGGAACTGCTGGACGATCCCCATGTTCGCCCCCGCGAGGTGAACGCCGTCGTAGCCGGCATCGACGGCACGGGCCGCCGTGAGGCCGAAATCGGCGGCCAGCTCGTACACCTCCGCGGTCGTCAGGACGCGCGGGTCGTATTCGAGAAATCCCAGTCGGTCGAGCAGTCGGAGCTGTCGGGGCGGCCTGGAAACGGCGAGTTGCTCGAGACCGGGATGTTCGCCCCGGTACTCGGCGTGCCAGGTTTCCATGCTCCGTATGCCGCCGTGTTCGAGCTGGATGAAGATCCGGCTCCCGTGGTCGTGGATCCGGTCGGTCAGTCGCGAGAGGCGCGCGACGAACGCGGGGTCGTGGACGCGGGTCATTCCGGGTGCGGCACAGCCACCGTCACCGCGAACGATCGTCGCGCCCTGACAAACGAGTCCGACCCCCGATTCCGCCGCGGGCTCGAGGTCGTCGATCAGCGTGTCGACCGCGTCGGGGCCGTTGCCCGCACACTCGAGCAGCGGCGCCCGATAGAGCCGATTCGGAACCTCCACGTCGCCGATCTCGATGGGATCCTCGAGCGTGGTCATAGCGGACGTTCGGCGCGGTCGCACAAGAGCGTGCTGTGGACTTGCTGCTCGAGAAGCTGCTGGCGATCTTCTCGAGGGGATGGTGACGAGTTGCGATACGAGTGGCTGCCGATTCCCCCGTCCCGACAGGTTCGGTTCACTTCTCGACCTCGAGCAACGCGACTCGCTCCCGAACGAGCGCCGACAGCCCCGCGTCGGTGGCCGCCCGTTCGGCGTCGGTGATCTCGAAGAAAGCACACAGCGTGTCGACGTCCGGCGACTCGAGGGTCGAGTCGCGTTCGACGAAGGCGTCCGTCCGTTCGATCTCCTCTATCGCGGTCGCTTCGTCGCCGTCGGAACCCGTTGCACCCTCGTCGGCCGCCGTTCCCTCGTCGCCGGTCGAGTCGGAATCGACGAGGACGACCGCAGGGGTGTCGCCGTCGCTGACGCCCATCTCGAGCGCGCGGTCGATCTGGCGGCGACCGGCGGCGTACAGCAGGATCTCGACGGCACGATCCCGTGCGACGTTCTCGCCGCGCTCGATGGCGCGGTCTGCGAGTTCCACGGCTCGCGCGAGGTGGCGTCGATCGGCGACGTAGCGGGCATCGAACGCCTGGATCGTCACGTCGTGGCGGTCACCGATCTCGCCGAGCGTCGCCACGAACGAGTCCAGATCGTCGATCGCGAGGCGACACTCGAGCGTCCGCACTAGAAATCACCCAGACTCGACTGACCGTCGTCCGCTTCGGTTGGCTTCGGGTCGGTCGGCTCGCCGTCGTTCGAACGATCGGTCGAATCCCCCGACGCTCGGCCGGATCTCCCGCCCGTCGACGTCGGCGTGACGCCGTCCATCGCCGGATCCTCGCGGCCGGCGTTCTCGAGGATGGTCTCGGCCGTCTTCTCGCCTTTGAGCGCGTCGAGGACGACGCCTTTGTCCGCGGTCCGGAGGTCGGACGGCGTCTCGATTCCGCGATCGTAGAGGCTCCGGGCGCGCTTGCGGCCGACGCCGCCGACCGAGACGAGTTCGAGAAGCTCTTCACCGACGCCGTGTTCGACGCGGGCGCGAGCCTCCCGAACCGCGACGGTCCACTCGCTGTCGATTTCGGCGGCCAGCGACTCGGCCGCACCGAGCAGCCACTCGGCGGTGTCGACCTTCCCGCGCAGGTCGCCCGGGCCGATCTTGTACCGGTCGGTCAGTCGTTCTTCGTCCGTTTCGTCGGCCCAGTCCTCGAGCAGTTTTCCGGTCTTGAGCGCGGCGAGCCAGTCCTCGAAGCGGTCCTCCTCGAACTCGCTCGGTGCGTCGCCCAGGAGTTCGGCCTCGCGTTCGTAGTAGAGTTCGCCGAACGTCTCGTCTTCGCCCGACCGTAAGTAGAGTTCGTACATGTCCGGGGTCCGCGAAACGAGCTGATAGAGACCCAGCGCCGTCGGTCGGTCGTCGTCGCGCTCGAGACCGTGGACGATCTCGGCCGCGCTCATCGGATCGAGATAGAGTCGCGAGACGGTGTGGCCGAGGCTGGTCGCCTCGAGCGACTCGTCCCGGCCGCTGCGTTCGGCGAGGTCGGCGGCCGAGGTAAACGCGCCGATGTCGTCCCCGTCCCCGTCCCGGTCCCCGTCTCCGCCGTTCCTGCCACCGTCCCCACCGTCACCGCCATTATCGTCGCCGTCGCGTTCGATGAAATCGTTCGATTCGAGGTACGCCAGAACCGTCTCGGTCACCGTCTCGAGCCTGCCGGCCTCGGTCGATTGACTGGCGTACAGCGTCGCCTCGAGGAACTCGAGGAGGCCGTTTCGCGTTCGAGCGAACCCGGAAGCGATCGTCGCGAGGACGTGGGTTCGCAACGCGGGCTCGGCCGCGAGCTTCGATCGAACCGGCTCCGGATCGGCCCAGACGTAGCGGTCGAACAGCTCCTCGCTCTCGTCGTGGCTCTTGGCGAGCAAGACGGCCTCGCCGTAGGGGTCCAGTCCCGGTCGACCGGCCCGCCCCATCATCTGGTGGACCTCGAGGACGTCGAGGGGAGCCATCCCGCCGGCGCTGGGGTCGAAGCGGCGCCAGTCCCGGACGATCACACGGCGGGCTGGCGTATTCACGCCGGCGGCGAGCGTCGGCGTCGCGGCGATCACTTTCAACAGGCGGTCGCGAAAGGCGTCCTCGACGAGGCTCCGTTGTGTACTCGAGAGACCTGCGTGGTGGAAGGCTGCACCGCGCTCGACGCAGTCGGCTAAGTCTGTGCTCGTCTCGGTGTCGCTGTCGTCCCGGATTTCGTCGGCCAGGTCGGCCAACGCCGCTCGCTCCTCGGCCGTCAGTTCGGATTTCGAAACCCCTCCCAGCCGTCTCGCCGCGGCCTCGGCGTTTCGACGTGAGTTGACGAAGACGAGCGACGAGCCGCCTTCCGTCAGGATGTCGCGGACGAGTGCGGCCTCCTGCGTTTCGGAGCCGTCGACCGGCACCTCGCGCGTCGAGCCGTCGTCGAAGTTCAGGGCGTTGCCGTAGTGGACACCCGTTTGCAGGTCGATCGGCCGCCAGTCGGTCTCGACGAGCGCGGCGTCCAGCCAGTCGGCGATCTCGTCGGCGTTTCCGACCGTCGCCGACAGTGCGACGACCTGGAGCTGGGGGGACAGCTGGCGGAGTTTCGCGAGCGTTACCTCGAGCGTCGGACCCCGATTTCGATCGTCGATGAGGTGAACCTCGTCGCTGACGACGCAGGTGAGATCGGAGAGCCAGTCCGCGCCGTTGCGTACCAGCGAATCGACCTTCTCGCTGGTCGCGACGATGATATCTTTCGTCGCGAGCCAGTCGCTGGTACTCTCGTAGTTGCCGGTCGTCACGCCGACCGTGACGCCGAACTCCTCGTAGGCCTCGAACTCTGCCTTTTTCTCGCTGGCGAGCGCTCGCAGGGGGACGATGTACAGCGCCTTTCCGCCGCGTTCGATCGCCGACAGCATCGACAGTGCGGCGATCATCGTCTTCCCACTGGCGGTGGGAACGGCGGCGACGAGGCTTTCGTCCTCCGTCGCACCGGCTTCGACTGCCTCGGCCTGCGGCGGGTACAGCGCTTCGATCCCCTCGCGCCGGAAGTGATCGACGGCACCGGCCGGGAGCCTCGAGAGCTCCTCGATATTCATTACCCGTCGTTGGTGCGTCCGGTGGTTTAAACTGTCGTCTCTCGACCCCCTGTGGCGTCCGGTGGTCCGTTCGTCCGCGCCGGACCGACGCGGCGATAGATCGATGCCCGCGGCCGTCGAACGGGGTCCCATGACCGACTCCGCTCCCGATCGCGTTCTGGTTCCCGAACTCGGCCGTCCGCGAGCGGACGAGGCGCTGTCCTACGCCCTCGAGACGTTTCCCGACGCCGAGATCACCCTGCTGACCGTCGTGACGCCGCTGGACGCCCCGCTCAGCGAGGGCGGTGTCCTCGAGCGAGGCGACGAACGGGCCGGGCAGGCACGGTCCCGCGCGAACGAGTTGTTGGCGTCGGTCGCCGATCCCGGGGCGGCGGATCGCGTTCGGCTCGAGGTGACCGAGGGGCGACCCGGCTCCGTCGTTCCCCGGTACGCCGCCGAGGAGGGGTTCGACCACGTGGTGATGGTCGGCTCCGGCGCCGGAACCGACGGATTCCTCAGACGGTTTCTCGGCCGCGGCATCGCAGCGACCGTCGTCGAGCGGACGGCGCGGCCGGTGACCGTCCTCGAGTGAGACCCGGGTCCGCCCGGTCAGCCGATCACGGTCGCAAACAGCTGATAGAGGCCGTAGCCGACGACGACCGAACTCACGAGCGTGAGCAGCCAGAAGCCGATCGTGACGCCGATCTTTCGTCGCGAGACGCCGGCGGAACCGCCCGCGAGCCCGCCGCCGATGACCCCCGAAAGGACGATGTTGTTGAGCGAGATCGGGATCCCGAGCGCGATGGCCAACTGCGCGACGATGAATCCGGGAACGAGGGCGGCGATCGACCGACGGACACCGAGTTGCGCGTACTCGCGCGAGGTCGCCTGCAACAGCCGCGGTGCGCCCATCCAGGCACCGGCGAGAATTCCGGCGGCACCGATCGCGAGCAGTGCTATTCCCGGCAGCCCGAGCTCCACGCGGAAGAGGTTCTCGAGGGGGCCCGTCGCGAGCCCGACCTGCGAGCCGCCCGACGAGAAGGCGACGATACCGCCGAGGACGAGCAGGAACACGCGGATCCCGTCCTCGGCGGAGACGAGGACGCGCCGGCGTATCCAGTAGAACCAGAGGGCGCTGGCGCCAATCGTCGCGAGAACCGTTCCGAGGTCGGCCCCCGCGAAGAGCGTCGGGCCGCCGCCGAGCTGGCGTCCGACGAACCCCGCGAGGCTCCCCTGCTCGGCCGTCGGATCCGGGATCACGCCGAGCCGAACGTTTGCGACGATCGCGCCGACGATCCCGGCGAGGAGCGGTATCGCGATCGGCTCGGGGATGTCGTCGCGTCGCAGCGCGACCGCCGTCACGTAGGCCAGCCCGCCGGACATGATCGGAACGAGCAGCCAGAAGGTGCCGAGCTGTCGGTAGGTGGCCATCGCCGGATCGCCGCCGAGGGACAGCCCGACGCCGACCATGGCGCCCGTCGTCGCGAAGGCTGCAGGGATCGGATACCGCGTGTAAATGCCGACCGCCATGAACGTCGCCGCCGTCAGCAGGCCCGCGGTCGCCGCCAGTGGTGTGATCGCGACGCCGTCGATGAGCGCCGCGCCGACCGTTTCGGAGATGCTGCCACCTTGCATGATCGCACCGGCGGCCGCGAGCAGGCCGATGACGAACGCCGCGCGCATCGTCGATATCGCGTTCGCGCCGATAGCGGGCGCGAACGGCGGCGAATTGCTGTTCGCGCCGAGCACCCACGCCATGAACAGACACGTGAGGATAGCGGTTCCGACGAGGACGGCGAACGACGGTGCGACCATTCCGTGAGACGTCGTTCGACGACCCCACGTAAAAAGGACGCCGTCGGTTTTTGCACTCGACATCCGCCTTCTCAGCGCCATCCCTCGCCCGGAATCACGGCTCGTGCGGCGTCGAATTGCGCCGAAAGGCGCCATCGAAGCGCCTGGGACCGTTTCCGAACGATCGGCCGTGGCCCCCGATCGCTAACGATTTACCGCAAACTGCCGAATGATCGCCTATGAGAGTCGAATACGACGAGGATACCTGTATTGGGATGTTTCAGTGCGTCGCCGAGTGGGAGGCCTTCGAGAAGGATAAATCGAAAGGGAAGGCGGTTCTCGAGGGCGGCGAGGAGGTCGAGGACGGCGTCTTCGTTCGTGAGGTGCCCGCGGACGCGGAACTCGATGCGAAATTCGCCGCCCGGTCCTGTCCCGTCGATGCGATCACGATCTACGACGACGACGGCGAACAGTTGATTCCATGAGCGAGGTCACGATCCCGTCTTTCGTCCCGCTCCATCCCCCGTAAATCCGAATTGATTGACGATAAGCCAACTGAACTTCCCGCTCGGCGTCGCTATATCGACCGCGCCAAGCGTCTTGACGCGTCTTCGTCCCACGGTCGGCCCACGTGCAGTGGCGTCTCTGCCGGTTCGCTTCCGGGGATCCGGACTGCGAATTTCGTCGCCGTTTCGGCCGCTTCAACTCGCTCATATTATTGTTGAACTGGTATCAAACGTGTACAGTTTAATTTACTTCGTATATATTATTGAACAAATCCAACGACGCTTCCGATGGTACGCCATCGCGGTGGGTGATTCGGTTCCGCGCTTCCGGACGCGATGACGTTCGGCGACACTCACGGCATCAACCATGACACGAGACGGCTCTCACACCGACACCACGGGGGATCGACGGATTGACAGCAGGAAGCAGCAGTTGAGGCGAGCGCACACCGACCTCTCCTCGTCGCTCGAGGGGGACGACGACGGCAGCTCCTCGCGCGGATCTCGCCGACGGTTTCTCCAGGTCGGTGCGACCGCGCTCGCGGCCACCGCGATCGGCAGTTCGACTGTCGCTGCTCAGGAGGCCGCCAGGAAGTGCGGTTCGCACGCTCAACTCGAGATCGGCGCCGGCGATTTCGTACTGAAGAACAACGACTGGGGGAGTTCCGACGTCGACATGTGTATCAGGACGAATACCGACGGCTCGTACGGATACGAGTGGTCGACGCGGTCCAGCGGCGGGCCACCGAATTATCCCCAGGGCCTCCTCGGAACGAAACCCTGGGGCTCGGACACGGGCGTCCGGGACTTCCCGATCCGGCGGGGAGACGTCGACCAGCTCGACCTCGAGGTGGACGTCGACGTGAACATCTCCGGCGGTTCGTGGAACCTCGCCGAGGAGTGGTGGTTGATGGACTCGCCGGTCTCCGAACAGACCCAGACGCACACCCACGAGATCATGGTGGTCCTCGACTGGGGCGGCGGCCACGGCCATGGCGGGGTGAAAGAAGAGAACGTCTGGACGGACAAATTCGGCAACACAATCGACTACTGGGCCCGCTACGGCGGCGGCGGCACGAGCGCCGACTTCCACATCTTCCGCGTCAGCGGCGGCCTCTCGACCGGCCGCGTGGATCTGACGGAAGCCATCGACTTCATGACCGAGCGATGGGGCGTCAGCGACCGGAAGTGGATCTCCGGGATCGAACTCGGCAACGAATACTGGCAGGGGAGCCAGGGCGACGTCACGTACGACCAGTTCGACGTCACCGTCAACGGCACCACCTACTCGAGCGGCAGCGGCAGCGGTGGCGGCGATACCGGCGGCGGAAATCGGGGCGGTGAGTCAGATCCGGGCAACGACGGCGAAAACGGTACCGACGAGGAAGATGGACGGAATCGTGGCGAAGACGGAAACGGAGACGAGACAGGGAACGGCGGCGAAGACGGAAACGGAGACGAGACAGGGAACGGCGGCGAAGACGGAAACGGAGACGAGACAGGGAACGGCGGCGAAGACGGAAACGGGGACGAGACAGGGAATGGCGGCGAAGACGGAAACGGAGACGAGACAGGGAACGGCGGCGAAGACGGAAACGGGGACGAGACAGGGAACGGCGGCGAAGACGGAAACGGAGACGAGACAGGGAACGGCGGCGAAGACGGAAACGGGGACGAGACAGGGAATGGCGGCGAAGACGGAAATGGAGGCGACGGAAACGACGACAGCCGGAACGACAACGGCGGAAGTGACGGGGGAGAATCGTACCCGACCTGGCAGCCCGACACGATCTATCTCGAGGGCGATCGCGTGGTCCACGACGGGGCCGTCTGGGAGTCCCAGTGGTGGGCCCACGGCGAAGAACCGCGCGAGGAACAGTGGTACGTCTGGAAGCGTGTCGAGGACGCAAACGGCGTCACCCCTGTCGATCCGGATGCCGGCGGCACACCCGCCTGGAACTCGTCCGAGATCTACCGTGAGGGCGATCGAGTAACTCACGATGGCACCACGTGGGAGGCCCAGTGGTGGACCCAGGGCCAGGAGCCGCGCGACGAAGCGTGGTACGTCTGGCGCCCGGTCGAGTAGGGACGGTCCGGCGATCCGGCCACTCCGTTTTTCGCCGCGCCGAAACTCGAAGACCTTCGGACGGCGACCCCGCCGACGCACGAACGGTTGCTCCCGTTTACGCCCCTGATTGTGGGACGGAGCGGCGTGTTCGGTGTCCGGTCTCTGGCCAGAAGCCGTCTCGAGCGCCGGCGCCGAGTGCGGTGCGCAAAAAACTGGAACCGTCGAGTCGACCGTTACGAGATCTTGTCGTATTGCTCCGAGAGCTTCTCGGCGGCTTCGCCGAGTTGATTCCGTTCGAACTCGGTGAGATCCCACTCGACGATCTCTTCGACGCCGTCGGAGCCGAGCTTGACCGGCACGCCGAACGCGGTATCCTCGTGACCGAACTCGCCCTCGAGTTTGACGCTGCCGGGGAGAACCTCGCCGGTGTCGCGCAGGATGGCCTCGACCATGTGGCCGACGCCGGTCGCCGGCCCCCACTCCGTGGCACCTTTCTTCTCGATGACGTTCATGGCGGAGGTCTGGAGTTCGGAGAGCAGTTCTTCCTTTTCGTCTTCGTCGAACTCGAGGTCCTGGCCGTTGACGCGGACCTTGGAGAAGACGGGAACCTGCGCGTCGCCGTGTTCGCCGAGGATAGTCGCGTCGACGTTCTGGACGGGTGCGTCGAAGCGCTGTGAGATGACGTACCGGAACCGGGCCGAGTCGAGTCGGCCGCCGAAGCCGATCACTTGCTCGCGGGGCCGGTCGCCGGCCTCGTAGAGGTGGCGGTTCAGCAGGTCCACGGGGTTCGACGTGGTAATGGTGATGAAGTCGTCGTTGTACTCCGCAATCGAGGAGCCGATGTCCTCCATGATCGGCGCGTTGTCGCCCGCCAGGTCGATCCGCGTCTGGCCCGGCTGGCGCGGAATACCCGCCGTGATAACGACGACGTCCGATCCTTCGGTGTCCTCGTAGCCACCCTGTCGGATCGTCGTGTTCGAATCGTAGGCCGCGCCGTGGTTGGCGTCGGCGGCCTGACCGATCGTATCGTCTTCTTTGTCGGGAATGTCCACGAAGACGAGTTCGTCCGCGATGTCCCGAAGCGCGATGTTGTAGCCTGCGGCGGCCCCGACCGTTCCGGCCGCGCCGACTACGCTAACTTTCGTCATACCACGTAAGCATCCACTTGCCCGCGCGTTAAATCCGTCGAATCCCGCCGCTTCGAACGATTTGACGATGCATGTATCGACACTTGTCGAACGCAGACGGACACCACATCGCGGTGATTTCTCGCCCACGCGGGGTCATCGTCTCGAGGTCCGACTCCGCGAAAGACGCCTCGGGCGAACCGAGGACCGAATCGAGCAACGTACAGTACTTCGGCCCCGTCTCACGGGTATGCGAGTGAGCGTTATCGGCGGCGGATCGATTACCGACGAAGAGGCGAATCGAGCGGAGGCGGTCGGTCGCGAACTCGCCGACCACGGTCACACGGTGGTCTGTGGCGGCCGCGGCGGCACGATGGAAGCGGTCTGTCGCGGTGCGAAGGCCGAGGGCGGGAGGACGATCGGTATCCTTCCCACTGCGGACCGCGACGACGCGAACGAGTACGTCGACGTCCCGATCGTAACCGGACTCGGCCACGCCAGAAACGCGCTCGTTCCGCTGAACGGTGATGCCGTCATCGCCCTCCCCGGCGGCGTCGGGACGCTCTCTGAGATCGGCTTCGCCGGAATCTACGATCGGCCCCTCGTCGGACTCGATACCCACGACGTCTCCGCGCTCGCGATCGATCTTGAGGTCGTGGCGACGCCGGCCGAAGCGATTGCTGCCGTCGAAACTGCTCGCGACGACCCCCGCGTTCGTAGCGATTCAGATCCTGTCGGTTGTCGCAGCTTTTTCGACGCTTCGATGCGTCTAGACGGACATGAGCGACTTCGACAAGGAAGCCGAACGCGAAAAACTTCGGGAGAAGTACGAACGAGACAAGGAAGAACGGAAGGCGACGCAGCGGATGAGCGACCTGCTGCTCAAGGGCGCGACGATGACCAACGCGCACTGCGGGACCTGCGGCGACCCGCTGTTCGAGCAGGACGGCACCACGTTCTGTCCGAGCTGTCACGGCAATCCGGACGCCGTTCGGGGAACGGAACTCGAGGCCCAATCGGCCGAGACGGAACGGTCTGGGGACCAACCGACCGCCGAGGAGCGCGGCGGTCGAGATGGCGGATCCGACCGATCCGAAGCGACGACCGAATCCGCGACGCCGACCGCCACCAACGACTTCGGGTCCGCATCCTCCGAAACCGACGCCGCCACCGACCCGAGCGATACCGCGATCGATTCGACCACGGCACAACGGACACGGGGCGCAGAGCACACTCGAGACCGCGGAACCGAGACGACCGCGTCCCCGAACGACCACCCTCCCCGATCGACGACGTCGGGTCGACGCGGCCCGACGACTGTCGAGGGAGTCGACGGCGACCTCGAGGCCGCCCACGACGCGCTCGTCCGAACGCTCGAGAAGTTCGCCCGGGAGGCTGCCGCCACGGACGACCCGAGATACGCGAGGGAGTGTCTCGAGGCGGCTCGTGAGGCAGGCGAAACGTTGGAAACGTTGCGCTGATGGCCCCGGAACCGGTGGCGATCGCGGCGGCTGGTGCTCCTGGTTCGAGCTACTCGACGTCACCGCGAACCGATAGTCCGTTTTTCGTCGACCGCCTCGATCTCGAATAGACACTTATATATAACAACACTCGGAAAATCAGTAAAATTATATGATTCGGCCTGAAATCCCGCTCGATGTATCGGGGCACTGGGGAAGAACGCGATTGCAGCCATCCCGACTGTGGATTACCCGGTCCGGCCTCCGGTTGCACACCGTGCAGGGGTGCCGCTACCGGACGTCCTCCGGAGTCGCCGGCTCGGTCTCTCACGGACTCCGATTCAGGACCTCGCGAGGAACCTAACGATGGCACTTGGATTCATGGTCATGCTCACGGCAGCCGCCGTTTGTACCGGACTCGTCGGAACCAGCACGATCTGTCTCGATCGAACCGCGATCCGTCGAACGGTCGCCGACCTCGACGGCCGTTTGCTCGAGATCGCACCGTATCTCGGTGTCGCGGCGCTGTTTTTCCTGGTCAAGCAGGCGACACACGAATTCAGACTGCAGATTTCCGAGGCTATCGGCGTGGACATCACCGCGGAAATATACGCCGTCGAAGGGGACTTCGTCGCGGTTCTTCAGGACGTCGTCCCCCAGCAGACGATCGAATTCTTCTCGGTGATGTACATGTTCGGGTTCCCGTTCCTGCTGGTGACCGCGCCGATCCTCTATTTCATGCTGCCGTCCCAGCGTCACTTCAAGGAACTGCTCATCGCGTACGTGCTAAACTATACGATCGGCGCGCTCTGCTACACGCTGTTCGTCGTCTACGGGCCTCGAAACCACCTCTCGTCCGTCTCCGGGCTGATGTACGATTTCTACCCGCAGACCCAGACCATGACGGCGGCGGTTTCGGCGAACACGAACGTGTTCCCGTCGTTGCACACGTCGCTGGCGGTCGTCGTCTTGCTGTTCGCCTGGCGGTCCCGCGACGAGTATCCCCGGTGGTTCCCGATCGCGTCGTTCGTCGTCTCGGGCGTCGTCTTCTCGACGATGTACCTGGGAATCCACTGGGTGATCGACGTTCTGGCCGGTATCGCACTCGCCGTGTTTAGCGTCTACGCCGCCGAACGTCTCGTCGACCGTGCCGAAGGTGGTTCCGGCCCGCTTTCTGCATCCGACGAGAGCGAAGACGGTATCGCGACGGATCCCGACCTCGGCGACTGATCCCCGTCCGAACCGGCTCACGAAACCGGGCGCCGCCTCCACGGTCGACCGCGACCGCCGAGCTAACCCGAATAGTCGCTTCCGATGACTTCTCGGATCCGCTCTGCGGTCACCGTCCCGACGCCGTCTGCCTCCTGTAACTCGTCTTCGGTCGCGATCATCACGCCCTCGACCGTGCCGAACGCTTCGAGCAGCGACCTGGCCGTGACGGGGCCTATTTCGGCGATGGAAGCGACGACGTACTCCTGTTGTTCGGACAGAGTCTTGCTGCCCTTCTCGCCGTGGACCGACACCTCGCGGTCGGCGGTCGCCTGTTCGCGCCCGGCGATCACCGCGAGCAGTTCGGTCGTGTCGGCTTCGCTCTCGGTCCGCAGGACGCTCGCACCGAAGTCGACGGCGAGACTCGAGAGCGCTCCCCGAACCGCGTTCGGGTGGACGTCCCGCTGCTCGTAGAGCCCGTCGCCCTCGACGACGACGATCGGGCGCGAGTAGTGACGCGCCATCGCGCCGACCTGCTCGAAGACCGACCGGTCACCACCGACCAGCGAGTCCACGAAATCGGCGACGGACTTGCGCTCGACGACTACCCGATCCGACAGGACGTAGTCACCGACGTCGAGCGTCTCGAGGCGCACCTCGATTTCGTCGCGCCGCGAGAGGTCGCGGGCGATGTTCGCGTCCATCTCGCGCTGGTCGGCCACGACCTCGACGGTCTCGCCCTCGGCGTGTGGCTCGTGGGTCTCGACGGACTCCTCGTCCGGTCCCTCCGCGGCGTCGGCCCGGTCCGCGAATTCCTGCAGCCCTGGCTGTTCTCGACCCCCTTCGTTTCCACTGGAAGACCCGCCGACTGCATCGGGGTCGGAGCGCTCTTCGACGGCTTCGGACCCGGGGGGTGCGTCGTCGCCTCCCGTTGCCGTGCGTTCCTCGTCGCCCTCGAAATCCGAAAGCGACTGCTGGGAGTCGTCGAGTTCGTTCTCGAGGGCCGTGGCCATTCCCTTCAGTTCGCGTAGCTCCGATTCCATCTCCTTTTCGCGGCGCCTCGAGATCCAGAAATAGGCTTCGTCGCGGGTGTCCTCGGCCATGAGGACGACGACCCGTCCCTCGGACTGGCGACCGGTTCGGCCCTTCCGCTGGATCGAACGGATGGCGGTCGGAACGGGTTCGTAGAAGAGAACCAGGTCGACTTCCGGCACGTCGAGTCCTTCCTCCGCGACTGACGTCGAGATCAACACTTCGAATTCGCCCGCCCGGAACTCGTCTAAGACCTCCTGTTGTTGCGTCTGAGTCATTCCGTCCGACCCCTCGCGGTCGCCCTGCCCGACGAACCGCTTCGCGTCGAAGCTCCCCCCGAGAAAGTCCGTCAGGGCCTCGGCCGTATCGCGGGACTCGGTGAAAACGATGACGCGGTCGCCACCCTCGAGTCCCAGGGTTTCGGCGAGCAACATACGGGTCTTGCGGTACTTGGGGTGGATCTCGTCGAACCGTTCGGCCTTCCGCATCGCCTCGCGAACGCGCGGATCCGACACCATTCGCTGGCTCGCCTTCGACGCTCCGGACGAGCGAGCCTGGTTTCGCTGGCGCTCGAAGTACCGACGGAGCGCCTCGACGCTCTGGGTTTCGACCAGCGTGACGGCCTGTCGGAGCTTCATCACCTCCGCGTGGACCGACATCCCCTCGAATCCCTCCGACTGATCGTTGTCGATCAACTGCTGCAGTTCGGCTCGCATCCGGTTCAGGTCCTTCTGTGACTGATCGGGCTGCGTCGAGCGCGCGATCCCGAGTTCCTTTAACTTCTCGAGGCGATCCGTGATGACCTCGTTCAGCGTGTCCCGTATCTCGAGGACCTCGTCCGGGAGATCGATCCGCTCCCACTCGACGTCGGTGTCGTGGGTGAACTCGTCGACGTCGGCGTCTTCCTCGGTCATCACCTCGACTTCTCGGAGGCTCAGGTTCTCACAGACGTCGAGGATCGCTTCCTCGTCGCCGCCGGGCGACGCCGACATGCCGGTCACGAGCGGATCGTGGGCGTCGGCGTGGTACCGCTCTGCGATATAGTTGTACGCGTAGTCGCCGGTCGCGCGGTGGCACTCGTCGAAGGTGACGTGGGTGACGTCGGCGAGCGAGATGCGCGACCCGACGAGATCGTTTTCGATCACCTGCGGCGTCGCCATCACGACCGTCGCCGTCTCCCACATCGCCGCCCGGTCGTCGGGGCTGACGTCGCCGGTAAAGACGACGACCTCGTCGTCGGGAATTTGGAGGGCCTCCCGGTAGAAATCCGCGTGCTGCTGGACGAGAGGTTTCGTCGGCGCGAGCATCAGCGACTTCCCGCCGACCTCCTCGAGTCTACGCGCCGTGACCAGCAGGCTGACCGTCGTCTTTCCGAGGCCGGTCGGGAGACAGACGAGCGTGTGGTGGTTCGCGGCCGTGCCCGCGAGTTTCAGCTGGTAGAGTCGGCGCTCGAGAAAGTTGGGCTCGAGGAGCGGATGCTCGATCGAGGGCGGTTCCTCGTCCTGTGTCGCCATTGCCGGCGATTCGGTTCGGTCGTGGATAAGCGTTGAGAAAGCGAGGTGGAAGTAAAGCGCGTCCGGGATTGCCGTCCGCTGTCGGCTTCGTCTCGGTAATCCGTCGAATGAGCAGTCCCTTGGCTCCCACCCTCGAGTCGATCCTCGCCGCGGTCGGGTTCGTCCTGCTCGTGACGGTACTCGCGAGTTTCACCGGGGAGAGTCGCCCCTCGAGGAAGCCGGACTGCGTTTCGGTCCGGTGACTCCGGATTATCGGCCCCCTCACTGCGCTGCTCCGTGGCCACGGTGTGCGAGGCGGTCGGCAGCTAATCGGCGGACGGACCGCCGATCGGACAGTTTCATTCTGTAAACTGTGGCGTTGGTTCTGACCACGCAACTCTCCAAAACCCTTCCCTCAGGCCATCTATGGCCGTTTTATCGCCCCTATATGTAGTTGTAGCGAAAATAAGTCAGCGTACCAACCAGATAGTAATAACGCTTACCGCGAACAACGGCGGCATGACAGACTGGCATCGCCGTTCGGTACTGGCGACCGGTGCAGCGCTTACGGCCGGGAGTGGGGTCGCATCGACCGGGGTAGGGGAGACCGGTTCTGCGGGGGAAAGCGTCGACGGTCTTCCGGACCCGGCGCTACAGCCAAATCCGGAGATGGACGAAGACTGGGCGTCGTACGCCGGGGGTGCCGGCCACGCCAGATACGTCACAGACGGGTACGAATTCGACGGTGACGTGCTCGAGTCCGCTTGGTCCGCCGACCACAGTGGGACCGTTGCCGTCGCCGACGAAACGGTGTATACGTCGACCGAAGCGGGCGTCGTGGCGCTCGATGCGACCGACGGCGCTGTCGTCTGGGAGAACACCGACGTCGACGCGCGGAACCCCTCCGTCGTCGGCGATACGGTCTATCTCGGCGCCGATCAGGTAGTGGCGCTCGACCGATCGGACGGGAGCGTCCGCTGGGAGAGCGATTTCGATACCGACGGATCCGTCACCCACCACACGGTGGCGTACGACGCCGTCTTCGTCGTCGCCGACGGCACGTTGTACGCCCTCGAGGCGGCCGATGGCTCTGTTCGGTGGACGATCGAATCGGTCGCTGTCGAATCGCCAGACGCCGCTGAGCCGGAGGAATACGAGTTTATTACGTCCCCTGCCGCGGCGAACGGTGTCGTCTACGTCGGAACGGCGGGAGTGGCCCTCGCCGTCGAGCCCGAGTCCGGGGACGAAGTCTGGCGGAACGCCCTGGAGTTCGTGGCCACGGGAACGCGGGCTCGAGCGACGACGACGAGGGCCGTTCTCGGCAGATTTTCGCAGGCCGAGGCGGGTATCATGGACGCGCAAACGGGCGACGCACTCACGCTCGGGGTTTCGGAGGGTGTCGACATCGCGCTCGGCGAATCGGTCTTCATCAGCGGGGACGACTACACGTTCTTCGGACTCTCTCTCGACAAGCCGTTCGATCAGCTCTGGGAGAAATCCTTTCCCCATACCGGTGCCAGGCCCGTTATCAGCGGCGAGACCGCGTACGTTTATTTCGTCCCGCGTCCGGGCGGAACGGAGGGGGACGGGGACTACAGTGACGAACTCGTTGCCCTGAACAAACGCGACGGGACCGAAAAGTGGTCACTGTCGGCCGACGACGTCCCAGTCGGAACGATTCGGGCCATCAGCGGTGAGACAATCTACGTCAGCCGCGACGGCAAACTCGTCGCGCTTCGAGCGCCCGCAAACGGAGACGGCGGCGACGGTGGATCCGGAAGTGGCGGTGACGGAAGTGGAGACGGCGGTGGTGAAACCGCCGGTGATGGGAACGACTCATCGGGCTCCGAAAGTTCCGGCGACGGAGACGGAACAGAGTCCGGATCGACCGACTCCGAGGGTCCGGATAGCGCTGACGACGTGCCGGGCTTTACGTCCGGCACGGGCATCCTCGGCGGTGCCGTCGCCCTCGAGTGGCTGCGCCGGCGGACCGGTGCGGACGACCCGGACGAGTACCGCTGACGAACTGCGGTGTCAGCGGGAGTTCCCGCACTTCGGCGGACCGGGTCGAATCGGTGAGTGGATCGTTTCACCGACTACTATCGCGGACCGACGCATTGCTGCCACTTGGTCCGGCGCGGTATGCCCGCTCGGACCGACACGCCGCTGCCGTCTGTGAGCTATAAATCCACGCGCGGCCTAGACCGTGTATGGACACTCGAGTGAGCACTCGCCGACTCCCGAACGTCGACGCGATCCTCGCCGCGATCGGGTTCGTCCTCCTGGTGAACGTCGTCGGCGGGCTCCCGGGAATCCTCTCGAGGCCCGACAGCGCCTGGTTCAGGAGTCTCGCAAAGCCCTGGTTCTATCCGCCGACGATCGCGTTTCCGGTCGTCTGGACGACGCTATTCACGCTCCTCGGCGTCGCATTGTGGCTCGTCTGGCGTAGCGACGCCGACGGCCGCCGCCTCGCGCTGGGGCTGTTCGCCCTTCAGATGGTCTTCAACGTCGTCTGGACGCCCGCGTTCTTCACGCTCGAGGCGCTCTTGCTCGCCTTCGGAATCATCGTCGTCCTCTGGGTGTGTATCGCCGCCACGGTCCTCGCGTTCCGCCGCGTGGACCGGCGCGCGGCGGCGCTCCTGGTGCCGTACCTCGCGTGGGTGACGTTCGCGGCCGTGCTCAACTTCGAAATCTGGCGGTTGAACGCGTGAGGTCCGCGATGACGGTGGAAAAATCACTGCTCGGGTAACCACCACGTCAACACGATTGCGACGGCCACGAACCCGGCCAGGACGAGGTACGCCCCGTCGAAGTAGCCCCGATCCGCGAGCGCGCCGACCATGATCGGACTCAGCGCGCCGATAGTCATGTAAATGCTTCGCAGGAGGCCGAGTCCGGTCCCTCGCATGTCGGCCGGAAACGCCGCGGTCATGTACGGCAACGTGATCGTCCCGTAGCCGAGGATGCTACTGAGGAGAATCGTGCCGCCGACGAGGGGCCAGAATTCCTCGAGAAACGGCAGCGCGACCAGCGACAGGACGACGATACCGAGGACCGGCGGGAGCGATTTCCGGATCCCGTATCGGTCGTACAATCCTCCCGTCAGCGGCTGGACGACGATTCCGAGCGCGAAGAACGAACTGAAGAGACCCGTCGCGACCGGCTGCGAGAACCCCTTGATCTGGATGAGGTACGTGGGATAGAACCCCGTAAACGCCTGCCAGACGCAGTAGGTGAGGGTCTGGATCGCTGCCACCGTGACGATTTCCGGGCGGCGCAGTTCGGCGCCCACGTAGCGGACCGTCTCGAGGGAGACGCTGTCGATGGCGCTGGTCGGACTCGAGGTGCGCGACGGAACGGCGAGTCGGAGGCCGATCGCGACGGCGGCGAACGCCGGGACCACGAGGCCGAAGCCGTACTGCCAGGCGAGCGCCGATGCGATCGCGCCGGCGGCCAGCGGCAGGAGCGTGTTGCCGACCTGTCCCGCCGCCATGGTGATCCCGATCGCGGTGCCGTCGTTGTCCGGATAGATGTCGGACAGCGCCGTGAACCGGGCGACGCCGTACAGCGCCGTCCCGAATCCGAACGCCGCGGTCGCGAGGTAGACGACCGGCGCGGAGCCGGCGACGGCGACGAGTCCGAGCGTGATCGCGGAGATCACGGAACTCGCGACGAGGATGTTGCCCTCGCCGAATCGGTCGGCGAGCAACCCGCCGGGAAGTTGCCCCAGTGCGTAACAGATCCAGAGGACGGTCAACAGGAACCCGGCCGTCGTCAGATCGAGGTCGTACGCATCGCGAAGGTACGGAAGGAGAACCGGGTACGCGAGTCTGATGCCGATCGAGAGGCACCAGCCGGCTGCAACCGCGGAGAGAATAACGCCACGGCCGTCGGCGAGAAACGCCCTGACGTTCGAGAGGCGGTCGACCACTCCCAGTCGAGACACGATAGCTAGCCACGTTCTGCAGCGACGGTCTTGATAGCTCCAGAACGAGACGCCCTTGCCGGCTTCGAACTGAGCCGTCGTCCCCTTCGAGACGGTCGAGGCGAATCGCCCGCGCGAATCGACCGGTAACTCGCTCGAGTAGACCGGCTCGCCGTCCTCGGGCCCGCTAGAGCGGGACGAATCTAAGCGCGAGAAACGCGAGACAGGCGGCGTAGATGGGGATCGTCAGGTTGTCGTCGATGATGTACGTGCGGATCTCGAGCGTCACGCCGTCGGCGATCGTCGCGCCGATTGCCGCCACCACGGCCGCCCCCAGGGGGAGAAACGGGATGGCGATAACCGTCGAGACGAGGAACATCGTAACGAGGACCTTCGGGGGCTTGATTCGCTGGAGACTGTTGTCCGAGACGGCGCCGCTGATCGGGTCGCCGAGCGAGAGCATCAACATCGCGGGGAGGGCGATGTCCGGCTCGAAAACCACCACGACTGCCGCCATACTGATCATGTACAGCGCGTAGCCCGCGGGGTTGTCCTGTTCGTACTCGCGGGTGAGTACGTCATAGAGCCGCCAGTTGAGCCCGACCTGGAGTCGCAGGAACTCGAGGACGAGCGCCCCGCTCGCGAGGGCGACCATGAGGAGTTGAAACCGGGTCCACGTCAGCCCCACCTCGAGAGACCTGCCGAGAAGGTAGAGCGCCACCAGGCCCGAACCGCTGGCGTGGACGAGCCGTCGCTTCAATTCGTCGGCCATCGTTTGTGCCTTAGTGGAGGTGACCTTCAGTCCGTCGGTTAGTTCTCCGGAACGCTATATATAATATAAAAGGGCACCCGCCGGATCGACGACGTCGGCGGTCGAGCCAGCTATCCCTCGAGGTCTTCGAACTCGAGGTCGCCCGTCCGGATCGCCGGCAGTGCGCTTGGCAGGTCCTCGATCGGCAGTCGCTTCTGGGCGGTCGTGTCCCGCTCGCGGACCGTGACGGCCTCGTCTTCGAGGCTCTCGTAGTCGACGGTCACGCAAAACGGCGTCCCGACCTCGTCCTGGCGGCGGTAGCGACGACCGATGTTTCCGGAGTCGTCGTACGTGACCGACAGTCCCGCTTCCCGCAGGGCCGCGGCGATCTCCCGGGCTTCGGTCTCGAGTTCGTCGTCGCTCTGTAACGGGAAGACGCCGACGAACGTCGGTGCGACCTCCGGGTCGAGTTCGAGGTACGTCCGTTCCTCGCCGTCGACCTCGTCCTCGCGGTAGGCGTGATGCAACACGGTGTAGACGACCCGGTCGACGCCGAAGGACGGTTCGACGACGTGTGGCGTGATGTGCTCGCCGGCCTCTGTTTGTTCCTCGACCGAGAATCCCGTCGTTTCGACTGGAATAGAGCGCGTTTCTCCCTCGAGATCGATTTCCACGGTGTCCCCGTCGAAGGCGCTGCGATCACGGGCGGCCAACTCCTCGAGTTTCTCGACGACGGTCCCGGCGTCGCCGCCGAACTCCGGCCCGAGGTAGCTCATGTCCGGATCGACGGTGGCGCGCTCGACGGTCTTGGGTTCGTCGTACTGCTTGAAGATCGTGAACCGGTCGCCGGAGTGGTCGCCGTGTTTCGAGAGGTCGTAGTTCCCGCGGTGGGCGAACCCGGCCATCTCGATCCAGTTCCCGTCGATTTCGCTTTCGGCGTCCCAGCAGTCGCTGGCGTAGTGGGCTCGTTCGCCCGAGAGGTGCTGGCGATAGCGGAACCGATCCATGTCGACGCCGACCGCCTCGTACCACGGTTTCGCGACGCCGAGGAAGTACGCGACCCACCGGTCGGCGATAATTCCCTCCGCGACGGCCTCGCCGATCGTCGTCTCGATCTCCGTGCCGTCTGCGGCGTCCTGCTCACTGGCCGGATACAGGGTTACCGTGACGTCTTCGACGCTCGAGAGGTCCGGATCGTCGGCCTCGGGGTCGATGAAGTACTCGAGTTCGGCTTGTGTGAACTCGCGCGTGCGAATAATCGAGCGTCGCGGGCTGATCTCGTTGCGGTAGGCGCGCCCGATCTGCGTGACGCCGAAAGGAAGCTGGTTGCGGGCGTACTCTTTCAGTCGCGGGAACTCCACGAAGATGCCCTGTGCCGTTTCGGGACGCAGATACCCCGGCTGGGAGTCGCCGGGGCCGATGTTCGTTTCGAACATGAGGTTGAAGGCTTCGACGGCCTGGCCCGCGAGTCCCGCCCCGCAGTTCGGGCAGACGAGTTCGTACTCCGCGATGACCTCCTCGACCTCGGGGATCGGGAGACTTTCCGCGTCCTCGTACTCCGTGTTGTCCTCGACGACGTGATCCGCCCGGTGGCTCTCGCCGCACTCCGGGCACTCGACGAGCATGTCGTCGAACCCCTCGAGATGGCCGGAGGCCTCGAAAACGGGTTCGGGCATGATCGTCGGCGCGTCGATCTCCATGTTTCCTTCGGCGACCGCAAAGCGGTCGCGCCAGGCGTCTTCGACGTTCCCTTTCAGTGCCGCACCCTGGGGCCCGAAGGTGTAGAAGCCGCCGACACCGCCGTAGGCCCCCGCGGACTGAAAGAAGTACCCTCGTCGCTTCGCCAGTTCGACCAGTTTTTCGCTCGTCGTGTCGGGTGCCTCCGCGTCCGCGTATTCGTGCTCACTCATAGAGTGCCTCCAGTAGATCGATGTCACAGACGATGCCGACCAGCTGCTCGCCCGTGATCATCGGAATCTGTTCGATATCGTTGCTAATCATCCGTTGTGCTGCCTCCTGGACGGACGTCCCGGACGATACCGTGACGACGTCGTCGCTCATGAATTCCCGCACCGATCCCGTCGGGATCTCGATGTCACGCGTGGGGAGATAGCGGCTCCCGACGGCTTTGATTCCCTCCCACGACCACTCGTCGTCCTGATCGCCGAAGTTGTCGCCCGTCGCCTCTTCACCCTCGACGATCCTGGCGACATCGAGAATGTCGACTTCCGTGAGAACGCCGCTCATCTCTCCGTCGTCGTCCAGCGCGACGGCGTAGGGGACGTTCGCGTAGAAGAGCTCTCGTTCGGCGACTCGTAACGGCGTCCCCTCGTAGGTCGTGTTCACGTCCTGGCTGACGAAGGACTCGACGGTTCCGTCCGTCTCCTGGTCTCCGGCTGCGATCGCGTGAATCACGTCCGTCACCGTGACGATACCCTCGAATTCGCCGTCGACGACTGGCACACGCCGTGCGCCCGCCTCGACCATCGTCTGTGCGGCGTCTTCGAGCGGGGTCTCCGAGGTCGTCGTCGGCACGTTCTCTTCCATCAGCATGACGAGCTGGTCTTCGTCCGGCTGTTCGATGAGCGTCTCACGGGAGATCAGCCCGCGGTACTTCGGACCGTTGTCGGTCGGCTTGACGACCGGCACTGACGAGAACGATTGCTCCTGAAGATACTCGAGGACGTCCGAGCGGGTGCCCGGCAGGTCGGCGGTCACCACGTCCTCGCGGGGCGTCATCGCGTCGGCTACGTTCATATCACCTCGGTACGGCGAAAATGAGTATAAACCCAGTGTTTCACGGACAGGCATTCGATCGATCACTGAGTGGTCTCGTCGCTGAACGGTCAGATTCGATGAGCTTATATGTGGATGAGTGTCAGTAACAAACATGGCGACGAAACACGACGCAGTGGCTTCCGATGACACGATCGTCGGATCGATCGATTCGACGGCTGCAAGCGACGAATACGTCATCGCAGACATCTCCGCCGACGGTGCCTGGCTTTCTATGCAGGCGGACGATGCGCCAACGCTTCCGGCCTGGAGATAACTCGGGTCGGTGGTATGCTATTCGACGAGTTCGATGGCGACGGCCGTCGCGGTCGATAGCGGCATTCCGACGGTCGCCACCGGTGTCTTTGTTGCCCAGCGTTCGTACGCGCGTCGCGTCGGAAAGGCGCGGACGGTCGGACAGATCGCCTCGTAGGCGTCTTCGAGCGTCGGAGCCGTAGTCGGCGGACGCGACTCATCGACCGCCGTTCCGAACGACACGACTGCGGTCGTCGGCGTCGTGGCCAGCTCTCCGTCCCCCGTTGTGCGAGCCTCGATCGCTGCTCCCTCCGGGCTGACGGTGTGGATTTCGACCGCCTCCGATGTCAGTTCTGCAAGCGCCACGGTATCGTAGAAACACCTGAAGTAGTACCGCTCGCCGTCCAGTTCACCCCAGTGGTCCGTCTCGCCGTCGGCGTGGCAGAGGTCCGCGACCTCGAGTGCGCCGCCGGTTCGCCGCCGAAGTTCGCTGGTCCAGTCCTCGAGCGAGTCGATCGAGGCGTCCCCGAAGAACCGCTCCATCGCCGACCGAACGTCGTCGGGCAGCGTCGCTTCGGTGACCGATGAATCACCAAGCCAGCGGTCGGCCGAAGAGCTGGCTCTCCCCTCGGGCGCTGCTCCGGTCCCGGAGTCGCCCTCGGTCTGCGGTTCAGTCTCGGAATTCGTTCCCGTCCGCTGGCTTTCGACCGTTCCACAACAAGTGCAGGTTTCATTCGGCATGCAACAATACTTCGTACCTCGAAGCACTTGTACTGCGAAGTCCGAAGCATCGGAGTAACTTCGGTGAACGAAAGGTATGGGAAATCCGACGAACGATCGATTCGAGCGGGCCGCTGAGAGAATCCGAACGCCGGACCCACTCCCGGACTCGAGGCGAGCGAGTCCGACAGAGGGTTCCTCGTCCGTTTCGGACACTCACGGCCTGTACTCTCGCGATCCCTCACCGTTTTGTACGCTGCGGCATTCGGTTCGCTCATGGACCGTTCTCGATCGAACGGGGAGACGGGACCGGGCGCGAGCGGCGATCCCCACGTCGACCTCGACGGTTCCAGGCCGACCGTCGTCTCGTTTCTCGGATCGCTGGTCCCGCCGTCTCTCGCACGACGGGCGATCGCCGTTTCCGTCGCGACCGACCGGGACGTCTACGAGCGCGACGAGTCGATCGAGATCGATATCGAGTTCAAAAATCGGCTCCCGATTCCGGTCGAACTCCCGACGCCCCGCCAGCGTCGCTGGGGGTGGTCCGTCGACGGGCACCTCGAGGCCACCGACGAACGCGTCTACACGCGACACGATCCGTCATCGTTCGAGTTCCGCGGTGGTGAACGAAAACGGGTGTCGGTGACGTGGAACGGTCGCATAGAGCAGGTGCGGTCCGACGGCCGACGCGAGTCCGTCCTCCCGGGCCCGGGCGAGTACGAGATTCGGGCGTTCGTCGCGACTCGCGAGGACGCGACGCAACCCAGCGCTTCGACGACGATCACCCTCGAGTAGCGCGGGGTGCGGTTCTGCGCCGATCGATCCGGCGGGAGCGACTCGAACCCGCTCTTCGTCGACGGACGCGGAACGGGCCGGCCGGAATCGAGAGAAAGGTGCGGTTTCGTCCGTGCGTTACGGTCATCGACTCGAGCCCTCACCCGGTGAGGAAGCCGCCCGGCGGAATGCGCGTCGTGGGGCGGCCCGTCTCGTCCGTCGTCCGATCGTCGCCGAACTCGGGGGAGTGTGCGATCGTTCGTCGTGCCTTCGCGAATCGCTGCGAGCCTGCCGTGACCGTTGTGAATAGTTTACTCATACAAGAGTAAAGAGGTGCGACGTTCTCATAAATGTTTTCGAGATGAAAAATCGTGTGGGTTCCGAGGTGGCGCCCTCCAATTGACTGGTCACAAAAGCAGTCTTTTAGCGCCTTTCCGAACTGAATTTCACCGATAACGTCGTGTATGGATTCGGGGCACGACGCGAATCTGGATATATAAAATAGTGTATCGTTCCGTCCCCGTCGCGGCCGGTCACCGGTGCAGGTGACACGCCGCGAACCGCTGGCCCGATCCGTTCGTCGATTCGATATCGTACGCCGGCCGTTTCCGCGCACAGATACTTTGCTCGGCGAAGGACTCGAGCAACAGGTCCGTCGCCGCGTCCCATCGCACCGACTCGTCGTCCCCGTCGCTCGCTTCGCGGTCCGTCGCGAGGTGGTCGATCGCCTCTTCGACGATCGATCCCGCCTCGCCCCGCGGGAGCGCGCTGTCGAAGAACTCGGCCCGTAGTTCCGCGGCCGACGTCGGCTCGAACGTCCGCCGCTTGACCGAACGCATGAACGCCCGGGTCTGCTCCCACTCCCCGTCGGCCCAGTCGTACTCGTCGGGTGCGATCAGGCGCGGACACCGCGTCCGAAACCGACACCCGGAGGGCGGATCGGCCGGGCTCGGCACCTCGCCCTGGAGGGCACCCCTGGACCCGTTTTCCCGCGGGTCCGGCACGGGGATCGAGTCGAGTAGGGCGCGCGTGTAGGGATGCTGGGGATTCTCGAACAGGTCCTCTTTGTCGGCGAGTTCGACGATGTGGCCGAGGTACATCACCGCCACGCGGTCGGAGATGTGGCGGATGACCGAGAGGTCGTGGGCGATGAAGAGGTACGTGAGGCCGAACTCCTCCTGGAGTTTCTCCATCGTGTTCAGCACCTGGGCCTGAATGGAGACGTCGAGCGCGGAGACGGGTTCGTCGCACACGACGAAGTCCGGATCGACCGACAGCGCCCGCGCGAGGTTGATCCGCTGGCGCTGCCCACCGGAGAAGGCGTGGGGGTGCCGGTTGTAGTGGCGCGGATCGAGCCCCACCTTCTCGAGGAGCTCTTTCGCCCGGGCCTCTCGACCCTCGTCGTCCAGCATGTCGTGGGCCCGCATCGGCTCCTCGATGATCTGGCCGACTTTCATCCGGGGATTCAGCGACGACTGGGGGTCCTGGAAGATCATCTGCATGTCCGACCGCGTCTGGCGAAGCTCCTCGCCGCCGAGGTCGGCCAAGTTCTCCCCCTTGAAGTAGATGTCACCGTCCGTCGGCTCGAGGAGGCGCAGGATCGTCCGACCGAGCGTGCTCTTGCCGCAACCGGACTCGCCGACGAGTCCGAGGGTCTCGCCGGGGCGAATCTCGAGGGAGATGTCGTCGACCGCTTTCACGGTACTCCGATCGACGCTGATCGGCGGGAACCGGTCCGAATCGAACTTCAGGCCCCCGAACAGTCCAGAGCCCTGGGAGAAGTACTTCCTGACGCCCTCGAGTTCGAGCAGCGCCCCCTCCCGGTCGTAGCTGCTCTCCTCGTCCATCCGAATCCCGCTATTCATGGCCGCCACCTCCGCGCTCATCGCCGGCCGGATTCGGCGCGAATTTGGATTCCGGCTCGCCGATCTTCCGAGCACGCTCGAGCGGCGGACTCTCGTCGTAGCTAACGTCGAACTCGTCGTGTTTCACGCAGGCCGCTCGATGCGGCTTGCCGCCGTCGTCGGTGACGGTCTTCGTGTCGGGGTGGACTTGCTTGCACACGTCCCGTGCATCGGGACAGCGTGGGTGGAACCGACAACCCGAGGGGGGATTGATCGCTTCCGGCATTACTCCCTTGATCGCCTCGAGTTCCGTGACGCTTCGATCCGGCCGGGGCATCGAGTTGAGTAAGGCGTTCGTGTACGGATGCATGGTGTCGTAGAACAACTCGTCGACGGGCGCTTGCTCGATGATCTCCCCGAGGTACATGACGTTCACCCGATCGCAGATCTCCGCGACGACGCCCAGGTCGTGTGTAACCCAAATAAAGCTCGTCCCGTACTTCGCCTGGAGTTCGTCGACGAGGTCGAGGATCTGACCTTCCACCGTCACGTCGAGCGCCGTCGTCGGTTCGTCGGCGATGATGAGGCTGGGTTCGCAGGCCAGTGCCATCGCGATGAGCACGCGCTGGCGCATTCCCCCGGAGAACTGGTGGGGATACTCTTCGTAGCGCTCTTCCGGATCTGGAATGCCGACCTCCCGGAGCATGTCGATCGCCTCTTCGCGGGCCTCGTCCTCCGGGATGTCGCGGTTGAGTTCGATGAACTCCCGAAGTTGTCCGCCGACGGTGAAGACGGGGTTGAGCGATTCCATCGGATCCTGGAAGATCACCGCGATCTCGTTGCCCCTGATCCGGGTCCGGATTTCTTCGTTCGAGAGCATGTCGTCGCGCTCCCGAAGCTCGCCGTCGGGGCCCTCCTCGAGGCCGACGAGCGTCTCGCCCTTGTAGGTGATTTCGCCGGCGACGATCTCGCCGGGGCTCTCGACGAGCCGTAGCAGGCTCATCGAGGCGACGCTCTTGCCGGCGCCGCTCTCCCCGACGAGGCCGACGATCTCGCCCTCGTAGACGTCGAACGAGATGCCATCGACGGCGCGAACGGTGCCTGAATCTGTGAAGAACTGCGTTTTGAGATCGCGAACTTCGAGTAGTGGGTCAGCGCTCATGATCAGTTATCAATCCGTGGGTCAAGTGCGTCTTGCAGGCCGTCACCGAACAGGTTGAAACCGATGACAGTAATCAGGATCGCGAGGCCTGGCCAGATGCTGAACGTCGGGGCGTTGATCAGGTGGTTGCGCGACCCGGCGAGCATCTGGCCCCACGACGGCGTCGGTGGCTGTGCGCCGAATCCGAGGAACGACAGCCCAGCGATGGTCAAAATCGAGTAGCCGATCTGTAACGTCGACTGAACCAGCACCGGCGCGAAGCTGTTCGGGATGACGTGTCTGAGGATGATGTTTCGGTCTTTGACGCCCGCTGCTTTCGCGGCCTCAATGAACTCTTCCTCGCGAATGCTCACGACGCGGGACCTGATCAGCCGGTTGAACACGGGGATAGACGCGATTCCGACGCCGACGACCGCGAACCAGATGTTGTTTCCGAGAACGGCCATGATCGCGATCACGAGCACGAGGAACGGAATCGCGTACATCGTCTCCGTGATTCGCTGGAGCACGTCGTCGACTCGGCCGCCGTAGTACCCGGAGACGGCGCCGATGATCGTCCCACCAACGAACCCCACGACGGTTGCGAAAAAGCCTGCCGTCATCGCGATCCGCGTACCATAGATGAGACGGGTCAAGATGTCTCGACCGCGGGCGTCGGTTCCGAGCGGATACTTGAGTTCGCCGCCCATGCCGACCGGCGGGAGCAATCGCAACTCGTTGATGTTGTCCGGATCGCTTACCGGATCGTGGAGGAACGTCTTCGCGAACCCGTAGTCGAACACGACGGCATCGACGGTCGTGAAGATCGTTAGGGCGCACATGAAACCGATGATGTACAGGCCGATTCGAGCGGTCGTGTCCTGTTTGACCTGCGTCAACGTATACGAGAGTCCGACCTCCGCCTTGACCTCTTCGGTCTCACTTTGGACGGGCCCCTCGTCCGAGGAGGCGTCATCGCGTTGGTGGTCTGTCACTGCCATTGTTTATCACCTTCGTTGATTCGTTCCGTCATTCTTGATCACCGTATTTGACTCGGGGATCGATGTACGCATACGAGATGTCAGTAATGATAACGCCGACGAGGTACGTGACACCGAACACGATCGTCGTTCCCATCACGACAGGGTAGTCCCGTTGGTGGATTCCCTGGATAATCAACCGCCCCATCCCGTTTATTCCGAAGACGGTCTCGGTCAGCACTGCCCCACCGAGCGCCGTACTCAGACCGAGGCCGATAATCGTAATGACCGGAAGCTGGGCGGGTCTGAACGCGTGTTTGCGGATGATCGTCCGTTCCGAAACGCCGTAAGCGCGGGCGAGTTTGATGTACTCGTCCTGTAACGTATCGACCATCGTCGATCGTTCGATCCGCGTGATCTGTGCCATCTGCAGCGTTCCCAGGGTGATCATCGGCAGGATCAGATGCCTGATCGAGAGAGAGATGATCTCTAGCTGGCTATCAGCCCTACGCGTCACCCGGCTTCCGGTTCCCGGTTCGGTCCACGGCATGACGAGATCCCGCGAGGGGAACAGGTCGAGATGAGTGGCGAAGACGATGATCAACATCAGCCCGATCCAGAACGACGGTGTTGAGACGCCGATCAGCGAGACGATCCGTGCGACGTGATCGGTCGGCTCGTTTCGCCGCTTGGCGGAGATAATCCCCAGCGGAATGGCGGTGACGATCGCGAACGCGAACGCCGATACGGTTAGCAACAGCGTGATCGGAAGCCGATTCATGATGAGTTTGGTCACCGGCATTCCGGAATTGACGTTGATGCTCTCACCGAGGTCTCCTTGCGCAACGCTAGCGAGATAATTCAGGTATCGCTCATGGACCGGCTCGTTCAGCCCATACTTGGCCCGCACTTCGGCGATCTGTTCTACGCCCGGCGACGGCCCGAGCATGATGGATACCGGGTCGCCGGGGATAGCGTTGACGAGGAAGAACACGATCGTCAGGATCCCGATCAGCACCGGTACCGCTTGTACTATTCGCCACGCCGTGTACCGAAGTAAACTCATGGATACTCACCCTCTCGTGTGATTCTGCACTAATTCTACCATCCTACCACATTTGAATTTTCGATATTTGAAGTCGTCTGCCGTCGACAGATCCGTTTCTTTCCCAATCTGCGTCAATTACTCGACGTTGACGTTATTGTAGCCCGTCGACAGCGGGATTATCGCGGAACTCGGGTGCGACGTGAAGTCGCTGACGTAATTCGCCACGCCGTAGCTGTTGTACGTATTGTAGGCGGGCAGGTGCACGCGGTCCTCGAGAATCGTATTCGTCGCCTCGATGTACATCTCGCGGCGCGCCTCTTGCTCGGGCTCTTCGCGCGCGTCCATGATCAGCTGGTCGACCTCGTCGTTGCTGTAGTACGTTCCGTTCGTGGAGCCCTCGAGTTCCTGCGCAAATAGGTAATAGGTGAACGCTTCGGGGTCGGGCGATCCGGACCACCCGAGGGTGAACATGTTGTAGTCGTCCTCGCTCCCCGTGGCGTACAGGTCGAGGAAGGTACCCCACTCGAGGCGCTCGAACGTGACGTTGTTGAAGCCGGCTTCCTTGAGACCGTTGCTCACGGACTGGCCGATCGCTTCGCGCATGTCATCCGGTGGGACGATGATGTTCCATGCGTAATCCTTGTCGACGCCCGCGTCCTCGAACAGTTGCGTGGCCTGGTCGATATCGCGGTCGTGCGGAATCTCTGCCCACTGGTCAGCGGGGAAGTCCCACGCGTCGACAACCGACTGCGGGAACGGGCTGTACTGGCGGACTCCGGCGGGTTCGACGAAGCTCTCGACCGCGTCGTCCATCGAGAACACGTAGTCGACGGCCTCGCGCACCTGCGGGTCGGCGGTCGGTCCTTCGTTACAGTTGAACGCCAGGTAGAAGTACCCGATACCGAGACTCGATGCGATCGACGCGTTGTTCATGTTTTTGACGTCCTCCCAAAGCTGTGGGGGGACGGTCTCGATGACGTCGCTCTCGCCGGTCTCGAGCCCGGTCACGCGCGTGGACTGTTCCGTGACGAAGTCGAACTCGACACCCGAGATGTTGGGGGACTGTTCGCCCCAGTAGTCATCCCACCGCTCGAGCAGAACGTATTGGCCGTCCTCCCATTCAACCCACTGGAACGGGCCGCTCCCGACGGGACTGTGTCCGAAATCCTTTTCATTCCCGTCGCGTTCGGATTTCGGCACGATATTCGCGATGACCACGGTATTGAACGCCGCGTAGGGGTATTTGAGGGTGAACTCGACGGTCTTGTCGTCGACCGCCTCGATGCTATCGATCATGTTGACCTCGGCGGCGTTCTCCGTCTCCTCCTTGACCGGCGCTTCGAAGGAGTACTTGACGTCCTCCGCGGTGACGTCGTCGCCGTTCTGGAAGGTCGCCTCGTCTTTGATCCCGATCGTCCAAGTCAGCCCGTCGTCGCTCACTTCCGGCTCGCCGTCCGCAAGCACTGGGACGAGGGAGTTGGTCGCATCTTCGTTGTACGTGTACAGACCCTCGTAGATCTGCTCGTTTACCTGCGCGGTCGGAACACCGTTCGCGACGATGGGGTCGAACTTATACGCCCACCCCTTCTCCTGCGTGAAGTAGAGTTCGTTGTCGCCATCGTCACTGCTCCCACCGATGCATCCTGCGATCGCCGCCGCCGAGACGGCAGCACCCGAGCCGAGGAGACCTCGCCGGGTTATCTCTGGCAATTGGTGTGACATACCGTAACAACTGGATTGAGGAATCTAATATAAGTTTTGGTATCGTCCCCATTTATGCCGCATCGGGCATAAAAAAGCTATACCTTATTAACTATTTAGGGCATCAGCTTATACGCACCCGGCACCGGGGCGCCGATCGGAAGCTTCGGTGATTTCTAGTTAGTATACGCATCCCTACTAGGGAGTCGCCGGCGTTCGCCACTCAGGGAACGGTGACCTTTTTCTATCGGCCCACACAGTACATGCGTATGAACTATCGAGCCGTCGAGACCGCGGCGGAATATGTCGCCCGTCTCGAGACGGGTGCCGACTGGCGGGCGGAGATCGAGTCGCTCGCGGACGCGGTCGACGCCGACGCCGCCTGGTTTACCGCTCTCGGGGCGGTCCAGGACGCCGAACTCTGGTTTTACGATCAGGACGAGTGCGAGTACTATCCGATCGAGTTCGACGAGCCACTCGAGGTCGCGAGCTGTACCGGGAACGTCTCCTGGCTCGAGGACGAGCGGTTCGCACACACCCACGCGGTCCTGTCGGACCCGGACGGTGATGCGGTCGCCGGTCACCTGAACGAGGCCACGGTCTGGGCCGGCGAGGTTCACATGCGCGTCTTCGAGGAGCCCCTCGAGCGCGAGTACGACGCGGTCACCGAACTCGATCTCTGGCTCTGACATGCGCGCGGAAGACGAACGGTACTTCGAACGCCTGGAATCGCAACTCGAGGACGCGTTCGACGTGGCCGAGCGAGCCAAAGAACGCGGTGGCGATCCGACACCCGACGTCGAGATACCGGTCGCACAGGACATGGCCGACCGCGTCGAGAACATTCTCGGAATCGACGGCGTCGCAGAGCGAGTTCGCGAACTCGAGGGGCAAATGAGCAGGGAAGAGGCGGCCCTCGCGCTCGCGGAGGATTTCGCCGAGGGACGCGTCGGCGACTACGAGACGAAAGCGGGCAAGGTCGAAGGCGCGGTTCGGACCGCCGTCGCATTGCTGACCGAGGGTGTCGTCGCCGCGCCCATCGAGGGGATCGACAAAGTCGAAATCCTCACGAACGACGACGGAACCGAGTTCGTCAACGTCTACTACGCCGGACCGATCCGCTCGGCGGGGGGGACCGCGCAGGCGTTGTCAGTCCTCGTGGCCGACTACACGCGCGCACTGGTCGGTATCGAACAGTTCGTCGCCCGACAGGAGGAGATCGAACGCTACGCCGAGGAAATTTCCCTCTACGACAAGGAGACCGGCCTCCAGTACACGCCGAAGGACACGGAGACGAAGTTCATCGCCGAGCACATGCCGATCATGCTGGACGGCGAAGCGACGGGCGACGAGGAGGTATCGGGGTTTCGGGATCTGGAACGAGTCGATACCAACAGCGCCCGCGGTGGCATGTGTCTCGTCCTCGCGGAGGGGATCGCGCTGAAGGCGCCGAAAATTCAACGCTACACCCGCAATCTCGACGAAATCGACTGGCCGTGGCTCCAGGATCTCATCGACGGCACCTACTACGACACCGAGGGCGACGACGAGGACGACGAGGACGGCGCGACCGGCGCGTCCGACGGCGACGGTGACGACGACGGTGACGACGGGAGCGAAGACGACGAGACCGCTGTAAGCGACGATGGCGATGCGGACGACTCCGGCGACGAACGCGAGGGCCCGCCGCGCGTCGAGAAATCCAAGAAATTCCTCCGTGACTTGATCGCCGGCCGTCCCGTCTTCTCCCATCCCTGTGCCAAGGGCGGCTTTCGCCTGCGCTACGGCCGGGCGCGCAACCACGGCTTCGCCACCGCCGGCGTCCACCCCGCCGCGATGCACCTCGTCGACGACTTCCTCGCGACGGGCACCCAGATCAAGACCGAACGGCCCGGCAAGGCCGCCGGCGTCGTTCCCGTCGACTCCCTCGAGGGCCCGACGATCAAACTGGCGAACGGCGACGTCCGTCGGATCGACGACCCCGAGGACGCCCTCGAGATCAGAAACGGCGTCGAGAAGATTCTCGACCTCGGCGAGTACCTCGTCAACTACGGCGAGTTCGTCGAGAACAACCACCCGCTCGCGCCCGCCTCGTACACCTACGAGTGGTGGGTGCAGGATCTCGAGGCCGCTGGGGCCGACGTCCAGGCTCTCCAGGACGACCCTCGCATCGACCTCGAGTTCCCCGATCCCGCGGAAGCCCTCGAGTGGGCGCTCGAGTACGATGCACCGCTGCATCCCGAATACACGCCCCTCTGGCACGACCTCTCGGTCGATTCGTTTCGCGGCCTCGCGGCGGCAGTGTCGGACGGCCGAATCGAGGGCGGGAGAAGCGGCGACGGCGACGGAACGTGCGACGGCGGGACGCTCGTCCTCGAGGATACCGATCTCGTCCGCGACGCCCTCGAGACGATCGTCGTCGAGCATCGGCAGCGAGAGAGCGAGGGCCGGATCGAGATCGACGACTGGCGTCCGTTCGTCCGAACGCTCGGCTGTACCCCGCGCCGGGCGGTCGCCGACGGGGCCGCGATGGAATCCGATGCGAGGGAAGACGCCCCGGCCATCGAACTCGAGCGCACCTGGGTCGACGACGATCTCTCCGAACGCGCTCGAACGTGGGGCCACGAGACCGAGGGCGACAACGCCATCGAGGCGGTCAACGAGGTCGCCCCGTTCGCGGTCCGTGAGCGAGCGCCGACTCGGATCGGCAATCGGATGGGCCGGCCGGAGAAATCCGAGCGCCGCGACCTGAGCCCGCCGGTCCACACGCTCTTTCCCATCGGGGAAGCCGGCGGCGCCCAGCGTAACGTCGCCGACGCGGCAAAGTACGCCGAGACGATGTCGGACACGCCCGGCGTCGTCGAAATCGGGATCGGTCGCCAGCGCTGTGAGAACTGCGGGACCGAGACGTTCAAGAACCGCTGTCCGGAGTGTGACGAACGCACCACCCCGGACTACCGCTGTCGCGACTGCGATCAGCGGGTCGAACCGGACGACGCCGGCCGCGTCGAGTGTTCGCGCTGCGAGCGCGAGGCGACCTGCGTCGAACCGCGCGAGATCGACATCAACGACGAGTTCCGAAGCGCCCTCGAGTCGGTCGGCGAGCGCGAGAACGCCTTCGAGATCCTCAAGGGGGTCAAAGGACTCACGTCGACGAACAAGATCCCCGAACCCATCGAAAAGGGGATCCTGCGGGCGAAACACGACGTGAGCGCGTTCAAAGACGGCACCGTCCGCTACGATATGACCGACCTGCCGGTCACTGCCGTCCGCGCGAGCGAACTCGACGTCGACGTCGGCCAGTTGCAGGCGCTCGGCTACGAAACCGACATCCACGGCGAATCGCTCACTCACGAGGACCAACTGGTCGAACTCAGAGTCCAGGACATCGTCCTCTCGGACGGCGCGGCCGAACACATGCTCCAGACCGCCGACTTCATCGACGACCTGCTCGAGCAGTACTACGGCCTCGAGCCGTTCTACGAGTTCGAGGACCGCCAGGAACTCGTCGGCGAACTCGTCTTCGGGATGGCTCCCCACACGTCGGCGGCAACTGTCGGGAGAGTGATCGGATTCACGAGCGCGGCCGTGGGATACGCGCATCCGTACTTTCACGCCGCGAAAAGACGCAATTGCGATGGTGACGAAGATTGCGTCATGCTGCTTCTCGATGGACTTCTCAACTTCAGTAAATCTTTCTTACCGGATCAACGGGGCGGGAAGATGGACGCGCCCCTCGTCATGTCCTCGAGAATCGATCCGTCCGAAATCGACGACGAGGCCCACAACATGGACGTCGTCTCGCAGTATCCCCGCGAGTTCTACCTCGCGACCCGCGAGCAGGCCGACCCCGAGGACGTCGACGTCGAGATCGCAGAGGACACGCTCGGCACCGACACGGAGTACACCGGCTTCGAACACACCCACGACACCACGAACATCGCGATGGGCCCCGACCTCTCGGCGTACAAGACGCTGGGGTCGATGATGGACAAGATGGACGCGCAACTCGAGCTCTCGCGCAAGCTCGAGGCGGTCGACGAGACCGACGTCGCCGAGCGGGTCATCGAGTACCACTTCCTGCCGGACCTGATCGGCAACTTGCGGGCGTTCTCAAGGCAGGAAACGCGGTGTCTCGACTGCGGCGAGAAGTTCCGACGGATGCCCCTGACCGGCGATTGTCGCGAGTGCGGGGGCCGCGTCAACCTCACCGTTCACAAGGGATCGGTCAACAAGTACATGCAGACCGCCATCCAGGTCGCCGAGGAGTACGACTGCCGGGACTACACGAAACAACGGCTGGAGGTCCTGGAACGCTCGCTCGAGAGCATTTTCGAGAACGACAAGAACAAGCAGTCGGGGATCGAGGATTTCATGTAAACTTCCCTTCCCTACTCGCGCGCTCGCTTCGTTCGCTCGTCGAGGGAGGCGCCTTAGCGCCTCGATTCGTGCAATAGCATTCCGTTCCGCGTGCGATCACGAAGCGACCGCGCTCGGCACCATTTCGATCGAACGCGCTCCGCTCTCCCCGTCGGTACGTTTCGGAGCAATCGTCGGCTTACTTGCTCGGCTTCCGCCCTCGGTCACGGCGGATGTCGGTGCCTCCACTGCCCGTTTCCGTCGAACGGACGCGGAACGCCCGCGATGCACGGCGTTTCACCGACACCTCGGCTAATCGCTGTTGACTCGAGTAACGCCGGGCATTTTCGCCTTGGCGTACTGCGGTTTCGGCGCGCCCCGCTCCTCCGGGAGCCACTCACGCAGGCGCTCGTTGAACCACTCCGGTCGCTCTCGAGGTGTCCAGTGGCCGCAGTCGTCGACCAGATCGAGTTTCGCGTCCGGAATCCGGTCCGCTGCGCGTATCGACCACTCCACGGGGACGAGCGGATCGTCTTTCCCGTGTACCAGGAGCGTCGGGACCGGGAGCGACTCGAGGTCGTCGGCGAAGTTCGTCGCGACGCGGCCGTTGAAGGAGAGTTCGTTCCCCTGAAATTCCTTGAACGCCTGTATCGAACCGGGTTCCATCAGCTTCGCTCGGACGTCCTCGACGAAGGGTTCGGGCAACGCATCGGCGTCCGCGACGAGATTATCGAGAACCATCCGAACGCTCGCCGGGGTAGTGCTTGCGGCGATTTTTCCGAACTCGGTTACGCCGGGGAACTGGGCCACGATCTTCCACGGGAGGGCCCGTGGCAGGTGTCCCCCGAGGCCGTAGCTGTCGACGAGCGCCAACCGCTCGATACGGTCGGGGTTTGCGAGCGCGTAGCCGAGTGCGACACCGCCTCCCATCGAGATCCCGGCCAGCGACACGCGCTCGTCGGGAAGCGTCTCGAGGAATCCGTCGAGGACGTCGATGTACGATTCGATCGTGTGCTCGACGTTCCCCGTGCTGCTCCCGTATTCCGGCCAGTCGAGCCCGTAGACGCGGTAGTCGTCGGCGAGCGAGTCGATCGTGTGCCGCCACGAGACGGTCGCGTCGTCGATTCCCGCGCCGTGACAGAGGACGACGGCGGGCCCACTCGTTCCCGCTCGCCGGTAGGCGATCCGACAGTCGCCGATAGTGGCGACACCGGTCCCGCTCATGAGCGGATCACGTCTTCGGTGTGCCGACCGACGACCGTCCTCTCGTTCGGGTCACAACCGTTTAGCACCCGTTTCGGTTCGACTCCGTCGTGAGAGTCTCCGTCGAACGCAGACACAGCATCTGATCTAGATTGAGTGAGACAAACTATCATACGTCGAGTCTCTATCCGGAGAGTGTATATCGTTTTCTATTACCGTGGGGACATTTACCATTGGCTGCCGTGACCGTCATTACCGTTTACAGAATGGCAAGGCGAACGCCCCGAGGCTTGACCTCGGGGATGAAGCCGACAACTCGTGATACAATCCATTACGTTGTAAGCGAGTAAACAAAGTGACGTGACGACACACCACTCGTCTGGCTTATAGTAGTCTTTGAAAGTCAATGCACACCCCGATCGCGAATTCGCGGCCAGCGAAGATTCGCTGGCCGCTTCAGTGCGATCGGTGAGTAAATCGTTTCAAAGACTACTATAGTGTCCGAAAACAAGGACGGTCAGACGACCCGTCGTCGCTACCAAGTAGGCTCGGGAGACGCCGAATCCACGCCTGTGGGGACTGGAACCGCTGTGGAAGCGTGTCACCGAGACACGGGTTCGCAAGTTCCGTCACAGAAACAGGAAGCCTCGGGGTCGTCCGAGAGAGCTTCGCTCTCTCGTGATGACGAAAGGCCTTCGGCCTTTCGAACCACTTGACCCCGAGGCACCTCACGTTTGCTACCTGCTTTCGATCGACTACCCTCGAACAATGCGCGCTTGGGCTTTATCCGCGTCGCTGGACTTGCCCACGTATGGGAGAAACACCTGCGAGAGAGGGCGATCAGGAAGCAGTCGAGGAGGTTCTCGAGGTCGACTTCGGGGAGACTGTCTACAACGCGGACGGTACCGAACTCGGGCAGGTCCGCGGATTCGAGCGGGGCGGATTTTTCGTGACGACTCGCGAGGGCGTGGAGGCGATGAGTGTCGAACACGCGCGGGCCGGCCACGAGTTCGGCGAAGCGGAGTTGATGTGGCGCTGCATGGAGTGTGGCGAGATGGGCGAAATCGACGACGGGCTTCCCGACGAGTGCCCGAACTGCGGGCGTCCGAAGGAGAACCTGATGTACTGGACCGAGGACTGAACCGGTCCGATCGGAGCCCGTCTGAGGGTTGACCCGGCCGAATGGAGGACTGCGACGCTCAGGCGGGCTGACCATCTCTTCCGGTGGCTGTTACATTCGATATAGCGCAATAGAGTTTATCATGGTCAACGATGTACCATCTCGCATGCCAGACGAACAGCCTCAACTGGCGTTCGGAACGACGGTGTACACGGAAGACGGCACGGAAATCGGACGCATACGGGGCGTCGACGAAGACGGACTCTACGTCACACTCCGGGAGGGCTTCGAGGGGTTGAGCGTCGAACACGTCCGTTCCGGTCACGAGTTCGGCGAGGCGGAGTTGATGTGGCGCTGCTGGGAGTGTGGCGAGATGGGACGCCTGGATAGCGACCTCCCCGACACGTGTCCGGCCTGCGGTGCCGGTCGCGAAGACCTCTACTACTGGACCGAGGACTGAAACCGAGTCCGGTCTCCGGTTCGTCGGTCGCGACGACTCGAGTCGAGAGTCGACCGATCGGCTCGGTCTCGGAATCGACGCACGATCGGTCCTTCGAGTGGTGACCGTCTCGAACCGGTCTCAGTACCGGTTTCGTTCCGTTTCGTAGCCGTCTTCGACGGTCGCGATCGCGTTGTCGATCGCCACACCGTTGCTGGTGGCGAAGCCGATCCCGGTTCGCCACGTCGGCACTGGAGTGATGGCGCCGGCATCCTGGTCGCCGCCAACGTACAGGCCGGCACCGAAGTCGATATCGCCCTCGTTGGCGAAATTTCGGTCGATCCACCCGTCTGCTTCCTCGTAAATGTCGACCCAGGCGCTTCGGTCTGTGCCCTGCGCGACGCCCACGTCGCCGACACGGTGGCCGTCGAAACCGGTCCGCACGTCGGGTTCGACGCATCGCTGGACGATCGCAACGCTGTACGCGTCGGTACTCGCGACGAATGCATCGTAGCCACGTTTTTCAGTCACCACGCCACTGGTCGCCTCGGTACCGATCGTGGGATTCGCGATCGTGTATATCGTGTGCCGGAGACCCGGGCTTCCCCCGTACCGAATCGGCGAATACGACCCGAGCTCGAGTTCCTGTTCGACGAGCAATGCGGGGCGAGCGGCGCTCGCGATGGCTCGCTGCGTGAGTACCGGCCAGTATTTGACGATCGCCTCGTACGGATTGACGTATTCGAACGTCACGATCGCCGTTCCGCCAGGGGCCCCGTCGTCGGTGCTCACGTAGTGCCTAAACGCGTCATCGCGGGTGTTTTTGACGAGTTCCCACCCCTCGTCCCACACCACCGTGTGCAGATCGGCGAGCATCGGCGTCTCGTAGACGGACACGTTTTCGATGAGAGTCCCACCACCGTCGACGTCGGTGATCTCGAATCCAACCGCGGAGCCACCGTAGTCCGGGCCGCTGATGCGGCCGCTCTCGGTGTTCGCTTCCGACGCGGTTGCCGACCCGCCGAGGACGCTCAGTCCTGCGATTCCTGCGCCGTTTTTCAGTACCGTCCGTCGATTTAGCCGATTTCGCGCCATATCGAAAAATTACTATTGGTGTACTTAATTTTTATCACTTATTACTATGCGCAACCGGCCGTTCGACGCGCCGTCACTATCGATGGGTGCCACCGGCGAGACGCGCCTCAATCGAGGCTCTGCCCGACGCGAACCGGGATACTGTAGTACCATCCGCTCGAATTCGCCCCATGAAAATCGCCGTCTTCGGTGCCGGCAGTCTCGGCAGTCTCGTCGGCGGGGTACTCGCACACGCCCACGACGTCACTCTCGTCGCACGCGAAGACCACGCTCGCGCCATCCGCGAATCGGGACTGCTCCTCGAGGGTGCGTTCGCCGACGGCCCCTCTCGCGTGTTCCCGGGGGTGACGACGGACGGAACGGATCTCGAGGCCGATCTCGCCGTCGTGACGGTCAAATCGTTCGACACGGCCTCGGCTGCCGACGCGCTCGCGACGGGGTCGGTCGACGTTGTCCTCTCCCTCCAAAACGGGATGGGCAACGAAGCGACGCTCGCCTCGCGACTCGACGGTCCGGTACTCGCAGGGACTGCGACGTACGGAGCGGTCCGCCGCGCTCCCGGCGTGGTCGAATGCACGGGTCACGGCGATATCGTTCTGGGCGCCCGAGAGGGCGGGCAGTCCGTACACGCGGCGCGGGTCGGCGAGGCCTTCGCAGCCGCCGGCCTCGAGACGACTGTCGCCGACGACATGCCCCGCCGCCTGTGGGAGAAACTCGCGGTCAACGCCGGAATCAATCCCGTGACGGCGCTGACTGCGACCGAAAACGGGGCGATCACGGCGGAGCCGGCCCACGACCTCGCACGCGCGGCGGCCCGCGAAACGGCCCGTCTCGCTCGCGCCTGCGACGTTTCGCTTTCGAATCGAGAGGCGATGGCCGAGCTAGAAGCCGTCGCCGAAGCGACGGCGGCGAACACGTCGTCGATGCACCAGGATATCCTGTCCGACCGGCGCACCGAGATCGATGCCATCAACGGCTACGTCGTCGACCGCGCAGCCGACCATCGGCTCGAGGTGCCGACGAACCGCACGCTCGCGGCGCTGGTCAGGACCTGGGAACGCGGTCGCGACCTGCGCTGAGACGAGACGCCGTCTCGAATTCACTCGGTCCGAACGGCCGGGACGCGTGAGTCCGGATCGGTATCGATCACGATACTTGCTCCCGAAAGCGGGCGCTATCGAGAGTCGAACGGCGTCGAAAACGAAACCCGCCAGTCGAAATCGCGCGCGAGGAACGGCCCGTTAGAACGGTGCTTCCGGCCCTTCGTCGGCTTCGCCGTCGTCGACGGTCTCGCCGGGGAACGAGGGGCTCATGCCGCCCGTGTCGCCACCGCCGTCCATCCCGGTCGAGGCGTTGACCGTCTCGATTTCGGGGATTTCCTTGACCATCCGGCTCTTGATCGCCTGAATCGTCATCGGCGAGATCCCACAGCCACTGCAGGCACCGCCGAGAGCGATGCTCACCTCGCCCGTCTCGCGATCGATGTCCTGAATCGCCGCGCTCCCGCCGTGCATCTGAATCTGGGGGAAGTTACGGCGGAGGAAGTTCGTCACGCGCTCCTCGAGGTCGTCGCCGTCGTTCTGGGTCTCAGTACTCATAGAAATCCCTTGGGTATCAGCCCCCCTAAACCTTCCGTCCTCCCTGTTCGGCCGCCGCCGTCTGCGACGGCCGTAGTCGGGGATCAGGCGAATCCGAAGACGCGTCGCAGTTCGGTCTCGATCTCCTCCACGTGGATCTCGAGGACCTCCTCGAACCGTTCTTCGTCGACGAGAACACCCGAGAGCCGATCGTAGGGCTCGTCCGGCAGCTCGACGCGGAACTCGCCGTCGCCGTCGTAAAAGGGCTCGCTCTCGTTGAGCACCTGCTGGTCGATCGCGTGGACGAGCTGGGAATCGTAGCGGTCGTTCATTCGGTTGAACGCGTTCTTGTACGCCTGCTGGAGTTCGGGAAAGTAGTTCGCGTACTTGTCCTCGAATTTCTCGGGATCGAAGTCGGCCATATCCGTCACCAGTACGAGCGAAGACAAAAGTCGGACGATCGTCCCCGCTCCCGGGCGTTCCCGCCGATTCGAACGACGTGTCCCCCCAATTTCACTTCGTTCGCCGATTCCGTCGTCGTCGCTCGATCGTGTCCCGTTCGTCCGCATCGGCTCGTCGTCTATCGGATCCCCGCGGAAGCGGTCGGAGACGCTCGAGACGGCATCGAACCGGTCGACACGACGGCGTGCGGTCGGTATGCCAGCGCGTTGAAACGGTACGGACTCCGTATAATGAAGCCAGCGTACGCAAGCGGAACGGACACTCCCGCTCTGGGCGATACCGCTGCACATGGCTGTTGACCAGGCCCCCATCCCTCGGGAAGCGTTGCCGCCGAGATGGGGGCTTGCGGAGCACGGCGATGATCGGTTCATCTATCGGCACAGCAATCCGCCGATCGAACTGATCGCGGACAGTACCGTCGCCGATCGATCGCATCCCGGACTCGGCCTCTGTCGGTGCTGGGAGCTCCGGTATCGGTACTTCATGGTGGACCGGGCGATCACCCGATCGATCGGGCGCGTCTCGACGCGCCGGGCCGCGGTCGACGGACTGCTCGAGTGTATGCGGCGTATTCACGACACCGTCTCGGCGGTCGACGGGCCGTCCAAAGTCGACGACGTGCTGGATAGCGTCCGTCTTTCCGATCTCGTTCCGCAGGGGCTGTCCCACTCGTCCACGTCCACGTAGCGCAGCGACACACGCCGACGATCGCATTCGCTCGTCGCCGACGTCGATGGTCCCTCTCGGACCGCGGCCGGGTGGCCCGCTCTCGCGTGCGATTTGGTCGGGAGGAGGGTGCCACTGGGTACGGGTGACGTTACTGCTCGCATCGATTGCGTTGCACCGGTGTTTGCACCCACGGTAACGAACGTGTTCGGCGCGCATCCGCGTCTGCGGACGCGCCGGGCTTCGCGCCGCCGGTTCTCGAGCGCGGGTAATCTACCACCGTACACCCGATAATGCTATATTGAATCCAGGGGGTGGGTATTCCGATCGGCAGCACAGTGTTTATACTGGGCAACGAGGTATTGCCGGTAGCGACTCCGCTCCCAGCTATCTGCGACCTCCAATGACAACTCAGATTCCGTTTGCGATCGATTTTCACGTCCACTCCGACGAGTCCTACGACGGGCACGAACCGATCGAACTCATTCTCGAGCACGCTGCCGATATCGGACTCGACGGGGTGGTCATCACTGATCACGACGAAATCGGCGAATCACGCCGTGCTGCCGACCTCGCGCCGGAGTACGGACTGATCGGTATCCCCGGCGTCGAGGTCTCGACCCGGCACGGCCACCTGCTCGCGGTCGGCGTCGAAAAACGCCCCGATCCGGGCCAGCCGTTCATGCAGACCGTCGAAACCGTCCGCGAGTCGGGCGGCGTCGCGATCGTCCCACACCCGTTCCAGCGCAGCCGTCACGGTGTCCGAAAGCGTCGAATCGACGACGCCGACGCGATCGAGACGTACAACTCGATGCTGTTTACCGGCTACCGGAATCGGCGCGCCCGAACGTTCGCGCGTCGGCGCGATTATCCACAGATCGGGGCCAGCGACGCCCACTATCTCCCGAACGTTGGAAAGGCGTACACCGAAGTCATCGTCGCGCCCGACTCGGCGAACCCGACGAAGGCCGAGATCGACGGCGACGACCTCGTCGAGGCGATCCTCGAGGGACGGACGCAGATCCACGGCAAACGCACGCCAATTCGCAAGAGCGCCGTTCAGTACGGCAAGGGCGCGATTCGCAAGACGGCATACATGTTCACCTCGCGCGCGCCGTTGCTGCCGACCGTTCCGGCGTCGATGGATCGATCGACCTGAGAGGTGGTGCGGCCGGGCGCTGATGGGTCCTCGCCGACCATGGCGATCCTGATCATCGACCGCGCTGCAAGTCCGACACTCGCTCACCGATTGCGTCAGGAGAGCTGGTCACCGACCATCTCGTTGGCGCGTTCGATGAACGCGTCTTCGTTTCCGTTCGGGACCGTCGCACCCGCTGCGACGTCGTGACCACCGCCGTCGCCGCCGACGGCGCGGGACGCGTCTCCCATCACGGTCGAGAGATCCAGTCCCTTGCGTACCAGCGAGTGAGTCCCCCTGGCGGATACTTTCACTTCCTCGTCGTTCTTCTCTGCGAAGGCGATGATCGGCTTGGAGCGGCTGATGCCCGCGTTTCCCATCGCCATTCCCGCGACGATACCGACGATCGTCTCGCGGATGCGACTCCCGGCGTGGAACCACTGCACGTGATCCTCCTGGGTGACGCCTTCGCTGGTAACAAGGTCGATTCCGTTCGAGAGGTTCCGTCGGTGTTCGCGCAACAGCTGGCGTGCGCGCTCGAGTGCGCCGGCCCGGTCGCCGAGGCAGACGCCGAGTCCCACGTCGGCGCGCTCGTAGCGTGCGGTCGCGTTGAGCAGGGTCGAAAACTCGCTTGCGTCCCGGAGTTCCGTCCCGACGGGCTCTTCGCTCAGGACGTAGGCCGTGCTCACGAGCCCGTCGATCTTCGGTGCCGGGACGCCGCGCGAGACGGCCCGGCGGACGAGCGCGCTGGCGACGATCTGCTTTTCCTCGTTCGTGAGGCCGGCCCAACGGCGCCACTCGCCGTCGCGTTTCAACTCGAGATCCAGCCCGTCGAGGAATCGCAGCGCGCCGTTCGCATCGTTCGAGATCCCGGGGATGTGAACGTCCGTGGCGTACTCGAGCAGCTTCGGGAGCGGCCGGGTCTGTTTCCCGTAGAGCGCGAGGTCCTTGCCGGTCTCTACGACGCCGGCTTCGACGCCTTCTGTGACGATCTTCGCGTTCGCGCCGTGGAGTTCGCCGCCGGCGGCCTGCATGTCGCCGACGGCTCCGACGACGGCGAGGGCGGCCAGATCGCGGTTGTCCGCGCGGGCCGCCGTTCCTGCCGGTTCGGCGACGGTCCCGCCGTCGGCACTCCGTTCCGACGAGGATCGCGATTCACCGAATCGCTCACCGCCGTCGGTTGCCGTGTTCGGGTGACCGTCCGACGTCGCCGCGAGCGCTCGCGCGAGAACGTAGCTCGCGCCGGCTCCCGACAGTTCCGAGGCCCCGTCGATGCCGAACAGGAGCGGGTTGAGGTGGTAGTCGGTCTCCCGATCGGCGGGCTGGTGGTGGTCCGCGACGACGGGCGTGAACTCGCCCGCATCTTCGTACTCGCCGATCACGTCGAGCTGGCCGCTCCCGAAGTCGGTGAACAGGACGGTGTCGTAGTCGGTATCCGCGATCGCGTCGATCGCGTGCTCGTCGAGTTGCTTCTCGAAGACCGTCTCGAACGGGATCTCAGCCCGCTCGAGCGCCTGTGCGGCGATCGCGGCGCTCGTCAGCCCGTCGGCGTCGATGTGCGAGGCGAGCAGCACGCGATCGGCCGTACACAGCCGTTCGGCGCACGCCATCGCGCGATCCTCGAGTTCGGGAACCGGCCCTGTCATCGGTTCATCGGTGGACGATGGGTCGCCATACGGGATAAATTTCAGGATGCGCGTCCGGACGGCCTTCCGCTCGGGCGTGGCTCCATCGACGGCTCTCGCCGCGCTCGAAGCATCACTGGCGTGCGAAACGGGCCGACGAGTGATCGCGACCGAGACGGTCACAGTCGAACCACGAGACAGTTGCCGTCCCGTTCGTACGTCGTCTCGAACGGGGCCGAGCGCGCGCGCATCGTCTCCCGAAGCCACGCCGCCGTCTCCTCGCTGGCGCGCGTGACCCTGTCGTAGATTTCGATCGGGAACAGCCGCACCTCCTCGAACCGCCCGTCCTCGAGTGTGACCTCGAAGAGGTAGCTCCGATCGTTCCGCACACCGCTTTTGACCCCGAAATCGTCGACGAGGTCGCCGGTATCGTGCAGGATGACGCCGTCCCCGTACCGTTCGACCGCCTGAACGACGTGGGCGCTGTGGCCGTGGACGAGGTCGACGCCCTGATCGACGAGCCAGTGGCCGAACGCGACGAGTCGGTCGCTCGGTCGCTCGATCCAGTTCCGTCCCCAGTGGACCGACGCGACGAGCAGATCCGGATCGTGCGCTCGCGCGCGCTCGAGCGCTTCTCCGACTATCCGCTGCGTTTCGGCGTTCTCCGGGTCGGTCTCGACGTAGGCTATGCCGGGCCGGTTGTCGGTCACGGCGTAGGTCCCGCCCTGATCCGAAACCGAGACGCAGGCGACGGAGACGTCCCCCGCCGAGAACGTCGCCGGTTCGAGGGTCGCGTCCGGCGTCGCGCCGGTTCCCGCGCACTCGATACCGCCCGATTCGAGCGCGTCGATCGTATCGGTCAGTGACACCGGGCCGTAATCCATGGCGTGATTGTTCGCGAGCGCCGCGAACCGAACGTTCCCGGCGCGGAGCGCGGGGATGACCCACGCCGGATCGCCCCGGAAGTGGTACGCCCGATTCGGAAACGGTTCACCCCGCGTCGACAGACAGCACTCGAGGTTACAGCAGACGGCGTCGAGCGACTCGAGGCGGGGACGGAGGTCTCCCCAGACGGCCGTCGGATCGTCGTCGGGCCCGCCGTAGAGACCGTTGAGTCTGCGACCGAGCATGGTGTCGCCGCCGAATCCGATCGTCGTTCGCTGCGGCTTCGGTTCGGAGGGCGGATTGGGTGCGACGGGGGGTCCCGGGTCGTCGTTCTCGGACGTGTTCGGGTCGGCTCTGAGTGCCACGCAGCCCCCGACGGCGACGCTTCCCGCGGTCGCGAGGAACGCTCGCCGGCGTCGACTCATCGCATTCGGTCCCGTTCGCGTGTGTTCCGGCGAGGATTAGCGCTCGCGACCGGTCGAGTCCTCGGCAGTCGATCCATGAACTGTTATGTCTCCCGTCAGATCAAAAGATTGACGACCGATTCGGCGGTCACTCACCGTCGGTCGGCGTCGCCGCGTCGACGGTCTCGACGGCGAGTCGCTCGAAGGTGGCCTCGCTCGCTATCAGATCGACGTCGATACCGTGTTCAGCGGCCGTCTCGGCCGTCGGTTCGCCGATGACGCCGACGGTCGCCGCGTCGAGTCCCGCGAGCGCGGCCTCGCTGATCCCCCGCTCGGCGGCGGCCTCGAGGAAGTGTTCGACGGTCATCGACGAGGTAAAGCACGCGGCGTCGAGCCGTTCGTCGGCGGCCATCTCGGCGGCGATGCCGGTTCCGTCGGGCCGCACGAGCCGGTAGAGGACCGTCTCGTGGACGTACGCGCCCGCCGCGACGAGTCCGTCGATCAGGATCGCGCTCCCGTGATCGCTGCGAGCGACTTCGACGCGCTCGCCGCCGACTCGGCCAGCCAGCGCCGAGACGAGCCCGCTGGATGTGTACTCCTCCGGGACGAGGTCGACCGGGTACCCTTCCTCGCGGAGCGCGTCCGCCGTCGCGGGGCCGATCGCGCAGACGGTCTCGGCGCCGGCTTCCCAGCCCGCCTCGGAGACGAGTTCGGCCCCGGTCTTGCTCGTAAAGAGGACGTACTCGGCGTCTGTCCGTGGGGTCGCGCCGGTCGGTTCGACGGCGAGCATCGGGTCGGGGACCGGCTCCGCGCCGAGGTCGGAGAGCAGGGCGACGGCTCGCTCGAGGCGGTCGTCGTCGGGGCGGAAGACGGCCACGGTCGGTGCGGCGGTCATCGGTCAGTCCTCGCCTCCGGATTCGGCCGCTGCGTCGGGCTCGGTATCCGCGGCCGCGCCGTAGTCGTTGCGCAGAAAGTTCGCGACCGACTCGCGCGTGCCCGCCACGTCGCCGATCACCGTCACCGCCGGCGGGGAGATGCCCGCTTCGTCGCGCACGTCGACGATGGTCTCTACGGTGCCCGTCGCGACCCGCTGGCCGGGCCGGGTTCCGCGTTCGACGAGCGCGACCGGCGTGTCGGGTGCCATGCCGGCCTCGCGTAAGGCGGCCGTGTAGTCGGGGAGTCGGCCGACGCCCATCAGGACGACGATCGTGCCGCCGGTGGCGGCTAACGCCTCCCAGTCGACGGCCGATTCCGGCTTGGTGGGATCTTCGTGGCCGGTGACGAACGACACCGAGGAGGCGTGATCGCGGTGGGTGACCGGAATGCCGGCCACGGCGGGCGCGGCGATGGCGGACGTAACCGCGGGGACGACCTCGAACGGAACCTCGTGGGCCGCGAGGTACTCCGCTTCCTCGCCGCCGCGGCCGAACACGAACGGGTCGCCGCCCTTGAGACGGACCACGGACTTGCCCGCGCGGGCGAGTTCGACCAGCCGCTCGTTGATCTCGGACTGCGGGGTGCGCTCGCCGCCGGCGCGCTTGCCGACGTCCTCGCGGCGGTCTTCCGGGAGCGACTCGATGATCTCCGGTCCCGGGAGTTTGTCGTGGAGGACGATATCCGCGGCCTCGAGCAGGCGCGTCGCCCTGACGGTCAACAGCTCGGGATCGCCGGGACCGCTTCCGACGAGATAGACGGTTCCGGGCTCGACGTCGGTATCGGGTGCTGACATTCGGTACTCGCTAGCTACTTCCCCTCGGGCTTATCTTCCTCGGAGACGCCGTCGCTCGCGTCGTCGCGGGCCGCCTGGATCAGCTCCGACGCGCCGCGGTTCGCGAGGTCCCGTGCGAACTCGCGGGCGGCCCGGGCGTGCGTTTCGACGGGGAGGTCGCGAGTGGCGGCCACCGATTCCTCACCGTCGCGGTCGAAGACGCTGACGGTCGCGTGAACGTACTCCCCCTGGACGACCGCGTAGATACCGATCGGCGCGATACAGCCGCCACCCAGTTCGGCGAGGATCGTTCGTTCGACGGTCGTCTCGACGCGGCTCCGCGGGTGGTCGATCGCGGTCTGAATCTCGTGGGCCGTCTCCCCATCTCTTGCCGTCACCGCGAGCGCCCCCTGTCCGGGCGCAGGGACGAACGTTCCCGTCGGCAGCTCCCGATAGTCGACGGAACGGGTGAGATTGCTTCGCTCGAGGCCAGCCGCCGCGAGGACGATCGCGTCGAACTCGGTGTCGACTTCGCGACCGAGGGCCTGCCGCTCGAGTTCCGAGAGATCGTCGAACCAGTCGTCGACGGTGCGGTCGTACTCGGGTTCGAAGTCTTCGTTGCCGACGTTCCCCTTCCGTTCTTTGTCGGCTTCCGTCCGTTCCTGGTGTTCGTCTTGCAACGCGGGTGCGAGCAGTTTCTCCAGTCGCGTGTCGACGTTCCCTCGCAGCGGCTCGACCTCGAGGTCCGGCCGCTCGGAGAGCAGTTGCGCGCGCCGGCGCAGACTCGAGGTGCCGACGGTCCCGCCGCGTGGGAGGTCCTCGAGGCTCGAGCCGTCGGGCGTGACGAGGACGTCGCCCGGTCGGCCCCGTTCGGGAACCGCGGCGGTCACGAGGGCAGTCGGCTGTTCGGTCGGCATGTCCTTCATCGAGTGGACCGCCCCGTCCGCGTCCCCTTCGAGGACGCGCTCGTCCAGTTCGCGGACGAACGCGCCCGTCTTCCCGAGTCGGTGGATCAACTCGTCTCTGATCTGGTCCCCCGTCGTTTCCACGGTGACGAGTTCGACCTCGTACCGGCGCTCCTCTAAGGCCTCCTTCACCAGGGCGGCCTGTCGCCGGGCGAGTGCCGACCCCCTCGTCGCCAGTCGCAGCGTCCCGCGCGTTCTCATAGCCGTCAGTCCGAGCCTGAGGTATGAAAAGCGCACGCTTGTCGGACGGGCCCGCGATTCGATCGCCCGCGTGCGGGATTCGGACCGACCGCGAGCCGAGCGAGCGTGAGATCACGCTGCTGGGACGGTCGGAGCGGATTTTGCGGACCGTACCGACCGCCGATACCGCGGCGTTCGACGGTAGTCGTGTGTCTCGCGCACAAATTTATTCCGTCAGACATTCGTGCTGAAGTTTATTTACTCGAGGCAGGTACGTACGAGCCGATGGCAGATTCGCTGTACGAGCGACTCGGTGGTAAAGACGCGATCACGGCCGTCGTCGACGAGTTTTACGACCGCGTCGTGGCGGACGAACAGGTCGCACACTACTTCGACGACGTCGATATGCAGGCACAGCGCGCACATCAGACGCAGTTCATCAGTTCGGTCGCGGGCGGTCCGGTCGAATACTCGGGCGAGGCGATGGAAACCGCCCACGCCGACCTCGACATTACCCCGTCGGATTTTCAGGCGATCGCTGGTCACCTCGAGGACGCGCTCGTCGCGTTCGACGTGGACGAGGGCGACCGTGAGGCGGTCCTCGATGCGATCTCGGGCTACCAGGACGCTATCGTCACGGCAGCCGACTGAGCCGTCGACGATCGGACAGTTGACTCGCGTTTTTTCGAGCGACGAAACCGGCTTCGACGAGCTGTACCACGAGAGCCGCGCCGGTCCGGCGCACTCGGACGGACCGGTGCCCGCCGTTTCGGTTCTACGGATCGATCCGACTCGTGGCGTTCCTCGCACCGCCCGCTACCGCGCCGATCGACCGTATCGACCGCCCGCTACCGCGTCGCCATCCGAAGACCGTCCTCGAACTACCGTCTCGTTCCCCGTAGTCGGTCGCGCGAACACGTTCCCCACCGCTTCCACTCCATAGGAAATAGCGGGCCGATTGACGGGGGTATCGCCCCTCTTATCGACCGCTATGAAGGTGAAACGAAAACAGCTGGCGACGTTCCTCGCGGTGATCTTCGTCGCCAACCTCATCGTCATGGGCGGTGGAGCCTGGCTCTCCTACGCGAACTCGCCCGACATTCCCGACACGATCGTCGGCCCCGACGGCGAATCGATCGCGACGAGCGAGGACGTCCGGAGCGGCAAGGCGGTCTTTCAGGAGAACGGCCTGATGAACCAGGGCTCGATCCTCGGCCGCGGGAGTTACTACGACACCGACTACACTGCCGACGCGCTCGAGTCGAAGACCGGGTACATGCGCGAGTACTACGCGCAGGCACGCCACGGCGAGAACTATACGGCCCTCGACGCCACCGTGCAGGCGGGGATCGACGAGCGAGTCCGCCGGGAACTGCAGTCGAGCGAGTACGGTTCGCGAGTCCAGTACTCCGCCGCCGAAGTGTACGCTCACCAGCGGGTCCGCGAGGACTACGTCGAGCGCTACCACGATGGCGACCGCGAACGCGGAATCCCCGAGGGACAGGTGCCGAGCGCGGAGGCGGCGGAAGACTTCGCCGATTTCGCGCTGTGGACCGCCTGGATCTCCCACACCGATCGTCCGGGCTCGGCGACCTCGTTTACCAACGACTGGCCGTACTCCCCCGCCGCGGGCAACGACGCGGGCGGCCCCGTGATGATCTGGAGCGTCATCGCGATGGTGTTGCTGGTCGGCGGGGCCGGAATCGCCGTCTGGCTCTACCGGTCCGTCGAACTCCCCGAACCCGAGGCGGACGGTGTTTCGGTCCCGCATCCGCGGGAGATCGACCTGACGCCGAGCCAACTCCTGAGTACCCGATTCGTCCTGATCGGCGCGGTGCTGTTCGTCTCCCAGACGTTCCTCGGCGGGTTGCTCGCCCACTACTACGTCGAGCGCGACGGCTTCTTCGGCCTCCGCGAGGCCATCGGAGTCGACGTCCTCCAGTGGCTGCCGTGGTCGATCGCTCGGACCTGGCACGTCGACCTCGGTATCCTCTGGATCTCCACGATGTGGCTCGGTGCCGGCCTCTTCCTCGCGCCGCTTTTGACCGGTCGCGAACCGCCGAAACAGGTGCTGTACGTGAAGGGTCTGATCGGCGCGTTGCTGGTCGTCGCGGTCGGTGCATTGGCCGGCATCTGGCTGGGCATCAACAACGTCTTCGGCGGACAGCTCTGGTGGTTGCTCGGCAACGAAGGCCTCGAGTACCTCGAGATCGGCCGTGTCTGGCAGGTCGGCCTCCTGGTCGGCTTCCTCGGCTGGACCGTCCTCGTCGCCCGCGGCTTCAAGCCGCTGCTCGACCGCGAGCCCCGGTACGGGCTGGCCCACATGATCGTCTACGCCGGCGGCTCGATCGGCCTGCTGTTTACGGCCGGTTTCCTCTACACGCCCCGGACGAACATCGTGGTGACGGAGTTCTGGCGCTGGTGGGTCGTTCACATGTGGGTCGAGGGCGTCTTCGAATTCTTCATCCTCGTCGTCATCGCCCTGACGCTGGTCTCGATGAACCTCCTGCAAAAGAAATCCGCCGAGAAGGCCGTCATCTTCCAGGCCGCACTCGTCATGGGCAGCGGCATCATCGGCGTCTCACACCACTACTGGTGGGCCGGCCTCCCCGAAGTGTGGCTCCCCATCGGCAGCGTCTTCTCCACCCTCGAGTTCATTCCCCTGCTGTTCATCCTCTCCGAGGCGCTCGGCCAGTACCGGGCGATGGACGCCGCGGGGTCCGACTTCCCCTACCGGATGGCGTTTTACTTCATCGTCGCCTCGTCCGTCTGGAACTTCTTCGGGGCCGGCGTGATCGGCTTCTTCATCAACCTCCCGATCATCAGCTACTACGAGACCGGCACGTACCTCACCGTCGCGCACGCACACGGCGCGATGTTCGGCGCCTTCGGCTTGCTCGCGATGGGGATGGCCGTCTACATCCTCCGGGTGACCACCCGCGACGCCCGCTGGACCGACCGACGCCTTCGCTGGTCGTTCTGGCTCTGTAACGTCGGGCTGGCGCTGATGATCTTCCTGTCGCTGCTCCCCGTCGGCTTCCTCCAGCTCGAGACCGCCTTCACCCAGGGATACGCGGCCGCTCGCAGCCTCGAGTTCTACAACGGCGGGCTGATCCAGACGCTGTTCTGGCTGCGGATGCCCGGCGACACGCTGTTGATCCTCGGTGCGGTCGTCTTCGCCTGGGACGTCGCCGCGAAGCTGTTGTTCCAGCGGAAGGCGACCGCCGAAGAGACGCGCGAGCACGTCATCGCGGATCGGCTCATAGCCGACCGCGGGTCCGTCGAGCCGGCCAGCGACGACGACTGAACCGCGTCCGCTTTATCTATCAGGAAGGTGGACGTCCGCTGGAACGAGTGAAAAGCTCAACGTCCGGAAATCGCTATCGAAAGCGAAGATGTGTTCGACACCACGCTCATCGGCGAGGATACTGGTCGTGTGGTCTACGAACGATATCTGCTGGTCATCGTCGTCCCCAAACTGCTCCGCCGCAGCCTCGAACGCGGACGTACCGACTGGAATGATATTCACGCTTTCCGACTCCAAGATGGCAGTCAGTACTTCGATAGCAGCGTCGTGACCGAGTTTGTAAAGGGCCAACGTCGCAAGTTCAGAGAGAACAGCCTGAGATGTGTAAAGCGGCCGGTAGGTGTGTCGCCGGTCCGAATACCACTGAAAAGGCGAATCGCGTCCTCGTGGTGCGTGTCGTCTGTATCCGCTCTCGCGTAGAACGCACCAGTGTCGATGAATAGTGGCGTTGCGCCTGTGCCGCTCATGCCGATTCCTTACCGTACAAGACTTCATCGACCTTTTCAGAGACATCCGACTCGCCCGACGATCCTGGTTCGAATTCCCAGAACGAGTCGTCCGGATCGATCCCCCGCACGGGTTCCTGCTCGTCGACGATCCACCAGACGACTCTCCCAGCCGTCTTTCGACCGGCGACTCGTCCGTGCTCTTCGAGCGTTCGGAGCTTCCGACGCGCAGTCTCCCGGGAGCAATCGAGCGCTTCAGCAACATCCCCAGAGGTAACTACTGGACCTTCTACGGTGTCGAAAACGCCGAGTACGTCGTCGAGCGTGACTGTCTCGGTAAATCGACTGCTCTCTTCGCTTCGTCGTTGCTCATGGAGGGAACGAACACCTCTGGACAAATACCCCTCGTGGTGTTCCCCATACGGGTATGTCACACGGATTACTTCAGTCGGAGAGAGACCACATTTGCAACGACTGCTACAGCGCTTCCTTGTACGCCTCGAGCGTGCGTTCGACGTCCTCCTCGGTGTGGCCGTAGCTGACGAACTGGCACTCGAACTGGTTCTGCGAGAGGAACACCTCCTGTTCTTTCATCTGTCCCCAGAAGATGCGCCGCCAGCGCTCGGTCTCGGCGTTTTTCACGTCCGCGGCGTTTTTCGGACAGTAGTCGTAGCGCGGGCAGGTCGGCTCCTGTCGGCACCCGGCCTCGCACTGTTCCTCGAGCGAATCCGGACCCTGTTCGCTGTTATCACCGCTCTCGGTATTCGGCGTGCTGTGCACGCCGCTCGGCCCTTCCCGCGTGAAGATCACCTTGAACATGCTGTCGGTGCCGGTGACGGTGTAGCTGGGCGCCTGGTCGGCGACGATCTCGGTCAGCCCGTTGCGGAGTCTGTCGCCGAGGCCGTTGACGTGGTCGTAGACGTCGTTTTCCGCGGCGAACTGGAGCGTCTCGAGGCCGGCGGCCATCGTGACGGGGTGGCCGGAGAAGGTGCCGGCCTGGAAGACGTCGCCCGAGGGCGCGAAGTGTTCGACGATCTCGGCGCGGCCGCCGATCGCGCCGACGGGGAAGCCGCCGCCGACGATCTTTCCGAAGGTCGTCAGATCGGGCGTGACGCCGAACTCGCTCTGTGCACAGCCGAGGCCGCCGACGCGGAAGCCGGTGATCACTTCGTCGAAGATCAGCAGGGAATCGTGTTCCGCGGTGATCTCTCGGAGGAACTCGTGGTACCCCTCCTCGGGGTAGACGATGCCGTAATTGCCCAGGATCGGTTCGGTGAGAACGGCCGCGATGTCGTCTCCGTGTTTCTCGAACGCGTCGCGAATCGCGTCCTCGTCGTTGAACGGCACGGGAATCGTGTGGTCGGCGAACGACTGCGGAATGCCGGCCGACGAGGGCCGCGGGTTCTCGGCGTCGCCCTCGACCAGCGTCGACTCCTGGGCGCCGTGGTACCCGCCCTGCATGACGACGATCTTGTTCCGGCCGGTGTACCCCCGCGCGAGTCGAACGGCGGAGACGGTCGCCTCCGTCCCGGAGTTGACGAACCGGATCTTCTCGACGCTGGGGACGTGTCGGACGACGAACTCCGCGAGGTCGACTTCGACCGGCGTGGGCGTGCCGTACATCGGCCCTTCGCTCGCCGTCCGCTGGATCGCCGCTCGCACCTGCTCCGGGAGGTCGTGGCCCAGAAGCAGCGGACCGAGTCCCATGACCCAGTCGATGTATCGGTTGCCGTCGGCGTCGATGACGTGACCGCCTTCCCCTTTTCGAACGAAGAACGGATACGGTTCGATGGCCGCGCGAACCGCGGAGTTGACGCCGCCGGGCATGACCGACAGCGCCCGGTCGTACAGACGTCGAGAGCCCTCGTGTGTCATGGATGGTGGCTTTTCCCGGCGTCGTAATAGAGGTGGTGATGCGCGGGAGCGTTCAGCGCGTCATCGCCACACTCGTTCCCGATCGTCCGCGGTTACGACGAGGTCGATGGTCCGATGAAACGGTTCGCCCCGGTCGTTGTACATCACGATTCGGCCGGTTTCCTCGCCCGGTTCGAACTCGAGTTCGGCCGTCCTGAAGACGAAGAGGACGTCGGTGGTGCCGTCGCGAGTGATGTCGTAGAAGTACCTCGACACCGGCTCCGCGGCGCGTCGCTGGTTGGCGGCAACCGGTCGTCCGAAATAGACCTCTCTCATCCGTTCCTGACGCCCCTCGGGATCGAACACCGCCACCGATACGTACCGCTCTCCGAGATCGACGACCTGATCGCGCCTTCGGGGCGAGACGTCGATCTCGCACGTCGTCCCCCGTGCGGGGGGCAACGATCGCATGGACAGCGGCGGAATCAGGAAGTTCCCGCGGCGGGTCGCCTCTATCTGGCTGTGGAACCCGTTCGCGTCGTCCGGGATGTCCACGTCGTCGTGGTCGACGAACGGCTCGCCCTGCGGGCCCTCGTCCTCGTCGATCAGCGGGATTTCCTCGCTCCCCTGGAAGCCGACGCCGCTCATCGCCTTTCGGACGTACGCCATGTATCCGTTGAACCGCATCAGCGCGACGAAGTGCAGTCCGGATTCCGTCTCCATGTCGGTCGTGTTGAAGTCCCGCCGGAGCAGCGTCGTGTCCAGTTCGCCGTCGGATTCGCCGTCCGAGTCCCGCTCGCTCAGGTCGAACCGGGCGCGGACGAGCTTCTGGAGGTGGCCGACCAGTTCGAACTCCTCGGCGTCTCGCTGGGTCCGCCGCGCGACGTCGTCGTCGGCGTCCGGGTCGCGCATCGGTAGGCCCGCGAGATCCGTCGTGTCGCCGAGTTCGTCCGCGATTTCCCCGATCTCGTCCGGGTGGTGGTAGGGACTGAACATCCGCGCGGTGCGCATCTCGAGCGAATCGTCGTACCAGGAGTCCAGGTCGATGTTCAGGCTCGAGGCGTGCTGGATGGACCCCTGGGCGAACGCACCCGGCGGCATGGGTTCGCCGAGCGTCTGATTCTCGACGATGGTCACGTCGTCCTCGGAGGGGGCGTTGTCCTGGAACAGGGACTCGAATCCCATCGAGAGCGGAGCGTCCTCGGGAATGTCGTCGCGGTCGATCTCTTCCCGAGGGGCGCCGCCGCCGACGAAGCCGGTCCGACGGTCGGGAAAGTCGGTCGGCCGATCGAAGAGTCCCTCGAGCGTGTGTTCGAACGAGACGCCGTTGAGGCCGTCCATCTCCCCCCAGAGCGCTTCTTCGACCGCGAGCAGGTTCGCGACGGTATCGCTCGAGAGGTGGAGCAGTACCTCCGCGTCCTCGGGAACCGGATCCTCGTTCGGAACGTCGAGCGAATCGATGAACTCCTGATTCCGTTCGAGGTCGATTCCCTGCGGAAGATCCTCGTCGAACCGATCGAAGTACGCCCGGGAGTAGCTCACCGTAAAGAGCACTCCCTCGTTGCTCCACTGGAAGGCGTCCTCGATCTGGCTGAGCGTCGCTTCCATCTCGCGGCGGTCCGCCGGAACGGGTTCGCCGGAACGGTCGTAGTTCAGAAAGAGCAACAGTTGGTGGGTGGGTAAGTGGGGGACGTCCCGCGCGTTACGCTCGAGGAAGTCCGCCCAGGCGTGCTGGCGATTGCGTCGGTCGGGTGGCCCGGAACTGTCGTCACCGGCTTCGACGGTGCCTGTGAGCCCGGTCACGGCCATCGTCGCCGACAGCGCGCTCGCTCCGCCGATAGTCAGCGCCGATTTCACGAATTCGCGCCGCTCTAAGCCCCGCGTCTCTCCCTGGTCCCGCTTTCGTGTACGTGCGTGTCTGCAAGGCATGGGTTGCCTACTCATACCACGGTCCCGAAATCATATACGCTTTTTCTAGTACTAAAATTAATTTTCAAATTCGATACCGAAAACGAACGTTCGAGACGCGCGACGATCGCATCGGGGGGCACGAACCGGGGGTCGTCGTGTCACACCGGTTCGGTGAACCGCCCCCGAGACGAAAGCTTCTCGCGCGGGGCGCCGAAGTTGCGCCGAATCTCGGATGCGTCGGAAGACGGGACCCCGTCGCACGGTCGAACACGCGGTGTACGCTCGGTTACGCCGGCAGTTGCTCGTCAGCCCGGAGCGGGCCTGACGCCCGAATCACGTCGATGCGGGGCCACCAGTCGCCGGACGACCGCGAGAGGGGTCACGGTACGAATCGACGGGGGTGAGCCCGGACCCGTCGACTGCGATTCTCGATCTCAGACAGCGTCGGGCCCGGTCTTGCCGGTTCGAACCTGCGTCGCGGCTTCGACCGGCAGGACGAAGATCTTTCCGTCGCCCGGTTCGCCGGTTTCGGCGGCCTCGCGGATTGCAGCGACGACCTCCTCGGCCGGGATGTCGGCGACGACGCACTCGATCTTGACCTTCTGGTGGAGGTCGACCGTGTACTCTTCGCCGCGCCACTGCCCCTTCTTCGCGGGTTGGGAGCCGCGCCCGGAGACGTTAGTGACGGTCAGCGACGGCGCGCCGGCTTCGGCGAGGGATTGCTTGATCTCGCCGAGGCGGTCGGGGCGAACGATCGCGGTGACCATCTTTATCCGGCCGTCGTTCGGCTCACCACCGTCAGAACGGAGTTCTGACGAGGATCGCGATTCGGCGAATTTCTCGCCCCCGTCAGTGCGAACGATCCCGTCTGCGCTGCCGCCGTCGGTGGCGACGTCGGGTTGTCCGAACTCGGGGTAGGTGTCGACGCCGTGTTCGGAAACGTCGAGGCCGTCGCGCTCGTGTTCGGGCGTGACGCGCGCCTGGCCGACGGCCTTGAGCGCGCCCCAGACCGCTGCGGTCGCGGCGATCGTCCAGCCGGCGATGACGACGACGCCGACGACCTGCGCGACGAACACGTCGACGCGGGAGCCGCTGATCCCGCTCATGTACTCGGGCGAGGCGACGACCGGGAGCAGCAGCGTCCCGAGGACGCCGGCCGAACCGTGGACCGGGAAGACCGCACAGACGTCGTCGATCTTCAGGTAGTTCTCGACGACCCCGAAGACGATCGGCAACTGCGCGCCGGCGAGACCGCCGACGAGGAACGCGCCCCACCAGGTCGACGCGTGGGGAATCGCGGTGATGCCGACGAGGCCGGCGAGCAACCCATTCGCGACGTACAGGGTGTCGACTTTTCCGGTCTTGAGCCACGCGACGAGTCCGGCTCCCATCGCGCCGCACGCCATCGCGATCGTCGTGGTCATCGCGACGCGGCCGACGTAGGCGAAGTCGCCGAGCGCGAGCCCTTCGTCGGTGATCGCGATGACTTCCGCGGCGGTACCGACGTTGAAGCCGTACCAGCCGAACGCGAGAATGAGCGTCCCGAGCACGGCGAAGGTCAGCGAGTGACCGGGAATGACGTTCGCGGAGCCGTCCTCGTTGTAGCGCTCGAGGCGCGGTCCGAGCATCCAGGCGGCGGTGAGTCCGGCGATGCCGCCCATTCCGTGGACGATCATCCCGCCAGCGAAGTCGTCGAACACCACGCCGTTGTACGAGAGCAGCCCGCCGGACCACGTGAGGCCGGTCACGACCGGGTAGATCACCGCAGCCAGCAGGAAGGTGTACGCGACGTACGCGCGGAGCTTCGCGCGACCGGCGACCGCCCCCGAGACGATCGTGGCGGCCGTCATCGCGAAGACGGCGCCGAACAGCCACCCGACCCAGTCGTTGACTCCCCCGACGTCGAATCCGGGTGCGAAGCCGCTTCCCGCGACGAGGCCGTCGACGCCGACGCCGATGAGGAAGAACACCGTCACGCCGACCGACCAGGTCAGGAGGTTCTTCGTCAACTGGTTCGCGACGTTCTTCGAACGCACCTGGCCCGCTTCGAGCATGGCGAAGCCGGCGTGCATGAAGAAGATCAGGAACGACACCAAAAGGACCCACACGAGGTTGATTCCCTCCGCGAGTACCTCCACGTCCGACTGGAGCAGCGTCGGTTCCATCAGGCAGCCACCCCTGTTGCGCTCGTTTCGTCACCGATACATTGTAGACGTTCGTCCACGTCTGGGTCAATCGACTTCGTGGTTTTCTTCTGAATCACGTTTGGAGCCGATGCCTTTGCATCATATAAGGATTAGCGTTAACACTTGGTCGGAAATATTGGGGTAATAGGGACAACCAAACAAATCTAGAGGTGGTTTAATGTGTATAAGGGGATTCGATCTTACGAATTTATCGAGTAGTGGTTATATATTCTCTCTTTGTAAACCTCCAAACGACTCGAGATGGGCAGTCATTCGTCCCGTGGGGCCGTTTTCACGTCCTCGAGGGCCAGAGAGCGCTCACGCGCGGCAGATATTGCCACTCGTGAGGACACAAACCGAGTTCGATGGACGTTCGTCAGAATCGACCGTTAACGGACGAGTTCCTCCCGGCAGCGGCGCCGAACCCGGCGATACCGGTGTGTGGTTCGGAACGCTCGCCTACGACGGCGCTTCTCGACGGTGTCCGACTTCCTCAGTTCGCGGCCGATCGGGCCTCTCGGCGGCGATCGGCGGACAGTCGCCCCGCGACGTCCTCGGCGAAGTACGTCAAAATCAGATCCGCGCCCGCTCGCTTGATCGAGAGCAGCGACTCGAGTGCGACAGCCTCGAGATCCAGCCAGCCCTTTTCGGCGGCCGCGTGAAGCATCGCGTACTCACCGGAGACGTTGTACGCGGCGACGGGATGGTCGAATTCCCGGCGGACGGCGCTGACGATGTCGAGGTACGGCAGCGCGGGTTTGACCATCAGGACGTCGACACCCTGTTCGGCGTCGAGGCGGACCTCCCGCAGGGCCTCCCGGGAGTTCGCGGGGTCCATCTGGTAGTGCCGTCGGTTACCGAACGACGGCGCGCCGTCGGCGGCATCGCGGAACGGACCGTAGAACGCGCTCTCGTACTTGGCCGCGTAGCTCATGATCGGGACGTGTTCGAATCCGTCGCGATCGAGCGCATCGCGGATGACGCCCACCATTCCGTCCATCATTCCGCTCGGTGCGACCATGTCCGCTCCCGCGCGGGCGTGAGAGACGACGATCTTTTCGAGGGACTCGAGCGTCGCGTCGTTGTCGACGGTCAGCGTCGGTTCGCAGGCCGGCCCGTGATCGACGACGCTGCCCTCGCGCCGCAGTTCTTCCTCGAGCGGCCCGCAGTGACCGTGGTCCGTGTACTCGCAGAGACAGACGTCGGTGATGACGTACGCGTCGGTTTCGGCCGTGATCCGCCGGAGCGCGTCCTGAATGACGCCGTCCTCCGCCCAGGCGCGCCTGCCCTCGGGATCTTTCGATTCGGGAATGCCAAAGAGCATGACCGCCTCGATGCCGGTCTCTCTGACTTCTTCGACGCGGTCGACCGCGTCACCGATCGGCACCCGCTCGTGGCCCGGCATCGACTCGATCGGGACGCGCTCGTCGGTCGTCGCATCGACGAACACCGGCGCGATCAGGTCGGCGGGCTCGAGGCTGGTCTCGCTGACCAGCCCGCGAACCCGATCCCGTCGGAGTCGTCGGGGTCGGTGTGTGAGATCCATACGCGGATATTCGACGGGAGCCGCAAAAGCGCCTCGCTCGCGAGTTCGGTGGTCAGGACCTCGCCTCTCGGAGCGAGGACGTCGCGTCTTCGAGCCACCGTCTCGTGCTCGAGACGGTCGGTAATCGGTTCTGGACGCGTGCGAGCGTGAACATTCCGCGGGCGTACCACGACGTCGGGACCGTCGGCGGCACGTCGAGCGGCCCGATCCGGGAGGTCGCGATCGTCCGCGACTCGAGGTAGCGCTTTACTCCCTCGGGACCGTGTCGGCGACCGAGTCCGGAGTCACCGAAGCCGCCCATCGGCGCGTCGACGGCCGCCCAGCCGGAGATGTACGCGTCGTTGACGCAGACCGTCCCGCAGTCGATTTCGCGAGCGACGGCGACGCCGCGCTGTCGGTCGCCGGTCCAGACGCTCGCGTTCAGGCCGTAGTCCGAGTCGTTCGCCCGTTCGATAGCCGTCGCGACGTCGGGAACGGATTCGACCGAGACGACCGGGCCGAACGTCTCTTCGCACGCGGCCGTCGCGTCTCGGTCGACGTCGGTCAAAATCGTCGGCTCGTAGCAGAACGGCCCGACGTCCGGTCGGCGCTTTCCGCCCGTGCGAACCGTCGCGCCCCGCTCGCGTGCGTCCTCCACGTGGGCCTCGACGCGCTCGAGCTGGTCGCCGTCGATCAGCGATCCGACGTCGTCCGCGAAGTCGAAGGCGGTCCCGAGCGTGAGTCCTCGCGTCGCCTCGACGAAGGCCTCGAGAAATTCGTCGTAGACCGCCTCGGCGACGTAGAGTCGCTCGGCGGCGAGACACAGTTGGCCGGCGTTCGTGAAACAGGCCTGGACCGCCCCGCGGGCGGCCGTCTCGACGTCGGCATCGTCGAGGACGACCAGCGGGTTCTTCCCGCCCAACTCGAGCGAGCAATCGATCAGATTTCGTCCCGCCCGTTCGGCGACTGACCGGCCCGTCTCGGTGCTTCCGGTAAACGAGACGTAGTCGACGCGGTCGATCAGGGCCGGGCCGACCGTCGCCCCGCGCCCGGTGACGATCTCGAAGCAGCCGTCGGGCAGCCCCGCTCGCTCGAGCAGCTCCGCGAGCGCGAGTGCAGTGTAGGGTGTCTTCTCGTCGGGTTTGAGGACGACGGTGTTGCCGGCGAGGAGCGCGGGCAGGACGTCGGTCAGCGACAGCGTGAGCGGATAGTTCCACGGCGAGATCGCCCCGACGACGCCGACCGGCTCGTAGGTCACGCGGGCCGTCGTCGCCACCGGGAACACCCCGCGGCGCCGCTCGTCGTCGAGCGCTCCAGCGGCGCGATCGGCGTAGTACGAGCAGGTGAACGCGACGTCGAGGACCTCCTCGACCGCGTCGCGGCGGGACTTGCCCGTCTCGAGTTGGAGGCAGTCGAGCAGTTTCGCGCGGTGTTTCAAGACGAGGTCGCCGAAGCGATCGATCCGTTCGCCGCGCTCGTCGACCGAGGTTTCGGCCCACGACGACTGGGCGTTTCGGGCACGCTCGACGGCCCGCTCGACGTCGGCCTCGGTGCAGTCGGGGATCGATCCGATCACAGCGTCCGTCGCCGAGGCCCGCACGTCGATCGTTTCGGCCCCGTTCGAATCGACACGAGCGGCTAGCCCCGAGAGCCACGAGTCGGAGATACTCGTCTCGGCGAGATTGACAGGCCGCGAACCAGTCTCGAGTGACATGACTACCCATTCTCTCTTCGCCCGCGCTCATACGCCTTTTCTTCGACGACGAGATAGTCGATCGGAGGTGTGCTCACAGTGGGACACACGAACGTCTCGGCCGGTCGCGGCCGGCCGCCTCGTTCTCGCCACCGTCGACCCCGACCGTCCTGCGATACCGTCGGCGCTCGAGAACGCTCGCCCTGTTGTTACGGCCGGAACACACGGTCGTGGACTTCGACCCGCCTCACGATCGGTTTATCCGTACAGCCCGAGAACAACGGTCGATGAACGCACAATCTCGGCAGAGAGGTGCGGCACGGTGTACGGATTGCGGCAGAGCGTTCGCCGTCTGGCTCACCTCCGACGAGATCCGACCGATCGGGTGCGCCAACGGCTGTCCCTGCGGCGGGGCCTCCTTTAGAACGTTCGACTGACCGTCGTTTAACCGCGTGGCGGGAGAAGGCCGCAGATTTTCCCCCTCGCTGGTCGTGAAGCGACTCGTGCCCGACCCCGAAGAAGCGGTCACGAGTCTCGAGGAACTCGGTCTAACGGAGTACGAGGCCCGCTGTTTCGTCGCGCTCACCCGCCTCTCGAAGGGGACCGCAAAGGAGGTGAGCCAGGTCGCGGACGTCCCTCGATCGCGGGTGTACGACACCATCGAGCGACTCGAGCGCAAGGGATTGGTCAGCGTCCAGCAGACCGACCCCCGCGAGTACAAGGGCGTCCCGGTCGAGACCGCGTGTCAACTGCTCCGCGAGGACTTCGACGACCGTATCGACGCCGCGGAGAACGCCCTCAGACAGCTCGAAACGCCCGAATCACCGGAGGACGAAGGTGTCTGGGCGATCGGGAAGCGAGAACACGTTACGGAACGGGTCGTCACCTTCCTCGAGGACGCAGAGAACACGGTCCAGTACCTGATCCCGGCGACCGAGGTCGTCGACGACCGAATCCTCGCGACGCTGGCGTCGGCCGATGACCGAAACGTCGACCTGTACCTCGAAGTGCCCACGGAGGCCGATCGCGAGGACTTCGCGGCAGCGGTTCCGGGGGCAACGATCGCAGTCGCACCGGATCTCGAGCGAACGAACGACGTTCGCGGCCAGTGGCCGGCGCAGTTGCTCATGGTCGATCAGCGAGCGATCCTCGCGGCCGGACTCAGAGAGAGCGACCTCCCGGACGTACACGACGAGGTGGCCGTCTGGACCTACGGCCGCGATCACGGCTTCGCCGTCTGGATCCGCGAGTTACTCGATGACCGCCTCGCGGATCGCGACCGGAAATCGGGGTGACGAGCATCTCGAGGCTCCGTCGCGCTCCGCGTCCGGGGATCTGAGCCGCTCGTCCGTCCGCGCTCGTCGACGGCGATTCCGGGTACTCGATTCGACGGCGAAGTCGTCTCGGACGACGACACTCGCGACCGCGAAGGCCTCGATGTCGGCTCCGTCTCGGCCGACGGAGCGACCGCCAGCACGTATCTTTAAGTACGCGTCCCACCATCTGTCTGTTAGCAATGGCCATAGACCCACAGTTCCACGAGAACCGCGAACAGGTCGACGAACACGAGGGACACGTCGTCTGGGGTCCCGTCGACGAACCGGAAGAACTCGGTATCCACGGCACGCACGTCGCGGTCGATTTCGACCTCTGCATCGCGGACGGTGCCTGTCTCGAGGACTGTCCGGTCGACGTCTTCGAGTGGGTCGAGACGCCGGGCCACCCCGAAAGTGAAGAGAAAGCGGACCCGGCCAAGGAAGCCCAGTGTATCGATTGTATGCTCTGCGTCGATGTCTGCCCCGTCGATGCTATCGACGTCGACGCCGGCCGAACGGCGTAGAATTACTCGGCGCGGTCGACGTCGACCCGTTCCTTGAGGCTCTCGAGCCCATCAGCTTCGGCGAGCTCCTGTAACCGCTCGCGGAAGTGTTCCTCGCAAAGGCCCACTCTGAGTCCGTCGGACTCCGCGGCGAAGGCGGCCTCGCGGTCACAGTAGTGACAGTTCATACCTGACCATTGGGACCACGATGCATTGAACCCTCCGCTATCGGCGAAGGAGCGAGGACAGTATCCGGCGACTGTGGATAGATCTGAATTTTGTCAGATGCTTCGATCGGCCACACTCCGAGCGTCCGAACGGTCCGTGGCTACGTCGGGAGATCGAGACGCTCGTAGGCCTGACGCGAGAGTCCATCGACCCCGAGTCGCTCGTCGTGGGCGTCGCTCCCGCCGGTCGTGAGCAGGTCGTAACACTCGATCACCCGCTCGACGGGTTCGCAGTCGACGTCCCGGCCGTACGGATACTGTCGTTCGACGGCGTCCAGGTCGGCCGCCAGCGCGAGCGCGCCTTCCGGATCGCGGTACCGCAACGGATGGGCCAGCGAAACGAGCCGAGACGACTCGGCCAGCGCCTTGCGTCCCCGTTCGAACGGCGGGACGTCCCGGGGCACGTAACACGGGCAATCGGAGCCGATGAGGTGATCGAACGCGCCCTGATAATCGTACTCGACGTCGGGGTGGGCTTCGATCGCCCGCGCGATGTGCGGTCGCCCGAACCCGCCGCCGATCGTCACGCCGAGGTCGATACCGAGTCGCGACTCGACACGGTCGACGATCGCACGCCCCCGCTCGATTCGGTTCGCCTGGATGTCCGCCAGAATGGCCTCGAGATCCGCGCTCGGCTCGAGTCCGTAGCCGAGCAAGTCGACTCGCTGGCCCCCGTCCGTCTCGACCCGGAGTTCGACCCCGTTGAGGAGGGTGACGCCGTCGCACTCGACGACCGGTCCGTCGAACGGCTGCACCCGGTCGTGATCCGTGATCGCGACGACCTCGACGCCGCCGCGGCGAGCGGCCTCCGGAACCGCCTCGAGCTCGAGGCTCCCGTCGGAGCGGGTCGTGTGGACGTGTAAATCCGCGTATGGCATACAGTATGCGAACAGGGCTGCTCCTAAATGCGTTTCTCAGGCTTGCGGGCGTGTCCTCGATCCCGTCGTTCGTTTTCCGATTCTCTAGGGGTGTATTAGGTGTACTAGGTATGGGTTGCTACTAGGAAACATAGATGGACAATGTTTATAATTATCGTTCACAGTAGATAGGGTGTAATGCTGCTCAATGGCACCGGCGAGGTCATCGACGACCACGAGTACCCCGCGACAACCGAGGAACTGATCGACGAGTACGGCGATCGAACCCTCGAACTCCCCAACGGTAGCGAAACGGTCGGCGACGTACTCGCCCGCCTCGAGTCCGAAACTTTCGAAAATTCGGAAGACGCACGCTTCGCAGTCTACTCCGCAGTCAGTGACAAAGCCGTCGGCCGCGTCGGCTACAGCGACCGCGACCCGACGCCAGTCGGTAGTCCGTACTCGCCCGACGCCGTCTCGTTCTAAGCGACCGTTTTCCGTTCACATCTCCGGTATTGACTCCCGGACGTTCTCCGCTCGAGGCGGCAGTTTCGAACAGTCGCCGACATCCCGCTCGAACCACGTCCTCGAGCCCCCGTGACGGTTAGTTGTTGCACACCAAATAAATTACTGTGGAAATAACGCGATGGGGAGCTATTGTTGTCCGTTGCGATCACCGCAATGGTCTCCGTTCGTGCGGTCGCGAGAGATTCGTGTCAGGTTATTACCCGATGCCGGCAACTCGTTTTTCGAAACGAGACGAGAGTATACGATAGATCCTGTGAATACGTTTGAATGTCTCGTCGATCATATTTTTCGAATCGCTAACTAGAGTGGTTACGATTTCCGCGGAGACGACGCGCATGACGTGAGATATTACCAGACGGGTAGTTAATTGGAAATCCACGAATGCTGTACGTATGGTTGAAAGAGATGGTGATAACCTAGAGGATCACTCACTCACCGCGACGCCGAACCGTCGCCGGGTGCTGCAAGCTACCGTGGGTGCTTGTGCGACCTCTGTAGTCGGTATCGGGAGCGTCGGGGCTGTAAGGGGGGAAAATACTGGTGGTGACGAAAAGTGGGGAGTCGAGTTTACGGACGGGGCGGACCTCTCAGGCCCACTTTGTCACCCGTGGTGGATGGCTCCCTCTTCGCGAACTACGACAGTTCCGTGTACGCGTTGGATGCTGCGACGGGTGACGAAGCGTGGCAGTTCGCCGCCGACGAAGCAATCACCCAGCCGAGGATAGCGGACGGCACCGTCTTCGTTGCGAGCGACTACACGACGGTACACGCACTGGATACTGGTATCCAGAACTCGAGCGAGTGACCGGTACTGGCGGTGATTCGCCGGACAGCGGCGATGAAACGGACGGTACCGGATCGGATCCCGACGATGGCTCGGGAGACGGTGGTGGCAACGAATCGAACGAGCGTCCGCCAGACGCTGAGACGAACGAATCCGCCTCCGATCCGGCAGAGTCCGGTGACGACGAGTCCGACGACGGTTCGGCGGACACCGCCGACGAGACACCCGGGATGGGAATTTCCACGGCGGTAACGAGCCTCGGCGGCGTCGGCTATCTGTTGAAACGGCGTTTCGAACGCCTCGAATCCGACGACGAAACAGCGTAGCCGCCGTTCGGCGTACCGATTTTGTGGCCGCCCAGCGCGGTGACTTCGGCGTACCGATTTTGCGACCGCCCAGCGCGGTGACTGCAGTGGCAGACGCGTCCCACACACCGGTCCGGAGACGATCGGTGTGTGTCGTACCGATCGTCACCCGGCCGTTCCCGCTTCAGAACTCGTCGATAACCGGAATGCCGACCGTCTCGAAGTCGGTCATCGCCTCGAGTTTGTCGCTGACGTCCTCGAGGCCGATCGTCTCGGAGACGACCCCCGACGGTCGGAGTTTCCCGGTCGCGACCATCCGGAAGATCTCGTCGTAGCGGGTCACCGGCATGCCGAGCGAGCCGATAAATTCGATCTCGCCCATGACCATCGCGTCCGTCGGGAGGTGGATCATCCCCTGTTCCTCCTGGGTCGTGAGTCCGACCTGGATGTGTTGGCCGCGCGTGTCGAGACTCCCTACGGAGTTCTGGCTCGTCGTTTCGATCCCGAGGGCGTCCATCGCGATGGCCGCCCCGCCGTCGGTGATTCCCTTCACTTCGCGCGGGACGTTATCCACGTCCTCGGCGTTGATCGTCTCGACGGCCCCGAGTTCGCGGGCCTTCTCGAGTTTCTCGTCTTTGAGGTCGACCGCGATGACGTTGCCGCCCAGCGCGTCGGCGATGTGGACCGCCGAGAGACCGACGCCGCCGCAACCGTGGATCGCTACCCAGTCGCCGGCCCCGACGTCGGCGCGGTGGGCAAGCGCGTGGAACGACGTCATGAAACGACAGCCGAGGCCGGCCATGTCGACCGACGAGACGCCCTCGGGGAGTTTCACGAGGTTGTGATCCGCGATCGGGACGTGAACCTGTTCCGCGAACGCGCCCTGGACCTCCTGGATGAAGCCGAGCGGCATCACGTTCTCGCAGGTGTTGGAGTGGCCCCGCTGGCACTGCGGACACACCCCGTCGCCGAGGTTGAACGGGACCGCGACGTGGTCTCCCTCGTCGATCTCCTCGACGTCGTCGCCGACGGCGACGACCCGGCCGGCGGGTTCGTGGCCGAGAATCTGGCCAGGCTGTGTCTCGATGCCGAGCCATCCCCAGTCACCCTGCCAGCCGTGCCAGTCGCTCCGGCAGACGCCGCAGGCTTCGACCGCGACGACCGCACCGGTCGGCGTCGGATCGGGTGCGTCGACGTCTTCGATCGATAGCGGTTCCGCGTGCTCCTCGAGGACTGCTGCGCGCATGGTGTGCGCCTCGTTCTCAACCCACAAATACGTACGAGTCCGTTTCACCGGCTGAGAGTTCGAGTCCCTCGAGCTGTCCCCGTCGGATACCTTATTTACCTCCGCGAGCCGGTATTTCTCTCGTTATACGACACAGTTCCCGGACGCTTTGCTGTTGATCGGTTTTTACCGGTCCTATTACTATGGGTGTTGCTGACCCACAGAAATCGCATGGAAAAAAGGCAGCAGGAAGGCGGTGGGGATCGGCCAGTTGTGCGCGGGGTAGACCGACGGCGGTTCCTGCAGGGGACGACGGGCGTCGGTCTGCTGGCAGCGGCAAGCATCGGACGCGTCACGTCGGTCGCGTCACGGGGTACACCCACTGCTGACCCACGATGGCAGCGAGAATTTCCGTCGGCCGATCCGTCACAATTTACCGTGGGCGACGAGTTCGTCTTTGCGTCTCGATCGAAAGAGGGTGAGTCGACTGGAACGTCCGTGATCGCACTGGATATCGACACCGGGGACGAAGCGTGGCGGTTTGACCTCGGGGCCCAGTCGATCGAGCCCGTGGCAGTCGCGAACGATACGCTGCTCGTGGCGACAGAAATCGACTATTTCGGGGACCAACCTGGAATCTTGCTAGCGCTGGATGTGACCACGGGTGACGAAATATGGCGTGCTGACACCGATACTGTCGAGGATACATTTCACAGAATCGTAGCGGCGGACGGAATCGTCTACGCTAAAACCCTGACTGCTGACCTGTACGCGTTCGACGTGGACACGGGTGAGAAACGGTGGCACTCCGATGCCGAGTACCGGTGGGACACCGATACCGAGGACAGTACCAGTCTGTTTCTCGATTTCCATTTCCAGATCGCCGGTGGCAACGTATTGCTCGAAAAATGGGACGCCGATGGCAAAAATCCCCTGCTCGCCCTCGATGCGACTACGGACGAGGAAGTCTGGGAGTTCACGACAGACGAGGACGGGGATGGTTCTCTCGTACGTAATGGCGCCGTCTACGTCGGGGGTGGTGATACCCTGTCCGTCTTGAATGCGAAGACGGGCGAAGTGGAATGGACGTTCACTGCGAACGAGAGGTGGACGACTCCGTTGTCGATCGCCGACGGAACTCTCTTTCTCCAGAGTAATCGCACTGTGGTGCCAGACTCTGGCTCCGTCGAATACCCTACCACGTTGTACGCAGTCGATATACAGACCGGCGAAGAACGGTGGCAGAATGATGAGTTTCACTTGAATGATACGATCGTCTCTGATGGCTCGCTACTGGGGAGGCGTGACGACTCCTTGTATAGTATAAACGTGTCCTCTGGTGCGGAAGAGTGGCACACAACTGGTGGGAACGAATGGAACTTTGGGGACGTGGATATCACCACGGGGCCTCTGGTGGACGACACGCTATTTTTCCTGGACGAGGAGGTGTCGAAGTCCGGATCTGCCGTATACGCACTGGACATCTCGTCCGGAACGTCGGAGGTATTCTTCTCCACGGACAGTCCCTCCACTGACATTGCAACCCGGAACGGATCACTCTTCGTCGGGACCGAAACTCACCTCTACGCGCTGGACGTCGACGGTGGCTCGAAGGAGGATGCGGGCGATTCCGAATCCGGCGATTCGGACTCGAACTCGGGTGATAAATCGTCGGAGAGCGGAGACGACGGTGATTGGGGGAACGAGTCACCGGAGAGTGGAAGCGACGGCGAATCCGGGGATTCGAGCTCCGGAACAGGCGACAACGAGACGTCCGGGGGCGACGCGGCGTCGGATAACAGCTCGTCGGGGACTGGCGACGGTGGCTCCGCCGATTCTTCGGCGGATGGAGGATCGGGATCCGCCGATCCCGCGGGGGACGACTCGAGAGCGAACGGAGACGAGACGCCCGGGATGGGGATTCCCGCGGCAGTGACGAGTCTCGGCGGGATCGGGTACGCGTTGAAACGGCGAGTACAGCACCTCGAGTCGGACGACTCGTGATCGATCTGGAACCGTCGCCCGCTAACAGGGCGGAAACCGCCGTCAGTCCAGAAACTCGAGGGCGTCGCCCAGTTCGAGAGGCACCGATCCCTTCCGGTAGCCTTCGACGCGGCCGTTCGGCCGGGCGCGGTAGACGACGGCCGGGCGGTGGCGCACGTCTGGTTGCTCGCCGCGGACGGCGGCCCAGGCGTCGTCGCGAAAACTCGAGCAGTCGACGAACAGGACCGCGCCGCCGCCGTGTTCGGCCAGTTGGCCGTTCGTTTTCGTCTCGGCGGTGTCGCGGACGGCGGCCACGGGGCCGGAGGCGGCCCGTTTTTGCGGCGGCTGTGGGCGCGTGACTTCTACGAGGACGTTGGTATCGTCGTTTTCCGCCCGGAAGTCGAGCGAGTGACCGGTCGTCACCTCGATTTCGGGGACCACGTCGTAGCCCGCCTCGGTGAGGATTTTCGCGGCGATGAACTCGGCCATCGCGGCGCTCATCCGGACGCGATCGACGTGGTCGCTCGTCCCGAGTTTGCCCGACATGACGTGGCGGTAGTCGTCCAGGACGCCGGTTCGCAGGAATTCTTCGAAGAAACGGGTCGTCTCGCGGCGGCCGGCATCGGGAAAGCCGGCGTCGTGGTCGCGAAAGAACGCGCGCGTCGATTCGCGGCCGTCCTTGGACATGAACACCGGGAGGAAAAACCACGAGAGATGGGGATACTCGGCGAGCCAGGGGGCTTGCTCGTGGAGCGTCGCGGTCAGTTCTCGCTTCGCCCATCGCGAGACGTGATAGGGAACCTCCCGCCAGCCGAACTTATCGGTCTTCCACAGCGCGGAGGGGGTCTGCGTGTTGCCCATCCAGTAGGCCTCGTCGTCGGTACGCGCGAAGAGGGCGACGTCGCCGTTTTCCATCTCGAAGCGGTGTGATTGCCAACCGCCGCCGATTTTGAACCACGGCGTGACGGCGCGAGCCCCGATATTCGATTGGAGCGATCTGAGAATGTCGTGTTGCACTCGCCCGTCGCTCCACGACTGGGGCGAGTATCGAAAGCGTAGCGGCCGTGCCACGTTGCTCAGTAGGAGATGGGGGTGCATATACTGTTCGCTGCCGGCGGTGACCGGTTCCGGTCGATTCGCCAGCCCCATCGCGGCAAGCGCTTTGCTGTCCCGAGGCGGGTCACCGGCTCGGAGCGTATGATCGACCGTTACATTAATAATCGTCTCTCCCATACATGTGTACACTTACCATGTCAATGGGTGCCTATGACGAAGACGAACACGAGCGACGCGAACAACAGGCCTCGACGGTTGACGCGGATTTCGACGACGAGCGGACGATCTACCACGGCCAGGTCGAGTACGACTCCGGCGAATCCGCAGAAGAACTCCTCGACCAGTTCGAGCAGATAAAATCGGAGTAACGACGATCGGCCCGATATTTCTCACTCCCCGTTCTTCGATACCACGTTCCCACGCAGCCACGGCGCTCTGTCGCCCCTCTCGTCCCGTTCACCTCGATGCCCGTCACTCGAGGGCATCCCAGCCCGGCGTTTCGGGTGCGCCACGTTCGACCTCGACGGCGTCGGCGACGTCCGGCGGTGGAACGGCCCCGACGCCCTCCCGGTGGCGCCGGTGCCAGTCGCGGATTGCCGGACCGACCCACGGTTCGCGTTCCGCCGACGAGTCGGCGCCTTCACCCTCGAGCACTCGCGCTTTCGCCCACCCGTAGTGGTGATCGGAAATCGCGAGCGTCCCGGGACTCGAGGCGGCGGCGACCGCGATCGCCTCGGCGCGATCCCGCCGCGTGAGTTCGCCTGCCGCCGCCCGACCGACGATTCCCGCGAGATCGGCCGGTCGCGGATGGGAGAACAGCTTCGCACCGAGCGCCTGCGAGCCCAGTAGCAGTCCCTCCGTATCGTCGGAGTCGGCCTCGAGTAGCCGGTCACCGCCGACGGCCGCTTCGACGCGTTCGCACTCGGTTTCCTGCTCGAGCGCGAGATTGTACGCGGGATACGATCCGCACTCGTCCGGAAAGAGATCGCTCTCGTGGATCCGACACTGGAGGGTCGTCGGATCGAGGAAGACGCAACTCGGGAGCCACGTCGGCTCCTCGCGGCCGAACGGGGCGACCGGCTTCGGCGGCTTGCGAAGGCCCACGAAGAACGCGGGCCGACCCGCGACGGCGGCGACGGTGTGGCCGTCCACTTCGACCCCCTCGCTCTCGTCGCGAGCCTCCCAGAACCGCGGGGTGAGCGCGTCGCCCATCCCCGCCTCGAGGAACGCCCGCACCTCGTCGCGGGTCAGCGCGACGAAGTTCGGATCGTCGTCGAGCGGCTTCCGGGACGGGGCGTCTCCGTCCACGCCGTCGATGGGGTCGCGCCGTCGACGAGGCCGGCGCCCGGAATCGCGGTCCCCGCCGCTCCCGTACTCGCCCCCGTTCTCGCCGCTGTTCGCGTCGGTCGATTCCGAGTCGCCCTCGAGCAGCGATCGCCAATCCATACAACAGCCGGCACAGCCCTCGCAGTTCACCTCCATGCCACTCCGTACGATGCTACGGCGTATAACCGCTGTGCGGGCACCGACCTCGAACGTTCGATGAACGGACACCGATCTCGAGCATCCGCTATCTGGTTACAGCTCTCGAGCGCCGACTCCGTCGGAGGAACGATTTTCACCGTTCGGATCCCATCCTTACGCATGTCGAAGGCTTCGTGCGACGGCTGCGGCCGGACGGTCACGGTTTCGGGTGGCATCGCCAACCTCTGGTCGTTCGGGACGGACGCCGGCACCGTCGGGACCGCGATCTCCCTGGAACTCGAGGACGGGACGAAACACCTGCTTTGTTATCCGTGTCTCGAGGCGATCCCCGACCATCCGACCGTCGAGGACGTCGAGCGACTCGAGCAGGTCGACGAGAAATCCTCGCGTCTTCGGACCCGGTGATTCGACGGGTGTGTGATTCTTTCGGCCGTCGCGGAGAGTGTCGCGTGGCGGATCGTTCGTTCTGAGTGGAAACCGAGGGCCTCGAGAGATACCTGGTGTCCTCGGATGCGCCACTCGAGGCGGTCTCGAGCGCTGACCGACGACGACCGATCGAACGGTGGACCAGCAGGTACCGAGACCGTGCGGGCTGGTGCCGGTGGCGCTGATCGGTCGTCCAAGAGGTCCGCGAACGGCCAGGGTGGCGGTGACCCGCTCCCGTGGCCACCGCTATCCGTGGACGTCGGCTGTCCCCGGTGAGTCCGTCTGAACCGTGCGTTCGCCCGGTATCGACGCGTCAGTCTTCACCAGCACCCGTCGCTCCGTGTACGACAGGCCGTTCTTCCGCTCTGTCGTCCGTCGGACCGCCAGGCGGTTGTTCGAGAACTCGAGCAGGGCGTCGATGGTTCGCGAGACGAGTTTCTTCGCGTAGGCGTCCGAAATCCCGCGCTCCTGTCGGCGGATCCAGTGTTTCATGTCGCCGGCTGTGACGTACTCGCGGACGGTTTTGCATCCCGTTCGCCACGGATCGTCACCGACGTCGGGATCGGCTCGCGCTCGCCAGAGCTTCGCGGCCAGTCTGGACGGGAGCGCGTTCGTCGTCGACCGGAGCATGTCGTCGTCCATCCGGGCGAGTTGCTGGATCGGCAGGAGGTCGGCGTGGGACAGTCCGATCGAGTCGCCCCGGTCGAGCGGGTCGTCGGCGTCCGGAACGCGCACGCACGTGACATCGTCGTCTCTGGTGAACCGCTCGAGGTATTCGACCTGATCCTCGAGGGCATCCGGATCGACGTGATCGGCGCGGAGGTGTGCGCCCTTCTCGAGTTCCCGCGTCTGCAGTTCGGCGATGCGGGCTTTGTTCGCGCCGGCTTTCTTCAGGGCCGCTCGAGCGAGGGCTTCCCGACGGTCGTTCTCGGTCCGGGTTTCCTCGAGTTCCGCCTCGAGCGTCTCGATGCGTTCCCGCTGGGTGTTGATTCGATCGTTCTGGGTTTCGATCTGTTCACGCTGGGTGTCGATCCGGTCGTTCTGTACGGAGACCGTCTCCCGGAGGGTTTCGTTCTCGCTCTCGAGGTCGGCAACGCGAGTTTCGAGTCGCTCTATGCGGTCATGAATCGATGCGTCGCTGGTGGTATCGGTGGATGGCATGTGATCTGTGAGAGTGGTCCGCGACTGGGTTCGCTCAGAACGGTGCCGTCGCTCGGCCGTCGATCGGTTGGGACAGCGCCGTCGCTCCCGTGATGGGTTCACCGGCCGCCTCGAGTTCGCGTACGTGCTCGAGACAACACGACGATGTCGAGTCGCGTACTTGATCGAGGCGACTTGACGACGGCGTGGCCACTGACTGTCAGTGGCCGTTCGCTGCGGGAGCACCGTTCCGGAGGTGGGCTATGCGGTGGTGCTCGTCAGGCAGCCGTGGCGACGGCGGGCTCGTGGGCGGTCGCACCGACAGTTGATGGGAACGTGTGCGCGGCCGTCATCGGTCGCCCTCCCGCGCGTCGTCCAACGTCTCGTCGGGGTCGAGTCGCTCGTATACGTGGATCGTCTCCTCTACGTTCTGGATCGCCGGGCCGAGCGACAGCGGCTCGACGAGTTGGCCGTCGAGCATCCCGATTTCCGAAAGGACCTCCTCGAGGCGGACTCGAGTGTGGTCGTGAGCGGTGGGTGTCATTGGAGAGCGGTCTCCGCGTGTTCGGCACGTTCGAGACCATCGTGAATGGATTCTAACGCCGTGACGGACCGGATCGTGGGTCGGACAGCCCTGGTTCTCGATCTGGTTTGGCTAGCGACTGCGCGCAGATTGATCTGAGGAAGTCTCGTTTCTCCCTTCTCTTCCGAAACCGTTTCGTGAGTCTGCCTGAGTATACTCATTGCTGGTGATTCCAGCACGGTCGAGGGTGTTGTCGCACCCGCGGCCACTTTTGGGGCCGATTCCCGTGCTCAATTACACCAGATTTTGTTCTGGATTAAAAGTTTGTCGATACGCCAATGCTATACGGTTTGCCGATCTACTATGACGTATCGGGGAGTTAGTTGGCAGTTCGAAATGTACTATTGACTGGATGAGTCAGCCTACGAGTATGGCCATCCAGTATACGAGATCTATGATCGCGATACTCGACTGGTTCGACGAACAGCCCTGCTCCTGTGCGACGATCGGCCATATCTCCGACGATACTGGATTCTCGCGCGAAACGACCAGGAACAATCTCAAACAACTCATGGCAGGTGACTACGCCGAAGTACGTCACCGCCCAACCGGTGAGTACCGCCTTATCGAGGACCCAAGGCGAGATGACGAATAGACGAGGGTCCCATCCTCGAGCCCGCACTGAATCGAACGTTCCCTGGTTTCGACGCTGTTGAGCGAGTCGGCGATCATGATTTCGTCTGGGAAGACATCGACGAGTCGATTCTCAAGCCGCTCACGAACGATATCGAAACCGAAGGGTGACGGGTAGGAGCGAAAATATAGTAAGTGCGTGGTGGCAAACAGTCCGTCTTAATTTGAGTTATTTATCAATTTCATATCGACGAGATCCACTTCGACGACGGTTTTCTCGCCGGTCAGCGTGAGATACGTTTTTGTGCCGTTGACAGTGCCCCAGAGTTCCACCATGTCGTCTTCGCGAAACGGGTCGCCGTTCCAAAGTCCGTACAGATAATGGCCGTTGCGGGCGTCGGCCGTCTTGAGTCTTAGAATAAACTCTTGATAGCCGTCTTTCGATTCCGGAATGTCCGTGATTTCGACGTTCGAGTACGTTACTGGCTCGCCTTTGTACTCACTGACATTCCGATATAACTCATCGTAGGGCACCGTCTCTGCGTTTTCTTTCACTGATTCTACGTCGGGGTCATTCAGAACAGGAATATCCGACTGATCGATATCGTAATAGACGACGCCGGCAGAGCCAAGTCCGACTGTCGGGATCGCCATGAGCGCGGTTCGGCGATTCATGACACGCACATCACAGGTCGGTCTCAAAAGAATGTCGGCTATTATGGTAATTTTGTTTAGAAGTTAGCTATCGTCGGCTCTGGTGAATCACTAGGTAGCGCCGGTTTAGTGTCTTGACACATCAGAGCCAAGGTGCCGTCGATGGCTCCGTTTCCTCGTCACTTTCGGGGGCTGGCCGCGCGTGTAACTCGAGGGCTTCAGTAAGGTTCGCTATCGCTTCGATTTTCGTCTCGCCTTGGCTCGCAACCCCTGTGGATTCGTCTCTCGCGACGTACCACCGGTCTGTGATGGTGATGGTTTCGCCGTTCGAATCACGTCGGGATTGCACTCCTATATCTACTACTACCACCGGACGAGTGAAATGCTTTCCAACAGTCTTCGATGCTTTTGCACGAGGACGATGACCATCCCGATCTCGGGACGACGCACGTTCAACTCGAGGCCGGGTTCACGAACTGGCACAGATCGACGTCGAAGCGCCACTGGCGTTCCTCGAGAGCTGCCTCGAGCGGCTTCCCGACGGACTCCAAAAAACGACCGAATACTGATTCTGCCGGCCCGCACGTCGGAACCGAGCAGGAGTGTTCGGGGGGTACCTCTGCGGCCGTCGGCGTTCGGGCCGACCGCCGCGCCCATGACAGTTGATCCATCCGACTGACACACCGTGGGAGCGTGAACACGGTCGCGATCCGCCGGCGGAATCACGGCACACCCAACGCCGTGAGCGGAAGGGGTGGGATTCGAACGCCACGAGGCATAGTGCCGCCGCGGAACCAGGTGGCACCGCGGTGCTCTTCCGCTGAGCGACCCTTCCGTACCCAAAGCCGAGGACGGCGTTCGTATTTGTAATCGGTCGGCTACCCCTCGGTCGATTCGCTCTCGGCTCCCGTAGGCGGTCGATACCGGCGGGTAGACGGCGGTTTCGGTGGGTAGATGGCGGTTTCGATACCGCTCGAGCGCGTCCACGATCGACGTCCGCTTCGCAGGACACGCCGTCGCATCACCTGGCGCGACAGTCCGCAGCATTTAGGACGCGGCCGCGCGGTGAGTCGAACGGTGAATCCCGAGCGGATCTTCGAGGCGTTTCCCGCGCCGAGTTATCGCGGGACGCAGCAACAGGCCCTCCGCGACATTCGCGACGCGTTCGCGGCCGGTAACGACGTCGTCCTCGTTCGCGCGCCGACGGGCAGCGGCAAGTCGCTGCTCGCCCGCGCGGTGGCCGGCTGTGCCCGCACGATCGAGGAGGGCGATCCCAGCGACGCGACGGGCGCGTACTACACGACGCCGCAGGTCTCCCAGCTCGACGACGTCGCGTCGGACGACCTGCTGGCCGATCTGAACGTCATCCGCGGCAAGTCGAACTACACGTGCATCCTGCCACACGAGCGGAACACGCCGGTCAATCAGGCGCCCTGCGTTCGCGAGCGGGGATACGATTGCTCGGTGAAACACCGGTGTCCGTACTTCTCGGACCGGGCGATCGCCTCGAACCGGGAGATCGCGGCGATGACGCTCGCCTATTTCATGCAGACTGCCGGGAGCGAGGTCTTTCGAACCCGCGACGTCGTCGTCGTCGACGAGGCCCACGGCCTCGCCGAGTGGGCGGAGATGTACGCGACGATTCAACTGGGGCCGCGAACCGTGCCCTTCTGGGACGAGTTGCGCGTTCCCGATATCGACTCGATCGAGCGAGCCGTCCGGTACGCCGAAAACCTCGCGGGAACCTGTACGCGCCGGAAGGACGAACTGCTCGCACAGGACTCGCTCTCTCCGGGCGAGGTGCGCGAACGCGACCGTCTGCAGGAACTCATCGGCGAACTCGAGTGGTTCGTCTCCGATTTCCGCGATCCGGAGAGTCCGACGACGTGGCTGGTCGATCAGTCCGAACCGCGCTCCCGCGACGACGGCGACGCTGAACGTGCCAGCGGGCACGCGAACGACCCGCCGGGTGGTCCCCTGACGATCAAGCCGATGAACCCCGAAAAGTACCTGCAACACACCGTCTGGGACCGGGGAAACAAGTTCGCGCTGTTGTCGGCGACGATCCTCAACAAGGACGCGTTCTGCCGGCAGGTCGGGCTCGATCCCGAGACCGTCGCGCTGATCGACGTCGAACACACGTTCCCCGTCGAGAACCGGCCGCTGTACGACGTCACGCAAGGGAAGATGACCTACGAGCGGCGATCGGAGACGACGCCGAAGATCGCCCGTACGATCGTCCGCCTCATGCAGCGCCACCCCGACGAGAAGGGGCTCATCCACGCCCACTCCTACGACATTCAGGAGCGTCTCGCCGACCTTCTGACCGACTTCGGCGTCGGCGACCGGATCCGGGTCCACGACCGCGACGGCCGCGACGCCGCCCTCGAGGCCTGGAAAGCCGCCGACGATCCCGACGTCTTCCTCTCGGTGAAGATGGAGGAGGCGCTCGACCTCAAGGGCGACCTCTGTCGCTGGCAGGTCATCTGTAAGGCGCCCTTCCTCAACACCGGCGACTCGCGGGTCGCCCACCGCCTCGAGGAGGGCCAGTGGGCGTGGTATTACCGGACGACGCTTCGGACCGTCATCCAGGCCTGTGGCCGAGTGGTCCGCGCGCCCGACGACCACGGGGCGACGTACCTCGCCGACTCGAGCCTGCTCGATTGCTTCGAGCGCGCCCGGACGGACATGCCGGACTGGTTCGAAGCGCAGGTCGACCGCATGGAGCAACCGGACCTCCCGGCGTTCGAGCCGCGTGCGGCGCTCGGCGACTCCGTCTCGAACTCGAACGCGGGAACGACGGCGGGAACCGGACCGACCGGGGACTCGAGCGGGAGCGAATCCGGCGGTCACGACGGGACGGACGGCGGCCCATCGCGGTCGCGCCGATCGCGGCGTTCGTCGCGCTCGAGCCCGCTCGCGGACGTCTGGGACACGGACGGGTAGCTCTTCGCCCGACCGGAACCGCCCTCCTAGAGGAGCGCCGTCGCGCCCCAGGCGACCATCGAGGACATCATGAGGAAGGCAAAGATGAGGGCGATGAGCTGGTTTCTGTCCATAGGGGATGCATTCGCTCCGCGAGTATCAATGTCACGACACCCCCGTCGACGTGGAGCCCTCTCGAGGGAGGACGGGCCGGCTACTCGAAGCGCGCGTCGACGACGACGTGTTCGACCCCCGCGCTGTGGCTCTTCACCCGCCGTTTCTCGAGGATCTCGAGCTCAGCGGGGCGTCGGCGGCTCCCTCGAGATGCTCGAGGGTTCGGTGGCTTCGGGTCGCTCGAAACGGAACTGGTTTGAAAATCCGTCCGCGACCTGCTTACGGCGCTGCGGCCATCGTGTCGCCAGTCTCCGGATCGAACGGGAGGTTGATGACGAGTTCGTCGAACCAGACGACCGGACGCTTGCTCTGTCCGTTCTCTTCGAAGAAAACGATTCCTAGCTGGGAGAGCCGACTGAGTTCCTCGTGGACGTTCTTGACGTCTCGGTCGACGGCTCGCGCAGCCCCGTTGATACTGGACGGCTCGGTCCGGCGGATGGCTTCGATGAGATCGAGCACGCGTGGCGTGAACGTCGCCATGAGTTCGTCGTAGCTGGTAAACGAGAGCGTCGGCGTCGAATCTACCGCGTCACCGCGTTCGAGCGCCTCGATGCCCTCGGTGACGTCGTCGTGGAACTCGTCGGGCGACTTCACCGTGACGATCAGCGTCGATTCGGCCCGAAGCTGTTCGCGCTCCATCGGGTGTAGCGGCGGCGTAGTATCGTTCATGGGTATCACCGTCGAGATCGCCTCACGTGACCACGAACTCGGTTTTCGGGACTTCGTCCCAGAACCGCTCCCAGAGTTCGACCATTCCGGGGAACTTGACGCGTTTCGGTTCGGGATCCGGTGCGAGATGGAGTTCGTGGCCTTTCGTGTCTTCGTGTAAATTGTCGAACCGGCGAATCGTACCGTCGCCGAGCGTTCGAGGCGGGTCAGGGACCGTCGCGCCGTAGTGGAGTTTGTAGGCCCATCCACACGGGTACGCGTCTCGGTCTGTCCGCATGCAGAACACGCGGACGACGGTTCCGTCGGGGTACTTTTCCCCACCGCTTACGCCATCGAGGTCGTCGCCGGTCAGCGAGGCCATCGTCGTCCGTTGGTACACCGACCAATACCATAAGGCCATTGGTCGCCGTACCAATGGAGGATATCGACCCCTCAGCGCGTGATTTACCGACTCCTCGAGACCACGCCACCCTGATCCCGTCGTAGCGAACCGTCTCGCGGTGGAGAGAAGTCGTGTTACTCGAAGCACGCGTCGACGACGACGTGTTCGACCCCCGCGCTGTGGCTTTTCACCCGCCGTTTCTCGAGGACCTCGAGCTCCCGCCCCGCGTCCGTACCGGCCGCTTCGAGTCGCTCGAGCGGCCGGTCCCACAGGAGGGATTCGGGGGTCGCCTCGTGATAGTGGACGACGCCGCCCGGAACCAGCGCCTCGAGAGCGGCCGGAAGGAACTCGTGTGCTTCGTCGGCTCGAGTCCCGTGATCCGATTCGCCATCGTCGTCCGCCTCGCTGCCGTCCGACCTGCCGTAGTAGCCCATGACGACGCGGTCGGCCTCGAGTTCGCCCGCGAGGTCACGGCAGTCCGTCATGTAGGCGTCGACCCGGTCGCCAACGTCGTTGAGCACGGCGTTCTCGAGCAGGTAGCGAAAGGCGGTCGGATTGATCTCGGTTGCGGTCACCCGCGCGCCAGCTCGGGCCAGCGGCAGTGTGAAGTAGCCGATGCCGGCGAACATATCGAACACCCGTTCGTCGGCCACGGACTCGAGGTCGCCCATTCGAGCGCGTTCGGCCTGATTTCCCGGGGAAAACATCACGGACGCGGGATCGAGCCCGTATCGGGTGCCGTGTTCCGTGTGGATCGTTTCCGTGTTTCGCACGCCCGCCAACAACCGGGTGCGGGGCTCCCGGTGGGTCCCCGCCGGGCCGTCGTTGGCGATCCCCTCGTCGGCGAGGACGCTGTCGGCCTCCCCGTGTACCTCGAGCAGCGCCTCGCCGAGTTCGGTCTCGTTCGGACAGCCCTCGGGAACCGTCACGAGGATCACCGATCCGATCACCGCCCACGAGCCGGGTGCGGACTCGAGGTCCTCGCTGTTCCAGCCCCGATCGGCGAGCAAGGCCTCGAGATCCGGATTCCTGCGTTCGGGCTCGAACTGGCGGACGACCTCGAGAACGCGCGTCTCGGTCGGCGGCTCCACGATAGGAAGGGCGATCCGCTCCGCCCCCGTCTCACGGGTCGGCGACCCGTTCGTCTCCTCCGAGGGCTTCGCATCGCTTCGCCCTCGCGTCTCACGAACGCGTCTCGACTCGTCGTAGACGCCTTCGGCGCGCAACGACTCGATGGCCGTCTCGGTGCGCGTTTTCTCGACGATCGCCGCGAGCGGCGCGTCGGCCTCGGCTCGTTCGAGGACGTCGGTGGCTGCAGGTTCACGGTCGCGCTCCACCGCGGGCTCGAGACCGCGACGCGTCGAGTCCCCGTGGTCCGCACCGTCGGACGACCGGTTTTCGTCCTCAGTCATCGCTATCGTCGGGTAAAACGTGCACACCCGCGCGGCTCTTCAAGACGGGCACCGTTTCGGCGTTCGGATCGAAGTACTCCGGTCGCGCCACGGTCTTCGCCTGGAACGTCTCGGGATCGAGTATCTGCACGGCGTTGTCGTCCTCGACGGTGACGACCGTCGTCTCGACGGCGTCCTCGAGCGAGCCGAGCCTGCGAGCGTCGGGCGAGTTGCCCTCTTCGTAGCTCGCCTCGTAGCGCTCGCCGGTCGTCGCGCGGACTCCCTTCAAGTTGCCGCGGGCGCTGCGGACGATGACCGGGCCGTCGTCGTCCTCGACGAGATCGATGACGTCGCCGGGCGTGTACGGCGGGAGGCGGACCGCGAACGTGACGCGGTAGACCTCGTTTCCGTCTTCGTCTTCCGTGACGAGCGTCTCGGCGTCGGTGACGGTGCCGCCGAACTCCTCGACCATCTTGTTCGCGATCTTCTTGCCGATCTTGTTGGTCGAGACCTTGATATTCAGCCCGTCGGGGGTCTCGTTCGTCTCGGTGACGAAGGCGTTCCGGTCGCCCGTCGCCTCCATCTCGGCCACGATGCGGTTTGCGATCTCCTCGGCCCGTTCGGTTTCTTCGGTGGTCGGGGTGCGGTCTTCGGCGCGGATCTGAACGATGCTGGCGTAATAGTCGCCGGCGATCCGACCGCAACGGGTGCACGTTTGACGGGAAATCTTGACGGGCACCGTCACCTGCTCGTCGACCGGCGTTCCGCGGACCACGCCCGTGAAATAACAGTGCATCCGAATCGTGTTCTGGTCGACCTGTTCGGGTTCGATCTGCCAGGCGACGTCGGAGACGTCGACGTGGACGCCAAGCGCCTCGCTCACTTCCTCGATGGCGATGTCGGTGTAATCTTCCGCGCCGACGTCGACCCACCGATTCCCCCGGTAGACCGCCCCACACCGCGAACAGACGCGAACGTCGATCCGATCCGGCGCGTCCACGAAGTCGAAGTCCTCGAAGTAACACGCATCGCAGAGTTCGACCTCGGCACCCGGCCGAAGGGGATCGTTGGCGGTGCCGGTATCACCCTCGGCGGCGCCCCCGCCAGGGCCACCGTTCGCGTCGCTCCTCGAGCGCTCGGGTACCGGATCCCCACATTGGGGACAGAACGCACGCGACTCACTCATTGACCCATGTTTGGGTTTCAGAGAGTTAAGCCACCCGTTCTCTCGACTCGACTCGCGGGACACGCGAGACGACTGCTGCAATTCGCCCGGTAAAGCCACCCCGTGATGGCCCCTTCGTTCGACACGAAACGAAGGGGTCGACGGTCCCGAACCCATCAGAAACGCGTCAGACGACGATAAAATTTTCAGACGTCAGACGTGACCGTGTCCCGTGGTCTCCATGCGAAACGAAGGGGTTCGGGTGGTCGAAGCGAATCGAGCGTCTCCCCGTCGTCGCGGAGCGACAAAATATCGATTACGTTTTCTCGGGGCTCCTCGGGTCGAGAAACCGTGATAGAAAGTCGACACCCGGGTATGTATGTCACACCAACAGGGACCGGGTAGGTCGACCGAGTTCTCCCTGTCAGACGGCGAGGTAGCATCGTTTATTGGGTGCCATCGGAGCCCCCCCGCCACTCCGTCGTTTGCCCTGCTCGATGATAAACGCTCGACAACCGGCAGAACGTTTCAAAGAAGGAGTTGCGCGGTCCGGTCCGTCTCGAAACCGCGGGCCATCGGTCTCAACCGGATCGCAGAAAACGCCGGCCAGAGGGCACCGTCTCCCTGTATCCCTGTCCGTCCAAGCGGTGACGAAAGGGCCTGCGATCGCAAAGCGGATAGGTCGGCACCGACCGAGTCCTCTCCTTTCGCCATGCAGATGGCGACAGTGAAGACGATTAACTCTGTTGGCCGCTTCGCCGTCCGTGATTGCCCGTCCGCATTGCGGCGGGACACGGCCGCTCGTGGGCAGTGCACTTTCGCCGGAAGGAATTACTGACAGGAACGGCCTTGGAGACGACGACCAGAAAAACGGTCGCAGCGTTTCCGAATCGTCCTCGCGCCCGACCGTGCCGGCGAGTTTTCCAACCAGGAGTCACGCTCCCTTCCGAGCAGGCTTCCGACAATTGAGACGCCGACGACGTCGAATTCGGTGGCGAGATACTGTGGCGTGTCCCGCCCGAGCGCGAGTTCCGTGACGATCACCCGGATCTCGAGGCGGGTGATCCCGATCCGGTCGACGAGATCGATGGGACCGACGTCACGTACGCCGGCAGCGTCGAGCGCGCTGTTTGACTCGAAGAGATCTCGGACGAGTCGCCGTCGCACAGACGATGGCGAGTAGGCCCTTGGTCACGGGCGAATCATCCCGACGAATTAGCGCTCCGACGGCGTCTTCACCGAAACGACGATCACGTTCGGCGGTAGCGACAAAGATATCACAGCCATCGAGGGTGCGATCAAATCACGTCACTCCGCGGTGACGTAGGTGAGGAAGGCCAGAGCAACGGTCTGAATCGCACGGAGGATGGCTACGGACTGCTCGACGCCTGGTGAATCGGCGTAGAGCATCCCGCTGCTGAAAAAGAAGTAGATGGCGACGATATTTTCGAGGAGCATCGCAACGCCGAACACGGCCAGTCCTGCAGTCATCTTGGACCCGAACGTTCGGTAGTTGCGCAGCCAGATGACCGTTACCACCGTCAAGAGGAGAACGTTCACCCCCGAGAGGACGGTCGCTCCCAGCATCCAGGGACCCATCGCACCCGCCATTTACATCGCCTCCAGAACGGTTTCGAACTCCTCGCGGTGATGTTCGAACTGATCGGTCAGGAAGTACAACTTCCCGTACTCGTCGCCGCCGGATTCGATAACGTCATGTTTCTGTAGCATATCGAGGTGGTGTCGCACTGTATTGTAATCTACGTCGAGGCACTCCGCGAGCTGATTGGCGTTCCGAGGTCGGTCGTCGAGAGCGGCGATGATGCGCGCACGGTTCTCGCCGCCGCGGGTACCAACGAGGAGGTACCAGAGTGCCTTCTCCATCCATGCGTGCTCTTGTTTCAGGGGATTATGAGTCCAGTGGTCATCCTCCTATCGTCTTCGTGACCCACCCAGTCGCCCCACTCGGGAACGCGTCCGACCGCTCTTCGGGCTGGAGGTTCCCCTCGCCGTCGATCGCTCGCACCACGACCTCGTGACTGCCGTCGGGTTCGAACTCGTAGCGCCACTGTCGCCACACATCGGTCCCAGGGAGCGGCTCCGAGAGTTCCGCATCTTGCCAGATGCTGCCACCGTCCGTCGAGACTTCAACGCGTTCGATGCCACGCGTCCCGGCGTAGGCGTGGCCGGCCACCTCGAGGTTCCCGTCGGCAAGCACGGTGTCGCTCCAGAGTTTGGCGACGGTGCTCACTGGCCCGGTGCCGTGCCAACCGCGCTGTTCCCAGTAGCCGTCCATCTCCTCGTCCAGGAGTTCGATCTCGGCGAGCCACTTGACGTTCGTCTCGCCCCAGTGTCCGGGGATCAGCACGCGCACCGGATGACCGTGGGACTGGGGAAGCGACCGACCGTTCATGCCCCACGCGAGAAAGCCGCTTTCGAGAGCCTCGATCGGGAACTGGACGAAGTATCCGTCCTCTGCCCGGAGCATCGCACACCCGCACTCTCCCGCAGGATCGGCCGCCTCGAGGACCGACTCGATCGGCGTCCCGGTCCAGACGGCGGTGTCCAGTTTCTTCCCGTTCAAGTTCTCGCCGACACACCGGAGCGTCACGAATCGGTGCTCGGTCGGCATGTCCGTCAGTTCGTCGAACGTGACAGTTACGTCGTCACCGACTTCCCCGGTGATCGTCATCGACCAGTCCGCGGGCGCGAGCTCCGGGTCGAACTGCGCGATGTCGACGTTGTAGAACTCCTCGATCGTGCTCACGAGTCCCGGCACGTCGCCACGGATGTCGAGCGACTTCGCTTCGGCCTCCTGTAGCAGCGTGGCCACCTCGTCGTCCGTCGTCCCGCTTCCGCCGGCGACGTCGTCGTCAGCCGTCAATCGACGGAGGCCGATAGCCGCGCCGAGAAAGGCCACCGCGCTCACGCTCGAGATGAGCGCACGCCGTCGCGACGGGTCGTGGTCGCGAGCGGCGACCGGCGTGGCGCCGACGGCGGTAAACGCCGCGACGGGCACGGCAGCACCGGCTGCGAGCAACGGCTCCGCCGTAAGCGAGGCGGTCAGACCCCACGCGAAGAGGCCGGCAAGGCCGCTCCCGATCACGGGGCTGTCGAATCGCCGGGCGGCGAAGAGCCCGACGATCGCAGTGCCCGCCAGCAATCCGGTCGCGATGACGAACGAGAGGGCGATGTGCAGCAGATGCCCCTGTTCGCCAACGTTCACGATAATCCAGGCGACGATCGGTCCCGGCGTGGCCCGGACGACGAGGTCGTCGATGGGCGCGACGAGGAACTCCGGGGAGTAGCCCGCCACCGCGTAGGACCCTGCGACGCCGGTGCTGCCCGCGAGCGTCGCGAACCCGATCGCGTCGCGGGACGGGGAGCGAGAGTCAGCCATCGGTACGTCCCCCGCTCATCGTGTCACTCCATCCCCGCGGAGACGACGGGGCAGTTGACGGTGGCGGTGTCGGTGGCGAGGACGGTCGCCGAGGTGGCCGACTCGAGGTCCGAGACGTTCTCGAAGTCGGCGTTGTCGTAGACGCTGACCGACCACAGCGGCGAGTAGCCGTCCTGGCCCGGCAGCGTGGCGACGACGTTGTGTGTCTGCTCGCTCGACGCCTCGGTCACGAACCCCGACTGCGGGCCACCGCCATCCTCGTCGGGGTTCGTGTTGAAGGAGACGTAAATGGGCGAAACCGGCACCTCGTTGCTGTCGGTCGTCTCCAGCGGCGCTTCCTCGAAGAGGAAGTAACTGACGACCTCCCCCTCGTACCAGCCCTCGATCAGGCCCTCGTCCTCGTCACCCGCGCGTTTGGTGGCCGTGGAGCCCTCGGGGACGACCGGACAGTTCTTGATGATGTCGGTGGCAGTGATATCGAGGTCGTGCTCCATCAGGTCGGCGCCGCTTGTCACCGTGTTGGCCTCGTAGTCGTCTGGGACCGTGACCTCGTGGACGTGCCAGAAGTCGTTGTACCCCTCGTCGCCGGGAATCACGTCGACGACGTTGAGTTGGTCCTCGACCGGATCGCCGTTCTCTCGGAAGAACGCGTAGATGGGCGCGGGCTCGGTCGGCTGCACGTCGAAGTTGTAGTACTCGACGGCCTCGCCGTCGGGACCGAGTCCCCGCGTGACGAACGGCCCCTGATCGAAGTCGACGGGTTCGTTCGGGTCCGGCAGGTCGTTCATTTCGTCACGCACCATCAGCGTCCCCGCCTCCTCGCTGAACCGGTCGATCTCCGCGCGAGGCGCCCCCTCTGGGTCCATCGTGCGAGATTCCTCCATCGGGTCGGTTCCGGATGGTTCGTCGCCGACATCCTCGCTGCCCGTACATCCGGCGAGTGCAACCACCATCGCGCTCCCTGCGAACTTCAGAACTCGGCGTCGCGTCGTATCGTTGCTGGACATAGCAGCTACTCGCACGAGAAGTGCGAAAATATAGATTTTCCAAGAATAATGCAAACTCTTGCCCATTTCGGTTCAAATTCGGTCTAGATTCTGACTCAGATTCGCGTGACAGCGCCGTGAGAATCTTAAAGAGAGCGATTAACTGTTCCGTCCTCCTGCGCTGAATCTGCGCTGTGTATTCACCACGACACCAGAAACGTATCACCGCCTGCGGGTTTCGTCAATTCTCTATTTTGAACCGAGCACGGCTCACCGTCGGCGCCTTCTCGTGGATCGTCGACGAGTTCGTCGAGACCCGATACGAGCCGAACGACGTGCTCGTGCCTTTCTTAGAGTCGGATACCGTTTCTCCGCCGACCGATCCCACTCTGATTCACAACGCTGTGCCCCGCGAATGGTACATCCACCGATCGTTCCACCTGGAATCTGCCGAAATCAGCCTGCCGAATACAGCGGACGTACGCACGGAGCGGTATCCCACGTAGCGACTACTCCGTTGAACCGTGGACCAGAAGCGAGGAGGCGATCGAAGGACCTGCCGCATCTCTCCAGACGAACCTCGTGCTTTTTAGATTCGATTAGTAACCACACCATATGCCCTCGAGACGGGATTTTCTTCGTGGTGGTGGCGGTCTCGCGGCGGTTGGTGGACTCGGTTGGCTTGGGATTGGACACATCTCTGTGACCGGCGAGGTCAAACGGAAATATATCGACGTTTCGTGGGGGCTAACGGACGACAGCGACGCGGACGCATTTTGTGGTCGGCGTTAGCACCAGAAGACGAGCTCAACATCTCGTATGCATCATCCTTCGCTGAGGACGCAGTCCAATCGCCGAGAAAAATCGTCGCCGATCGAAATTCAGATAGCAGTCTAACTCGTGACTTTAGCGCCGTATCCTACAAGCTCGGCGTCTGTGGGACTGCATCCGGTGATTGTGGCTACAGCATGAAACGAGTGAGTCGGGACGGATTTAATAGCGCCCAACTGGGGGATACAGCGACCGTCGCAAATTTCGGAGATCGCCTCTACGTGTACGAGGTGGATACCCGATCCGGGTGGTCGGGATCGTCGGAGATCAGACCGTTCGACTTCGCGAACAAGTATCCGACGTACCAGTGACGGTTGTGTTACTGAGAGACGCCAGTACCGACATCGACGGGACGCGAGTTACGCGCCTCGTCTCTTGTAGTCGTTCGACGATCTTCAGAATTGCTGTCAGTACCACGATGCGAGGGACAGAGGGTGCTTGCAGCATCTGGGTATGACTGATAGCCGGGGGTGGTCGTCCGGAGAGGTCACAACTTCTCAGCGATGATCTCGACGGCGATGATAAATCGATAGAGAAGATAAACAACAAAGACTAACAGTGCAAGTCTGAGTATCTGGATCCACACCGCTATCGGTTCATAGAGAGTCCCTCGGGTGATAAATCCGTATACGAGGCTTACTCCAAACAGCACCAGAACCAGTCTGACTACCCAACTGGGGACCTCATCACGAAATTCCTGCACTACGTCATGAAACTCCGGTCCTGACATACCGTATCTCGAACACAGAATCCCAAAAAAGCTCCTGATTCGACTCGAATACGCATCTGAGGCGCCGTTTCTCTTTGAACGGTGCGCGCTGTGTATTCAGCACGACAGCAGAAACATGTCACTGACAGAGGATCCCAACAAAGCGGTTACATTCAGTCCGTCTCTCTCTCCCAGGACTGTCTTTTTGGCCCGTTCGTGTGGACAGAGAGGTGCACCGTAGCAGTCAGACGTGAAGACACCGCGTACAGGGAATCCCCCGTAGAGGGCTGAAAATCGAGCTTTCTACGTGATTGGCGTCGCATCCAGCTCGAACCGACCGGTTTCTTTCACGATCACGTCGACGGCGACCGCGGTGGTCTCGTCGCCATGGACCACAGCACCCAGATCGACGGATGGCCACTCGTTGTAGACGTGGCTTTTACGTTCGATGAAGAGGGCGATCCCAGTCTGGCGACTGTCGGCGGTTTCCTCCTCCGGCGTATCGATTCCGGAGTACGATGCTATCGAGAGTGGTCTCCGGAGTGGACCGTGAGCCTGAATCGAGGGCGGAACAGCCACCGAGCGAGACAATCGAACCGGCGAGGAACGTCCGTCTGTTGAAGGGTTTCGTCATGGTGGGGGTGTGGCAGCGTCAGTTTTGACGTGAGCGTCCTGAATATGCTCTCGATCCCTGTGGTATGGGCCTTGTATTCGGACTCTCCCCCGGACGGTCCATCGCGCTCTTCCATCGTGCCTGCCCCAGGAGTCGAGGGATCCTCATCGGGGTGGTAGTGGACACGCCGAACGATGCCTCGATACTGACTATCGCATCCACTCTGAAACTGCTGAGTAATTGACGGCGTCATCGGCCAAAATCGAACTCCCTCCGTTCGATCACGCTGTGTCCACGTCCAGCGTCTCTTGGAGCGGCTCGACACGAAACACGTAATCCGCGTAACTGCCATCGAGGTTCGTGGGGCTCTCTTCGGCGGCATGCTCTTGACAGAGAACGGCCTCTGCCTCAACGGCACCGTGCCCGGTTTCTTCCTGATATCGTTCGAGGACGCCAAACGTCGCCCGCTCGGTGCAGCCGCGACGGTGGCACTCGGGAAGCGAGTCCGGAACTCCGTCCTCGCGTCGGTTCTCGTCGTCTGCTTGCTTCTCCCGTTTGTTTTCCGTGTCTGCCATCCTTACTCCGTAAGGAAGCAAGCGGGATAATGCTGTGGTCGTTCGTACTCTCGTGGTGCATTCGCGCGCTGTGTTCAGCACGACCACAGAACTCTGCTCAATTCCTGTCAATAGTCGCGTGCTGACTAGAGAGGATACAGTTTGCAAGCTGTTTCGGGACGAGTCCTGCCCACAACCGAATCGTGGATCGAACGGTAACCTCGCGATTTGGGTTTGGTAAACGGCTTCATCCAAAAGAGTCGACGACCGATCCGATAGCTATCGAGCCGGTTGGAAGGTCACCCGATAGTACTTTTTCTCGCGGTCGTCGTGTTCGTCCGATTCGGTTCACTTAACCTCCGATTCCGACTCCCAGCACTGGTGAACTCTCACGAATCGACAGACCTGGTCCAGGCTAGTCTGGACGCGGCGGTAGCCGCTTCCACCCGGGCAACCACCTCCTGACCGCTGTCCTCGTGCTCCTGACGGCGCCGCTTCTTACGTGCCCCGTCAGTCGTCGCTACGCGCGGCCTCGAATGCCGCGATTGCACGCACGCGGCGCTCATCGTGGTCGACGATGGGAGCGGGGTAGTCGGGCGCGATGGCGGCGCGTGTCTCGTCGTCCAGCGTAGGCCACTCGTGGATGGCGTCGGTCGGTGCGTCCCGAAGCTCTGGGACGTATTCCCTGACGTACTCGCCATCCGGGTCGTACTTCTCGCACTGGGTCGCGGGGTTGAAGACACGGAAGTACGGCTGGGCGTTTGTTCCCGTCGAGGCAGCCCACTGCCAGCCGCCGGCGGCGTGGGCGGTGTCGTGGTCCACGAGCTTTCGACGGTACCAGTCGTACCCCTCGCGCCAGTTTATCAGCAGGTCCTTCGTGAGGAACGAGGCGGCCACCATCCGGACGCGATTGTGAACCCACGCCTCGGCGCGCAACTGTCGCATCCCGGCGTCGACGAGCGGATATCCCGTCTCGCCGTCCTTCCACGCCTGGAGCTCCTCAGGATCGTCGCGCCACTGGATTTCGCTCGGGTACTCGCGGTAGTTCTCGGTAACTACGTCGGGACGCGCGTCGAGGATGTGCGCGTAGAACTCCCGCCAGGCGAGCTGTCGCCGAAATACCTCGACCGACTCCAGGGCGTCCTCGTCGCTGGCGGCGGCCGCCGCGTCTTCGGTGGCGTTCCAAACCGTCCGGACGCCGACTGTCCCGAACTTCAGGTGCGGCGAGAGGCGCGAGGTCGACTCCCGGGCGGGGTACTCGCGGTCGTCCCCGTAGCGGTAGATAGTGTCCTCGCGAAAGTCGGCGAGGAGGTCGTGGGCAGCGTCGGTGCCCGCTGGCTGCACGTCAGCTTCGGGCTCGTCGAAGCCCAGCTCGGCGAGTGACGGTAGCGGGCCGGCGGTCTCGGAGACCTCGCCGAGCCACTCCTCGTCGAGGCTGTCGCGTGGATCGACAACGTCACCGCGAACCGGCGCGGCGACGGGAGCGGCCTTCTCCCGGTCGCGCCACTCTCGCCAGAAGTCCGAGAAAACGGAGTAGTGGTTCCCATCACTCGTCGTGATGTGCTCTGGTTCGTGGAGGAGAGTGCCACCGAACCGCTCGACGCCGACGCTGACGCCGGCGCCGGAGAGCGCTGCCACGACCGCACGGTCGCGTTCGCTCGCCAGGCCAGAGTAGTCGCGGTTCCAGGTGACCGCATCGGCGTCGCAGGCCGCGGCGAGCTCGGGAAGCACCGCGCTTGGATCGCCGCGAGCGAGGAGCAATTCGCCGCCGCGCTCGCGGTACCGCTCGCGCAACGAGTCGAGCGCATCGAGCAGGAACGACACCACGGGCGGCGCGCCGTAGGTGAGTATCTCGGGATCGTGGACGAACACCGGGAGGAGGCGGTTGTCGCCCGCCAGCGGCGGGTTGTCGGTCACACGAAGGTCGCGGCGGTGCCAGTGGAGTCGTATACCGGAGTCTTGGCGGGCGCTGGTGCCGCCCATCGCGAGCATTCCGGCGAGGCCCGCCCCGCGAAGCGCGGTTCGACGTGTTGCCCGCGTCGGTTCGGAGTCCGATTCCGCTGTCGTGTGGTGTGGCTCGTTGCTCATGGCTCGTGCCTCTCTGAGTAGCCCACAGCGCCAGTTGGGGCCGACTCACACACCCCACTCCAGCGCCCCATATAATTCAGTGACGAGATCTGGGAATAATATCGTGGCGTGATGATAGTGGCAGATGGATGATTATCTCTGAATCCTCAATACCCTACCCGAATCTGCAGCGAGTGATCACGGACCTCACTGTTCAACCCTCAGTTCGTGTTGCACTCGCGCGCTGTGTATTCGGCACGACAGCAGAGTTCATCGGGCCCTTATCTTTCCCCCGAAGTCGACTCCTCGTTGCTGTCTTCTCGAGGGTCGTCCTCGAGTTCGGAGAGCTCTTCGTGTACCGTCCGTGCGCTGCTACGTTCCACGAGACGACCAAGACGGTCACGAACGTGCTCCAGACTGGAGCCGGGTCCGTCGGCGAGAACGGCGTGGTTCGTAATTACACGGGCTACAGGAGAAAGCCCACAGCGAAAGCCGTGAGATGAATCCGTCGGTCGACATCGCGCGATTCAGTCGCCAAAAGCGCCACGAGTGATATCCGGGCACTCAGACACTCGACTGGTTCAGCCTCGGGATCTGATAGCTCCCGCCGAAGCCCACGCTGCAATCACATCCTGTATCTTGCACACGCCAAATCAACGACCGAGAATCCGTCAGCGAGCGGGTGCTGAATACGGAGGGTGAGTTCAGCACGGTGAGTATCGAGCATTTACAGCTGAAACGGGCGATAGTACGCCTCTTTCCGTCCGATAGCTCTGATCATCGCCACAATTACCTTTTTGCACGTTAGCCTTTCAGAGTTCAACCAGCATCGATATCATGGACTCCCATAGCATCAAGAACGTGGAAGCGATCTCCTTCGACCTTGATGATACCTTGATACGGTACACGAGATCTCCCGGAGAAGTGCTCCGAGTGTGTTTCGACCGTCTCGATCTCGAGCCGCTGTTTTCCGTCGCGGAATACTATGCTCGATACGATGAGTTTGCGGAAAGGTGTGATTCGATGGACGAACTCCGTTCCGAATGCTTTGCAGTGCTCGCTGCGGAAAACGGGTATAAGAGGCAACGTGGGGAAGATGTCGCGGACGTATTCAGCAACGAACGCGACCAATCCAACGTCGAACTCCGTCCGTCTGCGGCTCGACTCCTAGACGAACTCTCCCAAGAATACCAATTGGCTATCGTCACCAACGGTGCACGGGACGCACAAAAGTGGAAAATCGAGGCCGTTTCTCTTGATCGATGGTTCGAGATGATCGTTATTGCGGGACACGATACACCACCGAAGCCGGACCCAGAACCGTTCAACCGCGTAGTGAAGTCCCTCGGTGCAACCCCGGAAACCACGGTTCACATCGGTGATTCGCTCGAAACGGATATTGCCGGCGCGACCGCTGCCGGACTCAATTCCGTCTGGATTTCCGAAAGTCCCGCTAGTCGAGAGAACGGCCCGACGTTCCGGGTAAATACCCTCGATGACCTTCGGCCCCTTCCGTGGCGGTGAATTCCCTCATCTGAATAATGGCAACTCGGTCGGCTAAATTGAACGATTCGTGCAACCTCGCTTGGGTTGCTCCCTTGCGAGATACGCCAGTGTAGTTACCGCCGGAATTTCTTCTGTTCGCAGCGCAAGATACGCGCCCTGTGTCTTGCACGCCTCGATTCAGCCTGCCTGAGACTGGCGGAACTGCTGATGCAAGACTGAGCAGTGTGAGCGCTGTAGATCACTATCGATACACGAGAGTGCTATTTCCGGCGGCCAAGCAAATATCCGACGAGAAGACAGCCAATGAGTGTGATGAGGCGACGGTCAGTGGATGTCGGACGAACGAATTTCGTTTCACTTTCCGTTATTTCGACCACGCCAGCAGGTTTTGCCGCGACACCACCTCCGAGGCCGCCGCCATCGCCGTAGTCCGTGCGCTGTTCGTCGGGCGATCCCTCGTCGGGACTCGACCCGTATCCAGCGCCAAACCCGTATGCAATCTTCGCTACCGGAACGATGGTCCGCCCGTTCGTTTCGATTGGATCACCGTACACTGACTCGACGGAGGCCGAGCCGTGAAGACGTTCAACAACGGTCGTGAGCTGGTCGATTACACTCATGAGGGACCCTCGGTTAGCACTTCTCTACTCATCCACATAGATCCACCTCGAGTCGGGACGTTCTCGGCTACAACAAACTGGCGTAACCGATACGCGCCCTGTAGCTTGCAGCAGCGCGACGATCTCCCGAGTTGCTGTCAGTACCACGGTGCCGAGACAGAAGCTGGATTCCGCACGGCGCACGTCCCCTCCCAAAGGGTGGAGAACACTCGCTGCAACCCCTGACCCATGACAGGAGCGGACGACGAGGCCACCAGCCTCGAGGCGGCGTTGAACCTATCCAACCATCTCTCGTCGTCTCTCTCCCGCATTTCCCACACGGTCGTGGCTGCCAGGGAAAACGTGAGTGACCTGTGCCCAGCGAGATCTCCAGGATCTATCGTCTCGAACTCACCGAGACTGCTCGGTGCGGGTTATCCGCCACGTACCGCATCGGCCCGTTGCACGTCTTGTTCGAGTCGATCTGCGTATTCCAGCCGGAGTCGCCGTGCGTCGTCTCGGGACATCGGGGCGCGGCCCTCGATCTCGTGTGTGACCGGGTGGTACGCGTCGACGTCGAAGCCCATGCGTTCGAGATACGACCTGACCGACGACGACGCCAGCCCGTCGCGGATGGCGGCGTTGACGTATCCCAGAACTGCGTCGAACGTCGGGACGACGACGCCGTTTTCTGTGACGCGGCCCTCCTCGCCCTCGATTCGCAGCGTCGTCTCGGTGGCGTGGGTTGCGACGGTCGCGATCCAATCGGCCAGCCGGACGACCTGGCTCGGCAGGCAGGTGTCCGGTGAACGCCACTCGACGGTCGGAAACTCCTCGCGGAGTTGAACGGGCGTCCAGATGGCGCTCTCTGGCTCGAAGTTGCGCTCGACGGTTCGGCGGTTGATCCCGGCATCGGCCGCCGCAACCACGAACTCGTCGTAGCGTCGTTCCAGACGCCGTTTCCACTCGTCGGTATCGTCAATGTACGGCCAGAGCCACCCCTGGTGAGGAACGTCGTCGTATGCCATCCAGCGGTAGAGCTTCGACCGGGCACCGGCCGCCAGGTGTCGCCCCTGATAGTAGGGGGACGAATTAACGAGGGCGAGCGCTGGGTCGAGTGCGACGAGCGCGTTTACCTGGTCGGCCTCGTGACCCGGCACTTGCTCGACGTGGACGTGTGTTCCCGCGCAGTGACGAACGTACGAGAAGTCCCCACCGACGACTTGATTCTGTATTCGTGTCCGGTCGCTCGCCAGTTCCCGCACCCGGTCCTCGTTCAACGGCGTGGCCAGCGGAACCAGTCGTTTGCCGTCCGTTGCGGCGCGCTCTAGCGCCTCGTCGACCCGTTCGAATAGCTCGGCACGTAACCCTTCGGTCGTCTCACACGCGGTCGTCTTGATCTCGAGGATCGGCTCGACGAACTCTCGCTCGGTGCCCGGTGCCGCCACCATGTGGTCGCTCGGCTCGACGAGGTGGCCCTCTTCGTCGATTACCCAGTATTCGACCTCGATACTTCGTCGTACCGGCTCTGAATTGTGTGCTAACACGGTGTCGTCATTCGGCGCGTCTGTCTCTGTCGGTGCACTCCTCTTCGGGATCGTGACTATGCTAACCTTTCACATCATACGGTGTGTGGTTCATTCACATGAATGTTGTGTGCCCCCACAGTATCTGCCCCAAATCGTGGACGGGACGATTGGAGGAGATATGTCGGCGGTTTCCGCCCAGCGGCAGGGTACGCGCCTCGCTGGGCAGGGGTACACACAGTCCCGGCTACTGATCGTACCGGTCCGAAAGAAACGGCCCGATCGAGTCGGTGCAGATTGTGCGCTGTGTATTACTCTCGTCGTCTTCTTGCGTCACGTCGACGAGTTCGGAGAGACCCGATGCGAGCCGAACGTCGTGCTCGTGTTCGAGGAACCGCTTCGACTGCTCGCTGGCGGACGGTCTCGAACTGCAGAGTTTGCAGGCGAGATACCGGGGCGTGACTCGCCCGCGCTCGAGTTCCGTGACGATCGCTCGGGTCTCGGGGGTTCCAAGGCGGGTGATCTCGATCTGGATAGCGAACCGAACGGGACCGGAAACCGGCGATGACCGCACTGATCGGCAGTCGGAATCGGCGTCACGCTCGCTCGCCGGCAGCGTTGAGCGCGCTGTTCAACTCGAAGAGTTCCCGGACGACGTCGCTGTCGGCGACGCGATAGCGCTGCGGGGCCGTGTTCGGTACTTCCTCGATGAGGTCGACGTCGCACAGGAGGTCGGCGTAGGTTCCGACCGTCTGTCGCGTGACGCCGGCGTGCTCCGCGAACTCGGTTTTGTTGAACTCGCGGCCCGGGGGCAGATCGAGGAGCGCGTCCACGAGGATCGGAACTCCCTCGTGCTGGGTGAGGGACAGCCACCCGCTGGGATGCGCTTTTCGGAGCTCCTTTTTGTTCTCGCGGTCGCCGTCCGCGTGCTCAATACTCATAGACGTATCGTAGGCGGTATCCGTGTATAAGATTTCCACTCGCGTTAACGACCATTAACAGTGTTATGACGACCGACAGCGACCGCACGAGAATCAGGCTCGAGGAGGTCATCGACCACGTCTGGGCGCTCGAGCGAGCGCTCCCCGATCCGCTGACGCTCAAGCCGGCGATCAGCAACCTCACGACGACGCTCGAAGCCTACGAGCGCCTCGAGTTCGACGATATCGATCTTTCCGAGGGTGATCGATAGTGACGTCGCGAGGCTCGGATACCGTGGCGCGAGACCCGGCTGACGAGCCGCTCTTCGCGGCCGACAGGATCGTGATCCCGTCCTGATCGGCCACTCCTCGAGACACGGCTCTCGAGGGCCACCGCCGCTCTCGAAGACTCGCCTCGAACCCAGCCCCTTCGACCGGTGCCCGGGTCATCCGATCGAGCTACCGATAGCGCCGCGACCATCGTTCGACCGGGTTACCGACCACCGCTCGACCGAGCTATCGACCCGCGACCACCGAGGCTGGCGACCGACCCCTGCGGATTGGGACGGAACCCATACCCACCCGCCGCCAGCCCACCGATGCCGGCGGCCCCATCGGGCGTCCCCCCGACGATCCCGATCCCCCACGCAGTTTCACACCCCCAGTTCCAATGACAGCCGACAGTTCCACCGCCGACGCATCGATGCGCGACCACCTCGCACAGCTCGACGCCCGTCTCACCGATCTCGAAACTCGAATCGCGGACCTCGAGCACCTCGACGAACGGATCGGGCAACTCGAGGCCGAGCCGGTTGCCGCCGTGGCGCCGTGGCGCCGTGGCGAACCACGAGGGTGCACTTCGGCGGACTGCGACTGGCCGGGACCACCGTGCCTCCAGGTTCGAGAACTCCTGCGTGAACCGAGCGACGGACAGAAATTGCGGACAATCGGAGATCAGTCGGTCGTCCACCGCGACTGGTGCCGGCTGATACAGAACTTTAATGTAGCCACTACAACAGGTTGTCCGCATGGAGTTCGTCACCACTGAAACGGTCCCCGGTCGTGAGATAGACGAGTCGCTCGGTATCGCTCGAGGAAACACGGTCAAGGCCCGGAACGTCGGCCGGGACATCACACAGAGTATCCGGAACATCACCGGCGGGGAGTTGAAGGCCTACTCCGAACTGTTGAGCGACGCTCGCGACGAGGCTCTCGAGCGCATGGCCGACGACGCCAGATCGATGGACGCAGACGCGGTCGTCAACGTTCGACTCGAGAGTTCCGAAATCGCGAACGGCGGTTCGGAGGTCATCGCGTACGGCACCGCCGTGACGCTGAAATAGCCCTTCGGACGGCCATCGGTTCTCAGAGACAGTACGTGTGTGACACGACTATGATCGAACGGAACGATCCGGCGAGAGCGGGCGTCAGAGCGGGCCGAGTCGTCGGTCTCTTGACGGCCGTCCTCGCGGTCGTGGGTCTGGTACGGGTACAGGGGACGTTCTACCGGGATGCGGGAACGCTATTCGGTCTGGTCGGGATCGACCCAGGTTGGTCGGTCGTGGCGATATTCTGGTGGACCGTCCTCGTTGCGGCGGTGGCCCGCTACACTATCGGGTACATCGTCGGCTCGCTCATCGGCGTCCTGTACGACTGGCTCGATCGTCCCCCGTCGTCGGTTCTGATCGGGATCGTCCTCGCCGTCGGCGTCGGCGACGGGTTTCTCGCGGGCATCGACACGCGAAGCGCCCTCGTCGGCGGTGCGTACGTCGTCGCCTGGCTCTGTTACGTTCCGGCCTTCTACTCGATATACGACCCGGATGCCGGGGATGATCGATCCGGTCCGCTGAGACTCGGTTGATCGGCCGCGCTCGTGACACGGAGGGGGTATCGTGCTCTCACGTCGCCGTCCGGATAATCGCGATACTGCTAATCAGCCACCCAGAGAACGGGTCTCGAGTCGGCCTCGGGTTCCCTCGTATCGCTATTGCAGGCCGTACCGGTCTCACGCTGAAACAGGAACGGCGTCTCGCACCGACTGGGTTCATCGTCGCGACGACGGGACGGCTTCTTCGCGCCGTTGGCGCCCCGTTTTACTTTCCGAATAGCGTAGGCAAACCTGGGACGATGCTATTGTCCGTTGGGTTGAGACGTGTCCACGCTGACCGTGATCATCGTCTCCGAGGGGTTCCGAACTGGTGAGCAACGGCGGGCGGCAAGTTTTCACGCACGAGTCAGTTACCGGCCGTGAAACGGTTGCTCGGCCCGCGGTAAAGCCAATTATAGATTACCGTTCGACGAGACAGCGAACCGATGACCGTGAGTCGAAGTTCGTCCTGCTCCGCGTCGGGGCCCCCGGGTAAGCGATCGCCTCGTCAGGAGAGCTGAAGAAACGGTCGGTTCCCGTTTTTATCCACCGCGTCGCTGTCTCGGCTTGCATTACGGAACCGCTATCCGTGATGCCGTTCAGGACAATGTCACAACACGTACAATCGCCCCAGCCACAGGGCCAACAGACCGGGTATCAGGCACAGACCCAGACAGGACAGGCGGCACAACAAACACAGCCCGGCCAGTTTGCAGCCGGTGTGTTACAGTCTGAGGCCGGCCAGTTTATCGGCCAGCAGTATCAACAGTCCGTTCCCCAGGAAATTCAGCAGGCGGTAGATGACCTCGACAGACTGGAGAACGTCTGTGAATGGTTGGTCATCCGGGCGGCAGAGCGCGGCATGATACCCCTCGCAGAACGAAGTAAGGATATCGCCAACATCGCCCACCTCGAGAAGAAGCTCCTGCTCCGGCAGTCGCCGTTCGCAGAACCGATCAGAGGGGCAATCCAGCAAACAATCCAGGAGTTCCAGCAGTACGCTGGCGAACCCGAAGTGCAGGAGTCCCTGTCGCACGCACAACAGGCCCTCGACACGATCAACACTGCACTCGAGCGCATCCAGACGGCCGGCCAGCAGGTCGGTCAACAGCCCACTCGACAGGCACAGCAGCCGTCCCAGCAGATGGGGGCTCAGCCGGGTGTCCAACAACCGTCTCAGCAGATGGGAGGGCAGCGGAGCGTTCGACAGCCGTCCCAGCAGAGAGGGAGCCAGCAGATTCGTCAGCCACAGCGGTAATGACACATCGTTCGCGGCGTGTTTTTTGAGCGCCTCCTCGCCCCGGAAGCGTCTCACTGACCTATCAGCCCGACCGCCGGGCAGGACTAACTCTCCGAGGAGTTCCGTGATTCGCCGACTGCGACGCGTCGACCCGTTCTCGAGTGCGCGGGGTGGACGGAGCGGTAATCGCGATCGGAGCGTGATCCGCAACCGTCTCGACAGGGCACTTATTTCCTCGGAGCCCTTCGTTTCGGGTATGAACTGGCAGGCGGACTGGGGACTGCGCGTTCGGATGTTCGTGACGATGTTCCTGCTGTTTGCACTGTACATCGTCTTCGCCGGAGTGCTCACCGCCTATCTCGACGCTGGGCTGTTCGGGTTCGCACTACTCTTCGGCGGATTTTCGCTGGTGCAGTACTACTTCAGCGACACGCTCACGCTGAAGAGCATGGGTGCGAAGACGGTCTCGGCCGACGAGTATCCGCAACTGCACGCCTCGATCGAACGGCTCTCGCAGCAAGCCGACCTCCCGAAACCGAAGGTGGCGGTCGTCGACTCGAACGTGCCGAACGCCTTCGCGACTGGCCGAAATCAGGCCAACGCCGCCGTGTGCGTGACGACCGGTCTCATGCGAATGCTCGAGCGGGACGAACTCGACGGCGTCCTCGCACACGAACTCTCCCACGTGAAAAATCGCGACATGATGGTGATGACGATCGCCTCGTTCCTCTCGACGATCGCGTTCATGATCCTCCGCTGGGGTGCGTTCTTCGGCGGCGGGCACGGCCGCGGCGGCGGCCGTGAGGGCGGCGGCGGTGGAATCATCGTCGCGATCCTCGTCTCGCTGGTCGTCTGGATCGTCAGCTACCTGCTCATCCGGGCGCTCTCGCGCTACCGCGAGTTCGCCGCCGACCGCGGGGCCGCGGCCATCACCGGCAACCCGTCCGCGCTCGCGTCGGCGTTACTGAAGATCTCGGGCCAGATGGACAAGGTCCCCAAAGAGGATCTCCGCGAGGAGGCCGAGATGAACGCCTTCTTCATCATCCCGATCAAGTCCGGTATCGTCGGTCGGCTCTTCTCGACGCACCCCTCGACCGACCGGCGGGTCGAAGCGCTTCGCGAACTCGAGCGCGAGATGACGGGGTTGTAGCGGTCCCGGCGTCCGGAGGGACGACCGCGCTCGCCCACGTTTCACTTAATTTCACACGTTGCTAAAATAACAACTACTGTTATATTGCCGGTAGCGATATGGCACGGCTATTACTCGAGCAGTATGTCTGACTGGCAGAGACGATCTGTCGTCGCCACCGGCACAGCACTCACGACTGGTAGTGCGCTTGCGTCGATCGGTTCGGGCCGTACCGATCGGTCGCGTGCTTCCGAGAGCCCGGTCGACCAGATCGACGAACGAAATGGCTGGTGGGCACCGGGCGGAAACTGCTGACGAGACCGCGGGTATCGCGGAATCGTTCGACGCACAACAGGAGGATTCTAAGGGGTCGCCTCCGTTTTCCCCCTATGGGACTGCTGGACGGACTCCGTGCCGTACTCGGGATGCGAGCCGAGACCGACGCCGGACGCGACGCCGATCCCGACGATCTGTTCGGAATGAGTACCGCCTACCTCACGATGGAGGCCGACCTCGGCTACGAGGCGCTCGACGTCGGCGCGCTCTGCTTTTCGGGCGTCGACTCGAGTGACTTCCGTGACGCCGTCGACGAGGTCGAGGCGATTCTCGAGGCCGGGCAGGAGGAAACGGGAACCGGCTTTTCGGTCACGGAAGACGACCACGGCTACCACTGGGTCGTCCTCGAGGACGACGATCCGGAAGATCTGATCACGAGCATGCACTTCGCCGCGGACACGTTCATCGAGCACGGGTACGGCTCGCGGCTTCTCGCGGCGGTTTTTTCGTACCGAGACCGCGACGGCCCCGCCTACTGGATCTACTCCTTCCGTCGCGGTCGCTTCTACCCGTTCGTTCCCCGATCCGGTCGGGAACGGGACTCGAACGCGGAGTTCACGCTCGAGTCCGCGCTGGATGGCGAACTCGAGATCGAGCGCGAGAAAGAGTACTGGTATCCGCTCTGGCCCAGCGAACGCGGAACGCATCCCTGGGAGTGACCGATTCTGCGGACCGTCCGGCGCGTCTCCGTTTCCGTGACCGCGATCCGCGACCTCCCAAATCGTGTTGGGAACATCGGTATTACTGGTCCGCACGTATCGTGACGTACGCGGCAGGAAGCCACAATCCCAGAGAAACCACATCATCACAGCTGCGCCATACACCAGTTGCTCCCTTTTCCTGCCGCACCCGTTCTTGCGTCGGAGCGAGTAGCTCGGAGACGCACGGGTTGTTGGTCGTATCGCGAGTGGCGAGCCTATCTGCGAGCCGTCCGGCGGGCTCCGCTTTTCGATCGTCGAGGGCGGTCGGTCCCGCCACCGATCCCGAGCAAAATCTCCACTCGAGATCCGGGAGTAACGTTCCGTTCCTGCTCGAGGGTGAAGGCTCTCGTGAAAATATTCTCGTGGACGTTCTCAGGCCCGTGCGCCGGCCATCTTGCGGGCCGCCCGGCGGCCGTTGGCCCACGATCCGATGGCGCCACCGAGTGCGCCAGGGACGGCGTAGAACGCGATCAGGAGCAGTCCGCCGACGAGCACGCCGAACGTCGGGACGAGGCCCGCGAAGAGCAGCGTGGTGAACGTCACGACTGCTAACGTGATGATGGACCCGAGGACGGTCGCGATCCCGCCGTGGACGGCACCAGTGGACACCGTTCCACCGGCGATGTACCCGGCGACGAGACCGCCGAGTACGCCGATCGTCGCCCACGACAGCGCGAGCGACGTTGCGTTCGTTCCCGCGACCAGGAGGCCGCTGATGACGGCGAGGACGAGGGCTACGACGAATCCGATTACGATTGCTGACCAATTCAATTTCATGATCAGTGGTACTGTAGGCTCTACGCGGCAATAAACCTCTTCTCAGCGTTTTCTGAGAGTGCATTTCCTCTGACAGGAAAACTGACCGAACGGGGGTGAGAGACGGGACGGGAAACGCCACGTTCGAGACGTCGAACGCGAGACGCCGATCACGGTCGGTGACCGTCTCGATGAGGCGTCGTCTCGAGCGTGGCCGCGAGTAGATCTCGCGGCGTCGACCGGAATCCTACCCGAGAAAGTTGTTGAGTGCGATCGCCATGAAAATGAGGAGCACCAATTCGGTGACGATCCACGAGTTCGCGTCCATCCAGTCGCGGGTCTTCGGCAGGTAGCGTTCCGCTCGTTCTCCGAAGGCGATCAGTGTGAGCGATGGAAGGGACAGAACCAGGAGCGTCAGCAGAACGAACGGGACGGCGTCCGTCAGGGGGGAGTTCTGCGCCGCGAGATACGCGCCGACGGTGACGGACGTCAAAATATCGGTCGGGAAAACCCCAGCAGAAGGAACCCGAGTCTGAACGAGAACCATGGCGTCGCCGTTTCGAGTTTCTCCATCCAGCGGGGCGGGCCCGACTCCGCTCTATTCCGGTACGTGTGCACCATCGCGAGCAACAGTCCGGTGAGGACGATTGCGGTGCGCGTGGCGCCCTTTCGCTTTCCAGTTCGTCGATCGGTCGTCGACTCCATGGGAAATCTCGCAGCCACCCATCCACCCATCGTTATGGCGGTTCGGTCGGTATCCACACGTCGTGACCGAGTGGAACCAGACGGGGGGCGATCCGCACAATTCGGGGCTCCGGCGCGACCTCGAGGGGCCGTCCCGCGTCACCGAGGCCTGGACGACCGACCTCGGCGGCGTGCCGGGATCACCGGTTCTCGACCGCGAAACCGTCTACGTCGGAACGAGCCGCGGCAACGGCCACGCGCTCGAGGCCGAGACGGGGCGACGACGGTGGACCGTCGAGACCACTGCGGCGGCCGACGCGACGCCGGTCGTCACCCGCGATCGGCTGTATCTGGGGACGGGAGACGGGACCGTTCGCGCGCTCGATCCAGCCACCGGCGAGCGGGAGTGGGAGGCCGAACTCCCGGACGATCTCGAGTCCGACCTCGCCTTTTCCGACGGCCGACTGTACGCCGGCCACGCGACCGGGCTGTCCGCGCTCGAGGCCGACACGGGAACGCTCGTCTGGACGTCCGAGACCGAGTCGCCCGTGGTCGGCTGTCCGGCGATCGCCGACGGACGGGACGTCGATCGAAATCGGTCGCCCAGGTCCCGGCTCTCGGAGCCGATGGATTCGGACCGCCGTTCGGATTCGATGACCGCGGACCCCGTCGACGACTACGGGGGCGACTCGGCGGGACGGTGGGTCGACGAACGAGTATTCGCGGGAACCGCGGGTGGGACGATAGTCGCACTCGAGGCCGAATCGGGCGCGGACGTCTGGACCGCACCGACTGCCGGAGCGGTCGCTGCCGGGCCGACCGTCGCGGACGACCGTCTCTACGTCTGTGACGACGCGGGAACGATGCTCTCGCTCGACGCCGTCACCGGCCGAACGTGGTTCACGTACGAGATTCGCGATTCGTTTACGACGTCGCCGACCGTCCTCGCGGCGGCCGAGACGACGTTCGTCGGGGCCGCGGACGGGTACCTCCACGTGACCGACACGACGGTCGGCCGGCGAAAACTGCGCGGGTGGCTGTTCTCGCGGAAGGGTGTCGAACTGGACGGACCGATCCGTTCCCGTCCCGTCGTGGTCGGCGACGTCCTCTGCGTCGGCGACTCGAGCGGCTCGCTCTACGGGATCGACGTCGACGACTGCGAGCCCCGCTGGCACGTCCGGGCCGACGACGCTATCGCGGGCACCCCTGCAGTCGCGCCGGGCCGACTCGTCGTCGGAAGTGACGATGGACGTCTTCGGTGCCTCGAGTGGGAGACCGACGACCGAGGGTTCTAACCGGGTCGGCTTCGCGTCTGATCTCGCCGGGCTCGTTCACCATCGTTTCCGAGAGGCACCGGGCTAGTTTACTTCGCTTCCGGGAGGCACCAGGTGGTCCACTTCGCTTTCGATACAATAGACGACTGGTTCGATCGGTTTCGGTCGTTCTCACCGTCACCCGTCGGTTGCGCGCTCGCGCCTCCCTTCTAAACCTCTGGTCGAACGCCTTCGTTCCCCCGCTTCCGTCCTGCACTTTCACTTCCACTCTCCTGTTAACGAGGCTTTATGGGGGGTCCGGGACAACGGAGAAGTATGCCCGAAGCAGATCTCGAGACGCTCCCCGGCGTCGGACCGGCGACCGCAGACAAACTCCACGACGCGGGCTTCGACTCCTTCCAGAGTCTGGCCGTCGCGTCCCCCTCTGAACTGTCGAACACGGCCGACGTCGGCGATTCCACCGCGGCGGACATCGTCAACGCGGCTCGCGACGCCGCCGACGTCGGCGGCTTCGAAACCGGCTCGACGGTGCTCGAGCGACGGAACGAAATCGGCAAACTGAGCTGGCACATCGACGAGGTCGACGACCTGCTCGGCGGCGGGATCGAAACGCAATCGATCACCGAGGTGTACGGCGAGTTCGGTGCCGGCAAGTCCCAGGTCACCCACCAGATGGCCGTCAACGTCCAGCTTCCCAAGGAGGTCGGCGGCCTCCACGGCAGCGCCATCTTCGTGGACAGCGAGGACACGTTCCGCCCCGAGCGGATCGACGACATGGTCCGCGGCCTGCCGGACGACGCGATCGACGCGACGCTCGAGGACCGCGAGATCGAGGGATCGGCCGACGACGAGGCGGCGGTCGACGAACTCGTCGACGACGTCTTGGAGAAGATCCACGTCGCGAAGGCGTTCAACTCGAACCACCAGATGCTGCTCGCCGAGAAGGCCAAGGAACTCGCGAGCGAACACGAGGACTCGGAGTACCCCGTTCGACTGCTCTGTGTCGACTCGTTGACCGCGCACTTCCGCGCCGAGTACGTCGGCCGGGGTGAACTCGCGAACCGCCAGCAGAAGCTCAACAAGCACTTGCACGACCTGGACAAGGTCGGCAACCTCTACAACACCGCCGTCATCGTCACGAACCAGGTCGCCTCGAACCCCGACTCGTTCTTCGGCGACCCGACGCAGCCGATCGGTGGCAACATCCTGGGACACAAGTCCACCTTCCGGATCTACCTCCGCAAGTCCAAGGGCGACAAGCGAATCGTTCGGCTGGTCGACGCGCCGAACCTCGCCGACGGCGAGGCCGTCATGCGCGTCCAGGACGGCGGGCTGAAACCGGAGTAACGACTCGGCGTTCCCGTTCTCGCCTGATTTCGACCTCGCTAGCTCGGCCACTGTTCTCACCGATTCGCCCCGGTCTGCGGACGGTCGATCGGCGTCGGCCCGGAGTTCGTCGACCGAGACCGACGGCACCGCTCACAGCGAACCCGACGACGGTGCCACGGCGTCCCACACCGTTACGAGAACGGCGCGACCTCGAGTTCGCCTGGCACGAAGGGATGCTCATCGAGGGCGTGACGCTCGAGGTGCCCTTCCTCGCTGATCTGGTGACGCTGGCCGACCCGACGAGCCCGTACAGCTTCCTCAATTACGTCCGCGAGCGGGATCGAATCTACGAGTTTTACGGGCTGTTCGTCGGCGTCTACCGCTACCTCGCAGATCTGCTGGTCCGCCACTGCGACTACCCGGAAGAACGGTTCTGGGGACAGGTCCGGACCGCGATCGAGGACTACCACGCGCGATTTCCCGCCCTCGAGGAGCGATTCGCCCTGTTCGACCTGCTCGAGCCCACGCTGCCGAAACTGACCCTGAACCGCAACCGGATCCTCGACGTCGGGTACGGCGACCTGTCCGAACGGCCCCACGCGATCGAGCACGGAACCGTCTCGAATCCGCTGTCCGCGGTCGAACCGGATCGGTGACCTGATCCGGACGGTGCTGGAGCCCGTGGGTATTCGATCCGCGCGAGTTACGAACGGTCGCTTCGCGTCCGTGAGCAGAGAGCGGGGTTCTCGCGAAGCGAGCGCACTCGAGCAAAAAACCTGGGTCCTAGTCCTCGGTCGTCGTCTTGTCGACGTCCAGTTCGCCCTGGTAGATCTCCGCGCCGTCCTGGGCGACCTTCTCGGCGAGGACGGCACACTTGACCCGCATCGGTGAGATGTCGACCCCGAGCATGTCCGTCACGTCGTCGCGATCCATCTCGAACAGTTCGTCGACGCTTTTGCCGACGAGTTCGCCCGAGAGCATGCTCGCGGAGGCCTGACTGATCGCACAGCCGTCGCCCCGGAAGGCGACTCGCTCGATCGTCTCCTCGTCCTCGTCGAGTTCGATGTCCATGCGGATCTCGTCGCCGCACATCGGGTTCTCCCCGACGTGGGTGAACGTGGGGTCCTCGAGTTCCCCGTAGTTGCGGGGATTCTTGTAGTGATCGAGGATCTGCTGTCTGTACATGTCCGAGCCCATTCCCATTGTTGTGTGCGGATAGGCCAGTGAGTTGTAAAAGGGTTCCGGGGCCGAATCGACCGGATACGGCCGCGTTTTGGGACTTCCGCGGCGGTCAGGCGTCGCCCGCGACCTCCGCGTCGAATCGCTCGAGGTAGCGCCGAACGAACGCCGCGCGGTCGGCGGCGAGGTCGCGACCGGGGTCGGTGTACATCCGCTCCGGAAGGTCGAGAATCTTCTCGTAGAAGTGATCGCGCTGTGTGACCCCGTCGCCCGTGCCGGCGTCGCGTTCGGCGGTCGCCCGGGCGGCGTCGTGGATCGGATTCCCGATCTCGGCGCCGTGGGCGAACACGCGGGCGATGCCGACCGCACCGAGCGCGTCGAGGTTGTCCGCGTCGCAGACGACTTTCGCCTCGAGCGTCTCGGGTTCGACCTCGTTCGAGTATCGATGCGCACGAACGCAGTGCTGGACGCGCTCGATCGTGTTCCGGTCACCGTCGAGGTTGCGCAGAACCCGCCCCGCCTCCCGAGCACCCCACGTCGCGTGATCGTCGATCTCGCCGCGGTCCTCGTGGGCCCGGCCGATATCGTGGAGGACCACGGCGAGTCGGACGACGCGTTCGTCGACCGGTCGCCCGTGCCGATCGACGAGCGTCTCGGCCAGCGCCTCGACCCGCCGGACGTGGTGCCAGTCGTGGGCCGGCGATGCGTCTTCGAAATAGGTGCGTGCGCGGTCCCGAACTGCCTCGAGCATGGTCGAGCGTGTTTCGGCGGCCGAAAAATAAACGCGCCGCCACGCGTGTCTGCCGACCTTGACTACAAGGTCGACTGCGGCGATGCGAGACGATTCGTCCCTGCGTTCGACGGTTGGAACGGTACTCGTTCGAAATGTCGGTCAGGCCTGGCCTTCAGAAACCACCTCACCGTTTCGCGTAACTACCACATCTCCGTACGTAACGAGATCCTCGAGTGTACCGGAGTAGACGTACGTGTCCGTGCCGCGGTCGACCAACCCGGAGGCAGTCGTGTCGGATACTCTATCCTCACTCGTGAGATCGAAGCTGTCCGTGATCGTACCGTCTACGGCGAAGTGATACCAGGCACGACTCCCCTGGCCCGTGAATTCCAGTACGGTGCCATCCTGTTCAGCTCTCTGATCGAGGGAGTGTTCATCGCTTTGGCCGAAGGAGACTTCAGCGATACGGGTGTGGTAGGGGTCTCGACGCTTGGCTTCGGGCGGAATATTCGTGTCGGGCGAATACTGGCTCACTGTCCAGAAGCGACCGGTCTCGGGATCGACCGATACGCCGTTGTAGTCTCCCCACCGCATCGACTCCGCACTCTCGTCATAACTGTAGTGTGACTTCCCGTCTCGAACGACCACGGCGTCTTCGAGGACGTTCTGGCTGAAATCTGCGGTCCGCCCGCCGACATCCATTCGTGGGAACGTATCGGGGCCGCTCACGTTGTGGGCGATGACCGTCGAATCACCATCGGAGTTGATCGTTGGGATGAAATACGACGATCCGGGGTCGCCGTAGGTACCACTCTGGACGAGTGACCGTGACTCGGCATCGATCTCGTACCAGGTGATGGCCGACCGGACGTCACTCCCGTTCCAGCTGATGGCGGTGGCATGCGCGGTCCAGAGTGACCCGGTTTTGGCGTTGTAGTCGACGTTCATGAGCCGACGGCCGAGGGTATCGATGGGCTTCTCCGAGTCCGGTTGCGCGGCGGCCGGCGGACTGGTGTACGAATCGACTTCGACGACGAAACAGCGAAGCGTCGGATCGTCGAGCGGGTTGGTGAGCTCCCACTGCGTGAGTGTGCTCGCGAGCGGCGTGTCTTCAGTTCGGGGGAACACGCTATTGAGGAAGTAGTACGTTCCGTCACTGCCGCCCGAAAACGGCTGGAGTGCCGGTTGAACGGTAAAATCCAGGTAGCCGTCGACCGGGTTGTCTAGATTATCGAAGTGGTGGGCAGTGACCGCGTCGCCGTCGTACATCGCTGCTTTGTCGAGTGTAACGATCGACACGGAGATGTCGGCGTCGTCGTCGTTCGGGAAAAAGTTCTGCGAGAGATAGATTGCGTCGCGATCGAGCCCTAACTGGGGATAGTCGACCAGTCCACGATTGTCGGGACCGGTGGCGTCCTCCGGTGGCAGTCGGTAGATATGCCATTTGCCGGTTGGGTCGCTCGTCGCGGAAACTGCGACCACGAAATATCCTTTTGGCGGGCGAGGATCGGGGTCGCTCGCCGCGTTGGAGCCGCTTTTTTCCTCCGTTTCGTATTCCCCGGGCTCACCGACACTTTCTTCGATACGTTCGCGTCCAATGACGCTCCCGTCTTCAGCAATGCCCTGCTGGAGTTGCACCGCACAGAGGACGAACCGATCTTCCGTCCGGTCGTACCGTGCCCGTGGGTCAAAGACGAACGGAGAGTCGGAAACGAACCCGCCCTCCGGGGTGGGGATAACTGGCTCCCAGATGTCCTCGAGCCGGACCTTGAGTTCTTGTTCGCCAGTGTTCTTGTCGAATATGGCTACCTGTCGGTTGACTGCATGAAGGTTTTTGTCGTGACTGGTGGCGATCTGGGAGTCGGATGGCACCCCACCGCGGGTTCCGTCGGTATTGACGCCGTCGTACTCGGTACCAATTCGTAACCCGTCGTCGCCTGCGTCGGGTCGATTCATCGGTCCGAAGTCGGATTCGGCCCGTTGTGCGCGCTCTGGTGGTCCTCGCTCTTTGATCGTCGCACGTTCGGCTTCTAATCGAGCTTCGTTTACCGGAGCTGCGGGGGCGACGTTCGTGTTGGCCGCGTTCTCGTTCGGGTCGGGACTGGGGCCTTCTGGCGATGGAATTTCACGAAACGTGACTGATCCGGCGGGGTATGCCCGTTGGAACGGTCCGTCGGCGCAATTAGTCGTAGCGCTTGCAGTGTCGGTGGCGCCTCCGAGCAAGCCCAGACCGGCTATTCCTGCGCCACTTCGTTGGAGAACGCTTCGGCGGCTAACTGTCGATAGTTTTCCTCTTCCGTCGGAGTCATTCTCTGCTCGAGAACTTTCACGTGACATCCACTGTCACATAATCATGGTAATTAATAAGCTTAATCACCAATACAAATATGCATAAAGAGATCGTAGACATATAATTGTATAAATAAAAGTGGAAATACTGATGAACACGCTTCTATCTTTCTGCGAGGGGAGAATCCCGCCGTTTACGGCGCGGAGGATGTCACGAACCCGTAAACGGCGCTCTGGAATTCGTGGATCAATCGAAATTCACCGACATCGAGTCAGCGACACCGCCAGTATATCAGGATAGCGTTGCACCACCGTGGGACCCTGGAGAGAAAAGAGTATACGAAATTCGTGTCGTTGATGCTACCACGAACACTACTGTCGACGCTGTGATTATTGCGATCGAGAACGAGGGCTCGTGATACGCTCCTTACTGTGGCCATGGCGCCCACGCGCGTCAGCGAAAGAGCTGACGCGCGTCTACGAAGCGGCGAAGCCGCTTCGAGCCTTGCCTCGCTCTGCTCGGCAAGACGTCCCTCGCGCGTCAGCGAAAGAGCTGACGCGCGTCGTCGATGGCCGCAACGAGTTTGTCGACCTCGTCTTTCGTGTTGTAGACGTAGAACGAGGCTCGAGCCGAGGCCGCAACCCCCAGTTTGTCGTGCAGCGGCTGGGTACAGTGGTCGCCGGCGCGGATCGCGACCGCGTGGTCGTTCATAATCGAGGCCAGGTCGTGTGCGTGGACGCTCTCTACGTTGAAGCCGACGAGTCCGGCGCGGTCCGGGCCGGGTTCGGGGCCGTAGATCTCGACGTCCGGTTCGGCCGCGAGTTGCTCGTAGGCGTAGCGGGCGATTTCCTCCTCGTGGGCCTGGATTCGGTCCATCCCGATTTCCTCGAGCCAGTCGATGGCGGCGACGAGGCCGACGGCTTCGGCGATCTGGGGCGTGCCGGGTTCGAACTTCCAGGGGAGGTCGTCCCAGGTGGAGTCCTCGAAAGTGACCTTCCGGATCATGCCGCCGCCGTAGAGGTAGGGTTGCATGTCGGAGAGCAGTTCCCGCTTGCCGTAGAGGACGCCGATGCCGGTCGGGCCGGCCATCTTGTGGCCGGAGAAGGCGTAGAAGTCGGCGTCGATGGCCTCGACGTCGACGGGGCGGTTGGGGACGGCCTGTGCGCCGTCGATGAACGCCAGCGCGTCGTGGTCGTGGGCGATGTCGACGAGTTCGGAGACGGGGTTGACGGTGCCGAGCGTGTTCGAGACGTGGACCGCAGAGAGCATCGCGGTGTCGTCGGTAACGACCTCGCGGGCGTGGTCCATGTCGAGGCGGCCGTCCTCCGTAATCTGGATGTACTTGACGTCTGCGCCGGTTCGCTTGCCGATCTGCTGCCAGGTGACCAGCGACGCGTGGTGTTCCATCTCCGTCAGCACGACCTCGTCGCCCGGGCCGAGTTCGGCCAGCCCCCAGGAGTAGGCGACCAGGTTCTCGGCCTCGGTCGTGTTCTTGGTGAAGACGACTTCCTCGCGGCCGCCACCGGCACCGATGAACTCGGCGACGCGGTCGTGTGCCTCCTCGTAGGCGATGGAGGCCTCCTGGCTCAGGTGGTGAATCCCGCGGTGGACGTTCGCGTTGAACTCGCGGTAGTAGTCGCTCATCGCGTCGACGACCGGATCCGGCGTCTGGGTCGTCGCCGCGTTGTCGAGGTAGACGACCTGCTGGTCGTCGAACTCCCGTGTTAGAATCGGGAATTGATCCCGGATCGCCCCGACGTCGAGCGACTCGAGGTTCTGTTGACTCATTGGTGTCTAGGATGGTCCCCACACAAAACACTCCTTCGGTCCGGAACCGATCGATCGGGGCTCGATCGCGGCCGTCCTGCCGGAGAGCCGAACGCGGTCGCGGGGACGAGATCGTGATCGACGTCGGCGGGTCCGGTAACGCGAGGTGAAAGGTGACGTGGGAAGGGAAACGGGGAAGGGGGATGTAAGAGGCGGATGAGAAGGATGGGGGAGGGAGATGAGACGGCAGCGACACGCTCGTGCCAGGGGTGCCCTGCCGCAGTTACGTCTTCCGGTTCGACTGAAATACCGGTGTTCCCAAACAATTTTGGGAGACGTCGACGACGGGCCGGGACCGATCGCAGACCTCCGTTCCGGCATCGTCCGCTCGACGGGGACCGAACTCTCGCTCACCTCCGAGACGGACCGCGTCTCAGACCGGGGGATCGCTGAAGATAGACGGCTGCGTGTACCGCAACAGGAGTTCCGTGTACCGGGCAGACAGCCACGCAGCAGCGTTGAACAGGTGCAGGACGACGAGGCCGACGAGGACGCCGAGCGCCGAGACGGCGAGTGCCGCCGGAAGCGAATCGACGTACAGCGCGAGCAGTTCGCCGTCGGCGATCGAGAGCGTGACCGGGGAGACGACGTCGATCGTCCAGCCGTCGTGTTGGTAGGTGAGTTCGGGAACGTACTCGATCGGGTCGCCGATGTGGATGCCGACCGTCTGGCCGCGGTAGTGAAGCGGGGCGGCGACCAGGACGTACGTAAACGAGAATCCGATCGAGACGGTGACGAACGAGGCGATGCCGATGAAGAACTTGCTGAACAGGTAGACGACTCCCTTCCACGTGCCACGATCGAGGACGAGCCGTCGTGCCCGTTCGCGGATGCTCCGAGCCGGTTCGGCGGTCGGGACGTCCGCATCGAGCAACCGGTCGGCGAGTAGCCGCTCGAGGGCGGTCAGTTCGATCGCCGCGAACAGGACGACGAGTCCGAGCGGGACGCCGAGGCCGACCAGGACCAGTACGATCGGGATTCCGGCTATCAGCAGCGCGAACGGCTCCGAGACGGCGATATCGACGAGTGCGAACGCGAGACCGAGCGGTACCGCAGCCCCGGTGACGAGGACGGTAAAGTACCCGATTCCGAGCGGGAACGAGAGCAGCAGGTACGCGATGTTGGTGTACGTCCGTTTGCGGGCGACGACGCCGAAAAACGCGTAACTCAACGAGACGGTGCGGGCCAGTGCGGTTTCGACCGATTCGAGTGGCGGAGACATGGATGGTGAGCTCAGTGGGAATCCGGCCGTCTGAACGATCGAACGATCGAGATCAGTCCGAGCAGGTGGCAGGCGGTAACGACGAGTAACACCGTCGCATCGGTCGCGTCGGTCGCCAGGTCGACCGCGTGCGAGAGGACGAACGGCGCGACCGTGAGGAACGCGACCCCGACGGCCAGAAACAACATCGGCTGACTGTCGTTTCGAGTGTATCCCCGATAGGCCGTCCACGTCACGACGGTGCCGAGTGCGGCGCTCGCCATTCCGAGGAAGAAAATCGTCGTCGACTCGTCGAGACCGAACACCGCCGTTTCGAGGACGGATGGGGCGACGCCACCGATCTCGCGGGCGACGTACTGCCGGGCGCGCCCCGCCGCGCCGGAGAGACCGGGAGGAGGGCCCAGCACGAAGTCGAGACCGTCACCCGGGCCGATGCTCGCGCTGATCGGGTCCGCCATACTGGGTCGTGCGGTGTCGAGCGGTCCGGGTGTCATTTTCGTAGTCGTGTGGTGTGCAGCGCGGTCGAGGCGGTCGTGGTGATCCGTCGCGACCGGCTCACGGGCGGCCGTAGACGGTGTAGAGGATCGCCGTGAGTCCGGTGATCTCGCTCGCGGTCGCCAGGACGCTGGTCGTCAGGGACGTCGCGCCGAACATCGTCGGGAGCAGGAACCGGACGGCCGTCGGCACCGCGGCCAGCAGCGCGATGCCGAGTGCGAGCCAGAGCAACGCGGGCCTGCGCGCGTCCCGGTAGCCGTCGTAGGACCGCTTCGCGATCCAGCAGGCGATCACGAACGCGATCGCTTGCCCGAGGAAGACGGCGATCGCAACCGTCACCGAACCACCCGAGACCGTCTGTAGCGGAGGCCCAGTCATCGTGATCACAGATCCTCGAACAGACGGGTGAATCGGTCGGCGGGATCCTCGTCGCGGCGGTACACGTCCAGTTCCATCGAGCCCTCGGCGATTTCGATCGCCACGCGCTCGAGTCGCGTGCTGTAGATCTTGTAGTGGTGGCCATCGGGATCGAGCTCCTGATATTCGTCGAGGAACCCCTTCGCCTCGAGTCGATCGATCCGTCGATAGATCGTCGGCGGTGAGGCGTCACAGCGGTCGGTCAGTCGGTCGACGGACATCGGTTCCTCGCTGGCGGCGATGAGGATGCGCCGGGCGTACTCGTCGTCGAGTAACGCGAGCACCTCCTGATCCCCATCGTCGGTCATTCACCGGTTTGTATGGCCAGATGATATAAAAACGCCCACAGTTTCCGACCGTGAAACTGTGACTGCCGGACTATGTGCCAGCCGACAGTAGCGACAGACGGTATGACTGCTATCGAGACGTCCGGTTTGACGAAGGAGTACGGCGATCTCACCGCCGTCGACGACCTCGATCTCACCGTCGACGACGGCGAAGTATTCGGTTTTCTCGGCCCGAACGGGGCGGGGAAGTCGACGACGATCAACATGCTTCTCGATTTCGCGCGACCGACGGCGGGATCGGCGACGGTACTGGGATACGATGCCCAGTCCGACGCCGAGTCGATCAGCCCCCACGTCGGCGTCCTCCCGGAGGGGTTCGACGTCTACCCGCGCCTGTCCGGCCGGCGCCACATCGAGCTCGCGATCGAGACGAAAGACGCGACCGACGATCCCGACGAAATCGTCGACCGCGTCGGGCTCTCGCGGGACGACGCCGCCCGGCCGGCCGGCGACTACTCCAAGGGCATGCGCCAGCGGCTCGCGACCGGCATGGCGCTGGTCGGCGATCCCGACCTGCTGATCATGGACGAACCGTCGAGCGGACTCGACCCTCACGGCATCCGCGAGATGCAGGATCTCGTCCGAAGCGAGGCCGAACGCGGGACGACCGTCTTCTTCTCGAGTCACATCTTGGAGCACGTCGAGGCGGTCTGTGACCGCGTCGGCGTGTTGAACGAGGGCGAACTCGTCGCCGTCGACACGATCGAGGGACTCCGCGAGGAGGTCGGCGGCGGTGCGACGATGGCGCTCTCGCTCGCTGACTCCGCCGCCGACCACCGAACGGTCGCCGGCGCGGTCGACGGGATCACCGACGTCTCCGCGTCCGGCCGGACGCTCGAGTGTTCGGTCACCGATTCTGCTGCCAAGGCCGGCGTCGTGGCCGCGCTCGCGGACGCCGGCGCGACGATCCGAGACGTGCGAATCGAGGAAGTCTCGCTCGAGTCGCTGTTCACCGTGTTGACGAACGGCGACGGGGCCGGGGCCGAGACGGCGGAGACGATGGAGACGGATACGAGATCGGAAACGGGGGCGTCGGACGCTGCAACGACCGGTGCGACCGGAGCGGAGACGGAGGTGGCTCGATGACGTCCCACGTCTCCACCGTCGCCCGCAAAGAGTTCGACGACGCCGGTCGGTCGAAACTCCTCTGGGCGCTGATCGGGCTGCTCGTCAGTCTCGTCGTCATCGGGTACGTCGCGATCTGGTACACGATCGACGACGTATCCGCGGCCGAAGTGCTCAGCTTCCTCGGGATGCCGCTGCAGGTGATCCTCCCGGTCGCAGCGTTGATCGCAGGTTACATGGCCGTCGTCGGGGAGCGACGGTCGGGAAGCATCAAGCTCCTGGCCGGCCTTCCGCCGAATCGGACCGATATCGTTTTCGGAAAACTCCTCGGTCGGATGGGCGTCGTCGGCCTCGCCGTCGTGCTCGCGTTCATCGCCTCGCTGTTCCTCGGTGCCGTCCTCTTCGGGTCGGTCCCGTTCGTCGACTGGCTCGGGTTCGCCGCCGTGTCGCTGCTGTTCGGACTGACGTTCGTCGGCCTCGCGGTCGGCGTCTCCGCCGCCGTCTCGACGCGAGGCAAATCGATGGCGATCGTCGTCGGCCTCTACATGGTGTTCGTCGCGCTGTGGGAACTCCTCACCGCCGGGCCGTACTACCTGCTCTACGACGAGGGCCCGCCGGTCGCGGCCGAAACGTGGTACCTGGTCGTCCAGCAGTTCAATCCGATCTTCGCGTACACCAACGTGGCCAGTTCCCTGATCGAAGACTCGATCTACCCCTTCAAGTTCCAGTACGGACTCCAGTCGATGGAAGCCTACGGGATGACACCCGCCGAACGCTATCCGGGCGACGCACCGTTCTACCTCGAGGACTGGTTCGGCGTCGTCGTCCTGCTGACCTGGCTGATCGTGCCCGTCGCGATCGGTTACTATCGGTTCCGGAAGACGGATCTCTGAGCGCTGTCCGGGCCTCGAGCGACCCGTGACGACCCGCGTTTTTCCCTCCCGGTGCCGACTCGAGCGCTGTTGGGGTCAGGGCACCGAATCACCGGATGCCGTGATTTCGGAGCAACTCGGCGGCCATCGCCGTGTTCCACTCGATCCGCGTCTCCAGCGAGGTACCGTACCGCGTGACCTCCGTGAGATATCCGGGGCGCTCGAGGTCGCCGGCGACCTTGTGCATCAGCTTCGGTTTGTCGCCGAGGAGCGTATTTCCGACCGTGAACTGGTAGGCGGACCGGTACGCGCCGTAGATGTATTCCCGGTTCATGAACTCCGCAGTGTCGGCTGCGATCCGTCGCGAGTCGCCGACGACCGACGGATAGATCGCTTGCCCGTATCCGTCCGGGCCCAGGTCTGACCCCCAGATCCCTTTCGAACTATGGAAGTCGATGACGACGTCGGGATCGACCTCCGTAATGAGGGTCCAGAGTTCCTCCGCGAGCGACGACGTCGGCGGCTGACCGACCGGGAACTGCCGATTGAGGTTTCCTCTCGGACTGTTGTACGTCCGCCGTTCGACCGCGACGGCGTCCGCTTCCGGGAGGACGACGAGCGTTCCTCGGTCGAGTTCCCACTCGAGGGCCCGGTAGGCCGCTTCGACCCCCGACAGTTCGTTCCCGTCCATTCCACCGACGACCACGCCGGTCGGTCCCGGCCGCGGCGCGTCGTTGACGAAAACCTCCGTTTCGTACGCGGTGTTCGATTGCAACGTCAGCACCGCCCCATCGGTCGGATCCGGCTCGGACGGGTCCCCGGTGGACGGTTCGCCTCCGTCGGACGAATCCGGACAGGATTCGTGCGCGCTCGCACTGACGGTCCCGACGCTTCCCAGGACTGTACTCGCGATCGCCGCCGCTCCACCCGTGAGGACCGACCGACGAGACGACGGTAATTTTCGCTGCCTTCCCTCTGCGCTGCGTTCTCCGTTTGGGTCGTTCATACGCCGGCTCAACCAATACCGAACGCTACAGAAAGTATTAGTACAATATCAGCTGGTAGTTAGCACGTAGCGGACGGTAGCCGGCGATTTGCGATCGAGGCGAACGTTCCCGAATCTGGAACGGTCGGCCCCCTGCTTTCGAATCGCCGTGGTCTCCGCGGTGAGAGGTCCTGACTCGAGTCCAGACCGAACGGATCGACCGGCGCGCGACTGTCGGCGAAGTTGCTTCGTTCACGAGCCGTGGAGTCGAACTGCTAGCCGTGGAGCCGAACTGTTGACTGTGGAGTCGAACTGCTGACTGTGGAGCCGAACTGCTGGCCGTGGAGCCGAACTGCTGACTGTGGTGGCCGAATCGCGGTCTGCGGTTCCCGCGATGTCACATCCACAGCAGTTGCGCGTGCAGCGTTTTCCCAACCTCGAGGACGTTCGCCTCGTCGACGAACCCCTCCTCGATCGCGAGTTCGACGGCGCGGGTCCCGACGATGTTGGCCACGGCCGCCTGTGCGAGGCTCTCGACCACCGCACGTTCGTCGACCTCGTCGCCGCCGTAGAATTCCTCGGTGACGGTCAACGTGATGTCGCCCTCTTCGAACGTCTCGCCGAGGACGTCCTCGTCGCAGACGGCGACCAGCAGCCCCTCCTGTGTCTCTCGTTCGTTGACGATCATCTACTCGAGTTCCCACTCGCGGTCGCGGTCGTCCGCACCGCTCGAATCGGTGCCGCCGAGATCCTCCAGTCCGCGGTCATCCCGTCGCTCGGGCGCTGCCTGCCGGTCTGCGCCTCGAGCGCCGGCCCCGACGCCCGCGTCGGGTCTGCCGGCACTCGAGCCCTGATCGAACAGTTCCTCGCGGTCCTGCATCATCTGTTGTTCGGCCCGCTCGCGCATCCCGTTTGCCTCTTCGGCGATTTCCTCGGCCTGGTCGTACTCGCCCAGTTCCTCGAGGATTTCGGCTTTCTCTTCGAGGACTTTCGCGTTGCGCAACCCGAGTCGGATCGCGTTGTCGATGCAGTGGAGCGCGTCCTCGGCCAGCCCGCGCTCGGAGAGGAAGAACGCGCGGTTGAACCACCCCTCGGCGAACCGCTCGTCGATCTCGACGGCGCGTTCGGCGTGTTCGAGCGCCTGCGCGGTCTCGCCGAACTCCCAGAGCGCGTAGGCGAGGTTCGTCTCGGCGGTCGCGGCGTGTTCGCTCTCGTCGTCGATTCGCAGCGCCTCGCGGTGGGCTCCGATCGCCTCGTCGTACTCCTCGAGTTCGGCGTGGGCGACGCCCTTGTTGACCCAGGCTTCCTGCTCGAGACGCTCGTCTGCGGCGAAGCGGGCGGTCCGCTCGAAGGCGTCGGTCGCCTGCTCGTAGCGGTTGATCTGCATGTAATTCAGCCCGACGTCGAGCAGCACGGTGGCGTCGACGTCGTCCTGATCGATGTTGTGTGCATCGAGTGTGTCGGCGACGACGCGGGAGTCGACGGGGTCGACTTTCGAGGGATCGACGCCCAGTTCCGGCGGGTCGAGATCGAACTCCTCGTAGGGATCGCCGAACCCCTCTCCCTCGGAGAATCGGTGGTCGCGATCGTCGTCTCGGTCGGTCATTGTCACAAATTGGCGGCGACGACTGTTAAGGGCTGCGACCCGGCATGCGGGGCTGGAACCCGGTTCCGGGCGGCGATTCCCCGCCGCGCCATCGGCGCGTCTCAGACTCGCTCGCCGAGGCGCCTGGTCGCTCCCCGCAGCGACTGCGTCACTGCCGCCGGATGGGGCAACCCGAGCCGGTACCGAAACCGATCCTGGCGCTTGAACGGTTCGAACACCGCGGGTTCCTCGAGCTCCCAGATCTGCGCCCGTCGACCGCCGGCCGCCCGCCGATCGAGGATCGCGTTGGCGGCGCGGCGGCCGGCTTCGTTGGCCGATTCCATCGAGGCCAGGTCGGCGTTCGTCCGCACGTAATCGCTCGCCAGCGTCAGATTGTCGACGGCGACGTCGGCGGGCGGTCGGTTTCGCAACGAACCGACGGTGTTGATCAGCAGCGGCGATCGGTTTTCGACCCCGTTCTCGGTCTCGACGATCGCCGGATCGAGGAACCAGTCGACGAGCATGTCGTCCCGAAGTCGCTCGCCGGGCCCGTTCAGGTGGTTCTTCAGTTGCTCCCAGGTCTCCGTCGCGATTTCCTCGGGCGTGCACTCCCTCGCCGGCTTGCCGGAGACGATTCCGGGCGTGTCCCAGTCCGAGGCGATCACCGAGAGGACGCCCTCGACCTCGTCGGGACCGTGGTTCTCGAGGTCGTACCCCGTCCAGAACTGCCGCTGGGAGATCGAGGTCAGCGCCCAGGGGGCGTTGGCGTAGACCTGGTGACCGCGGCTCAGATCGACGTCGTCGGTGAGGTAGAACTGAATGCCGTTCATCCAGGCCGTGTCGAGTCGCTCGATCCGCTCGAGTTCGGGCGTGTTCCGCGCGACCTCCGTCGGGATCAGTTCGGGCGCGACCTCGACCGGAACGGCGAGGACGTACTCGTCGGCCCGAACCGTCTCGCCGTCGACCACCACGGCGCCGGTCACGCGTCGGCCGTCCGACTCGAGTCGCTGGATGGGCGTCTTCGGGCGGAATTCGACCCCGAGCGTCTCGAGGTGACGGAGCCACGGATCGATCCAGGCCTCGCTCGTCGGTGCGTTCAGGACGCGCTCGGTCGGCCGCGTCGGATCGAGTTGGCCGAACAGGAGCTGCAAGTAGACGGTGCCGATCGTCCGGGCGCTCCCGACCTGGGGTCGCAACGCGACGAGCGACTGGACGGCGAACGCGAGCCGGTCGCGAAACTCCGCGGAGCGGTTTTCGGCGTCGATGAACTCCCACCAGGAGACGTCGTCGAGTTCCTCTTCGCGTCGGGCCTCGCAGGCGGTCAGCAGGTACAGCAGTCGCTCGAGCAGGAAGCGAACGTCCCGGGCGGGCAGTTCCTCGGCGAACGCCGGCCGGAGCGACTCGAGCCAGCCGCGAACCGAGTCTGGGGTGCGCGTGTCGGCGATCTGTCCCGGCCCCGTCGTGCTCGCGATGAGCGTGGCCTCGGTTTCGACGAGATTGTCCGCGACCGTCCCGCTCCCGTCGGGAATCCGCTCCATCGTGTCGACGACGTGGCGATAGAACGCCGGGAAGAACCGGAAACCGTGTTCGCCGTGCAGCGCCGCCGGGTCGTCCGCGATCGGAATCGATCGAGCCTTTCCGCCGAAGCGGTCGTTCGCCTCGAAGACGGTCACGTCGAATCCGCGCTCGGCGAGTTCGTGGGCCGCGGTCAGGCCGCCGATCCCACCGCCGAGGACGGCAACGTCGGTCATTGGTGTTCGCTGAGGACCCCGGCCTAATAACGGACGCCCCTAACTACGCGGCGTCCCCGTCCGCGAACCGGGCGCCGGCCACTGGCGGAGCGACCCGGCGCGGACACGAGACCGGTGGCTGGGGTGTCGGCCCGAAGAGGTGGTGCGTGATGCGGTGGCTGGGGACATCGTCTCGAGAGTGCGTCGACGGCCGACCGCGGCCGAGACGGATCTCCCAGGCGCGATCGATCGTCACTCCCCGACGGGCCCGTCGAGTTGCTCGAGGACGGTCTCGGTCGTCACGACGTCGCCGTACTTCGCGTCGATGTCGAGGAGGTTCGCCCGGTGCGGCCCCTGCGCTCTGTCGCCGACGGCGTCGGCGGGCACGATCGTGCGGTAGCCGTGTTGGAGGCTATCGACCGCCGTCGCGCGCACGCAGCCGCTCGTCGTCACGCCGGCGATGACGAGCGTATCGACGCGGTTCGTCGTCAGCTCCGATTGCAAGTCGGTGCCGAAGAAGGCGCTCGCGTACTTCTTGAGGACGACGCGTTCGCCCTCGAGCGGTGCGATTCGGTCGTCCACCTCGACGCGTTCGGTGCCGAGTCGCAACTCCTTCAACGCGGGCACTTTTTCGACGAACCGCCCCGCGTCGCCGTACGATTCCTCGAACGCGACGGTCGTGAAGTATCGCGGGAGATCGGACTCTCGAAACGCCTCGAGCAGGCGGTCGGTTTGCTCGAGGACGTCGGAGACGTCCGCCCCGAGGTTCGAGTCCGGGTCGGTGAAGGCGTTGATGAGGTCGATGACGATCAGCGCCGGTCGCTCTCCCATGCCGACTGTCTCGCCGAACTCCCGTTCGGCGTAGCGGTCTTCGGTGGCGTCGATCCAGTCCATGTCTTGGCTCTCGGTGTGCTATCTGGTGCTCTGGTGTGCAACGTGCGGTACGGATCTGTATCAGCGGATTCGTGAGCGGTGGTTGCCGGGACGTAGGTGGGTGGTGTTGGTGGTTGCCGGGACGTAGGTGGGTGGTGTTGGTGGCCGGCGGTGCGCAGGTGGTGAGAGGGGGTGTGTGAGCGCCCGATGGGCGGGTCAGTTGTGCCGGTCGTCGAACTCGCGGCGCTCCGCGGCGATCCGTTCGGCGAGGTCCTCCTCGTCCGGCAACGGGCCGTAGTCGAACTCCGCGAGGTCGTCGCGCTCCTCCCGAATCTCCGCGCGTCTGTCGTCGGTCGCGGCTTCGTCGACGGTTCCGTCGTCGATTACGACGCCGTACTCTTCGCGGGCGGCCGCGGTGGAGACGAGTCCCCGCCGGACCTCCGCGGCGACCAGTTCGGGAGCTCGCTCGAGCGGATCGCCCAGGCCGCCGCCGCCGGCGGTCCGGAAGACGAGTTTGTCGCCGGCGGAGACGGGAACGTTCTCGACCTTCGAGGGGAGTTCCTCCTCGGTCCCGTCGGTTCTGACGAGCTTCTTCTCGCTGGTTCGGGCGTGTTTCCCGCCGTCGACTCCCCACGGGTAGGTGTGGGCGCGGTCGTCCTGGAACGTGATCGCGCCGTCTTCTTCGAACGTGTAGACCTTCGTGATGCCGTGGCCGCCGCGGAACTCGCCGGCCCCGCCGGTGTCGGGACGCGTGCTGTACTCGTCGATGGTGAGCGGGTAGTAGGCCTCCTGATACTCCGCGGGCACGGTCCGGAACAGCGGCCACCAGGAGTGGCCGTCGAGGCCGTCGCCGCCGGGCCGGGCGGGGATGCCCCCGTAGAGGATCTCGAGCATCTGGAAGTCGTTGCCCTCGGAGTCGGTGCCGGCGTACACGAGGTTCGGCGAGGTCCCGTAGCTTCCCGCGACCGAGAAGCCGTCGATGAGCTTCGAGAAGGTCGCCTGCAGGACGTCGAACTGGCGGGCCATCAGCGGCAGGCGGTTGCCCAGCGCGGCCGGGAACTCCGGCTGGACGACGCTCCCGTCGGGCAGGTTGACCTCGAAGAGGTCGTAGTACCCGTCGTTGAACGTCAGCAGCGGGTCGAAGGCCATGATGAGGAAGACCCCGGTGAACATCTTGAACATCTTCTCGTTGAGCAGGAAGTTCACCGTCCCGGGAACCTGCGCGTCGGTCCCCTCCCAGTCGAGGTGGACGGTGTCCCCCTCGCGGTAGATCTCGAGGTGGAGCTTGATCGGGCCGTTGCCCATGCCGTCGTCGTCGACGTGGTCCTCGAAGGTGTAGCGCTCGCCTTCGGGCACGAACTCGCGGATGAGATCGATCATCCCGTCGCGGGTGCGATCGAGGATGGCGTCGCAGCCTTCCAGGTAGGTGTCCCTGCCGAACCGGTCGCAGAGTTCCTGCACGCGCGATTCGGCGACGGCGGTGCCGGCCGCGAGCGCCTTGATGTCCGCTTCCGCGTGCTCGGGCAGGCGCGTGTTGTGCGCGAACGTCTCTAAGAGTTCGCCGTCGAACGCGCCTTCCTTGTACAGCTTGACCGGGGGAAGACGCATTCCCTCCTCGAAGATGGTGGTGGCCTGGACGGGCATGCTGCCGGGCGTCTTCCCGCCGACGTCCATCAGGTTGCCCCACTGGCTGCCGAAGCCGACGAGTTCGTCGTCGTAAAAGATCGGGCGAAGCAACAGCATGTCCGGCGTGTGCGAAACCGCACCGGCGCACATGTAGGGGTCGTTCGTGGCGACGACGTCGCCGTCGTTCAGATCGTCCCAGCCGAACGGGGCGTTCTCGATGATCGTATCGATTGCGCTGCCGAACTGTCCCATGACCATCCGGCCCTGCGGGTCGGCGATCAGGGGGAACTGGTCGGACTGCTCCCGGATGACCGGGCTGATCGCCGTCGTCTCCACGACGCGGTCCATCTCGTGGCGCGTGTTCGAGAGCGTGCTTTCGATGATGTCGAGGGTCGTCGCGTCGATGTCGTGGTCGCCCACGAAGTCGGGCGTCGCGTCCGCCGTTTGCTGGCTCATTTGGAATCACTCCGGTTGATCTCGAGGTTCGCGTACCGATCAACCGTCGCCGCGTGGTCGGGCTGGACGACGACGGTCGAGTCGTCGTCGGTGACGATCGCCGGCCCGTCGATCACGTTTCCGGGTCGTAACCGCTCGCGGTCGTAGATCGCCGTCTCGCGGTACTCGTCGTCGAAGAAGACGTCCTGCGTCCCGACGCGGGCCTCGCTCGCGTCCTCGTCGCCGAGTTCGCTCTCTTCGAGCGTGACCCCCTGTAACGTTCCCTTGCCGATGACGCGGAGGTTCGCGATCTCGAGGGGCGCCTCGAGCGAGAAGCCGAAGCGCTGGTCGTGGCGGGCCTCGAAGTCATCTTTGATCTCAGCGATGCCGTCGTCGGTCCGGAGGTTCGTCGCGTCGATCGGGATGGACATCTGGACGTCCTGGCGGTAGTACCGACAGTCCGCGTAGTACTCGAAGGCGTGGTCCTCGTCGGCGACGCCTTCGGACGCGAGCCAGTCCGCCGCTTCGTCTTTCAGCTCCCGGTAGGCGTCGTACACTTCCTCGCCGTCGACGTCCAGGTCCGTCTTCAGGTAGGTTTCGGAGAACTCGTTCTGGACGTCGCTGGTCAGGAAGCCGAACGCGCTCATGACGCCCGGTCCCGGCGGGACGATCAGGGGGTAGGCGTCCATCACGTCGGCCAGCGCGTTGGCGTGCATCGGGCCGGCGCCGCCGAAGGCGACGAGCCCGAAGTCGCGCGGATCGTAGCCGCGTTCGACGGAGACGACGCGGAGCGCACCGTACATGTTCTCGTTGACGATGTCGAGGATCGCCTGCGCGGCTTCCTCGACCGTGCTGTCGCGTTCGTCGGCGACCGTCTGTACTGCCTCGCGGGCCGCGTCGCGATCGAGGTCCATCTTTCCGCCGAGCCGGACGTTCGACGGAATTCTCCCGAGGGCGACGTTCGCGTCGGTCACGGTGGGTTCCTCGCCGCCCTGTCCGTAGCAGGCCGGCCCCGGATCGGCGCCGGCGCTCTCGGGCCCGACCTGGAGGGACCCGGAGAGCTGGACGCGGGCGATCGATCCGCCTCCCGCGCCGACCGTGTTGACGTCGACGGCTCGAGACTTGAACTCCCGATACCCGACTTTCGTCTGGCGAGTCGTTTCGGGGCTGCCGTCCTCGACCAGCGAGACGTCGGTCGACGTGCCGCCCATGTCCAGCGTGAGCACGTCCGGGACGCCCTTCTTCTCGGCGATGGTCGCGGCCCCGACGACGCCGCCCGACGGCCCCGACAGGGCGAGTTCGACCGGTCGATGCTTCGCGGCCTCGGAGCTCATCAGCCCGCCGTCGGAGCGGACGACGTTCATCGTCGCCGTCGAACCGGCGTCCTCGAGCGAGTCGTCGAGGTCGTCGAGGTAGTCGATGACCTGCGGCCGCGCGTAATCGTTGATGACCGTCGTCAGCGTCCGCTCGTATTCGCCGTATTCCGGGACGATCTCGGCGGAAATCGACACCGGAAGGTCGGGACACTCCTCCCGAATGACGTCGCGTACCTGGCGCTCGTGAGTCGGGTTCAGATACGAGTTCAACAGGGCGACGGTCAGCGACTCGACCCCCGAATCGGCGAGTTCCCGAACCGCGTCTCGAACCTCCGCCTCGTCGATCGGCTCCTGTTCGGTCCCGTCGGGCGAGGCGATCCGCCCGCCGACGCTTCGCGTGTCGACGAGGTCGGCCAGCGGCGCCGGTTTTTCCATGTCCATCCACCCGTAGAGCGGTCCCGGCGTCCACGCCCGTGCCAGGTGGAGGACGTCCTCGTGTCCCTCGCTCGTGAGGAGCCCCACTCGAGACCCGGTCTCCTCGAGCAACATATTGGTGACGACGGTCGTGCCGTGAAACAACAGGTTCAGGTCGCCGACGGTCGTGTCGGCTTTCTCCACGGCCTCCCCGACCCCGTCGATCACGCCCTCCGACGGATTCGCCGGCGTGGATAGCACCTTGTCGATCGTGAGTTCGTGGGTGTCCTCGTCGAAGACGATGACGTCAGTGAACGTTCCACCCACGTCCACTCCTAGATTATGTGCCATACGTTATCAACGTCCACCATATACATAGCTTCTCGAGTAAGCGTTCCCCCAACCAGTGAGGGTGGTTTATATGTGGGTCCGCAAACGGGTGCTGCAGCCACTGTGGGCTGTTGATACCGGTGTCCCGGAACACATCGGACTCCTGGCCCGTCCGTCTCGAGCGCGGGTGCGATCAGACAAGTATGGGTTCAACTCGACCGGTCGTGGGGCCGACTCGAGCGCACCAGCGACGGGCCGAACCGGATCGGTTCGCGTCCAGCGGTCGCCGCCGCCGGGCGCCCAGGTATATAAACGGCCTACACTGGGTGGAACAACTGTCTTTCGTCGTCGGAGTGTGGTACGGGGAAATGACGGCACGAGAACGAGCGGGTCCCCTCGACGGTCTCCGGGTTATCGACATGTCCGGGATGATAAGCGGGGCGTTCGCGACGACGATGATGGGCGACTTCGGCGCTGACGTCGTGATGATCGAACATCCGCGGACCGGCGATCCGATCCGGGAGTGGCCACAGAAGACCGAAGACGGGGAATCGTTGGCCTGGAAATCGCTCGGGCGAAACAAGCGGTGTATCACGCTCGATCTCGGCTCGGAACGCGGTCGCGAGATCGCCCTCGTGCTGATCGAGGACGCCGACGTCGTCTTCGAGAACTTCCGTCCCGGCACGATGGAGCGGTGGGGCCTCGGCCCCGAGGACGTCCGCGCGGTCAACGAGGAAGCGATCATGGTTCGGCTATCGGGGTACGGACAGACCGGGCCGAAATCGCAGAAACCGGGCTTCGGGACGGTGGCAGAGGGTATCTCCGGCTGGGCGCACGCGAACGGCTTCCCCGACCGCGAGCCGCTGTTGCCCCCGATCAGTCTCGCGGATCTGACCGCGGCTCAGTTCGCGATGCAGGCCACCATGATGGCGATCTTCGAGCGCGACGTCGGCCGCGGCGGGAGCGGCGAGGGGCAGGTGATCGACGTGTCCCTCACCGAACCACTCTGGCGGCTGTTCTTCGGCGAGGTCGAAGCCTACGACCGAATGGACCACGTTCGCGAACGGACCGGCAACCGTCACCCGAACACCGCGCCGCGAAACATCTACGAGACCGCCGACGGCTACATGACGATGTCCGCATCGAACCAGAAGATCTTCGAACGCGTCGCCGAGGCGATCGACAGACCCGACCTGGTCGACGACCCGCGGTTCGCGGACAACGAAACCCGCGTCGAGAACTGCGAGCCGCTCGACGCCGAGATCGAAGCGTGGACGAAACAGCGCACCACCGCGGAGGCCATCGAGACCCTCGAGGCCCACGACGCGATCGTTGGCCCCGTCTACGACATGGCGGACATCTTCGACGACGAGCAGTTTCGGGCGCGCGATAGCATCGTCGAGGTCGAGGACCCGGACGTCGGGACGATCAAGACGTTCGCCCCGATCCCGAAGTTCTCGCGAACGCCGGGGGAAGTGGAGTTCCTCGGCCCGCAACACGGCGAGCACAACGAGGAAGTCTACCAGGGCGAACTCGGGATGTCGGCCGACGAGTACGCGGACCTGTCCGACGAGGGGATCATCTAGATGCACTTGAACGACGTGACGCTCCGGGAAGGCGATCAGATGCCGGGGCGAGCGTACACCGCCGAGCAGAAGATCGAGTGCGTCCGCGCGCTCGACGACCTCGGCGTTCCGTTCGTCCAGCCGGCCTTCCCGGCGACCGGGGAGAAGGACCGAACCGTCGTCGCGGAACTGAGCGGCACGACCGACGCCGAAATCGTGGCGCTCGCGCGAGCGCTCGAGCGGGACATCGACGCGGCGGTCGATTCGGGCGCCGACGTCGTCGAAACGTTCGTCTCGGTCTCGGATCGCCACCTCGAGTACCTCCTCGAGATGTCCCGGGAGGAGATGCTGGCGATGCTGACCGATGCGGTCGATTACATCGCCGATCGTGGTGCGACGCCCCACGTCACGCTCGCGGACGCGTTCAGGACGGACCACGAGAAACTCGTCGACGTCTTCGATGCGATTCCGAACGTGCCGTTCGTCACCCTCGCGGACTCCGTCGGCGCGCGAACGCCGCAGACAGTCGCGTCGACGCTCGATCGGCTCGCCGAGGACGTCGACTTTTCGCGCGTCGGCGTCCACTTCCACGACGACATGGGTTGTGGGACGGCGAACGCGTTGGCGGCGTACCACGCAGGCGTCGCGAAAGCGGACGTCAGCGTCGCCTCGCTGGGCGAACGAGCGGGAAACAGCTCGCTCGAGGAGGTCGTCGTCGCCTGCGCCGTCGACCTCGGCGACGACCTCGGTATCCGCACGGACGAACTGATTCCGGTCTGCCGGTCCGTCCTCGAGACGCTCGGCGAGGAGTACGGCGACCGAAAGGCGGTCCTCGGCGGGGAGATATCCGAACACGAGTCGGGCATTCACACCGCGGCGATGCTCGGCGATCCCGCCACGCTCGAGCCGTTCGATCCCGCGGCGTTCGGCGGCGAGCGTCGACTCGTGTTCGGCGCGCCGACGGGGACCGACGGCGCACGGAAGCTCCTCGACCGGGCGGGAATCGAGGCCACCGACGAAACGATTTCCGCGTTCAAATCGACGCTCGCGGAACGCGGGCCCCTCGACCTGGACGAGGCGCTGGCGCTCGCGAGGAGCGAGTTCGGGGACTGATCGTCGGTCGGTCCGCTGTCGCACTCTCCTCTGGTCGAGTATGAACCTGAACGGAGGCTATCCTCCTGCTGAGAGTATCGGCCAGAACGGGAGTCCGCGCTGTATCACCCGTTTGCGGGCGGGTAACTCAAGTACTCAGACATCGATGCCCACCGTGGCTAATATGATCGAAAGCCAGGGATTCGAGCGCGGGCGTTCTCCGTGGTCGCGTTTGCGGGTCCGGCCTCCCGGTAGCCTGCATCGAGACGTGAACCGAAGAAATCCGATCGGCGTCGAGACGGGGACTCGTCTCCGCCGTCGCGAGCCAGTTCTTCGAGCCGGAAGTCGAATTCGGTCGATACGTCCGGACTATGTCTGAGAGAGGTTCCGCTCGGAAGCCGGCGTCGTTCCGTCGAGCCGCGTCCGCAGTCGACGCACGAAAGGTCGCCGCGTTCGTCGCGCTCGCGTTCGGTCTCTCGTGGTCCGCAGCGGCCGTGTTGTATTTCGCCGGCGTCGAGTACGGCACGATTACGAGCACGGTGCTCGTGGTGGTCTTTTTCATGTGGGCGCCTGCGGCCGCCGCGGTCGCGGTCCAGCTGTGGTACGGGGAGCCGGTCCGTGCCGGCACTGGCCTGGTCTTGGGACGGCTCCGCTGGAGCGTGCTGGCGTGGCTCGCGCCGCTCGCACTCCTGGCCGCGACCGTCGGGGTCGGAGTGGCGCTCCCGGGCGTCTCGATCACCACGGATTACGGCGCGTTCCTCGCCGAGCAGGGTTTCTCCGAGGAACAGATCGAGCAGTCGCTCGATGCCCTCGAGGCGCTCCCGGTTCCGCCACTCGTCCTGTTCGTGGTACAGGGGCTCGTCGCGGGGGTGACGATCAACGCGGTCGCGGCCCTCGGGGAGGAACTCGGCTGGCGCGGGTTGCTGTTGACGGAGCTCTCGCCGTTGGGGTTCTGGCAGCTCTCCGGTGTCACTGGTGTCGTCTGGGGACTCTGGCACGCGCCGATCATCCTCCAGGGCCACAACTTCCCGGCGGCTCCGATAGCGGGCGTCGTGACGATGACCGTCTGGACCATCGCCGCGTCACCGGTGTTCACGTATCTGACCGTCCGGGCGCGGTCCGTCCTCGCCGCCACGTTCTTCCACGGGTCGTTCAACGCGGTCGGCTCGTTCTCGCTCGTCTACCTGACCGGCGCCGGCAACCTGCTGACCGCTGCCGTCGGGGTCGCCGGCATCGGCGCGGCGGTTCTGGCCGTCGTCGCGTGCGTCGTCCACGATCGGTACCTCGCCGCCGAGCAAATCACGACGGGCGAGCCGTTGTCTCCGTGGGCGTGACGGCGCCCGAACGGTATCCCAGAACCGCCACATCGGACTGCCGGGTCGGCCTCCTCGGTTGCCGGGGACCCGCTTCCACGGCCACCTGCGACACCTCGAGAGGACACGTCGTGCCACCAGACTGGCGAAATACTCACACCTCGACAGCGAGGCCGCCGTATGGTAACCGTTCTATCCCGCCCTCGATTGTGAGAAAGCGTTATTCAGTGCGGACGAGTACCATACGTGTGACGGCCGGCCAGATGTTTCAAGCCGAAATTCACCTCCAGCAGGAGAAAGCGTGCGTGCTCAACGATTTTGCGGAGCACTTCGATACGTCGTTCGACGTCGTCATCGAGGAACTCCACGATCATCTCGTTACCTTCACTATCCGGGTCGACGACCCCCGACGCGAGTACCTCGAGTTCTTCAGGGATTCGGAACAGGTCGAGCACGTCGAACGACTCGACGAAGCCAGCTATCTCATTACGAAGACGTCGTGCGGGGCCTACTCCGCCGTCGACCGGAACCACGGCGTTCTCCGGCGGCAGAGCCGCGTGCTCGCCGACCGACGCGTCTACACGGTCCTGTTCTTCCGTCGGGAGGACCTGCGGGCCATGATCGACGATTTCAATCGGATCGGAACCGTCACTCTCGGAAAGCTCACCGAGTTCACGGAGTCGAAATCGATGCTCACGGACCGACAACTCGAGGTCGTCACGTGCGCCCTCGAGGAGGGATATTTCGAGTGGCCGCGACGGATCAGCAGCGAGGAACTCGCCGACGAGTTGGACATCAGCCGCACGACGGCGCTCGAGCACCTCCGCAAAGCGCAGTCGAAGCTCCTCACCAGCGCACTCGAGGAGAACGATCACCTGAACCCGCACGGCCCCGCCGAACGGTAGGGTCGGTCGCGTCGAGCGGGGGCGCGCCTCGACCGAGTGGCTGTTCGGTGGCGGCGTTCACCCACGTCGACCGCGGGGACGCACCGACGGGAGCGACACGCCCGATCGGAGCCACACGTTCAATAGCCGCTCGCCCGAAGTCGAGCCTATGCGATTGTTCGTCAGCGTCGACCTTCCCGATGACCTCGCGGGACCGGTCGCCGACCTGCAAGACGAATTCGCCGACGCGAGCGGCCTGAACTTCACCGATCCCGAGCAAGCACACATCACGATGAAATTCCTCGGTGACGTCGATTCGGACCGTCTCCCCGCCATCGAGCGGGAACTCGAGGCTGCGGTCGACGACGCCGATGTCGAGCCGTTTACCGTCCGCTACGGCGGGTTGGGTGTGTTTCCGACCCTCGAGTACATCAGCGTCGTCTGGCTGGGTGTCGAGGTCGGCGGCGACGAACTCACCCGGCTCCACGAGGCCATCGAGGACCGGACGACGGCGATGGGGTTCGACCCGGAAGGGCACGATTTCACGCCCCACGTGACGCTCGCACGGATGGATCACGCGGGCGGCAAACAACTCGTTCAGGACGTCGTTCGCACTCGCGATCCGACGATCGGTGAGACGACCGTCGAGCAGGTACGGCTCACGGAAAGCACCCTGACGCCCGACGGGTCGGTCTACTCGACGGTCGAATCGTTCCCGTTCGAGTGACGTCTCCGTCGGAGTTCCCGTTCGAGTGTCGTCTCCGCCGCTCGAGTCCGTGCGGGTGTGCGACTCGAGTCGGCCGGTGGCGGACGCGACCGACAGACCGTTCGGTTTCCGTTCGAGTCGCGGATACTCGAAGCGAGACCGCTCGCCGACTCGACCGAGTAGGCCCTACCGGTGGTGTAATCCGGACCTACGGCATCGGGTATATGGTGGCCACTCTCGTAGCGAACGCGAGACGATGCCCGAGGACCGCTCCGCTATCAGCGCCGGCAGTCGGTGGCGTGTAACCCGCCGGGAGGCCCTCGCCGCGGTCGGCGGGTCGGCCGTTTCGGTCTGGACTCGCAGCGGTCCCGCCGTCGATACGGCGGCGACGGCCGGTCACCGGGACGGGCTGGTTCGGATTCGCGTCTATCCCGGGGCCGTCCCGTTCCGGGCGCGGCTGCGGTACGGGCTGGGGGAACTGCGCGGGAACTGGCCGCCCCCGTTCCGAGACGCGTTGGCGGCTATCGAAGCCGCGTTCGAGCACGTCCTCGCCTACGCTCGCGAGCGCTCCCGGCTCGAGGATCTCGCGGTTCGGGTCGACCGCGCCCCTCCGATTCGCGTTTCCCCCTCCGCGACGTCGCTTTCGGCCGATTCGGTTCTTCCGTCGCTCGAAGCGCTTCTCGGGCGCTTTCGCGAACGGGTGCGAAACCGAGGCGCGCTCACCGGGCGGACCTGTCACGTGCTCCTGTGCTGGTCGCCGCTCAATTACCGTGTCGGGTACGGTGGGACGCTGGCACCGAATTCGGTCACCGGCCTGGACGACGGCGGGGACGGCGACGCGCTGACGGTCGCGAACGTCGGCGCGACGGAGGTCTGGGACTCGCGGGCGGTGACGCGGAACATCGCGATCCACGAGACGCTGCACACCTTCCTCTCGGACGACGTCGTTCGATCGATCGGCGACGCGTACTGCGACCACGAACTCGGGACGGCGGTTCGAACGGCCGAGAACACCCTGCGAATCTCACCGATGGCGACCGCCTACGCCGGACCGGACCGGATCGGCGGCGGGACGCGATTTCACGGCACCGGCTGTTACGATCACGACCGCTTCGCTCGCCACGACGGACACGACGGGATCGAGAACTGGGCCTACACGATCGAACCCAGTGAGACGACCCGCGAGGGTGTGACCCGCCACCTCGAGCGCCGGTTCGAGACGTGACCGCCACCTCGAGTGCCGGTTCGAGAACCGACGGATTTCCGCGACCGTCGGCCCCGGACTCTCGGACGGTCGCGACCGACGTCTGACTGCCGACGAACTCCGCGACGGGTCTGAACGGTCTTGCATCCGGCCTGCTCGGCGTTCTGTCGGTCCCTGCAAGATGGACAAGATTTTAAGCCAGCGTGGGCTACGTTCGGCCACTATGGGTAAGAAATCGAAGGGCAAGAAGAAGCGTCTTGCCAAACTCGAGAACCAGAACAGCCGCGTGCCCGCCTGGGTCATGATGAAGACTGACATGGACGTCCAGCGCAACCCGAAGCGACGCAACTGGCGGCGCAACGACACTGACGAATAACCATGAGTGCCAGTGATTTCGAGGAACGCGTCGTGACCGTTCCCCTGCGTGACGTCAAGAAAGGAGCGAACCACGAGGCCGCGGATTACGCGATGCGACTCGTCCGCGAACACCTCGCGAAACACTTCGCCGTCGACGAAGCGGCCATCCGACTGGATCCCTCGATCAACGAAACCGTCTGGTCCAACGGGCGCTCGAACCCGCCGCGGAAACTACGCGTCCGTGCGGCCCGCTTCGACGAGGAGGGTGAAGCCGTCGTCGAGGCCGAGGTCGCCGACTAAACTTGCAACGCCTCGCCTTCGCCGGATCGTCTTACGTCGGCGTCTTCGCCCGTGCGACGGACTCGTACGTACTCGTTCGCCCCGACGTCGACGAGGAAGTCATCGCCGACCTGACCGACGAACTCGAGGTGCCCGCCATCCCGACGACCGTCGGCGGTTCCTCGACGGTCGGCGCCCTCTCGACGGGTAACGAAAACGGCCTGCTCGTCAGTTCGCGCGCCCTCGAGTACGAACGTGAGACGCTCGAGGCCGAGGTCGACGTCCCCGTTACCGAACTGCCGGGTAGCATCAACGCCGCCGGTAACGTCGTTCTCGCGAACGATTACGGGGCCTACGTCCATCCGGATCTGCCGCGCGAGGCGATCGAGATCGTCGAAGAGACGCTCGCGGTACCCGTTCAACGCGGCGACCTGGCCGGCGTCAGAACCGTGGGAACGGCCGCGGTGGCGAACAACACGGGCGTTCTCTGCCATCCGAAGGCGACCGACGAGGAACTCGACGCCCTCGAGGAAGTTCTGGACGTCCGCGCGGACGTGGGCACGATCAACTACGGCGCGCCGCTGGTCGGGTCCGGACTCGTCGCGAACGAGGCGGGCTACGTCGTCGGCGAAGAGACGACCGGCCCCGAACTGGGGCGGATCGAGGACGCGCTCGGTTACCTGGACTGACCGGCCCACCGGTTCTCGAGGCCTGTTTTCGCTCTTCGATCCGAGGCGATCGAACCGATCCGTACCTGAGCCGATAGGACACCGGAGTCGACACGCTGCCAGCTTCGATCGGTTCGCGATCGTCTCGCAATCGTCGTTCGAACCGGCGGCTCACTCTCGTCGTTCGAACCGGTGGCGAACGACCTCGCTCTCGTCGTCCCACTCGAAGTCCTCGTGGGCCCGCTCGAGCAGCCGTTCGTAGGCCTCGAGGTCTTCCATTCCTTCGGCCCGGGCGTCTTCGTCGGTCAGATCGCCGAGCGTGCGCTCGCGGACGTCGGTCACCTCGAAGGTCGTCCCGTCGATCGCGAACGTGTCTCCCTCCTCGGCGTACTGGTGGCCGCGGTGGATCTGCGAGATCTCGCCCTCGAGTGCCTGCGTTCGCATCCGATCGCTTGGCAACAGGTCGCCGGGATCGAGTTCTGTCATGCCCGCCGGTTCGTCGCGGATCGGTAAAATCGTTCACCCTCCGCTCGTCGGAAGCGAAACGGTCGGCGGCCGGGTCCGACGCGCCAAACCGGAAGGGAAGATTCTTCCGACTGCCTGCCAGAGGGATAGGCATGAGTCAATTTACGGTCAGTGGTCGGTTCAAGAGTCGCGACGGCTACGCGCCGTTCGAGACGACCATCGACGCCGAAAACGAGAACGTCGCCCGCGAACACGCCTTCTCCCAACTGGGGAGCCAGCACGGGCTCAAGCGAACCGAAATCGAACTCGACGAGGTGTCCGAGCGATGAGTCAGCAACAACTTCAGCAACTGTCCCAGGAACTCCAGGAGATCGACGAACAGATCGAGGCCCTTCAGTCCAACGTCGAGGCCATCCAACAGGAGAAGACTGAAGTCGACGAAGCCATCGAGGCCCTCGACTCGCTCGAGACGGAGTCGACCGTGCAGGTGCCGGTCGGCGGCGGCGCGTACCTCCGAGCGACGATCCAGGACATCGACGAAGTGATCGTCGACCTCGGCGCCGATTACGCCGCGGAGTTCGAGGAGGACGACGCCGTCGACGTCCTCGAAAACAAGAAGGAACGGCTCGACGACCGCATCGACGAGGTCAACGAGGATATCGCAGAACTCGAGACCGAGAGCAGCGAACTCGAACAGCAGGCCCAGCAGCTCCAACAGCAGGCGATGCAACAGCAGATGCAGCAGATGGGCCAGGGCCAGGGCCCCGACGAGTAACGCGTCGGTCCTCACTCGAATCCCATGTTCGACAACCTGAAGGAGAAACTCGGCAGCTTCCGTCAAGACGCCGAAGAAGCCGCCGAAGAGAAGGCCGAAGCAGTCGACGAAGACGAACTCGAGGATGCGGAACTCGAGGGCGTCGCTGCTGACGATTCCGCCTCGTCGTCGACAGCGACGGAACCGGAGCCGGAAGCCGCCGAAACTACCCGTGATCCGGAGGAGAGCCGGGCGCCGGAGACTGTGGCTGCGGCGACGACTGACGCCGAGGGCGAAACCGAAGCCGAAGCCGACCTCGAGTCGGGCGCGCACGCGACGGCCGAGTCCGGCACACCGCGAGCGGGCGCCGCAGCGGGCCAGGAGCCGACGGCGGACGAGCGGTCGGCCCCAGCCGAGGCTGACTTCGACGAGGAACCCGCCGAACCGGAGACGGAACCGGGCGATGCGGCCGTCGGCGGGGACGAGACGGCCGACGACGACGAAGCCGAAACCGGAGACGAGGGCGATGACGACGGTTCGTCGACCGGGTTCGGTGCCAAGGCACGGTCCCTCGTGAAAGGGAAGTTCGTCATCGAGGAGGAGGATCTCGAGGGTCCGTTACACGAACTCGAACTGGCGTTGCTCTCGAGCGACGTCGAGATGGGTGTCGCCGAAGAGATTCTCGACAACATCCGCGACGAGTTGGTCGGCGAGACGCGGACCTTTACGACTTCGACGGGTGAGGTCGTCGAAGAGGCGCTCCACGATGCGATCTACGACGTGATCAGCGTCGGCCAGTTCGACTTCGACGAGCGGATCGCGATCGAGGACAAGCCCGTCACCATCATCTTCACCGGCGTCAACGGCGTCGGAAAGACCACGTCGATCGCCAAGCTGAGCCGGTACTTCGAAGAGCGAGGGTACTCGACCGTGATGGCAAACGGCGACACCTACCGCGCGGGAGCCAACCAGCAGATACAGGAGCACGCCGACGCCCTGGGCACGAAGTGTATCAGTCACGAACAGGGCGGCGATCCGGCGGCGGTGCTGTACGACGCCGTCGAATACGCGGAAGCCAACGACGTCGATATCGTCCTCGGCGACACCGCGGGTCGGCTTCACACTAACGAGGGCCTGATGGATCAACTCGAGAAGATCGACCGCGTCGTCGGTCCGGACATGACGCTGTTCGTCGACGAAGCGGTCGCCGGCCAGGACGCAGTCAACCGCGTGCGCGAATTCGACGACGCCGCCGAAATCGACGGGGCGATCCTGACGAAAGCCGACGCTGACTCCAACGGCGGTGCCGCGATTTCGGTCGCCCACGTCACCGGGAAGCCGATCCTGTTTCTCGGGGTCGGACAGGGATACGACGACTTAGAGCGGTTCGACCCGAACGAAATGGTCGATCGACTGCTCGCCGACGAGTAAGGAGCCGTCTGTCGATTATCGGCGCTTCAGTTTCTTGCCATTTCGGAAGACACTTATTATCCGTCTGAGACGTTATCGTATGAACCGTCCTCGGTCCCGACGCGCCCTCCTCGCGTCGTTTGCGACGTCCACGGCGGCGGCGACGGGCGGCTTTCAGCGTGCCTCGAGCGACGGGAACGCGCTGTCGCTCGAGTCGGGTCTCGTCCCCGACGGCTGGTATCGATGCAGCGAGATCACGCGTCCGACCCCGGTCGTACCGCTCGACACCGACGGGCTCGAGCTGAGACCGTATCCGGAGCCGCCGTCGGAGCTGGTCTCCGTCGTGGATGGTCGACCTGGTCGCTCGTCGTCGACGCTGCGAGACGGTGCAGTTGCGTACGCCACGGAATTCGAACGGTCGTATCGACAGAACGCGTTTCTCGACAGGTACGGCTCGGTGACCCGGTTCTTCGAACTTCGCCGCAGTACCTGGCAGGCGACCCGTATCGATTCGGCCACGGGCGAGAGCGCCGTCCTGGTGTCGATCGTTTACAATCTGACGACGCGGACCAGACACTCACCCGCGAACGACGAGTGGGACACGCGCGTCACGTATTATTTCGACGACAGAATCGCCCTTCGAGCGCGGTACGACGGTATCGCCGAGCAACCGACGTTCTCACCCGATCCGCGACGGGAGGGTGACCTCGTCGAGTGCTTCAATTAATTCTATTCTGACATACCTCTGCCGGGCGGCGCAGTAAGCGATCACGGACTACCGGGGATGATTGCCGTTATCACCGACGCGACCGAGACGGTGATGTTCCTCCGACGGCGTCTGCCGAGCTACTGACAGCGTTTTCGGTCGTTTCGATCGACGGCCTCCGAGCGTGGGGGCAAAATTTACTGGTGAAAACGACCCACGACATGATTCGCCGAGTTGCTGGCCTGTATAGGGATGGGGGAGTACTATGCGATACCCAATGATCCACAAGAATTCCGACAGCGTCGGTTCTCTCGACTCCGCTCGAGCCACGAGGTGGTCCGTATGAACACAGTCGAGGAACACAAACAGGAGAAACATCCCCTCGACGTCATCGACGACGTCTACGAATACGCCGAGGAGAACCTCTCGTTCGAGGAGATCGAGGACCGGGCCGGCGGTGGCGAGTGGGAACGGCTCAAGTGGGCGGGCATGTACGCCCAGAAGCAGGAGGGGTACTTCATGATCCGGACGAAGGTTCCGGGTGGGTATCTGACGCCGGACCAGGCCGAGGTGATCGGCGACGTCACCGACGACCTCGCCGTAGCCCCCGAGGAGTACGGCGGCGACGAACAGAACGAACTCTGGGGCGACGCCTATCTCGACATCACGACCAGACAGGACATCCAGAAGCACTGGATCCGAGTCGAGGACGTACCGGAGATGTGGGATCGCTACGACGAGGTCGGCCTGACGACCGTCCAGGGCTGTGGCGACTCGGCCCGGAACGTGCTCGGCTGTCCCGCCGCCGGCCTCGACGACCACGAGTGTTTCAACGCACAACCGGTCATCGAAGCCGTCTCGGACTTTTTCACCGAGAATCGCGAGTACGCCAACCTGCCACGGAAGTTCAAGATGACGATCACCGGCTGCGCCCACGACTGTGCGCAGTCCCAGATCAACGACATCGGGCTCGTCCCCGCGAAAAAGGAGATCGACGGGACCCATCTCTACGGGTTTCACGCCCGCGTCGGCGGTGGGCTCTCGGACGGCCCGCGCATGGGCTCGGAACTCGACGTGTTCGTCAAACCCGAAGACGCCGTCGAGTTCTGCCGCGCCGTCGCCCAGACGTTCAAGGAACTCGGCGATCGACACAACCGCGGCGTCTGCCGGATGCGCTATCTCGTCGAGCAGTTGGGCCCCGAGAAATTCGAGGAAGCGATCCGCGACCGCTGTACGGTCGACCTCCCCGACGCCGGCCGGAACCTGACGGTCGGCTACCAGGGCGATCACGTCGGCGTCCACGACCAGAAACAGGACGGGCTGAAATACGTCGGTTTCAACGTCGTCGCCGGTCGCATGGGCGGCGACGAGTTCGCGGCCGCCGCCCGCGCCGCCCGGAAGTACGGGACGGAAGACGCCTCCGTCCGCCTGGCGACGGATCAGAACTTCCTCATCACCCACGTTCCCGAGGAGAACGTCGACGACCTCCTCGCGGAACCGTTCGCTCGGGAGTACAGCCCCGATCCGGGGCCGTTCTCTCGGGGTGCGGTCGGCTGTACGGGCAGCGAGTTCTGTAACTACGCGATCATCGAGACCAAAAAGCGCACCAAGCGCTGGGCCCGCGAACTCGACGAGCGCATCGACGTCCCCGACGACATCGAGGCCATCCGGATGCACATGTCCGGCTGCTCGGCGTCCTGTGCCCAACCCCAGATCGCCGACATCGGCTTCCGCGGCGAGACCGTCAAACTCGAGGAAGACGGCGAATCCGATATCGTCGAGGGGATGGACTTCGGTCTCGGCGGCTCGCTCGGCGCCGACAACGAGTTCCTGGACTGGGTACAAAACGCCGTCCCCGCCGACTCCGTGATCCCGGCTCTCGAGCAACTGTTCGAGGCCTACGCCGAGGACCGCGACGGCAGCGAGAAATTCTACCAGTGGTGTCGCCGCACCAACAACGACCGACTCCGCACGATCATGAACGGGGCCGACGCGCCGGTCGCACGGGGTGTTGCCCATGGCGACTGAGAGCGAGGACGAACGCAGTGAGTCCTCGAGTAAGCGAGGGGGAGCGAAGCGACACGCGAGCCGCGAGGTCCCCGGTGAAGCGAGCGGTGAACCCGCGAGCGAGAAGCGACACGCGAGCCGTGACGGCGACGAGCGTCGGTTCCCTCGCGTCCCCGCATCGGACGACGATGACGATGCCGTCATCGTGCCCGACGCGGGCAGCGGTCAGGCCCGCTCCCGTGAGCACACGGACCACGCTCGAGCGGGCGCTATCGCCACTGACGGTGGCGCTGACGGCGACAGCTGCTCGCCGGACACCTGTACCTGCGGCGGGAAGACCCGTGCCGACGCCCAGTCGGAGACGCCGCCGGTCGCGACTGACGGCGCGGGCGTCGCGAACGTCGACGAAATGGGCGAACTCGGCGAGCTCGAGTTTACGACGCCAGCCGAAAACGTCAGTCAGGACGTCGACAACGGGTCACCGGACACGCGCGTCGGGATTCCGGACAGTGTCGGCCTCGAGACCCCCGAGTACTCGATCCGGTCGCAGATGAACGACATCGAGACGCCCGACGAGAAGACCTGGTTCATGGAACTGGACGAGGCCGTCATCGACGCCGACCGCTGTATCCAGTGCGGGACGTGCGTCGCCGCCTGCCCTTCCGACTCGATCGGCGTCGGCGACGACGGACTGCCGGAACTGGTCAAGATGTGCACCGGGTGTTCGCTCTGCTGGGACTTCTGTCCCCGCGGCGGCCTCCGATACGAGCGCCAGTGGACGATCACCGGCGGCGAGGACAACGTCAAAGGTGCCGGCGACCCGATCACGGAGTTCTCCGCCAAGGTCGACGACGACTGGACCGACGGCGCACAGGACGGTGGCGTCGTCACGGGCATCCTCGCGACGCTGCTCGAGGAAGGCGAGATCGACGGCGCGCTCGTCGCCACCGAGAGCGACGAGGAGGCCTGGAAAGCCGAGAGTTACCTCGCGACGACGACGGACGAACTCATCGAGAACGCCGGGACCGTCTACAACCAGACGCTCGCGCTGGGTAACCTCGATATCGAACAGTGGGAGCACAAGCTCCCCGACAAAGACTGGGACGACCTCAGCCTCGCGATCGTGGGCACGCCCTGCGAGATCGAGGGCATCCGGGCCCTGCAGGACTTCGAGTGGGACTACCAGGCCCAGAACGAGGGCATCCGTGCGGTCGATTACACGATCGCTCTGATGTGTACCAAGAACTTCAACTACTACAGCCTCATGGGCGAGCAACTCGAGGAAAAACGGGACGTCTCGCCCGACGAAATCGGCAAGATGGACGTCCTCCACGGCAAGATGATGGTCTACGGCCACGACGGCGAGATGATCGTAGAGGAGGATATTGAGAACTTCCACGACGCCGCGCTCAAGGGCTGTGACGAGTGTGCCGACTTCACCGGCTTCTGTTCGGACATCACCGTCGGCTCGGTCGGCTCGTCCGACGAGTACTCGAGCGTCATCATCCGCACCGACCAGGGCATGAAGGCGTGGGAGCTGACCGAGCCCACGCTCGACTACCACGACCTGGAGGACCGGAGTGCGGTCGGCAAACTCCAGGGCTGGGACAAGAAGAAGGCCTTCGAGAGCTTGGAGCGCCCGTTCGACCCTGACGCGCCCCGATTCATCGACTACACCGACCACGCCGAGAACTACGGCACGGCGCTGAATCCCCACGATCAGGGCCACTGATCTCGAGTCGACTCGTCGAGACCGCGCTATCGAGACGTGTTCGGACGATCGTCGAGCGGTTCTGAATCCGCTCTGATCGAGGCATAGACCCGGTTTGCCCACTCGTACGCGATGGGTGCGTCCGTATCGACGAAGACTTGCATGAGTCCGGTCGTTTCATCGTACCCGCCCATCCCGACGCGCTCGTCGAATATCGCGAGTCCGTACGGGAGTTCATCGCGCGTTCGGAGTGACAGATGCCCGCGGTCGATCGCCTCTCGGGCGCGCTCCGGGTACGTCTCGAGGAGCTTTTCGATGATCGTGGGCAGATAGACGATCTCGGTATCGGTCTTCTCGAAGATCTGCTGGTGAAACTCGCCGAGAACGAGCGGTGCCATGTGCGTGGTATTGAACCCTCGGAAGGTCTCCGACTCGTCGAGCAAGGACATGAACCGCTCGATCGGTTGATATGGGTTGTCCGGTTCGGCGGGTGTGATCTTCGCATCCACGAACGGCTCGATGACGAATTCCTGGTGGTCCTCACAGATGACGTCCAGCAACGGTGCGAGGCGGTGGACGGTGTGGACGTTTGCCTCGAACCGGAGGACCTCGTCCGCGACGGCTTCGCCCCGGCCCGTCAGCTGAAATCGGCCTTCGTCTTTCTCTACGAAACCCTGTTCGTCGAGCCACTGCGTGAAGCGGTGGCTCGTCGCACGCGAGACGTTCAGTCGCGCTTCGATCTCCCGGCGGTCGAGCGGTTCCGTGCGGAGGGCTTCCAGAACCGGCCCGTGTCGCACGATGTCGCCGAGAAGATCCGTGTCGACGCGGTCGTCCGTCGCGTCGAGTCGCTGTCCGAGGTATTGGTGGTTCCGGGCGTTCTCCAGGATGGCTTCCAAGACGGGAGAACCGGGTGGTGGGCGTTCGTCGTCGGCCGCGTGTTCGTCCTCTTTGAATCCCACAGCGAGTCACCGGTGTCCGGAACGATGGCACGGATTGTAATTCTATCCCGTACGTGACGTGAGAGACGGTTCACGACGCGAAACGACGCGTGTTCGGACGAATCCATCTCAGTGAGTGAGGCCAACAGGGCTGCGACCGATCGGACGTCTATGGGACAACTGACCCGCGGCGACGAGCGGATCGACCAGTTTCGAAGCGACGTCCACGGAGACGTGATCCGGTCCGGTGACGGTGCCTACGACGACGCACGGGCGGTCTGGAACGGAATGATCGACAGATATCCGACGGTGATCGTCAGGTGTCGAGGCACGGCGGACGTTATTCGATCGGTCGACTTCGCCCGAGAAAACGGGCTTCGCGTGGCCATTCGGGGCGGCGGTCACAACGTCGCAGGCACGGCAGTTTGTGACGATGGTCTCGTGATCGATCTGTCGGAGATGACGGGCGTCCGGGTCGACCCCGACGAACGGAAGGCGTGGGTACAGGCCGGTGCGACGTGGGCCGACGTCGACCACGAGACCCAGGCGTTCGGCCTGGCGACGCCCGGCGGCGTCGTCTCGGACACGGGGGTCGCGGGGCTCACGCTCGGCGGCGGCATCGGACACCTCCGGTGTAAGTACGGCCTGACCTGCGACAACCTCGCGTCCGTCGAACTCGTCACGGCGAACGGCGAGTTTGTAACCGCCAGCAAGGACGAACGCTCGGAGCTCTTCTGGGGGTTTCGCGGCGGTGGGGGAAATTTCGGCGTCGTGACCGAATTCGAGTTCGACCTCCACCCCGTCGGGCCGGACGTCGCGACTTGTTTCGTCTTCTATTCGGGAGATCGGGCGACTAACTGTCTGCAGGCATATCGTGAGTACGTTTCGGCAGCGCCAGACGAGGTTAGCACGCTCACATCTCTCGGTACGATGCCCGACGAGGAACTCTTCTCGGAAGACGGCGTGGATCATTTCAAAATCGGGTTCCTGGGATGTTACTCGGGACCGGCTGTGGAAGGTGAGGAGGTACTCGCACCGCTGCGAGAACTTGCCGAGCCGATCGCCGACGTCAGCGGGACGATTCCGTACGCCGAGTTCCAGCGAACGCTTGACGAAGACTATCCTTCGGGGATGCGGTACTACTGGAAATCGTTGTATCTCGATGGTCTCACTGAACCGGCAATCGATCGAATCAGGTATTGGGCCGACACCGCCCCGTCCCCGTTAGCGACAGTTGACATCTGGCAACTGGGGGGCGCAATCGGGGACGTCGGTATCGACGAGAGTTCCTTCGCGGGCAGGCACGCGCCGTTTCTCCTCGGTGTCGAGGCGAACTGGCACGACCCTGAACGAGACGACGCCAACGTGGAGTGGGTCCGCGATTGCCTGGCCGATATGCGGCAGTTCTCCGACGGCTCTGTCTACCTGAATTTTCCGGGCTTTCTGGAGGACAACGACGAACTCGTTCGAACCACGTTCGGATCGGCGTACGAACGGTTGGTCGCGGTGAAAGACGAGTACGATCCGGAGAACCGCTTCGACGTGAACCAGAATATCAAGCCCTCTATCTGAGAGCGACCCGACGAGTTTGCTTTTTCACCGCCGTGGCGGAGACGTGGTGTGCGCTCACCGCCGGTGGAGAATCGAAACGCCGCCCCGCTGTTTATCGTTGGCGCGCGCACGTCCATCGCGACGCGGCGGTTGCGTCGGAACGTCCGGTGACGCATCGTTCGCTTCCCAGTATCTACTGGGACACGTATCCGGACGCCGGGATTCCGTGAATTGATCGAAACGGGACCGCAGACGTTGCGGGCCTAGTCTTCGACGGGAACCTCGGGGAGGCTCAGATACAGCGAGAACTCCTCTTCCTCGCAGTTGAAACACTTTCGCGGACCGGTTTCCGCGGACGACGTTGCCATGACGTTTCCGCAGTGACGACACACGTGGAGATGGTTTCTGTCTTCCATACTAAGTTTCTGTCTCCCATACTAATATCGTCCCCCACGACGGTAAAAATCGCTTTTCTCAGCGTACCCTGTCGGTAACGCGGAGTGCACATTCCCGCTCGATTGACTCTGTTGCGCTGCCGAACCGTGACGTAGGCTGCGTCGTCCACCACGATCGATCGGGAAGCGCCGTCCGTCCGAATCGGATGTCCGGACGACCGAGACGCCGTGAGGTCAGACCTCGAAACAGCTCGCGGATAGGCCGCCGCTGTCGAAGCGTTCGGCTTCGGCAGGAGTGGATATCGATGTCGTGGATCTGCGTCCGTCCCTCGAGAGCCGATGCGAGGACGTGAGAATCCGATCGGAGCCCGTATCGATCACGCATCGAACGTCGATGTTTCCGGTCGCGCTGTCCTCGGTACAGGCGAGCAGTCGCATTTACGAGGGCGATTCACGAACCGTGTTCCATGGGATACCACATCGTGGACCCGGACGAACTCGAGCGCGAACCGGACCGGCCGTCGGATATGCGATACGTCAGTGAATCGGTCGGCCTCGAGAAGTTGGGATTGCGAACGTACACCGTCGAACCCGGCGAAGAGATCCCGGTTTCGGGTCTCCACTATCACGACGAGCAGGAGGAGGTCTTCTACGTGGTCGGCGGCGAACTCAGCGTCGAGACGCCGGACCGACTGTATACGGTCGAACCCGGCCAGTTCTTCGTCGCCGAACCGGAGAGTCCCCACCGGGCGTACACCGACCCCGATGCAGACGCCAGTGCGACGGTGCTCGGAATCGGCGCACCGCCGGTCAGCGACGCACACGCCTACGACGGGTGACGAAACGCCATCGGTTCCAGTCTCCCGACCGATTCGGAGTCAGATCACCACGCCGGACTGCAAAATGGCGATCACGAGGGTGAGCGCCGGAATCGAGAGCACCGTCGTGAGGAACACGCAGGTCGAGACGTACTCCGAGACGGGGATCCCCTTCGATCGCGACCCGTCGGCGAATTCGATGACGAGGATCAGCGGCGTCACGGCTGCCGGCATCGCGGTCTCGAGGACGAACACGCGAGCGACCGTCGGGTCCCGGAACCCGACGAGGAGCGCGATTCCGAGGCCGACGACGGGGGCGACGCCGAGTTTGAGGGCGGTGGCGGGCCACGCCCGTGAAACGGCGGTTGTGGTGTTCGAGCGCGCGAGCTGGATTCCGAGGATGAGCAACATCAGCGGAATCGAGGCTTCACCGACCAACTGGAGCGTCTCCATGCTCGCGGTCTCGGGGGACGGAACCAGGTCCAGCGACCGCGCGATGAGCGCGGCGGCGACGGCGTAGACGAGCGGGATATAGAACACCCGTCTGACGCCCTCGAGGCCGGCGGAACCGCTGCTCCGGGAGGCGACGTAGACGCCGACGGTGTACATCAGCACGGACTGGACCGACAGGAAGAGGACGGCAGTCTGGCGCCCGATCTCTCCGAACGCGAAATCGGAGACGGGAATGCCGAGATTCCCGGAGTTACAGAAGATCGCGACCAAGACGAGCCCGCTCAACGCCGGTTCCCGCTCGCCGACGATGCGCCCGACGGCCTCGGCGATCGCCCACATCACGGCCGTGAACGCGGCGATCCCGACCGCGACCCGCAGGAGCGTCGTCGTCTCGAGTTCCGTGACGGCGAGACTGTGAAACACCAGCGCGGGTGCCAGCACGTAGACGACGGCCGTGTTCAGCGGTTCCGGATCGACGTCCTTGACGGTGGCGAGGACGTAGCCAACGCCCGCGATGGCGACGATCGGACCGACCGCGGAGGCGAAAATATCGACCAGGTCCGCCATCGGTCAGCCGTCGTCCTCCGCTGGGGGTGGTCGCCTCGAGACGCGCGTCTCCCGGCCGCCGGTCGCTTCTTGCATTACGCGTCAGATGCGCTCCGGACACACTATGGCTTACGATGCCGTCGTTCGCCGCGGGCGGGACGGTGGTGTCACGGCCCGTCGTTCGCTGCGGGCGGGATGGTGGGTCCGTGACCCGACGGCCGCCCGTCGGGTACGTCTCTCCGGCGTGCGACGGTACTACTGCCGGGACGCGTTCCGCCTCGCCGTTTCGGATCCGTTCCAGCGAATTTATCGTTCGAGAGCGAGGACCGCTCGTATGACATCCGACGTCCGTATTCGAGTCGCGGCGCCGACGGACGCGGCCGCCGTCCGAACAATTTACGCGCCCTTCTGCGAGTCGACGGCTGTCACCTTCGAGGAGACCCCGCCCCCCGAGACCGAACTGGCAGATCGGATCGAGTCGACACTCGAGCGGCACCCGTGGCTGGTCTGTGAGGGCGACGGCGAGGTCGTCGGCTACGCGTACGCGGGGCCGCTTCGCGAGCGCCGCGCCTACGACTGGATCGTCGAACTGTCGGTCTACGTGGCCGACGCGACGCGCCGGTCGGGCATCGGTCGGGCGCTGTACGAATCGCTGTTCGCCGTCCTCGAGCGACAGGGTATTCGCGACGCCTATGCGGTGACGACGGTTCCCAATCCCGAAACGGAGCGCTTCCACGAGGCGCTGGGGTTCGACCGCCTGGTCGAGTTCCCGTCGATGGGCCACACGGAGGGGGAGTGGTGGGACGTGGCCTGGTGGCGGCGACCGATCGCCGAGAAACCCGAGGCGCCGGAGCGGGTGCGCGCGCTTCCGGCCGTCCGTGAGGACGACGATTGGGAATCGCTCGTGCGGTCTGGTGAGGCGTTCCTGTCGCTATCGTCGTAGCGGCCGGCCGAACTCCCGCGGCGGCGTCACTCTTCGAACGCCGCGTCGATACCGTCTCTGCCGCCACTCGCTACACCGGCCGCCGTTCACCACGTCGAACGTCTTTCCGTCCCGTCGTCGGGCACTCGCGTGTTTCAGTTTCACCGTCGATTCGCGGCCGCTGTCTCGGCGTCGTGTCCACCCCATGCCTCGCCGCCGGACCCCACTCGCAGTCGGTCGGCCAGAGTCGCGACCCGCTCGAGCGCGAGCGTCGGTCCCGGATCGACCGTCCCGTAACCCGTTCGGTGCCCGAGGCCACCACTACCGGTCCCGCATCGTCTGGCGGACCGTCCGAGCGACCGAAGGCGCTTTGTGCGACTATCGACTGGTATTCCACATGAATCCCGCGAGCTGGCGGACCTATCTCGTGACGCAGGCGTCGCTTTCGGGCGACCGATCGACGCCGGAGATCGTCCGCGAGGCTATCGACGGTGGGGTCGACGTCGTCCAACTCCGCGAAAAGGGCTCGAGCGCTCGATCGCGGTACGAACTCGGACACGAACTGCGCGAACTGACGGCGGACGCGGGCGTCGATCTGATCGTCAACGATCGGATCGATATCGCATCGGCGATCGACGCCGACGGCGTTCACGTCGGACAGTCGGATCTGCCGATCTCGGCCGCCCGGGACCTGCTGGGTTCGGACGCGATCGTCGGCTGTTCGACGTCCACGGTCGCGGAGGCCCGTACCGCGGAAACCGAGGGGGCGGATTACCTCGGCGTCGGAGCCGTCTACGGAACGTCCTCGAAAGCGGTCGCCGACGAGAAAGACGGAATCGGCCCGGAACGGATCGCCAGGATCGCCGACGCGGTCTCGATTCCCCTCGTCGGCATCGGTGGCATCACGGCCGACAACGCGGGCCCTGTAGTGGAGGCGGGCGCAGCCGGCGTAGCGGTCATCAGCGAGATCACGACGGCCACAGAGCCGCGGGTCGCGACCGAAACGCTTGCAGCCGCCGTCGAAACGCCGAAGGCCGTCGATACCGGAACGTTCTCAGAATGAGTGTGACCGACACCGCTGAAGTCGACCTCGCGGACTCAGTCCGGACGGTCCGAGAGCGGGAGCCGCTCGTGCAGTCGCTGACCAATACGGTGACGATCAACGACGTCGCGAACGTGACGCTCCACTGGGGTGGATTGCCCGTGATGGCCGACTCGTCGGGCGACGCCGGAGAGATGGCGGATCTCGCACACGCAGTCCTGATCAACACCGGCCAGGTACCGGACGGTCGCGTCGAAGCGATGCACGAGGCCGGCCGGAAAGCCAACGAACGGGGCGTTCCCGTGGTCCTGGATCCCGTCGGCGTCGGATCGACGCCGTCCCGTCAGGCAGTGGTCGAGAGCCTCCTGTCCGAGATCGACTTCACCGTCATCAACGGAAATTACGGTGAAATAAGCGCGCTCGCGGGCGTCGAAGCAGAAGTCAAGGGCGTCGAATCCGTCGGCGAGTACGAATCGATCGAGCGGACGGCGTGCTCTCTCGCCGAGTCGACGGATTCGATCGTCGTCGCGTCGGGCATCGACGACGTCGTCGCGGATTCCGACGGTGCCGTCCGGCTCGCCGCCGGCCACGAGATGCTGGGAGAAGTCGTCGGGACGGGGTGCATGCTCGGCGGTACCATCGCGACATTCTGTGGCGCCATCGCGGACGCCCCGACGGCCGCCGTCCACGGCACGCTCGGATTCGGCATCGCCGGCGAGCGCGCGGCCGACCTCGGGTATACCGGGCCGGGGAGCTACCGGACGAACTTCCGGGACGCCGTCTCCGGCATTACGGCCGACGTCGCCGCGGCCGTCGACCTCGAGCAGCGCATCGAACAGGTTCGTTGAGTACGAGTCACACACCGATCTCGTCCGATCCCACACCGCTCGCCGTTCTCGTCGCTGCCTCTACCGGCCGGGCGCGTATTGAAACTATTTTATCGGTTCCGGACGAACCGGAAACTATGACCCGCGACGAACTCGAAAACGCAGCCGAATCGATCGAACGAGCAGCGGACGAAGCGTCCGACGAGACGGCGACGGATCGGCTTCGGAACCAATCGGAACAGTTCGCGGCGTACGCGACGGCCGACCGCGGCCCCGACCACGGCCAACTCGCGCGACACGAACACATTCTGAACGAAATCGCCGACGAGGAAAGCGGCGACGTCGCGTCGAACCTCGAGGACGCGCTCGAGTCGATCAGCGCGTTCCGAGAGACCGTCGAGGGCGTCTAACGCCGGGCCGACGTCCCTCGTGATAGACTCGAGCGATCGGCGAGTACCGGTCCGGTCGCCGATAGTCGTCCGACCGACGGCACGGACTGCCGGAGACGTCGAGTCGCGCGTCCGGCGGCCGTCGTCGCGCCCCCGTTCGGTCCCCGGCGGACGCCGTTCGAACGGTGCGTTCAGCAGACGGGTTTCGGGTTCGCGCCCAGCCCCTCGAGCGTCTCGACGTACTCGTCGTACGCGGCCTGGATCGCGCCCGTCGCCGCCCCCTCGGCGCGCTCCCAGTCGTCGTCGCTCTGGCAGACCGTTTCGAGCAGGTCGGTCGCGCGCTCGAGTTGGTCGTCCAGGTCCTCGCCGAACTCCCGAAACAGGCTGGCGGTCTGGGGGTCGGCGTCGCCGACGAAGTAGCCGACGACCTGATCTTTCGACCGCTTGCTCGCGAGGAGTCGGCCGACGAACCCGCCGACGCGTTCGACGGTGTCCTCCAGGTCGCGGAGATACTCGTGAAGGGTCGGAACGTCGGACGGGTCGTACTCGTCGTCACCGAGTTCGTCGACGACGGTTTCGTAGTGAGATCGCTCCTCGTCGGCGGTAGCTTCGAACGCGGCGCGCACCTCGTCCGTGGCCTCGTCGTCTGCCCACCCGGCGAACGTTTGCCAGGCGGCGTACTCGGCGTCGGCGGTCGCCTCGAGGACGGGTTCGGTGTCGATCTCGCCGCCCGTGTCGGCGTACAGCGACTTGGACGACCCGAGTCGTGAGAGTGCGGTCTGGTTCTCTTCGCTAACTGTCTCGACGAACGTCTCCGGATCGGTCATGGGGGTCGCTTCGACCGGACTCGAGTTATGTCTATCGTGATGTAGCTCGGAGACGTCCTCGCGGGTGCCCACCCGACCCGGCTGCGGATGGCGATAGGCAACAGTTACCGGTCGGCGACCGATTTCCAGTGGCGGCATAACAATTACCGTATCCGGACTGTCATCGAACGGAATGAAACGACGAGCGTACCTCGTGACGGCCGCCGCGGCGACGCTTGGCGGCTGTTCCGCCCTGACAGATTCAGATACGACGAGCGAATCGACCGACGGTGATGGTGACGATCCCTCGGGGTCGCCGGAGGAGCCGATCGACGAAGAACCCGGCTCGTTCGACCGCTTCGACGACCTCTCGATGTGGACGGTGATGGAGGGGACGCTGGAACTCGACACCGAGCGGGCGTACGTCGGTGACCAGTCCGGTCGCATGACTGCCTCGCTGACCGAACAACGAGCCATGATCAAGCGCCGATTCGACCAGCCGCGGGATCTCTCGAGCGAGTTCCCGGCGCTTGCGCTCGCGACCGACCAGGACACCGATCCGTTCGTCCAGTTGTCGGACACCGACGGGAACCGGCTGATCCTCCAGGCGAAAGTCGACCCCGGCCTTCCGCTCGCCCACCACGACCTCGGCGTCGTCGGCACCGACGGAAAGCCGGACCTGAGCTCGGTCGCTCACGTCAAAATCTCGACGTGGGCGGGCGACAGGGAGGCTCGGGTCTGGTGCGACGACCTGCATTTCGTCTCCCGGCCGGACACCGGGAAAGTCCTCCTGCAGTTCGACGACGGCACCGAAACAGCCTACACTCGCGCCCGTTCGACGCTGTCCGAGTACGGGTTCCCGGCGACCGCCTTCGTCCCGACCGACGAGGTCGGCGGTCCCGGAACCCTCAGTCGGGATCAACTCGAGACCCTCGAGAGCGAGGGCTGGACGATCGGGAGCCAGGGAAAAACCGGCGGCGATCTCACCAGACGGCGCGAGTCGGCCCAGCGAGACGAGATTCAGGGCGCCGTCGACTGGCTCGAGCGCAACGGTTTCGAAGACGGGGCCAGCTACTTCGCGTATCCCCTCAACCGGTACGACGAGGCCGTAATGAGTCTCGTCGACGAACACCACGACGTCGGTTTCATCGCGGGCCACGCCGGTCACGCCGACCTGTTGAACCCCGCGCTTGCGCCGCGGGCGGTCAGTCCATCGCCCGACGCGGCCCGCAAACTACTCGATCGGACGGCGCGGTACCGGACGATCACCACGCTGAGTTACGGCGACCTCTCCGGCGGGACGCGGGCGGCGTTCGAGGAGACGATGTCCTACCTCGCCGACCTCGAGTCAGCCGGGGACGTCGAGGTCGTCGGGCCCGACGAGATCGCGTCGAACCACGTGTACGAAGCGTAATATATCGACGAGGGGTCCGGTTTGCGACGGTGCCGACGCTCTCCTGGAGTGCCTCGAGAAGATAGCCGCGTGATCGCTCGAACGTCTCTCTCTCCGCCGAAACGACGCTTATTCGGCGCTGCCCGTCTCGATCGGCGCGTTGACCAGGTTGCCCCACTCCGTCCACGAGCCGTCGTAGTTGACGGCGTCGTCGTAGCCGAGGAGTTCGTGCAGGGCGAACCAGGCGACGGAGGAGCGCTCCCCGATGCGGCAGTAGGCGACGGTCGTCTCGTTGCCGTCGATGCCTTCCTCGGCGTAGAGTTCCTCGAGTTCGTCGCGGTCCTTGAAGGTGCCGTCGTCGTTGGTCACCGCGGCCCACGAGATGTTGCTCGCGCCGGGGATGTGGCCGCCGCGCTGGGCGGTCTCCTGGAGTCCCGGCGGGGCGAGCACTTCGCCGGAGAACTCTTCGGGCGAGCGCACGTCGACGAGCGGCACGCCGCGCTCGATCGCGTTCTCGACGTCTTTGCGGTAGGCGCGGATGCTCTCTCGCGGACCGGCTGCCTCGTACTCGGTTTCGGAGAAGTCGGGTTCCTCGTCGGTGGTCGGGTAGTCGTTTTGCAGCCAGTACTCGCGACCGCCGTCGAGGAGGTAGACTTCGTCGTGACCGTAGTACTTGAACTGCCAGTAGGTGTAGGCGGCGAACCAGTTGGAGTTGTCTCCGTAGAGGACGACGGTGGAGTCCTCGCTGATACCGTGGCTGCCGAGCAGTTCTTCGAAATCGTCTTTCGAGAGGATGTCGCGGGTGACCTGGTCCTGGAGCTGGGTTTCCCAGTTGAACCCGATCGCGCCGGGTGCGTGTTCCTCCTCGTAGGCCTCCGTGTCGACGTCGACCTCGACGAGTCGAAGGTCTGAGTCGTCGTCCTGGAAGTCCTCGAGCCGGTCTTCGACCCAATCGGCCGTGACGAGTACGTCGTTGGCGTAGTCGGTTGCCATGCACTGCCGTTCGATGGCGACACACAAAGGGCCTGCCTAACCGGTCAATTCGGTCACCTATCGACTTTGACGGGCATATTTGCCGCCTTTCGTATCGTCGATCGGTATAACCGCCGGTACGGCGGCCGAATTCGGCAGTTTCGGAGACCGTTCGTTACATATCTGATGATACAGGTCAGATTTCTCAGCAGACACCAGCAAGAGTTGCCACTGTCCCGGTACTCGAAACCGACGTCGAAACCGGTGCGTTCTCGGGTCTCCGCGAGTATGTACCGGTTAATGGACGAATCCCTCGTCGTCACCCCCGACTGGCTCGCATCGCGACTGGACGATCCCACCGTACGCATCGTTGACGTCAGGGACGCCTGGGAATACGACGGTATCGGGCACCTCCCCGGCGCGGTGAACGTCCCGTTCGATCGATACCGCGACGAGAGCGACGTCGACCGCGGGACCCTGCCCGGTGCCGAGGCCTTCGCGGACCTGCTCGGTGACGTCGGCATCGACCCCGACGAGACGATCGTCGCCTACGACGACACTCACGGCGTCTTCGCCGCCCGGTTCGTGCTCACCGCCCTCGAGTACGGCCACGACGACGTTCGTCTCCTCGACGGCGATTACAGCGCCTGGAACCGCGAGTACGAAACGACGACCGAGGCGCCCGCGACCGAGTCGACGACCTACGAGCCCGATCCGCTGGCCCCCGACGAGAGCCCGCTGGTCGGCTACGAGGCCGTCCAGGAAGCCCTCGAGCGAGACGCCGTGTTCGTCGACACGCGCGAGCGAGACGAGTTCGAGGACGCCCGCCTGCCGGGTGCCGTGCGGTTCGACTGGCGCGAGGTCGTCGACGAGGAGACGCGACGACTGAAACCCGACGCGGAACTCGAGGCCCTGCTCGACGACCACGGAATCACCCCGGATCGGGAGATCGTCCTCTACTGTAACACCGCGCGGCGGATCAGCCACACCTTCGTGGTCCTGACGGCACTCGGCTACGAGACCGTCGCATTCTACGAGGGTAGTCTGACGGAGTGGCTCGCCCACGACGGCGAAGTCGAGAGCGGACCCGAAGACGCGTAACGCGTAGCGGCCTCACACGCGCCGTGGACTTCCGGGCGCCCGGACCCTGTTCACGCGGCCGCGACCCGGCTCCGGCCTCGAGCGGCGAGGTGCCCGCGACGGTCTCGAGTGGAAACGAAGGGGTCGAAGGAGCCGAAGAGGTCGAAGGGGTGTGACCTGTCCGGGCCCAGAACGTTAACGATCGCCGATACGAATCGAGAGCTATGAACGGGCCCGTCGGCCGTCGACGATTTCTCCTCGCCACCGCCTGTGCCGGTGGAGTTGCGGGCTGTTCGTCGTCGAGATCGGCCGGACCACGATCGAACGAGACGCCGGAGACGGCGAATCCATCCGCCCCGGCAGCGGGACCGAGCGTGTCGGTGGCGTTACAGTACGTTCGACGAACGCGAGACGATCGAGTGCCGGAGGTTCTCGCGTCCGACGGCGGCCAGTACGTCGTCGTCACGTTCGCCGACCCGTCGGTCGCGGCGACCGACGTCGCGGTTCGGGTGGACGGAACGGAGTACACTAATTCGTTCACCGCGACGGTGGATCGCGGGGTCGACATCGGATTCGAGAGTCCTCGCGACGTCGCAGCCGAGAACGGCGCGGTGCTCGTCGGCGGTGAACCGTACCCGCTCTCTCGGGACGTCCTCGATCGGCTTGCGAACCCGCCCCGGTTCACCGACGTCTCGTTCGACGCTCGAGCGGAGGTGCGGCCCGGTGGGCTCGTGGGACTCGACGTCCGGGTCTGGAACAGGGGCGGACCGGGGACGTTCGCGGGCGTGTTCGGCGTTCCGGACGCGCCGCCGACGGTATTCTCGGAGCGAGTCGACAGCGGGACGTTCGCCGGGTACGCGGAGCACGTGACCATCGCCGCCAACGCGGCACCGGGAGATCGAACGGCCGTTTTCGACACCGGCTTCGAGCGGTATACGGTTCCGTTCACCGTCGTCGAACCGGATACGAAGTAACGCCGAGATCCGACCGCTGCGAGCGCGGCCGCCCGTTCCAGGGTCACGACTCGTCCGCCGAGACGCCGGGAAGCGTCAATCGGAACGTCGACCCCTCGTCGAGTTCGGAGTCGACCCAGATCTCCCCGCCGTGGCGTTCGACGATGCGCCGACAGAGCGTGAGACCGATCCCCGTCCCGGCGTGTTCCTCGCGGGTGTGGAGTCGTTCGAACACCTCGAAGACGCGTTCCTCGTCGTCGGGCGGAATTCCGATCCCCTCGTCGCTGACGGAGATGTGCCAGTCGCCGCCTTTCCGTCGAGCCTCGACGCGGATCCGCGGCGGTTCGTCGCCGCTGTATTCGAGCGCGTTCGACAGCAAATTCTGGAACAATTGTCGCAACTGGTCGGCATCTCCCTCGACCCGAGGGAGCGACTCGCTCGAGAGAGTCGCGTCGGTCTCCTCGAGTCTGAGTTCCAGGTCGTTTCGGACGTCCGCGAGCACGGCGTTCAGGTCGACCGGTTCCAGCGGATCGCCCCGCGTTTCGACCCGCGAGTACGCGAGGAGGCCGTCGATCATCGCTTGCATCCGGTCGGCGCCGTCGACGGCGAACTCGACGAACTCCCGACCGTCAGCGTCCAGTTCGTCTTCGTAGCGGTCCTCGAGGAGCGTGAGGTAACTCGAGACCATCCGCAGGGGTTCCTTGAGGTCGTGAGAGGCGGCGTTGGCGAACTGTTCTAACCGTTCGTTCGACGCTTCGAGTTTCCGCTCGGACCGGTGGCGCTCGAGTTCGCCACTGACCCAGTTGCCGAGCAGTTCGACGAACGTGACTTCCCAGTCGGAGAACTCCTCGGCGCGGGCGTCCATATCGTAGAAGCAGAACGTGCCGTAGATTTCGTCGTCGACCGAGACGGGCGTTCCGAGATAACAGGAGATTCCCCACTCGGCGTTTCCGGCGCGATCGGCTAATTCCGGCACGTCCCTGTCGACGTCTTCGATGACCAGCGTCTGTTCAGTATCGACCGCGCGCTCGCAGTTCGTCGCCGACAGCGGCGTGGTGTCCCCCGCTTCGAGGTCTGCGTCGGCCGGCGCGTCGACGGCCTCGAAAATGTACTCGCCTGCGTCCTCGTGGATCCGGGACAGCGTCGCGTAGTCGGTGTCGATCGTCCGCCGGACGACTCCGAGCAGCGAGTCGATCTTTTCGTCGAACTGTCGGTCCGGATCCGCGATCACCTCGTATGCGTCCTGCAGCGCTCGTTCGCGGTCTCGGAGCCGCTCCGTCCGCCGAGTGCGCTCGGTGTCGATCCGGACGGACACCGTCAGCCCCGTCTCGGAGGGATACGCACGTCCCGCCACGCGGGCGTCGAGCGACTCGGCGTCGGTCTCGAACCCGACAGGTTCCTGCGTCTCCATCGCCCGCTCGTACTCGGCTCGGACCGCCGATCCGATCGCGTCCGGGGCCTCCTCCCAGACGACCGTCCCGAGTACGTCCGCCTCGGATCGGTCGAGCAACCGCTCGGCTCGCTCGTTGCAAAAGGTGAACCGCCACTCCTCGTCGAGCGCGAAAACGGCATCGGTGATCCGATCGTAAACCGCAGCCAGAGCGTCACTGTCGTGCGGCGCTGACGGGCTAGCTTTCTCTGGCATGTCGAGAGTTAATGTGATTGCGACGGATAAGCTACCCGTCGGCAACGTCCCGCCAATCCGGGGCCGTCGAGTACGTCGCGTCGGAGAGTTCGTCGAACGCCGAGTAGATGACCTCGTTCAGCGCCGGGTGGACGTGGACCGGCTCTGCGACGTCGTCGACCGTCCCGCCGGCGCTGTCCATCGCGACGACGACCTCGTGGACCAGCGTCGCGGCCTGCGGACCGACGATGTGACAGCCGAGAATGTCCCCGTCCGGTCCGGCGATGGCCTTTACGAACCCGTCGTCGGCCTCGAGAATCAGCCCCAGCGGTGCGGCCTCGTAGGGGGTCGTCACCGCCTCGTACTCGCGATCGTCCGCCTCGAGTTCGGCTTCGGTCCGCCTGACGCTCGCGACCTGCGGATTCGTAAAGACCGCGTGGGGCATCGTCTCGTAATCGACCGTCTTGCCGGCGTCGTCCAGGACGTTCGCCGCCACGAGTTTCGTCTCGTAGTCGGCAGCGTGTTTGTACGGTTGCTCGCCGAGTGCGTCGCCGAGCGCCCAGATCCCGTCGGCGGTCGTCTCGAGGGACTCGTCGGTCTCGACGGCCCCCTTCTCGTCGGTTTCGACGCCCGTGGACTCGAGGTCGAGCGCGTCGGTGTCGGGCCGGCGACCGGTGGCGAGCAGGAGGTCCCCGGCGGTCAGTTCGACGCGGTCGTCGGTGCCGTCATCGTCGTCCGCCGCCGGTTCTGCGGTCACCGTCACGCGGCCGTCCCCCGCGCGAACCGACGTTGCCTCGAAGCCGGTGTAGACGTCGCAGTATTCCTCGAGGGAGTCGGTCACGACCGCGCTTACGTCGCGGTCCTCCCGGGGAACGAGCCGATCGGAACGGCCGACGATCGAAACCTGGGCTCCGACTGCGCCGAAGAAGTAGCCGAGTTCGGCACCGATGTAGCCCCCGCCGACGATCACGAGGCTGTCGGGCCGTTCGTCGAGGTACAGGGCGTCGTCGCTCGTGAGAAACGCGACGTCCTCGAGCCCGTCGATCGGCGGGACCGTCGGCCGGCTTCCGACGGCGATGACGACGGTGTCGCCGCGGATCCGGTCGTCGTCCGCCCGCCCGTCCGTCCCGTCGCCCCGTTTCTCCCCGTCCTCGACGGGGTCGATCTCGAGGGTGCGGTCGTCGACGAACCGGCCCTCCCCGCGGTAGAGCGTGACGCCGTCACTGTCACGGAGACTCGAGGCCTGCCGGTCAGCTTTGTCGTAGACCGTGTCGTGGATCGAGGACGTAATTTCACCGTAGTCGACCGCCGCTTCCTCCGTCCAGACGCCGAACTTCCCGGCGTGTCGCAGTTCGTGGAGGATGTCCGCTCGATGGATGAGCGCCTTCGACGGGACGCACCCGCGGGTCACGCACGCGCCCCCGAGCGGGCCGCGTTCGATTACGGCCGCCTCGTGTCCCTGCCGGGCCGCTGCCGTGGCGACCTGGCTCCCCGATCCGCCGCCGATAACGACGATATCGTACACTTCCATGACGTGTCGAACCACGTGCGATCGCGTAAAACGGGGGCCTGGCATTCGAACGGAACTCGAGGGTGGTCGCTATTCGGACGGAATCCGGTCGACTCCGAGTGGTGCCTCGACGAGGCTGGTTACGATGCGGTCCAGATTCGATCCGGAACCGCGTGGCGAACGACCAGATTCGAGGCGATCGAACACAGCGCGTACCAGGCCATCCACGCCCTGACCGGGCCGATGATTCGGGCGGTCCAGACGACATCGCCGAGGACGGGCGCGACCGTCACCAGCGGCATCGCGGCGTGGACCGGCGCCACCACCAGCCACGAGAGGTAGAGGAAGACCGGGACGGTCACCAGCATCGTCCGTGCGAGTACTTTGAGGTGGCCGGTCATCAACAGCGCCTGCCCCGTCACGAGTTCGCGGCGTCGGTCGGCGATCCGGTCGGCCGTCTCGTCGTCACCGCTCGCACGAGCGGCCGTCAGCCGCTCGGTGAGTTCGTGATTCCGGTGTCGGAGGCCGTCCATCTCCGGGGGATCGGTCCGGTGACGAACGACAGTCGCGGCGATGGTCGTCGTGACCGCGAGAACGACCACGACCGCGGGGAACGGTAGAACCGCGACAGCGGGACCGAACGCGACGTCGAGGACCGTCGCGACCGCGTCCTGGATCGCCGACACCTGATAGCCGGCGACGAGCGAGAGCGCGCCGGCGGCCGCGGCCAGATCCCGGCCGGACTACCCCTCGGCATCGGGCAGGTGGAACTCGCGTTCCTCGAGCGTCTCCCTGACGGCGGTCGGATCCGCGAGGACGAACCGATCACCGGCGGGAACGAGAACGCCGTGTGCCAGCAAGGCCCCCCATTGCTCGCGCGAGATCTCGCCGTCGAGGGCCGCCCACGTGACGGTGCCGTCGCCCTCTTGGGCGACCCGAAGCACGGTCGCCAGCGCCGCCGCCCCTTCGTCGTCGGCTGCAACGCCCGTTCCAGTTTCTATCATCCCAAATTGGTTGGATTTATAATACCATAGGCGTTACCGTCACGGGCGGATCGACCGTTTTCTCGTCACACTTCGACCGTCGTCACCAGACAAACGACCGAGATCGACGTCAGGCAGTAACTCCGGTCGGAAAGAATCGTGACACGAGAGTGGCGGTGGTTCGGCTGTGGCCGTTACCCGTCGCCTCGGCCGCCGATCGTAATCGGCGCCGTCCCGGCCAGGCCGTGCTGGCCGTCCTCGGTTCGATCCCACTCGAGGCGGGCCGTCGATTCGTCGCCGTCGAAGCCGGCCTCGTCGGCCCGGAAGAACAGGACGAGATCCGCGCGTCCGTCGCCGTTCACGTCGCAAGCGGTCCCGTCGCAGACCGGGCGTGCGCCGGCCCCGTCGCGTACGACGTCGGGTGCGCCGAACCGGTATCGGACCGGTTCGCCCGTCGGATCGAATTTGTCGGCCCGCAACACCGCGACCGGAACGACGCCGCGACCGTCCGGATCGATCGGCGCTCGATCGGATCCCGGGTGGATCTCGATCTCGAGGTCCGTCGGGAAGTGTGCGGCGGCCTGTCCGCCGAGGGCCGCGATACCGAGTGCCGTCGCCGCGAGTCCCGACCCCGCGCGGAGAACGCGTCGCCGGCCGACCCAGACGCGTCGCTCGCGTGGGGTGTCTGCCGTCGGTTCGACTCGTTTCGTGGGGAGGTCTGATTTCATGGGTCTGCTCCCAAACCACGACCAATCACCGATGGAAATAGCTACTGTGGTGCAACTCTCGAAAAAAGGACCGTACCGACCCTGCGTTCTCGCGTTCAGAGCCAGTCGTCGCCTGGGTCGTCGTCCGTCGCTTCCCTGTACGACTCGACCGCGGCCGCGAGGTTCGCGAGCGCTTCCTCGGGCGTCTGTCCCTGGCTCGAGACGCCGGTCACCTCGTCGTCCGCGATGTGGAGCCCGTGATCGTTCTGTCGCATGACGACGTCCGCATCCTCGAGCGCATCGTACTCCGAAGGATCGACGTTCGCGTCGGAACTCATACGCGAGGATTGTCGGGGTCGAGTGAAATACTCACCGACGCGCGCGCCGGTCCCCGTCGGCTCACAGTTCGGATCGTTTGACCAGCGCGTACACGAGCAAGGCCGCGAGTATCGTACTGAGGTAGGCCTCGGTCCCGGCGAGCAAGCGAGCGAGCGGTCCCATCGGTCCGATATCGCCGTAGCCGATCGTCGTGTAGCTGATGTAACTGAAGTAGAGGTTGTCGTAAAAGACGCGGAGCCCGTCAGCGGTGGCGAGGTCTCCGATCCCGAGTTGGCCAGCTTGCGTCTCGAACAGCGGGCCCCCGAACGCGTACGGGAACGCGAAAAACAGCGGTGCGATGGCGAACGTGATGCCGATCCGCATGGGTCGCATGCCGTGGCCACACGTGACCCCGAGGAAGAAGTTCTCCGCGGCCCGACCGAGATTTTTCGTCCGGGTCCAGACTCCGGCGTCCGAGTCGCGGACGGCCTCGAGACTCTTGTAGCGACTGTACCGCTGGCGCTTGACGCGAAACTCGCCGGCGGTCTTCATGTCGCCGACCTCGCGCGCGCTCTGCTTGGCCTTCAGGTACGTCGTCTCGACGACTTCGGGCGTCATCTCGAGGGCGTACTCGGGGTCGAATTCGTCGGTCGTCGGCTCGTCGAAGCCGTGGATGGTCCAGGCGTTTCGGTCGAGATACTCGCGATGGCCACTGAAATCGAACGTGTGACCGTCGAACTCGTCGAACTCCGTCCGGCAAAACCGAAAGTAATCCAGGAGCTGGCGGTGATCTCGCTTTCGTTCGGCCTCGAGATCGACGTCGCCGATGCTCGCGAGCGTCAGGTCGTAGCGAACCCATCCCTCGGTGGGCTGGACGATCCGGCCGCTTCGGATCTTCGCGCGGGTGAAATCGACGAACGCATCGTCGTCGATTCCGCGTGCCTCGATGTCGATCCGTTCGGTGACGACGCAGCCGTGACAGTCGACCGTTCCGCCGAAGGCGACGTTCGTGAAGTTCGCCGACGAGATCTCGGTATCGTGGAAGTCGACGTCGTCGGCGAACCACGAACGCTCGAAGGAGACGTCGTCTTTGAGGTGATTTGCGCCGCCGACGAACTCGCAGCCCCGGAAGGCACACGGCCCCTCGAACCGGGTCCCCGAGAAGTCAGCGTCTTCGCGGAACCGACCCTCGTCGAAATCGACTGCGCCGTCGAACGAGACGTCGGGGAAGTCTGCGTCGCCGGCGAAAGTCGCCGACTCGAACCCCGCGGTTCCCCGAAACTCGGCCGTTGCGAACGTCACGTACCGAAACGACGCGCGCCGAAACGAGACGTCGTCGTCGAAGGTCACGCCAGCGAAACTGGCGTCGTCGATCAGTGCTCGAGCTCCGCCGGCGAACGTTCCTCCTCGAAAGGTCGCCCGCCCTCGAAACGCGGCCCCGTCGAATCTGCAATCGCCCTCGAATCGAACCTCGTCGAAATCCGCTTCGGCGGCGAAGTCAGCGCCGCCGAACTCCGCGTCGCCGGTGAACGTCGCCTCCCGAAAGACCGCATCGTCGTGGCAGGCCACGTCGTCGAACCGGGTGAAACCGAACTCGGTTTCGCGGAAGCTTACGTCCGCGCGAAACGTCGCGCCCGAAAACGTCGTGTTGTCCTCGAGATGGTTCGAATCGCCGTAACACTCCGCGGCCCGAAACGTCACCTCGTCGTCGAACACGGTGCCGTCGAAGCGAACGTCGTCACGGAAGGTCACCTCGTCGCAGTTGACCGGTCCCTCGAACGTCGTCCCGTCGAACGTCACGTCGCCGTCGAACTGCGCCTCGAAGAAGTCCGTCTCGCCGGTGATGGTCGCGTCCGAGCACGATATCGGCGCTTCGACGTGCGCCTCCGCCAGTCGAAGCGACCCGATAGTCGCCTCGTCCAGCACGAACGGCAGCGTTACCTTCGAGTACTCTAGCGAGAGTCCCTCGATGGTCGACCCGCTGAGATCGACCGGATGTCGATCGACGCTCCGCAGTGTGGCCCGGTCGAGCGTGATTTCAGGGAGCGTTACTCCCCTGAGATTTTTCTGTTCGTCGGATCCGTGGGCGAGGACCGAGCGAAAGGCCTCGCTGATCTCCTCGTCGGTGATCCCCCGCGCCTCACGCTCGGCCGAGGAGAGATGCAGGATCGAACTGTCGACGTCCGTCGGCGTCCCCGGCGCGACGAGATCGCCTCCCTCTTCGAGCGTCTCGTCGCTCGTTTCGGTGCTGGTGCCGCTCTCGTCGTCACTCCCGCCGCTTTTTTTACTCCCCTCTCTAATTTTATCATCCATGTGCTACTATTGCGAAAAACTGAACTATATAGATTGAGCATACGTCTCGAAGCGAAACGAATCCCGACGGCACTTCTGTAGGAGTCGTTGAACGTCGGTGCACACCCCGCTCGCGAAGTCGCGGCCAGCGAGTCTTCGCCGGTCGCGTCACTGCGAGCGGTGAGTAAATCGTTTCAACGACTACTGTACTCGGACGCGCGGGTCCTCCGCTCTCGCGTCGACGCGCCGTCAATCCTCGTGAAGGCCGTCCGCGTATACAACGCGAGATCGAACTCCGGATAGGTGTGATAGGTCTCGTAGCTGTCCTCGCCGATCTCGATCGTCGTGACCGCCTCGGGATCGCCGTCGAACGCGTACGCGAGATCGAAGTCGCTCCACCCGGCCTCACACCGATCGGGCGGGAACGCCGCGAGGGGACGGTGCTCGACGACCGTCACGCACCGCAACGCATCGGTCTCGAAGGCGAGTCGACGGGACGGACGGTCGGGCTCGAGGGGGACCACCGTTCCGCCGTTCCCCCCGCTCGGGGCCGGTTCACAGGTAGACAGTTCGTAGAATCCGTAGTCGGGCGCACTGACGTAGTGCGAACTACCGATGATCCGGAACGTGAACGCCGTCCCCAGAAATTGCCGCGTGAGCGAGTCGAACACGCGAACGTCGCCGACCTCCGGCGGGCGGTCTGCGTGAACGAACTGGAGGGTTTCACCGGTCATGGTCAGTAGTCGACGATGATGTCGTAGTTCGGATGCAAGACGCTGTTCGGGTCGACGCCGCGATACCTGGGGATCGTCCACCACTGCCACTCGTCGAACGTGTCGGCGTACTCGCGAATATAGTCGCTCTCGGCCCGCTCGAGGGCCGGCTCGGGTGTCGGCCCGTCCGAGAGTATGTAGAAGCGTTCGCCGGCCTCGAGTTCGTCGTCACCGTCGAGGTCGTCGAAGACGTAGTACGGAAGGTATCGGTCGAACCCTGCTTCCCTGACCGTGTTGGTGTAGGCCTTGTGGTGGCTCGGGTGGTTCCCCTTCGTGTAGGTCCAGGTGACGACGAGGCCGTCGTCGGTCAGATGCTCGCGGAGCAGCGTGTAGAACTCCGTCGAGTACAGCGAAAGCGTCTCGTCGTTTCGGACACCCGGAACGTCGAGCAGAACGAGATCGTACGTCTCGTCGGTTCCCTGCATGTAGGTGAACGCGTCCTCGGTCGTCGTGTTCAAGCGGTCGTACTCGTACGCATCGTCGTTGTACTGCCTGAAGAACTCTCGCTCTCGTGCCATCTCGAGGAACTCGCCGTCGAGGTCGACCTGGTCGACCGAGGCGTTGTACTCGCGGAGATGGTCGACGGCGATGTAATCGCCGCCGCCGACGAGCAACACGTTCACCGAGGACGGATCGTCGAAGGTACTCATCGGAACGTCGACGAGTCCGCTGTGGTAGGAGTCGACCCACCGATCACACAACTGGAGCGCCTGGTCGAGGTGGAGACACGTCTCCGTCCCGGCGTGGCCCTCGAGGTCGCGCTCGTACGTGAGCACCGTCTGGTACGGCGTGGTATCGTAGCTGCGTGCCCTGACGTCGGCCGTCCCGGCGGGGAACTCGCCCTCGATGGTTCGCTCGAGGTAGGTCGTCGTCACCGCCCGGTCGACGGCGTTGGGATGGGCAACGAGGCCGGCGTAGCTTCCCGTCAGGAGAAGACCGACGACCAGTACGGTGCGCCACCGTCCCGTAGTCGGCCGCGAGAGCGTGAAAGCTGATCCCGAGAACGTCCAGGCGGCAAACGCCAGTGCGGCGACGGCGTTTACCAACCCCAGTGCGAACACGGAGACGACGAGTCCGAAGCGGGGGTACAACAGGAGCGCGTAGACGACCGTTCCGGCGAGGCTTCCGAGATAATCCACTCCGAGAACCTCAGAGAAGGACCGCTCGTCCGGCTCACCGACCGCGAAGAAGACGCCGAGGACGCCGCGGACGATCCGTCGCGGATACAGTCGCCCCAGCGAGGCGAAGACCGTCCCCTCTCGATCCTCGACGAGGTCGGTCAGCAGCGGCACCTCGAATCCCGACAGCACGCCGACGACGAGGATCGGGACGTGCGAGAGCGCGAGCACGAGTTGTCCCTTTCCGCTGAAGGTCATCGCCGGAAGTGAGTTGACCGCGACGATGGCCATCGCTCCCGCGGGGCCGGCGATCGCGAGATACACCTCGGTCCTGAGAAAGTTCGATTCGGGTTCGCCGAGTTGCGCGGAGAGGACCGATCCGACGCCGAGCGAGAACATGTAGAGGCCGATCGTGATCGAGTACCGGAGCACGGTGCCGCCGAAAAATACCGTGAGAAGCTCCGAGTAGACGAGTTCGTACGCGATCGAACAGAAGGCGACGACGAACGTCGCCGCGAGCGTCACCCGTCGATCGGTGACGAACCGGTTCGACGGCACCGGCTCTCGTCGCTCCCCGCGACTTCGCTCCGTCGTCCCGGATGCGGACCCGGTCGAACTGGACGTGTCGAACCGCCGTTCGTCGGTCGCGTCGGCGCTCCCCTCGTCGGCGCTATTCGTCGATTTCTCGTCTGACATGTGAACTGAATTCGTTCCAATCGGTCCGTCTGCAGACGGTTTTCGTCGCTCGATTCAGGCCGGTGTGGCTCGGAGTACTGCCGGTCGAACCCCCATCAGAGCGGCGGCTACAGTCGCGGTCGAACGTGCCAGGCCTCGTCGACCGCGAGGCCGTCGCCCCCCTTTCGCTCGAGTTTGAAGTCGGCTGCCTGCCAGTCGAAGTAGCCGTCGCCGTCGGGCGACTCGAGTTCGGTGCCGACGCGGTACCAGCCCTCGCTGGCTCCCCGTCCGGACCCGGTATCGGTTCCGGCGTCGGTCTCGTTTCCGTCCGTAGATTCGGTCCCGGTTTCGGACGCCGATTGTGAATCTGATTCGGGTTCCGTTTCAGCGCCCGACGAGAGGGGTGCGAGGTCGACCTCGTAGGTCGCTCCCTGGGTCGGATCGGTCCACTCCTCGTCCCACGTCACGTTCGCCGGCCCCGGTCCTGGCGACTTCGCCTCGTACTCGACCTGGGTCCCGATGTAGGCGACGGCGAGGGTCGCGACGACTGCGCGATACATCTCGAGGTCGTCGTCGTGATCGTCGCGCCAGCTACTGTGCGAGTGGCCGCCGTAGATCGCCCAGTGATGTCGACCCTTCGGGGCCGAGCCGAAGCCGCTCTTCGTGCCCCGACCGGTCGCGCCGCTCGTGCGCGAACCGGAACTCGAGGATCGCGACCCGGCGCGTGCGGTTCCGATCGGGAGGAGCGAGCCGACGATCGCGGCCTCGTCGACGTTGTCGATCTGTGATTCCACTTTCGGTTGCGAGTGGAGGTCGATCTCCATCGTCCCGTCCTCGATCGTGACGTCGTCGAACACCTCGGCTTTTCGCGGGGGCGGCGCCGCGTCGTTCCCCAGACACCCTGCCAGCCCCCCGGCCGTAATCGCGAGCCCTTCCCCCGTCCTGCGAAGGAATCGCCGTCGGTTCATACCTCGAAATGATGTTTCGTATACAAGTATTTTTAGGTTTTAATCACGCCGCATACAATTTCTATCCGATCGGTTGAAGTAAATAGGTGGCGTAGCTCGAGCGAATCATGAGTGGTGAGGATGCGGTTCGCCGAGAGGTATCGGGAGACGTTCGCGTCGGGGGTAGCGAAACCGCACCCGTCGAACTCCGCGGGGCCGAAGACGTATACGTACGGGCCGAAAGCGTCGCGGGCAAACTCACGATCTTCGACCCGGAGCACGTTTTCACGGACGTTCCTCCCGGTGCCGAGCCCGCCGATTCGGACGGAGTGCGGACGGTTCTGACTGGCGATCTCGACGACGGCTACGTCGACGCGGCCGACGGTGACGTCTTCGTTACCGACGCCGAGGACGTGTTCGTCGAACACGGGGCGGTCGAGACGGTCTCGGCCGTCGGGGCCGAACAGGTCTTCCACGACGATGCGGCGTCGCCTACCCGTTCCCCGGACGACTACGAGATCTCGGTGTCGGGCTGGCAGCGGAACCGGAGCGTGCGGGACCCCCGCGGTGGCGTCTCGGTCAGGGGCGCCACGAACGAACTGACCGTTACCGATGCGCGCCACGACCTTACCGTCTACGTGGCGGGGTGGGGAAACGAGGTCCGCATCGAGGGCCAGGCCGTCGAGGTGACGGTCTACTTCGTCGGTCGCGACAATCGCGTCAGCGTCGGCCCGTACGTAACGGCGACCACGGGGGCCGAAAGCGGGTTCGACAACGAACTCGAGTCGGACCCCCTCCCGCCGGAGGCGCTCGTCGAGCGGACCGAAGCCGAGGCGTACCGCGGGGCATTTTTCGGCCGTCACAAGGTGACGTACCAGGAACCGGCACCCGGAAAGGAGTGGTGTCCCAACTGCGGTGAGACCGCCGACGCCGTCGTCGCGCGCAAACAGCGCGACGCCTTCTTCCTGTTCGGAAAACCGGTTCGCACGTACGACAGCGGAGACGGTGCATTCGAGTGCGAACACTGTACGGCCTTCGCTATCGGCCCGGTCGAACTCACGCCCGCCGAGCGGAAACGGATTCTCGAGTAGCAGACTATCCTCGAGACTCTCGGCCTCGCGCGACCTCGGCTTCGCGTGATCGACGCCGAACCCCACCGCGAATCGTTTTGCGGGACCGTTCTAGATAAAGCCTTTAACGCCATCGCCCCCTAGACCGAGCAAATGGTACTCGACGATCTCGGGAGTTCTCTGCGGGGCACCCTGGACAAGCTCCGCGGGAAGTCGCGACTCAGCGAGGAAGACGTCGAGGAGATCGTCAAGGAGATCCAGCGGTCCTTGCTCTCCGCCGACGTCGACGTCTCGCTCGTGATGGAGCTGTCGGACAACATCAAAGAGCGGTCACTCGAGGAAGAGCCCCCCGCCGGCACCCCGGCGCGGGACTTCGTCCTCCGCATCGTCTACGAGGAACTCGTCGATCTCATCGGGGAGTCGACCGACCTTCCGCTCGAGGAACAGACCATCCTGCTGGCGGGGCTCCAGGGGTCGGGGAAGACCACCTCCGCCGCGAAGATGGCGTGGTGGTTCTCGACCAAGGGGCTCCGACCGGCGGTCATCCAGACCGACACCTTCCGGCCGGGCGCGTACGACCAGGCCGAGGAGATGGCCCAGCGCGCGGAGGTCGACTTCTACGGCAATCCGGACAACGACGACCCCGTCGAGATCGCCCGGAGGGGTCTCGAGGAGACCAGCGAAGCCGACGTCCACATCGTGGACACGGCGGGTCGCCACGCCTTAGAGGACGATCTGATCGACGAGATCGAACAGATCGAGGGCGTCGTCGAGCCCGACACCTCGCTGCTCGTCCTCGACGCGGCGATCGGTCAGGGGGCGAAAGAGCAGGCCCAGCAGTTCGACGAGTCGATCGGGATCGACGGCGTCGTCATCACGAAACTCGATGGGACGGCGAAAGGTGGCGGCGCGCTGACCGCGGTCGATCAGACCGATTCGTCGATCGCGTTCCTCGGGACCGGCGAGGAGGTCCAGGACGTCGAACGCTTCGAGCCCGACGGCTTCATCTCGCGACTGCTCGGCATGGGCGATCTCGGTCAACTCGCCGAGCGCGTCGAACGCGCGATGCAGCAAACCGGGGAGGAAGAAGAGGAGTGGGACCCCGAGGACATGCTGCAGGGGCAGTTCACGCTGAACGACATGCAAAAGCAGATGGAGGCGATGAACAATATGGGGCCGCTCGATCAGGTGATGGACATGATCCCGGGCTTCGGCGGCGGGATCAAAGACCAGTTGCCCGACGACGCGATGGACGTCACCCAGGAGCGGATGCGCACCTTTAGCGTCATCATGGACTCGATGACCGACGCCGAAAAGGAGTATCCCAAAGCCATCGGCGCGAGCCAGATCGAGCGCATCGCCCGCGGTTCGGGAACCAGCGAGGAGCAGGTGCGCGAACTCCTCCAGCAGTACAAGATGATGGAACGCACGATCAAGCAGTTCCAGGGCATGGGCTCCGAACAGGAGATGCAGCGCATGATGAAGCAGATGCAACAGGGCGGCGGTGGCGGCGGTGGCATGGGCGGTATGGGGCCGTTCGGGTAACGCCAACGGATCGCTCTCGCGCCGTCCAGGTGGCTCGTGGCGGCCGGAGTTAGTTTTCAGATCGGACGACAGTCTGCCTGCCACTACGTTAATGCACTTCTAGTCGCATCCTCGAGTACGAATGAACCGTCGACAGTATCTCACTCGCACGTGCGCGAGCACGGGACTTCTCGCTTCGGTCGCCGGCTGTCTCGGCGACCTCGGTGGCTCGTCCGACGCGGACGGCGGCGACGCCGACGTCGACAGTCGGGCGGGCGAACGCGCGATCGATCGCGCCGCCGGCAAACTCAACGAAGCCGCACAATCCCTTTCCGAACTCGGCGACCTCGGGAATCCCGAGGACGTCGCGTTCGATCCCGCGGAACCACGGACCAGGATTTCCGAGGCGCGGGATCACCTCGAGACCGCGGAATCCGAACTGGGTGAGGATCGCCAGGCCGACGTCGAGACCCTCCGGTCGTATGCGGACGCGCTCGAAGGGCTGATCGACGTGACGGTGATCGTCACCGACGACACGGTCTCCGACGACATCGACACCGTCACGACGGCCATCGAAGAGGACGGCGATATCGAGACGGCGAGCCAGACGGCCCACGGTCGGTACCAGGACATCTCGGCGGCCACCGATCGCTTCGAGGCGGCGAACGCGACCATCCAGGACCTCGACGGCGACCGACTCGAGACGCTGACCGGCGTCGCACTGACCGAACTGGAGGAGGGCGCGAACGCGCTCGGCTCGGCCGTCGCCTCGCTCGAGACCCTGGCGGCCGCCTACGATTCGACGCTGGACACGGACGCGGGATACGGCGCACTCGAACGAGGCCGTGCCGGCTTCGAGAACGGATCGTACGAGGCCGCCCAAACGGAGTTCGAGACCGCCGAATCGACGTTCGCGAACGCGCGCTCCGACCTCGAGAGCGGGACCGAGAACGCTCCCGAGGGGCTCGTCACGTACTTCGAGACGGCGGCATGTCAGACCCGACGCCTGGCAACGGCGGCGGGGGCGTTCGCCGACGCCGCGGGGGCTGCAGCGAGCGGTGATCCGATCACCGCCAGAGACCGGAAAGACGACGGCGAAGCCGCCCTCGAGAAGATCGGTACCTGCACGAACTAACCCCTCGAGCTACGTTCTCGAGCCACCTCCCGCTAATCGGTGCGGCCGGTCGTCGCCTCGTCTCGCTCGTGGCTCGCCATCGCCGGAAGGTCGTCGACGAGGACGACCGCGCTCCCCTCGAGGACCGTGGTTTCGTCGCCGTCTACCACGGTCGTCTCGATGCGGTACTTCGCGCGACCGAGGTCTTCGACGACGTCACAGACGGCGGTGACTCGCTCGCCGATCGACAGCGGAGCCTGGAAGCTACTTTCCTGCGAAAGGTAGATGGTCAGCCCCGGTAGCCGAGCGAGCGCCGCGCTGATGAGACCGTTCGCGAGGACGCCGTGAACGATCCGTTCGCCGAACCGGGTTTCGGCGGCGTAGTCCGCGTCGAGGTGGAGTCGGTTCGTGTCGCCGGTGACCTCCGCGAACGTCTCGACGTCGTCCGCGGAGATCGACTTCGTGAACCGAGCGCTGTCGCCCACCGAGACGGTCGACTCGTCTTCGCCGCGGTACTCGAACGCCCAGTCGTCGCGTTCGTACAGGGTGTCGGTCCTGACCCGCCGCTGCGCCGGATCGGCTTCCAGCCGATCCGTGCCGCGGGCCAGGTGCGGAACGTAGTAAGACAGTTCCGTCGTGGTCAGGATTCCCTCGAGTGCGCCGTGGTCGTCCTCACCGACGACCGGCAGGTGTTCGATATCCGACGACTGCAGCACCTCGACGGCGTCGACGATGGATGCGGCCGCTGGAACCGTCGTCAAGGGCGTCGACATGACCGCGGAGAGTTCGAGGTGACCGAGATCCTCCCGTTCACAGAGGTTCGTCGCGAAGTCCCCTTCGGTGACGATCCCGACGGGTTCGCCGTCCCTGACGACGAGTACCGAACTCACGTGTTCGTCGCGCATCAGCCTCGCCGCCTCGGTTGCGGTCGCATCGGCGGGCGCGGTCACGACGGTTTCGACCATGATCTCCGCGACGGGTATCGTGTCGTGCATTTGACGCCCCTACGTGGCCGGGCCTTATTTTTCTACGAGGAGAGACCCGCCGGTTAGGGGAAGTGAATTTCAGTCGTAGATGGTTTGATGCGATCGGTCGCCACGAGACACCTCGAGGACGCAACGCGAGCCAGAGTCGCTTCTCACGGCGGGTGCCACCGAAATTGACGGAAAAGGTGTCGAGTTTGATAGGTGATCTCGACGACTAGAACGGAACGGAACGAAACACGGGTCGGACACGCCGCTGCGATGCCGAACGGGACCCGAACCGAATCAGGTGTCGACCGGCCTGCCGTCTTCGGTTGGCGGCGCGATGTGATCGACGTACTCCTCGAGGCTCGGCTCGTCGACGCGGACGCGAACGCTAATCTCGCCGAGTTCGTCCGGTTCGCCGACCGAGAAATTGACCCGGTCCTCGAAGGCCGCCTGCTTCTTCAGCGCGAACGAGAAGGTGTCTCCCTCCCGGTTCGAAAAAAACTCGCCACGGGCAGTGTCGAGGATCTCCTGGCGGTGAAGCAACTCGGAAAAGTGATCCAGCGCGTGGGCCTCCCCTCTCACCTCGCCGAACGTCTCCTCGATGTCGGCGGTCGGAAAGACGTTCGCCACGGCGTCGATCACCCGACTCGTGACTTCGGTATCGAAGACCGGTGCCGTGACCTCGACGTCGACGCGATAGATATCGCTCATGATTCTCGTTTTCGTTCGGTACGTTTCCCGTCGTCGATTCCCTCCCGAACGACCTCCCGAATCCGATCGTGGAACGCCTCGAGCGAGTCGGTATTCTCGACGACTACGTCGGATCGCTCCATCGCGTCGTCCATTCCGAAGCCACGCTCGCGTTCGTCGCGGGCGGCCAACCCTTCGCCGCCGTCTGCCTCGCCCGCGTCCCGGCCGCGCTCGTCGATTCGGTCGGCTCGGATCTCGTAGGGGGCTTCGATACTGACGAGCGTAAACGCGTCCCCGAATTCGGTCTCGAAGACGTCGACTTCGACGTCGGAGCGAATGCCGTCGACCAGCACCGCCTCGTGGTTCTCGAGGCGATCCTCGATCATCGGTAGCGACCGTTCGGCGATCGCCGTCGGGCCGTTTTCCTCGCGCAACGCTTGCGCGACCGTGCCGTGATCTTTCGCGGGATCGAGCCCGCGGTCGGCCGTCTCTTGGCGGACGACGTCACCCATCGTCACCACCGGGATCCCATCTTCGCGTGCGACGGTGGCGGCCTCACCCTTCCCGCTCCCGGGTAGTCCCACCGTTCCGATGACGTGCATCGGGACCACATACCGGCGAGACGTGTATAAGCGCTGTGTTCCCGTCCCTCGATCTGACGCCGACACCCGCGACCGCGTCGATCCGCCACTCGATTTCCTCGTCGGTCGTCCCGACGCTGTTGTTCCATTGCAACGATTTTAGGCCAATATGAGCCGCGTTTTATCTGCGACCGGTTCGTAATTCGAGACGAAACTGCCGCGATGGATCCCCTTCGAGCGACGACTGGTGTCCGCTCGCGGCGCTCGAGTTGATACGCTTATGAATTCGCTATCGCGTTATTTTTCTGGACCGAATCGGCAATATCTGCGGTCTCACCTCACTCAATCGTTCGAATTCGCGCCGATTAATTCAAATCCCGACTAATCTGTGAAACGGAGTCTCGCTGTTATATGGGTGTCGGCCGCTCGAACAGGTGCCGCACTATGACAGAAAAGCGTATCAAACGGCGCCGATTTACTGCCGGTCTCGGCGTCGGTCTGGTCGCAGCAGTCGCCGGTTGTATGGGCAACGAAAGCGAACCCAGTAACGAGTCGGACGACGATTCCGAGGGCTCGAGCGACGGATTAGACGATTCCGACGGCTCGGACGACCCCGAATCCAACGAGAGCGGGACGAACGAATCCGACGACGGTCTCGGTAACGAGTCCGGGAACGAAACCGGCGGAAACACGAGCAACGAATCCGACGACGGACTGACCGAAAACGAGACCAGTGAGGATTCCGATATCAAGTACTAACACTGGACAGTGACGTCGCTCACGCCGTCGCGGGACGCTTTTCTTTGCGTCGGCCCCGCCGAATAGGGCCCCGTCCCGCCATTGCACCCCGTTTGCGTCCGCGCGATTATGGATAGCGGTCGACTGCGACCCGAAATCCCAATCGCTTATACTGTTCCGACGTGGATTCGGACTCGAGGGCACGTAGCTCAGTCCGGATAGAGCGTCGGACTTCTAATCCGACGGTCGTGGGTTCGAATCCCATCGTGCCCGTTACCGCAGTTCACGGTCAGATATCAAAGACGGCTCGGGGTTCGGGTCTATTTTACCCGCTCGAACCGCTTGATATCGTGATGCTACATCACGGCCCTTCACTCTGTCTGGCGATTCCACTTGATACGACGTGTTTCTGCGCTATAAAGATATGACTAGTATTCAGCGTCCATGTCTCCGCACGAAGCTGTCGAATTAACCGAACTATTGATATTATTTCCTACGACGAATTACGCATGGCGAGACCTCCATTTTCAGCGCCTCGAGAAGCGTGGTCATGGGAAAAATCTGCGCAGAACCTCATCGGCGCCGTGATTCCTACAATAGCACTGGCTATCGTCCTTGGGACGACATATGGTGTGCTGTATTCAGCCTTTGCAGCCCTTCTATTCGCTTTTTCGGCAGCATTACAGGTGTATCTCGACCGACGTACGATGAAGACAGAATAGTCGATTTCTGGGTATTATTCCTTCTTATTTTCACTTGGAATCTTTTCGCCTGTATAAGAGGGAATGCGTGCTATTCCGTCATGCATGTCTGATGAGGGACCAAGCTGCGAGTTGTTGGCGGCGGACGATAGAGTGTATGCCCGTATATCTGGGGGTTCCGGGGATTCGTTGAACGATGTGGTATCTGCAGCGCATCAAGAGTTCCAATGGTTGTATGAGAAGGAGGATATGGTGTTTGTCGAGTCGTATGATGTAGTCACTGTTGACCCGACAAGTGGGGATTAGTCTGGTCTAAGTGCTTAACCCGGCGTGGCTTCACAATACCGTTTTCATTCATCTGTTAACTTGCAGTTAGTTTATATCTCCTCTGTCCCGGACTGGACAGTGTATGGTGATTCCAAATTCGCTTGACGAAGTGGAAGAACTGCAGACAGATGAGTTGAAACACTAAATAAACGTAGCAGAAGTAGATTTAGACGTGTACTTGGCCGAGCGAGGAGAGCATCCCGAATATCAGCGTGTAAGAAAGCCCATCAAGCCATGAAGCGAGAGTTGAAGGACAGAGTGTCTGAGGATGAGTATCGAGAATTCATGGGGATTGTGGACAATGACGAAGACGAAGATAGGTTCCAATCTATTACTGATTTGCCTCCGGATGACTTTGCTGAAGTGGTTCGTGAGATTCAGGAACAGGTAAAGCGAGAAAAAGAAGAAAAAGATTAGCACGTTACCGTGAGACAATGACGTAGTTTAAATCAACGGAATCAAAACTCCTGACAAGGCAATGTCGCTCATCGGGAGTACAAAAATGGATATCTTACGGCTCTTATATGACTCTCCCCAACATGGATACCAAATCCACAAAGAATTGGACATAACCACATCAACGGTATATCGACACCTCAACGAGCTTGAGGATGCTGGCATGGTCGTTGAAAAAGGAGATACAGAGAACAATCGCATAGAATACGCACTTACCGATGATGGGGAAGAACTCCTAAAGCTCTTATCTGATTAATTCATCCCCTCGAACCTCTTCGTTCACTCAACAGATGACGCTAACGTGCAAAGCTGAGGTCATTAGCACAACCCGATTCGGTCTATTTCCGCTTCACCGTAGTTCGTGATTTCGTACACATAGTGGCTCCCAGAGCCATCGTTGACTCTTTCCCGGTCCAATAAACGGCGCTGGTACAACTTCGACAGTGACGCAAATGCAGACCCCTCTTTGATATCCTCGGACTTCTCATACACTTCATTGCCAGATACAGCTCCATCATCTTCCAACCGTTTAACGGCCGATAACACCTTGTGATGGTTTGTGTTGGGTTGTATCTGCTTCAGTTCCCGGTCATCATCGTCTTTGGATTCTCCGCTACTCTCGTCACTCGATTTTGTCTCGTCTTCAAACGTCTCTTCGACTTCGATGGATATCCTTTCTACTTTTCCTAAGTCATAGCTGCTTAGAACATCTTTCGCTCGCTGCAACGAATGTGGCCCTTCGAACTCGACTGATGTGGTGCCTTTCGTCATGACTTAGCGTTTTTGCGGAGCCGGGATAAATATGTCGGTCAAACAGATACTGGGATACAAATGGGATACATGCCCGGACACATGAGCCATAGTCGCCGTTCTACTATTCTCAATAGAGGCTCTCATCAATCTCAAGTGGACTAGCGCTAAAGCTGGTCTCAAGTTAGTGCAAAAGTGTTCCCGTCACTCGATTATTCACGTGTAATGCACGCGATGTCCGTTTCTGGTTTTCAGTGTAATTATCGTGTCCGTTTTGCGTTTGCTAATCGCAAGACGCTGTGAACCAGACAGGCGGACAGGCGGCGGTGCCCCCCTTCCAAATGCGCCCGCTCGAGTCCCGTGCTGTTCGAGAACAGGCAGGAGACCGAGAGCGATCGGGGTGAGTAACGGTGTCCCAGGTCGAGACGACTCCGCACGAAATCGAGGGTCGATGGAAGTGGCCCGACTGGGGTCGCGGTCCGTACGACGCGCTCTCGTCGGTGATGCTCGGTCCACCATTCGAAGGGCACCTCGAGATAACCACCGAGGTCGACGGCGAGCCCTGGCTCCTCGAGGTGAGCTACAGCAAATCCGGATTCGCACCCCGTCTGTCCGACGGGATCAACGCCGAACGGCTGTACGAGTGGGATATCAAGGGCCGTGGACGCGGTGAGCGAAAGGCGGCGTTCAATATCTCGCCGCGATTCCCGAACATGCGCCACTGGGAGACAGGCGAACCGGTGAATCTTCCGTGGGAGAATCAGGTCGGCGAGGTCGATGGCGTCGACGTCGAGTTTCACACGAGCAATATCGAGCCAGAGCGTGGCCTCGAGTTGTTGCCGGCGTTCTTCGCGGCGGTGTTCGACCACGCTGGTGAGCGTGTGCACCCGGACTATTTTCGAACGGAACCGCATCCGGCCAGTCGAATGTGGGCCTACGAACGGTCCGTCCGGATCCGTCGCGAGTGGGCCAAGAAGCTTTCCTCGGCCGGTGTCCTGCAGAAGGTCGTCCACTACCGCTCCGATCTCGAGGGCGTGAAAGCCGAACTGCATATCGACAACGAGGAGGTGATCAACCACCAGAATCGGCTGTTCCTCGAACCGAGTTCGGTCAGTGAGTTGCTTCCTGGTCACACCTACGGACGAAAATTCGAAATCTACCAGCTCAGAAACGCCGACGCGGTGTCGAAGAACCACCCGTCGTATCATCCGAAGGTGGAAGTGCTGGTGAACAAGTCGATGAACGATAACGAGGCGTGGGCGTGGGCCGATCGTCACGAGGTGACCGAACAGATCGAGGAGACGCTGTTGAACGCGCTCCACTGGGAAGATATTCCGCTCAGTCCTGACGGGAACGACGTCTACGTTGCCGACGATCACTTCGACGCGGCCGCTCGAGAGAATCTGGTCGAACTGTACGAAGATCCGACGCCGCGCCTCGAGGCCAAGTCGGATCACCTGTTGATGACGACGCTTCGGGATATGGGCGAGGCCGCTCGAGACGTGACCGAATCGGTCGCGACCGATGGCGGTGCAACCGTCGGCGGTCTATAGGTGGGGCTAGAAATAATTGCTCACTCCAAGTATGGTGGTTGGTGAAGAACGACATCGACTTCTTCGAATTATTATCATAATGCGAGAATGGAATGTCCTGCGTGATCGGGCAGTCACATACTCTTCGAATCGAGAAAAAAGCGATCATCGTTTTCGGTGATCGCTCCCGACGGACACGTCCGGTCACGGTGGCCAGATACTTCGACAGACGGCCGCGTGCCGCGGGGAAATCCCGCGGCACACGGCTCGAATTGCACGGATTTCCTGGGTCGATCGATACAGACTAGTGTGGCGTCCATTTCCCGCCGCTTTTTCGAGATTCTCGCAGAACGATTCTTGCCCATCAGCGGTTGTACGGCGCGGTTTTTTGAGAGCGCAATCCCGCTTCCTCGAGCGGCCGCCGACAGCCCGGGATCGAGTATTCGACGTCGTACGTCTCGTCGAGATACTGCTGGACGAGCGCCGGCGCGTCGAAGCCAACTTTCTCGGATGATTCGTGGACCGTTCCTTCGAACCTTTTCTCCTCTTATTCTGAAGGCTTTCAGTTTCTCCCAGTTCGGTTACTATCGGTACCGGCCTGCTCGAGCGACTCGACACCGGCGAGCCGCTCGAGCCAGCTATAGATCGTTCGTCGCCGAACGTCCGCCGAACGTCGTACCACTCTGCCAGTTCAGTCTGTGTGTGGCCATTTTGTACGCAATTGCTGCTAAGAGCCGTTGTGACGGTTTCTTCCCCTCTACAGTGTCGAGGACACATTGAAATTTTTCGACAGGAATCTTGTCGAGGTGATCCGCTACGTCCGACGGCGATTTCTGAGTAGAAAATTCTAACGGTCGCTGTCGTCGAGTTCACAAATTCCACCTATTGTACGAGAGCAGCGACTTCTTTGCGGTTCTGGAAGGCCCGAACAAGCTCGAATTCACGGGCAGCTATTCATGCGTCTTTTGCACAACACTTCCTCTTTCGTTTCAATTCACTCATTCTACCGACTTATCCTGTCGTCATCGGTGGGGGAAATAGAACCGACTTCGACGGATACCGATTCGAATCGCTTAGCAGATCCTCCACTAGCTGATCGTTTTCCTCACTATTCGTCCCCCTCCGAAGAACAGTTCCGTCTGCACTGTTCGGAGTCGACGTCCGTCCGGCAGTTGCGGGAACGGCCGATTGGACAGCGGGAATCCGCTGAGCCGTCGACCCTGTATTTACACTCGTACTACTGTAACGCAAGTCGGGAAAGATACCGACTGTCGAGGGGAGACCAGACCTTGACCCCTCCGACGCGGGTGGGTCTCGGCAACTGTACCGCTGCCTCAGCGTGAAGTTCGAATCAACTTCCGAGACGGATTACAATCGTATGATTGTAATCAACTCTCAGAACTGTGAACAGCGGTAACGACCGGCGAGATGACCGAGCCGAGTAGGTGGACAAATCACCTCGATTTCTCGTCTTTCATCCGTCGAAAACTGGACGAACTCACTGAGGAACGCATGTACTACGTCCACATGCACCGCCTCGAGCCGTCCGACGCCTACCGTGAGGAATTGGGCCGCCACCGCGATATTTGTCGGCAACCGTACAACCACACTCGCTACTGGCTCACCGAGCGCCGAGAGACCCGTAGCGAAGTATCCTCGATGACCGCGCTTCGGTCAGAGCTACCCGACCTCGAATAGTGGTGGGACGGCCTCTCGAACGCGTAATCGGAGGTGCCTCCGAGCAGCCTGTGTCGAGAGAAGTATCAGGAATAATATTAATTGGGTCCCCACACAGCTATCTTTTATCTATAATACGGTTGCTACTTATCACGACTCTGGTTTTCGGATAGCTGGCTAAAGCCATCGATGGTGCCTAAAAAGTGGGTAGTCACAAACAATCTATGGAAACAAGTATCTTACATTTTTTGGAGGTCATGCATCTAAAATAAGTTTCATTTCTCGGAGCTATCGAACCAACGACTACACTAAACCTTCATACGCTTGGACGCAAGCTATCGTGTATGAACCGCAGCACGCTCAAACAGGCGCTGGAAAACGCCGACCTCACCACCTACGAGGCTGACGCGTACCTGACGCTCGTCGACTACGGGCGCCTCCCCGCTGTCGACGTGGCGAAGAAATCAGACGTGCCAACGACCCAGGTGTACGACACGCTTCGTTCGCTGGAATCGAAGGGCTTCGTCGATACCATCGACCGGGACCGATTGCACGCAGAGCCCTCGGATCCCGTCGACATCCTCGCTCATCTGCGCAAACGGGGAGAACTGTTTACCGATGCCGCCGAGGAACTCGAAGATCGATGGGAGCAACCGGAACTCAAAGACCACCGAGTGGGGGTCGTCAAGCACGCCGACACGGTGCTCGAACACGTCCGGAATCAGATCCGAGAGACCGACGTCGCAGTCGAAGTCGCGCTGACCGCCGACCAATTCGAGTCACTGCGGACAGAACTCTATTCGGCGGTTGACCGGGGCGTCATCGTCCACGTTGCTATCTACTACGAATCTGGCCTGACCGAACGAAGTGAGTCCTGGGACCTCTCCAGGACGAACCTCGAAGTACGCCTCGTCAATATTCCTGGTCCGTTCATCTCCGTGCTCGACCGGAGCCGAACGTACTTCGCACCGAACTCGCGGGCCGCAGAGAACTACGGTATTCTGATCAACGACAATATCCTCTCGTTTATCAACCACTGGTACTACCAGACCTGCCTCTGGTATCCGTGGGAGTCACTGGCCTCACGGCAGGAACTCCCGAAGCCGTATATCAGCCTCAAGGAGTTCATCAGAGACATCTCCTCGCTGCACCACAGCGGCGGGAACGTCGCCGTAACCATCTCGGGGATCGATGTGGCGGCCGACGAGTTCCGTACAGTCACGGGGACGGTCACGGAGATCTACTATCCCGACGTGATCAACGACGATTCGCCATCGCTCGAACAGCTTTCGACGTATGCGGTGGTGACCCTCGATACCGGGGGAGCGGAACTCACCGTCGGTGGATGGGGAGCGGTATTCGAGGACATCGAAGCCCAAAAGATCATCCTGGAGGCGATTTCGTTCGACGACGTCGTTCAGTCGTAAGTCGTCTCGATGGTAAGTTCGACCGTCTGCTCGCCGACGTGAACCGAATACGCGCCCGCCTCCGTCCGTCTAACCCCGTCAGCGCCGACCTGCCCCAGCTCGGCCGCGGCGAGTTCGATTTCCGCCATTACGTTCTCACCACCGTCGAGCGAGACGCGCTGAAAGCCACGGAGTTCGCGGACCGGCGTGACGCGTGCACTCGCGTGGTTCGTGACGTACACCTGTACGACGTCGCTTCCCGGTCGGTCACTGACGTTTGCAACCGGCACCCGAACTGTCGTCGTGTCGTGTGGCCCGATGGTCGACTCGGTCAGTGTGATGTCGTCGTACTCGAAGTCGGCGTAACTGAGTCCGTGGCCGAATTCGAACAGCGGATCGTACGACGAGGGGTGTTCCTCCTGATCGATGGGGGTGGGATGTGGGAAGTGGTTGAACCGTGTCTGCAGGTGGCCCTCGGACTTCGGAATCGAGATGGGGAGTCGGCCGCTGGGGTCGTTCTCGCCGAAGAGCGTCTCGGCAACCGCCTGTCCGCCCATCGTTCCGGGATAATACGCCATGAGGAGGGCTGGCACGTGCTCGTCCATCCAGTCGACGATGAGCGGTCGGCCCGTGACCAAGACGCCGACGACAGGCGTTCCCGACTCGTGGATCGCCTCCACGAGCTCGCGCTGGGCGTCAGGCAGGTGCAGCGTGTGTCGGTTCGGGAACTCGTCGGGTTCGGTGCCGGTGTCGACGGTCGGGCCGAATTCGTGGAGATACCACGGTTCACCGACGGCGACGACGGCAATATCTGCGTCTTCGGCTGCCTCGACGGCCGCATCCACATCCAGCGTGTCGTTCATCGTCGACCCCTGTTCGTAGACCACGTTGCCGGACGTGATCGCCTCGATGCCGTCGCGAATCGTCACGACGTCGGTTCCCTCGGGGTCGGGCACACTCCAGCCGCCGAGCTGGTGGACCACGTCGTCGGCGTTCGGCCCGGCGACGAGGACGTCCGCATCCGTCTCGAGCGGGAGGAGGTCGTCGTTTTTCAGGAGGGTCATCGAGTCGCGTGCGATCTCGAGAGACGCCTCGCGATGGGCGTCGGCCCCGACCACATCACGTGCCTCGCCTGGGTCGACGAAGGTGTCCTCGAAGAGCCCCAATCGGAACTTCTGTTCGAGTACACGTTCGACACTGTCGTCGACGACGGCCTCGGCCACTTCACCGTCCTCGACCAGCGAGACGAGGTGTTCGGCGTGGTCGATCGCGTCGACGGACGCGATATCGAGGCCGGCTTCCCGGGTCTGGCGGACGGAATCGCGGTGGTCCGCGGTTATCTTGTGGTCTTCGTCGAGCATCTTCACGCCGCCCCAATCGGACACCACGGTGCCGTCGAAACCCAGCGTCCTGCGGAGCAGGTCGGTCAGATAGCGCCGCGACCCGTGTGCGGGTTCCCCGTCGACGGCGTTGTAACAGGGCATCACCGACTCGACGTCCTCGTCCAGTACGTCGAGGAAGGACGGCAAGAAGACGTTCCGCAACAGGTACTGTGACACTTCGACCGGGGCGGCGTCTTCGCCACGCGCAGGGTCGCTGTAGGCCGGAAAGTGCTTTGCCGTCGCGATGACCGACGACGGATCTTCGATGCCATCACCCTGATAGCCGCGAACTTTCGCGGCCGCCAGTTTCGCACAGAGGTAGGGACTCTCGCCGAACGTTTCGAACGTGCGACCCCACCGTGGGTCACGCGCTACGTCACAGGTGGGGGAGTAGTTCTGGTGCGCGCCGCTTCGTCGGACCTCAGTGGCCGTGATGCGGGCACCCCGCTCGACTGCGTCGGCGTCCCACGTCGCCCCGGCGCCGAGACCGTTGGGAAACGCCGTTCCTTCGGCAACGTAGGCGTGACCGTGGACGGCGTCGACGTTGAACAACAGGGGGATACCGAGACGTGTCTCCGAGAGCGCGGCCTCCTGGATTCGGTTGACGTTCTCGACGATATCGTCCAGTCGCATGTCCACGGCACCGCCCCAGCCGAACGACGCGACGGCCCCGACGTTGTGTTCCGTGACTTCCGTCACGACGTCGTCGATATCTTTGAACTCGTCGAGGTGGCCCGCCCACGTCCCGACTAATTGACCGACCTTCTCTTCGAGCGTCATTCGACCGAGTAAGTCGCTGACTCGTTCCGCGGTCGAGACAGTCGGATCCCTAAACAGCGGTTGCGTATCGCTAGACTGCATCGTGAGAACGATTCTGTCACGTGCATTTATACTTTTGGATGGCCCTGACACGGCCGGTCTAAAACTCGTCGCGACGGTTCCGTCGGGACAGGCACTGATGCTGACTCGCCGCGATGTGCCTCAACTCGCGTGCGACTCCGACATGCCCCGGGGCACCACCTGTCAAGGTGTCGGGATACGGAGCGCGATTGCCATTAACAACCACAATGTTTAATATAGGTAAGTGTGCGATAATTGTACGTAATGTCACGAGCTACTGAAGGCTATGGCGATCTGATTAGCCGACGGCAATTCGTCAAACTGACCAGTGTTTCTGGAGCTGCAGCCCTCGCTGGGTGTAGCGGCGGGGGTTCGTCCGGCGGCAACACTCTGACGGGCGCGACGAACGTAGGCGTCCCGACGAACATGCACCTGAATCCGATGGCGACCCAGAACTACGACTGGACTGCGGGCAACCACATCTTCGAGCGCTTCGCCGCCTACAACTTCTCTACACAGGAGTTCGAGTTGGCCGGCCTCGAGAACTGGTCGTTCGAAGACGAGACTGTCACGCTGACGCTGCGCGACGACCTCAAGTGGGACACTGGTGATGACGTCACGGCAGGTGACGTCATCACGCAGTTCAGACTGATGAAAAAGACCGAAGCAACGCTGTGGGACTTCGCTGACAGCGTCGCGGAGGGCGAAAACGATAAAACTGTTGTCATCACGCTTTCGAAGCCGTCGAACCCGGAGATTATTAAACATACTCTCGCGAACGGAGACCTTCGTATTCACGGGTACCAACCTGTCTACAACGAGTTCCTGGACAAAGACGCATCGGCCATCCAGCAGTTCGAGTGGGAAGAAGATGTCCACGGGAACGGTCCGTTCACACTGGAATCCAAAAGCGACCAGGCCTGGACGCTCTCGCGCAACGAGCACTTCTACGACGCCGATAACGTCACTTTCGACACGTACGAACTCCTGAGCCGACAGGAAAATAGTGCCCTCCAGCAGGGGCTGATGGGCGGCGAACTCGACGTCGTCACGAGCATGTTCGCCCCCCCGAAGATCGTCGATAATTTCCCGGATCACGTCGAAGAGGTCACTCTCCCGGCGAACTGGGGGTACGGGATCATATTCAACCACGACGACGAGGACTTCGGCAACCGGAAGGTACGCCAGGCGGTCGCACACGTTGTCAATCGCCAGCAGGTCGCCGACAACGCCGGGCCGCGCACGAAAAAACCCGCGCCAAAGGTCACCGGTATCGCACCGGCCGACCAGGAGTCGTGGCTCGGCGGCGCCTACGATAGTTTCGAGAGCTACGGGGCGGAAGCTACGCAGTCCGAGGCGGCTGCCACGCTGCTCCGCGAGGCCGGCTACTCGAAATCGGGCGGGACGTGGCGTGACGATGACGGGAACGCGCTCGGCGGAAGTTACCTGACGCCGGCCGGGTGGACCGACTGGACGACCGCGACGAATACCGTCGTCGATCAGCTGAACTCCTTTGGCTTCGACTTCGAGATCAACTCGGTGCCGAGTAGCGACTTCTTCGGTACGTACACCGACTCCAACTTCAAGATCGGTGCGTTCTACTGGCTGCCCGGTGGCGCTCGATCGTCGTACCCGTACTTCCCGCTGCGCTGGCAGCTGAACGTTCCGGACGTCGGTGGCGGACACAACTTCGCCGAAGGCGAATACACCGTCCCGGCGATGGACGGCTCGGGCGAGATGACGCTGAACCCGTTCGAAGAGATACGCAGCGTCGCGACGATGCAAGACGAAACGCAGGCCTCCGAGACCATAACGCGGGTCGCGTGGCACAACAACCAGAACCTCCCCGTCCTTGGCCTCGTCGCGAAACAGGACCAATCCTGGCTCACCTCCGACGAGTGGGACATCGCCCCGGCCGACGACTCCGCCCGCGGTGTCAAGTGGCCGTCGCACTGGCTGCCCAAGCAAGGCAAGCTGAACGCGTCCGATCGGTAACACCATCAGAAGAGTACGAAATGGTCAACTACTACGTGCGCCGGACGGCCAGGGTGTTCGCCACAATCTTCATGGTCGCATCACTGACGTTCGGCCTGATACGGTTGCTACCCGGCGGTCCGTATACGCAGTTGCGCGCCCAGTTACTCAGGCAGGGTGTGCCGGCTGCGGAGGTAGACGCCAGAATCGCTAACCTACAGAACATCCGTCCGGACGCACCCCTCTGGCAGCAGTACATCGACTACATGTTCGCACTCGCCCAGGGTAACCTCGGGGAGTCGATCTCGCTCAACGAACCGGTCGTCTCGATACTCGCCAGTTCGGCCCCGTGGACCGTGTTCGTCGTGCTCGTTTCGACGATACTCGTGTTCGCTATCGGCATCTTCCTGGGGGCGCTGCAGGCGTACTGGGAAGGCTCCCGATTCGACAAGCTGTTCTCGGGTATCTCGATTACCCTGATGTCGGTGCCGTTCTACGTCGTCGCCGTCCTGGCGCTGTACGTCTTCGCCTACCAGCTTCGCTGGCTCCCCACTGCGGGGACGATTGGAACGGGAGTCGAACGGCAACTCAGCATCCCGTTCGTTCTCAGTGCGCTGGAACACAGCGTGCTGCCCATCTTCTCGTACACGCTGGGCGCCATCGGGGGACAGGCACTGGCGATGCGCGGGAACAGCATCCAGGTACTCGGCAACGACTACGTACAGGTGGCTCGGCTTCGCGGCCTCTCGGACCGTCGTATCGCGACTCGATACGTCGCCCGGAACGCCATCTTGCCGATGTACACTGGATTCTTGCTCCTGCTCGGCTTCCGACTCGGCGGGACCGTCATACTGGAGCAGATCTTCTCCTACAACGGACTCGGCTACTACCTCATCTCCGCGCTGAACGCCAACGACTACCCGCTGATGATGGGGACCTTCCTCATCATCACCATCGCGCTCGTCCTCGGCGTCTACGTCGCGGACCTTACTTACAGCAAGATCGACCCGCGAATCAGCGCAGGTGATTCAGATGAAGCCTACTGATACGGACAGCGTGGATTGGCGAAGTGAGAGCAGGTCGGCACCGGACGTGACGACGCGTGAGCGACTCCGCGAGGTGTACGACGACCGGATACGTACCCCGCTACTCGTCGCGTGGGCTGACTGGCGAACGCGACTCGGCTTCCTCATCATCGGTGGGTATCTCACGATGGCGCTCGTCGCGATCCTGGGGCTCTGGCGAGAACCGTCGACGAATCAAGCGCCGCGCTACCTCATGCTGTTCGAGAACATGAACTATCCCCTCGGCACGACCGCCTCGGGGACGGACCTCGCCGCGCTCATCGTCCACTCGACGCCCGATATCCTGCTGATGATTACCGCCGGTGCGGTGTGGGCGACGGCCGTCGCCGTCGTGATCGGGACCGTCGCCGGCTACAAGGGCGGAAGCGTCGACAGAGCACTGATGTCGTTCTCGGACCTCGTCATGGCGATTCCGGGCCTCCCGCTCGTGATTATCCTCGCGGTGACGCTCAATCCGGAGAACCCCATCCTGCTGGGCGTCGTCATCAACATCAGCTACTGGGCCGGTCTCGGCCGGTCGCTGCGCTCGCAGGTACTCACCATCCGCGAGAACGACTACGTCGAGGCGTCGCGAACTATGGGCGTCAGCACGCCCCGAATCATCCTGAAGGACATCATCCCGAACCTGATGCCGTACGTGACGGTCAACTTCGTGTTCGCCGCGCGGTACGTCATGTTCGCCTCCGTGGGGCTGTACTTCCTCGGCGTCTTGCCGTATTCGACGCAAAACTGGGGGGTAACTCTCAACTTCGCCTACAGCGGCGGTGCGCTCTTCTCGTGGAGCGCGGCCCACTGGCTGCTGGCTCCGATGGTCGCGATCATGGGTCTCTCACTGGGGCTCATCCTGCTCAGCCAGGGGCTCGACCGGGTGTTCAACCCTCGCGTCCGAACTCGGATGTCTGGCGAGTCCAGTTCGACGGCGGGCGACGACGACGCTGACGTGACGGAGGTGCTCTAAATGACACCGGATACTACAGCACAACGACGGCACGGTGATCCGACGGCGGCAACTGACCCGATAATCGAGATGCGCAACGCCAGCGTCACGTACGACGACGGCGAGACGTTCGTCTTAGACGACGTGAGTATGGCCATCGAGCGCAACGAAGTGGTCGGCGTTGCTCGAGAAACACGACTACACGTCGAAAGCCGAGGTTTCGATGGAAGCGGAGTACATGCGTCGCGAGCGGACGCCGGCGAGTGACCGCGAGACCAGCACATGGTCGACATCGTCGCCTCGGCGACCGCCACGGACGAGGGAACCCGCGAAGAAATCGGTGCCCAGGTCACCGGCATGACCGTCTGTCCGTGCTCGCAAGGGATGTCCGCCGCTCGCGCGAAACAGACGCTCGAGGACCTCGGCGTGGAAGAAGAGACGATCACGGAGTTCCTGGACGAAGTGCCCCAACCGGGCCACTCCCAGCGCGGGCACGCGACGCTGACCGTCGAAGCCGATGGCGATCCCGCGGTCGACCTGAACGACATCATCGACATCGCTCGAGATTCGATGAGCGCGCGGATCTACAACCTCGCGAAACGGCCCGACGAGGACCACATGACCTACGAGGCTCACGCGGACGCCAAGTTCGTCGAGGACTGTGTGCGAGCGCTGGCCGAGGGCGTCGTCGACGAATTCGACCACTTGCCCGACGACGCGGTGATCACGATGAGTCAGTCCAACGACGAGTCGATCCACCAGCACAACGCCCACGCCGAGCGCGTCGTCGAAATGGGAACCTTACGCGGCGAAATTGCGCCCTAAAACTGGAGCGGTTCCGCTTCTTTCCACCGCGGGATGAACTCCTCGTGGACGTTCGCGGCGAACTCCGGATCTTTCAGGTCGATCATTCCGAACGCCTCCCCGGACGAAAGCGGGTTCGGCACCTGAATGCACACCTCGACACCGTCGATGATGTTGAACGAACCCGTTATGTCGTCGTTCGTGCGGACGTCGAAGTCGTCGCGCTGCTGGAGCGTCTCCCGATAGCGCTGGCCTACGTCCTCCGACAGCGAGGCGACCATCTCGCGGGTCATCAAGAGAGCCAGAGAGACACCGTTTCCGACGCGACTGTCCGAGACGACGCCGACGCACCGCTCATCTCGCTCGACGACGTCAACGTCCACTTCGAGAAGGAACAGGGGCTGTTTGAATTCTTCGAGGACCCGGACGTCGTCAAAGCGGTCGACGGCATCTCGCTCGACATCGAGGAGAACGACGTTCTCGCGCTCGTCGGCGAGAGCGGGTGTGGGAAGTCGACGTTGGGTAAGACAACCATCGGGCTACAGCGACCGACCGCCGGAACTGTCCGGTACCGCGGGCAGGACGTCTGGGCGGCCAAGGACGGAACCGGCGAGGTCGACATCCCGTTCAGCGATATCCGTTCGTCGCTCCAGATCATTCATCAGGACCCCGGAAGCTCGTTGAACCCGAATCGTCGAATCGTCGACATCCTCGCCCAGCCCATCAAACAGACGCACCCCGACATCGGCCTCGGTGAGCGACGCGCGCGAATCTACTCGCTGCTCGAGCGCGTCGGGATGAACCCGGCGGCGGACTTCGCCGACCGCTATCCACACCAGCTCAGTGGTGGGGAACAACAGCGCGTCGCACTCTCCCGTGCGCTATTGATGAACCCCGACCTCATCCTCGCCGACGAGGCGATCAGCGCGCTCGACGTCTCCCTGCGCGTCGAGATGATGGACCTGATGTTGGACCTGCAGGCGGACTTCGACACATCGTTCGTGTTCATCTCGCACGACCTCTCGAACGCACGCTACTTCGCCGAACACGGGGACGGGCGCATCGGCGTGATGTACCTCGGTGAACTCGTCGAAGTCGGGACAGCCGAGCAACTCATCGAGGACCCTCGACATCCCTACACCAACGTCTTGCGGTGGGCGACGCCGGACCTCGCACTCCACGCGGCCGGCGCGGGCGAACCACCCATGCGCAAGATCGACATCCCCGACCCGGTCGACCCGCCGAGTGGCTGTCGCTTCCACACGCGCTGTCCCGAAGCGCGCGAGGCGTGTCGCGAGTCCTGTCCAGCCCTCACGGGTGAGACAGACGGACACCGCACCGCGTGTTTCCGCAGCCAACCGGACCACGAGTACTGGGACAGCGCACCGCTGGAAGACTGAGCGGTCGGCCGTCAAGGGGCCAGTCGTCGGGTCGGGGAATCGCCCGCAAAGCGGGTGCAATCGGCCACGACGTGACGGTGTTCACCCGCGGCGAGACCGAGACCGATCTTCCAGACTCGGTCGATCACGGGACGGTCGACCGAACCGCCCGCGACGCCTTAGCGCGGGCGCGTGACGAACTCTTGCTCGGGTGCGTGATCGGCATGGTCGTCTTCGATTCGCCAGATATCGAGACGGCTATCGACGTGCCGACCAACGTACTCCGCGAGGCAGTTCCCAGTCGCGTGGGGCCGCCGTTGGATCATTTCCAGTTCTCGATCCTGGGGAGACGGTGTCGAACGGACGGTTCCCCGTCTCGAAGCCGACGACACGATAGCCGACTGGGACACCGACCCCGAATGCGACGCCGCCGTCTCGGCGTGGCGTGATGTGATGAATATCTTCGACGGTGGCGGCCGATAGTCCATCTGACTCGTCGACTGTCGGGCACGCGGGCGGACGCCCGGCGCTCGCTCACTCGGTGACGAGCGTCGTGTAGCCGTCGAAGTTGAGGATGACTCGCTGTGCGAAGTCGCCGAAGACGGCTTTCCCGGCGGGTGACCGGGAGGTTCCGACGATGAACACGTGGTCACACTCGCGTTCCACGGCCGTATCGAGGACGTGCTGAGCACGCGTCGTTTCGGAGTCGACGACGACCACGATTTCCGGGTCGACGTCCGTCTCCGACAGTACCGATTCGACGAACGCCGTCGCGTCCACCGCGGCACCCTCGACGATAGCCGAGTGGTCGTAGTCGACGTGTTCGACCCGCTCGATCGATTCGAGGGTGTCCACATCGGCATCGTATTCGCCTTCGTCGAGGTGCCAGAGGACGACGAGTTTGCCGTCGGCTCCGGCGCACCACTCCGCCGCTTCCGCGAGGAGTTCGCGATGTGTCTCCGACTCTCTGAGGCTTACTAACCCGCGTTTCATACATTCAGTGCTCCCTCGCTCGATGTATAAACCTACCGCTCAGTGGGCTATCGGCCGGCAGTCGATACGGTCCAATCGTCGCAATCGGGGTCACGGACCGTCTGCCGGCGCTGACCGGGACGTTAATGAGCGTTCGGCTGAAAGTGACGATATGAGATTCAGAGAGGTCCTCATGGACGCAGTCTGCGAGCAGCGGGACCAAATACCGCTCCTGCTCGCGGTCGTCACCGTGATGGGAATCCTCCTCGCGTTCTCGTTTCTCTTTCTCCAGTCCGGTACCGCCGCGTACGTCATCGCACTCGTCGACCTGCTACTCGTCGTCGGGAGTCTCGTCACGTTCGGCGGCACGTATTGGTACTGTACGAAGCGGGCGATGAATAACTGAGGTCGCTCTCCCGGATGCGACGTGCTGGTACGGATGGAATCCCTGCTGTCGTTTGCAGGTCCGATTCCCTTGGCCAGCGATGGGGTGCTCGGTACCGGAGGCGGTACGATTCGAGCAACGCGGCCGTCTCTGCCGCGAAGATCGCAATCTCGTCGTCACCAGCAGCGTCGGCAGACCGCTGATCGATCGGCGTTCTCTCGGAGCGCCAGCCTGGTTTTACTGGATCGCTGGCACGTCCTCGCTCGATCGTACTACCGGAAACGGTGAGAAAAGTGGCGAAAAAGTGCGACGCGATCGGGACCTGTCCGAGACCGACCTCAGGCTACCACGGTCTTCGTCTGCGTTCTCGTGTTGCCGGCGGCGTCGGTTACAGTCAGGATCACGTCGTAGCTGCCCGAGCCCTTCTTGTCGCGGACGTTCGTCGTATCGGACGCGCTCGATCCGCTGACGCTGATCGTCTTACTGGCTTGCACACCGTTCTGCCGGAGTTCGACGACGACCGACGAGAGATCGCCGTCGGCGTCCGAAACGGTCCAGTTTACGTTGAAGCTCGCCCAGCCACCGTTCGAGACGTTCGTGACGCTGACGCTGTCGATGGTCGGGGCAGTTGATCCGGTCGACCCGGAGTCGGTCGTCACCGAGACCGTGTTCGAAGCGCTCGACTCGTTGCCTGCGCCATCAACTGCCGTGACGTAGCAGTCGTAGGTGGTGCTCGTCGAGAGGTTCGAGACCGTCGTCGACGTGGTCCCGGCGGTGACTTCCTGGTCTTTCGTTCCGTCGACGTACACGTTGTAGTGGTCGACGCCCGTGCCGTCGTCGCTCGAGGCGTCCCAGGAGAGGTCGACTGACGTGTCCGTTTTACCGGTCGCTGTTAAGTTCGACGGCGCGGTCGGGGCAGTCGAGTCGCCCGACCCCCCACCGCCAGCCCCGGTCGATGTGGCCATCGAGTTCGCCGACACGTCGAGGGCCGTCCCATCGGAGAACGTGACCGTGATCGGCGAACTCCCGCCGTTGTACGCGACGTAGGTCTTGGCAGTGCCGTCGTCGAACACGGCCGTTAGGGGATGGTCAGCTGTGATCGACGGATCGGGCGTGCCCATCCCGTCTATGTTGTAGATCCAGTGGTACGTGTGGGCCTTCGTCTCGCCGAATTCGACGGGATAGCTGCTCTTCTTCGCTTGCCACCTGTTCTTCGCGTCGGTCACGTCCGAGAACGATCGGAACATCCACACGATGTCCGGCCAGTAGCTGAAGTCATCGCCGTCGACGTCGTTGGCGACGAGTTCGTCGTAGTTCGACTGGGCGTACTGGGTGTCCCAGCCGAGGAACTCCATGTGGGCACACATCGGCAGCATGTTGATACCGTGGATGGCCTCGGTGTCGGTGGTCCACCAGGTGGTGTACTTGTAGCCGTTGCCCCACACCATCGCAGCGTAGTCGTAGTTCCAGCCCGACGGCTGGTTCTCGTTGTCTACGTCGAACCAGTATTCCCGGACTGCGGAGCGTTCCTGCGTGTAGAGGAACACGCCAGCGTCGCGAATCTCGGTGTCGTTGGTGAACTCTCCCCAGAGGATCATCGACGCGTAGGCGTTGAGGGCTTCCGAGGAGGACTCCTGGTTGTTCCCCTCGGCGAACGCAGACCCGCCACCGTCTGCCCACGAGTGTCCCTCGTAGGGACTGAAGTGGCGCAAGAACGGGAACATCGAATCCGACCGATCGGGGTTCGCGAAGTCCCGAATCAGGAGATCGACCATGCCACCCCAGTTGGAATCGTGGGCCCACGTCGAATCCTTTCGGGCGACTTCTGCGGCGCCGCGGACGTAGTAGCCGTAGTGGAAGTGGTGGTCGTTGATGTTTGCGCCAGAACCGAACGAATCGTTGTAGCCGATGAGCGTCCCCCAGTTCTGGTTGTAGTAGAACACGTCCTCCGAGGTGGTTTTCCCGCTCGAATTAGCGTCGAACCAGAGTTCGAGGTCGTCTTTGAGCCCCTTCGTGTTCTGATCGCCGTTGAGGAAGTAGTCCGCGGCGGCAGTGTCACCTAACTGTTCTGCGATCGGGATGATCTCGGCCAGTCGACCGTAGTTCTTGCCGGTCCAGTAGGTTCCGTCGCCGGGGTTCTCCGGACCGGTGCGGACCAGCGTCCGTGAACTCTCCTCGTCGTCGACGTAGTTCTGTAGTTCCGTCTCGTCGTAGGTTCCCTCGTCGGGCAAGAATGGGAGGATCCCGCAGAACGAGTGCGTCGTGGTGAACGACCCGCCGGCGACGGTTTGCATCGTCCCACGCGCGGATTCGTAGGTGTATCCCTCGAACGTCTCACTCGTGTTCTTGTGCTGATGCGGGAACAGCGCCGAGAGGGTTCCTGACGACGAACTTTCGGCCTTCGCGCTCGTCGAGACCGTGTAAGTCGTGACGACCTCGCTGGCTGTTTCGTCGTAGTTCCAGGATATCTGGGTGTCAGTGAGGAAGTTGTACGCGTACTGTTCGAAGTCTGCGAGTGCCGTGCTGGTCGCTTCCGGTAGTGCAGCGACCGTGAGATACCCCGCACCAGCGAGGTCGGACGTTAATTCGGTCGTTCCCTTCCCCGACCACGTCGCCCCGGAGGGCGCGTATAGACCGTATGCGTGGCCGTCGATCGACACGCCCAGCACGTTGCCGTCGTCGGTAAAGACCGTCGGCGCCGAGGGAAACGAGAGAGCAGCGCCACCGCCGCTATACTCGCAGAAGACGTACGGTGATCCTTGCGCCAGGGTTATCGAGAGGCTCGTCGACGTGCCCCCTCCCCAGACAGCGTCGACAGACCAGTCGCCGTAGCCGTCACAGCGCACGTCCTCAAACGAGGAGGTCGCCGCGTGACCGATCGTCAGATCTGTCGCGTCGTCCATCATCGCGACGTCCCCCTGATGGGGATCGTTCGACGAGTCAGTCGTGTACGTCCACTCTGTCGGGTTACTGACGTCCAGCCCGACTCCGTTTGCGTCGAACGCGAGTGGATGTGCGAACATCGGTTCCGAATACTGGAACCACAGCAGCGTACTCCACCAGTCGTTCGTCGGCAGTGGTGCAGACACGTTCGACGTGGTATACCGTGTCGACGGGGGTTCTGATTCCCCCGAGGGAAGTGTCGTCTTGTAGCTGCCCTTGCCGACCGAAACCGATGCCGCATTGGCGGTTCCAAGCGTTCCGAGTCCGGCTGCAAGCCCCAACGCAGAGACGTACGATCGTCGGGAAAGCCGATGCGAATCGCCAGTACTATTGTTCTCGTTCACCATGGGTGTTTGTCACTAGCGCACCAGCGTCGCGGCCGATATACTACTACGAACCGCGTTAATGCTGATACGGTAGTCCACCAGCAAATCGGACGTATATGTAATAAATTAATCGGTGGTTTCCATATCGAAACTTTTATCCAGTAGGAAATCTATTAAAGTTGGGGAGGGCGACGTTCGATGTTCGAGTAGCTACTCCGAAACCAAGCAACGCATCGTCGACAGTCCCGGAGACATGGGCCTCGTTCGAGGCTGCCTTCGAGTACGCCGGCAGAGAGAATGCCGACCGGCATCGGGTTCGTCGTTACTGACGACGATCCCATCGCCGTCGTGGATTTATAGTGAGTATTAGAAATAATCACTCACATCAGGTATGGAGAGTTGATCGAGAGCGGCAACGATCGCTGTCGTGAGTTCAGAGAGTAAGTCTACTTCCGATGAATACGCCGGCAATTTCACGAAGACGAGGTCCGTGACGGCTGACGCCCGAAAAGACGGTGCTCCATCCAGCACAACGATCAGATCATCTTCGAACTCTTAGCATAATGTGAGGACGATATATTCGAATGTTTGGAAGTCACGTACTCTTCGAATCGAGAGAAAAAGCGATCACCGAAAACGGTGATCGCGCCCAACGGACACGTCCAGTCGCGGTGGCCAGACACTTCGATAGACGGCCGCGTGCCGCGGGGAATCGCGCGGCACGCGGCTCGACTTGCACGGATTACTCGGGTCGAGCGATACACCTACTGGGGCGTCCATTTCCCGCCGCTTTTTTCGAGATCTTCACGGCCCGATTCTTGCCCATCACCAGCAGATTCAGCGGCTGTACGGCGCGGTTTTTGATAGCTCAGTCCCGCTTCTTTGAGCAACCGCCGACAGCTCGGGCTCGAGTACTCGACGTCGTACGTCTCGTCGAGATACTGCTGGACGAGCGCCGGCGACCACGCCGGCGCGTCGAAGCCGACTTCCTCGGGTGATTCGTGGACCGTTTCTTCGAACTCTTTTTGCTCTCTTTCTGATAGCTTTCTTTTTCTTCCAGTTCGGTGAGCATCAGTAACGGCCTGCTCGAGCGACTCGTCGGTGTCGAGTCGCTGGAGCCAGCTATAGATCGTTCGTCGCTGAACGTCGTACCACTCTGCCAGTTCAGTCTGCGTGACACCGTTTTTGTACGCAATCGCTGCTAAGAGCCGTTGTGTCGGCTTCTTTCCCTCCACGTTGTCGAGGGCGTCGTGCAATTCTTCGACAGAGATCTCGTCGAGATGATCCACTGCGTTCGACGACGATCTCTGAGTAAAAAGTTCTAACGGTTGCGATGCTTTCAGAGCCGTCGTACTGCTGTTGTGGTCACCGTTCTTGGCATCACGCACCTCTCTCAGTCGTTTCGCTGGCCGACTCGGTGAATCGTCCCGAACGATCTCCTGACCGAGACCTGTCCACTCGTGACATCATGTCCATCATATTTTTCAGTTGCTTTTCTCGTCTTGCACATCTCCACGTCTGATCGACTGGTCGGTACTCCAATAGGTCTCGAGGAAGGATCTCAGCTACAGAAACGCCCGTCCCGGCGTCGTCGAACCGTGACCTCTCACAGTCCGGACATTCGTTAGACTGTTCCGACGGGTATCGTCCGGAATTCTGTTCCGCCACGGCTACCAGATCACGGACTCCCGCGGCGGCCGTGCAGGGACGATATCGGCTCAACTTTCGATGAAAGACGAGACGCTGTCGGAGGCTACGGGCGGAGAAGGGTGAGTGCCTCCCGGTCCTGGCCCGAACGAGAGACGGTGTTACACCGACGTCAGTCTCTGTCGTCGCTACCGAACTGGAAAGGCCACTCTCTCCCCCGTTTCTGACGCGGAGACGGTGATTTCGGATCGATTATCGCACGGTCGCAACGACCGTGGTCGGTGCATACTTCCACCCGACCAATTTCGACGACGAAAACGCCGAGGAGTGGTTGCCGAAAGACGGCTCCGTTTCCGAGATCGAGACCGCCGAACGAGTCCGGATAGTGCCACCGCTCCTCCATTTCGGTTGTGCAATCGCACTTCCGTTCGCACTCGATGGTCACACGGCCGGTCGCGCTCGAGTCGCTCGACCGCGGCAATCGTCAGGATCGCACTGCACGCTTCACGGGTCGTCTCACCCTGCGTGCGAAAGATCCCGTGGCGGGTGTCGCCAGGGCGACAGCACCACAAATCACAGCGCCCACCTCCTCCCTCCGTACGCCGATCTCCAGTTACTCCAAATAGAGCGGGTTCGATCACCTCGTAATTTGGGAGCTCAGTGTTCACTGTCGGACGAGTATCTCACAGGGGTTCCCAGCCCTCCGACGGTCGATAAACCGACCACCCCGTTTCGACGGAAGGCGGCCACTTTTCGTCAGTACTGCCGGACCAGATACACGACGGTCGCGAGCCAGACGGCTCCGGCAAAGGCGTAGATCGCGTCACCGGGAGGGTTCTCCGAACCGAACTGTGTCGCCGACAGCACGTACGTCAGGACGGCAACGACGAGCGGGCTGCCGACATACGGCAACCAGTTCGTCCTCGAGTTCGGATCCGACGTGTCGTTCGCTCGCGCATCGCGAACGAGGACTGCAGGGGTGATTATCGATGCGACGGTCAGGAGTACGACTAGTCCGAACCCGATGGCGAAGACGAGGCTCCCTTCCGGTCCTCCCGCGATACCAGTCCAGATGAGGTACGCGAACGCGATCGGTACCGTCGCGGCGTACCCGACGAGAACTGTCGGCCAGACTACGGAGCCCTCGGTTTTTGCTTCGAGCCAGCCGACGAAATCCGGTGCGAGTGGATACGACCAGGCGCTGCCGAATATTGCTTTGCCCGTGGCGATGAGCCCAAATGCGAAGTTAATCAGGACCACGGACGTACACACGAAAACGCCCACTGCAAAAACGAGGAGAAACACCGTCCCGATCTGTCGTAATGGCGTGTTTTCTGGGGCCCACGATTCGAACGCCAGTCCAGTAGCGAACGTTCCGAACAGGACGGCGAACGTTCCGGTAATCAGTAGCTGCCAGTTGAACGCATTTCGGGCGTTTTCTCGCGTGAAGTCGCGTTTCGCTACCAGGTAGACGACTGCTGGGAGGACAACCCCGGTTCCCAGGCCCAGCAGGTGGACGAAGATTCCGCTCAGGGTTCGTTCAGTCAAGAGGTCCGGTCCCGGTTGTGTCTGTGCATCGGTCGATGTGGATCGGTGTTCGTTGGACATCGGTGCGTAACGTTCGGTTCGTTCGTGTGACCGTGATGGGCAGCAGGCGGCTTATCGATCGGTTCGTCGGCGTTACCTGGAGCGGATGCGTTCGGGAAGGACGCGCTTCGTTGCCCCTCTTTTAGTTCGGATCATTCTCGCCAGTCGCTCGGCGAGCAACAGGGCCAAACACATCACGAAGAGGTTTCCACCGGCTTCCCAGTACCCGTTCGTACTCTGCACGGGTGGGTCGCCTAACACGACGGGCGCGAGGATCCCGATGGCAAAGAGGACGAGCGTCAACTGAAACCCCGCGAGCACCAGCGTTCGGATGCCGGCCGGATTTCGAAGGCGAACGAAATCGCTGACGGAGAGGGTTTCGAGCGGCGTCTCGAACGCGAGTGCGTCTTTCCCTTCGGGCGAAAGTGGCCAGTTCGACTCCGGGTGGTTGATGTAGTACAGCGTGATCGACTCCGGATACGTGTCGGCGGCGACCACGTCCCGCTCGCGGAGTTCGTTCAGTCGGAGACGAACCGTCTCTTTGCTCACGTCCGGGCGGACTCGAGCGCAAATCTGCTCGGCCGAGAAGTACGGCCGCTCGGCCTCGAGCATCGTCTCGACGACGTGGCGCTGCGTGAGCTTTTTGTCGAGAGTGTGTTCGATCCGGTTCTCGATCCAGGGCGGAAGCGTGGACATCGTGTCAGTGATCACACCGTGATTGTGGGGGGAGTTAAACCCACATCCGAATTTGGCGGGCACCAAATCGGTTCGGAGCGGGGAACACGAGCAGTTCAGTGGCCGATCACGATATCGGCACTCGAAACGGTCCAGTTCATCCGGTCGCGTCACTGGTGGAAGCAGTTCCGGGAGAGCAGTCCCGCTTGTGCCCCCATTCGAGACCGTTGTGGACGGAGCGTCCATTTCACGTAGTTATCGTGACGTTCGGCCACTCTCCACGTGAACGGAAGACGTAATGGATCGGTTCGACCACCCCCTCGAGTTGCACGTCGATAGAATCCGGTTTCCGAACACGCACACGAACTTCGACCTATCGTGTACGAATCTCGAGTCGGCCGATCACTCGATTCGCCGTTCGCCGTCGACCGTCCGACACGATCCGTTCACGTGACGCCAAAATGGACCGCTCGGTGGGCCACGAACCCGGGATTCGGCGGCCGCGTGTCCGAGTATCCGAACCCGTGTGCGGTAGATTCGGCGTGATCGGCCGTCGAGACCCTCGCTGAGCAGCGCTCGAGTGCGTCAGCGAGTCCGTTCCTGTGCGGCCGCACGGGTGGTATCGACCCGCTCGAACAGTTCGATCGTGGCCTCGATGTTTTTGATCGACGGCCGCATCGTGATCGGTTCGGGGAGTTCCCTGTCGAGCGTCTTCACCTCGCCGAGAACCTCCTCGAGGCGAACCCGTGTGAACTGGTGGCTATCGGTCACGTGTGATCTCCCTCCGCGTGTCGGTCACCGGTCGTGTGCGTCTTCCAGTCGGTCGTGGACCGGCCTCGTGTGGAACGATAAAACCACGCAGCAGGCGCTCTCGGGACGTTTTATCGGCCTCAGCTTCCGAAATTCTTTCGTAGGGTCGTGTGTGAGTATACATTGTCCTCAATTGGTGCGAGGACACGGGTCGGGTGCTCCTACACCCGGCCGACTTCATTCATTCGGCCATCCCGCGCCTCTAATTTAGCTGATTAGGATCGGTTACTTATAGCTTACTGAACACCTCGCGGACCTCCGATGCGGACAGTGCGGGGAGATCGCTGCTCCCGTGCCAGCGGAGCGCGGAGGATCTGCAGTGAGCGCGCCGTGCGCCTGAACGGTTTCGCCACCGCCAGCGCTTTCGACGCCGTCCGTCGGTATCCTGGAACGGTCCACCCCGTCGATTTTGCGGGCAGACTCGCTCGTGGGTGCCTCCTATCGGCACTCCTCGTGATCGAAGGTCGCTCGAGACACGACACGGATCGTCTCACCGCTCTTCGACGAAAGAAGAAATCGGAGACGACATTCGCCACGTTGCGGTGGAGACGGCCCGAATACGCAGCAGACGTGATTACCGAAATGAATCTGATAAAAATAACGCTCTGGGGAAGTACAATACATAGCGTAATTTACACAATTTTCATTCTTCCAGGTAGCATAGTGTGGTCGAAGTAGAAGGGCCAATAACGACGATTTCCGGCGGATGAGCCCGCGCGGATACCGACGTTGAAACGGGATTAACCCACCTATAGTAACTGATCCAACACGCTGGACGTGAGGCATGCGGAATTTCAAGCGACGGAACGTCCTCGGTGCGACCGGGTTCGTTCTCGGTGGTGGTTTGTTCGTTGATGGATCCTTCGCGGTGCTGTTCAGATAAGGCTGAAGGAGTGAGGCGTGGCGTTTTCAAAGTGATTCATGCCCGAAAACGCACGCCTCAGTCCTAGTATCGGCCAGTTCGACTTGGATTTTGTGGAGCGAGAAGCAACACCGCGGCTGTTGATGAAGCTCAGTATTCAGCTCCATCTTGCTGGACTCTCGCTTTCGAATACTGTTCGTGTTCTCGAGATATTCGGTGTTGAACGGGCTCGATCGACGATTCATAACTGGGTTCACAAGGCAGATCTACAGCCCGATTCCTGTCGAAGCCCGGATCACGTTGCAGTTGACGAGACGGTGATCCGGCTTGACGATGAACAGTATTGGCTGTACGCCGCTGTCGATCCAGAGTCAAACGAATTACTCCATACAAAGCTTGAACCGACGAGAAATAAGGTCATAGCCAGTACATTCTTCACGGAATTACGCGAGAAACACGATGTCGATGACGCTGTGTTTCTCGTTGATGGGGATAAATCACTGAACTACGCCTGTCAACGGCATGGCCTCGATTTCAGATACGAACGACATGGAAATCGGAACAGTGTCAAACGTGTCTTTCGGGAGATAAAACGTCGAACCTCTTCTTTCTCAAACTGCTTTAGTAACGCTCACGCAGAAACTGCTGATCAGTGGCTCAGATCGTTCGCCTTCGCATGGAATCAGCTTATCTGAACACGATGTCCTTCGCGGGGTCCGAAACCATGGACGGCCCTGCCGCGAGTTGGCCCCAGCTCCAGTTCGACGCAGCTAATTCCGGAAACGCTGATACGTCCGGCCCGGCGAAACCCCTCCACACGGCGTGGCGGTTTCAGTCCGTCGGGGAATACGGTTGCGCCTCCGCACCCGCGATGGCGGACGACACGCTGTACTTCGTTTCGAACGACACCGGCGACGGCGGCACCGCCGACGGCGGTTACTCGGGAATCGTCCACGCAGTAGACGCTAGTGGGACCGAGCGTTGGCGTACCCGCACGACGGTGGCACAGTCCTCACCTGCGGTCGCCGATGGGAACGTGTTCGTCGCCGGGCGCGGCGGTCCCCTCCTCGCGCTCGACGCCAGTACCGGCGACCAACGATGGTCGTTCGGCGACGCGAGTACCTTCGAGGGCTCGCCGACGGTCGCCGACGGAACCGTCTTTCTCGCTACCAGTGCGTCAGACGACGGACTCGTATTCGCCCTGAACGCAGCAGATGGGACCGTCAAGTGGTCCGCTGGGGCTGACGTTCCCGGCAGTCCGATGGAGGTGACGGCCGTCGCCGTGGCGAACGACGTCGCGTACTTCGGCGTCGGGACGGACGCCAGCGAGGGTGCGCTGTACGCAGTCGACGCCGAAACGGGCGACCGGCGCTGGCGTGTCGATTTCCCCCGGGTAGGCCGTCATCCCGGAAATCTCGCACCGCCAACGATCGGCAATGGACGGGTGTTTTTCGCCACGAATAACGCGCTGTTCGCGTTCGGATCGGACGGCACCGAACAGTGGCGGGAGGAGATACGCGGATTCACGCCCCGCTTTTACACTGAACAATCGCCCGCCGTCGCTGACGGAGCGGTTTTCTTCCTCGACGGTGACGGACTGATCGCCGTCGATGCTGCCACTGGCGGCCGTCTATGGCAGTTCGATCCCTCGAGCGTCACCGTTAGCAGTTCACCGGTGGTCGCCGACGGGACGCTTTACGTCGGGACGGAACAAGCGGGGATGTACGCACTCGATGCCACCACCGGCGACCCGGTAGGGCAGTGCCGACCGAGACCGGACGCGCGGGTTATCACTCCACCAGCGGTAGTCGACGGAACAGCGTACGTCGGTGCCTTTTCCCGGACCGGGAACGCGGCTCTCGGGGTGACCGCGCTGGAAACCGGACGCGACGCCACCGCCTCGGCAGAACCCACCGCGTCGTTCGCCGTCGTCCCCGACGAGATACTCCGTGAAATGCCCGTGCAGTTCGAAAACCAATCGGATGCGTTCGGCGACTTCGACGCCGAGGCCGACGATGTCGAGTATCGCTGGGACTTCGACGGCGACGGGGCGGTCGAGCAGACGACGATGAATAAGGATCGACCTCTCGAGTACACGTACGAGGAGAGCGGTCGCCACGAAGTGACGCTCACGGTGAGGAACTCGTACGGATGGACTGTCTCGACGACGAAGTCCGTCGAGGTTGCCGAGGAACGCTACGAACCACCGACGGCTCGCATCGAGACGGAGCCACCGAACGCCGACGAGAAGACCTTGGAGGCCGGGGATACGGTGATTCTCGACGCTTCCGCGTCGTCGAACGGATCGCGGGATATCGTCTCCTACGAGTGGACGACCGACAGTTGTGAAACGTCGGCGGGCGAACGGATCAGCGTCGGTCTCCACGAACCGTGTGGTGAGTGGCGGGTTCGGCTCACGGTCACCGATGAACTCGGTGTGAGTACCGAAACGAGCATCGTACTGACGACCGGCACGTAACGTCGCCACGCCCCTGAGACCTGTATTTCGGATCGGGGCGCCGACTTCTGATCGCTGGCTGCGGCCGCGGAGTGCTACGAATCCGTCACCTCCGCCAATTCGGCCCGTCTGTGAGCTCTGGTCGTACCCACACGTGGTCGTCGAATACCGGACGGACGGCACTCGACGGAATCGACGTATCGAACGGACGACGCGCTCTCTCGAGTCGCTCCGTGATGACGTGACCGGCGAGTGTGGTCGAAGATCGGTGTCCTCGACACCGTCAGGACGGGCCCTGTTTACGGTCGTCTCACGGCTCCCGTGGTGGCCGACTACCGACGTACTGGACCGCGGAATCCCGCCTCGAGTCGCATTAGATCAGCGCAACGCGAGTGAGGGTCTTCTCCGACCGATCGAAACGACACAACGTGTCGATGTCGGTGTCCCACCGATACCGCTCCGTCCCCGCGTGTTACTTATCACCCAGCCGTACTATCACGACGGTATGGAGCGGCGACGACTCAAGACGGGGATCGGCCTGGCGATGGTCGCGCTGGGACTCGTGCAGGCGGGCGCGTACGCGCTCCAGAGCGAGTGGGTCCCGACCGCTCTGGGCCTCTTCTATTCGGTCATCGGACTCGCGTACCTACGGGCCGAAGTGTACGCAGCCGACCGGTGATCGCGGTTACTCTCCGCGAGAGCGGACCGCGAGACCACCCTCTGCCTCGCGTTCGCCGGCCGTCCGACCCGAATATTGACGAGGATCCACCGATACCGGTGTATCAAATGCGACCACGACAACGCGCGCCGTCGACGGGCGGGAGGCACCGATGACTATCGAGACCGTCCCGTCTCTGGTCGAACCGGAGTGGCTCGAGACCCGATTGGAAGCGCCGGAGTTACGCGTCGTCGACTGTACGGTTCACCTCAGCTTCGACTCCGAAACGGGGGAGCGGCGAACCGAATCCGGCCGTTCGGACTGGGAGCGCGGTCACGTTCCGGGGAGCGTGTTCGCGGATATCCCGACCGACCTCTCGGCGGCCGACCCGGCGTATCCGTATCAACGACCGTCGCCCGAGAAATTCGCCGACGCCGTGGAGGAGTTGGGGATCGGCGACGACTCGAGGGTCGTTCTCTACGACGCGGCCGGAAACGGGTGGGCCGCGCGGGTCTGGTGGTTGCTGCGGGCGTTCGGCTTCGATCGCGCGGCGATCCTGAACGGCGGGTGGGAGCGGTGGACCGCCGAGGATCGGCCCGTCTCCACCGCCCCGTCGGCGGATCGGGAGGCGACGTTCACACCCGATCCGCGACCGGATCGATTCGTCGAGAAGGAGGCGGTTCTGGAGGCCATCGACGACGACGCGTGCTCGCTGGTCAACGCGCTCCGGCCGGAGGATCACGCCGGGACCGGCCTCGTGAAGTACGGCCGTCCGGGGCGAATCCCGGGGAGCGTCAACGTTCCGGCCGTCGGCGACGACGCGTTCGTCGATCCCGAGGACAAAACGTATCTCCCTCGAGCGGCACTCCGCGATCGATTCGCCGAGGCCGGCGTGACCGATAGCGAGCGCGTCATCACCTACTGTGGCGGCGGCATCGCCGCGAGCAACGCCGCGTTCGCGTTGTCCCTGCTCGGCGTGGACGAGGTGGCCGTTTACGACGGGTCGCTGTCGGAGTGGGGACGGACCGACCTCCCCATGGAGACGGACTGAACGGCCGGTACTCGTCGCTCTGCGTCAGTGGCGCGGCGTCGGTCTCGGAGAGCGCCCCGTCTCGGGACACCTAAATGTATCGGCTGACTGATTGGTTCCGCCGCATTAATGTCGGCCACTACCGTTAAATACGATGTCGGCAGAGTCGGTCGGTGGTGTTCCAGCGTATAAGGGGAAACACTGGTCATCGGATTCACGCACGACGATCACCATCTTCGCTGCCGACGTGTGTACATCCTTTCGGAGTCGCGATGTGTCGTCCAGCGATTTCTCTCGCGGTCGGTCGAGCGGACGAATGCCTGATCCGGGTCGGTACACGGGCGTCGGGGACTAGGGGGGACGCACTGGAGCCGAAACGGGAGACGGTTCACCCGTCCGAGTCGCTCGAACCGATGGGTTTCTCCCGCTCGCGACCGGCCGCGAGCCGGAACCGATGAGTAGTCGGAGTACCGACACGACCGTATGGCCAGTCGCTTGCGACACCTCCTCTTCGATCCGGCGGCGTTTTTCGATCGGGAACCGCCCGCACTGTCGCGGTCCGCTGGCGTCCTCGTGGCGATCGGCGTACTGTGTCTCGGCGTGGTCCCACCGGCTCTCTCGCTGTTGCGGTCGCCGGTGATACCGGATTCGGTGGTTTTCGACGCGTTTCCGCCGATCAGATACGTCACGGCGGGGTGGGACGTTTCCGTGCCCGGAATTGTCGGTCTCATCGCTGCCACACTGGTCGCGGAGCCGCTGATCGCCTGGCTCGCGTTTACGGCGGTGTTTTACCTGCTCTCGTGGCCCGTCGCGGGCGAGCGCGGGTTCGGCCGGACCGTGAGGTTCGTCGCCTGGGGGTTCGTTCCGCAGTTCGTCGCGAACGTCGTCGCGCTCGTCGTTCTGTCCCTCAGGTTCCCAGCGACCCCGACCGAAATCTGGAGTCTCGGGATAACAGTTCCCGCACGGATCTACGCGTTCCCACCCGCGACCGATCCGCTATTCGTGGCGGCAAACGCCGCCGCGGTCTGCTGTACGGTCTGGTCGGGCTTTCTGTGGGCTCACGCCGTGTCCGCCGCTCGCGGCGTGTCGCTTCGCCGTGAGGCCGCCGTCGTCGTCGTCCCGACGGTACTGGTTCTCGGCCCGATCTGAGCGCCGGCTACCCGGCACCGTCGGTCGATCGGCGGGCCGGAATCGCGTGCGTACAGCCGAACGCGAGCGTTTCACGGTCTCGTCGCCGCACCCACTGACATCGATGTTACGTGGTTGTCCCCGGGTTGCTACTGGATTGATACCCTTGCAGTAACATAATACAACTACAGATGAGTGACGAGACGACTGCGGACGATGTATCGGTGATCGTTGTCGGCGGCGGTCCGGCCGGACTGAGCGCGGCGCTGTTTACCGCGAAAAACGGCCTCGAGACGACGGTATTCGACACCGACGAGACGTGGATGCACAAGGCCCACCTGTTCAATTACCTCGGGATCGGCTCCGTCGGCGGCAGCGAGTTCATGGCGACGGCCCGACAGCAGGTCGACGATTTCGGCGTCGACCGCCGGCAGGGAGCGGCCGTGACCGCCATCAACGAGACCGACGACGGGTTCGCGGTCGAGACCGAGAACGGGAGCGAGGTGGCCGATTACGTCGTCCTCGCGACGGGAGCCAACCGCGACCTCGCCGAGGACCTCGGCTGCGAATTCTCTTCGGAGGATACCGTCGACGTCGGCGTCGAGATGGAGACGAGCGTCGACGGCGTGTACGCGACCGGCGCGATGGTCCGCGCGGAGGAGTGGCAGGCCGCGATTTCGGTCGGCGACGGCGCCGCCGCAGCGCTCAACATCCTCTCGAGCGTCCGAGGCGAACACTTCCACGACTTCGACGTGCCAGACGACGCCGCGAGCGTCTTCGCGGGGCACGTCGCGGAGTAATCCCCGCACCGAGAACCACACGCGGCGCGAGAAACCGGGGCGCCACCCGACCCCGACACACGATCGACGACCCACGACACGCGACTCACCCGGCCCACCATGCCTACCGAACCCACCAACCCTGTCACGCCAGAACTGCCCGACAGCCCCGTCCACATGACGGGCACCGACCACATTACGATCTGGGGAAGCAACGAAGCGGACACGATCGAGTTCTACCGCGACCTCCTCGGGATGCCGCTGGTCCTCCGACAGCCGAACCTCGACGACCCCTCGCAGACGCACCTGTTCTTCGACACGGGCGACGGTCGCATCCTGACGTTCTTCGTCAGTGACGATCGCCCGTCGAACCAGCGCGGCCAGCCCGGTGGCGTCGGCGCCGTCCACCACCTCTGTTTCAGCGTCGAGCCCGACGAGTACGAGGACACGATGGCGGCTCTGGAGGAAGCCGGCCACCACTACAACGTCTTCGACCGCGGCATCTTTCACTCGATCTACACCCGCGACAACAACGGCCTCGTCATCGAACTCTCGACTGACAAGTACGAGTTCCCAGACGACCGCCGCGGCGAGGTGCTGGCGAAAGCACAGGAACTCCGCGAGGAAGACGGCGCGGAGTACGCGAAGGACGAACACCTCCGCGGAGCGATCGAGGCGGTCGGCCTCGAGGTCGTCGAACACGACCTGCCCGACGCCAGTGCTGGCACCGGTGGTCTCGAATGAGCGCGGGTGACCGCGTGGACGGCCCGCACCAGGGCCAGCGACTCGTGATGGGCGGGACGGACCTCGAGGACGCCGTGGCGGCACTCGTCCTCACCCACGGCCGCGGGGCGACCGCTCGCGGGATGATCCGGCTGGCCCGCGACGTCCACCGGGATGGCGTTGCACTGCTCGCGCCGCAGGCGGCCCGCCGGACCTGGTATCCGAACTCGTTTCTCGCCCCCGTCGACCGCAACGAGCCCGGCCGTCGGTCCGGCTTACGGGCGATCGGCGACGCGATCGAACGGGCGAACGATGCCGGGATACCGACCGAACGGATCGTGCTGGCGGGCTTCTCGCAGGGCGGCTGTCTCGCCAGCGAATACCTCGCCCGGAATCCGCGACGGTACGGCGGCCTCGCGGTCTTGAGCGGCGGGTTGATCGGCGACGAACTGGACGACGAGTACCCCGGCGACCTCGAGGGGACGCCGGTCTTCCTCGGCTGTAGCGACGTCGACCCGCACATTCCGGAAGCGCGCGTCCACGAGACGGCCGCGGTGCTCGAGTCCATGGGCGCGGCCGTGACGAAGCGACTGTACGAGGGACTGGGCCACGGCGTCACCGACGACGAACTCGAGTTCGTCTCGGGGATGGTCGCCGATCTCGTCGACTGATCCACATTCGCGGGTTTCGACTCCTCCTCCGGCTCGTCGTCGGGCGGCCGACGACGGAGCCACTCGAGCGTGAGCCCGCCGCCGACCGAACCGTCCGACCGCCGGTATCGTCACCGTACAACGTGAAGCGACGACCAATTCCGGAACATCCCGTACCTATAATTAGCCGCTCGCGAACGCTTCACCGATGGCCGCAATCGGTTTCAATCACGTCACGGTGTACGGCGACGACGTCGACGAACTCGTGGCGTTCTACACGCGCGTGTTCGATCTCGAGCAGGTACAGGCACCCAACCTCGGCGTTCCGGCCGCGTGGCTGCGCTGTGGAGACGGACAACTCCACCTCGTCCACCGGGAGACCGCGGCCCCGCAGTACCACCACTTCGCGTTGACGGTCGACGACTTCGAGACGGTCTATCGGCTGGCTCGAGCGGAGGACCTGTTCGACGAGCAACTGGCCCCGGACGGTCGCCTCCCGATATTCAAGCTCCCCGACGGCAGTATCCAGATGTACGTTCGCGACCCGGCCGGCAACCTGATCGAGGTCGATTGGCCAACCGAGGCGACGCTTTCCGACACCGTTCGGGAACAGATCGTCGACCGAAGCGACGAACATCCGCAGTCGGAAGCGCAGGCGCAGGCCGAACTGTTCACGACATCGTAGCGGCTCTCACCGGAGACGACCGGCCCTCGGCGGACACTCGAGCGCGCCGTCCGTCGTCTCGAGACCTCTGTCCGATTGCCGAGACCCCTCGAGCGGATCGAATTCGCGGTGGGTCCGTTCGAGCGTCGAGTCAGCGCATGACGGTGACCGGCACCGGTGACCGACGGACGACCTTTTCCGCGACGCTCCCGAGCAAGACGCGGGAGAGACCGGACCGACCGTGGCTGCCGACGATGATGTGATCGATGTCGTTGTCCGCCGCGTACGAGACGATTTCGCGTGACGGGTTCCCGGCGACGAGTTCGGTCCGGAACTCGAGGTCGGGATCGCCGACGATCTCCCAGGTCTCGTCCGGGAACTCCTCGGCGACCTCCTCCTCTCGCTCCCGAATCATATCCTGTGCGATCTTGACGCTGGCGCTCGGGGCCCCGTCCGCCGCTTCGATGACGCGCAGCAGCACGATCTCGTGGTCGGGATACGTGGTGAACGCGTGTTCGACTGCCTTCTGTGCGGGTTCCGAAGCGTCGTAGGCGACGAGGACTGCCATACGTGTACTCGCGCGCTCGACGCTATTAATCCGGCCGATAGGCGGCCGGTCGGGGAGTTCGAGGGAACCGTCGGGAGACGGTCGCCGTCACCGGTCGTGGTTCTGGTGTCGTGTCTCGAGTCGGTTCGAACCGGAGTCGGCCGGCGAGCCTGTTGCCGACGGGACCCCCGTCGGGCACCCACCGTCCCCGTGGTCGTCCTGGTCCTGCCGGACGCCCTCGGACGCGAGCGCGACTGATTTATCCGCCGGGCTCTTATCCCGTTCGTTCGCTCGAGTTCCGGCGGACAGCCGATCGTTCGTCGCTCGGCGTTCCCACCGAAACCACCGCGCCGACGGCGAGAGACCGGCCCGATAACGGGGCTCGAGACTCCCCGTTCGCTTCGTTCGTCACGCGTGCGTCGATCGTGCCTGTAGAAAGCGATCGGGATCTGTGAGACCGCTCTTCTGCGAGCAGTGTTCGGTCGCCTCGCTGTCTCTCCAGTTGTTGTACTCGTACTAAATCCAGTAAATATTAATATGCAGAATTCAGTATCTGTACTGAAATCTCTCGAGTACGCGACCACTGGCACGAATCAGAACGATATCTGTCTCGAAAACCAATGACCGACACACACACGGAACCAGTCCAGGACGCACTCCTGGGATCGTACGACGACGACGATATCAGTGTCCCGCAGCAATCGGGACGTGACCGCGACAGATCGACCGTCCGCGAGGAAGTGTCCCTCCTCAGGAAACTTCTGTTCCCGCAGTGCTGGTGCGTGGAACCGTACGCCACTCGCTCGGCCGTCAGCGAGAAACTCGATCGGCTGGGGGACCTCTTCGTATCGGGGATCGAATTATACTCGAAGCCCAACGCTCGAGCGATCGTCGACGAGGTCCTGCAACGGCTTCCCGACGTCCGCGCGCAACTCACAGACGACGTCGAGGCCGCGTACAAAGGCGACCCGGCCGCGAAGAGCGAACTCGAGATCATTCGATGCTATCCGGGATTTCTCGCCGTCACGGTCCATCGGGTGGCGCATCTGCTGTATCGACACGGCGCCCCCGAGTACGCGAGGGAGCTCGCGGAGGCGGCGAAGACGACGACCGGCATCGATATCCATCCCGGTGCGACGATCGGGAGTCACTTCTTCGTCGATCACGGGACGGGCGTCGTGATCGGCGAAACCGCGACGATCGGCGACTGGGTTCGGCTGTATCAGGACGTAACCCTGGGCACCCTCCATTTCAAGGACCGAAAGGAGAGTCCCCACATGCTCGAGAAAGGGTACGAGCGCCATCCGACCATCGGCGATCACGTCGTCATCGGCGCCGGTGCCAACGTCATGGGTCCGATTTCGATCGGGGACCACGCGAAGATCGGGTCGAATTCGTGGGTCACCGACGACGTTCCCGAACACACCACCGTCTACGTCTCGAATCAGGTCGAAATGAAACGGCGAGAGGAGTCTCCGGTCCGGGGTGAGTAACGCGCACCGAACCGTTTCCGCTCGCTCACGTCGTTCGCTCGCGCAAAAATCTCCACCAAAAATCTCCACCAAAAAGACGTCTACTCCTCGAACCCGTCCTCAAATCGGAACGTCCCGTCGCGTTGTACCACTTCACCGTCCACTTCGATGAACGAATCTTCGCTCATATCGACGATCATGTCCACGTGGACCGCGGAATCGTTGGCCTCGTTGCCCTCGCCGACGGTATCGTCGTAGGCCCGGCCGACTGCCATGTGAACCGTATCGCCCATCTTTTCGTCGAACAGCATGTTGTGGGTGAACTGGTCGATGTCGCGGTTCATCCCGATGCCGAGTTCGCCCAGTCTGCGCGCGCCGTCGTCCGTGTTCAGTACCTCGGTCAGGACGTCCTCGTTCGTCGCGGCCGAGTGAGAAATGACCTCGCCGCCCTCGAACTCGAGGTGCACGTCGGTTATCTCTCGGCCCTGGTGGTACAGCGGCATGTCGAACAGCACCTCGCCCTCGACGCTGGCGGGCTGGGGTGCGGTGAAGACCTCGCCGCCGGGCAGGTTGTGCTCGCCGTGGTCGTTTTTCGTCGGGTTGCCCGCGATGGACATCGTTACGTCGGTCGTGTCGCCGCTTTTGATCCGGATTTCCTCGGCGGAGTCCATGATCTCGACCATGTTCTCCTGGTGGTCGCGCTGTTCGTCCCAGTCTTTGTTGACGGCGTCCCAGACGAAGTTTTCGTAGCCTTCGGTGCTCATCTCGGCCAGTTGCGCGTTCGCGGGTGCGGGGAACTGGGTGAGACACCACCGCTTCGAGAGCCGTTCCTCTAGGATCGGCCGGTGGGCCTGCTGGTGGGCCGCGCTGATTTCGGGGGCGACGTCACTGGTCTGGGTGACGTTGTCGCTTGCCCGGATGGCGATGTAGACGTCGGCGTTCCGGATGAGCGCGAGTTCGTGCTCCGGCGTCTCGAAATCGCCGTCCGAGGCGCGAAGGTACGCGCGCTGGCTGCGCTTGCCGGTTCGCTGGCTCGTCGTCACGGGATTGGCTCCTCGGTCACCGATCACCTCGTGGAGAGCGACGACCAGGTCCTCGGCGACGGGGTGGGCGTCGACGACGACGTTATCTCCTTCCTTCAGATCGACCGAGTGGGTCGCGATGATCTCGGCGTGTTCGCGGATTCGCGGGTCCATGGTCCGGTATTGATCGGGGGAGGGAAAAACGGTTCGTGATCCGGAATCCCAGGAGACGTCGACCGATCTGCGTTACGATCTCAGTCCGTGGCCCACCCGTATTCGTCGGTGGCGTCCGTTTCAGTCTCGCGGCTCGAGGACGAGGGACGACCCGGTGGGTTCGGGCCCTGACCGCCGACCGTCTCCTGGAAGAACGAGACTGACGCTGCCGTTAGAACGAGCGAGAGCGGGGACGAAAGGAGCAGCGCGAGCAGGAATCCCGGACCGCCGGCGCTCATCACCAGTGACAGAACCACGGAGGCGACGAGGGCCGCAACGAGGTGGCCGACGCCGAACCTGAAAACCGGCCCGGCCGCAGTCGTGAGACGTGCGGACCGGCGAAATGCCTCCACGAAGGGGGCGTCGTCGACGACGAACAGAAACGGCACCGGATAGAACACGTAACTGAGGACGACGATCACCGGAATCGCGAGCAGCACGAGCGGCGGTGCGAGAACGAAAGCGGGAAGCACCAGAAGAAACGCGCCGAATCCGACGAGGTTGTACAGAACGAACCGCGGCGCGTAGGTGACGAGACACGAGCCCACGGCGATCGGCTCGTTACGGAGCCGTCGATCGATTCCGCCCACGTAGCCCGCCATCAGTATCCCCAGCAGAACTGCGTACGCGACGAGCGCGAGTCCGATCAACCCGAGCATCTCCACGCCGATTGCCTCGAGAGGGACGTCGATGGTTTCGACGGGCGTCTCGATCGTCACGTCGGTCCCGCCGGTGTCCGTCCGTTCGGGAATCGTCGAATCACCGGTCGGCAACGCTCCTGGCGAACCGTCGCCGACCGACGGGGTGCCAAATGCCTCTTCGCGTGGCGTTCGTGGGGCCGGTGCGGGCGGATCCGGTGGAGAGGCGAGTCGCCACAGCGTCACGAGCGGCGACGGGAAGGCGAATTCGAAATTGATGGAAAAGCCGCGACCGGCGGGGGCGAGCGCTCGTCGGACTTTCTCGACGTCGAGCAGTGCTGCAAACAGGGGCACCAGGGCGAACGCCGCGAGATCCTCGAACCGGTCGACGACGCGGGAGACGTGGCGAACGAAGGGGCTCGACCCGTTGTTGCCAGCCCCGTCGGCGATCGGCGGGCGACCGTCGTCCGGATTCGGTCCCGTCTGCGGAGAGCGAGCCATACGTCACGCCACACATGACACTCTGGTGAACGTTTCGATCGACACGACGATCGGTTCGGGAGTTCGTCGCGTCTGCTCCCGTTATCGACCGTTCACCGTCGTCCAGTCTGCGAGTGCGACGGCGAGATCCCGTCCGAACTGTCGCGCGGTCGTCGGCGTCACGGGGTCCGTTGCCGTCCCGACGTACGGAACCTCGAGCGAGGCGGCCGGCTCGGCACCTAGCTGCGAGCAGTACCGTTCGAACGTGTAAAGCAGGCCAGACTGCCCGTCGAAACTCGCCAGCCCGATACCCGGACTCGAATCGAAGGTGAGCGTCGGCTCGTCCGCCCTCGAGCGAGTCTGCGTCACGTCCTCGAGTCGCGTCGCGAGCCCGCGAAGCTCGGCGCTCGCGGCCGACGGGTCGGTCACGAAGAACGGCCGGTCGTTGATATCGCCGCCCCACTTGTACGGGCAGTGGAAATCCAGCGCGACCGCGAGGGGGTCGCGTGATCGCAGATCCGCGGCGATCGCCGCGGTGGTCGGGTACAGCGGCGACAGATCGGTGATCGCGTTCCCGTCGACGTAGTCCCGATTGTGATCGTGGGGTGACCGGTGTTTCCCCTGATCGCCTCGTTCGACCCCATCGAGGTCGCCGAACGGGTACGCGTGAACCCGGTGCGTCTCGAGCAGCGCGCCCGCGTCCTCGCTCTCGAGGAGTTCCCGGAGGGTGCCCTCGAGAACGTACGAGGCCGTCGATTCGCAGGCGTGATGGCGGGCTGCGAGTGCGATGTGGCAGTCGGCGTCGGACGGGCCGAGCCGAACGACCGGCACCGTTCTCCCGCCTGCGGTCGTCGTCAGCGTCTCGACGGTCAGGCGCGGATCGGACTCGAATTCGAACGCGAACGCGTCGAAATCGGCGCGCTGATAGGGAAACGACAGGGCGAACTGCGCCCCTTCGCCGGCGTCGAACGCGTACCGGAACCCGGTCGCGTCGATGCGGTGGTCGGCGCCGAGCCAGCGCCACTCGTCCCACGCGCCGTTCCCGATCGGCCCGCCACAGGGCATCGCCATTCGCACCGCCGGTCCGCGGGGTCCGACCGCTTCGTCGTTCGGGAACTCGAGTCGGAGTGTCTGGGTGACGTCGCTCTCGACGTCGACGTTCCAGTAGAACCAGCGCCGGGAGGAGTCTCGCGGTTCGGATTCGAGCCGGATCGTGTCGCCGTCGACCCCGACGACGCGGCCGTTACCGCCGGGATGGGTGGTCCGAAGCGTCACCCGTCCGGCACTCGTCTCGAGTTCGTCCACCGCGCCGGCGTCAGTCGTGGCCGCTCCATCGCGGATTGTCCCCTCGACGTCCATACGTCTCGGTCGAAGCACGTCACCGTAAATTCGTGCGTTCCGTCAGTTCCACCGATTCCGCGGGTCCGTCGATTCGGTGCGGGGTGGGGATCGACCGAACGTCGATTATTTGGGTCCCTTCCGTGTATTCCGACTCGTGATCGATTTTCGCTCGGATACCGTGACGAAACCCGACGACGCCATGCGAGAGGCCGCCGCCACGGCCGCCGTCGGCGACGACGTCTACGGCGAGGACCCGACGGTGACCGAACTCGAAGCTCGCGTTGCCTCCCGACTCGGAACGGAGTCGGCGCTGTACTTCCCGACGGGGACGATGGCGAACCAGACCGCCGCTCGCGTCCACACCGAGCACGGACAGGAGGTCCTCGCTGATCGACGGAGCCACGTCGTGACGTACGAACTCGGCGGCCTGGCACAGCACTCGGGGCTCCAGGTACGGATGCTCGATGCCGACCGCGGGGTTCCGTCGCCCGAGCGAATCGCCGCCGCGTCGGTCGAGGAGGACCTGCACCGGCCCGGGACCGGACTGCTCTGCCTCGAGAACACGCACAACGCTCGCGGCGGTCTCGCGATCGAACCGGGTCCGATCGCCGCGGCCGCGACGGCGGCCCGCGAACGCGGCGTCGCCGTGCATCTCGACGGGGCGCGATTGTTCAACGCGGCGACGGCGCGTTCCGTTCCGGTCACGGCGTTTACCGACTCCGTCGACTCCGTCATGGTGTCGCTCTCGAAGGGGCTGGGGGCGCCCGTCGGCTCCGTGCTCGCGGGTAGCGAGGGATTCATCGAGCGCGCCCGCCGCACGCGAAAGCTGTTCGGGGGCGGGATGCGCCAGGCCGGGATCGTCGCGGGCCCCGCGCTCTGTGCCCTCGAGAACGTCGCCGACCTCGAGACGGACCACGAGAACGCGCGACTGCTGGCCGATGGGCTGGACGCCGTCGGTGGATTCGACGTCCAGCAACCGGAGACGAACATCGTTCTCGCGGACGTTTCGGAAACGGGTCTCGAATCCGCGGCCGTCGTCGACGCGCTACGCGACCGGGACGTGCTGGCGACGCCGTTCGGACCGGCGACGGTCCGATTCTGTACGCACCGCGATATCACTCGTGACGACGTCGAACGGGCACTGGGTCGACTCGACGATGGAATCGTCTGATGGCGAGATTCGGACTACCGGCCACCGCGCATCCCGTCGCGGAACTCGAGGACGGTCCGTCGCAAGAGGAGATAGGAGAAGAACACCAGCGAGAGCAGGATCAGGACGACCGCGACGATGACGGGATCGTCGGGGACGAGGCCGATGATGGAATCCAGCATGTGCGACGCGTACACTGTCTGCGTGGTTAATCGTTTCGACCTCGATTCACCATTTTCGGCCCGGAACGAACTATAGCTAAAAACGACGTTTTAGCTTGCGCTGCTTATTACGTGTCGCCGGTCGAAGCGTCACGTGCGCCTCGATCGTTGGCCCTCCACCGCGCCACCGGCCTGTTCGAGGTTCGTCCTCGAGATCGAGGCCAGCCGCCCTGCCCCGCAATCCGTGCCGGCTCGCCCGTCGCCCCCATCTGACGAATCGGTGCCACCACGGGCGACCGGCCACCCTCTGACATCGGTGCGCGTCCGGTCCCTGCTGACATCGTTCCGCAAGCCCCCGCTGACGTCGGTCCGCGGGTCGTTTCGTCGAGCCTCGTCGATACCGCATCAGCAGTCGGCTCTCACCGACGTTGCGTGCCGGGTCCGTCCGAGTGACTCGCCCTCGATCGACACCGCGTCCGGTTCTCCGTTGCGCTCGTCCCGTTACGGCATCCGTATTTCGACCGTCTCGATGATCGTCCCGTCCGGTTCCCGAATCGCACCCTCGAGTCGACGGTCGGTGGCCGTCTCACTCGTCTCTCGGTCTTCGCCGCGTGCCGGCTCGAGGACCGCGAAACCCGGCCGATTCCCGCGCGGGTCGGCGTGACTTCCTGGGTTCACCAGGGTGACGTCGCCGGCGTCGACGACCGTCGGTCGATGGCTGTGCCCGAAGACGACGACGTCGGCGGCGCGCGAACGGCCGAACATCGCGAGTCCCGTCTCGCCGCCGTCCCGTCGGTGCGTGAGCGCGAATCGAACGCCGTCCGCCTCGACGACGCGGGCCGGCGGCAACCGATCGCAGACCGCCGGATCGTCGGCGTTTCCGTGGGCCGCGTACAGCCGGTCGCATTCCCGCTGAAAGGCCTCGAGGGCCACCTCGCTCGTGAAATCGCCCGCGTGGAGGACGACGTCGGCGGTACGCGCGGCGGTCAGGGCCTCCCCCTCGAGTTCGTGTCCGCTGACGCTGTGCGTATCCGAGAAGATGGCGATCATGGTCGTCGTTCGGCCCCCGCTAACAGGATCGTTTCGGATGCGGACGTCACGTTCGCTCGGATCGCAGTCCAGATCGGGTCGGGCCGCTCCCGGCGGTGTCGCCGTCGGCTCTAGAACGGCTTATACTTTTGACGGGGCCGTTCGTAGTCGTCGCCGATGGCCAGTAGCACCTCCGTCGTCCTCGCCGCACTGTTCGCGAACGGCGCGATCGCGATTCTCAAATTCGGCGGCTTCCTGCTCACCGGGAGCCCCGCGATGCTGTCGGAAACGTACCATTCGGTTTCGGATACGGGCAATCAAATCTTCCTGCTGATCGGAATCCGCTACGGCGCACAGGAAGCGACGCGGGAACACCCGTTCGGCCACGGCAAGGCGCAGTTCTTCTACAGCCTCCTCGTGAGCGTCATGCTCTTTGGCATCGCCGGCTGGGAGAGCGCGCGACACGGCTACAGTGCGCTGACTCACGGCGGCGTCCATCGGGCCACGGAGGACGTCACGCTCCTTCGATGGACGTTCGACCCGATATTCGTCAACTACGCGGTGCTCATCGGCGCAATCCTCTTCGAATCGTACGCGCTCTGGAAGGCCTACCAGGGGATGAGCCGTCAGATGGAGGAATACGGCTGGACGAGTTTCCGCGAGGCATTCCGCAAAACCAGCGACGTGACGACGCTGACCGCGCTCACCGAGGACACCATCGCGCTCTCGGGTGCCGGGATCGCGCTCTTCGGAATCTACCTCACGAGAAGAACCGGCAATCCGATGTACGACGCCGGGGCCGCCCTCGTCATCGGTCTCATGCTCATGGGATTCGCGGTCGCCCTCGCGTGGGAGAACAAACGGCTGATCATCGGCGAGAGCCTGCCGAAAGACGCCGAGGACGACCTCAAGCGGATCATCTCCAACTGGGACGGCGTCACCGACCTCGTCGACTTCCGGACCGTCTACTTCGGCGCCGAAGAACTGCTCGTCACCGCCGACGTCGCGTTCGACCCCGACCTGGACACCGAGACGCTCGAGCGCCGCATCACCCAGATCGAACTGGCGCTGATGGACCACGACGAGCAGGTCCAGAAGGTCTACATCGAACCCGAAACCTGAGCGACTCGGATGCGTTAATCGCCATCTTTCGGGCCCGTTTCGTCGTAGGCCGCCACCACCGTCGATCCCGGCGGCCGGTCGTTCAGCACCGCCGTCACCGTCGTCTCCTCGAGATCCACCGTCGAGTGGAGTCGATCCCAGTCGTCTCCGGTTTCGACGGCGACCGCAACGTCGGTCGGGCTCGCACCCGGCGGCAGGGCCGACGGGTCGTAAGCGAGCGCGATCCGGACCGCCTCGATCGCTTTCAACTCCTCGCACGCGACGAGATCGACCGGCTCGGCGAGGCTATCCGCCGGCGGCTCGCTGACACTCCGCTCGAGGCCGAACTCGTCGGGAACGACCCCGGCGACGAGGGCGACGTGAGCCCCCGCGCTCTCGAGGGCGTACTCGTCGACGGTGCTTGCATCGTATCCGGGAATAACCATACCGGGAGCAGGCACTCGATACTCATGTCGCTGTAGCGTGCGCTCGCCGGCCGGTAGTCGCCATCGCCGCCGGCCGACTCGCGAACCGGTGACGACTGAAGACTGACGGCCGAATCGAGACGAATCCTTTTATCGCAGCGCGAACCTATCACGTAGTGTGTCCGAGACTGCCGGGTACATGCGCTTTTTCCCGTACGACCAGCCGTACGAGAATCAGCGCGAAGCGATGGACCGCATCCACAACTCCCTCTATCGGGGACAGAACGTCCTCTTCGAGGGTGCCTGCGGGACCGGGAAAACCCTCTCGTCGCTGGTGCCGGCCCTCGAGGTCGCCCGCGAACAGGACAAGACGGTCGTCATCACGACGAACGTCCACCAGCAGATGCGCCAGTTCGTCGCCGAAGCCCGCGCGATCACGCGCGAGGAGCAGATCCGTGCGGTCGTCTTCAAGGGAAAATCCTCGATGTGTCACATCGACGTCGGCTACGAGGAGTGTCAGGCCCTGCGGGACAACACTCGGGCCGTCGTCGACGCCGAGCGCGACCGCGAGCAACTCGAGCGCCGCCAGCGCGAACTCCTCGCCGAAAGTCAGGACGGAGACGGCACCGCTGCCGACGCTCGTTCGGCGGTGATGGACGAACTCGACTCGATCGAAGACCGGCTCGCGGAGCTGGAAGACCAGAACGTCTGCGACTACTATCGGAACAATCTCACTCGGGATACGGACGACTTCTTCGCGTGGCTCTTCGACGACGTCCGCACGCCCGACGAGATCTACGAGTACGCCGAGCGGCAGGGATTCTGCGGCTACGAACTCTTAAAGGAGGGGATCGAGGGCGTCGACCTCGTCGTCTGTAACTATCACCATCTGCTCGATTCGACCATCCGCGAGCAGTTCTTCAGGTGGCTCGGACGCGATCCCGAGGACGTGATCGCCGTCTTCGACGAGGCTCACAACGTCGAGGACGCCGCCCGCGAGCACGCGACCAGGACCTGCTCCGAGCGGACCGTCGAGTCGGCGCTGGACGAACTCGCGGATACCGACGATCCGCGATCCGAGGACGCCGCGAACGTCCTCTCGGCGTTTCACCGCGCGCTCGTCGAGACCTACGAGGACTCCTTCGGCTTCGGCGACCGCGAGCGGATCGGCGACGGCTGGTCCGACGTGTCCATCGCCAACGAGGACCGCAGGGACGACCTCACCCTCGAGTTCCTGGGGCGGTACTCGGGACGGGGAATCGAGGACGACCTCGAGGCCGCGATGAAACTCGGCCAGGAACTGGACGAACAGTACGAGGACGCGTATCGGGAGGGTGAGACGGCCACGCGCACCGAGTGCCAGACCCTCCAGGCCGCGGCCTTCGTCAGCGCGTGGCTGAACGAGGGGTCGAAGGAGGGCCTCTATCCGGTCGTCGCCGTCACTCGGGACGGCGGTACCGACGAAATCTACGGCCACGCGGAGCTGTACACGTGTCTGCCGCGACAGGTGACCGGTCACCTGTTCGACGAAGTCTACGCGACCGTGCTGATGAGCGCGACCCTGCAGCCCTTCGACGTCACCGAGAACGTGCTGGGACTCGAGGACGCCGTCACCATGGCGTACGGGTTACAGTTTCCCGCCGAAAACCGTCTGACGTACGCCGTCGAGACCCCGGCGCTGTTCGCTTCGGACCGCGACGACCCGGCGGTTCAGGAGGCGGTCGAGGAGGCGATCGACGACGCCGTTCGCATGACTCCCGGCAACACGCTCGCGTTCTTCCCCAACTACGGGGAGGCCGGTCGGTACGCCGACCGGCTCGAGGCCGGACGCGATCGAACCGTCTACCTGGACGAACCCGGCGAGTCGGTCGAGGAACTCCGCCAGGAATTCGTCGCGGACGACGACGCGGTGCTGTGTACCTCGCTGTGGGGAACCCTCTCGGAGGGGGTGAGTTTCGACGGCGACGACGCAAACACCGTGCTCGTCGTCGGCGTGCCCTATCCGCATCTGGACGACCGGGCGGAGGCGGTACAGGACGCCTACGACGTCGCGTTCGACGGTACCGACACCGGCTGGCGGTACGCCGTCGAGATTCCGACGGTCCGAAAGACCAGACAGGCACTCGGCCGCGTTATCCGGTCACCGGACGACGTCGGCGTCCGCGCGCTGCTCGATCGGCGCTACTCGAGACGGGCCAAGTCCGACCTCGGGAAGTACAGCGTCAACGGCACGTTCCCGCACGAAGAACGCGAGGAACTACTCGACATCGACCCGGACAAGCTCAAATTCGCGATGCTGAATTTCTACGGCGATCACGACGCCTACGACGGGGAGCCGCCGACGCCGTGATTGGTCGTCTCGCCGTCCCGGTTCTTCTCACCGCCTCGAGTCAGGACGGCAGCGAAACGCGACTCACCGGCAACTTGTACGTCCCGTCCCAGAACTCGAGTTCGCTGACGGTCCACCGGACTGGCTCGATCTCGCGGGCGGCCAGCCGCGTTGCAGTCTCGAGGTCGCCACCACGGGCTACGGTTACGTGGGGGACGTAGTCGGGTCCCTCGAGTCCCTCGACGGGTTCGAAGGCGTCGGCGAGGTCGGCGTGGATCCCCTCGAGGCCGGGGCTCTCGACGGCCAGATAGACGACCGGCGCGGAACCGAGCGGCGGGTCCTCGAAGTAGTCGATGCCCGTGATCTCGGCTTCGACGGCCGGGGCGCCCTCGAGCGCGCGGTGGGCGCGCTGTTGGAGCTGTGCGACGTGGTCGGCGTCGCCCAGCCGCTTGAGCAGACACGAGTGGTTTTCGCGGACGGTCTCGAATCCGACGACCTCGGGGTAGAGGTCGTCCGCGAGCCGGCGAACGCGACCGGGGACCGGAACGTTGACGCTGTACACTTCGTCCGACGTAGGGTCGGCTCGGGTATCAGTCTGGTGATTCCTCGAGTCCGAACGGCGGCGAACGATCGGCGGCCGAGGAGTGGCGGCGGCCGAGGGGTGGCTGCGGCCGAGGAGTGGCGGCGGTCGATTGGCGGAGGACTGGTGGAGGTCGATCAGTGACGGTCGCTCGTCGCCGGGCCGCGCGGGCTCTTCAGAGCCGATCGAGCAACCAGAGGACGATCAGGACGGCGATCGCGAGCTGGACGACGACGACGAACGGGCCGAACAATCCCGCAATCGTGCCGATCGCCGCCTCGAGGATCTCGAGGACGAGCAATATGGCGACCAGTCCGAGGACGAGTTTGAGCAGCGTTTCGACCTCGAGTTCGCCGCGCGAACCGTTCATACGTTCACGTACGGACGACTGTTTGAAAAACGCAGCGCTACCGTGGTCGGAAAGACCTATTTAGACGGCCACAGCATGTCCCCGTAATGGACGTGAGGGGGCTGCGGGCCCTGGTTTGCGTGCTCGTGGTGGTTGCCTGTTCGGTCGCGTTCGTCCCGGGTTCGGCTGCTGTGGCGGCGGATCTCGGGGCCCAACGAGCGGCGCTACAGGAGTCCGGAAACGAGAGTATCGGGCTCGAGGATGCCGATCGGATCCACGTCGACGTCTTCATCGCCGAGAACGGCACGGCGCTGGTGACCGTCGACTATCGGTTCCATCTCGACGACGGAAACAGGACCGCGGAACAGTGGGAGGGGCTGCGAAGCGACATCGAATCCGATCCGGAGTCGTACGTCACTGGCGAGCGATCGAAGTGGAACGAGACGCTGGTGAAAGGCGAAAACCGGACGGAGCGGGACATGAATCTCTCGAACATTTCCATCACCGTGGAAGAAAACCCCGCGCCGCGGGCGATAGGCCACGCGAAAGTGACGTTCCAGTGGTCGTCGTTCGCGCTGGTCGAACTGAACCGGATCGAAGCCGGCGCCGCACTCTCGGGGTTCACGCTCGATGACGGGACGACCCTGCAGTTCCGCTGGCCCGAGGAGTACAGCGTCTACGAGAACGAGGGGGAACTCCAGATCGATCCGTCACCGACCGACCAACCGGACAGTTCGGTCGCCTGGCAGGGATCGGAAACCACGTTCACCGACGACCAACCGCGGATCGTCCTGGTCAAAAACGGCAACGCGGGCACGGAGTCCCCGTCCAACGAGGGACCGGCGATGCCCTGGGCGATCGTCCTGCTGTCGCTCGCCCTGCTCGCGGTCGTCGGCGCCGCCGGGTGGTTGGTCGGACGCAGTCGAAACGGATCGGTGACGTTCGACCCGTCCACCACGGTCCGACGGACCGACGGCTCGTCCGAAGCCGAGTCGACCGCGTCTGACGGCCCGCCCCCGGAACTGCTGAGCAACGAGGAACGGGTCCTGCGGCTGCTCGAGAACCGCGGCGGCCGGATCAAACAACAGGAGGTCGTCTCCGAACTCGAGTGGACGGAGGCGAAAACGAGTCAGGTCGTCGGCGATTTGCGCGAGGACGACGAGATCGACGTCTTCCGGATCGGCCGGGAGAACGTACTGGCGTTGCCGGAAGAGGAGTGATCCGGTGAGCCCGACGGGTCGTTCGAGCCCACTAAGAAAGGCTTTAGTACCACGATATCGCATATCTCGTACAATGAGCCAGTCCGTCGGCACGATGCTCGCCGATTTCGGTACCGACGGGACCGTCGCTCGGCGGCGGCGGCGACGGGCCCTTTGAGCCCGCACTCTACTTCACCCTTCGACCCGGTTCGTTCCGACGACTCGAAAACTGCATTTTTCCGCATAGCAGGCGCTCTCTCGCTTATTTTCGAAATCGAAACCAACGGGCTTAAGTCCGTCCTTGGATTTCACTCGAGTACGATATGACCCGCGTGGCACTTGCGTTCTCGGGCGGCCTGGACACGACTGTCTGTGTCCCGCTGCTCGAGGAGGAATACGGATACGACGACGTAATCGGCGTCACCGTCGACGTCGGCCAGCCGGCCTCCGAGTTCGACGAGGCCGAAGAGACCGCCGAAGCGCTCGGCCTCGACCACTACGTCGTCGACGCGCGAGCGGAATTCGCGCAACTCTGTCTCGAGAGCGTTCGCGCGAACGCGACCTACCAGGGCTACCCGCTGGGAACGGCGCTCGCCCGGCCGGTGATCGCCGAGGCGATCCTCGAGGTTGCGGAGGAACAGGACTGTACCGGCATCGCCCACGGCTGTACGGGCAAAGGCAACGACCAGCTTCGGTTCGAGGCCGTCTGGCGCGACTCGGATCTGGAGGTCATCGCTCCCGTCCGCGAGCTCGGGCTCACCCGCGAGTGGGAACAGGAGTACGCCGACGAGAAGGACCTTCCCGTGGAGGGTGGCAGCGGCGGCGACTGGTCGATCGACACCAACATCTGGAGCCGCTCGGTCGAGGGCGACGACCTCGAGGATCCCAGTTACGTCCCGCCGCGGGACATCTACGAGTGGACCGACGAACCCACCGGGGAGACCGAGGAAATCGAAATCGAATTCGAGCAGGGCTACCCGGTCGCCGTCGACGGCGAGGCGTACGATCCCGTCGACTTGATCGAGTTCCTCAACGACCTCGCGGGCGGGTACGGCGTCGGTCGGACGGATACGATGGAAGACCGCATGCTCGGGCTGAAGGTCCGCGAGAACTACGAGCACCCGGGCGCGACGACGCTGTTGAACGCCCACGAGGCACTCGAGGGGCTCGTTCTCACGCAGGAGGAGCGCCAGTTCAAACAGCAGATCGATCAGCAGTGGGCCCAGAAGGGCTACGAGGGCCTGATCGACGCGCCGCTCGTGAGCGCGCTCGAGGGCTTCATCGCGGAGACTCAGAAACGCGTCACCGGAACCGTCACGATCCGATTCGAGGGCGGACAGGCCCGTCCGGTCGCTCGCGACAGCGACTTCGCGGCCTACTCCGCCGAACACGCTTCGTTCGACACCGAGACGGTCGGGAAGATCACCCAGGAAGACGCTACCGGCGTCGCGAAGTACCACGGCTTCCAGCGTCGCCTCGCCAACGAGGCGATCGCGGCGAACGCCGCGGACGACGAAGTCGAACTCGCGACCGACGGAAGCGGCGGTGACGCGAGCGACGCGAGCGGGTCCTCGTCGGAGCTACGCTCCGACGTAGACGAGTAATCATGACGGAGGAGAGCGCTCACGACGGCGATTCCGGACGTCGATCCGCCGGCGCCGACGGTGGCACCGACGACGAAGGTGTCGTGCGCCGGGACCGTTTTAGCGGCGGCCCCGCCCGGAGCTTCCTCTCCTCGCTCGAGGCGGACCACCGGATTTTCGAGGCCGATCTCGAGGTCGATCGCGCACACACCGTCATGCTGGCCGAGCAGGGTATCGTCGCCGACGACGTAGCGGGTCAGATACTGACCGCCCTCGATGCGATCGAGGTCGACGGTCACGGCTCGCTCCCCGACGGCGAGGACGTCCACGAGGCCATCGAGACGGCCGTCATCCAGCGTATCGGAACGGACGGCGGAAAGATGCACACCGCGCGGTCGCGCAACGACGAGGTCGCGGCCTGTATCCGGTATCGCTTACGCGAAGACGTCCTCGCCGCGATCGAGACGACGCTCGCGCTGCGCGAGTCGCTGGTGACCGTCGCCGACGAACACGCGGAGACGATCATGCCAGGCTACACCCACCTCCAGCCCGCCCAGCCGACGACGGCGGCACACTGGGCGCTGGCCTACGAGGGGGCCGTTCGCCGCGACACCGACCGCCTGCTCGCGGCCTATTCTCGGATCAACGAGTCGCCGTTAGGCGGGGCCGCGTTCGCGGGGACGACGTTCGATATCGACCGCGAGCGCACGGCCGAACTGTTGGGATTCGACGGCGGTCCCGCGAGCGACGCGAGCGGGAACTCGGCGGAGCAACGCTCCGCAGTTATCGTCGAGAACTCGATGGACGCCGCCTCGAGTCGGGACTTTCTGCTCGAGGCGGTCCAGGCGCTGTCGACCCACGCGACGACGCTGTCCGGGATGGCGGAGGACGTGATAATCTTCGCGAACCGCGGGTTCGTGGACCTCTCTGACGATTACTCCTCGACGTCGTCGATCATGCCCCAGAAGAAGAACCCGGACACGCTGGAACTCGTCCGCGCGGTCGCGGGCGACGCGGCCGCCGGCGTCCAGGGGTTGACGACGACGCTCAAGGGGCTTCCGCGCGCGTACAACCGCGACCTCCAGCGGGCGACGACTTACGCCTGGGAGACGGTCGATGCAGTTACCGAGGCGAGCGAGGTCGCGGCCGGTGCGATCGCGACGGCCGACTGGAACGAGCAGGTGCTGGCGGCGGAAGCTGGCGAGGGGTTCTCGACGGCGACCGGCGTCGCGGATCTACTGGCCGCGAACGGCCTCCCCTTCAGGACGGCGCACGAACTGGTCGCCGTCGCCGCGGAGAACGGCGCGGACTACGATGCGCTCGAGTCCGCGGCACACGACGTGCTCGGCGAATCGCTCGCGGCTCACGTCGATCCGGCCGCCGTCGAGGACGCGCTCGATCCCGCAGCGAGCGTCGCGAGCCGCGACTCGCGGGGCGGGCCCGCCCCCGACGCGGTCGAGAGACAACTCGAGTCCGCCCGCGAGTCCCTCGCGGCGGACGAAGACGAACGCGGGGAGCTGATCGGGGCGCTCGAGGCGGCACACGAAGCGTTACGCTCGGAGGTGAACGAGTATGTGTGACGTGGTCGCTCGGCCACCGGTGGCGGAACCGCCGGCGCTCTCTCGGGTCGCCGGTCGGCCGGTTCGACGACGATCCCCGCGGGGGGATGAATTACCTAATTGATGATATGTCAAAGTAAACCTGCGGTATGATAGCGTCTACGGTCCGTTAGAGTGGGGTGCGGATAGTATAATTTTGCTGTTAAGTTCGAAGGCTTTAAGGGAGCCCGGCTCCCACGTGCGAATACAATGACCGAATGCGTCGAGTGTGGGGCGGAGGTGTCCCTGCACGACGATCTGGAAGTCGGAGAGATCGTTGACTGTACGACCTGTGGCGCCGAACTGGAAGTCGTCGACACCGAGCCGCCAGTCCTCGAGCGAGCCCCCGAGCTCGAAGAGGACTGGGGTGAGTGACCTTGCAGACGGGCGCGACATCGGCCCGCGCTGCGTACACGACTTCAGGAGGTCCTGACGGGTCTCACACATCCACTCAGAGGTGGCTCGCGTGAACGTAGGCATACTCTATTCACGGATTCGCAAGGACGAGAAGCTCCTCTTGAACGAGCTCCGCGAGCGCGATCACGAGGTGACGAAGATCGACGTCCGCAAACAGACGTTCGACATTTCGACGGTTCCCGACGGGTTCGACGACCTCGATATCGTCGTCGATCGCTGTCTCGCCACGAGCAGGAGCCTGTACGCCACGCAGTTCCTCGAGGCGTACGGCATCCCCGTGGTCAACAGCCACGAAACCGCAGACGTCTGTGCGGACAAGGTGAAAAATAGCCTCGCCCTCGAGGCCGCGGGGGTACCCACGCCCGCGACGAAAGTCGCTTTCACCAAGGAGACCGCGATGGAAGCCATCGAGGACTTCGGCTATCCGTGCGTCCTCAAACCCGTCGTGGGTTCGTGGGGGCGCCTGATGGCCAAGATCGACTCTCGAGACGCCGCCGAGGCGATACTGGAACACAAGGCGACGCTCGGCCACTACGAGCACAAGGTGTTCTACGTCCAGGAGTTCGTCGAGAAACCGGGTCGGGACGTTCGCGTCGTCGCGACCGACGGCGAACCCATCGCCGCGATGGTCCGTTCGTCGGACCACTGGATCACCAACGCCGCCAAGGGCGCGGAGACGACCGCGTTCGACGTCGACGACGAGGCGCGCGAACTCGTCCGGAAGGCGAGCGACGCCGTCGGCGGCGGACTCCTCGGCGTCGACCTGATGGAGACGGGTGACTCGTACACCGTCCACGAAGTCAACCACACCGTCGAGTTCAAAGCCCTCGACGGCGCCGTCGAGACCGACGTCGCCGGCTCCGTCGTCGACTGGCTCGAGACCAGAGCCCAGGCGGCGGATCCGGAACTCGAGGTGACCGCCTGATGGCGGTCGACGCCGAAACCGACGGCGACGAGATGGCCGAGTCGGTCACCGCGACGGTCATCGGCGGCAGCGGCTTCACGGGTGGGGAACTCCTGCGCCTGCTCGCGGGCCACCCCCACTTCGAGATCGCGGAGGTCACGAGCCGTTCGAAGGCCGGCAAAAGCGTCGGTTCCGTCCACCCGCCGCTGCGCGGGTCGGACCTCCGGTTTACGGAACCCGACGATCTGGAGAGCGTCGACGTGCTGTTCGTGGCGACGCCACACGGCGTTTCCATGGGTCAGATCGACGACTTCTTCGAGGTCGCGGACACCGTGGTCGATCTCTCGGCCGACTTCCGCCTCGAGAGCGAGGCCCAGTACGACGAGTGGTACGACGGTCACGAGGCGCCCGAGTACCTCGAACGCGCGGAGTACGCGCTTCCGGAGATCAACCGCGAGAACCTCGCGGGCGCGGACCTCATCGCGGGCGGCGGCTGTAACGCCACCGCAACGATCCTCGGGCTCTACCCGCTTTTCGAACACGACATCGTAGACGGCGACGAGCAGATCGTCGTCGACGTGAAAGTCGGCTCCTCCGAGGGCGGGGCGGGCGGCGGCGAGGCCTCGAGCCACCCCGAACGCTCCGGCGTCGTACGCCCGTACGCACCGACTGGACACCGCCACGAGGCGGAGATCGAGCAGTTCCTCGGTACGAGCGTGGCGTTCACGTGCCACGCCGTGGACATGGTCCGCGGCGCGAGCGCGACGAACCACGTCTTTCCGTCGGGCCCCGTCTCGAAGGGTGACCTCTGGCAGGCCTACCGCGGCTGCTACGAGGACGAGCCGTTCGTCCGCATGGCCGCCGGCGGCTCCGGCGTCTACCGCTACCCCGAACCCAAGGCGGTGGCCGGGACCAACCTCGCCGAAGTCGGCTTCGAACTCGACCCGTCGAACAAGCGCGTCGTGGTCTTCTCCGCGATCGACAACATGATGAAAGGCTCGGCCGGACAGGCGGTCCACGCCGCGAACGTCGCGCTCGGATTCGAGGAGACGGCCGGCCTCGGGTTCACGGGGCTGCACCCCGTGGGGGCACCCTGACATGACGACCGTGGTCAAGATCGGCGGCGCTCGCGCCGTCGATCCCGAAGGTGCACTCGCCGACGTTGCTTCCCTGGTCGACGGGGGCGAAGACGTCGTCCTCACGCACGGCGGTTCGACCGCCGTCGACGAGACCTTAGAAGAACTGGGCTACGAACCGACCTACGTCGAGACGCCCGGCGGCGTCGTCGGCCGGTTCACCGACGAACGCACGATGGACGTCTTCAAGATGGTGATGCCCGGCAAGCTCAACACCGATCTGGTCGAGAGCCTGCACAACGAGGGCGTCGACGCCGTCGGCCTCTCCGGCACGGACGGCAAGCTCCTGGAAGGGAAGCGGAAGTCCGCCGTCCGCGTGAAAGAAGACGGCAAGAAGAAGATCAAGCGCGGCGACCACTCGGGGACGATCGAGTCGGTCAACGCCGACCTGCTCGAGACCGTCCTCGCGGGCGGCTACACGCCCGTCGTTTCCGTTCCGGTGCTCGGACGCGAAAAGGCAGGCGGATACACCGCGGTCAACGCCGACGCCGACCGTGCCGCGGCCGCGATCGCCGGCGCGCTCGAGGCGGACCTGGTCGTCCTCACGGACGTGTCGGGGATCTACGAGGACCCCGACGACGAGTCGACGAAGATCGACTCGGCAGCCACGCCCGCGGAGTTCGAAACCGTCACGGAGGCTGCGGAAGGCTTCATGACGAAGAAGGTCATGGCCGCGACGGAGGCCCTCGAAGGCGGCGCCGCGTCGGTCACCGTCGCGACCGCAAACGCCGACGAACCGATCACGAGCGCGCTCGCGGGCGAGGGAACGACCATAGAGCCGGGCGTGCTCGCGGACGAGACGGACGCCGAAACGGAGGGGGCCGCACAGTGAGCGACCTCGATTTCGTCTCCGGAAGCAAACCGATCGGCATCGAGAGCGGCGAGGGGCCGTACCTCTACACCGCCGACGGGACGGAGTACCTCGACGCCGGCGCGAGCTACGCCTGCACGCCGCTGGGACACTCGCATCCGGCGGTCGTCGAGGCCGTTCAGGAACAGGTCGGCGAGTTGACGTTCGTCGACTCCTCGTATCCCGTCCAGGCGCGCGAGGACGCCTACGCCGCGCTCGTCGCGGCCGCGCCCGACGGACTCGAGTCGGCCTGGTTCTGCAACTCCGGGACCGAGGCCAACGAGGCTGCGCTGAAGTTCGCCCGGTCGGCGACCGGCGAGTCGAAGATCGTCGCCGCGACCCGCTCGTTCCACGGGCGGACGATGGGATCGCTCGCGGCGACCTGGAAGGACAAGTACAAGAAGCCGTACGAACCCCTGGCAGGCGACGTGGAATTCGTCCCCTACGGCGACGGCGAGGAACTCGCTGCCGCCGTCGACGACGAGACCGCGGCCGTGATCCTCGAGCCGATCCAGGGCGAAGGCGGGATCAACGTCCCGCCCGCGGGCTACCTCGAGACCGCCCGCGAGTGCACCGACGAGGCCGGCGCGGCGCTCGTCTTCGACGAGGTCCAGACCGGCATGGGCCGCACCGGCCGGATGTGGGCCTGCCAGAACGCGGGCGTCACGCCCGACGTGCTGACGACGGCGAAGGGCCTTGGCAACGGCTTGCCCGTCGGCGCGGTCGCGGTGCGAGACTGGATCGCCGAGGGCGCGGCCTCGCACAACGCCACGTTCAGCGGCGGTCCCGTCGTCGCCGCGGCGGTCCACGCGACCGTCTCGACGCTGGTCGAAGAGGAGTGGCCCGCTCACGCCGCCGACATCGGCGACTACCTCGTCACCGAACTCGAGGCGGCGCTCGGTGACAGCGTCCGCGAGGTCCGTGGCGACGGACTGCTCGTCGGCGTC